>NZ_JBMPGN020000003.1:0-3092 GCF_049325675.2 Pseudomonas sp. HS6-2 | reverse complement strand
CGTCGCTCGTACAGGTCGACATTACTCCCCTCCTAAGACCTGATCGACGCAACTAATGCCGCCACAGTAGCAGCCACTTCTGGCTGACCGTCCCAGGCACACCACACAGCAACCGATAAAGCCAGCAGAGCCTTTACGGCAAAGCTTTCCAATTCAATCGTGATCTTCATCCATACCCCCGCTAGTGACGATTTGATTTTAACGTCACGACAACGCGTGCCATCAGCAGGGGTTTGCATAAGATCAAAAGCACCTCCGGTGGCCCTCCGGGGGCTGCTCGCCGCGAGGCAGGTGCGCCGGGGAAGAGCGCCCCGGCACACCAGCCTTTAGCGTATGGGACTCCGGCCACGTCAAGGCCAAGCCGCTTCGCGGTCGCTTCGCGAGCCTTGACCCGGCCTCCATCCCGCATCGAAAACCAATGAGCTACAAAATAAAAAGCCCGCTTGAAGCGGGCTTTGGGAAAGTAAATCAAGCGAAGGCTGGTTCAAATCCAGTTAGTTTTCTCACTAACTTCGGATTCACCGCATCACGCGCTATCGACAGACTGTAGTCAGACTGAAGAGCCATCCAGGACTCGGCAGAGCGGTCAAAAACGTAAGATAGGCGCACGGCCATTTCTGGAGATAGGTCGGACTTACAAGCAAGCAATCGAGATACTGCGGCAGTCGAAACGCCAAGGCTTTCAGCTAGGTCTGCCTGCTTGATCTCGTAAGGTTCCACATACGCCATCTCCAGGTACTCACCGGGATGCATAGTGATCATTGTAACAACTCCAACGTTGCATGTTGCGCAACGAGCAACTTTTAGCTTAAATAGATTTTCTCTATTGACAAATCCAGCTCATAGTGGTAAGCTATTTATGTCAGGTGAAAGAATCGCTATTGGGTATGGTGATTCTATCAAACCGTGACAGCTATGTCAACTATTACAAGGAATCATCATGATTGAGAACGACAACGAGATTTTACACAAACCGCTGAGAGCTTTCTGGGCCAGCAACGCAACGAAGACCGCAGGATTGAACGCCGATTGGATCAAGGTCCTTCGACGCCTTCTCGTCCACTTGCATTCCGCCAGGTCACTCTCGGATATCAAGGGCGGTTACGGCCGGCTTAAGGACTGCAAGCCCCTCACTGGTCACAAGGACCGGTATGAGCTGGAGGTTAACGGGAACTGGCGGCTTACCTTCGACTGTGCGGATCCCAATACCGGTGTGGTCACCAAGATCGACTTGGAGGATGTGCACGGTCCGGGAGGTGCCAAGAAGCGAAGCTGATTCAGTTTCCGATTCGGAAACTGGTCCCTTGAGCCGGTAGGCGAATGGGCAAGACGTGGAGTTGCGTTAGCTAACTCCACCTGTCTTGCCCTGCAGATCGCATTTCACATTCCTTTGCGGCTAACGTTGCCAGGTCGCCTTTCTGCGTTGCTCTGCCGTTCAAAACGACTGCAACGTGACACTTGAGGGGCTGCTTTTGAGGAGCCAAGCTGGGATTCCAGCCCAACCTAATAGGTTGATTCTCAACGCTAAAGGTTGAGCTATGGGTAGCTCGTAGGGTGAGCTACCCCTAGCTCAAGGAGTTCCACCGTGGAACTCAAGCCGTTACCAGGGGCAAGGAAAGGGGGGCGATTTAACGCGGATATTTTCGCGCCCGCGAAAATGATTCGTTTGTGGTTTGGCGGCTCCGAAACGCTACACCGTGCTTGAAGCGAGCGCAGTAGGTGCAGGATTGCCACCCAACCACCATTGCTCTCCGCCAGGTCCAGGACCTTCGCACGCAGCCCCGCCTGACGGATCAACTTCCACTGCTCGATCTCCAGGTGGCCAAGCAGATCGGCGTCGTCACGCTGCTCCTCCGCCACTTCCTCGTCGCTCTGCTCGATCACGCCGACCCTGGCCTTGAGTCCCGCTGACCAGAACAACTGTCGCTTGCCCTTCATCGCCGCGGCGTAGTCGAGGAAACGGTGACCGGCCTTGAGATCACCGCCCTGGAACAGGGTGAGCAGTGCGAACGGATGCTTGCCCTTGGCTCGCCCGGCCTTGGTCGAGGCCTTGGCAATCTCCGCGTCCACCCCCCAGTGGCGGCTGTCGTCCTGCTTGGCCAGGTAGTCGCTGGCCGTACACCAGCCCTTCACATCGACGGCGTGCGCCTCGAACGCGACGACCTGGTCAACGTTGTCCAGGTCAAGCAAACCCGCACGCGCACAACTGGTCTTCCAGCGCTCGAGCACGGTCTTTTTCATCGTCTCAGCATCGGTACCGGCATCGACGAACCACAGTTCATGGGTGTGGGGGTGCCAGCCATTGTCGCCATGGGTCAGTTCCAGCGAACGGATCAGGCCCTGGTAGCCGGTGGCCTTCTTGAAGCGGGTCCAGGGCGAACCCTCACGCAGGTACTTCAGCGCGGTCTTCTGCTGCTCCAGCAGCTCCGCCAGCTGCTGCCAGGCGTAATGGGGGAAGGTGAGGGTGACCATCGCCGCTTGCAGCCCCTGGGCATCGGCCCAGGTCACCGCCTTGGCAACCTCTTCACGGCGACGCTCCTGGACCTTCGCCGCGCAGACCGGGCACGCCCAAACACTGCCGCAGTTCATCACGCCGCTGTAGAAGGCGCTGCCATGCTCACGCGAGGCGTGCACACCAATGGTCGCCGACACTGGCGTCCACTTGCACTTAGCTGTGCGGTGCCAGTTTTGCGGGTGCAGCAAACCTTCCCGTTTCCCCTCGTTGAGGAACAGGGCCCGTGCAGATGCAAGGAGGTCATAGCGCTCCGCCCGGTTGGCCTGCAGCTTCGCCCGCAGGTCTTGGGGGGGTAGAGGATTTCGCGTACTTCCCGAGGCAGCGCTCCGACCAGCGGTTTTACGCTCGCAGTCCGGTGCCTTCACAGCCGCCTCCGCCAGTCCTGGCGGGGGTCGGCACTTGATAAATCACGTGCGTGATGGTCATACTATCCCCGTTAATTCGACGATGAAACCCGGGGAGCCGCGCCAACGGCAATGATCCGGGTTTTGTTGTTTTTGGCGTCTCATCTTTGTGAGCGCCTCGGTATCTTGCACTCGTGACGATACCGTTTCAAGCAAGCTACTCATCAGTTGTA
>NZ_JBMPGN020000002.1:0-51396 GCF_049325675.2 Pseudomonas sp. HS6-2 | reverse complement strand
CATTTCGCGGCTGGCTTCATAGTGAGGAACTCTTGGGCAACCTTGACGGTTTCCAGCGGGGCCTCTTCCTGAGGGACATGACCGAGCCCGTTGAAGAACATGACCGTGCTGCCAGGAATGTCATGATGGAAACGTTCGGCATACTCAAGTGGTATCAGCCTGTCCTTTCCGCCCCAGATGATCAAAGTCGGTTGTTTTACCTCCTTGATCTCTCGCTCGAATTCGCCGCCCTTCATCTGGTTGAAACGGGCAACAACAGCCTCTCGATTGCCCGCGCGTAACGTGGTCTCGTAGTAGCGTTCAATCAACGCAGGCGTCACTTTTGACGGGTCACCGTACACATTGCGTACGCTGTTGGCGACGATGCTCTTTGGCAATATATGGGAGATGACTGGACTGAGGAGTGGGATGCGAGCCAGCCTGAAGCCGAGGGGAACCGATTGCGACTCGTATTTGTAGCCAGCGGCATCAATCAGAATCAATTTCGTGATTCTGCTCGGGTAGTCCACGGCTGTCTTCCACGCCACATAACCCCCCAGCGAATTACCCACCAGCACCGCATGCTGCACATGCAACTGACTCATCAGTGATGCCACAAAATGAGAGTAAGTCTCAATGTCGTACTTGCCATTGGGGTTCGGCCCCGTGAGACCGAAGCCCGGTAGGTCTACTCGGATCACGCGGCGCTGCGACTTCAATTGAGACACCCAACCATCCCAGGTATGGAGGCTGGAGGAAGTGCCGTGTAAAAGCACGATGGGCTCGGAATCGTCGCTTGGCCCTTCGTCTCTGACGTGTGCTTTCATTCCATCCACATCCATGAACTGTGATGGCGCAGGTCCCAAGGTAGGAATGAGTTCTTCAACGGGACGGTCTGGTGCCCAGACGGAAGCGATGCCAATAGCTCCGACGACCAGCAAGGCGGCTGTGATCTTGATGACTCGCCTGGACACTGGCGATGGATGTTTCACGGACTTGCCTATGAGGAGTGTCGCCATGCGATCCGTCCACTTGGTATAGGGCGGCTTGGTCAGTTTTCCAAAAATGTTTGCCGTCAGATCGCTCTGCAGAAGAACTCCCTTTTTCTTGGAAAAGGTGACGAAGCCATCAAAACCGTGGTACGCACCCTGTCCGCTTGGCCCGATTCCGCCAAACGGTAGGTCATGCTGCGCCAGGTGATAAATGCAGTCATTGACAGTGACACCGCCAGACACCGTTCGATCAATTACGCTGGCGATGCGGCGCCGATCATGATCAAAATAATACAGCGCCAATGGCCTGGGCCTGTCGTTGACCCACTTGATGGCATCCTCCATCGTTCGGTAGGTAAGCACTGGCAAGATCGGACCAAATATTTCCTCCTGCATCACTCGCATGGTGTCCGTAACCCCAACCACAATGACTGGTGCGAAAGCGCGATTTCCCGCAGGACGTGTCTCTTCGTTCTGAACGAGAGGTACGACAGTCGCCCCCTTGTCAAGAGCATCCTGCAGAAGCGCCTGCATCCTGTCGTACCCTGCTTGATTCACCATCCATGCGTAATCGGCACTCGAAACGGGGTTGGCATGACGGCGGAACGCCACCTTGGCAGCCTCCGCTTGAAATGCTTCAAGCTGATGTTCATGCACCAGGACGTAATCTGGCGCCACACAGGTTTGGCCCGCATTCCAGAACTTCGCGGAGCAGATTCGGTCGGCAGCCACTGCCGTGGAAAACGATTCGTGCACCAACGCCGGAGACTTGCCTCCCAATTCCAAGGTGACAGGCGTCAGGTTGGCCGCCGCCGCTTGCGCCACCAAAGTGCCCACCCGTGTTGACCCCGTGAAGAGGATGTGGTCAAAGGGCAATGCAGCAAACGCCGCTGCGAGGTCAGATCCCCCGGTCACGACGGCGACATGATCGTTCGCAAAACACTGCTGGATCATTCTGTGGATGACGTCTGCGGTGGCAGGGGCCAGTTCGCTAGGTTTGACGATCACCCGGTTGCCCGCAGCCAACGCGTTGGCCAATGGCGAGAGCGTCAGCATCACCGGGTAGTTCCATGCGCCTATGACACCGACCACCCCCAAAGGCTGATACACCACCCTGGCTTTGCTGGGCAAAAATTGCCAGTTCACGCTGGCACGCCGGGGCTTCATCCACTTGTGGAAATGGCGGCGGATATAGCGAATTTCGTCGACGACCGGCATGATTTCCAGAAGACGGGTTTCCTGCGTTGGGCGACGGCCGAAGTCCTGGTGCAGCGCGTCGACAAGTGCCCGCTCATTGGCAAGGATTGCGTTAAGAAGCCCGCCCAACGCTGCCATGCGTTGGGCGTAGTCAAGCACGTTTTCACGCGAGGCGTGCCGTTGCCGTTGAAAGAGGTCGTGCAGATTGTTCATGTGGCGTTCTCCATTCCAATGGCGTTCCAGTCCTGATGCTGCGCGTCAGGGATTTTTGACATTGCACGCTCGGTGAGCGCGGTAATGGTCAGACTCGGGTTTACGCCTAGATTGGCTCCCAGCATCGATCCATCGCAGACATACATGTTGCGGTAGCCAAACACGCGGTTTTGACCGTCGCACACGCCTTCAGCGGCGTTTCGTCCCATGGCTGCACCGCCCATGCAGTGCGCAGTCATGGGAACGTTGAGCAGGATTTCGGAGAGGGTTGTTTGCGCGATGCCGCCAGTGGCGCGGGCAGCCTTCACGGCAAAGTCATTGGCGGCAGGGATGAACGTCGGTATGGGCTGCCCGTGCGTCATGAGCGTCTTCTTGAACGGCCAGAACCATGGTCGCTCCCACCGCATCGTCAAATGCCCGTCCAGCGTTTGCATGCAAAGAAAGATCATGGTCTCGCGAGCGAAGCCGAAGGGCGACATCGCCCGTAACGTGGTCACTGGATGGGTGAGCAATTGCTTGGCGAGGGTGCCAATCCAAGTGAATACCCGTGTCCATCCCGGACGCCCCAATGTCATGACCGTGGTCATCAAGCCCATGGAATCAGACCCTTTGGGGTAGCGTACTGCTTCGATATGCGTGTGCGCGTCGATGTGGAGGCCTGATCCGATGCCAATGCCCTCCGAGAGGTCAAGCTTCGAGCCCGGGAATCGCACTGCGATGAGCGACTCTGCATTCGTTCTCACCCGTTGTCCCAAAGCCAGCGAAATGGCAGGCAACGAACCGCACTCTCTCAGCTGGAACAGCAATTCTTGCGTACCCAGTGACGAGGCCGCAAAGACGATACCTCGAGCGCGCATCTGTTTGCGCTGCTTTTTGCCACCGACGGCCGTGGAAACGGTTTCGATGATGTAGCCATCGGTGCCGTCTTTATTCCCGGCTGGTCGAACATCGACGACCTTGGTTTCTGGGAAGACCTTTGCGCCGCGTCGCTCGGCCAGAAATAGGTAGTTTTTGTCCAGCGTGTTCTTGGCGTCGTGTGGGCATCCCACCATGCATCCGCCGCACCCGATGCACGATTTACGTGATGGGCCCTCTCCGCCAAAGTAGGGATCGTCATGACTTGTCCCTGGCGTGGCGCCTTCTGGGCCAAAGAAGACCCCCACGTCAGTGGGATAGAACGTCGATTCGGCACCGACCACCTTGGCCATTTCCTGCAGTCGATGGTCGACGGGCCCCAAACGTCGGTTGACGGTCACACCCAACATGCGCTTGGCGCATTCATAGTGGGCGGGCATCTCCTTTTGCCATTCGCCCAGTCCCGCCCAACTGCCTTGCTGCCAAACATGCTCAGGGGGAACTAGCAATGTGTTGCCGTAGGTGATTGACCCACCACCCACCGCGCAGCCATGAAGCACGACCACATGCCGAAAGAAGCGCATGTTGAAGAACCCGCGCAGGCCCAAGGCGGGACGCCAAACCCATCGGGCGAGATTCCAATTGGTTCGAGGCAGATCTTCAGGAGTCCAGCGCCGCCCCTGCTCCAGCACTGCAACGCGGTAACCCTTCTCGGCCAAGCGAAGCGCAGAAACGCTGCCGCCAAAGCCTGAGCCGATCACAACGAAATCAAACTCACCAGGCGTCGTCACGAATGCACTCCTTGCCAAAGACTTTTATTGGCGATAAGTTTATCACCAATTGAGGTACAATGCATCTATGCCTCGTCTTCGGAACCACCCTGTCAATGTCGCTGCCAACCGTGCCACACGGGAACGACTGCTTGATGCAGCCTGTGAGGAGCTGGTGGAGGTCGGCTACTTTGAGACCGATACCAACAAGATCGCCAGACGCGGGGGCTTGGCACCCGCCACCTTCTACAAGCACTTCAGGAACAAGACCGAAGTCTTTGCCGCAGCCTTTGAGCGGCTGGCAGTGGCTGAGGCGCAGCAGCTCGGAGATGCCTGCTTGTCTTATCTGCAAGCGGGGACCGCTCTTGACGACGTAGCAACACGGTTCGCGCAGGCACTCATTGAAAGCCGTCGCCACCTGGTCGTGCTGCGGTCCCACGCGACCGTACTTCAGAGCACTGAGCCTACGGTTCGAGAGGCAAAGGTGACGGTCCGTCGGCTTGCGGTCGAAGCGGCCACGGGATATGCCGCAATGGCAGGCTTGGAAACCTGTTCCTTGGAAGAACTTCACGTCCGGATGTACGTCATTGATGGTCTTGCAGACGCTGTAGCTCGCGGTGACTTCGGGCAACACGGCGTCACCGACATGACTGCGCACCGCGAAATAGTGACGCAATGGAAAGCTTGCTTTGTGTTGCCAGGAACATTCGAGCCCGACCAATCATGATCATGGTGTACCGGCCAGGTACGCATGATGCCCCTCGCCAGTCGACGGCAACCAGCAGCGTGCACCGCTACGAAACGCGGACTGGAGCGATTGCCGCAGAGACTTTGCTGTAATCGCCGGTACCGCATCAGTTCATCGACCAACTCGCTGGCGGCTGGCATCGGTCAGGTCTTAGCACCTTTGCCCAGAACCTCGAGCCACCAGCACTCCCGACCATCACCGCTGCGGCGTGCGAAGAAGCCTCCTATGGAGGCGCAGCAGCACCCAGATCGGCGCGGGCAGTTCAGGCCACTACGACGACCGTTGCAACTAGCTTAGCGTGCTTTATTTTCCGTTCTCTGAGGCGACCCCAAATACAGGATGTGGGTTTCGATAGTCATGGGTTGAATCTCCTTTCGCAGATTGCCCCGGAGCGGTTGCCGCCGCTGGTGTCCGGGGGTGTCGAGGCGGTATTGCTTCGACGTGGTTAGTATCTCAAATCGGGGCGCTGTCGTCAACTGTTGGTCAAACAATCTTTGACGAATAATTGACTTGACGCGGCGCGCTTTTCGGAGCTGCTTAGATGCCGAGGTGGGAGCGGGAGGTAAACATAAAGCGCGCCCGCGAAGCGGGTGCAGCCCCGCTTTTGCCCTGGAGCGTGAGTCTCCCCCGGTGGATCTGCTCGTCAGCCTTCGGTTGGTCGCGGTAAGCCCCGACTACCCGGAGCTGGGCCGCCGTCATGGGGACCGTGGAATAGCGGAGCGACCGAAGGGAGTGAGCATATGCCGCGAAAGCCCCTTGACGGCATAGGCCCAGCGGAGGGTAGGCGATTAGGGCTGATAGCGGCCAGCCGGAGGGTGATGAGCACACCCAGGACGCGCAGGGGCGGCAAGGTGGCCAGCAGGCCGCCGCGCAGGCCGACAGGCCGGAGGGCAAGCGGAGCGCGCAGCACCTGGCGGGCCAGGTGCGCAGGCGAGAGGGATTGAAGCCCGAAGGGGCGAGACGCGGCGCAGCCGTGGCTCGATGCGTAGCACGAAAGCCCGGGCCGCAGGCCTCGCACTAGATCTTCTCGCTGGCCAGGTGGTGGAAGTACCAGGCCAATTCGGGACGGCCCCCGCCCATTTGTTGCTTGATCGCAGTCACCAGATCCTCGCGGACTTGGCCGGTCGCTGTTTCCAAGCGCTGGCGGATCTCTTCAACCTCGGCGCTGGCGACCCATTCAAGGCAGGCCAGGTAATCGAGCACGCCCTTTTCCTCTGTTGGTGTAAGCATCTGCAAATCCCTCAGCAGTCAAACTGTCCGTGACAGACAGGCGCTATCTAGGCCTTTTTCTGTCGGTTAGGTGTCTTCTTTGTGGTCCCTGGTTGGGCCTCCTTGGGCTGCTCATGCTTGGCGGCCATCTGCTTGACCTGCTCGGCTTCCTCGGGGGTGAGCCAGACCATGACGGGCACAAGGCCTACGGTCTGGCGTTCCAGCACGGCGGTTACGCGCTTGATTGCAGCGTGTACAAGCTGACGCGACTGGCCGATCTCGTTGGCCACCTCGATAGGTTCCTTGCCCTCCACCAGCACCGCCCTGGCAATGTCCAGGGTTTTGGTGGACATGCCCCGGAGCGCAGGCAGGGAAGCGGTCCATTGTTCGGCGGTGTATTTCGGCTGGGTGGGCTGCATTCGCGGTTCCTTACTGTTGGCTAAATGCCCTGCTGCCGGCAGGGCGACGGGTCAAGTGTGCTACTGGTTCATTTGCTCGATGAAGCCCCGCGCATGCGCTTCCAGGCGGCGGGCATCTGTGGAACCGGCATGGAGCCGGTGCCGTTTGACGCCCTGGTCGGTGGCTTTCCAGATGACGTAAAACGTCCCCTGGTTGTTGCGCTCGATAGTAATGGCAACGCCCTGGTCACTGGTACCAACCTTGGCGGCGACTGCCGCCACGGTTTCGCTTTCCAGTCTCTGGCGGTCCCATACCAGCAGGGGCACAAACTGCGGGTCGTTGATCGCGTCGGCAGTCTCCAGGCCGCCCGGATCGCTCAACCACGCTTCGTCGTCTTCGTCCCAGGCTTCGGCGGTGATGGGGAACATCCACGCCAAGAGTGGCCGCCCGTCCTGCACCTGGCAGGCGTAAAGCTGGTCAGAGTCGAGCAGAAACGCCACGCAATCCCCAGGGATGAGCAGGCCGTGGCCAGGGTTAGCCCTGAGTAACGATCGGTAGGCTTCCAACGTGCGTTCGTAGGTCATGGTCGGTTCCTCGATCTTAGGCCTTGGCCACGGCCAGGGAATGGGTAGCAACGCGGCGCATGATGAGCAGGTGGGGAAGGGTGGCCAGGCCGGTCAAGGTCCAATAGCGCCCGCCCCACTGGGCAAAAATCGTCGTCATGTTGCCGTGGTCCAGGTCGGCCAGCTTGAACGACGCGCCCAGCTCGTCGGCGTGGTAGTCGATGACGGGCCGCTGCGAAAGGTTGAACTCGAAACGGGCGGCGGTCGTGCGTGCCGGTGGCGTGCCGTAGGCGCGTTCTTGATCGATCAAAAACGCCTCTTCGTCGCCCAGGATGGCGCCGGGGTAACGCACGCGCAGCTCGGGCAGCATCAGGCCGGAATGCTGGGCCATCCACATGTTCGGCCCGATCTGGCGGGCATAGTCGATGATCGCGGTATGGCCAGGGACATAGAAGACTTTGCACATGGTTCGATCCTCCAAGGGCGGGGGAAAGCCGGGCGACTAGCGCCCGGCTCGCCAGTTACGCGGCGGCTTGGCCGCTGCGCAGGGCCTGGGCCAGTACCCACAAGGCGCGATTGAGTTTCACGTCTTGGTCAATGCCGTTAACGGCGCGGGTAGTGGTCCGGCGTCCTTGCTTGTTGCGGCCACGCAAGCCGCCCTTGATGGTGTTTTCCTGCACGCGGTTGAACGTGGTCCAGAGATCGCTTGCGCGGTCTTCGGCACGGCGCGGCATCAGCAGTTGCGACGGCGTGACCGGGGCAGGGCCTTCGGATGGGTCGTAGCGGTAGGCCAGGGCCGCCATGGCGAACGCTTCTTGCTCTTCCTGGCGCAAGTGGTAGTGCTGCATGTCGTCAAGGTTGGCGTCGATCTGCTCGAACTGGCCCAGCACCTCATAGGCACCTTCGATAACGTCGTTTACTACGTCGATGCGGCCGCTGTGGCGCACTTTCTGATCCATCGCCATATCGCCCAGGACCAGCCCGTTAGCGCACACGAAACGGAACTTGCCGGCCATCATCTGGTAGCTGCTGCTGCCGTCGTGGCTGTTCAGCAGAATGATTTCGTTCGCTTCCTTGCTCATGATGTTGCTGGCATGGCGCAGGCGAATCATGTGCTTGGTGTGCTCGCGTTTGTCGGTGTTGCGGACGCGGGTCTGGCACGCCATGAACGGCTGAAAACCTTCGGTGCGCAGCGCATCGAGCACCTTGACGGTTGGAATGTACAGGTAACGTTCCGAACGGCTGTCGTGCGCTTCCTCGGCAAAGATCGAGGGCGCCACGCGGGCAATCTCGTCATTGGTCAGAGGGGCATCGCTGCGGATCATGCACGGGTTACGGAAGTTGCTGGAAAGACGCATTTTTGTATCTCCTTCGCAGATTCCCCGGAGCGGTTGCCGCCGCTGGTGTCCGGGGTGTCGAGGCGGTATTGCTTCGACGTGGTTAGTATCTCAAATCGTGGCGCTGTCGTCAACTGTTGGTAAAACAATCTTTGACGAATAATTGACTTGACGCGGCCCGCTTTTCGGAGCTGCTTAGATGCCGAGGTGGGAGCGGGAGGTAAACATAAAGCGCGCCCGCGAAGCGGGTGCAGCCCTGCTTTTGCCCTGGAGCGTGAACCTCCCCCGGTGGATCTGCTCGTCAGCCTTCGGTTGGTCGCGGTAAGCCCCGACTACCCGGAGCTGGGCCGCCGTCATGGGGACCGTGGAATAGCGGAGCGACCGTAGGGAGTGAGCATATGCCGCGAAAGCCCCTTGACGGCATAGGCCCAGCGGAGGGTAGGCGAATAGGGCTGATAGCGGCCAGCCGGAGGGTGATGAGCACACCCAGGACGCGCAAGGGCGGCAAGGTGGCCAGCAGGCCGCCGCGCAGGCCGGCAGGCCGGAGGGCAAGCGGAGCGCGCAGCGCCTGGCGGGCCAGGTGCGCAGGCGAGAGGGATTGAAGCCCGAAGGGGCGAGACACGGCGCAGCTGTGGCTCGATGCGCAGCACGAAAGCCCGGGCCGCAGGCCTCGCGCTATGCCTCGGATGACGCCAGGTCGATCACTCGCCGGCACCCTGTTCCAGCTCCAGCAAGCGCGCTGTGGCGGCCTGCTCGATCAACAAATACAGGCGCTCAACTTGCTGTTGTTCAAGCGCTTTCAGCAATTCCAGGGCCTCCACCATGCCCTCGGCGCGGGCCTGGGCAATCAAGCAATTCGCCGCGCTCGCGGCGCTGGCCACTTCGGCCAGGCGCCTGCGCAACACGACCTGATAGCTCGACGGCAGGATCAGGCCAGGCAGCAATTCCGGTTCGTTTCGCATGCCGGCCTCCCTCAGTTCTCGCCGACGACCTGGCGCACTTCGGCCATGACCTTGTTCCACTCGTCGACCGCATCAAACATCGCGCCGACCGCTGCCAGGGCGTGCTGTTGCTTGGTGTATGTGCGGTTCATGTGCTCGGGCACGATCACCACGGAATCCGGGTTGCCGTAGTCCATGAAACCAACGGTAACGCCGCCATCCTCCATGTCGAACATACGCACAACATCGAGCAGGCGGTTATAGCCTTTCGACTCC
Organism: Pseudomonas sp. HS6-2; assembly: GCF_049325675.2. NCBI lineage: Bacteria > Pseudomonadati > Pseudomonadota > Gammaproteobacteria > Pseudomonadales > Pseudomonadaceae > Pseudomonas > Pseudomonas sp. HS6-2. Next base: position 41,917 of record NZ_JBMPGN020000002.1, on the reverse strand, counting down.
CACACCAGCAGGTAGCGCACCGCGTCTTCCTTGCTCACAACCTTGAAATCGTAATCACTGGACATGTTCAGTTCTCCGTTTGGATTGCGCCCTTTGGGGCGCTCATGCGTGCGTCGGAAATGCTCCGCTCTGTCTGTCAGTTGTCGCCAGTGATGATCGTGTGGCGGGCCTGGGACACGTCCAGCGTGCCAGCGCGGCCATCTGCAAAGCGGACAGCCAGGGTCGGTGCCGGTATGCCGGAGGCGGCATGCGCGGCGGCGCGCAACTCTTCCTCGCTGCGGTGAGCCAGCAGCTCGAACAGCACCCCGGCGTCATTGGCAGCGTCCACGCTATCCCGTGCCAAGGCTTCGTTGAGGCTCTGCTTGAGCCAGTGCGAGGTGGTGGGGTCGGCCAGCGTGGCGGCGATGCTGTCGGCAAACTGGGCGGTACCGGACGACTCGCGGTTGCTGCTCACGGCCTGGGCGGCCTCACGGTCGATAGCGCGCAACTGATCGCGGGCGGGCTGGCTCAGTCCGCTATGGAACTCGGCAAGCTGTGCCAGGCCGGTGAGCTGCCACCAGGCCGAGGTAAAACCGTCGCTACGCTCGGGGCCATTGGGCAGGGTAAGCGCACCTTTCAACTGAGTGAGGTGCAGTTGGGCGCAATCAATGATGGCTTGTTCCAGTTCGGTCATGGCGTATCAACTCTTGGTAATGGCGGGTTGGGTCCAGTCCTCGAGGACTAGGCCAGGCACGCGAGCAAATTCGCGGGTGTTGTTCGTGACCAGCACACACCCAGCGGCCAGGGCATGGCCGGCTATCGCTGCATCGTTGTTGCCGATGGGCGTGCCCAGGCGGGCGAGGGTGGTGCGGATCTGCGTAGTTTGATCTACGGCGGCGGCGTCCCAGGACAGGATAGCGTCCAGGCGCTCCACGAAGGCGTTGACCATCGCAGCCACCTTGGGCGATGCCTTGGGGTTAGCGGCCCCGAAGCGCATTTCGGAGTAGGTGATGGCCGAAACGACAATCCGGTGCTGATTGGTGACGGCCTGCTCCAGCTTGGCCAGTACCGCGTCGGGGCGTTCGCGCATGATGAATGAACAGATGTTCGTATCGAGCATGTACGTCTTTTTGCTCATTTGAAATCACCCAGGAAACGGCCTTCCTCGATCACATCCTTTCGCTGGGTCAGAAAGTCAGGATCTGCGGCCGCCACGTCGCGCAACGATGCCCAGGAGGGGCGCACAGGGCGCAGGATCAGCGTTTCGCCGTCGCGGATAATCTCCAGCTCGGAAACGCCCTGGTACTCCATATCCCGAGGGATGCGGATCGCCTGGTTTCGGCAGTTCATGAAAATGGAAACGGTACGCATGGGAACCTCCTACAAGTTGAAACACGTTGAGGCGGTGATGGTGCTGCCGCGCTCGATGCCCAGGTTTGCAAGCTGGCCGCGGGGCACCTCGATAATGCCGAGGGCAGGCCGCAATGATGAATGCTTGGCGGTTGTGTGTGGCTCCAGCTCCTGCACGCTCTGGATAACCCCGTCTGCTCCGATCCAAGCCGCCTCTAATGGGGCAGGGGTGTTCTTCATCCACACAAACCGCACTGCCGGCGTAGTCCAGAGAAACAGCATGCCGCGCCCTGGATCTGCTCGACCGGCGAGGCCCCGCGCCTGGGTGGCTTCGGTGGTTGCCATGGGTAGGTCAAGGATCGCGCCGTTTTGGAACGACAACCTACAGTCGGCGGCCTGAACCTGGGCGGTGAGCGTGGCCCCCAAGAGCAACGCAGGTACGCAACGGTTGAGCATCGGAGCCTCCCTCAATCTCTGAGAGAATCCTAACATATGTCGAACATATGTCAAAGGAGCAATTGAGCATGCCGGGGTGCGTCGATATACTGTTCGCATGCGCTCCTTCGCAGAGCACTAGAGGCCCGTTTGCATTGCCGTGCAGCGGGCTTCGCCATTTCTGGCCCTCCTGCATCCCCTCCCCAAAAATCCCCGAATCCCCGTAGAGCCTGGTGCGCGTGGCTGACTAGCGAGGCTTGCCCGAGTCTGTCCGGTGCGTGCGGCTGGCCGCTGCCGGCAGGCAAGAAAAAGCCCGCATGGCGGGCTTGGGGAAGTGCTGATGCCGATCAACTGGTTAAGTCGATGATGGATCGGCTCAGGTTGATGGCGAACAAGAGCAGGGTTAAAAACCAGTACAGGGCTAGGCGCTTTTCCTTGGCAGGGGTGTAACCCTCGCTGAATCTGTTCTGACGCTCCGGCGAGGCGTACGGAGCGCCCTGGAAACCTTTCGGGGCGACTACGAAAAGGGCGAACAGCAGCCAATCGAAACCCGTCTCTTGCATGGGACTGTGATAAGCCGGCCATGCGGAAAAGCCAATCCATATTGCCCAGGCCCAGGCATACAGGGCTTTGCGTTGCGTATTTTGCACAGTGCTATCCATGTGATTGATCTCCCTTTCGCTTGTGAGTTACTTGCCTTTCTTAGCCAGGCCAAGCTGTTTTTCCAGAGCCTCTACCTGACCTTCGGCGCGTGCTGCGCGGTCCAGGGCTTGGCGTTCGCTCTTGCGTGCCTCGATAGCTTCGGAGTCCTTTTCGTTGGCCCTGGTAACAGCCCGGTGGATCTCCTGCGCGCTGTGCTCCTTCTGGTGCTTCAACTCCAGCTCGGCACGTTCTTCCAGGGCGTGATAGTTGGCCTGTAGCTCGCGGTACAGCGCTGCGGTTTCCTCCAAGCCGGCGATCTTGGCGCGCAGGTCGTGCAGTTCTGCATCCATGCTATCAGCTAGGGCAATCGCTTCCTCGGCCTGCTCGCGGATCTGCGCGGCATTCTCTTCGATCACTCGGCGCTTTCCGTCCAGGGCTTGGTCGGCAGCGACACGGGCCAGATTCCAGATATCGGCGCCGAAGTTCTCCAGCAACTGGGCCAGGGCAGGCGGTGGCGGGTCGATGAGTGGCTGGGCCTCTTGCTGCTTGCGGTTCTTCCACTCGCTCATGGCCTCCTGAATGGTCGTAAAGCTGCCGACGCCACCCAGGCGCTTGCGCACGTTGGCCAGGGTGGGCTTAGTGCCGTCAGCGTCCAGCTCGTCGGCGGCCTTCCAGATCATTTCCTTGGTGAGTGCCATGGGGCGTGCTCCTTTGTATGTTGTAGTGTGTAGTATCATACAACATACTACAAAATACAATACAGCCTAACGCGGCCAGTTGGCCTTGTTGGCTCCGCTCCAGCGCGGCGGACAAGCCACCGCACCAGAGCGCAGCAGCAGATGGGGAAGGGTGTCGGGCTGGCCAGGTGCGCCGGTTCGGTATGCGCCGTGCCGACGTCGAACGCTACCCGTGAGTTATCCACAAGCCAAGCCAAAACAAGGCCGTTAAAGGTTTAAGTTAAAGGGTTAATACGCGCGCGCGTTGTTAGCGTTTCGCGAGGCCTTGATTTACCTGGGCTGCCGGGTGGTTCTGGTCCCCGAAGTGACGAAATCGGCGGTCCCTGGAGTGACGAACCCCAGTCCCCGAAGTGACGAAGCGGCGGTCCCTAGAGTGACGAATCGCGGTCCCTGGAGTGACGAACCGGCTAGGGCGCGAAATTGGGCGCGGTCCCTGGAGTGACGAATGCGCAGAAAAAGCCCCCGAAGGGGCTGCGGTACAGCTCAAGCACGCATGAATCCATAGAGAAAAACCCTTACACATCAGTGGATTGACCCCCGCCGGTCCCTGGAGTGACGAATTGCCATGACTCATGCAGCGGGAGCGGCCTTGGCTTTGCCTGGCTTCTTGATACCGCTCCGGGTGGCTTTGAGCAAGGCCGCTTTGCCGGCGTCGGACTTGTTGAAGAACAGCACCGCGTCTTCGTCGGGCAGGTAGGTCATGTAGTAGTCGAGCAAGCTGCCGGCCTCGGCCAGCTCCTTGACCTTGGCGCGAAACTTCTTTTCGGCCTGGGCGCTTCCGACCTTCTTTTGCAGCAGAGCCAGGCCGATCTTCCATTGCCCCTGGTCGCCGCAATGCTTTCGGCAAAGCTCATAGATGCGTTTGGCGATGGCGCTGCGCAGCCCGAAATAGTCGCCCGGAATGGTCAACACATCCATGGCTTTCGCGGCGTTAAATGTGGTGTCGGATACCTTAATCCGAATGGCGCACATGCGGTTCTTGGCGCCCCTGGTGATGATCTCCACGTCATCGAGCAGGCCCACCCAGCGCCGGCTACCGTCACGGTCTTTCGTCGATTCAAAGGTGGCCCGCATGCGAGTACCGGTGAGCCTGTCGAACGCCTTGCTAAGCAGCTCATAGCCGCGCTCGCTGGTACTGCTGCGCGTGAAGCTCAACAGTTCGTGAGCGGTCGTCTCGATAGTCGGTGATACGGCTATGCCGGCGTTGATCGCGGCCACCAGCTTCGACACGCAAAACAGCACGATATCCTTGTCATGCTGGGTCGCCCGACCGGCAACGCTGGGAATGATCTCGATCTTGTTCCCGTTGTGCTCGTAGGTGATCTGCCTGGTGTCTCCGTCTTCCACGGCGTAGATCGGGTGCTCCATTGTAGGCCGCTCGTCCTTGGGGATCGCCGGCAGGCCGGTCGCAATCCAGAAATCGAGCTGCGTTTCGAGCACCACAACTTGCTTGCGGCCCGCTGAGGCCTTCACCGCCTCGCGCCCTGGTGTCTTGTCCTTCGGCTGCTTCGCCTCTTCGCGTTTCAGCCGCTCCGCCGCCTGCTGGTAGGTTTCGCCTGGCCGGGCTTCGGCCTCAATGCGCTTGCGCCACTTGTCGATGTTGATTGCGTCCTGCCCGACCAAGGGGGCTTTGGCCGCAGAGCGACGTTTCGGCAGTGGCGAGGTGGCCAGGTCGGGATCGATATCAAACAACTCATTGGACGACATGCTGGGCCTCCTTGCTCAGATACTTGTAGATGGTGGTTCTGCTGACTTTGAACCTGGCGGCCACGTCGCTGACGGTCGTCAAGGGATCGGCCAGCAGGATCTTGATATCGCGGATCTCCTTCGCTCCAAGCGTCGGCTTGCGACCCCCTTTGCGCCCACGTGCGCGGGCGGCCTCCAGGCCGGCCATGGTCCGTTCGCGGTTTAGCTCGCGTTCGTATTCCGCCAGGGTGGCGAAGACGTTCAACTGCATCCGCCCGCCTGCCGTGCTGGTGTCGATGTGTTCGGTGAGCGATTCAAAGCGAACCTGCATGGCTTCCAGTTGGGCCATGAGTTGGAGCAAGTGGGAGAGACTGCGACCGAAGCGGGAAAGCTGCCATACGACAACGGTGTCCCCTGGGCGGAGTGCTTTTAGCATCTGCTCCAGCTCGGGGCGGTTGGCCCTGGCGCCGCTGATCTGTTCCTCATAGATCCGCGTGCAACCAGCGGCGACAAGCGCGTCTCGCTGTAGGTCCAGGTTCTGGTCCTGTTTGCTGGTTCGGGCGTACCCAATGCGCAGGCCGCCGCTCAGTATGTCCAGGGTCGAACTGTCTTTGCTGTTACGCATCAGCGCCTCCCAGCTCAATAGTCATTGAAAAAACGGAGGGTTGAACCTGCCACGACAAGCGCCATGGAGACAGCAAGTAGGAGGGGAGAGACGGCTGGAGACCCCAGCACAGAAGCACATCCCGCGCCGATCACGGCTGATCCCATGATGATGCCTGCTAGGCCAAAGTCGTGAGAGCTGAGGACCGACAGCAGTAAGACAACAATGCCCACGGCTACAACGGCCAGGCTGTATTGGTCGCTTAGGCCATATTTACCAGCAAGGATTACCCCAATAACGCCGCCACCCAGCTCCACCAGAGCTAGGCCGACTGAACGCCAAATTTGGCTGGTATCGCGTGATAGCTTTTCTGCCATATCAACTACTCCATGTCGTTTGAGTGGGGTTCTGATTCCGAACACCTAATGTTCACACAGAAAAGTTTACGGGAAAGTTTACAGTTATGCCCCAAAAAGGGGTTGTAAGCCGGAAACCCAGAAATTTCCGTCAGCCGATCAACATGGCTTGTCTCGCGCTTGGTCGATGAGTTCCTGCATCGCCCGCATGACTTCTTCGTGGGTGTACGACTTGGCGTTGGGGTCGTCGGCCTCTCGGAGAGCTTCCTCGACCTCGCGGGTCATCCGCACATATTCTTCCGGCCACAGCGCTTGCTCCATGCGCAGCGACGCCTGCCCAAGCAGGTGCAGCAGGCCGAACAGCCGCATGTCATTGGTGGCGACGACGTGCTCTCGAATCCGCTCCTGGATCACCTCGCAGGCCCGATGCGCCTCTGGCGTCGCCGTGCCCTCGTAGCCGGCTGGGAGTTCTGCTTCTTCAGCGATTCGCGCCCAAGCGATAGCCAGCGCCTCGATGGTGGACAGGTTCATTTGCTCATCCACTTGCGCAGCAGACGCTTTTTCAGGGAGGCGCGCTCTTGCGGATTGCGTCCCTTGTGGTTGGCAATGCGATCCGCCGTGGCGGCCTGGCGCTTGATGGGCCAGTAGGAGCGGCCATCCTTACCCATCGACCAGACGTTGCTGACCTGGTTTTCCAGTAGAGGCAGATGGGCGCATAGAGCTTCCGGCGACGCGCTGGCCAGCGCGGTGCGCTCGTGAGTTCGCCAGCGCTGATGCCAGAGTTTCTTGTCCTCGCGCTCGCTACGGCAGGTCGTGTGCCCAACGATGGGCGTTTTGCGGCGGCTGCGGCTCATGATGTGGTTGTCTCCAAGAACATTCAGGACAGGCTTTCTGGGTAGAGCGCCGTCAACCGGGACAGGGTTTCTTGCACTTGTTCCAGCGAGGTCATCAGATGATCAACCTGATCCTGAAGATCCACGGCGAGATCAAATAGCTCAGCCACTCGGCTGCGTGATCCCTCGTTGAACGCGGCCATTGCCAGTTGATGCAGCTTCAACAGGTCGGTGCGCAGTTGCGGAGGTGCGCCGTCTGCGCTGTCATTCAAATCGCCGCGCAGCACGTCCACGGCATCGACTGCACGCAGCAGTGCCGTGGTATCGAAATTCTCGGGAGTCAGTTCGTCCCATTCGTCGTCGGTGATGCGGGCTGCCATCAGGAGAGCTCCGATTAAGCGGTTGCGAGCGTTAGATGCCCGATCGGCTCGGCTGCTGGCCGTACCTTGATTTCGATGTCGTAGCCGAGGCGATTCAGACAATCCATCAGCTTGCGTTCGGATAGATTGGTGAAGTCGCCGCGCATCATGCCCGACACCTTCGGTTGCGGGATGCCCATGCGTTTGGCCGCCGCTTGTTGAGTCAGCCCAAGGGCGCGCATGGCCCTCCTGATCTCGACCACCAGGCCGGTCTTGATCTTGAGCTTTTCAGCGTCAGGCAGTCCAAGGTCGGCAAAGACGTTGCCCGAGCTGCGCTGAACCTCGACGCCTTCAATGATTCGTTTTTGCATTTCGTAGCTCCTGTGCCAATACCTCGGCCACCTTCAGCCGAGCGCGGATGATGTCCATGTCGGCCTTTGGCGTGGCGATTCCGCTCTTGCTCTTCTTCTGGAAGCAGTGCAGGACGAACACCGCTTCCGCAAACTTGACCGTGTATACCGCTCGATAGGTGCCGCCGGCATCGTCTTCGACGACCTCCAGCACGCCGGCACCACCGAACCCCTTGAGCACCTTTGCTGCGTCATCCTGATCGCCTATCTGCGCCAACGAGAGCGCGTAACCGAAACGGCGACGCACGTCGGACGGCAACGCCATCAAATCCTTGTGGCTGCTCGCGATCCATTCGAGCGGTTTTTCTTTGTTTGTCATGACGGAATTTTATACCTGTTCAGGTAATGATGTAAACGCGGCAACCTCAAGGAGGTGTCGTAAAACATTTGTTTTGCGACAGGCTGTCAGCCGCCGCTGTGCTACCTGTGCAACACCCCCTCAAAAATGTACGGAAAACTCTATCGCTATTCACTATTATGCGGAAACCTGTTTTTGATGGTTATCCGCCTATGTTGGTTGGCTACATGCGCGTGTCGTCGGACTCCGACCGCCAGAGCACGGACTTGCAGCGCGACGCGCTGCTCGCCGCCGGCGTCGATCCGCGTCACCTGTTTGAGGATCGTGCCTCTGGCGCGAAGGATGACCGTGCCGGCTTGGCGCGGGCGCTTGAGTTCGTTCGAGCCGGCGATGTGCTGGTGGTGTGGAAACTCGACCGGCTCGGTCGCTCGCTGTCGCACCTGCTCGCCATTGTGACTTCGCTCAAGGACAAGCGGGTGGCGTTCCGCTCGCTGACAGAGAACCTGGACACTACGACGCCCTCGGGCGAATTCCTGTTCCAGGTGTTCGGTGCGCTCGCGCAGTACGAGCGCGCCTTGATTCAGGAGCGCGTCGTCGCGGGCTTGGCCGCCGCACGCAAACGCGGCCGGATCGGCGGCCGGCCGCAGGCGATCACTGGTGAGAAGCTGGACGCCATCGTCGCCGCGCTCGATGGCGGCATGTCTAAGGCGGCGGTGTGCCGCAACTTCAATGTCAAGCGCACTACGTTGATCGAAACATTGACGCGAGCAGGTTGGCGTGGTGCGGGAAGGACGGTCGATGAGCAACAAGAATAAGCTACTCACCGTCTTTTCTGACGCAGAGCAGGAAGCCTTGTACGGCCTACCGGACTTCGACGATGCTCAGCGGCTGGAATACCTGGCGTTGACCGAATCTGAACTGGCGTTCGCCAGCAGCCGGCCTAGCCTGCAGGCCCAAGTCTATTGCGTCTTGCAGATCGGCTACTTCAAGGCCAAGCATGCTTTCTTCCGCTTCGATTGGCATGAGGTCGAGGACGATTGCGCCTTCGTGCTGAGTCGCTATTTCCACGGCGAAGCGTTCGAACGCAAGGCGATCACCAAGCATGAGCACTACAGCCAGAGGGGTCAGATCGCCGAACTGTTCGGCTACCGGTCGTGGGCGGCTAGCTTCCTGCCGCAACTGGCACAGCAGGCTGAACAGATCGTGCGGCGCGACGTAATGCCAGGATTCGTGGCCGCCGAACTGATCGTTTGGCTCAGCGAGCACAAAATCATCCGGCCCGGCCACACCACCTTACAAGAGCTGGTCAGTGAAGCCCTGTCCACCGAACGCAGGCGCTTGGGCGGCTTGCTGGCAGAAGTGTTGGACGAATCGGCCAAAGCTGCGCTGGGCCAGCTCCTGGTGCGTGACGACACCCTGTCTCAACTGGCAGCGCTCAAGCAGGACGCTAAAGATTTCGGCTGGCGTCAGATGGCAGGGGAGCGCGAGAAGCGCGCCACGCTGAAGTCCTTGCACGGGATCGCCAAGGCGCTGCTGCCCAAGCTCGGCATCTCGCAGCAGAACCTGCTGTACTACGCGAGCCTGGCGAACTTCTATACCGTCCATGACCTGCGCCACCTGAAGGCGGAGCAGACCCGGCTCTACCTGCTGTGCTATGCCTGGGTACGTTACCGGCAGCTCACCGACAACCTGGTCGACGCGATGGCCTTCCACATGAAAAAACTTGAGGACGAGAGCCGCACGGGTGCGAAACAGTCCTTTGTCGCCGAACAGCTGCGACGCCATCAGGAAACGCCGCAGGTTGGCCGCCTGCTGTCGCTGTACGTGGACGACAGCGTGGCCGATCCGACGCCGTTCGGCGAGGTGCGCCAACGCGCCTACAAAATCATGTCCAGGGAATTGCTGCAAAACACGGCGCAGCGCATGAGCGTCAAGCCACTGAACAAACTGGCGCTGCACTGGCAGGCGGTGGACGGCCTGGCCGAACGCATTCGACGCCATCTACGGCCGCTGTACGTCGCGCTCGACTTCGCCGGCACGGCCCCCGATAACCCATGGCTCGCGGCGCTGACTTGGGCCAAGAGCGTGTTCGCCAAGCAGCAGCGCCTATCACAACGGCCACTCGACGAATGTCCGGCGGCAACGCTGCCGAAACGCTTGCGTCCGTACCTGCTGATGTTCGATGCCGAAGGCACGCCGACAGGCCTGCATGCCGATCGTTACGAATTCTGGCTTTACCGTCAGGTCAGGAAACGCTTCCAGGCGGGCGAGCTCTACATTGACGACAGCTTGCAGCACCGGCATTTGTCCGACGAGTTGGTTTCGATGGACGAGAAAGCCGCCGTGCTCGCGCAGATGGACATCCCCTTCCTGCGGCAGCCGGTCAGTGCCCAGCTCGATGCACTGGCGGCCGAGTTGCGTGCGCAATGGGTGGCGTTCAATCGCGAGCTGAAACAGGGCAAGCTGACGCACCTGGAATACGACAAGGACACGCAGAGACTGACCTGGCGCAAGCCCAAGGGGGAGAACCAGAAGGCGCGCGAGCAAGCTCTCTACGAGCAACTGCCATACTGCGATGTCGCCGACGTGTTTCGCTTCGTCAACGGTCAGTGCCAGTTCCTGTCGGCGCTGACACCATTGCAGCCACGCTATGCGAAGAAGGTAGCCGACGCCGACAGTCTGATGGCGGTGATCATTGCCCAAGCCATGAACCACGGCAACCAGGTTATGGCACGTACCAGCGACATCCCGTACCACGTCCTGGAGAGTACCTACCAGCAGTACCTGCGCCAGGCGACGCTACATGTGGCCAACGATTGCATCAGCAACGCCATCGCCGCACTGCCGATCTTCCCGCATTACTCGTTCGACCTCGATTCGTTGTACGGTGCCGTTGATGGGCAGAAATTCGGCGTCGAGCGACCAACTGTGAAGGCGCGCTACTCGCGCAAATATTTCGGCCGCGGCAAGGGCGTCGTCGCCTACACGCTGCTGTGCAATCACGTGCCGTTGAACGGCTACCTGATAGGCGCACACGAGTACGAGGCTCACCACGTGTTCGACATCTGGTACCGCAACACGTCGGACATCGTGCCGAGCGCGATCACCGGCGACATGCACAGCATCAACAAGGCCAACTTCGCCATCCTGCACTGGTTCGGACTTCGTTTCGAGCCGCGCTTCACCGACCTCGACGACCAGTTGCAGGAGCTGTATTGCGCCGATGATCTGGCATTGTACGAGAAATGCCTGATCCGGCCGGCTGGCCAGATCGACCGGCAACTCATCGTCGGTGAGAAGGCGAACATCGACCGAATCGTCGCCACACTGGGCCTGAAGGAAATGACGCAGGGCACGCTGATCCGCAAGCTGTGCACCTATACGGCGCCGAACCCGACGCGGCGCGCAATCTTCGAGTTCGACAAGCTCATCCGCAGTATCTACACACTGCGCTACCTGCGCGACCCGCAACTGGAGCGTAATGTTCACCGCTCGCAGAACCGCATTGAGTCCTATCACCAGCTACGCTCGACCATCGCCCAAGTCGGTGGGAAGAAGGAATTGACCGGCCGCACCGACATCGAAATCGAGATCAGCAACCAGTGCGCCAGGCTGATCGGCAACGCGATCATCTTCTACAACTCGGCGATCCTGTCCCTGCTGCTGACGAAGTACGAGGCAGCTGGCAATGCCAAGGCGCTGGCGTTGATCACGCAGATGTCGCCAGCGGCCTGGCGGCACATCCTGCTGAACGGGCATTACACCTTCCAGACTGACGGCAAGTTCATCGACCTGGATGCGCTCGTGGCGGGACTGGAGCTGGGCTGACGGAAATTTCTGGGATTCCGGCGTACAACCCCAATACAGGCAATACAGGCAATACAGGCTATGGCGTTGCGAGCATTTTATTGGTAATTTCGTCGGCGCTGACCACCAAGGATTAATAATAATGAAAAAAGTGCTTCTCAAGAACACCATCGGTTTCGCTGTGGCCGTGGCATCCACTCAACTCTTCGCCGCTGGATTCGCTCTTAACGAACAAAGCATCAGCGGGATGGGCACTGGTTTTGCCGGCCGCTCTTCTTCTGCCAATGACGCCAGCACTGTATTTGGTAACCCAGCCGGTATGGCACGCCTTAAGCGGGAACAAGTGACCGTAGGCGCGGCTGCCATTCTCGCCAAGTCAGATATCAGCAGAGACGGCAGCAATTCCCCAGGCGGCAGCTTCGATGGCGACATGGTTCCCACCGTTGGCGTACCGATGGGCTATTACGTCAAGCCAATTGATGATCAATGGGCGGTCGGATTTGGTATTTACGCACCGTTCGGCCTGGCCACCGATTATGAAAACGGATTTGCCGGCCGTTACTTCGGTAGCTACAGCAAAGTTTCGGTTGTGACTCTGCAGCCGACCGTCAGCTACGCCTTCAATGACAAGATTTCGATCGGTTTCGGTCCGACCATCAACCGTATTGACGGCACATTGAAGTCTGATGTCCGCAGCAACTTTGCTGGTACGAACGACGGCGAAGTGAAAATCAGCGGGGACGACACTGCCGTTGGCTACAACATCGGCGTCATGATCCAGGCCACTGACAGCACGCGTCTAGGTCTAACCTACCACTCGATGGTTGATTACAAGCTCGACGGCAAAACAAGGATCACTGGTGCTCCGTTCAGCGTTTTCAGTGGCACCAAGTTTGATGCCTCACTGAAAATCAAGACCCCTGAGTCCGTGGATTTCTCGGTTACCCACGAGCTGACCGACGACGTGACCCTTTACGTCGGCAGCACCTGGACCCGCTGGAGCCGCCTGGAGGACATCACAGTCAACAATAGTGGCGTACCTGCGCAGTTGGGCGGCAGCTCTGGCGCAATTGGCACTATCAGTGAGCCACAGAACTGGCACGACACTTGGGCCCACGCCATCGGTGCTAGCTACAAGGTCAACAAAGAATGGACTCTGCGTACCGGCCTCTCGGTCGACCAGTCGCCTACCAACAACGAAGATCGTTCGCCACGGATCCCGACCGGCGACCGCACCGTGTTCAGCCTTGGTGCTGGCTGGAGCCCAACCGAAGACATCACTGTCGACATGGCATACTCCTACCTGATGGAGGAAGACGTTAAAGTCAGCAGCTCGAAGCCTCTTGCCCCAGGTGTAAACACCACCTACAACGCCAAGTATGAAAACAGCGCACACGGCCTCGGCCTCGGCCTGACCTATCGCTTCTAAGCGTTAGTTGGTCTAACAAAAGCCCCAGCCATGTGCTGGGGCTTTTTTTAATCCTTTGGCTTAGGCTTGAAACGAATTGGCTTCTGAACCAGGGACTAGCGGAAATTGAGTCAATTGTCCGGTCTCACCTGGTTGTGCGCTTGGCAATGCTTCCATCTTCCCGCTGGTTAAGCCCCGACTGAGCGAGAGGAAAAGGGCAGTTGGGGCGCCATTTCTTGGTCCTCGGCAAATAGGTATTCCCAGGGAGCGACGACATTGACCGACCGATCCTTTTGTAAATGCGCCGCCGAGCAAGGCCGCGACCTCTGAGTCTTTAATTTTGCCCAGTAACGCAATGCGTTCGGCCGTCCAGACCTTATGGTGCCGCTTGATCCCCAACTTCTTTCGAAGTATTGAAAGTGTGGTTGATGAGTAGCCAAACCTGGCCACCAAATCACGATCGGCTACCTTCCCAAGCAAGGACAACATTTCTTCGGGGTACTTAGGCACATTTACACTCGAAATGCCCCGGGCTTTGCGCTCTTTCTTCAGGTAGTGCAGGGTGAAACCGAACTCAGTGGATAGGTCCTGATCAGATCGCACCCCCAGCTGACTGACCAGCTCCTGCGGCAATTTTACTATCTCGCGTTTTTTTGCGTTGGGCGTTTGAGTTGGTGTGGTTGCAGGCTTAACCGTGGAGGCTATGCCCATTTTTTTTCGAAGTGCACAGACGGTTGCGATATGGTACCCAAACTGCTCACCGACCTCCCGGTCAGTAACCTTCCCCAGCAGCTGAACCATTTCTTCCGGGTATACACCACGTTTGAACTGGTCGATACCCAAGGCAAGCCGCTTCTGCTTCAAGAAGTAAGCCGAAATACCACATTCAACCGAAAGATCGCGATCCGAGCGCTTGCCGAGTTGCAGGATCACAGCTTCGGGGATCTCATTCAGTTTGTGGCTATTTGACTTGCGTTGGGCTCGTTCGCTCATAAATCGTTTCTTATTAGTCAATTCTTTCGGAAAAGCGTCGCGATTCAACACTCGTTTCAGACGGTGGTTCTTCTTGCCGGTGGCATCGACTAGGAACAGCAACTGCATGCCCCGTTCGGCCATGGCGCGAAACTGTTCTGGGGGCACCTGGTCGAGGTTGGTCGAAGAAATCATGCCGCTGATTGTGCCAGAGCAGACTCTCAGCGGCGACTAACAGATTGGCCCCAAGGCCATGGCCTAAAACATCGTGATTGAGCTACCAGCACCGATTCTTTTCCAAGGCTACCCACCCCAGCACGAGAGCTTGAAGTTGCTCGGCATCCAATCGGCTTCAGAGCCGTGTCGTGCGGGAATTGGCAAACAGATGAGCACAGTACCTACTCGCCGCACCTAACATTACAACAGCCCGCGCCATTACGGTTTCAGTGCCAATGCGCATGCCCACCTAGAATGGCTGAAAATGGTGCCCACTTAATTTGAGTGGACACCATAGCCTCAAGCGATGGCATCAGTTAGGTGTGTTTCCCGGACGCTTAGAGCGCCAGTTAAAGCTGGCGGAGGATAGTCGATGAAAGTTCGATACTGGTAAGAAATGGCGAATCAACCAGACCCCGAGTCATGCATGTTGCACCGTGAGGTGCAGGGTGAAGCGTTGACAGGGGAAACCGATGGGCCAGCCATTGAGCCGCGTAATCAGGAATTCGGGATGCCGATGCTGTTAAGCGAAGCAGAAGGCAACACGGAGCATGGCGTTATACGCCAGTCATGCTCTGATCCCGCGCGGTCGGAGACCCTGTGCACGTCGGGAAGTCCTCCGCACAGAAACTGGGAGATCTCAGCGGTGCCCAGTGCGCAAGCACCGGGCGGAGCAGGAAAGGCCAAAAGCCGTAAGATCTGCGAAGGAGTTTCCATGAGCGCTTATATCCTGAATCGTTTTCACATCTCCGCCATTCTCATGTTCACCTGCACCGGCAAGCCGGATGCGACCACCTACCAGATCCTTGCGGATCAAGGCCAGCAACTGCTTGACGAAAACATTCGCTCCGTGCGCACCCGCTACCCTGGCGAAACCTTCAAGGGCGAGCTGTTCGGCCTGGATGAAACTGTGCGCAAACCTACCCCGCTCGAAGCCCTCAAACTCATCCAGTGCTTGGAGTATCAGTCCAACCAAAACCCCGACTATTACGCTACCCAGGCATTCCGCACCCTGCATGAAATTCGCCGCATAGCTCAGTCCAAGCTGCCGGGCTGGGACCAGACAAGTTGGGATTTTGTCTGATGGCTGCGAATGCCCATCACGTAGCGCCGCCCATGTGGCGCTACTCCCTTCGATGGTGCCTGCCGCACCAGCCCTGCCCTGGCGACTTTGAGTTGCTGGTGATCGAGGCCCCAGCGGGGACGCGGATGCCGGAAGAAATGCACCAGGCATGGCAGCGCCGCCCCGTGGGTTACGGTGTTTGCCTGGACTTCCCCCAGTCCCGCGCCGTCAAGCGCTGGAGTGCCGAGGCCAAAGACCGGGTACGCAAGCAGAAGATGGCCAAGCGCATCGAGAAGGCCGCGCCGCTGTTCGCTGACGAGTTGATCGCCCGCGAGCTGGAGCAGCGCCCCGACTACTTCAAGGGGGAGTGAACCATGCTCAGTACGCAGATCCGCCCAGCACAGCCTGGGCTATTCACCGCCCAGGCCCTGGGCGTTGACGACTTCGAGCTAAGCCAGATCACCGCCGAGTTCAGCGCCATTAGCTCGGGCGAGCTGGAGCACCACTTGTTCGACGCGCCTAGGCCGTCCGAGATCGTGCGCCTGGCCGACAAGGTGGCCCGCCACACCCGGTCACACGGCTGGCTTGACCAGGCCGCCGCCCAAGCCCGCATTGCCGAATGGAAGCGCCACGCCTTCGCCCAGGGCGAAGGGCGGGCCAATGCCGACAAGGTAGTGCTGTCGCTGTTCGACCATACCGGGCAGTGGTCGCAGCCGTGGGAGGATGCCGGCTACCAGGTCCTGCGCTTCGACATACAGGACAACCCCGTTACCGGCGACGTAAACGAGTTCGGCGCCGGCTTCTTCGGTGACTGGTTTGGCGATTTCGACGGCCTGGATATCTACGCCATCCTCGCCGCGTGCCCGTGCACAGAATTCGCCACCAGTGGCGCCCGACACTTCGCAGCCAAAGATGCAGACGGGCGCACGGTTGCCGCCGTGCAGCTCGTTCACCAGACATTGCGCACCATTGAATATTTCCGGCCTGCCGTATGGGCCATCGAGAACCCGGTAGGTCGGATCGAAAAGCTGGGCGGCCTGCCGCCGTGGCGCCTAGCCTTCGACCCGCACCACCTGGGCGACCCGTACACGAAGAAAACCCTGCTTTGGGGCCGCTTCAATGCAAACCTGCCCATTGCCCCGGTCGAGGCCTCGGACGGCTCGAAGATGCACCGCAAGTTCGGCGGCAACCGCCTCGCCACCAAGAACGCCCGCAGCGCAACCCCGGAAGGGTTTTCCTACGGGTTCTTCATGGCCAACAACGCCCAGGACAACCCGGCACTGGCCATGGCCTACAAATACGACCGACTCGACGCCGGCCTGCTACGCGCCGCGCTGGATGCTAATGTGTGCGCCCGCGAAATCGACGAACTGGTGGCGGATGCCTACTACATGGATCTTGACGACAGCGCCGCCGAAACAGCGCTTCGCCATGCGATAGCTACACGGAATAACTGAGTTACCACCCGAGAAAATGGAGAACGCAATGGACGCAAACAATGCCGCCCTTGACGCTTTGGTCAAGGTCTTAAAGGACAAAAATGAAGATCCCGAAGTGCGGGTCGGCGCAGCGGTAGGCTTGGGTCATGCGGGCGGCCCTAAAGCACTTGAAGCCCTACAAGCAGTGCTCATCCACTTCAGTTCCTCACCTGCGGAAATCCGCGCAGCAACGGCCATAGCTATAGGGCAACTCATAGGCCGAGAAACCGGCGATGTAACAGCAGCACCTCGAACCCAGGAATAAGACTATGCCACTCCCAGAGCGCCAAAATATGACCCTGCGCGAGCAGGAGGATGCAGCCAAGATCCAGTGTTACGACTGGAACGCCCAGCACAGGGAAGCCGTGACCGTGAACTATGAAGAGTTGCTTGGCTCGGGCGAGACGATCCAGACCAAAACCTGCGGCAGAGCATTCGTCATGTGCTGCCAGGCAGTCATCATGGTGGAGGATGTTTCGGGAGCTGTTTCCCTGGACCACTGTACGGTTGTGCGAGATTAAGTCATGCCCAGGACTCTCGGAGTGCTCGGCCTGGCCCTGGGGCTTGTAGTTGCCGTGGCTTTGTACGTTGACCATGCGAAGTCTAAAGCCGCTCAGGATCTCGCAGCGCATAACGCTCGCTGCGCGCAGGAACAATCAGCGCCGCCCGCAGCTTTCAAGCGAAGCGCTGCCTGCATAGGCTGGTCGCGTAGCTACGACCAACCCTTGCCGACGAGTGGCTAACTCAGCACCGAGCCATGGTGTGCAGTAAACGGTCGTTTACTGCACACTTCAAAAAAAGCGCCCAGGGGCGTTTTTTTTGGGGTTGTACGCCGGAATCCCAGAAATTTCCGTCAGCCCAGCTCCAGTCCCGCCACGAGCGCATCCAGGTCGATGAACTTGCCGTCAGTCTGGAAGGTGTAATGCCCGTTCAGCAGGATGTGCCGCCAGGCCGCTGGCGACATCTGCGTGATCAACGCCAGCGCCTTGGCATTGCCAGCTGCCTCGTACTTCGTCAGCAGCAGGGACAGGATCGCCGAGTTGTAGAAGATGATCGCGTTGCCGATCAGCCTGGCGCACTGGTTGCTGATCTCGATTTCGATGTCGGTGCGGCCGGTCAATTCCTTCTTCCCACCGACTTGGGCGATGGTCGAGCGTAGCTGGTGATAGGACTCAATGCGGTTCTGCGAGCGGTGAACATTACGCTCCAGTTGCGGGTCGCGCAGGTAGCGCAGTGTGTAGATACTGCGGATGAGCTTGTCGAACTCGAAGATTGCGCGCCGCGTCGGGTTCGGCGCCGTATAGGTGCACAGCTTGCGGATCAGCGTGCCCTGCGTCATTTCCTTCAGGCCCAGTGTGGCGACGATTCGGTCGATGTTCGCCTTCTCACCGACGATGAGTTGCCGGTCGATCTGGCCAGCCGGCCGGATCAGGCATTTCTCGTACAATGCCAGATCATCGGCGCAATACAGCTCCTGCAACTGGTCGTCGAGGTCGGTGAAGCGCGGCTCGAAACGAAGTCCGAACCAGTGCAGGATGGCGAAGTTGGCCTTGTTGATGCTGTGCATGTCGCCGGTGATCGCGCTCGGCACGATGTCCGACGTGTTGCGGTACCAGATGTCGAACACGTGGTGAGCCTCGTACTCGTGTGCGCCTATCAGGTAGCCGTTCAACGGCACGTGATTGCACAGCAGCGTGTAGGCGACGACGCCCTTGCCGCGGCCGAAATATTTGCGCGAGTAGCGCGCCTTCACAGTTGGTCGCTCGACGCCGAATTTCTGCCCATCAACGGCACCGTACAACGAATCGAGGTCGAACGAGTAATGCGGGAAGATCGGCAGTGCGGCGATGGCGTTGCTGATGCAATCGTTGGCCACATGTAGCGTCGCCTGGCGCAGGTACTGCTGGTAGGTACTCTCCAGGACGTGGTACGGGATGTCGCTGGTACGTGCCATAACCTGGTTGCCGTGGTTCATGGCTTGGGCAATGATCACCGCCATCAGACTGTCGGCGTCGGCTACCTTCTTCGCATAGCGTGGCTGCAATGGTGTCAGCGCCGACAGGAACTGGCACTGACCGTTGACGAAGCGAAACACGTCGGCGACATCGCAGTATGGCAGTTGCTCGTAGAGAGCTTGCTCGCGCGCCTTCTGGTTCTCCCCCTTGGGCTTGCGCCAGGTCAGTCTCTGCGTGTCCTTGTCGTATTCCAGGTGCGTCAGCTTGCCCTGTTTCAGCTCGCGATTGAACGCCACCCATTGCGCACGCAACTCGGCCGCCAGTGCATCGAGCTGGGCACTGACCGGCTGCCGCAGGAAGGGGATGTCCATCTGCGCGAGCACGGCGGCTTTCTCGTCCATCGAAACCAACTCGTCGGACAAATGCCGGTGCTGCAAGCTGTCGTCAATGTAGAGCTCGCCCGCCTGGAAGCGTTTCCTGACCTGACGGTAAAGCCAGAATTCGTAACGATCGGCATGCAGGCCTGTCGGCGTGCCTTCGGCATCGAACATCAGCAGGTACGGACGCAAGCGTTTCGGCAGCGTTGCCGCCGGACATTCGTCGAGTGGCCGTTGTGATAGGCGCTGCTGCTTGGCGAACACGCTCTTGGCCCAAGTCAGCGCCGCGAGCCATGGGTTATCGGGGGCCGTGCCGGCGAAGTCGAGCGCGACGTACAGCGGCCGTAGATGGCGTCGAATGCGTTCGGCCAGGCCGTCCACCGCCTGCCAGTGCAGCGCCAGTTTGTTCAGTGGCTTGACGCTCATGCGCTGCGCCGTGTTTTGCAGCAATTCCCTGGACATGATTTTGTAGGCGCGTTGGCGCACCTCGCCGAACGGCGTCGGATCGGCCACGCTGTCGTCCACGTACAGCGACAGCAGGCGGCCAACCTGCGGCGTTTCCTGATGGCGTCGCAGCTGTTCGGCGACAAAGGACTGTTTCGCACCCGTGCGGCTCTCGTCCTCAAGTTTTTTCATGTGGAAGGCCATCGCGTCGACCAGGTTGTCGGTGAGCTGCCGGTAACGTACCCAGGCATAGCACAGCAGGTAGAGCCGGGTCTGCTCCGCCTTCAGGTGGCGCAGGTCATGGACGGTATAGAAGTTCGCCAGGCTCGCGTAGTACAGCAGGTTCTGCTGCGAGATGCCGAGCTTGGGCAGCAGCGCCTTGGCGATCCCGTGCAAGGACTTCAGCGTGGCGCGCTTCTCGCGCTCCCCTGCCATCTGACGCCAGCCGAAATCTTTAGCGTCCTGCTTGAGCGCTGCCAGTTGAGACAGGGTGTCGTCACGCACCAGGAGCTGGCCCAGCGCAGCTTTGGCCGATTCGTCCAACACTTCTGCCAGCAAGCCGCCCAAGCGCCTGCGTTCGGTGGACAGGGCTTCACTGACCAGCTCTTGTAAGGTGGTGTGGCCGGGCCGGATGATTTTGTGCTCGCTGAGCCAAACGATCAGTTCGGCGGCCACGAATCCTGGCATTACGTCGCGCCGCACGATCTGTTCAGCCTGCTGTGCCAGTTGCGGCAGGAAGCTAGCCGCCCACGACCGGTAGCCGAACAGTTCGGCGATCTGACCCCTCTGGCTGTAGTGCTCATGCTTGGTGATCGCCTTGCGTTCGAACGCTTCGCCGTGGAAATAGCGACTCAGCACGAAGGCGCAATCGTCCTCGACCTCATGCCAATCGAAGCGGAAGAAAGCATGCTTGGCCTTGAAGTAGCCGATCTGCAAGACGCAATAGACTTGGGCCTGCAGGCTAGGCCGGCTGCTGGCGAACGCCAGTTCAGATTCGGTCAACGCCAGGTATTCCAGCCGCTGAGCATCGTCGAAGTCCGGTAGGCCGTACAAGGCTTCCTGCTCTGCGTCAGAAAAGACGGTGAGTAGCTTATTCTTGTTGCTCATCGACCGTCCTTCCCGCACCACGCCAACCTGCTCGCGTCAATGTTTCGATCAACGTAGTGCGCTTGACATTGAAGTTGCGGCACACCGCCGCCTTAGACATGCCGCCATCGAGCGCGGCGACGATGGCGTCCAGCTTCTCACCAGTGATCGCCTGCGGCCGGCCGCCGATCCGGCCGCGTTTGCGTGCGGCGGCCAAGCCCGCGACGACGCGCTCCTGAATCAAGGCGCGCTCGTACTGCGCGAGCGCACCGAACACCTGGAACAGGAATTCGCCCGAGGGCGTCGTAGTGTCCAGGTTCTCTGTCAGCGAGCGGAACGCCACCCGCTTGTCCTTGAGCGAAGTCACAATGGCGAGCAGGTGCGACAGCGAGCGACCGAGCCGGTCGAGTTTCCACACCACCAGCACATCGCCGGCTCGAACGAACTCAAGCGCCCGCGCCAAGCCGGCACGGTCATCCTTCGCGCCAGAGGCACGATCCTCAAACAGGTGACGCGGATCGACGCCGGCGGCGAGCAGCGCGTCGCGCTGCAAGTCCGTGCTCTGGCGGTCGGAGTCCGACGACACGCGCATGTAGCCAACCAACATAGGCGGATAACCATCAAAAACAGGTTTCCGCATAATAGTGAATAGCGATAGAGTTTTCCGTACATTTTTGAGGGGGTGTTGCACAGGTAGCACAGCGGCGGCTGACAGCCTGTCGCAAAACAAATGTTTTACGACACCTCCTTGAGGTTGCCGCGTTTACATCATTACCTGAACAGGTATAAAATTCCGTCATGACAAACAAAGAAAAACCGCTCGAATGGATCGCGAGCAGCCACAAGGATTTGATGGCGTTGCCGTCCGACGTGCGTCGCCGTTTCGGTTACGCGCTCTCGTTGGCGCAGATAGGCGATCAGGATGACGCAGCAAAGGTGCTCAAGGGGTTCGGTGGTGCCGGCGTGCTGGAGGTCGTCGAAGACGATGCCGGCGGCACCTATCGAGCGGTATACACGGTCAAGTTTGCGGAAGCGGTGTTCGTCCTGCACTGCTTCCAGAAGAAGAGCAAGAGCGGAATCGCCACGCCAAAGGCCGACATGGACATCATCCGCGCTCGGCTGAAGGTGGCCGAGGTATTGGCACAGGAGCTACGAAATGCAAAAACGAATCATTGAAGGCGTCGAGGTTCAGCGCAGCTCGGGCAACGTCTTTGCCGACCTTGGACTGCCTGACGCTGAAAAGCTCAAGATCAAGACCGGCCTGGTGGTCGAGATCAGGAGGGCCATGCGCGCCCTTGGGCTGACTCAACAAGCGGCGGCCAAACGCATGGGCATCCCGCAACCGAAGGTGTCGGGCATGATGCGCGGCGACTTCACCAATCTATCCGAACGCAAGCTGATGGATTGTCTGAATCGCCTCGGCTACGACATCGAAATCAAGGTACGGCCAGCAGCCGAGCCGATCGGGCATCTAACGCTCGCAACCGCTTAATCGGAGCTCTCCTGATGGCAGCCCGCATCACCGACGACGAATGGGACGAACTGACTCCCGAGAATTTCGATACCACGGCACTGCTGCGTGCAGTCGATGCCGTGGACGTGCTGCGCGGCGATTTGAATGACAGCGCAGACGGCGCACCTCCGCAACTGCGCACCGACCTGTTGAAGCTGCATCAACTGGCAATGGCCGCGTTCAACGAGGGATCACGCAGCCGAGTGGCTGAGCTATTTGATCTCGCCGTGGATCTTCAGGATCAGGTTGATCATCTGATGACCTCGCTGGAACAAGTGCAAGAAACCCTGTCCCGGTTGACGGCGCTCTACCCAGAAAGCCTGTCCTGAATGTTCTTGGAGACAACCACATCATGAGCCGCAGCCGCCGCAAAACGCCCATCGTTGGGCACACGACCTGCCGTAGCGAGCGCGAGGACAAGAAACTCTGGCATCAGCGCTGGCGAACTCACGAGCGCACCGCGCTGGCCAGCGCGTCGCCGGAAGCTCTATGCGCCCATCTGCCTCTACTGGAAAACCAGGTCAGCAACGTCTGGTCGATGGGTAAGGATGGCCGCTCCTACTGGCCCATCAAGCGCCAGGCCGCCACGGCGGATCGCATTGCCAACCACAAGGGACGCAATCCGCAAGAGCGCGCCTCCCTGAAAAAGCGTCTGCTGCGCAAGTGGATGAGCAAATGAACCTGTCCACCATCGAGGCGCTGGCTATCGCTTGGGCGCGAATCGCTGAAGAAGCAGAACTCCCAGCCGGCTACGAGGGCACGGCGACGCCAGAGGCGCATCGGGCCTGCGAGGTGATCCAGGAGCGGATTCGAGAGCACGTCGTCGCCACCAATGACATGCGGCTGTTCGGCCTGCTGCACCTGCTTGGGCAGGCGTCGCTGCGCATGGAGCAAGCGCTGTGGCCGGAAGAATATGTGCGGATGACCCGCGAGGTCGAGGAAGCTCTCCGAGAGGCCGACGACCCCAACGCCAAGTCGTACACCCACGAAGAAGTCATGCGGGCGATGCAGGAACTCATCGACCAAGCGCGAGACAAGCCATGTTGATCGGCTGACGGAAATTTCTGGGTTTCCGGCTTACAACCCCTACATGGATCGCTAAGCTTCGCGCAGGTGCGCATGGCAGCGCCACTTTCCGGGCGGACTGTTAGTCCAGCGACTGAATGCCCGCGAAAAACTGGCCGCCTCGGCGTAGCCTAGACGTTGGGCGATGCTGGTAAGGTCCAGACGCGAGTCGCTCAGCAGGCGCTCGGCCAAACGCTGCTTGATTTGCTCGTTGAGCTGTTGGAACGAGTGACCTTCACTCGCCAAACGGCGCAACAAGGTGCGCTCGGAAAGGCCCAGGCGCTGGGCCACCATCCGGCTGCTGAGCAGCGTGGCCGAGTCGCGGATCAACACCTGTTGCACCAAACGCGCGGTGGGCGCCTTGACCAGGCTGTGGGAGATCTCGGTACATAGCCGCTCACACAGTTGCTCGCCCTCACTGTGGGCACTGATGTGCGCCTGCGGCAGGGTGAAGGTCAGGTCGGCATTGGAAAACAGGATGCCGTTGCGCCCGGCCTCGAACTGCACCGGATAGGCAAATTCCCCCTGCAACGCGGCGAGATCCGCAGGTGCGCTGCTGGTCATCTCGATAGCCAGGGGGGCAAGGGGGCGCTGCAGTAACTCGCACGCCACGCCCAGGCACGCGGAGAGTCCGCGCTCGATAACAAAGGCGCGAGCATCCTGCGGCAGTACGCTGGCATCGAACAGTAACCAGCTACCGCGTCGCTCCACTTCGATTCGCGCCGGGCACAGCGTCAGCGCTAACAGTTGAAAACGGCTGAAGGTGGCAAACGCCTCTCCCAGCGTGCGACTGGCGAGCATGGTGAAACCGAGCAAGCCCAGTGACGTCAGGTGATAGCGCTGCCCGGCAGCGAATCCCAGGCCCGGTCGGCCGGCGTGTTCGAGCAAGTTGCGGATTACCGCCAGCTCTTGCCAGGCCTCGATCTGCGCGTTGCGCTGCTGCAGTGTTTCGCTGGAGATGGCGCTGCCTATCAGGCAGCTCGCGGCCTCCACCCCTTCGGCCTGGGCGGTTTCTAGCAGGTAACGTACGCCCGTCAGGGCACGGTTTTGGCGCCAGTCCACCGGGCAACCCTCCATTCAAAATAGTCTTGGCGGTAATTATCATTTTTTGGCTGTAATAATCATGGCTAGCCTAGCAGCCGCCACGCATTCTGTAAGCACTCCAACAACAAAAGAGTGCGAGCCATGAGCGAGTTCATCTACACCCTGCCTAGCCATAACCGTGCTGCCAGTTACAGTCACATTCGTGTAACCCCGACCACCGGCGCCATCGGTGCGGACGTCGAAAATCTTGATCTGACGCGTCTGAGCGACGAGGGCTTTGCCGAGTTGCGCCAGGCGCTGCTCGCCCACAAGGTGATCTTCATCCGCGACCAGGCCCTGAGCGTTGCTGACCTGGAGCGGGTTACCCAGCACCTCGGTGAGTTTGGCCGCGAACCCTATGTGACCTGCATGGCCGATCATCCGCACGTGGTACACGTGGTCAAGGAAGCCTCCGAAAAAGCACCCTTCGTATTCGGTGGTGCTTGGCATACCGACTGGACCTTTCAGGAGCGCCCGCCAGCATTCACCCTGCTCTATGGGCACGACATTCCTCCCTATGGCGGCGATACCTGCTACGCCAATCTGGCCCTGGCGTATGAGTGGCTATCGCCTGGGATGCAAGCGCTGCTGGAAAACCTCGACGCGGTGCACAGCCCGGAAATGGCCTATGGCGTTAACGCCAAGCACAACGCGCTGCTGGAAAACATGGCGATCAACTACGGTAGCGATACCTCGGCTGACGAGCGCAGCCACCCGTTGGTAACCCGCCACCCGGAAACCGGGAAAAAGGTGTTGTTCATCAACCCGGCCTACACCACAGGCATCAAAGGCCTGCGTACGGAAGAGTCGCGTCCACTGCTTGACTACCTGTTCAAACTGGCCACCTCGGAAGCCTTCACTTGCCGTATGCGCTGGCGTCAGGGAACCCTGGCGATCTGGGATAACCGCAGCACCTGGCATATGCCAGTGGCCGACTACCACGGCATGCGGCGCGAAATGTTCCGCACCACCGTGATCGGCGAAGTACCCAGCCGATGAGTGCGCCGGTGGCAATTACCGAACCGCGCCTGCTCGGCGCGGCCCACTGCCTGGCAACGGCACGGCTCGAGCGGCATCCCGTGCCACGGGTTAGCGAAACTTTCGCCCTGGCCAACCTGGATGAAGCCTATGCCGTGCAAGCCGCTGGCATGCAGCAGGCGTTGGCTCAAGGCCGCCGTCTTTGCGGGGCCAAGGCTGGGCTGACCTCGGCGGCCCTGCGTGCAGCGCTCAAGGTCGACGAGCCGGTGTATGGGCGGCTGTTCGCGGACACGGCGTGCCTCTCAGGTGAAGCCATCGCCTGGGAGCGCCTGCTGCAACCGAAAGTCGAGATCGAGCTGGCATTGGTGCTCGGCCACGATCTGCCGGCTGGCGAGATCAGCCATGAGCAGTTTCTGGCCTGTATTGCGGGTGCGGTGCCGGCACTGGAAATCAACGACTCGGCCATCATCGGCTGGCAGTTGACCTTGATGGATGCGGTCGCTGACAACATTTCATCCGGGCTTTATGTGTTGGGTGATCAGCCCGTGCCGCTGGCGCAACTGCCTACGCCAAACCTGCTGATCAGCCTGCATAAAAATGCCCAGCCGGTGCTGCTCGACACCAGCGTAGCGCTGCATGACTGCCTCGCCACCGGCCTTTGGCTGGTGCGCAAGCTGGCCCGGCGCGGCCAGCCATTACGTGCCGGAGATGTGCTGTTGACCGGAGCGCTGGCGCCGATGCTCGACGTCGGTCCTGGCGATCACGTGCGCATGGTGATGGGCGAGCACGGCGCAGTGGAGTGCTCATTCGCAGGCACCACAGCCTAGAGAACCACGCATCGGGCACAACGGCCCATTAGAAGCGGCGCTGATTGAAATCCGCCATAAAAAGTACAAGAAGCGAGAGCCATCAGAATGCAGTACGAAGAGTTTGATTACGTCATTGTCGGTGCCGGTTCGGCAGGCTGTGTATTGGCCAGTCGCCTGAGCGAAGACCCCAGTGTGTCTGTCTGTTTGCTGGAATCCGGCGGGCCGGATAAGAGCGTGTTGATTCACGCCCCGGCCGGCTTCGTTGGCATGGTGGCAACCTCTTACAACAACTGGGCATTCGACACCGTCCCGCAGCAGCACATGGACAACCGCAAGCGTTACCAGCCGCGTGGCAAGACGCTGGGTGGTTCTAGCTCCATCAACGCCATGCTCTATGTGCGCGGTAACCGCTGGGACTACGACCATTGGGCCAGCCTGGGCAATCCTGGTTGGTCGTATGAGGATGTGTTGCCGTACTTCAAACGTGCGGAAAACAACGAGACCCACGGCGCCAGCGAATACCACGGCGCGGGTGGCCCGCTGAACGTTGCCGAACTGCGCACGCCAAGTGAGCTGAGCAAGGCGTTTATCGATGCCGCAGTGCTCAATGGCATACCGACCACCCGCGACTACAACGGCGTCGATCAATTCGGTTCGTTCATGTACCAGGTAACGCAGAAAAATGGCGAGCGCTGCAGTGCAGCCAAGGCTTATCTGACGCCTAACCTGTCGCGCCCCAATCTATGTGTGAAGACCCATGCGCTGTCGGCCAAGATCATCATGCAAGGCAAGCGCGCCTGTGGCATTGCCTATTACCAGGGCAGTGAAGCTAAGGAAGTCCGGGCGCGTCGTGAAGTCATCCTCAGTGCAGGCACCTTTGGTTCGCCGCAGCTGCTCCTGCTCTCGGGTATAGGCCCGGCCAAGGACTTGCAGGCGGTGGGCATACCCGTGGTACACGACCTGCCTGGCGTCGGCGAAAACCTGCAAGATCACATCGATCACGTGCAGAGCTACATCAGTGCCAGCGACAGCCAGACCTTCGGATTGTCCTTGAATGGCGCTATAAAAATGGCCAAGGGGGTGTTCGAATGGCGCAAGCAGCGTACCGGCATGATCACTAGTTCGATCGCCGAAGCCGGGGCTTTTGTACGCTCCTCAACCGAGGTGCAAGCACCTGACTTGCAACTGGTTTTTGTGGTGGCGCTGGTTGATGATCACGGTCGCAAAATGCACACCAGGCACGGCTTTTCCTGCCATGTTGAAGTGCTGCGCCCCTACAGCCGTGGCACGGTCAAACTGGCCAGCGCCGACCCGCGAGTGCCACCGAAGATCGACCCCAATTTTCTTGCCGATCCACGCGACCTCGAGCTGTTGGTCAAGGGTGTGCAGTTGCAGATGGACATTCTGCAAAGCAGCCCGCTGCAACCGTGGCGCGGCAAGATGCTCTATCCCGTCCAGCGCGATGACACGGCAGGCATTATTGCCGATATCCGGGCGCGGGCCGACACCCAGTACCACCCGACCAGTACCTGCAAGATGGGGCCGGCCTCTGATGCGTTGGCCGTGGTCGATGCGCAATTGCGTGTACACGGGCTTGAGGGGTTGCGGGTGGTGGACGCCTCGATCATGCCGACAGTGACTGGCGGCAACACCAATGCACCGACCATCATGATTGCCGAGAAAGCCGCCGATATGATTCGTCAGGCGCAGTAGCTGGTGAGCAACTGCACAGACTTGAGTCGAGGGGCCACCCTACTGCCTCTCGGCGTTTCACCTCTGCGTCGGCGGCGCGGAGTTGGTCAGGTTCCTACGTTAAATCTGCGCTAGTTCGGCCATTCCAAGAGCTAGAATTTTCGTAGAGGCGTGATTTCTGCGTCGATTTCGACGACTGCGTCTGCTCAAAAGTATTTTTACACAGCCTCGGCCGAAACCGACGACCACGACGGGCAGCTATTGGCCGATTTCTGCCTGTCGCCACCGGCAGCAATGGCCAGCTCTCAGCCGATCATGGTTACTAAGCGTGCGGGTCAAACCCGATGCAAATCGGTAGTCAAATCGAATGCAACCGCCTGGTCAAGTGCAATGCAAATGAGTGGTCAGTACGGATGCAATAAGGTGGTCAAGTCCGTGCAATTACGCACCTACATGCCTTAGGGATGGGGCAGGATCGTCGGCGCAGTGGATCACAACCACTGGAATGGCTAGGCAGAACCTCCAGCACGGGCGGGTCACAATCACTGGAACCGGTGGGCAGCATCACTGGAATACACACCCTGGTTGCTCTTTAGTGGGAAGTGCTCACCACAGCCATTGCAGTAGCCCTGGGGAAAACCCTTGGCCGAGGCTACGATCTTGTAGGCGTTCGTTCCTCTGGCCGTTTTCTTGCCAATGGGCACGCCGAAGTTGGAGCATTGCGGGTTCTTGCAGTAGTTGACCTGGATCCCATGGAATTCATCCGGGGTGCGGCGCTTGTGACGCCGAGGATGCTCGGGGTGTAGATCCCCTTTGCTAGCTGGAGAGGGGGCGGTTGAGGGCTTTTGGACGTCGCCCCCATCAGCAGAAGATTTTTTCTGCACAGCCAACCCCTGAAAAGACGAAGCGCACAGCCTCATTCAAGACCATGCGCTTCATTTTTTCAACAGATTAACCCAACGGCTTGCCATTTGCGGGGCTTTTGTTTACCGCTATATCTTGTGCTCGATCAGCTGGCCAGCGGCACAAGATGTTGTGTTACGAGGGGAAATTTTGAAGCAAACAAACTGGACGGTTATTGGTGTGGCTCGATGGTACGACTGGAAGCTGGGCAAGTTTTCCGACCGGGACCTGGCCAAACTGGTCGGCACCAGCGAGGGCAGCATACGCCGCCGACGTGTTCAGTTCGGAATCGAGGTTTACTCGGTCGCGGTGGCCATCGCCCCTTACCAGCACCTGCTGGGCGTGGAGTCGGACAGGTCTGTCTCGGCCAAATGTGGTGTATCGGTGAAGAGTGTCAAAGCTTACCGCGAGTCCCAGGGCATCAAGCCCAGGTCCAAGGCCACACGGCGCATTCAGCGCCTTCCGCTCGATCATCCCGTCAGGCCGTACAAGAGCGCGCTGGGCCTGGTTCCCGATGAGGACATTGCCCAGGCCTCGGGCGTGGCCGTAGAAGTCGTGCAGGCGCTGCGCGAGGCGTTCGGCCTGGATGCTGTGGCGCCCTCCCCTGACCTGGCCAAGCCGGCGCCTGTCGAGGACTACCACGGCCCCGGACTCGGTTACGAATCGCTCCTGGGCACCATGTCTGCCGCCAAGATCAGCCGCGAAGTGGGCGTGCCCATTGGGGTTGTGGAAGCTCGCCAGCAGTACCTGGGCATTGCACCCTATCGCCGGGTGTCGCGTGCGGAGCGGTACGCGCACTTGTTCGGCCTGGTCCCGAATAACGTGCTGGCCAAACTCGCAGGCGTGTCGCATGAGCGCATCGCAGACATGCGCCGGTCGAGAGGCGTCTAGCGGGCAGCAAAAAGGGGCCGAAGCCCCTTTGCTGATTACAGACCGAATGCCCTGCCCTTTTCTTTGGGCTGTTTGGTCGGCAACTGCTGGCCTTGCTGCTGCTTCTGCGCGGCATCCTTCTGTTTGCCGGCCTGGTCGTGGCCTTTGCGCTCGAGCGCGTGCCGCTGGAGCTGCTTGATATCCAGGGCGCCGGCCTTGGCGTTCAAGCGGCTGATCGCGGCCCCCAGCTTCTGCCGGTTATCGGTGAAGATTTCCGCCGCATGCCGTGCGCGGCTGATCGCCACGTAGTACACGTCCTTGGCGGTCGTGCGCGACTGGGTTTCTAGGTTGATGAGCACCTTGTCGCAGGTGAGGCCCTGGGCGCTGTGAACGGTCGAGGCATAGGCCAGGCCGACGAACATAGCCGACGCGGTGTCCAGCTCGACCTGGCGGCCCTTGTCACCTTCGAGCACCACGCGGTCGCTGTGGATCTCCTTCACCACGAATCGGTCGCCGTTGGCCAAGTCCTTTTCGGCGTCGTTTCGGGTGATTTTCACCTGATCGCCAGGGGCCAGCTCTGTTCTTTCGACGCTGTAAACCGAAAGCTTGGTGCAACGAGCTGGGGTGAATTGCAGCGTCTCGCCTTCCGGCCCGCGCACCGTGAGTTTGTTGCCGGGGCCGGTGTCGAGTACCACGTATTGCACGCCCCGTTGCAGCCCGTTCTTGTAATCGACCTCGGGCACGACAATGCTGCCCTTGCCGTAGTATTTGCTGTGTCGGCGCTCGGCCTGGGTCGTGTCCAGGCGATTGAGCAATGGATACTCCGCGCCCTGCCCTTTCAGGCCCAGCGCCTCCCGCACGCCTTCGTTGATCTCGATCCGACTGGCGTTGGTACCGGTGATAATCAGAGCCTGGTCACGCTCGGCCTTTGGCATCGAGGCGTATGCGTCGACAATCGCCTGGTAGCGTGCCCCGTCCTCCTTGATCTCGTGTATCTCGTTCACCAGCGGCAGCGATTGCTTGGCCTTGCCCTCGGCGGCTAGCTTCACCGCCTCCAGCAATTGCGGGTCTTTCTGCCGCTGAATGTCGGTGAGCCTTGACGTTTCCATACCGGCTTTCATCAACTGCTCGAATGGCTTGCCGGCCTCGATGGCTTTGGTTTGTGACACGTCGCCCAGGAAGACAACGCGGGCGCCGGCAGCCTCGATGGTTTTCATGGCTTCGTGCATCTGCCGCGCAGGAATCACGCCGGCCTCGTCGATGAACACGACGGTGTTGCTGTCGATCTTCTTGTCGCGGGCCTTGAGGAACGATTGCAGCGTGCGTGCTTCCAGGCCCTCGGCCTGGAGCGCTTTCACCTGGCTACCATAGGGCGCCAGGCTGGTGACACGGTATCCGTTCGCTTCCAGCAGATCCTTGGCCGCAACAGTCATGTAGCTTTTGCCGACGCCGGCAAAGCCCTGGACGCCGATGAACTGGTTTTGTGTGCGAGCGATCCGCATCACCGAGGCCTGCTGTTCTGCCTTCAAGCCCCGATCGGCAAGGAAGGCTTCGGCGGCTTCCTTGGAGATCCGCGGCTCAACCGTACCGCGCCCCATTCGCTCGATTTGCAGCACCTCGCGCTCGCGCTTCTGCGCGATGTGCGTGGTGAAACGGTTTTCACCCTGGCGCAGCCGTCCCGTGCGGATACCCTCATCAACGAGCCTGGCGGCCTCTGAGCGCGATTTGCCGGCGCGGACAAGGTTTGCCACCCATTCCTTGCGGCTGAGCTGTGGCGCCTCCTGGCGGGCCTTCTCGGCGGCCTTCCCCTTCTTTCCATCGGCTGGGTTCTGTGAGGCGTACAGCGGTTCCTCGCGGATCAGATGGCCAGATGCGGCTCGCCGCTCGATGCCGGCGCGCACGTCGTCAATGGTGAGGGCGCCGTACCCGTGGCGCAGCGCGGTATCCATCAGCTCCTTCTGACCGATCACCGCTTGGCGTTCGGTCAGACTCTTGATCGCGAATTCGATCACCTGGTCGGCACGGTATTCCAGGGGCTTCTCGATCTGTGGAGTGGCTGCGCTGTTTCGCTCCCTGCCGCCCTGGGCATCGGCGCCGACGCCGGCCCACTCGCGGCTGTGGTAGTCGATACCCAAGGCCCTCGACCGCTCAAGCCACACCTGGCGCAGCTCTTCGCGGTCGATTCCACCCTGCTTTTTGTCGCGGGTGGCCAGCGCGGCCTGGTTCTTTTCGGCATACGAAGCCGTGCTGCGGTCCAAGCCTTTCGCCGCTAACGCGGCCTCGATCTGCTGGCTGCGCGAACTGAACTCGCGGATCTGCTCGTCAGAGAAATGCGCCAGGTCAAATGTACCGTTGCGCTCATAGCGCAACTGGAAACCGGCCTTTTCCAGTTCGCGGGCCAGCTCCGCCTTGTAGACGTTGCCCAGGAACATGGACGAATTGAACACGCCGTCGTTTTTCAGCGCCCGCCATTCGCCGTCGCTACGCTGGGTCATATTCAGCACGAACGCATGGGTATGCAGGTCGGGGTCCAGGGCACGTGACGTTTCGTGTCGGAACTTGGCCACCACCAAATTGTTGGTGTTCTCGGTGCCGGTCTTCTTGTTGACCGTTATCCGCGCCTGGGACAGCCGTTCCGCTTCGCGGATCGCAGCCGCCACGGCCTTGTCGTGGGCTTCGATGATACTGGCGTCACCGTGAACCAAGGCCTGGAGCGACACGCCCTTGGGTGCCGAGAATGTGAGGTCGTACCCCAGCCGTTCCTTGCTGACTACCTTGCCGTCCGCCTCTTTGACGGTGCGCATGAGCTTCGTGCTGTCGCTAATCCGGCCATCCAGCAGCTCGCGGAATCGGGCCTGCTCTACCTCCCCGGACAGGCCCAATGCCTCTGCGCCGGCACCTTGCCATTGCATGGCGCCGCCGTCCTTTGCGTAGTAGTCATCCGCACCGTCCGCGTAGTACGACACGACTTTGCCCAGTGACTGCCGAGAAATGGTCGTGATATCCAGCATTTAGATGATCTCAAGGTTTGGGACGATGCCCGGTACCGGGTTCGTGCGAGTGAAGTTGATCGGCTCGATGGCCACCCGTGCAATCGGGATGCTACCGGGGAACGAAAGGAAGCCTTCGAGGTTGTTCAAGGCCATGATTTCCGACGACATTACGATGCGCTCGGGTTTCACATCCTCGTTCTCACTGCGAGTGCCCCAGTCACCCCAGCGCGAGCTGCGGCCTTCCTTTGTGCGCAGCACTTCATGCTCGCTCAAGGCTTTGGACATGCGTTCGGCGGTGGCCGTACCCATGCGGCCAACGGCCAGGGCGACCATCGTCCGGTGGTTGGCCAGCATGGTTTCGGCCAGTTTCTCGCCATACACGGATTCGAGCTGGGTGTAGGACTGGTAGCCCGATACCACGCAACCGCCCTTCTTCCGGCCCCGAGTCAACATGTCGCCCAAGGTGGGCAGCCGTTGCAGCGACTCCAGCTCGTCGAGGTAGGTCCAGATGCGGCGTTTGGGGTTGGATTTCATCCCAAGGATGCTGGTGAAAATGGTATCAACCCAGCAACTAATCAATGGGCGCAGCGCTTCGCGCATGTTCTCGTCCCAGGTGATAAACAAGTTGCCGCCGTTAGGATCTTCGCACCACTGACGCAGCGAGAAGTTGCCTGGTGGCATATCAAAATGCGCAGGTAGTTTATTACTGAGGACAAAACGAACGCTGCCTGTAGCGCGTTCGTTTTCAGTGAACAACGATACGGCACGGGTGCCTTTTACGAATCCCTGGAGCGCTTCCGAACTGCACTCGTTAGTCCATCTGAATACATTCCTCATGCCAGGATTGCGCGTGGTGTTGTACAGCTTTTTGGCCACTTCTGCGAACAGCAGGCGACCATACTGGTTCCACTCTTCCGAGTCGTTACTGTCTGATACTTGAATAATGGATTTTGCGTAGCGCTCGAAGTCGTAGTGACTACGGATCTCGTTATAGAAGTTCCAACCTTCGGTTCTGGCGTCATAGGGATTCAAGATTTTATCCCCCTTGCGATAGAAGGTGGATAGGAATTCCCCATCGGGATCAAGGATTACCATTCGATCTTTCCGCTGCATGCAGCCGTACATCATTTCGCGGAAAATCGTACTCTTACCCGTACCTGTAGCACCGCCCACTGAAAAGTGCGTCGCCTCGGCGGCAATAGGAACAGGCACCCCGGCAATAGTTATTTGTTCCTCTTTCTCCTTTGTCAGTCGTTTAAGCTCACGCTGGGAAACAAGTTGGCTACCACGGAAATACTTATCAAAGTGAGCGCCGGCAAAAGTCGTCTTGCTCAACTTCACGATAAGCACGCACAACGCAATCGCGAGTATCAGTCCACCAACTAAAGCAACCGCAAGCGGCCACAAGGCGAACGTGTTTTTCGCCAGGTAAAACACCCTGTCGCGGGCACCTTGCTTTTCAATCCCATACAGCAGCTTTGCGGTAAAGAACCATGCGAACAGTGGCACCAGCACCAGTACGGCGAGGCAGATTTGAGATCGTTGGCGTTCGTTCATCAGCTATCCCTCTTTGATGAATCCCATACGTCGAAGCCCAGGCGCTCGACCTCGGCCTGGGCTTCCCTCTTAGCATCCGGTTTGGACGCGGTGCGCAGGAGCAACAGCAGCTCGATCAAGATGGCCATCGACTGACGGTCGATCCCAGCGGTCGGTTGGCCGTCACTGCCAGGCCGTTGATCGAGGCGCTGGAGGATCATTTCTAGCGTGTCCTCCTGCTCCATCTGCCGGAAAAGCTGCCGGCGTACATACTCCGAAATGTCGCCTTGGGACCGCTCTTCCAGCTCGATTTTCTGTGTTTCGGTGCATCGAAAGCTCACTGTGGGCACGGATGGCCTCCTTGTCTGACGTGTGTAAGACACAAAATACAGCAAAATCAGGGCCTGCGCCTACTTTTGTCTTACGCAGGTATTACGCTTTTTCGCAAGTCGTTGAAAATGCTTTATTTTTCAACGACTTAGCGATGCGAAGCATTGCGTATGGTGTATAGCTCGTTAAGGGAAAATACCGCTCTGCTTTTAAGGGAAAAAATAGTCGTCTGCACCCCTCGGAGGCCGCAAAAAAGCGTCCTCCTGATCCCTCACGCGCAGCGTGAGGGGCTTTCGCCGCCCAGGGGTGCCACTGAGTACGCTTTGAAGACAACCGAGAGACGACGTGAAGACAACGAAGAGACAAAAAAGGTACTTGCCAGACCAAAAAGGGACGGCTAGAGTACGGATCAGAGACAAAGAGGGGACAAAAGTGCCCGAGGTCGATAACGAGGGGTAAGCGATGCCACTATCGCGAATAAAACCACGGAGCGATTCGGCCCTGGTGCGGAACATGCTCGGCGAGATCGAGGCCGCACTGACAGCCGGAGCCTCACGGGAGGATGTATGGGAAACGCTCAAAAATGAGCACGGGATGACCATCGGGTTTAACGGATTTTGCAAGGCGCTGATGCGAGCGAGGGCCGCCAGGCAGGAGCGAGCTGGAACACCCGCGGCGACCACTCCACCGCTACCCCGACCGGGGAGCGATGGCCAGGGAAAGGAAGTGGATTGCGCAATCCAGAAAGATGAACCCACGCCACCCGAGGCGCCCTTAAAGGGTCGCATCGTTACCAGTAGCGATTTTGAGAAAGTCCACTCCATGGACTTCTCGGATCTTGATGATAAATATACGGGCAAAAGGAAATAGCGTATGAAACGAGCGATCTTGAACTACAGCGGCAGCATCGGCAAAACCACTATCGCAGCGCACCTGCTCTATCCTCGCATGCCAAGTTCGGTATTCTTCGCCATCGAGTCGATCAACCAGTCTGCTTTGGACCTGGGCATTGCCGAGGTCAAGACCATGCGCGGTCGTGAAGTAGGCGATCTGATCGAGGAGCTGGTACTTGAGGACGTGGCGATTATTGACATAGGCGCGTCGAACATCGAGTCGTTCTTTGAAGCTGGTTCGCGCTACCACGGCTTCATAGATGAAATCGAACAATTCATTGTTCCGGTTACGCCTGAGCAAAAAGCGTGGCAAGAAAGTTTGAAGACTGTTGAAGCGCTGGCGACCATGGGGGTTTCGGCTGATCGCATTATTCTGCTGCCGAACCGCATTCAAGATAACCCCGAGGCCGAAATTCCGTCGATCTACAACTATGTAAAGAAAACCAAGAAGGCCACCATCAAGCCAGGCGCGTTCCTGTTCGACAGCGATGTGTATGGCTATCTGGCTGCTAACAAAATGTCGTTCGACCAGTTGATCGGCGACGACACCGACTACAAGGCACTGGCAAGGGCCGAAGCTGATGAGGCGCAGCGCAGCAAGTATGTAAGCCTCTATCGTTGGACAAGTTACGCAAAGCCTATTCGTCAAAACTTGGACGAATGCTACGCCGCCCTGACGGCCTAAGCGACCGGAGTACCAGTAATGGATTCTAGGAAACCGAGAGAAGAAGTATTAATTGAGTGGTTCCTGGGCGACTCTAGAGAGATTGTGGTCGATCTCCAAAGCGCGGTTGCGGCGGCCCGCGAGGTCCACCAGTCGATGCAGGAGGCCGGCGCAAGCCTGGCCTCCACGGTCGAGGATGCGCGTGCCGAGCTGGTGACGGCCCATCGGGAGCTGACTGCCGCGATTCGGGAAACCGAGGCACGGCATGACAAGGCCCTGGAGAAGCTGGACCGCCAAGCCAAAAGTCTGATAGCCGCCACCCAGCGTCGGACGGTGTGGGTGGCGGCGATCTGCGCCGGCATCGCCGGCCTGGCCGGAGGCCTGGGCGGTGCCCTGCTCTTCTACCGTCTGGTTGCCGGCTAGCGCCGGGTTGTGACACACACTGAGGCCGCCGCAAGGCGGCCTCGCCGTTTGTGGGAGTCGCCGCAGGCGCTCCCGTGCGGCAAGCGGAGCGCGCAGCGCCTGGGAACCGGGCGCGGAGGCGAGAGGGATGGAAGCCCGAAGGGGCGAGACGCGGCGCAGCCGTGGCTCGATGCGCAGCACGACAGCCCGCGCCGAAGGCCTCGCCCTGGATTGCGGAATCCACTTCTATTAAACTGGATTGCACAATCCACAAGACAGGATCGTCACCATGTCGCTACTGCCGACTCATGAGGTCTATGCCGAGCTGCAACTGGCGTATGAACACTTCAACGTCCAGCTGTTCGACGGCCAGCTACCGGACTGCCTTATCACCCTCCAGCGTGAACGCCGAACCTACGGCTACTTCTCGCGCAAGCGCTTCGCCCGTCGTAGCGGTGAAATGACCGATGAAATCGCCATGAACCCCGGCTACTTCGCGATTCGCTCATTGCGCAAAACGCTGTCGGTGCTGGCCCATGAAATGGTGCACCTGTGGCAGTTCCACTTTGGCGCGCCTGGCCGGCGTGGCTACCACAACAAGGAATGGGCCGCCCGCATGGAAGCCCTGGGCCTGATGCCCAGCAATACCGGCGCACCTGGTGGCAAGCGCCTGGGCGAACAAATGGATCACTACATCATCCCAGGCGGGCGCTTTGACGTGAGCTGCGCGGAGCTGCTGACGCGGGACTTCTCGCTGTCGTGGTACGACCGTTTCCCCCCGGAACGACCGCAAATTGACCCGCCGACCGGCTCGAACGGTCGCGGGTTTGTCGATGACGTAGACGGTGAGGACGAAGGCCAGGGGCAAGCTCTGGATCAGGGCGGCGATGAACTGGGGCCGCTCGGTGAGCTGGTCGAGCTGCCGCCCGAGGTGCCGCCGAACCGGTCAAACCGGGTCAAGTACCGGTGCCCGAAGTGCGCAACGCAGGTGTGGGGCAAGCCTGAACTGGCGATTCTTTGCGGCGGCGAACACTGCGCCGGGTCGCCATTCCAGCCGGTCGCACGATGACAAAGGCCCGCGAAAGCGGGCCTTTTGGATTGCGCAATCCACATCCTCAACAGTGGCCAGGTCCTGCGCCCTGGCCTCGATCTCCGGCTTCCCAGCATGCGGCGGCCTTGCGCAGCAAGCCGGCGCTATCGCGGTGCGCCAGTTCGCCCGGTTTGGTGATGAACGTCGCGGCGGCCTCGTAGAACTCTGCGGCCACTTCCCAATCGTGTTGCAGCTCGGCCTTGCGCGCAGCGGCGGCAAGCGCCTGGCATGTCCTGGCGGCCTTGGTCGGCGTGGTCTGGTGTCCGTACATATCCTGTTCTCCAGCGGGGAGCGCCGGGGCGAAGCCGCGGCGCTCGGTTGGGTAGTGGGGTTAGGCCCGTTTAACAGCCCGTGCGAGGGTCAGAAGGTCGGCGGACTCCATTAACTGGTCGCGCTCGGCCAGTTGCTGCATGGACGGCACCGGGCGAGCTGGGGCCGCTGCGCGGCGCGCAGAAGCGGCCAGGCGGGCCAGGAAGACACGGAACGAGGGAAGGGCTTGAGTAGCCATAGGTAACTCCTTTTTTCGCAGAGGAAGGCCCGGAGCGGTTGCCGCCGCTGGTATCCGGGCCAGGATTGGTTTACTTGGTCAGGCGCTCGCTGCGCACAAAGCCTTCGCACATGTCACGGAAGATCGTGGCGTGCAGTTCCAGCGGGAACTCGGCGATCACCTCGCGGCGACCGATGCCGCCACGCTGGGCAACGATCATGTACATGGTGACGTTGGCTGGGGTCTGGTTCGGGCGAGCCTGATGGGACACTTCAACGGTGAAGCCGCTGAACTCGCGCAGGGCCTCGGCTTCGCTGAAATAGGGGTCGTCTCAGAAAACGGAAAATAAAGCACGCTAAGCCGGTTGCAGCGGTCGTAGCGGCCTGAATTTGCCCGCGCCGATCTTGGCACTGTTGCGCCACAGGTAATCGCCGGTCAGGTTGATGTGTTCCCAACCCAGCGGCGACAGGTACTGCAACAGAGCGGCATCGACAGCATGGCCGTGGCCACGCAAGGCATTCGCGGCCCGTTCCAGGTAGACCGTGTTCCAGAGCACGATGGCCGCCGTCACCAAGTTGAGGCCGCTGGCCCGGTAACGCTGCTGCTCGAAACTGCGGTCACGGATTTCGCCCAGACGGTTGAAGAACACGGCGCGGGCCAGCGCATTGCGTGCCTCGCCCTTGTTCAGCCCAGCATGCACGCGTCGGCGCAGCTCGACGCTTTGCAGCCAGTCCAGGATGAACAGCGTGCGCTCGATGCGGCCCAACTCGCGCAAGGCGACGGCCAGGCCGTTCTGGCGCGGGTAGCTGCCGAGCTTGCGCAGCATCAGGGAGGCCGTCACCGTGCCCTGCTTGATCGAGGTCGCCAGCCGCAGGATTTCGTCCCAATGAGCGCGGATGTGCTTGATGTTGAGCGTGCCGCCGATCATGGGTTTCAGGGCTTCATAGGCGGCATCACTCTTCGTGATGTAGAGCTTGGTGTCGCCCAGATCGCGGATGCGCGGCGCGAAGCGGAAGCCCAGCAGGTGCATCAGCGCGAAGACGTGATCGGTGAAGCCAGCCGTGTCGGTATAGTGCTCCTCGATGCGCAGGTCGGATTCGTGGTACAGCAGACCGTCGAGCACATAGGTCGAGTCGCGCACGCCGACGTTTACTACCTTCGTGTGGAACGGCGCATATTGGTCGGAGATGTGGGTATAGAACGTCCGCCCTGGGCTGCTGCCGTATTTCGGGTTGATGTGGCCGGTGCTCTCGGCCTTGCTGCCGGTGCGAAAGTTCTGGCCGTCCGACGATGACGTGGTGCCATCGCCCCAATGCTCGGCGAAGGGATGGCGGAATTGCGCGTTGACCAGCTCGGCCAGCGCCGTCGAATAGGTTTCGTCGCGGATGTGCCAGGCCTGCAGCCAAGCGAGTTTGGCGTAGGTGGTGCCGGGGCACGATTCCGCCATCTTAGTTAGGCCCAAGTTGATCGCGTCTGCCAGGATCGTGGTCAACAGAAGGTTCTTGTCCTTGGCCAGGTCGCCAGACTTCAGGTGCGCGAAGTGCCGGGTGAAGCCCGTCCATTCGTCCACTTCCAGCAGCAGTTCGGTGATCTTGACGTGGGGCAGGATCATCGCCGTTTGGTCGATCAGCGCCTGCGCGGTATCGGGCACCGCCGCATCGAGCGGCGTGATCTTCAGGCCCGACTCAGTGATGATGGCGTCCGGCAGTTCGTTGGCCAGCGCCATGCGGTTGACGGTGGCGAGCTGCGTTTCCAGCAGCGTCAGTCTGTCATGCAGGTACTGGTCGCAGTCGGTGGTCACGGCCAGCGGCAATTCGCTGGCTTGCTTGAGGCTGGCGAATTTTGCGGGCGGCACCAGGTAGTCCTCGAAATCCTTGAACTGGCGGGAGCTTTGCACCCAAATGTCGCCGGAGCGCAGCGCGTTCTTCATCTCCGACAGTACGCACAGCTCGTAGTAACGCCGGGCGATGCCGGTGTCGGTCATCACCAGCTTCTGCCAGCGCGGCTTGATGAACTCGGTCGGCGCATCGGCGGGCACCTTGCGGGCGTTGTCGCTGTTCATGCTGCGCAGCACTTCGATGGCGTCGAGCACGTCCTTGGCAGCGGGCGCGGCCCGCAGCTTGAGCACGTCGAGGAATTCCGGCGCGTAGCGGCGCAGCGTGGCATAACTCTCACCGATGCGGTGCAGAAAATCGAAGTCTTCCGGCTGCGCGAGCTTCTGCGCCTCTGTGACGCTCTCGGCGAAGGCATCCCAGGACATGACCGCCTCGATGGCGGCGAACGGATCGCGTCCGGCTTGCTTGGCCTCGATCAGTGCTTGACCGATGCGCCCGAACAGCCGCACCTTGGCGTTGATCGCCTTGCCGGATGCCTGGAACTGTTGCTGATGCTTGTTCTTGGCAGCGTTGAACAGCTTGCCCAGGATGCGGTCGTGCAGGTCGATGATTTCGTCGGTGACGGTGGCCATGCCCTCAATGGCGAGCGCCACCAGAGTGGCATAGCGGCGTTGTGGCTCGAACTTGGCGAGATCGGCAGGCGTCATCTGGCCGCCTTCGCGGGCGATCTTGAGCAGGCGATTCTGGTGTACCAGTCGTTCGATGCTGGTCGGCAGATCAAGCGCCTGCCATGCCTTGAGGCGTTCGATGTGTTCCAGCATGTGCCGCGAATTTGGCTTGGCCGGTGACTGGCGCAGCCAGGCCAGCCAGGTCGTTTTGCCGTTGTCCCGACGCTTGAGCAGATCGTCGAGGCGGCGGCGATGCGCGTCCGCAAGCGGTTCGGCCAAAGCGTCGTAGATACGCCGGTTGGCTCGGGTGATCGCCTCGGCACCCGCCCGCTCGATGGCGTTGATGGCAGGAAGAATGACCGACCGCCGCCGCAGGTGTTCGATCAAGGCGCTGCCCAGCACGATGCCCTTGTCAGTCTGCATCGCCAGCTTGGTCAGTAACTGGACGGCCTGCCGATAGTGGCTCGTCGTGAACGGCTGGAAGCCGAACACTGTTTGCAGTTCGATCAGGTGCTCGCGCCGGGTCTGCTCCCGCCGCCCGTACTCGCCCCAGCTTTCGACGCTGACCTTGAGCTGGTCGGCGACCAGTTTCAGCAAAGGCGGGAACGGCAACTCATCGACGCCAAGAATGACGCCAGGAAAACGCAAGTAGCAAAGCTGCACGGCAAAGCCCAACCGGTTGGCCGGGCCGCGTCGCTGCCGGATGATGGATAAGTCGGTATCGCTGAATGTGTAATGCCGGATCAGGTCGTCCTTGGTGTCCGGCAACGCCAGCAGGTTTTCCCGCTCGGCAGCGGACAAGATGGAGCGACGAGGCATAGCTATCCAGTTCTCAAATATTGATACAAAGTCTCCCGACTGATCCCATAGGCGCGAGCGACCGTCGCTTTCTGTTCGCCGTCAGCAATGCGACGCTTCAGCTCGACAATTTGCGGTTCGCTCAGGGACTTTTTCCGTCCACGGTACGCACCACGTTGCTTGGCCAGCGCAATGCCTTCACGCTGCCGCTCTCGAATCAAGGCACGCTCGAACTCGGCAAACGCGCCCATGACCGATAGCAAGAGATTCGCCATCGGTGAGTCTTCGCCGGTGAAAGTCAGACTTTCCTTGACGAACTCAATGCGCACCCCGCGCTTGGTCAGTTTTTGCACCAGGCGGCGCAGGTCATCCAGGTTGCGGGCCAGCCGATCCATGCTATGCACAACAACCGTGTCACCATCGCGCACAAACGACAGCAAGGCATCGAGTTCTGGCCGCTGGGTGTCCTTGCCCGATGCCTTGTCGGTGAACACCTTGTCCACTTGGACTTGTTCAAGTTGCCGTTCCGGGTTCTGGTCGAAGCTGCTGACCCGGACATAGCCGATACGTTGACCTTTCAAGACGCCTCCGAGGCTGAATGTGTCAAGAAAGAATCTATGACGTTTGGCGGCATGTGTCAATAAATTACAAACTAAAGCCTATTCTGACGCTACGCGTGCAGAGTGCCTGACATCAGGATAGGGTATAGGTCAAGCTGACACTATGTGGATTGTAAAATTTGCTCATTGCTGACTGCCATGAGTGTCAGTTGCTCGAAGTCCTGGTGAGGGCTACTTTTGAGTGCCAGTTAGT
>NZ_CM143906.1:4800000-6258620 GCF_049325675.2 Pseudomonas sp. HS6-2 | reverse complement strand
GGATATCCCCTGAGTTGAAAGCCGGATGAGGCAAAAACAAACCGCCATTGTACCGGTCGAGCGATCAGTTATCCACATGTGGAAACATTCTGAGCCATGACAAAACAGCCATTTAGCGGCAAAAACGTCTTCCAACCTCTGTGAATAAGGTCTGTGGATAACCGACCATAAGGGCTATGCACAACCCTGGACCCAACCCTGTTGATAACTCACCTGTGGATAAAGAGCCTTTCTATCCACAGGCTTTCCGCACGTCCGACACAAGCGCAGCACCTGTTACCGACAAGGTTTTAAATCTCTGTACATCGCGAAATTCATAGGCTGCATGATGTTATCCACAGAAAGTTATCCACCTAAGAGTTATAAGTTCTTCAGAAAAGCTTTTTATATGTCTCTTCTTTTTTATCATTTTGTCGTCCGCCTGCCTGCCTGATCAACCCACCCTGGCATCCAGCGGTCAGGGCGCGTTCTATAAGGAAAGGCTGGTTGGAAATTGACCTATGGGCTTGCTTTCTCTAGAATCGCCGATCTCTTAAAAAGGGGGCCATTCCGGCCCGTAGTCGACAAACCAGGTAACAACGCCATGAAACGTACTTTCCAACCAAGCACCATCAAGCGCGCTCGCACCCACGGCTTCCGTGCCCGTATGGCTACCAAGAACGGCCGCGCTGTTCTGTCGCGTCGTCGTGCCAAAGGCCGTAAGCGTCTGGCCATTTGATTTTTCGGCACAGGTGGTGAGTCAGGACTTCAGTCGGGAAAAGCGACTGCTTACACCCCGGCACTTCAAAGCGGTCTTCGACTCCCCAACCGGCAAGGTTCCAGGGAAAAACCTGCTGATCCTTGCTCGCGAGAACGGCCTGGATCACCCGCGCCTCGGCCTGGTGATCGGCAAGAAGAGCGTCAAGCTCGCCGTTCAACGCAACCGCCTCAAGCGCTTGATGCGCGATTCCTTCCGGCTCAACCAGCAATTGCTGGGTGGCCTGGATATAGTGATCGTCGCGCGCAAGGGATTGGGTGAGATAGAAAACCCGGAATTGCACCAACACTTTGGCAAGCTCTGGAAACGCCTGGCGCGCAGCCGGCCAACTCCAGCGGCAAACGCCGATTCCGCAGGGGTAGACAGTCAAAATGCGTAAACTGGCCCTCGTTCCGATCCAGTTTTACCGTTACGCCATCAGTCCCCTGATGGCCAACCACTGTCGTTTCTACCCCAGTTGCTCCTGTTACGCTCTTGAAGCCATTGAGAACCATGGCCTCTTGCGTGGCGGGTGGCTAGCCGTTCGTCGCCTGGGGCGTTGTCATCCGTGGAACGACGGCGGTTTCGATCCCGTTCCCCCCGCTCCTTCCTCCCGAACTTCTTCGATAGCCGAGTAATCATGGATATTAAACG
This sequence comes from Pseudomonas sp. HS6-2, assembly GCF_049325675.2. NCBI lineage: Bacteria > Pseudomonadati > Pseudomonadota > Gammaproteobacteria > Pseudomonadales > Pseudomonadaceae > Pseudomonas > Pseudomonas sp. HS6-2. Next base: position 6,257,230 of record NZ_CM143906.1, on the reverse strand, counting down.
CACGATCCTGATCGTCGCCCTGGCAATCGTGTCCTACGTCATGGTCCTCAAGTGGAACGAGGACTACGGCCAGGCTGCCCTGCCGACTCAGAATACTGCTGCCAGCACTGTCGCTCCGGCCTTGCCGGATGGTGTGCCGGCCGGTACCGCCAGCGCCGATGTGCCGAGCGCCAATGCCGAATCCAGCCCTGCCGAACTGGCTCCGGCCGCGGTCAGCAAGGATCTGATCCGGATCAAGACCGATGTCCTGGAACTGGCTATCGATCCGGTCGGTGGTGACATCGTCCAGCTGAACCTGCCGAAATACCCACGCCGTCAGGACCATCCGGACATTCCGTTCCAGTTGTTCGACAACGGTGGCGAGCGTATCTACCTGGCACAGAGCGGCCTGACCGGCGCCAACGGCCCGGATGCCCGTTCGTCGGGTCGTCCGCTGTACGCTGCCGAGCAGAAGAGCTACCAGCTGGCTGATGGCCAGGACCAACTGGTCGTCGACCTGAAGTTCAGCGACAACGGCGTCAACTACATCAAGCGCTTCAGCTTCAAGCGCGGTGAATACGACCTGACCGTCAGCTACCTGATCGACAACCAGAGCGGCCAGGCCTGGAACGGCAACATGTTTGCCCAGCTCAAGCGTGACGCCAGTTCCGATCCATCGTCGAGCACCGCCACCGGCACCGCGACCTACCTGGGCGCCGCTATGTGGACGGCTTCCGAGCCTTACAAAAAGGTCTCGATGAAGGATATCGACAAAGGTAGTTTGAAAGAAAATGTGTCGGGCGGCTGGGTTGCCTGGCTGCAGCACTACTTCGTGACAGCCTGGATTCCGGCGAAGTCGGACAACAATGTTGTCCAGACGCGCAAGGACAGCCAGGGCAACTACATCATTGGCTACACCGGCCCGGCCCTCAGTGTTCCTGCTGGCGGCAAGGTCGAAACCAGCGCCATGCTGTATGCCGGTCCAAAGATCCAGTCCAAGCTGAAAGAGTTGTCCCCAGGCCTGGAACTGACCGTCGATTACGGCTTCCTGTGGTTTATCGCCCAGCCTATCTTCTGGCTGCTGCAACATATCCACAGCCTGTTGGGTAACTGGGGCTGGTCGATCATCGTGCTGACCATGCTCATCAAGGGCCTGTTCTTCCCACTGTCGGCTGCCAGCTACCGCTCAATGGCGCGCATGCGTGCCGTGGCACCGAAGCTCGCCGCACTGAAGGAACGCTTCGGTGACGATCGCCAGAAGATGTCCCAGGCGATGATGGAGCTGTACAAGAAAGAGAAGATCAACCCGCTGGGCGGCTGCTTGCCGATCCTGGTGCAGATGCCAGTGTTCCTGTCCCTCTACTGGGTACTGCTGGAAAGCGTCGAGATGCGCCAGGCCCCATGGATGCTGTGGATCACCGACCTGTCGATCAAGGATCCGTTCTTCATCCTGCCGATCATCATGGGCGCCACCATGTTCATCCAGCAGCGTCTGAACCCGACACCTCCGGATCCGATGCAGGCCAAGGTGATGAAAATGATGCCGATCATCTTCACCTTCTTCTTCCTGTGGTTCCCGGCTGGTCTCGTGCTGTACTGGGTTGTGAACAACTGCCTGTCGATCACTCAGCAGTGGTACATCACCCGCCGTATCGAAGCAGCCACCAAAAAAGCTGCTGCTTGACGGGCTACTGCGCTAGCCTGTGAATAAAAACGCCCCCTCGGGGGCGTTTTTGCTATCTGTCGTTTTTGTCGTAGAGGCTTTCGAGCATGAACACTGTGCGTGAAACCATCGCCGCCATCGCCACTGCCCAGGGCCGCGGAGGCGTCGGTATCGTGAGGTTGTCCGGCCCATTGGCGAGCAAGGCGGGGCAGCTGATTACCGGCCGAACGCTGGCGCCACGCCACGCCCACTACGGGCCATTCCGCGACGAGGAAGGCCTGGTGCTGGATGAAGGCATCGCGCTGTACTTCCCAGGTCCCAACTCGTTCACGGGTGAGGATGTACTCGAGCTGCAGGGGCATGGCGGCCCTGTGGTCCTGGATATGCTGCTGCAGCGGTGTGTACAACTGGGCTGCCGTCTGGCGCGTCCGGGCGAGTTCAGCGAGCGTGCTTTCCTCAACGACAAGCTCGACCTGGCCCAGGCCGAAGCCATTGCTGACCTGATTGAAGCAAGCTCCAGCCAGGCTGCGCGCAATGCCTTGCGCTCACTGCAGGGTGAGTTCTCCAAGCGTGTGCATAGCCTGACAGAGGCGTTGATTGCCCTGCGCATCTACGTCGAGGCTGCGATCGACTTTCCTGAAGAGGAAATCGACTTCATTGCCGATGGCCATGTGTTGTCGATGCTCGATGCGGTGCGCAGCGAGTTATCCACCGTGCAGCGCGAGGCCGGGCAGGGCGCCTTGCTGCGTGACGGCATGACAGTGGTCATCGCCGGCCGGCCAAATGCCGGCAAATCGAGCCTGCTGAACCAGCTGGCGGGGCGTGAGGCAGCTATCGTTACTGATATCGCCGGCACCACCCGGGACATCCTGCGCGAACATATTCACATCGACGGCATGCCACTGCATGTGGTCGATACAGCCGGCCTGCGGGATACCGACGACCATGTGGAAAAGATCGGCGTGGAACGCGCGCTAAAGGCCATTGGCGAGGCCGATAGAGTGCTGCTGGTGGTCGACTCCACCGCCCCCGAGGCCAGTGACCCGTTTGCCTTGTGGCCTGAGTTTCTCGACCAGCGGCCAGACCCGGGCAAGGTCACGCTGATTCGCAACAAGGCCGATCTCAGCGGTGAGCGGGTAGACCTGAAACAATGCGACGACGGTCACGTCACCATCACCCTGAGCGCCAAGGGTGACGACCAGGGGCTGCAACTGCTGCGTGATCATCTCAAGGCCTGCATGGGTTATGAACAGACCGCCGAGAGCGGTTTCAGCGCCCGCCGGCGCCACCTCGATGCCTTGCGCCAGGCCAGTTCGCACCTGGAGCATGGTCGCGCACAGTTGACCCTGGCTGGCGCGGGTGAACTGCTGGCCGAGGACTTGCGTCAGGCGCAGCAGGCGCTCGGTGAGATCACCGGTGCGTTCAGTTCCGATGATCTGCTGGGGCGGATCTTCTCCAGTTTCTGCATCGGCAAGTAATCCACAGCTAGCTAAAACCTAGGCCGCTCCTCCGGGAGCGGCTTTTTTTTGCCTGCAATTTATCCACTCGTCGGATCTTTCAAATACCACCCCACCCCTGTCGGAGCGGCTTTAGGCCGCGAAGAGGCCCGTTCAGGCATAGGGAAATCTATCCACAAATACAAATACCCTGCTCAGGAGCCCTGTGGAAAACCCGCCTTCAGCTCCGTTGATAAGCAGGCTTTTTTTCTGAGGACAAATCCTCCTGTGGGTAAACAGGCATTTAATCCACAGGCTAAAGGACGTTATCCATAACCCTCATGGTGGGTAAGCCACAGGGTTCAATTTCTCTGTACACCATGTATATATTGGCCTACAGAATCTTATCCACAGAGAAGGCTGTGCATAAGAATAAACATAAAAACAAAGCTTTTTTAAATTTCTCTTCTTTGATTCTGTTGTCTGCCACTCATCCACAGACTGGTCAAAATTTGCTCAGACGGTTCCTTTAGAGGGGGTGAAGTCCCTATACTTGTCGGCTTACCTTCTCTATTCGCAAAAACAGGCACGAGGTGCGTGGTGGATTTCCCTTCCCGTTTTGAAGTGATCGTCATCGGCGGCGGCCATGCCGGTACCGAGGCTGCGCTTGCGTCAGCACGCATGGGTGTGAAAACCCTGCTGTTGACCCATAACGTGGAAACCCTCGGTCACATGAGCTGCAACCCCGCCATTGGTGGCATCGGCAAAAGCCATCTGGTCAAAGAGATCGATGCACTCGGCGGCGCCATGGCGCTGGCCACCGACAAGAGCGGCATCCAGTTCCGCATCCTGAACAACCGCAAGGGCCCGGCCGTACGCGCCACCCGTGCGCAAGCCGACCGCGCCATCTACAAGGCGGTGGTACGCGAGATCCTGGAAAACCAGCCGAACCTGTGGATATTCCAGCAGTCCTGCGACGACCTGATCGTCGAACAGGACCAGGTCAAAGGTGTGGTGACCCAGATGGGTCTGCGCTTCTTCGCCGAATCCGTGGTGCTGACCACCGGTACGTTCCTTGGTGGCCTTATCCACATCGGTCTGCAGAACCATTCCGGTGGTCGCGCCGGTGATCCGCCTTCGATCGCTTTGGCTCACCGCATGCGTGAACTGCCGCTGCGCGTCGGCCGCCTGAAGACCGGTACTCCACCGCGTATCGATGGGCGTTCCGTAGACTTTTCGGTCATGACCGAGCAGCCAGGCGACACTCCGATCCCGGTGATGTCGTTCATGGGCAATGCTGAGATGCACCCGCGCCAGGTGAGCTGCTGGATTACTCACACCAACGCCCGCACCCACGAGATCATTGCCTCGAATCTTGACCGTTCGCCGATGTACTCGGGTGTGATCGAAGGTGTCGGCCCGCGCTATTGCCCGTCGATCGAAGACAAGATCCACCGCTTCGCCGACAAGGAAAGCCACCAGGTGTTCATCGAGCCGGAAGGCCTGACCACCCACGAGCTGTATCCCAACGGTATTTCCACTTCGCTGCCATTCGATGTGCAGCTGGAGCTGGTGCGCTCGATCCGCGGCATGGAAAACGCCCATATCGTCCGCCCGGGCTACGCCATCGAGTACGACTATTTCGACCCGCGTGACCTGAAGTACAGCCTCGAGACCAAAGTCATCGGTGGCCTGTTCTTCGCCGGCCAGATCAACGGCACCACCGGCTACGAAGAAGCCGGCGCCCAGGGCCTGCTGGCCGGGACCAACGCCGCGCTGCGTGCGCAAGGCCGCGAAAGCTGGTGCCCGCGCCGCGACGAGGCGTACATCGGCGTACTGGTCGACGACCTGATTACCCTGGGTACCCAGGAGCCGTATCGCATGTTCACTTCGCGCGCCGAATACCGGCTGATCCTGCGTGAAGACAACGCCGACCTGCGCCTGACCGAGAAAGGTCGCGAGCTCGGCCTGATCGATGACGATCGCTGGGCAGCGTTCTGTGCCAAGCGCGACGGCATCGAGCGGGAAGAGCAGCGCCTGAAGTCGACCTGGGTGCGCCCAAACACCGAGCAAGGCCAAGCCATTGTGGATAAGTTTGGTACGCCGCTGGCCCACGAGTACAGCCTGCTCAACCTGCTGGCCCGTCCAGAGATCGACTATGCCGGGCTGATCGAAGCGACCGGCGGTGCAGAAATCGATCCACAGGTTGCCGAACAGGTCGAGATCAAGACCAAGTACGCCGGTTACATCGACCGCCAGCAGGACGAGATCGCCCGCCTGCGCGCCAGCGAAGACACGCGCCTGCCTGTGGATATCGACTACACCACGATTTCCGGGCTGTCGAAGGAAATCCAGGGCAAGCTCGGCCAGACCCGTCCGGAGACCCTGGGCCAGGCTTCGCGTATCCCCGGCGTTACTCCGGCGGCGATTTCCCTGTTGCTGATTCATCTGAAAAAACGCGGCGCTGGCCGCGAATTGGAGCAAAGCGCTTGAGTTCCCTGGTCACCCCGCAACACGCCGACGAGTTGTCCACAGGTGCGCGCCAGCTTGATGTCGAGCTGAGCGCCGAGCAGCACGAAAAGCTGCTGGGCTACCTGGCCCTGTTGATCAAATGGAACAAAGCCTACAACCTCACTGCCGTGCGCGACCCGGATGAGATGGTTTCCCGCCATCTGCTCGACAGCCTCAGTGTCATGTCGTTTATCCACAGCGAGCGTGACAACTGGCTGGATGTTGGCAGCGGCGGTGGTATGCCTGGGATTCCTTTGGCTATCCTGCATCCGCACAAGCAGGTGACGGTGCTGGACGCCAACGGCAAGAAGACGCGCTTCCTGACCCAGGTGAAGATGGAGCTGAAACTGGACAACCTCACGGTTATCCACAGCCGGGTCGAAGCCTTCCAGCCGTCGCTACCGTTCAGCGGCATCATCTCCCGCGCCTTCAGCAGCATGGAGAACTTCACCAACTGGACCCGCCATCTGGGCGACACCGGGACGCAATGGCTTGCAATGAAGGGGCTGCATCCTGCCGATGAACTGGTAGCATTGCCCGCAGACTTCACAGTGGAAAGCGAGCAGGCCCTGACCGTTCCAGGTTGCCAGGGCCAGCGCCATCTGCTGATACTGCGCCGCAAGGCTTGATTGGGAACACACGCAACAATGGCTAAGGTATTCGCAATCGCGAACCAGAAAGGTGGTGTCGGCAAGACCACCACCTGTATCAACCTCGCAGCATCGCTGGCCGCGACCAAGCGTCGTGTGCTGCTGATCGACCTCGATCCGCAGGGCAACGCGACCATGGGCAGCGGTGTGGACAAACACGAACTCGAGCATTCGGTCTATGACCTGCTGATCGGGGAATGCGACCTTGCCCAGGCCATGCACTATTCCGAGCATGGCGCCTACCAGCTGCTGCCGGCCAACCGCGACCTGACCGCCGCGGAAGTGGTGCTGCTGGAAATGCAGGTCAAGGAAAGCCGCCTGCGCAACGCGCTGGCGCCGATCCGCGAAAACTACGATTTCATCCTCATCGACTGCCCGCCGTCGCTGTCGATGCTGACGCTCAACGCCTTGGTCGCTTCCGATGGCGTAATTATCCCGATGCAGTGCGAGTACTACGCACTGGAAGGTCTCAGCGACCTTGTGGATAACATCAAGCGCATCGCAGCGCGGTTGAACCCGCAGCTGAAGATCGAAGGCCTGCTGCGGACCATGTACGATCCGCGCCTGAGCCTGAACAACGATGTGTCGGCGCAGCTCAAGGAACACTTCGGCGAGCAACTGTACGACACGGTCATTCCGCGCAACATCCGCCTGGCCGAGGCCCCGAGCTTCGGCATGCCGGCGCTGGCGTACGACAAGCAATCGCGTGGCGCACTGGCCTATCTGGCCCTGGCCGGGGAACTGGTACGCCGTCAACGCCGTCAATCTCGCACTGCACAAACAACTTAAGGAATCCGCATGGCCGTTAAGAAACGGGGTCTCGGACGTGGGTTGGATGCACTGCTCAGTGGTCCTTCCGTCAGCGCGCTCGAAGAGCAGGCTGTGAAGATCGACCAGAAAGAACTGCAACATCTGCCCGTTGAACTGATCCAGCGCGGCAAGTACCAGCCGCGCCGCGACATGGACCCCGAGGCACTGGAAGAACTCGCGCACTCGATCCGCAACCACGGTGTGATGCAGCCGATCGTGGTTCGTCCGATCGACGGTAGCCGCTACGAGATCATTGCTGGTGAGCGCCGCTGGCGCGCCACCCAGCAGGCCGGTCTCGACACCATCCCGGCGATGGTGCGCGAAGTGCCGGATGAAGCCGCCATCGCCATGGCGCTGATCGAGAACATTCAGCGCGAAGACCTCAACCCGCTGGAAGAAGCCCTGGCCCTGCAGCGCCTGCAGCAGGAGTTCGAGCTGACCCAGCAACAGGTGGCCGATGCCGTGGGCAAGTCGCGGGTAACCGTGGCCAACCTGCTGCGCCTGATCTCGCTGCCCGAGGCGATCAAGACCATGCTCGCCCACGGCGACCTGGAGATGGGCCACGCCCGTGCCTTGCTCGGCCTCGAGGAAGATCGTCAGGAAGAGGGGGCGCGTCATGTTGTCGCACGTGGCCTCACCGTGCGCCAAACCGAGGCGCTGGTCCGTCAGTGGCTCAATGGCAAGCCTGATCCGATCGAACCGAGCAAGCCTGATCCGGACATCGCGCGCCTTGAACAGCGGCTCGCAGAGCGCCTGGGCTCTGCCGTGCAGATACGCCACGGTAACAAGGGCAAAGGCCAATTGGTTATTCGCTACAACTCGCTTGACGAGTTGCAAGGCGTGCTTGCTCACATCCGTTGAAACAATTCCCGTTGTAGCGCGCAGTCGGAAATCACTACCGAAGAGTTGAATAGGGGTTAATCCACCCCTATACTCTGCGCGCATTTTGTCGGCACAAATTATGCCAAGTCATAGCTGACTTGTTGGTCGACTTCCGAGGAGCAGTTGTGATGGAAATCCGCACGCCAAACCGCCTGCCTTTCCATCGCTGGGCGGTTTTTCCGGTACTGCTGGCTCAATTCGTCGTACTACTGCTGGCAACTTTGGTGTTGTGGCAGTGGAAAGGGGCGGTCAGTGGATATTCAGGCCTTTGCGGAGGTTTGATTGCCTGGCTGCCCAATGTGTATTTCGCCTGGAAGGCTTTTCGCTTCAGCGGAGCTCGGGCGGCACAAGCTATCGTCAAGTCGTTTTACGCGGGCGAAGCAGGCAAGATGATTTTGACGGCAGTGCTTTTTGCACTGACCTTCGCAGGAGTGAAGCCACTGGCGCCGTTAGCAGTATTCGGCGTCTTCGTGTTGACCCTTTTGGTCAGCTGGTTCGCGCCCCTGCTGATGAATAAAAGACTTTCGAGACCTTAGGGCGTTTGAGGCAACCATGGCAGCAGAAACCGCTTCGGGCTATATCCAGCACCACTTGCAGAACCTGACCTACGGTCAACTACCAGACGGCAGCTGGGGCTTTGCCCATTCGGCTGCAGAAGCCAAGGCAATGGGCTTCTGGGCGTTCCACCTGGACACCCTGGGTTGGTCCGTCGCGCTGGGTCTGATCTTCCTGTTCATCTTCCGCATGGCGGCCAAGAAGGCGACTTCCGGCCAACCTGGCGGCCTGCAGAACTTCGTTGAAGTGATGGTGGACTTCGTCCACGGCAGCGTGAAGGACTCCTTCCACGGCCGTAGCCCGGTCATCGCTCCGCTGGCACTGACCATCTTCGTCTGGGTGTTCCTGATGAACGCCATCGACCTGGTACCGGTCGACTGGATTCCTCAGCTGGCCATGCTGATCTCCGGTGATCCGCACATTCCGTTCCGCGCCGTGTCGACCACCGACCCGAACGCGACCCTGGCCATGGCCTTCAGCGTGTTCGCCCTGATCATCTTCTACAGCATCAAGGTCAAGGGCCTGGGCGGCTTCATCGGTGAGCTCACCCTGCATCCGTTCGGCAGCAAGAACATCTTCGTTCAGATTCTGCTGATCCCGGTGAACTTCCTGCTGGAATTCGTCACCCTGATCGCCAAGCCGATCTCCCTGGCACTGCGTCTTTTCGGCAACATGTACGCCGGCGAGCTGGTGTTCATCCTGATCGCCGTGATGTTCGGCGCCGGCATCCTCTGGCTGAGCGGCCTGGGTATCGTGCTGCAGTGGGCGTGGGCTGTGTTCCACATCCTGATCATCACGCTGCAAGCTTTCATCTTCATGATGCTGACCATCGTCTACCTGTCGATGGCTCATGAAGATAACCATTAAGACCGCCTGGCGTGTCTTGTAGCCTTCCCCGCTCGTTTGGGGGGAGGGCTTTAAAAGTCCGCAAGGGCAGCTGTACCAAACGATTTGTTTTACCGCTTCAACTTAAAAACCTAACCAATACGACGTAAAAGTCGGGAGGAAAGATGGAAACTGTAGTTGGTCTGACCGCTATCGCTGTTGCTCTGCTGATCGGCCTGGGTGCTCTGGGTACCGCCATTGGTTTCGGCCTGCTGGGCGGCAAATTCCTGGAAGGCGCTGCTCGTCAACCAGAAATGGTTCCGATGCTGCAGGTGAAAATGTTCATCGTTGCCGGTCTGCTCGACGCCGTAACCATGATCGGTGTTGGTATCGCTCTGTTCTTCACCTTCGCGAATCCGTTCGTTGGTCAGATCGCCGGCTAATCACTCGTAACCACGAGTTGATGGCTGTGATGAATTAAGACCGAGCGAGGTGTTGGCGTGAACATTAATGCAACCCTGATTGGCCAATCCGTTGCCTTCCTGATTTTTGTACTCTTCTGCATGAAGTACGTATGGCCTCCGGTCATCACTGCTCTGCAAGAGCGTCAAAAGAAGATTGCCGACGGCTTGGACGCTGCCAACCGCGCAGCTCGCGACCTGGAGCTGGCCCAAGAGAAAGTGGGTCAGCAACTGCGTGAAGCTAAAGCACAGGCAGCCGAAATCATTGAGCAAAGCAAGAAACGCGCTGCTCAGCTTGTCGAGGAAGCCCGTGACCAGGCCCGCGTCGAAGCTGACCGTGTGAAGGCTCAGGCTCTGGCCGAGATCGAACAGGAACTGAACAGCGCTAAAGACGCCCTGCGTGCCCAAGTGGGTGCCCTGGCTGTTGGCGGTGCTGAAAAGATCCTTGGCGCCACAATCGATCAAAACGCGCATGCGGAGCTGGTTAACAAACTGGCCGCTGAAATTTAAGCGAGGGCGATCATGGCAGAACTGACCACGTTGGCCCGACCTTACGCTAAGGCTGCCTTTGAGCATGCCCAGGCCCATCAGCAACTGGCCAATTGGTCAGCCATGCTCGGCCTGGCTGCTGCGGTGTCGCAAGACGACACCATGCAGCGCCTGCTCAAGGCCCCGCGACTGACGAGCGCAGAAAAGGCCGCCACGTTCATTGACGTGTGCGGTGACAAGTTCAATGCACAGGCACAGAATTTCATTCATGTTGCCGCGGAAAACGACCGTCTCCTGCTTCTGCCGGAGATTGCCGCCCTGTTCGACCTGTACAAGGCCGAGCAAGAGAAATCCGTGGACGTGGAAGTCACCAGTGCCTTCGCGTTGAACCAAGAACAGCAAGACAAACTCGCCAAGGTTCTCAGTGCACGGCTAGGCCAGGAAGTTCGCCTGCACGCGTCGGAGGATGCCAGCCTGATTGGCGGCGTCGTCATCCGCGCTGGTGACCTGGTAATCGATGGCTCTGTTCGCGGCAAGATCGCGAAACTGGCCGAAGCATTGAAATCTTGAGTTTGAAGGGGCAGCAGAGCAATGCAGCAACTCAATCCTTCCGAAATTAGTGAAATCATCAAGGGCCGCATCGACAACCTCGATGTGAGCTCCCAAGCCCGTAACGAAGGTACCGTTGTTTCGGTATCCGACGGTATCGTGCGGATCCACGGTCTGGCCGACGTCATGTACGGCGAAATGATCGAGTTCCCTGGCAGCGTATTCGGCATGGCCCTGAACCTGGAGCAAGACTCCGTAGGTGCAGTGATCCTGGGTGCCTATGACACCCTCGCCGAAGGCATGAGCGCCAAGTGCACCGGCCGCATCCTGGAAGTTCCGGTTGGTAAGGAACTGCTGGGTCGCGTCGTTGACGCACTGGGCAACCCGATCGACGGCAAAGGTCCTCTGGGCAACACTCAGACCGACGCGGTCGAGAAAGTCGCTCCAGGCGTGATCTGGCGTAAGTCGGTAGACCAGCCTGTACAGACTGGTTACAAGTCCGTCGACGCCATGATCCCTGTCGGCCGTGGCCAGCGCGAGCTGATCATCGGTGACCGTCAGATCGGCAAGACCGCCATGGCCATCGACGCCATCATCAACCAGAAAGACTCCGGTATTTTCTGTGTTTATGTTGCTGTCGGCCAGAAGCGTTCCACCGTTGCCAACATCGTTCGCAAGCTGGAAGAAGCCGGCGCCCTGGCCAACACCATCGTGGTCGTTGCCAGTGCTTCGGAATCCGCCGCACTGCAGTTCCTGGCGCCATACGCCGGCTGCACCATGGGCGAGTTCTTCCGTGACCGCGGTGAAGACGCCCTGATCGTTTACGATGACCTGTCCAAGCAGGCCGTTGCTTACCGTCAGATCTCCCTGCTGCTGCGCCGTCCACCAGGACGTGAAGCGTACCCAGGCGACGTGTTCTATCTCCACTCCCGTCTGCTGGAGCGTGCATCGCGCGTTTCGGAAGAGTACGTCGAGAAGTTCACCAACGGCGCAGTCACTGGCAAGACCGGTTCCCTGACCGCCCTGCCAATCATCGAAACCCAGGCTGGCGACGTTTCTGCGTTCGTTCCGACCAACGTGATCTCCATCACCGACGGTCAGATCTTCCTGGAATCGGCCATGTTCAACTCGGGCATCCGCCCTGCAGTGAACGCCGGTGTTTCGGTATCCCGCGTAGGTGGTGCCGCTCAGACCAAGATCATCAAGAAGCTGTCCGGTGGTATTCGTACCGCTCTGGCTCAGTACCGTGAACTGGCTGCATTCGCCCAGTTCGCTTCCGATCTGGACGAAGCGACCCGCAAGCAGCTGGAGCATGGTCAGCGCGTTACCGAGCTGATGAAGCAGAAGCAGTACGCGCCAATGTCCATCGCGGACATGGCTCTGTCGCTGTACGCCGCTGAGCGTGGTTTCCTGACTGACGTAGAAGTCTCCAAGGTCGGTAGCTTCGAGCAAGCACTGATCGCCTACTTCAACCGTGATCACGCCGAACTGATGGCGAAGATCAACGTGAAGGGTGACTTCAACGACGAAATCGACGCTGGCATGAAAGCCGGTCTCGAGAAGTTCAAGGCCACCCAGACCTGGTAAGCCGCAGCGGGGGCCCAGGCCCCCGCTTGCTAACCTGATAGGTGATACATGGCAGGCGCAAAAGAGATTCGCAGTAAGATTGCGAGCATCAAAAGCACGCAAAAAATTACCAGCGCCATGGAGAAAGTGGCGGTCAGCAAGATGCGCAAGGCACAAATGCGCATGGCTGCTAGCCGTCCTTACGCGGAGCGTATCCGCCAGGTGATCGGTCATCTGGCCAACGCCAACCCGGAATACCGCCACCCGTTCATGATCGAGCGCCCTGTAAAGCGCGCCGGTTATATCGTGGTGAGCAGTGACCGTGGTCTGTGCGGTGGCTTGAACACCAACCTGTTCAAGGCCCTGGTCAAGGACATGAACGAAAACCGCGAACAGGGCGTTGAAATCGACCTGTGCGTGATCGGCAGCAAGGGTGCGACTTTCTTCCGCATCTTTGGCGGCAACGTCGTAGCTGCGATCAGCCACCTGGGCGAAGAGCCATCGATCAACGATCTGATCGGCTCCGTCAAAGTGATGCTGGACGCCTACCTGGACGGCCGTATCGATCGCCTCTCGGTGGTTTCGAACAAGTTCATCAACACCATGACCCAAAAACCGACGGTCGAGCAATTGGTACCGTTGGTGGCAACCCCGGATCAGGATCTCAAGCATCACTGGGATTACCTGTACGAACCCGACGCAAAAGAGCTGCTGGACGGCTTGATGGTGCGTTACGTGGAGTCGCAGGTATACCAGGCGGTGGTCGAGAACAACGCTGCTGAACAGGCAGCCCGGATGATCGCCATGAAGAACGCCACAGACAACGCCGGTGATTTGATCAAAGAGCTTCAGTTGATCTACAACAAGGCGCGTCAGGCTGCGATCACCCAGGAGATCTCGGAAATCGTCGGCGGCGCTGCCGCGGTTTAACGGTTCAAAAATTCAGAGGATCCAGCTATGAGTAGCGGACGTATCGTTCAAATCATCGGCGCCGTCATCGACGTGGAATTCCCACGTGACGTCGTACCGAGTGTTTACAACGCGCTGAAAGTACAAGGCGCGGAAACCACCCTCGAAGTTCAGCAGCAGCTGGGCGACGGCGTGGTTCGTACCATTGCGATGGGCTCGACCGAAGGCCTGAAGCGCGGTCTGGATGTCGTTGACACCGGTGCTGCCATTTCCGTTCCAGTTGGTAAGGCCACTCTGGGCCGTATCATGGACGTACTGGGCAACCCGATCGACGAAGCCGGCCCGATCGGCGAAGAAGAGCGTCGCGGTATCCACCAGCCAGCGCCTTCGTTCGCTGACCAGGCAGGCGGCAACGACCTGCTGGAAACCGGCATCAAGGTTATCGACCTGGTTTGCCCGTTCGCCAAGGGTGGTAAAGTTGGTCTGTTCGGTGGTGCCGGTGTCGGCAAGACCGTAAACATGATGGAACTGATCCGTAACATCGCCATGGAACACAGCGGTTACTCCGTGTTCGCTGGTGTGGGTGAGCGTACTCGTGAGGGTAACGACTTCTACCACGAGATGAAGGATTCCAACGTTCTCGACAAGGTAGCGCTGGTCTACGGTCAGATGAACGAGCCACCAGGAAACCGTCTGCGCGTAGCGCTGACCGGCCTGACCATGGCTGAGAAGTTCCGTGACGAAGGTAACGACGTACTGCTGTTCGTCGACAACATCTATCGTTACACCCTGGCCGGTACCGAAGTATCCGCACTGCTGGGCCGTATGCCTTCGGCAGTAGGTTACCAGCCGACCCTGGCCGAAGAGATGGGCGTTCTGCAAGAGCGTATCACTTCGACCAAAGAAGGCTCGATCACCTCCGTACAGGCCGTATACGTACCTGCGGACGACCTGACCGACCCGTCGCCAGCGACCACCTTCGCCCACTTGGACGCCACCGTCGTTCTGTCCCGTGACATCGCCTCCCTGGGTATCTACCCAGCGGTCGACCCACTGGACTCGACTTCGCGCCAGCTGGACCCGAACGTGATCGGCAACGAACACTACGACACCGCTCGTGGCGTTCAGTATGTTCTGCAGCGCTACAAAGAGCTGAAGGACATCATCGCGATCCTGGGTATGGACGAACTGTCCGAAAGCGACAAGCAACTGGTAGCCCGCGCTCGTAAGATCCAGCGCTTCCTGTCGCAGCCGTTCTTCGTGGCCGAAGTCTTCACCGGTTCGCCAGGCAAGTACGTTTCCCTGAAAGACACCATCGCTGGCTTCAGCGGCATCCTCAAAGGTGACTACGACCACCTGCCAGAACAAGCGTTCTACATGGTCGGCAGCATCGACGAAGCGATCGAGAAAGCCAAGAAACTGTAATCCCGGCGCCCCGCAAGGGGCGCTAATCAGGTTGAGGCAAGCAGATGGCTATGACAGTCCATTGCGATATCGTCAGCGCGGAAGGGGAAATCTTCTCCGGCCTGGTCGAGATGGTAGTAGCGCACGGCAACCTGGGCGATCTTGGTATCGCTCCAGGCCACGCCCCGCTGATCACCAATCTCAAGCCGGGTCCGATCACGCTGACCAAGCAAGGTGGCGATCGTGAGGTGTTCTACATCTCCGGTGGCTTCCTCGAAGTGCAGCCGAACATGGTCAAGGTTCTTGCCGACACCGTACAGCGCGCTGCCGACCTGGACGAAGCTCAGGCTCAGGAAGCCCTCAAGGCTGCTGAGAACGCCCTGAATGCGAAAAGTGCGGACTTCGACTATGGTGCTGCTGCCGCACGCCTGGCCGAGGCTGCAGCTCAGCTGCGTACCGTCCAGCAAATGCGCAAGGGCAAGTAATCCGGTTCAGGCCGTATACTTCCGTTGCGATTGAGTTAAAGGGTAGCCTCGGCTACCCTTTTTCTTTTTCTGAATTCCCCTCTTCGGTCATCTCTGACCGCCTGGATTGGTAGCCAGTCAATGTCCCTTGATATCGTTATTCTCGCCGCCGGCCAAGGCACCCGCATGCGTTCGGCGCTGCCCAAGGTACTGCACCCGGTAGCCGGCAATTCCATGCTCGGCCACGTTATCCACAGCGCGCGCCAGCTTCAGCCCCAAGGCATCCACGTGGTCATCGGCCACGGTGCGGAGCTGGTACGTGAGCGCCTGGCAGCCGATGACCTGAATTTCGTCATGCAGGACAAGCAACTGGGCACCGGCCATGCCGTTGCGCAGGCATTGCCGGCGATCACCGCCGACACGGTGCTGGTGCTTTATGGCGATGTACCGCTGATCGAACTGGAAACCCTGCAGCGCCTGTTGGCCAAGGTCAGCGACACGCAACTGGGCCTGCTCACCGTGACCCTGCAGGACCCGACCGGCTATGGCCGCATCGTGCGTAATGGTGAAGGACAGGTGACCGCTATCGTCGAGCACAAGGACGCCAGCGAAGCACAGAAGGCGATCAAGGAAGGCAACACTGGCATCCTGGCCATGCCGGCCGCGCGCCTGGCTGACTGGATGGGTCGCCTGTCGAACAACAATGCTCAGGGCGAGTACTACCTCACTGACATCATCGCCATGGCGGTGGCCGACGGTCTGGTGGTTGCCACCGAACAGCCGCACGACCCGATGGAAGTGCAGGGCGCCAATGACCGTCGCCAGCTGTCGGAACTCGAGCGCCATTACCAGCTGCGCGAAGGCCGCCGGCTGATGGCCCAGGGTGTCACCTTGCGCGACCCTGCACGCTTCGATGTACGTGGCGAAGTGACCGTTGGTCGCGACGTGCTGATCGATATCAACGTGATCCTCGAAGGCAAGGTGGTCATCGAGGACGACGTGCAGATCGGCCCTAACTGCGTGATTAAAGACAGCACTTTGCGCAAGGGCGCGATCATCAAGGCCAACACTCACCTCGACGGCGCGGTGATGGGCGAGGGCAGCGATGCTGGCCCGTTCGCCCGCCTGCGTCCGGGCAGCGTGCTGGAAGCCAAGGCCCATGTGGGTAACTTCGTCGAACTGAAAAATGCCCACCTGGGTGAAGGGGCCAAGGCCGGTCACCTGACCTACCTGGGCGATGCCGAGATCGGTGCACGCACCAACATCGGTGCCGGTACCATCACCTGTAACTACGATGGTGCCAACAAGTTCAAGACCGTGATGGGGGAGGACGTGTTCATCGGCTCAAACAACTCCCTCGTGGCACCTGTGGAAATCAAGGCCGGTGCAACTACGGCAGCCGGTTCGACCATCACTCAGGCCGTCGAAGCCGGTGACCTTGCCGTGGCGCGTGCGCGTCAGCGCAACATCTCGGGCTGGAAGCGGCCGGAGAAGATCAAGAAAAGCTGAGTTATACACAGCCATTTCTATCGAAAGCCGACCTATGTGAATAAGTCGGCTTTTTTATTGGCCCAGGCGGCGAGTGGTCAGGAAAATTTATCCACACCTTGACGAACCGGTCATCTTAGGTTTTGATTGCAACCATTATCTTTCGAATCGAAACTTAACCGCCCATGTCGAAACGTAACACCCCCCAGCGGCGTCACAACATCCTGGCCCTGCTCAGCGAGCAAGGCGAAGTGAGCGTGGATGCCTTGGCCAAGCGTTTCGAAACGTCGGAAGTGACTATTCGCAAGGACCTTGCCGCGCTGGAGGCCAACGGCCTGCTGCTGCGCCGCTACGGCGGTGCGGTGCCAGTCCCGCAGGAGATGCTCAGCGAACCTGCGCAACCGGTCTCTGCCTACAAGAAGGCTATCGCCCGTGCAGCGGTTGGCCGTATCCGCGAGCATGCGCGGATCATCATCGACAGCGGCAGCACCACCGCCGCCATGATCCCGGAACTGGGCCGCCAGCCCGGCTTGGTGGTGATGACCAACTCGTTGAATGTGGCCCGCGCCATCAGCGAGATCGAGCACGAACCGGTGCTGCTGATGACCGGCGGTACATGGGACCCGCATTCGGAGTCGTTCCAGGGCCAGGTCGCCGAGCAGGTACTACGCTCTTACGATTTCGACCAGCTGTTCATTGGTGCCGATGGCATCGACCTGCAGCGCGGCACCACCACCTTCAATGAGCTCCTTGGCTTGAGCCGAGTGATGGCCGAGGTGGCCCGGGAAGTGATCGTGATGGTCGAGTCCGACAAGGTCGGGCGCAAGATCCCCAATCTCGAGCTGCCCTGGGGCAGCGTGCACACCCTTATTACAGACGAACGCCTGCCCGCAGCGGCACGCGAACAGATTCAAGCCCGCGGCATCAACCTGATCTGCGCCGCGATCAGCCAGGAGCAATAACCATGTGTGGAATCGTTGGTGCCGTAGCCGAGCGCAACATCACTGCCATTCTCATCGAAGGCCTCAAGCGTCTTGAGTACCGTGGGTACGACAGTGCCGGCCTGGCCGTCTACACCCAGCAGGGCGAACTGCAGCGCCGCCGTCGCATCGGCAAGGTCGCCGAACTGGAGGCGGCTGTTGCTGCCGAGCCGCTGAACGGTCAGCTGGGCATCGCCCATACCCGTTGGGCCACCCATGGTGCACCGACCGAAGGCAATGCTCACCCGCATTTCTCCGGTAGCGAAGTGGCCGTTGTTCACAACGGCATCATCGAGAACCACGAAGAGCTGCGTGAAGAACTCAAAGGCTTGGGTTATGTCTTCACCTCGCAGACCGATACCGAAGTTATCGTGCATCTGATCCACCACACCCTGAAGACCATTCCGGACCTGGCCGATGCGCTGAAATCCGCAGTTAAGCGCCTGCACGGAGCCTATGGCCTGGCACTGATCAGCGTGAAACAGCCTGACCGCCTGGTCGCCGCGCGCAGCGGTAGCCCACTGGTGATCGGCCTGGGCCATGGCGAGAACTTCCTGGCTTCCGACCAATTGGCCCTGCGCCAGGTCACCGACCGCTTCATGTACCTGGAAGAAGGCGACATTGCCGAGATCCGCCGCGACCAGGTGAAGATCTGGGACCAGGCTGGCAAGCCGGTACAGCGTGAAACCGTGAGATACCACGAAGGCACCGAAGCCGCCGACAAAGGCGCCTATCGCCACTTCATGCTCAAAGAGATCCATGAGCAGCCGACCGTGGTCCAGCGCACCCTGGAAGGCCGCTTGGGCAAGGACCACGTGATGGTCCAGGCTTTCGGCCCGCAGGCTGCCGAGCTGTTCGCCAAAGTGCGCAACGTGCAGATCGTCGCCTGCGGTACCAGCTACCACGCCGGCATGGTCGCCCGTTACTGGCTGGAAAGCCTGGCTGGCATTCCTTGCCAGGTCGAAGTGGCCAGCGAGTTCCGTTATCGCAAGGTGGTGGTGCAGCCAGACACCCTGTTCGTCTCGATCTCCCAGTCCGGCGAAACCGCCGACACCCTTGCCGCCCTGCGCAATGCGAAGGAACTGGGTTTCCTCGGTAGCCTGGCCATTTGCAACGTCGGCATCAGCTCGTTGGTACGTGAGTCCGATCTGACCCTGCTGACCCTGGCTGGCCCGGAAATCGGCGTGGCTTCGACCAAGGCCTTCACCACTCAGCTGGTTTCGCTGATGCTGCTGACCCTGGCCCTGGGCCAGGTGCGTGGCACCCTCGAAGCGGGTGTCGAAGCCGGGTTGGTGGAAGAGCTGCGCCGCCTGCCAGCGCGCCTGGGCGAGGCCCTGGCCATGGACAGCACCGTGGAGAAAACCGCCGAGCTGTTCGCCGACAAGCATCACACCCTGTTCCTCGGCCGTGGTGCGCAGTACCCGGTGGCCATGGAAGGTGCGCTGAAGCTCAAGGAAATTTCCTATATCCACGCCGAAGCCTACCCGGCCGGTGAGCTCAAGCACGGCCCGCTGGCGTTGGTGGACAGCGACATGCCAGTGGTGACCGTGGCGCCGAACAACGAACTGCTGGAGAAGCTCAAGTCCAACCTGCAGGAAGTGCGTGCCCGTGGTGGCGAGCTGGTGGTGTTCGCCGACGAGAACGCCGGCATGAGCAACGGCGAAGGCACCCACGTGATCAAGGTGCCGCATATTGCTGACGAGCTGGCGCCGATCCTCTACACCATCCC
Organism: Pseudomonas sp. HS6-2; assembly: GCF_049325675.2. NCBI lineage: Bacteria > Pseudomonadati > Pseudomonadota > Gammaproteobacteria > Pseudomonadales > Pseudomonadaceae > Pseudomonas > Pseudomonas sp. HS6-2. The sequence continues at coordinate 6,237,880 of NZ_CM143906.1, read as the reverse complement.
GCTGCAGCTGCTGTCGTACTACGTGGCCGTGCTCAAGGGTACTGATGTCGACCAGCCGCGCAACCTGGCGAAGTCGGTGACGGTGGAGTAAGCGTTTTTCTATCTGCAAGAACGTTGGTTTCCGACAATAAAAGCGGTACCGCGACAATAAAAGCTGTCATGCGCGACTGCGGCCTCCCATAGGGGCCGCGGTCGCGTGGGTCGGCGCGACACAGTTACGTTATCCAAGCAGTCTCAGCATGCTCTCCATACCGCGTTTGCAAATTCAGCCTGAAGAGTCAATTCGCTCGTATCTGGAACGTTCTTTGTTCCTCTGCTGGGAGTCTCATGCTGTCGACGACATCCGTAAATTTCAAAATAAGGTACGCCTGGGAACAGGAACATGGTGTACATGTGCCGATCCTCCGGCCAGGGTGAGATGGCCAAAGCCGGAATTGACTTATGACTGTCCTGACTTCGTATTTAGTGCTGGTGATCGCCAAGTTGACGAATACGGGCGAAAAAAAGCGTCTGCTCAGTCCCAGAGCCCCGCTCTACTAAATTGACTGCCTTGGTCTGAATGAATCATCACTTGCTGCTGTGGCTTGCGGCGCCACACGGCCATCAACATCGCGTCAATCGCCAGGTCGCGGCACATCCTGGGCTTCATTGACCAGCCAATCACTTGGCGGGAAAACAGATCTAGCACTACCGCCAGGTACAGCCATCCTTCATAGGTGCAAATGTATGTGATGTCTGTCACCCAGACCTTGCTCGGCTCACTGACCTTGAACTGGCGCGCAAGGTGGTTTGGCGAGGCTACGGTTGGCTTTCCGCCATAAAATCCTGGGCGCCGCCGATAGCCCGTTTGCGAGCGCAGCCCCTCTGCCTGCAGCAAGCGCCCCACCCGATTTCGCCCGCAGGTTTCTCCCAGTTCACGCAGGTCATCGTGAATTTTGCGACAGGCGTACACACCACCACTTTCCAGCCAAGCTTGCTTGATCAAGCCAAGTAGCCGTTGGTCTTCTTAGGCTCGGGCAGACCGAGGCTCGGCCAGCCAGGCGTAGTAGCCGCTGGGATGCACCTTGAAGGTTTGGCAAAGGCGACGTCGGTACTGAGAAGGCTATGTGAAGGGCGGCTCTGCTGTCGGTATCGTGATGACGTCGAGGTGGGCGCACGCTATGCTTTATCAATTTTGCTAATGCCTAATATAAGTATGTGATAGGCAATACGACGGAGGACCGCCAGGATGGCCAAATCGAGCCAGAAAAGCATGCGAGATCTGCTGCTGCAGCAGTATGACAAAGAGATCGGAGCGTCCTACGACAAGCAGTTCATGGAGTTTATGAGCTATCTGTCGCGCGGCGGGGACAACCCGAAAGCAATCTGCGGTCGTTGTGGGGCTGAATGCGGTGCAGCCCACAAGCGCGCCAAGCGTGGGCTTGTGATTGCTGCCTTGGAGCGTGAAAAGGAAGCGGGCATGGACATAACGCCCACTGTCGCTGGCCACGTATTCGAACGCCTGATCGGACGGGGAATGGATGACCGTGCCGCGTCTGCTCACTTCGCGACACCAGGTCGAACAGCAGCGAACAAGTCGACGCTCACCGCTGAAGACTTTGCCGAGCTGGAAGCGCGTCTCGCCGGTGAGGTGGTAGAGCTGATGGATAAGATGGAGGAAATCAGGGAGCGCCATCGGGACATTTATCGGGACCGAGTAAAGGCCGCCACGGCAGAGCTTGTCACGTCTTAACAGTAGGCTGGCACTGCATCTTTGAAATTGCTTTCCACTCGCCTACAAGGGCACGCTCTCGGCCTTGAGCTGCCGCAGCACAAAGCTGGACACGGAGTGGCGAAACACCTCATGGGATATACGTGAGTGAGATGCCGTATTCGCCATAAGTTGTGGATATGTCAATGTATATACCCATATTTTCAGCTATCTCCGCGCGCATTGACAGGATATGGGTAACTCCCGATCATTCCACCGAAACCCGTCAAGAGCGGGTTTTCGTGTTTCTGTACCCAGGAAAAACCATGTTCGACTACAAATTGCTCTCGGCTCTGGCGGCGGTGGCCGAACAGGGAAGTTTCGACCGCGCCGCCCAGGTTCTCGGCCTATCGCAGTCCGCCGTTTCACAGCGGATCAAGCTGCTCGAGGCGCGTACCGGGCAACCCGTCCTGATCCGTGGTACGCCGACCGTGCCGAGCGAGATCGGCCAGCGTCTGCTCCACCATGTGCAGCAGGTTCGCCTGCTCGAGCGCGACCTCCACGGCCAGCTGCCCCAGCTCGATGAGGAAACCGTCCCCGATCGGCTGCGCATCGCCCTGAGCGCGGACAGCCTATCCACCTGGTGGGCAGCCGCCGTCGGCGAATTCTGCGTCGAGCGCGGTTTGCTCCTGGACCTGGTGGTGGTTGACCAGGAGGTGGGACTGAACCGCATGCGATCGGGAGACGTAGCCGCGTGCTTGTGCAGCAGCGAGCGCAGCGTCGCAGGGACAAAAAGCGTCCTGCTCGGGCATATGCGCTACCGGCCGATCGCAAGTCCAGCGTTCGTCGCGCGGCACTTCCCGCAAGGGTTCGACATCGCGCGTCTGGCTCGGGCGCCGGCTCTGGTTTACGGGCCAGATGACCTGCTGCAGCAGCGTTACATGGCGGAGCAGGGGATCGAGGATTACCTCCACCACCTATGCCCGTCGTCCCAGGGCTTCGTCCAGATGGCTGAGGCGGGGATCAGCTGGGGGCTGATACCCGAGATGCAAGTGAAGGGACAGCTCGCCGCCGGCACCCTGGTCGACATCAACCCGGACGGCTGCGTCGACGTGGCCATGTATTGGCACCACTGGCGGCAGGGCGGCAAGCTGCTGGCCGACCTGACAGCCCACCTGGTACGTCACGCCGGAGCATTGCTGCAACCCATCGCGTAGGGCCTCAATCGCACCCCATCGCCAGAACGAACCACAGCAGCGCCCAAGCCGCTCACTCCAGTCAGCCATCACACGCTGCTGTCACGGCGTCAGATCGTCAGGTTTTGGATGGGCGGCACAAGCGAGAAGGCCAGCCAAGCAGGTCTGTACATGAAGAATTCTTCACGACAATCCGTGGTATCGGATGTGGCCAACAAACTCCGAAAGGGGTAAGGTGCGCGCCGTTCCGGAGGGGAGAGCACTGATTCGGTTCCTGTGATTGCTCATTTGATTTCCCCCGTTTGGTGTGTGGACCCCTCCCTCTGGAATACCAGCTTGTCGACCTCCTACCTAACGCATATTTGCCTTAGGTTCTCCACTGACAAGATGGCAGCCCTTCAAGGCGCCCTCCTGGGCGCTTTTTTTCGCCTAGTGCCCAGCAGCCATCGGCACCGGCAGTTGCAGAATGGCGAGCAGCACCAGGAGCATCACGATCCCCAGCGCAGGTCCCACAGGGCCGTCCAGAATCCGGCGCAGATCGGTCGTAGGAGAGAGAAAAGGCGGATTTCATTTATGGGGCCTCGGTGATGTCGGGAATTCTCCGGAGGTGTGAAGATTGCGTCGTCACGACCGAAATGGTCTATGATCCGCGCGTTTTTTTGCTTAACAAGGGTATAGAAGTGAGCAAGATCAAGCTGTACTGGTGTCGCGGAAGCGGGCGTAAAAACCCGAATCAACAGAATTTCGGCGATTACCTGTCGGCAGAGGTGGTGGAGTTCGCCTCAGGGAAGAAAATTGTGTGGGCCCCGGTAAAATCGGCCGACATGATCGCTATCGGAAGCGTCCTCGGACGCGAGAGCAAAGCCAAATTCCTCTGTTTCCCGCGCAAGCTACACATCTGGGGCACAGGCACCGGTGTGGCCGAAGAACGGTTCTCCGGTCGGCACCATTACCACGCTGTCCGTGGCCAGCTCTGCGCTGATCGCATTCACGACACGCGCGTCCCGCCCGTATTGGGCGACCCAGGCCTCCTGTCGCCGGCAATCGTCAAGAAACCGAGCCGCAAGAGCGCCCGCATCGGGATCATCCCGCACATCCACGACCGGACGTCCCCGGTGATCCAGGATCTGCGTCGACGCCTATCAGGATCGCGGGTCATTGACGTCTTCTCGCCGGTGAAGCAGGTGCTGGCTGAGATTGCATCTTGCGACTTCATTTTGTCGACCAGCCTCCATGGTCTGATCGTCGCGGACTCCTACGGGGTGCCGAACAAGTGGATGGTCATGGAGCGCAACCCGCACTGGGAATTCAAGTTTCAAGACTACTACTCGTCGTTTGGCATAGCGGGTACAGAGCCAGTGACACCGAAGCAGATCCTCAAGAACGCGAGCTGGACCATCGAAGGCAGTATCGGCAATTACCACCGACCAGGACTGGAAGCGATGCAGGAAAACCTGCTGCACGTTTTCCCGAAAAGCCTTTAGCCTAACGCATAGATGATCTAAGCGTTGACTCAAATTCTGGGCGTCTGTAGGGTTGCGCCACAGTTGCTTAACACATACATGAGATAACCATGAAAAAGATCGCTATTGCCGGCCTCGTTGCCTTTCTGTCCGTTGCCTCGTTCACTGCTTCGGCCTGCCCGCGCGGTACCCATCCGCATGGCGGCACCGGTTCGCACCACAACGGCGGCTGGTGCTCGTAAGTAGCCCAGGCGGTACCAGGAACCCCGGCCCACGTAGCCGGGGTTTTTCATAAGGGATACCGGTCTACGGAATACTCCAGCAGCAGGAGAGATGTCGAGGAGTTGTACCGGATAGTGGTGGAAGGCCCTAGAGGGACGAAACGGAAGGACCTCTATTGTCCTCTAGAAGTGCCGGCTGCGCGCACATCCGAAAAAACGCGGAGCGTTTGAGGGCATCAAGCTTTAGATAAAAAGCAGATCGCCGAGCTATCGAGAAAAGACATAAAAATCAGTTATTTATGGTCATTTACGGACTTTATTGTCTGTATGTTTGACTCGATACCTAGGAGTCGCAGGCTAAGACAGGTTGGCGAGAATGTCAGAAAGGTCCACAGCCTGCGTTCCGTAAGGCACTGAAAATACAGTCTTTATTGAGGAAAACTAAACGTTGGCTTTAGAAAATTAAAACTGTCGCAGGAGCCGGTGAGGTTCACCTCATCGCCTCCTGCGATGCTCCCGGCCCTTCGCTGGCTCTAAACTCCTTCACCCTTCCTGCACCCTGGGGAACTTCAATCCAGCACGTTGTGCAGTACCTCATAGATTACACCCGAGGCAATAGCTACAAGCAGTAGGTCAGCTCCGGCTTGTTGCCACTCATAGCCATCGTAATGAGGAAGTCGATTGATCAGCCTGCTGTCCAGTTTTTTGGCAATTCCGGGCGGGAGAGGTTTGCCGCGTGCCAGATTCTTCTGGATCCCTGGAGGTAGAGAGGAGGCTGGACTCCAGTAATCGCGGTTGTCGTTGAGGATGACCCGCACCCCGCCCAAATCGACAGAAGGTCCACTCTGCCAGCCGTTAGCACTGCCTTGATGCCTTTGGTTGTCGTGCTGATTTCCCTTGTCGTGACCTTTCCCTTTTCCGGGATCTGCCAACAACATCGGGCTCAAACCCATTACCAGCGACAGCACTACGGCAAAATTCAATTTCTTACCCACGTGAACAGTCCTTGGTCATTTATCTAACCAGAGCGTAGTCAACCTGTTATCGAAGGCAATGCTCTTAACGGGGCAGCATTCTGTCGGAATGCGAGAACCTCACCGCGCTCTCTTGGTCAAAGAGTCACATTAGCTTCCCCCACGCCTCTGGATGCGAATAAAAAATGAGAAAACCCCTTCTTGCTGCCTTTGCTTGTGCATTGGTACTCGGGTTGACGGCATTCGTGCCCGCTGACCTATCCCCGATGGGTTCTGCCTACGCCAAAGGTGGCGGCGGTGGCGGTGGCAACGGCGGCGGACATGGGGGTGGTCATGCAGGTGGTATGGGAGGGCACAACGGAAATGGAATGAGCGCTGGAAGCGATCACGAAGGCAAGGCAACACGCGATCATGGAGCAAGCGGCAACCATTACGGGAGCTCGCGCAACAGTGATAAAGGTCACGGAACCACCACCTCGGGTGTCGCCCACTCCAAAGATACTCGCGGCTTGGCCAAATCCACAGCCATCTCTCGAACCACTCCAGGCGAGCACAATTCCAGAGGTCTAAGCAACGCCACGGTATCTTCTTCAAAGAACGATCGGTGATTTGACAGATTCGATTGAGTGTCGCCCTTAGCGTTAAGAAGCCCAGCCTCTGCTGGGCTTTTTTGCATTGATACTTCTGGGCCGATGCTTGAAACCGCATAGCAGCAGTTAGCCGCAAACAGCCTGCTTGAAAAAACAGATCTGCATCTTGGCTACGTTGAAGACCTGGCGGCCGATGGATTCAGCGCCGTTGCGCACAATTTTCCCTGCCGCCCGCGCCCGATTGATCTCATCGGCGCATCAATTAATGAAAAATGAACGATTATCTCCAGCGCCGTTTTCGACGATCATTCCAGAAATAAGCACTTACAATTATTAAGAAACGCTGGAGATCCACCATGAGTCTGCCGTCACGCTCGGTGCCCGAGGGCAAGTCCAAGGCCGGTATGGTCTTCCGGGTTACGTCCGGAAACTTCCTCGAACAGTTCGACTTTTTCCTGTTCGGCTTCTATGCCACGCACATCGCGGCGGCCTTCTTCCCCGCGTCCAATGAATTCGCCTCGCTGATGATGACCTTCGCCGTGTTCGGCGCCGGCTTCCTCATGCGCCCGCTGGGTGCGGTGATCCTGGGGGCGTACATTGATGACGTGGGCCGACGCAAAGGGCTGATCGTCACCTTGGCAATCATGGCCAGCGGGACCTTGCTGATCGTGCTGGTGCCCGGCTACGCCAGCATCGGGCTATTGGCCCCGGCTCTGGTGCTGATCGGGCGCTTGCTGCAAGGGTTCTCGGCGGGTGCTGAACTGGGCGGTGTTTCGGTGTACCTGGCCGAAATGGCAACGCCTGGGCACAAGGGCTTCTACGCCAGCTGGCAGTCCGCCAGCCAGCAGGTGGCAATTGTCGTCGCTGCGGCGCTGGGCTTTGCGCTCAACGAATGGCTGTCTGCCGCCGAGATCGCCCAGTGGGGCTGGCGCGTGCCGTTTGCTGTGGGCTGCATGATCATCCCGGTGATCTTCCTGCTGCGTCGCAGCTTGCAGGAAACCGAGGAGTTCGCCGCACGCGAGCATCGCCCTACCATGAAGCAGGTGCTGGCGACGCTGGCCGCCAATTCCGGCATGGTGCTGTTCGGCATGCTGATGGTCGCCATGACCACCACCGCCTTCTACATGATTACGGTGTACGCGCCGACCTTCGGCAAGACAGTTTTGCAACTGAGTACCGGTGACGCGCTGCTGGTGACCTTGCTGACGGCGGTGTCGAACTTCATCTGGTTGCCCATCGGCGGTGCGCTCAGCGATCGCTTGGGGCGCAAGCCGCTGCTGCTGGCCATGTCGCTGATGACGATGATCACCGCCTACCCGGCACTGACCTATCTGGCCCAGGCGCCGAGCTTTGGCCACATGCTCGAAGTGCTGCTGTGGTTCTCCTTCCTGTACGGCATGTACAACGGTGCGATGATCCCGGCGCTGACCGAAATCATGCCGGTGGAAGTGCGGGTGGCAGGTTTTTCGCTGGCTTATAGCCTGGCGACTGCACTGTTCGGCGGTTTCACGCCGGCAATCTCGACCTGGATGATCCATGTCACCAATGACAAGGCGGCACCCGCCTACTGGATGATGTTTGCCGCGCTCTGTGCATTCGTCGCCACCTGGATGCTGTACCGTCGCCTGGCCAACCGCGCTCCGGTGGCTGTATGAGGACCTCGATGAAAGCGTTACTGGCTGTTGCTCTCCTGGCTGGCTGCAGCCTTGCCCAGGCTGCCGAACTGACCGTGATGACCTCGGGCGGCTTCACCGCCGCCTACAAGCAACTGGGGCCCAAGTATGCCGCGCAGAGCGGCGATACACTGGTCACTGTGCTCGGGCCCTCGATGGGCAAGGCCCCCGAGGCGATCCCCAATCGCCTCGCTCGTGGCGAGCACGCCGATGTGGTGATCATGGTTGGCTATGCGCTGGATGAGCTGATCCGCCAGGGCAAGGTCGACCCGGCTTCACGGGTCGAGCTGGCGGACTCGCGCATCGGCATGGTGGTCAAGCAGGGCCAGGCCAAGCCTGATATCGCCACTCCCGACCAGCTTAAGCAGACACTGCTGGCGGCCAAATCGGTGGCCTACTCGGACAGCGCCAGTGGCGTGTATATCGAGAAGGAGCTGTACAAGAAGCTGGGTATCGAGGACCGCCTGGTCGGCAAGAGCACCATGGTCGAGCGCATACCGGTGGCCTCGCAGGTGGCTCAGGGCAGCTATGAGCTGGGTTTCCAGCAGGTTGCCGAGTTGCTGCCCGTGCCGGGTGTGACCTTCGTTGGCAAGATTCCGGAAAGCCTGCAGTCGGTGACCCGCTTCGCCGCCGCTATTCCAAAAGGCGCCGAGCACCCAGCCGAGGCGAAACAGCTTCTGCAATACCTGGCTTCACCTGCCGTGCAGCCTGACGTACGTGCCACCGGCCTGGATTCAGTCGCCCGGTAATACGCCGGGCAGTTCCCGAATCAGCCTTACCATCTCGAGTGCCGCAGGCGTCAGCGTACGGCCGCGGCGCTTGAGCAGGCCCATCTTGCGGCTGACCTCGGGTTCGACCAGTGCAACGCTGGCGAGGATCGGATGCGGCGTTATCGGCAGCGCGATCGATGGCACCGCCGCAATACCCAGGCCTGCTTCGATCAGGCCGAGCAGGGTGGTCACATGCCTGGCTTCGCACACACTCTCTTTGCTGACCTGCATCCCGGCCAGCGCCCGATCCAGTACCAGACGGTTGCCTGACGATTTACCCAGGGTGATGTAGTCGTGTTCGTAGGCTTGTGCCCAAGTCACCTTCTCCAGCTTGGCCAGCGGGTGGTCCTGCCGGCAGGCGATGACATAACGCTCTTCGAGCAGGACACTGAACTCGATCTCCGGGGCAAGGTTGCCGGTGAAGCTCAGGCCGAAGTCCGCTTCGCCGGAGGCCACGGCGGCGCTGACTTCGTTGGCAGCGGCGTCGTACAGGTTGATACGCACTTTCGGGTATTGCGCATGGAAGGCGCGAATAGCATGGGGCATGAAGTAGTAGGCCGCCGACGGCACACAGGCAATGGTCAGGGTGCCGGTGCGCAGCGAGCCACCATCACCGACGCTGAGCAGCGCCAGATCCAAGTCGTCCAGCAGGCGTTCGACCTGGGGCAGGAAGGCGCGCCCGACATTGGTCAGCGACACCTTGCGCGTGGTGCGTTCGAGCAGCTTCACGCCCAACGCCGACTCGAGTTTTTCGATACGCCGGCTCAACGCCGACTGGGTGATGAGAATGGTATCGGCGGCGCGGCGAAAGCTGCCTTGTTCGACCACGGCACGAAAGGCCTGCAGGTCGTTCAGATCGAAATTGATGCTCACCCGGTGGGGCCCCGCTGGTTTGATCGAAAGCGTGCATCAATGGTATTTCGAAAAAACCGGCGGAGCCAGCTGGGTCAGATCTGCATCGCCATGCCGTGCACATTCATCGCGGCTTGGCGCAGGGCTTCGGAGCGGGTCGGGTGCGGGTGGCAGATCAGGGCGATGTCTTCAGCCGAGGCGGCGAACTCCATGGCCACGCAGAACTCGCCAATCATCTCGCTGACGCTCGGGCCGACCAGATGCACGCCGAGCACCTCATCGGTGTTGGCGTCGGCGATGACCTTGGCGAAGCCTTCGGTCTCATGGTTGATCTTGGCGCGGCTGTTGGCGGTGAAGGGGAACTTGCCGACCTTGTAGGCGCGGCCTTCGGCCTTCAGTTGCTCTTCGGTCTTGCCGACGGTGGCCAGTTCCGGACGGGTGTAGATCACGCCCGGGATCAGGTTGTAGTTCACTTCATGCGGCTTGCCGGCGATGCGCTCGATGCAGGCGACCGCTTCGTCTTCAGCCTTGTGCGCCAGCATCGGGCCAGAGGTGACATCGCCGATCACCCACACGCCTGGAACCGAAGTGCGGTGGTGCTCGTTGCTCAGCATGCCGCGCTTGTCGGTTTCCAGCCCTACGCTCTCAAGGTTCAGGCCCTTGGTATAAGGACGACGGCCGATCGCGACCAGCACGTAGTCGGCCTGCAGGGTTTCGGCGGCACCACCAGCTGCCGGCTCCAGGGTCAGGCTGACACCGTCGGCTTCAGTCTTCGCCTGGGTGACCTTGCTACCGAGCTTGAAGGCCATGCCTTGCTTGGCCAGGGCTTTCTGCAGGGTCTTGGCGGTTTCTTCATCGGTACCCGGGCAGATGCGGTCGAGGTACTCGATGACGGTGACCTGTGCACCCAGGCGGCGCCATACCGAGCCCAGTTCCAGGCCGATGACGCCGGCGCCGATCACCACCAGGTGCTTGGGTACCTGCGGCAGGGCCAGGGCGCCGGTGGAGTCGATGATGCGCTGGTTGTCGATGGTCACGCCGGGCAGGGGAGTGGGCTCGGAGCCTGTGGCGATGACGATGTCCTTGGCCTGCAGTGCGGTCTCGCTGCCATCTTCGGCCTTGACGATGACCTTGCCAACGCCATCCAGGCGGCCCCAGCCTTTGATCCAGTCGACCTTGTTCTTGCGGAACAGGTACTCGATGCCCTTGGTCAGGCCAGTCACGCTCTCGTCCTTCTGTTTCATCATCTGGGCGAGGTTGAGCGTCGGCTTCACTTCGATGCCAAGGTGAGCGAACTCGTCGCCGCTGGCCGCTTCGTAAAGCTCGGAGGCGTGCAGCAACGCTTTCGACGGCATGCAACCGACGTTGAGGCAGGTGCCACCGAGGGTCGAACGGCCTTCCACGCAAGCGACGCTCAGGCCCAGTTGGCCGGCGCGGATCGCTGCGTTGTAGCCGCCAGGGCCGCCGCCGATGATCACCACGTCATAGGATTTCATGGGTTTTGTACTCCAGATGAGGAAGCGCGAGAGGGGCATAAGGTTAAGCTGAGAAGGGTAGATTGTATACAATCCGTTGCTTTCATCAGATCAGTTGGTTCTAGACCTTGGTCGCGTTTAGGTCTGATCTTGAGGAAACCTCCCACGAATGAACTACTCTGTTCCGGCGACGTTCGAAATATCAGGCGTCGTGGCCTTATAGGGATAGGAGGAGTGTTCATGCTTGCTCAACTTCCACCGGCACTGCAAAGCCTGCATCTGCCACTGCGGTTTAAACTGTGGGACGGCAACCAGTTCGATCTGGGCCCAAGCCCGCAGGTCACCATCCTGGTCAAGGACCCACAGCTGATCGCTCAGTTGACGCATCCAAGCATGGACCAGCTGGGCACCGCGTTCGTGGAGGGCAAGCTGGAGCTGGAAGGTGACATCGGCGAAGCCATCCGCGTGTGCGACGAACTCAGCGAAGCACTGCTGACCGACGAGGACGAAGCTCCGCCGCAGCGTCTGGCCCACGACAAGAGCACCGACGCCCAGTCCATTTCCTACCACTATGATGTGTCCAATGAGTTCTATCAGCTGTGGCTGGATCAGGACATGGCGTATTCCTGCGCCTACTTCCGCGAGCCGGACAATACCCTCGATCAGGCCCAGCAGGACAAGTTCGACCACTTGTGCCGCAAGCTCCGCCTGGATGCCGGTGACTATCTGCTGGACGTGGGTTGCGGCTGGGGCGGGTTGTCTCGTTTTGCGGCACGTGAATATGGCGCCAAGGTATTCGGCATCACCTTGAGCAAGGAACAGCTGAAACTCGGACGTCAACGGGTCAAGGCCGAAGGCCTGGCCGAGCGTGTCGACCTGCAGATTCTCGACTACCGCGACCTGCCCCAGGATGGGCGTTTCGACAAGGTAGTCAGTGTTGGCATGTTCGAGCACGTAGGGCATGCCAACCTGCCCCTGTATTGCCAGAAGCTGTTCGGTGCGGTGCGCGAAGGTGGCCTGGTGATGAACCATGGCATCACCGCCAAACACATTGATGGCCGCCCGGTTGGACGAGGGGCGGGGGACTTCATCGACCGTTATGTATTCCCCAATGGCGAACTGCCGCACCTGTCCATGATCACAGCCAGCATCTGTGAGGCGGGGCTGGAGGTGGTGGACGTCGAGAGCCTGCGCTTGCACTACGCCAAGACACTCCATCACTGGAGCGAGAACTTGGAGAACCAGTTGCATAAAGCGGCGGCGCTGGTGCCAGAGAAGACCCTGCGCATTTGGCGCTTGTACCTGGCCGGCTGTGCCTATGCGTTCCAGAAGGGCTGGATCAACCTGCATCAGATTCTGGCCGTGAAGCCGTATGCCGATGGGCACCACGATCTGCCGTGGACACGGGAAGACCTTTATCGCTGATCATGCACCGAATGAAGAAAGGGCCGCATAAGCGGCCCTTTCTTCATTCAGAGGATGGGTGAAATCAGGCGCGCAATGCGCATCCCCAGCTGCTGGACACGATGGGTATCGCGGCTGTCTTCAGCAGTGATCTCGCGGGCCTGTTCGAAGTCGTCCAGCAGCATCGCTTCCACCTGGTCGGCGAACGGGCGGTCTACCGTCAGCAAGGTGATCTCGAAATTGAGCCGGAACGAGCGGTTGTCCAGGTTGGCGCTGCCGATCGCGCTGACCTCGTCATCCACCAGCACCACCTTCTGGTGCAGGAAGCCAGGCTGATAACGGAACATCCTTACCCCTGCACGTACTGCCTCGAATGCGAACAGGCTGGAGGCCGCATAGACGATCTTGTGATCGGGCCGAGACGGTATCAGCACGCGCACATCCACCCCGCGCAGCACCGCCAGGCGCAAGGCGGCGAACACGGCTTCATCCGGAATGAAGTAAGGGCTGGTGATCCATACCCGTTTGCTTGCCGAGTGGATGGCTTCGATGAAGAACAGCGAACAGGTTTCCTGCGGGTCTGCCGGGCCACTGGCCAGGGCTTGGCAGAGCACGCCGTTGTCGGGGTAGGTGTCCGGCAGGATCAAAGGTGGCAGCTCGCGCGTGGCCCAGTACCAGTCTTCGGCAAACGACTCCTGTAGGCAGGCCAGCACCGGGCCGCTGATCTGCACATGAGTATCGCGCCAAGGTGACAGGTGTGGATTCTTGCCGAGGTACTCGTCCCCTACGTTATGCCCACCGATGAAGCCGAGCAGGCCATCGACCACGACGATCTTGCGGTGGTTGCGGAAGTTGACCTGGAAGCGGTTGAACCATCCGCGGCGGGTCGCGAAGGCATGGATCTGCACACCGCCATCACGCAGTACCTGGCTGTAGCTGGCCGGCAGGGCATGGCTGCCGACACGGTCATACAGCACAAAAACCTTTACCCCCTCGGCCGCCTTGCGCAGTAACAACTGCTGCAGATCTTTGCCAAGGACATCGTCGTGGATGATGAAAAACTGCACCAGTACTGCTTCGCGTGCCTGCTCGATGGCGGCGAAGATGGCGTCAAAAGTGGCTTTGCCATTGATCAGCAGCTTCACTTGGTTATTGGCCAGGCAAGGCATTCGCCCGAGTTTCGGCATGGCACGCAAGGCCGCGTAGCTTTCCGACTCTCTGGCGGTGAGGGCTTCCTCAACCCACGGCCGCCAGTTGAGGTTGGCCATGGCCACGTGCATTTCCTGGTTGGCCTGGCGCCGGGCCTGGATGTAGGCGTAGAAGGATCGTGCTCCAAAGATCAGGTAGGGAATCAGCGTGAAGTAAGGAATGAAGAACAGCGACATGGCCCAGGCAATTGCGCCTTGGGCGGTACGCACGGTGAACACTGCATGTAACGCGGCGATCATGCCGAGCAAATGAATCAGGCCGAGCACGTAGCCGAAAAAGTAGGGGCTGTGGTAATCCATACGCATCCTGCTTGCCGAATACACAGCGGATAACAGAACACGTTCCACGTCCGCCTTGCAACCTGAAAGCGGATTTGGCGTCTAAGGCTGAGCCCGGCCCGTTGGCCGGTTTTTCGAGGAGCGTTCGTACATGAAGATTCGTCTGCCACTGTTGGCTCTGGCCTTGGGCCTGAGCAGCCCACTGGTGCATGCGCAGATGTTGCAGCCCGGTCTGTGGGAGCTGACTACCAGCAACATGCAGGTCGATGGCAAGCCGTTACCCGATATGCAGTTCATGCTCGGGCAGTTGAAGAACCTGCCACCGGAACAGCGGGCCATGATGGAAGGGGTACTGGCCAAGCAGGGGGTCACGATTGGTGGCAACGGGGTGCGTTCGTGCCTGACGCCTGAGCAGGTCCAGACCAACGATATTCCGTTGCAGGACCCGAAGTCGGGTTGTACCCAGAAAATTACCGATCGCACCGGAAATGTCTGGAAGTTCCAGTTCAGCTGCCCGAAGGCTCAGGGTACTGGCCAGGCGACATTCCTCAGCGACAAGGAATTCACTACGCAGGTCAACGGCACCTTCAATGCCTCGGGCGTTCAGCAGCAGGGCAGTATGAACACCCGGGCCGTATGGCTTGGCAACGACTGTGGAACAGTCAAACCCCGTACCTGAGTTTCACCACCGCCATTGGCTGCTGGCTACCGCATCGTGGGCATGCAGGCTCTCTGCATGTTCCACGCGGAGCTTGAAGGCGGTAGCCCACTGCAACTGCCGCAGCGACCGATGCAATCGCCGCGCGGCGTCCTCACAGAACATCAGGTTCTGCCCATTGGCTAAGGCGAACGCCTGTTCGTCTGCACGCTTTACGGCGGTCTGCACAGCCGTACCCAGGCTGACCTCAATCTGGTCGATCAATTCGGTTATGGGTATCGACGCCAGATTCTCCTGCAGGCGCACGCTGACCAGTGCCTGGCTGCGCTGGCTATGCGGCGTTGCGACGATGCCCTGGCTGCTGCCCAACCACTCCAGTACCGCGCTGCGCTCCAGGTGCTGCTCAGCGAAATCAGTCTCGAACTGCTGTTGAATCAGTTGCCTGGCCAGCGCTGCCGAGCACGGGCAAGTTGAGGAGTAAGGCACACGAGCAGATAGTTCCACGTGGAACATTTCATTTTCTATCTTCGCTTCCAGGGTGATCGGATAGCTCTTCCAACCTGCGAGTGGGCTGATCAAGGCTGGTCGTTTCAGCAGTTGCTCGAAAGCCAGGTTGAGATAAGCCGCGTTGGAGAGCCCTTCGTGGCTGGCGATAAAGTCCGCCAGAAGACGGCGAATGGCCAAGGGCGTCAATGGCTGCGGTTCAAGCGATTCCAATGCGAGGTAGAGGCGAGACATATGAATGCCCCGCGAAGCGCTATCCACCAAGCTGACACCGGCATTGGCCATGGCCGGAACCTGACGACCATCGATCTGGATGGGTAAGGCGATGCCGCACATGCCGACCCAATCCAATGGGACGGCGTGCTCTTGGGTCTGTATGGCAATGTCCGGAAGTGTCAGGCTAGTCATGGGGGATACCAGGCAAAAAGGGTCAGCGACATCCGCCGACCAGGCTGCAATGCAAGTTGAAACGTTGGCCACTGGAGCTGGACACGCGGTTGAACGTGGTCCAGCCAACACGGCGGCTGTATCCGAACCAGGCTTCACCATCGCTGGCCAAACCGGTGAAGAATGTCAGTGCGCCATAGCGGCTGTTGGTTTGCGACCAGAGTCGACTCGTCGTCGTGTCGAAGCCGCGCAGGTAAAGATGGCTGCCTTCGGTGCGCACGCTGTAGTAATTGCCATTGCCGTCCTGGCAGGCGAGTAGCGTTGCGCTGCGGGTACACAGCGCGAGCGAACTGCCTTGCGCCAATGCCAAGGCTGGCAGAGGCGCGAGAAGCAGCAGCAACAGGGCAGCACGTGGCAGGCTCATTTCCATCTCCGAATTACCCTTCCGACGAGTACAGCTTGGCGAAATTGTATTGTTACTTTATAACATTATGCAATGCATCGTTTCGAGTGCGTCCGCCTGAAGAGGTTTCACCATGTTCAATCGCCTCCCCGTCACCGTGCTTTCCGGCTTCCTCGGCGCCGGCAAGAGCACCTTGCTCAACCATGTGCTGCGTAATCGCGACAACCTTCGGGTCGCGGTGATCGTTAACGACATGAGTGAAATCAACATCGACGCCAGCGAAGTGCAGCGCAACGTCAGCCTCAACCGCGCAGAAGAAAAACTGGTCGAGATGAGCAACGGCTGCATCTGCTGCACCCTGCGTGAAGACCTGCTGGAGGAGGTCGCGCGACTGGCTGAGGAAGGCCGCTTTGACTATTTGCTGATCGAGTCCACCGGTATTTCGGAGCCGCTGCCGGTCGCCGAGACGTTTACCTTCCGCGACGAGCAAGGCCGCAGTCTGTCCGACATGGCGCGCCTGGACACCATGGTCACCGTGGTCGATGGCCTGAACTTCCTGCGCGATTATCAGCAAGCCGAAAGCCTGGCGAGCCGTGGCGAGACGCTGGGTGAAGACGATGAGCGTTCCATCAGCGACCTGTTGATCGAACAGGTCGAGTTCGCCGATGTGCTGCTGCTGAGCAAGATCGACCTGATCAGCCAGCACGAGCGCGAAGAACTCACCGCCATTTTGCGCAGCCTCAATGCCCGTGCGCAGATCGTGCCCATGGTCATGGGCCAGGTGCCGCTGGCGCGGATTCTCGATACCGGGCTGTTCGACTTCGACCAGGCTGCGCAGGCGCCAGGTTGGCTGCAGGAGTTGCGTGGGGCGCATATACCGGAAACCGAGGAGTACGGCATCGCGGCGACTACCTGGGAAGCTCGCCGGCCACTGCACCCGCAGCGCTTCTTCGACTTTATCCACAACACCTGGAGCAATGGTCGGCTGCTGCGTTCCAAGGGCTTTTTCTGGCTGGCCAGCAAATTCCAGGAAGCTGGCAGCTGGTCGCAGGCTGGCGGCATGATGCGCCATGGTCTGGCCGGGCGTTGGTGGCGTTTTGTTCCACGGGAGCATTGGCCGCAGGATGAGCAGAGCACGGCAGACATTCTCAAGCACTGGCACTACGAAACTGGTGACTGCCGTCAGGAGCTGGTGTTCATCGGGCAGAACATCGACTTCGCAAGGTTATCCACAGAGTTGGATGCTTGTTTGCTGAGTGATGAGGAAATGGCGCTCGGGCCGATGGCCTGGCTTCGCCTGCCGGATCCTTTCGGCCCATGGCATGCCGAGGAAGCAGCATGAGCCCGGCGTTGCGCCCTGTGGATATCCGCCAGGCTTTCGCGGAATCGCCAAAGGTGCTCACCGAGATCTTTCAGGATGGCGTGAACCTGGCCGTCTGGCAGCGCCGCTTGCCAGCACAGGTGGAAGACTTTGCTGCCTTGGTGGTGAGCCTCGGGCAGTCCCTGGCTGACCAGCGCGTACTCGATGTGAGCGAGCACGAACCGCCGCTATTGCCTGACCTGCTGCAGGAGGCTGCGGACCTGCATGGCTACGAGGGCTTTGTGGCCGATGTGAAGTGGCTGGTATCTGCCTACACCTGCCTGCTCGGCGCACGGCGGGTGGGGTTGCGGCTGCGGGTGCTGCAAGGTGCCATGTGCCCGCGCTTCCATGTGGATAACGTGCCCTTGCGCTTGCTGACTACCTACGTGGGCCCTGGCAGCGAATGGCTGGAAGAAGGCGCACTAGAGCGGGTGGGCCTGCACCTGGCACCGGCACCTGTGGATAACATTCGCACCTTGCAGGCGGGTGAGGTGGCTGTCCTCAAAGGGGAAAAATGGCTGGGCAATGAAGGCGCGGGACTTATCCACCGCTCGCCAGCCAGTGGGCAGCGGCGGCTGTTGCTCAGCCTTGACTGGCTGGCATGACGGGGCATAGTGGGGTGAATTCCCCATAGAAGCCCTGGCATGCTGCAGAACATCCCCACCCACGTCATCGCCGGCCCCTTGGGGGCCGGCAAGACCAGCCTGATCCGCCAGCTGATGGCCCAGCGCCCGGCAAACGAACGCTGGGCCGTGCTGGTCAACGAGTTTGGCCAGGTCGGGCTCGATGCGGCGTTGCTCAGCCGTGACGAGGACGGTATCGCCATTGGCGAGGTGGCCGGCGGCTGCCTGTGCTGCGTGAACGGCACTCCGTTCCAGGTCGGGCTTGGCCGCCTGCTGCGCAAGGCTCGGCCCGACCGGTTGTTCATCGAGCCTTCCGGACTGGGGCATCCCGTGCAGTTGCTGAACCAGTTGCAGCAGGCACCCTGGGTTGGGGTGCTGGCAGTGCAGCCGTTGGTGATGGTGCTGGATGCTCAGGCACTGGCCCGAGGTGAGCCATTACCCGAGGCTCAGCAACAGGCCTTGCAAGCGGCAGCGTTGGTTCTGCTGAACAAGGCCGACGCTGTGGATGAAGATATTAAGTTGTTGATAAATAAAGATTTTTTAAATATCCACAAGGTTTGGACCCGGCAGGGTTTGGTCGAGCTCAACATGCTGCCTGTTTCATCCACAAGTCAAATCAGTGACAGTTCTGTGAATAGTTTGCCTGAAGCAAGTCTATCCACAGCGCCTTCAGCCCTGTGGATAGATCCTTCTCTGCCGATTTGTTCGGCTCAGGAAGGTGAGGGGGGTTGGAGCATAGGCTGGCGCTGGCACCCCAGTCAGCGATTCGAGCCACAGGGCTTGCAGGCGTTTCTCGGGGCCTGGCCATGGCGGCGCGCCAAGGGAGTTATCCACAGTGTCGATGGATGGCAGTCATTCAATGGGCTGGAAGGTGACTTGCCGCAGTGGCAGCCAAGCGGCTGGCGCAAGGACTCGCGCATCGAACTGATCTTCGAGCAGGCGCAGCCAGAGCCGCTGCTAAAGGCGGCTCTGGCGAAATGCCTGATCTGATTGTCAGTTGCGCCAGCGGTTGTGCTCCTGGCGCCACTGCTGCATCTCGATCACATTGTCAGCCCGTGGCGGCGTCTTGATCTCGAACGGGTAGGGTGCCAGTTCAATCTGGGCGCTGTGGGCGCCGAACTGGGTCACGGTCCCAGGGTGGCGTTGTTCCCCGGTCACGGTGAACTCGAAGGCATAGACCCGGGCCAGGCGCTTGCGGCCGTTGGCATCGCGGATGAACGCGATGCGCTTGAGCGCAACGGCGTCATCCAGCAGTTCCAGGTCGAGCTTTGCGCAGTGCTGTTTGACCCGCTCCAGGGCCTTCTCGCGCAGCCCATGGTTGTGCCATAACCAAGCGCCTGCCGTGGCCAACAACATCAGGACGAAGAGATTCTCCAGGGTCAACATTTACGTATGCTCCAAACAGGTCAAACCAGCTTAACTGCGTCCCTGGCCTGTCGTACAGGTGGCAATCGAGTCCATACTGCGCGCTGCACAATCCTTGAAACAGCTTTGGAATCCTCCCGCATGAAACGTACCCCGCATCTGCTCGCCATCCAGTCCCACGTGGTCTTCGGCCACGCCGGCAACAGCGCTGCGGTGTTCCCCATGCAGCGTATCGGGGTCAACGTCTGGCCCCTCAATACCGTACAGTTTTCCAATCACACTCAGTATGGCCAGTGGGCGGGCGAAGTGCTCGCTCCAGCGCAAATTCCTGCGTTGGTGGAGGGTATTTCCAACATCGGCGAACTGGGCCACTGCGACGCCGTGCTGTCTGGCTACCTGGGCAGCGCCGAGCAGGGCCGGGCAATTCTGGCTGGGGTCGAACGCATCAAGGCTGTGAACCCGAAGGCACTGTACCTGTGTGACCCGGTCATGGGCCATGCGGAAAAGGGCTGTATCGTTCCCCGGGAGGTCAGCGAGTTCCTGCTCGATGAAGCAGCCGCCAAGGCGGATATCCTTTGCCCCAATCAGCTGGAGCTGGACAGCTTCTGCGGCCGCCGTGCGCAATCGCTAGAGAACTGCGTCAGCATGGCGCGCAGCCTGCTCGAGCGCGGCCCACAAGTGGTGCTGGTCAAGCACCTGTCGTATCCGGGGCGTGCTGAGGATATGTTCGAGATGTTGCTGGTGACCCGTGAACAGAGCTGGCACCTGCGTCGCCCCCTGTTGGCCTTCCCGCGGCAACCGGTTGGCGTAGGTGACCTGACGTCGGGGATGTTCCTGGCCCGTGTGCTGCTGGGCGACAGCTGGCTACAGGCCTTTGAATTCACTGCGGCGGCCGTGCATGAGGTGCTGCTGGAAACCCAGGCTTGCACCAGCTACGAACTGCAGCTGGTGCGGGCCCAGGATCGCATTGCCCACCCGCGCGTGCGCTTCGAGGCGCAGCGCCTGGCTTACTAGATCGCGTCGGTTTTAAGGTCCTGGTAGCGCTTTTCCAGTTCCTGACGGATCTGGCGGCGCTGCTGGCCCTGCAGGAAGCGGCGCTTCTCTTCGCTGGAATGCGGCTGGCGAGGCGGCACCGGCACCGGGCGGCGGTTGTCATCGACTGCGACCATGGTGAAGAAGCAGCTGTTGGAATGGCGTACCGAGCGCTCGCGGATGTTCTCGGTGACCACCTTGATGCCCACTTCCATCGAGGTGTTGCCGGTGTAGTTGACCGAGGCGAGGAACGTTACCAGCTCGCCGACGTGAACCGGCTCGCGGAAGATCACCTGATCGACCGACAGGGTCACCACATAGCTGCCGGCATAGCGGCTGGCACAGGCATAGGCCACTTCGTCGAGGTACTTGAGCAGGGTGCCGCCGTGTACGTTGCCAGAAAAGTTGGCCATGTCCGGTGTCATCAGGACGGTCATGCTCAGCTCGGCGTTTCCAGGTTCCATAGTGTGCTCACGGTGAGATTGCGCTGAATCGGGGCGGGTATCTGCTGACACTTCTGTTTCCCCTCTAGAAGGTTTGCCTTCCTGAATTACGGGACGTTGCCGGACGCTCACTCGTCACGCCAATTAGGTCATCAGAAGCGGCTGTTCGGCCGATCTGTTTCTACATATTGCACCGGCTTTTTGCGGCGGGGTGCGATGTTAACCTGAGTACGCCCATGCAACGTGGGCGTTTCTGCATTCAATACAGTATGTACTTGCTGCTCGCTCAGCTTTGCCTTGGCAGAGGAGCGGTCTGCCCGGGCATCCAGCAAAGTCGAAAAGGAGTATCGCGCCATGCATGCCATCAGCTTCATCCAGGACCTGGCAGTGATCATGCTGGTCGCCGGTGTGGTGACGATCCTCTTTCATCGCCTCAAGCAGCCCGTGGTACTGGGCTACATCGTCGCCGGCTTCATCATCGGCCCGCATACGCCACCGTTCGGCCTCATCCACGATGAAGACACGATCAAGACCCTGGCCGAGCTGGGGGTCATTTTCCTGATGTTCTGCCTGGGCCTGGAGTTCAGCCTGCGCAAGCTGTTCAAAGTCGGCGCCACGGCATTCATTGCGGCATTCCTGGAAATCGTCCTGATGATCTGGATCGGGTTCGAGATTGGTCGCTGGTTTGGCTGGAACACCATGGACTCGCTGTTCCTTGGCGCGATCCTGGCGATTTCCTCGACCACCATCATCGTCAAGGCGCTGAACGACCTGAAGATGAAGAACGAGCGCTTCGCCCAGCTGATCTTTGGCGTGCTGATCGTCGAGGACATCCTCGGCATCGGCATCATCGCCTTGCTTTCAGGCATTGCCGTCAGTGGCACGGTCAGCTCCGGCGAGGTGTTTTCGACGATCGGCAAGTTGTCGTTGTTCATGATCGTCGCGCTGGTCATCGGCATTCTGCTGGTGCCCCGACTGTTGGCCTACGTGGCGAAATTCGAAAGCAACGAGATGTTGTTGATTACGGTGCTAGGCTTGTGCTTTGGCTTCTGCCTGTTGGTGGTCAAGCTGGAATACAGCATGGTGCTGGGGGCCTTCCTGATCGGTGCGATCATGGCCGAGTCGCGCCAGCTGCTGAAGATCGAACGCCTGATCGAGCCGGTGCGCGACCTGTTCAGCGCGATATTCTTCGTCGCCATCGGCCTGATGATCGACCCACAGGTGCTGATCGACTATGCCTGGCCGATCATGGTCATCACCGTGGCAGTGGTATTGGGCAAGATGCTGTCGTGCGGCATGGGCGCATTCATTGCCGGCAACGATGGGCGTACTTCGCTGCGGGTAGGCATGGGGCTTTCGCAGATTGGCGAATTCTCCTTCATCATCGCGGCCCTGGGAATGACCCTGCAAGTCACCAGCGACTTCCTCTACCCGGTGGCGGTGGCGGTTTCGGCCATTACCACGCTGCTGACGCCTTACCTGATCCGCGCCGCCGATCCGCTGTCACTGAAGCTCGGCAACGTCGTGCCACGGCGCTTGGCGCGAGTGCTGTCACTCTATGGAGAATGGTTGCGCAACATTCAGCCGCAAGGTGAAAGCGCCATGCTGGCGGCAATGATCCGGCGCATCCTGTTGCAGGTGGGCGTCAATCTGGCGCTGGTGATCGCGATCTTCTTCAGTGGCGGTTATTTCGCCGGGCGCATCGGCGATTGGCTCAATGAGTGGGTGACGGATGTCAGCCAGCAGAAGGCGCTGATCTGGGGCGCGGCGTTGCTGCTGTCGTTGCCGTTCCTGATTGCCGCTTATCGCAAGCTCAAGGCACTGTCGATGCTGCTGGCGGAGATGGGGGTGAAACCGGAAATGGCCGGGCGGCATACCCAGCGCGTGCGTCGCGTGGTTGCCGAGGTGATTCCGCTGCTGTCGCTGCTGGTGATCTTCCTGCTGCTGTCGGCGTTGTCGGCGAGCATCCTGCCGACCAGCGAGCTGTTGCTGGTGATCGCAGTCGTAGCGGCGGTGGTGGTGGCGTTGCTGTGGCGCTGGTTTATCCGCGTGCATTCGCGGATGCAGATTGCCTTGCTGGAGACGCTGGAGAACAGCCGCGATCATTCGCACTGAGGGGATGGAGCGGTAGCGATGTCGCCAGGCGCAAAAAGCCTGGCGATTTTAACTACCTTGATGGCACCAAGCCATTTTTCTTCTGTGTGTCAGCTTTCCAGCCACACGTCTCGTGCCCAATGCCACACCGATTCCCAATTGTCCTCGGCGGTAGCCTCTTCTTCCGCAACCCACAGCACCACGGTACCGTCTTCTTCGACGCAGTAGTAGTCGTCGCCGTCTTGGCACAGTGGAATCAAGTCGCGTGGCACGCCGGCATCCCAGGCATTGGCCGCGACATCGGGCAGGTATGTGTGCGATTGGGGATCAGTGACGGTTACCGGCTCCAGCGAACCGTACACGACATCGCTGACGGTCAGCAGAAACTCTTTGAACACGAACGGAATGTTGATGAACAGTTCTTCCTCGATCTCTACCAGTTGGTCTTCGTCGGGAAGCTCCAAGGGCACCGGCACGGGTTCATTGGCTTCACGAAGTTGTTCGATCACTTCTTCCACGGTTTACATCCTCTGACCTTGATGACAACGCTGCGCGTTATACCCTAGTAGCCTGCTTTGGCAAAAGCAAAAACCCCGGGACAGGCCCGGGGTTTTTTGTGCAACGTGCGGCGGTTAACCGTTTTGACGGATACCGGCGACCAGCCAAGGCTGGTTCTCGCCCTGGGCGCGAACCATGTGCCAGCTTTCGCTGAAGGCTTCGCCCTGGTCGAAGCGCGAGGTCTTCGACACGCCACGGAAGGTCAGGGTGGCGTCGGTGCGGTCGGCGCGATCGTCGACACCGTCCAGTTGCACATCGAGGTCATCGATGTAGGTCGACTGGAAGCCATCACCCAGGTCGGCACGCTCGCGCTTGAGGAACTCGAGCATCTGCGGAGTGACGAACTCGGCGATCTTGTCCATTTCGTTGGCATCCCAGTGCTGCTGCAGCGACTGGAAGTGGCTGCGGGCGGCGGCCAGGAAGCTCTGCTCGTTGAACCAGGCCGGTGCGTTGATCACCGGAGCGGCTGCAGCGGCAGGCGCGGCCGAACCACCGAAGATCGACGGCTGGGCAGGCTGCTGGCCATGGGCTTCACGCTGGAACGGCGCGTGGCCCGGAGCGGCCATTTGCGGCTGCTGCTGGCGACGGCGTGCGGCAATGAAGCGGAACACCAGGAAGGCGATCAGCGCCACGATCAGGAAGTCCATGATCTGGAAGCCTTCGAATCCGTCGCCCATGAACATGGACGCCAGCAGGCCACCGGCGGCGAGGCCGGCCAGTGGGCCCAGCCAGCGCGAAGCACCGCTGGCGGCGGCTGGGGCGCGACCTGGAGCGGTCGGCGCGGCGGCAGGCGTGGTTGGCGTAGCCTGGCGGGTCTGGTGGATAGGTGCGGCGCCCGAGCTCTTGCCGCCGCCAAAACGCTTGGCGTTGGCGTCCAGGCTCAGCGTCAGGCCGACGCAGAGCGCCAGTGCGATGCTAAGAAAACGTTGCATAAATGGGATTTCCCCTGTTGTGGATTGCACGCGCGCCATGGTGCACAGGTTCCTGTGCACATGACCAGCGACAAGATGTTTCCAGCTTTTGCCTGAATGTTTCGAGGCTTTTAGATAGCTTCGAGCTTGGCGTACCCCAGCATGAGCCATTTGCTGCCTTCGGCAAAGTTCACCTGCACTCGCGCCTGGGCACCGGAGCCCTCGAAGTTGAGGATCACCCCTTCGCCAAACACGGCGTGCTGCACGCGCTGGCCAAGGTTGAAGGCGGTCTGCGGAATATTGGCATTGGCAAACAGGTTGCTGCTCGTGCTCGTCGAACCGCCGAACGGTCGGCTGACACTGTTGGAAAGGCGTACTTCCTGAACCAGGCCGCTCGGAATCTCGCGTACGAATCGAGATACCTTGTTGTAGGTCTCGCTGCCATAGAGGCGGCGAGTCTCGGCATAGGTCATGATCAGCTGGCGCATGGCACGGGTAATGCCCACGTAGGCCAGGCGGCGTTCCTCTTCCAGGCGGCCGGGCTCTTCCAGGCTCATCTTGTGCGGGAACAGGCCTTCTTCCATGCCGACCAGGAACACGTAGGGGAATTCCAGACCCTTGGCGCTGTGCAAGGTCATCAGCTGGATGCTGTCTTCGTGCTCGTCCGCCTGGGCATCGCCGGCCTCCAGCGAGGCATGGCCAAGGAAGGCCGACAGCGGCGACAGGTCGGCGTCGTCTTCGCTGGTTTCGAAGTTGCGTGCGGCGCTGACCAGTTCCTCAAGGTTTTCTACCCGTGCCTGGCCCTTTTCACCCTTTTCTTCCTGGTGATAGATGATCAGGCCGGACTGCTCGATGGCCGTCTGGGTCATGGTGTGCAGCGGCATGTCCGCGACCTTGCTGGCCAGGCCCTCGATCAATTCGATAAAGGCACCCAGGGCAGAAGCAGCGCGGCCTTTCAACGCCTTGGCGGCCAGCAGCTGGCACATGGCTTCCCACATCGACAGCTGGCTGTGGCGGGCATGCTCGCGAATGGCCTCGACGGTCTTCTCGCCGATACCACGGGGTGGCACGTTGATCACCCGTTCCAATGCCGCATCGTTGCCGCGGCCTTCGATCAGCCGCAGGTAAGCCATGGCATTCTTGATTTCGGCGCGTTCGAAGAAGCGCTGGCCACCGTAGATGCGATAGGGGATGCGTTCGCGCAGCAGGGCTTCTTCCAGCACCCGCGATTGGGCGTTGGAGCGATACAGAATGGCGATATCGCTGCGCGCGTTGCCTTGCTTGATCAGGCTTTCGATAGTCTCGACCACATAGCGCGCTTCATCGTGTTCGTTGTAGGCGGCGTACAGCGTCAGCGGCTCGCCTTCGCCCATGTCGGTCCACAGTTCCTTGCCCAGGCGCCCGCTGTTGTTGGCGATCAGCGCGTTCGCGGCCTTGAGAATGCCGCCGGTGGAACGGTAGTTCTGCTCCAGGCGGATCATCTCGGCGTCGGGGAAGTCGGCCGTGTACTGGTGAATGTTCTCGATCTTGGCGCCGCGCCAGCCATAGATCGACTGGTCGTCGTCGCCCACCGCCATCAGGCTGCCACCGCTTTTGCCGGCCAGCAGGCGCAGCCAGGCGTACTGCACCGCGTTGGTGTCCTGGAACTCGTCCACCAGCAGGTGGCGGAAGCGCCGCTGGTAGTGTTCCAGCAGGCCGGGGTGGTCGCGCCAAAGGTCGAGGGCGCGCAGCAGTAATTCGGAGAAGTCGATGACCCCGGCGCGCTCGCAGGCTTGTTCATAGGCGCTGTAGACATCACGCATGGTCTGCAGGAACAGGTCACCGCTGGCCTGGATATGTTGCGGGCGCAGGCCCTCGTCCTTTTGCCCGTTGATGAACCACTGCGCTTGGCGCGCTGGCCACTTCTGCTCGTCCAGGCCGAGTTCACGCATGACGCGTTTGATCAGCCGCTGCTGGTCATCGCTGTCGAGGATCTGGAAGTTCTGCACCAAGCGTGCTTCCTGCCAGTGCGCCCTAAGCAGGCGGTGCGCCAGGCCGTGGAAGGTGCCCACCCACATGCCGGCCGGGTTGATACCCAGCAACTGCTCGATCCGCTGGCGCATCTCGGCGGCAGCCTTGTTGGTGAAGGTCACCGACAGGATCGAGTGCGGCGAGGCCTGCTCGACCTGGATCAGCCAGGCGATGCGGTGCACCAGCACGCGGGTTTTACCGGAACCGGCGCCAGCAAGCACCAGCTGACGCCCAAGCGTGGCCGCGACGGCCTGGCGTTGGGCATCGTTGAGGGAATTCAGCAGGAGGGAGAGGTCATCTGTGTGCATCCGGCCATTCTAGGGGCAGGCCGGGCAACGGGCAAACGTCTACTGTATAAATATTCACCTCTTGGGCAGTCGCTCATCGGGTTCTGGTCGCCGCAACATTTCAGCTATACCAAATGTCTGAACCGCATGAATGGGAGAAGGATGCCCGACAGCAGTTTGGCCAAGTCTGCCGTTTGTGTAAGATCGCAGCTCGTTTAGTGCCAAACATAACAAGAACACTACAAGAACCAGCGCTATGACCCAGGACTGCACGGCGATCGACGTATCGCTGGAGATGACAAGGAACGTGCGCAGGCAGTTCGCCACTCAGCTCTCTGTCGAGCGAACCCGTCTGCTGTATCAAGGCTCACTGTTACCCACATTGTTCATGCTGCTCAATGGCTTGCTGTGCGCCTGGTTGTTGTGGAACCCTGGGCGTTACCTGCTGGTGGGCGCGTGGCTGGTGTGGGTGCTCGCGCTGGTGGCCCTGCGGGTGATCCAGGTGGCGGCGTTCGACGCAGCCACGGCGCAACGCCAGGCCAACCCCGGCTGGCGCCGCATGTTTCTGTTCGGTTCGGCGTTCAGCGGCTTGACCTTGGCTTGTGCCGCGATCGCGCTGGTGCCGGAAGACAATTTCTTGCAGCAGGCCTGGGTATTCGGGCTGCTGGGGATGGCCACCTTGAGCGCGAGCATTGCCTATGCAGTGAGCCTGCCGGCTTTCCTCAGTTTTGCCTTGCCCTGCCTGTTGCCCCCCATCCTGTTCCTGTTCCACTTCGAGGCGGGGCAGCAGCGCGGTTGGGGCTGGCTCGGCCTGATCCTGCTGGCAGCGCTGCTGGTAGTGGCCTGGCAGGTCAACCGGCTGCTCGACCGCAGCCTGCTGCGGCGTTTCCAGAATCAGGCGTTGAACCAGGACCTGCAACGGGTTTCGGCGCAGAAGGTGCTCGAAGAGCAGCAGCGCCTTGCTGCCACGGTGTTCGAGGCCTGCAATGAGGGTGTGGCGATTCTCAGTGCCGATTTCGTGGTGCTGGCAGTGAATCAGGCTTACTGCCAGATGACTGGCTACAACCGCTCCGAGCTACTGGCGCGCGAACTGTTCGACCTGCCATGCCACAGCGATGCGCGCCGGCACAGCCAGGCCATCGAGTCGGCGCTGGCGCAGCAAGGCGGCTGGCAGGGCGAGCTGGTAGAGGCCCGCAAGCATGGCGAGTTGCACCCGCAAAGGTTGCAGCTGACGGCTGTGCGCGACCCTCAAGGCCATTTGAGCCAGGTAGTCGGCTTCTTCACCGACCTGTCTGCCCGTCGGGCATCCGAGGAGCGCCTGCGCTACCTGGCGCACTACGATGAACTGAGCGGGTTGGCCAACCGCACACTGTTCCGGCTGCGCCTGCAGGAAGCCGCGCAACGTGTGCGCAGCAACGGCCGAAGCCTGGCCCTGCTGCATGTCGATCTGGACCGTTTCAAGCTGCTCAATGAAAGCCTGGGCCATGAACTGGCCGATCAGCTGATTCACAAGATTGCCCGGCGCATTGTCAGCACCGTTCCCGAGGCAGATACCGTGGCGCGGCTTTCCGGCGATGAGTTTGCCGTGCTGTTCGATGGTTATAGCAACCTGTCGAGCCTGGTGCGGGTCACCACCCGCTTGTTGAACAAGTTGCGCAAGCCGCAGCGGCTCGATGGGCATGAGGTCGTGGTCAGCGCTTCGGTGGGCATCAGTGTGTTGTCCGACGCCACGCTCGATGCCGATGCCCTGATCAGCCAGGCCGACATGGCCAAGCAACATGCCAAGCATCTGGGGGGAGACAACTTCCAGTTCTATACCGAGAGCCTGCGCGCCAGCACGCTCGAGCGCCTGCAGCTGGAGAACCAATTACGCAAGGCCATCGAAGAAGAACAACTGATGGTCTATTACCAGCCCAAGCTGTGCCTGCTCAGTGGGCACTTGCATGCCGCCGAGGCACTGGTGCGCTGGCAGCATCCACAGTGGGGCATGGTGCCGCCGGGAGAATTCATTGGCCTGGCGGAAGAAACCGGGCTGATCGCCCCTATCGGTGAGTTCGTGCTCCGCCATGCCTGCAGGCAGGCGCGCGAATGGCTGCAGGAAGGGCTGGAGGTGCGGGTTTCGGTCAACCTGTCGGTCTACCAATTGCGCCAGGGCAAGCTGGTCAGCCTGGTGCGTCAGGTGCTGGAGGAAACCGGGCTCGCGCCTCATCAGCTGGAGCTGGAACTGACCGAAAGCCAGCTGCTGGACAGTGTCGAACACATCATCTCGACCTTCGAGCAACTGCACGCACTGGGGGTGAAACTGGCCATAGACGATTTTGGCACCGGCTATTCGTCATTGAGCTACCTCAAGCGCCTGCCGGTGGACTACGTGAAGATCGACCAGGCATTCATCCGTGGCTTGCACGAGGGTAGTCAGGATGCGGCCATTACCCGGGCGATCATCGCCCTGTCCAGAAGCCTGGGCCTGAAGGTGGTGGCGGAAGGGGTGGAAACGGCCGAACAGTTGGCGTTCCTGCGTGAACAGGAATGTGACGAGGCCCAGGGCTACCTGATCAGCAGGCCCGTCCCGGAGCCTGAGTTCAGGCAGATGATTGCCCGCCCGTGGGGGCATTGAGCGCACCTTTCACTCAGCCATGCCAGTGCCTGCCATGCCTGGCCAGCAGGCTGTTGGCCTGTTCCGGGCCGTTGTTGCCGGCTGCATAGTGGCGGGGCGCCTGGAAGTGTTCTTCCCAACCCTCGATGATCGGGTCGATCCAGGCCCAGGCGGCCTCCACTTCGTCACGGCGCATGAACAGCGTCGAATCGCCCTCCAGGATGTCCAGCAGCAGACGTTCATAGGCGTCCCAGCGGCGCGTCTGGCCAAATACCTGGGCAAGGTTGAGATCCAGATCGACGGGCTCCAGGCGCATGCCCTTGCCGGGACTCTTGGTCATCATGCGCAGGCTGATGCGCTCCTCGGGCTGCAACTGGATCAGCAACTGGTTGACTTGGCCACCGCTGAACAGCTCGTGGGGCACCGGTTTGAACTGGATGACGATTTGCGATGAGCGCCGGGCCATGCGCTTGCCGGTCCGCAGGTAGAAGGGCACGCCGGCCCAGCGCCAGTTGTCAATGTGGGCGTGCACGGCGACGAAGGTTTCAGTGTCGGTGTCGTTGTCGACGTCCTTCTCGAAGTAGTAGGCCGGCACTTCCTGGCCGCCGATGTGGCCGGCGCCGTACTGGCCACGCACGGTCTTGTCCTGCACATCCTGGCCGGTAATGGGCTTGAGGGCGCGCAGGATCTTCACTTTCTCGTCGCGTACGGCTTCGGCCTCGAACTGCGCGGGCGGCTCCATGGCCACCAGGCACAGCAGCTGCAGCAGGTGATTCTGCAGCATGTCGCGGGTCGCCCCGGCGCGGTCGTAGTAACCGCCGCGGTTTTCCACACCGAGGGTCTCGCAGACGCTGATCTGCACATGGTCGACCTGGCCGTTGCGCCACACCGGTTCCAGCAGGGCATTGGCGAAGCGCAGGGCCATCAGGTTCTGCACGGTTTCCTTGCCGAGGTAGTGGTCGATGCGAAACACCTGCGATTCGTCGAACACCGCGCCGATCGCTTCGTTGATGGCGGTGGCAGATGCCAGCGAGTGGCCGATCGGCTTCTCCAGCACGATGCGCGCTTCGCTGTCGGCCAGCCCGGCAATCCGCAAATGGTTGGCGATCGGGACGAAGAGGTTGGGCGCAGTGGCCAGGTAGTAGATGCGGGTCAGCCCTCCAGGCTCGCCGAGGTAGCGCGCCAGGCGGCCGAAATCGGCGCTTTGCGCGGCATCCATCGGGAAGTAGTCGAGACGTGCGGAAAAGCGTTGCCACACATCTTCATCGAAATCGTGGCGGGCGATCTGCGCCCGGCAATGGCGCTCGGCGAGCTTGAGGTATTCGTCACGGCTTATGTGGCGGCGGGCGAGGGCAATGATGCGCACCGCGTTGTTCAGGCGTGCCTCGCGATACAGGTGATAGAGCGCCGGCAGCAGTTTGTGCAGGGCCAGGTCACCGGTACCACCGAACACCAGAATGTCGCAAGGAATAGTCAAACCACCACTCTCCACGTTCGTTTAACTGGGCGGGTT
Source organism: Pseudomonas sp. HS6-2 (assembly GCF_049325675.2). Lineage (NCBI taxonomy): Bacteria > Pseudomonadati > Pseudomonadota > Gammaproteobacteria > Pseudomonadales > Pseudomonadaceae > Pseudomonas > Pseudomonas sp. HS6-2. The sequence goes on along the minus strand of NZ_CM143906.1, from coordinate 6,207,341 downwards.
GGCGTCCATGTAGTATAACTACAAGAAAGCTACATCCCGGCCAGCCGATCATAACCGAGTCCAGCCCGTGAATCTGTTGCAACATATCGCCCAATCGCGCCACCTGCTGCGCAAATCGGAACTCAAAGTGGCCGACCACGTGCTGCTAGACCCGGCTGCCGTGATGCACAGCTCCATGGCTGACCTGGCGCACAGCGTGGGTATCAGCGAGCCGACCATTGTGCGTTTCTGCCGGGCGATCGGCTGTTCAGGCTTCCAGGATCTCAAGCTCAAGCTGGCGCAGAGCCTGGCGGCCGGTGCCAGTTTCGGCCAGTTCGCGATTCATGAAGACGACTCGGTTGCCGACTACAGCCTGAAGATTTTCGACACTACCCTGCACACGCTGATGGAAGTGCGTGAGCACCTGGACCCGCAGGCTCTGCAACAGGCCGTGACTGCCATGGCTCAGGCTCAACGCGTGGAGTTCTATGGCTTTGGCGCATCCGGTGCGGTAGCGGCCGATGCCCAGCACAAGTTCTTCCGCCTGCTGCTCAGCGCCGCGGCCTACTCCGACCCGCACATGCAGGCCATGTCGGCGGTGACGCTGAAGCCGGGTGACGTGGCGGTGTGCATTTCCCAGTCCGGACGCTCCAAGGACCTGCTGATCACCGCCAACCTGGTGCGTGAAAGCGGCGCCAACCTGATCACCCTGTGTCCGAGCGCGACGCCGCTGGCGGAGCTGTCGACGGTCAATCTGGCGATCGACGTGCATGAAGACACCGAGATCTACACCCCGCTGACCTCGCGTATCGCTCACCTGGTGGTGATCGACGTGCTGGCCATGGGCGTGGCCATGGCCCGTGGGCCGAGCCTGGTCAATCACCTCAAGAGCGTGAAGCGCAGCTTGCGCAGCCTGCGGTTGTCGCCCAAGTCGATCAAGGCTACCGACGACTGAATCTTTCTCCTGTTCAGGCTTCTTCGCGGGACAGGAAAAGCAGATTTCACGGTTTTGTCACCATTCCACAGCTAAACCGTAAACCCTCAAGGCCAGTCTGAAACTCCCGCATCCTATCTGGGAGACAGGCAATGGCTCGTGACTTCGACGGTACGTACCAACCCAGCGCCAAGGCTCGCAAGCAGCAGGAAAAGGATCAGCGCCGCATGGAGTACCGCCGCGCGATCGAGAGCTATTGCGACCAGCGCCAACTGCTCCGCGATCTGGCCGACTACCCCGAACTGCAAGCACTCACGGTGTGGCAGGCATCGGCGGCAACTTCCCCGAAAAACGCTCAACCAGCGCGCTGATCAGCGCTCGTTCGCTGCGGATGAACGCCAGAAAGGCCAAGGCCACCGGCGATTGTCGCTTGGCCTTGGCCTGCACCACGCACCAGCTGCGGTACAGCGGCAGCTCGTCTACCGGCAGCTCCCTGAGCACCCCCGTGGCCAGCTCCAGGTTCACGGCATGGCGGGTCAACAGGGCAATACCCAGGCCGGCGATCACGCATTCTCGCTGGGCATCGGCCGAAGCGACCTCCAGCGTCTGGGTAAAGTGCACGCGTTTGTCCTTGAAGTACTCCTCGCAGGCCTTGCGCGTGCCCGAACCCTGCTCGCGAACCAGCAAGGTATGAGGCTCCAGGTCCTGCAGGCGCAGGTGTTCGAGCTTGTACAGTGGGTGCTGCGGTGGTGCCACGGCAATGATCGGGTTGTTCAGAAACGGCAGAAATTCCAGGCCCATGTCCTGCGGCACCATCGACATGATGATCAGGTCATCGCGATTGTCGGAGAGCCGACGGATCGCCTGGGCCCGGTTGACTACCGTGAGGGTCAGGTTGACCTCCGGGTGACGCTGCTTGAAGGCGGCGAACAGGTGTGGCACGAAGTACTTGGCACTGGACTCGATCGCCAGTTTAAGCTGCCCCTGCAGTGAGCCCTGCATGTCCGACAGCTGCATGTCCAGGCTCTCCAGGCGCCCGAAGATGTCGTGGCTGGCGCGCTGCAGCGCTTCGGCCGCTTCGGTCAGGTAGAGCTTCTTGCCGACGTACTCGAACAGTGGCTGGCCGATCAGCTCTTCGAGCTGACGGATCTGTAGACTAACGGCGGGTTGCGTCAGTGCCATCTCCTCCGCAGCCCGGCTGTACGAACGCAAATCGCACACCTCGTTGAAGATCTGCAATTGACGCAATGTCATACGCATCAAGGACTTACGCATTTTTGTCGGCTCATCGGCAATACCTTGTTACCGAACTATAAGCTTTTGCTAATACAGCCCCTAACAAATATTGATTTTTGTTTATCGACCTTCAGCGCTAGGGTGAATATGCGACTGGCCAGCAACCTCTGGTCACGCGCCGACCGGTAGAACCGGATCGTCAGTTCCTACGGCTTTGGGAAGACTCCAGTGATAAAAAAAATCCTGATCGCCAACCGGGGTGAAATCGCAGTTCGGATCGTGCGTGCCTGCGCCGAGATGGGTATTCGCTCTGTCGCGATCTATTCCGATGCCGACCGTCACGCCTTGCACGTCAAGCGCGCCGACGAGGCCCACAGCATTGGTGCCGAGCCACTGGCCGGTTACCTGAACCCGCGCAAGCTGGTCAACCTTGCTGTGGAAACCGGCTGTGATGCCTTGCACCCGGGTTACGGTTTCCTGTCGGAAAACGCCGAACTGGCAGAGATCTGCGCCGAACGCGGGATCAAGTTCATCGGCCCGGCCGCCGACGTCATCCGCCGCATGGGCGACAAGACCGAAGCGCGCCGCACCATGATCGCAGCCGGTGTGCCGGTAACCCCGGGCACCGAAGGCAACGTTGCCGACATTCACGAAGCCCTGAGCGAAGGCGAGCGCATCGGTTACCCGGTGATGCTCAAAGCGACTTCCGGTGGTGGTGGCCGTGGTATTCGCCGCTGCAACAGCCGTGAAGAGCTGGAACAGAACTTCCCGCGGGTCATTTCCGAGGCCACCAAGGCCTTCGGTTCGGCCGAAGTGTTCCTGGAAAAGTGCATCGTCAACCCCAAGCACATCGAGGCGCAGATCCTCGGTGACAGCTTCGGCAACGTCGTGCACCTGTTCGAGCGAGACTGCTCGATCCAGCGCCGCAACCAGAAGCTCATCGAAATCGCCCCGAGTCCACAGCTCACCCCCGAGCAGCGCGCCTACATCGGCGACCTGGCGGTGCGTGCGGCCAAGGCGGTGAACTACGAGAACGCCGGTACCGTGGAGTTCCTGCTCGCCGATGGCGAGGTGTACTTCATGGAGATGAACACCCGGGTGCAGGTGGAACACACCATCACCGAGGAAATCACCGGGATCGACATCGTCCGCGAGCAGATCCGCATCGCATCGGGCCTGCCGCTGTCGGTGAAACAGGAAGACATCCAGCACCGTGGCTACGCGTTGCAGTTCCGCATCAACGCCGAAGACCCGAAGAACAACTTCCTGCCCAGCTTCGGCAAGATCACCCGTTACTACGCCCCCGGCGGCCCGGGCGTGCGCACCGACACGGCGATCTACACCGGCTACACCATTCCGCCGTTCTACGACTCCATGTGCCTGAAGCTGGTGGTCTGGGCGTTGACCTGGGAAGAAGCCATGGACCGCGGCCTGCGGGCCCTGGACGACATGCGCGTGCAAGGGGTGAAGACCACTGCCGCGTATTACCAGGAAATCCTGCGCAATCCGGAATTCCGTAGCGGCCAGTTCAATACCAGCTTCGTCGAAAGCCACCCGGAACTGACCAACTACTCGATCAAGCGCAAACCCGAAGAGCTGGCCCTGGCCATCGCCGCCGCCATCGCCGCCCACGCAGGCCTGTGAGGAACCCCATAATGTCCAAGAAAATTCACGTAACCGACACGATCCTGCGCGACGCCCACCAGTCCCTGCTGGCTACCCGCATGCGCACCGAAGACATGCTGCCGATCTGCGACAAGCTCGACAAGGTCGGCTACTGGTCGCTGGAAGTCTGGGGTGGCGCCACCTTCGACGCCTGCGTGCGTTTCCTCAAGGAAGACCCGTGGGAGCGCCTGCGCAAACTGCGTGCGGCCCTGCCGAACACCCGTCTGCAAATGCTGCTGCGCGGCCAGAACCTGCTGGGCTACCGCCATTACAGCGACGACGTGGTCAAGGCCTTCGTCGCCAAGGCTGCGGTCAACGGCATCGACGTGTTCCGCATCTTCGACGCCATGAACGACGTGCGTAACCTGCGTGTTGCCATCGAAGCAGTGAAAGCTGCCGGCAAACACGCCCAGGGCACCATCGCTTACACCGTCAGCCCCGTGCACACCATCGACGCCTTCGTCGCCCAGGCCAAGCAGATGGAAGCCATGGGCTGCGACTCGATTGCGATCAAGGACATGGCCGGCCTGCTGACGCCGTTCGCCACTGGCGAGCTGGTCCGGGCGCTGAAGGCCGAGCAGTCGCTGCCGGTGTTCATCCATTCCCATGACACCGCCGGCCTGGCCGCCATGTGCCAGCTCAAGGCCGTGGAAAACGGTGCTGACCACATCGATACCGCGATCTCCAGCTTCGCCTGGGGCACCAGCCACCCGGGTACCGAGTCGATGGTCGCTGCGCTCAAGGGCAGCGAGTTCGACACCGGCCTGGACCTGGAGCTGCTGCAGGAGATCGGCCTGTACTTCTACGCCGTGCGCAAGAAGTACCACCAGTTCGAGAGCGAGTTCACCGCCGTGGACACCCGCGTGCAGGTCAACCAAGTCCCGGGCGGGATGATTTCCAACTTGGCCAACCAGCTCAAGGAGCAGGGCGCGCTGAGCCGCATGAACGAAGTGCTGGCAGAGATCCCACGCGTGCGTGAAGACCTCGGCTTCCCGCCGCTGGTTACCCCGACCTCGCAGATCGTCGGTACCCAGGCGTTCTTCAACGTGTTGGCCGGTGAGCGCTACAAGACCATCACCAACGAAGTGAAGCTGTACCTGCAAGGTGGTTACGGCAAGGCGCCGGGTGTGATCAACGAGCAGCTGCGCCGCCAGGCCATTGGTAACGAAGAAGTGATCGACGTGCGCCCGGCTGACCTGCTCAAGCCAGAGATGACCAAGCTGCGTGGCGACATCGGCGCCCTGGCCCGTTGCGAAGAAGACGTGCTGACCTTCGCCATGTTCCCGGACATTGGCCGCAAGTTCCTCGAAGAACGCGAAGCCGGCACCCTTACTCCAGAAGCCCTGCTGCCGATTCCCGAGGCCGGTGCAGTGGCGTCCCATGGCGGTGAAGGTGTACCGACCGAGTTCGTCATCGACGTGCACGGTGAAACCTACCGCGTCGACATCACCGGTGTGGGTGTCAAGGCCGAAGGCAAGCGTCACTTCTACCTGTCGATCGATGGCATGCCGGAAGAAGTGGTGTTCGAGCCGCTCAACGAATTCGTCGGCGGCGGTGGCAGCAAGCGCAAGCAGGCCAGCGCACCGGGCCATGTCAGCACCACCATGCCAGGCAACATCGTCGATGTGCTGGTCAAGGAAGGCGACGTGGTCAAGGCCGGCCAGGCCGTGCTGATCACCGAAGCGATGAAGATGGAGACCGAAGTGCAGGCGGCCATCGCCGGCAAAGTCGTGGCCATCCACGTGGCCAAGGGCGATCGCGTGACGCCGGGCGAGATCCTGATCGAGATCGAGGGCTGAGATAAGCCCTCATCTACAAGCGGTTAACCTCTGGGGAGCGGATGCTCCCCTTTTTTTAATTGTATTTAGTGCATTTTATTGCAGATAATGCGAAGACATACTCCGTTTATCTGCACTAAAATGCAGAAATACATGGGAGACTGATGAGGATCTGCACTATGCTGCAGATAGATCATCTGAAGTGATCGACAACATGCAGTAAATTGCAGGTGACCCATGTTCAGACTCACGCTCCAACTCCATGACAAAGGTCGGTGGCATGATGCTGTTGCCATCGCTTTTGCCGAGCCCGAAAAGAGCCTCTCCAGTCCCTGCGATTTTGGATATACATCCGAGTACGTCAAAACCAATCTGGATGCCTATGATAGCCTGTTCTGCCAGGCCGCAAGCGCCAGGCTGCCGGTGGACTTCGGCTCCCATCGTCTGCAGCACGCTCCCGCATTCCTTTACGACATCGCGCCCGCAGGGGCCGCGAAGCGCTTTCTCCTCAGGCATATTGGCCGGGAGAAACCGGAAGGCATGGGTGAGGACCTGTTTTTGCTCGGGCGCTCCACCCCGGCCCCAGTTGGCAATCTGCGCATCAAGGAGTCGGTCGAGCTACTGGACCTTGCGGACCCCATCGGGTTTTCCCGCCAAGACGTCATCACTCGCGATCAACGTTTTCTCGAATACGCCTATGAGCAAGGCGCGGCCATTGGGGGCGCGACAGGCGCCGGCGGCGAGGCGCCAAAGCTGTTGATGACCGAAGGTGAGAACGGCCAGTTGTATCCAGACGCGGTGCTAGCGGATGAACGTGCCCGACGACATTGGTTCATCAAGTTCGCCCGCAATCAGGCCCTGGCCGATGATCAGGACATCCTGCGGACCGAGTATCTCTACTATAAGGCGTTGCAGCAGCTTGGCATCGACACGGTGGCCAGTGAGCACATGGCGCTGGAAGAAGGCAGAAAGCCCAGCCTGTGGATGGAACGCTTCGATCGTCAGGTTTGCGCTCAGGGTGTGCAGCGCTTTGCCGTGGAGTCGGTGTATTCGCTGTGTGGGGTTACCGAGCCAGGTAGCCGGATGGGGCACCGCGAGGTAATCAAGGCGCTCGCCGGGCTGTGGAAGATGGCCGGACAAGGCAAAGAGGTGCCTGACCTGATTGCGGATTATCTGCGACGCGATCTGATCAACAAGATCCTGGGTAACGCCGATAACCACGGGCGCAATACGGCGATCATTCGTACCCGCGACACGGTGCGTCTCGCACCTATCTATGACCTTGCGCCGATGGTGATGGATCAGGAAGGGATAACACGAACCACCAAGTGGCCTGCTTCGATCGAACGAGCAGGCGAAATCGATTGGCAGGCGGCCTGTGATGCGCTGGCTGAATTCGTTGATCCGGGCGAGGCTTATCAACGTCTACGGCAGGATGCCCAGCATCTGTTGGCATTGCCGGATATCTTGTCCGGTCTTGGGCTCCCCGATGCAGTGATGAATCACCCGGCGATTGCGCTGGGCAAGCTTGAGCGCCGAATGGCGGAGTGGGGGTTGGCATGACAGTTTCCATCGATGCACGCGGGCTGATGATCGACGGCGTGCGCGAAGGTATTGCCGAAGGCAGCCTTGAACTGGGGGCTGCCGTGCGACGGCTCCGTATGGAGGTGGCGAAGATGCAGCAGACCCAGTTTGCGCGGATGTGCAAGATTTCCGTGCGTACGCTCATTCAGATTGAGCAGGGGGATGGTAATCCCACGCTCAAGTCGTTAAACGCCGTATTTAAGCCATTTGGTTTGCAGATGGGTGTCGTCAGGCGCGTGAGCCAGATCAGGTAATCCTCTCAGGCCGATCACAGGCCCGCTGGTCCGTGATCGATCTCGACGAATCAGCCTCTGCGGCAGTCTTCAAGTGTTCGTGCCTGGCCTTCTGGCTTCTGATTCTCTGCGCTCAACCACCGCTCGAACCCGGCCGCCACCTGTGGCCACTCATCATCGGTAATCGAATACCACGCCGTATCCCGATTGTGGTCCTTCACTACCAGGTGCTTGCGGAACACGCCTTCAAAAGTGAAGCCGAACCGCTCCGCTGCGCGCTTGGAGCGGGCGTTGGCGTTGTTGCACTTCCACTCCAGGCGGCGGTTGCCCAGCTCGAAGCCCAGCTTGCCCAACAGGTAGACAGCCTCGGTACTCTTGGGGGTGCGTTGCATCGGTGCGCCGAAGGCGACGTGGCCGATCTCGATACGGCCGTGGTCGGGCACGATAGACATCAGGGTGAGCACGCCCTGAGCCTGGCCATTGGTGCGATCGACCACGGTGTAGTACAGCGGATCGTGGCTGGCGGCGTTACCTTGCAGCCAGCGGTCGAAGGCCGCACGCTCAGTGAACGGGCCATAGGGCAGGTAGTCCCACAGCACCGGGTCGGAGTCCGGGCCTTGCAGGGCGAGCCAGAGGTCGTCGCCGTGGCGCGCCGGGTCGAGTTTCTCGAGGCGGATGAAGCGGCCGTCGATGGGCTCGGCCTTGGGCGATGCAGCAGGTTTCCAGTTCAGTGTGTCAGTCATGTGGCCTACAACCCTTTGCGGAATTGGATGAAGCTCGGGCGCTCGGCAACCTGCTCGTACAGGCTGATGGCGGTGGCATTGGTTTCGTGGGTCAGCCAGTGCACCTTGATGCAGCCGGCGGCCTTGGCCGTGGCGTACACGTGTTCGATCAGCTGGCGGCCGATGCCCAGGCCCCGCTGGCTGCTGTCGACGTAGAGATCCTGCAGGTAGCAGGAGTTCTCGATGCTCCAGTTGGAACGATGGTAGATGAAGTTGACCATGCCCACTGCCTTGCCATCGACCCAGGCAAGGGTCGAATGGGTTGGCTCGTTAGGGTCGAGCAGGCGTTGCCAGGTACTGAGGCTTACTTCCTCTGCCAGCTCGGTCTGGTAGAAGCGCAGGTAGGCTTGCCACAGGGCGAGCCAGGCGGCGTGGTCTTGGGCGCTGACAGGGCGCAGGGTAACGCTGGGCATGGGGCTTTTCCTTCAGAGTTGGCGCATGTGCGCCGCAAGTTGGTTATCCAGGTAATCCGGGCTGGCGCCCAGGCCATCACGCACCCCAGCGATATCTTCGGCCGTGCGGTTCTGGCTGAGCTTGCGCGCGCCCTGCAGACGGGCGATGGGCAGGCGGATGCCGACGATGGCGCGGAGCATGCCGTCGAGGTAGTCGGCGGGGGCATCGGCGACTTTCCAGGGCGCGCTGCGGCCCTGTTCGTGGCGGTCGGTCAGGCGGCTGACGATCTGCAGCAGTGGCGCGGCGTCGTGGATCACTTTGGCCGTGCCGTAGGCGTGCACGGCAAGGTAGTTCCAGGTCGGTACCACCTTGGGGGTTTCGGCCTTGCTCGGGTAATAGCTGGGGCTGACGTAGGCGTCGGCACCCGGGAACACCAGCAGTGCTTCGGCACCTTGCTCCAGGTCCTGCCATTGGCGGTTAGCCCGCGCCAGGTGGGCATAGACGGTGCCGAACTCGCCCTCTTGGGTGTCGAGCAACACCGGCAGGTGCGTGGCCAGCAAGCCCTGTTCACCGTGGCTGACCAACACGGCCAGACGGGTTTCGCGCATGTGCTGGTGCAAGCGCTCAAGGTCATGTTCCTGGTGGGGTTTGCTGTTGTACATGCGGGGGTCCTTGTCGAATGCTTCCATCCTAGGCAGGCTATTGGTTCTGGGTAAGAGCCATTTATGGCTGTTTTGATAGGTCCAATTTCATGAGCGAGCGCCCCCTCGTATTGCCTTTCGATCCTGCCGGGATCGTTCTTGATCGTCGTCGTGGTCTTAGCCAGCAGCTTTACCAGGCCCTGCGTGCGCGGGTGCTGGATGGTCGCTTGAGCAGTGGTACTCGGTTGCCGGCCACGCGTGAGCTGGCGAACGTGCTGGCGCTGTCGCGCAACAGCGTGGTGCGTGCCTATGACCAGTTATATGCGGAGGGCTACATCGAAAGCCGGGTGGGGGATGGCACTTATGTGAGCCGTCTGCCAAAACTATCCACACAACTGTCCACAGGGTTATCCCTGGGTTTATCAACAGACTTATCCACATTTTCTTCGGAAAGCACTGAGGTTTTATCCAGCAACAAGCTTTTCAGTGAGCCATTGGAACGGTTGAAAAGTAACCATCTGCCGCCGCCAAAAAGCGGTGTGCCGAGGGCATTTCGAGTCGGAATTCCGGCGTTCGATTTATTCCCGTTCGACGTCTGGGCCAAGCTGCAGGCGGCTTTCTGGCGCAATCCTTCGCCTGCGCAGCTGGGCTATGGTGACCCAGCCGGTGAGCCAGTGTTACGCGAGCTGATAGCCGCCTACTTGCGTCGATCGCGTGGTCTTTCCTGCACAGCTGAACAAATTGTGATCACCAGTGGTGCGCAGCAGGCCATCAGCCTTTGTGCACAGTTGCTGTTGCAACCGGGCGACGGCGTGGCTGTGGAAAACCCGGGTTATCGGGCCGCTGGGCATACCTTCGCCGTCGCCGGTGGCAAGGTGACTGGCGTGCCGGTGGACGAGGAGGGCATGGATTGCCAGCACCTGGAGCAGTTGAAGGACTGTCGGCTGGCCTATGTCACCCCGGCGCACCAGTACCCGACCGGCGTGACCATGAGCCTGCCGCGGCGCCTGGCCTTGCTGGCTTGGGCCGAGCGCAACGATGGCTGGATCATCGAGGATGACTACGACGGCGAATACCGTTACAGCGGCGCGCCCTTGACCCCGCTGGCAGCGCTCGACCACCAAGGGAGGGTGTTGTACGTCGGGACCTTTGGCAAGATCGCCTTTCCGGCATTGCGCCTGGGCTATCTGGTGCTGCCACCACGGCTGTTTCAGGCGTTCAGCCAGGGGCGGGCACTGGCGGTACGGCATTCGGAAGTGGGCACCCAGTGCGTGATGGCCGAATTCATGGCCCAAGGGCACTTCCAGCGGCACATCCGGCGCATGCGCAAGGCGGCGCTGACCCGGCGCAATGTGCTCAAGGCCGGATGGCCTGTGGATGTGCCTGGGCTGGCTGCGATGCCTGAGGTGGCGGCGGGCCTGCATGTGAAGGTGGATGTGGATAACTTTGCGCGGGAGCAGGAGTTGGTGGCCAGAGCTGAAGCGGTGGGGGTGGAGGTGAACCCGCTGAGCAGTTACTGGCTGGAGGATAGCGAGGCGCCTGTGGATAAGCGGGCTGGGCTGGTGCTGGGGTTTGCGGCGGTGCCTGAAGGGGAGATTGCCGGGTCCTTGTTGAAATTGCGCAGGGTCTGGAAAGCGTGAATGGGGCCGCGCAGCGGCCCCCGGTGCTAAATCAGGTTCCGGACTTGATCCGGGTCCAGGCCCTGGTCCGCGCCCGCTCAGCCTCACGCGTCAACGGCTTGAGGGTATACAGCTTGGCCATCGCCTCCGCCGTCGGGTACAGGTTCGGGTTGTTGCGAATCGCCGGGCTCACCTTGTCGGTAGCATCTTTGTTCGGGTTCGGATAGCCGACGAAATCGCTGATCGGCGCGATCACCTCAGGCCGCAGCAGGTAGTTGATGAATGCATGGGCATCCTCCGGGTTTGCCGCGTTCTTCGGGATCGCCAGCATGTCGAACCAGATTGGTGCACCTTCCTTGGGCAGGCGCATGTCCACCACCACGCCATTCTTCGCATCCTTCGCCCGGTTGGCGGCCTGCGAGAAGCTGCCGCTGTAGCCCACCGCCACGCAGATATCGCCATTGGCGATGTCGGCCATGTACTTCGAGGAATGGAAGTAGGTGATGTACGGGCGGATCTTCAGCAACAGTGCTTCGGCCTTCTTGTAGTCGTCCGGCTTGTCACTGTTGGGGGGCAAGCCCAGGTGCTGCAGGGCCAGCGGCAAGATCTCCGACGGCGAGTCGAGCAGCGCGACGCCGCACTGCTTGAGCTTGGCGATGTTCTCTTCCTTGAAGATCAGGTCCCAGCTGTCGACCGGGGCTTTGTCGCCGAGCACGGCCTTGACCTTGTCCGGGTTGAAGCCGATCAGGATGGTGCCGTACATGTAAGGCACGGCGAACTTGTTGCCCGGGTCGTTGGCCTCGATCAGCTTCATCAGCGCCGGGTCCAGGTGTTGCCAGTTCGGCAGCTTGCTGCGGTCCAGCGGCTGGAACACCCCGGCTTCGATCTGTTTGGCGAGGAACACGTTGGACGGTACTACCACGTCGTAGCCGGAGTTGCCGGTGAGCAGCTTGGCCTCGAGCGCTTCGTTGGTGTCGAAGATGTCGTAGATCAGCTTGACGCCACTATCCTTCTGGAAGTCGCTCAAGGTCTGCGGTGTGATGTAATCGAACCAGTTATACACACGCAGGGTGCGCTGCTCGGCGTGAGCCTGCAGGGCACCGGTGAACAGGGTGGCAGCGATGAACGGGGCGAGCAGACGCTTGAGTCGGACCATGATCAGGCTCCTGGCTGGGCGCGCTGGAAGCCTTCCAGCACATTGACTGCGTTGATACCGATTTCTTCCACAGCATAGCCACCCTCCATCACGAACAGGGTGGGCTTGCCGAGCTGGGCGATGCGCTTGCCCATCTCCAAGTAATCCGGGCTATCCAGTTTGAACTGGGAGATCGGATCGTCTTTGAAGGTGTCCACGCCGAGGGAGATCACCAGCACGTCGGCGTCATAGGCGGCAATGCGTTGGCAGGCGTCTTCCAGTGCACCGCTCCAGGCTGCCCAGTCACTGCCGGCGGGCAGTGGGTAGTTGATGTTGCAGCCTTCACCTGCGCCTTCACCGGTTTCATCGGCATAGCCGAGGAAGAACGGGAATTCGTCCGTTGGATCGCCGTGGATCGAGGCGAAGTACACGTCGTTGCGCTGGTAGAAGATGTCCTGGGTGCCGTTGCCGTGGTGGTAGTCGACGTCGAGGATGGCCACCTTGGCGCGGCCCTGGTCGATGAAGGCCTGGGCGGCGATCGCAGCATTGTTCAGGTAGCAATAGCCACCCATGACTTCAGCGGCGGCGTGGTGCCCTGGTGGCCGGCACAGGGCGAAGGCCGAGTGAGCGCCTTGCTGGATGGCAGCCTGGGCGGTCAGGGCGACCTGCGCGGCGCTGTAGGCGGCTTGCCAGGTGCCAGCGGTGATCGGTGCGCCGGCGTCGAAGCTGTAGTAGCCCAGTTCGCCATGCAGGCCGGTTGGCTTGACCTGGCGCAGGGTGCGCGCGGGCCAGGTGAAGGGCAGCAGGTCGCCGTCGTGGCCGAGCGCGGCCCAGCGTGCCCAGGCGCCCTGGAAGAAGTCGAGATAGTCGGCGCTGTGAATGCGCTGCAGCGGCGCACGGCCGAAGTCGGTCGGGCCCTGGACGTCGCCCAGGTTGCGCTTTTTCACTTGTTCGAGGACGTGGTCGGCGCGTGAGGGCATTTCGAAGCAAGGCATCAGCTTGCCGTCGATCAGCTCGCAGCGGCCATGGTGCAGGCGGTGATCATCGGAATAGATCGTCAGCATTTGTTGTTCTCCGGGGGGGACTGGCGTGGGCCCATTTTCACGGGCGGCCAGGTGGCAGAGAACGACGCAAACGGCCAAAAGGGGATCGATATGGCCAAGCTCGTTGGCCACTGCGGGTCAACCGCGGAAGTGGCTGGGGGCGACCCCGCTCCAACGCTGGAATGCATGGCGGAAACTCGCGGTCTCGCTGAACCCCAGGGTCTCGGCGATCCTGTAGATGGGCATCTGTTCGTCGGCCAGCAATTGCTTGGCCCGATCGAAGCGCAGTTCATCGAGCAGTTGTTGATAACTGCAGCCCAGCGCCTGTAGGTGTCGACGCAAGGTCCGCGACGAACAGTTCATCTGTCGCGCCAGCCCCTCCAGGCCCGGCGCCGCGTCCAGTTGTTGCAGCAACAACTGACGGATCCGCCCAAGCCAGGCCTGGCGCCCGGTGAATTCCAGGTTCAGGCGCCGGCAGCGCTCACTCATGGCCTTGTGGGTAATCGGATCGGCCAGCGGCAATGGCATGTCCAGCCAGCGCCGTTCGAAGGCAAAGGCGTTGTCCTCGGCGTCGAAGGTCAGTGGGCACTGGAAGGCGCTGGTGTAGAGACCGTGGTAGCCGGGGCGTGGGTGCTCGAAGCGGGCGCCGAGCAGCGGCAGAGTGCGGCCGAGCAGGTCATCGCAGATCACTTTCAGCGACACCAGGCAGAACTCGGCATTGAAGGCGGCGAGGGCTGGGCTGTCATGGCATTCACTGGCGCTGAACCAGACGCGCTGGCCATCGTCGACCAGGCGCAGCTTGAAGACTGTTCCCAGCAGTGCCGGATAATGCAGCGCCAGGCGCAGGGCGTCACCCAAAGTGGCACTGGAGAGCAGGGCGTAACCGAGCATGCCGTAGCACGACACATGCATGCGACGGCCCAGTTCCAGGCCGATCTCTTCGCGCCGGGCCACGGCATTGGCGCACACCTGCAACTCTTGCTGGGTGGTGATGCGCGCGTCGCTATGGCCCAGGTCGGCCGGGCCTATGCCGCTGCCGGCGAGCAACGTCGTCGCCTCGCAGCCTTCTTCCCGGAACAGGTTGAGGATCAGCGAAACCGCGTTGAGGGTGGTCAGGTGGCTGTGCAGCATGCTCGGTCATCCCGTGGGCCTGGGAGGCATTATGGAGCAAGTTGTGTGCCGATACCGGCACGGCATGGCTGGCGCGGCATTCATGAGGCGAAAAAAAAGGCCCGGAGCGTGCGCTCGGGCCTTTGAAAGGTTGAGAGGTGTCTAGTCCCTCGACCTGGTGAGACTGTTTGCAGCGGTCTGAGTTACGCCTTCAGCGGAACCAGACGTGGAGCGATCATGTTTTCCGGACGCAGGATGTCGTCGAGCATCGCGTCGTCCAGCAGCTTCTCTTCACGCACCAGTTCCAGTACGCCGCGGCCGGTTTCCAGGGCAACGCGAGCGATACGGGTGGCGTTTTCGTAGCCGATGTAAGGGTTCAGGGCGGTGACCAGGCCGATCGAGTGCTCGACCAGTTCACGGCAGCGCTGTTCGTTGGCAGTGATGCCGACGATGCAGTGCTCGCGCAGCATGTCCATGGCGCGCTGGAGCAGGCGGATCGAGTCGAAGATCTTGTAGGCGATCAGCGGCTCCATCACGTTCAGCTGCAGCTGGCCACCTTCGGCGGCGACGGTCAGGGCCAGGTCGTTGCCCATGATGGCGAAGGCCACCTGGTTGACCGCTTCCGGGATAACCGGGTTGACCTTGCCTGGCATGATCGAGCTGCCTGGCTGACGCGCTGGCAGGTTGATCTCGTTGATGCCGGTGCGTGGGCCGCTGGACAGCAGGCGCAGGTCGTTGCAGATCTTCGACAGCTTGACCGCGGTACGCTTGAGCATGCCGGAGAAAAGTACGAAGGCACCCATGTCGGAAGTGGCTTCGATCAGGTCGGCAGCCGGTACCAGCGGCTGGCCGCTGATGGTGGCCAGGCGTTGTACGGCCAGGGCCTGGTAGCCCGGGTCGGCGTTGATGCCGGTACCGATGGCGGTACCGCCCAGGTTGATTTCGGTCAGCAGTTCCGGAGCCAGCGAGCGCAGGCGCTGCAAGTCTTCGGTCATGGTGGTGGCGAAGGCGCGGAATTCCTGGCCCAGGGTCATTGGCACGGCGTCCTGCAGCTGGGTACGGCCCATCTTCAGTACGTGGTCGAATTCCTTGCCTTTGGCAGCGAAGGCCTGGATCAGGCTGTCGAGGCTGGCCAGCAGGGCGTCATGGCCCAGCAGCAAGCCCAGGCGGATGGCGGTCGGGTAGGCGTCGTTGGTCGACTGCGCCATGTTCACGTCGTTGTTCGGGTGCAGGTACTGGTACTCACCCTTCTGGTGGCCCATGGCCTCCAGTGCGACGTTGGCGATGACTTCGTTCGCGTTCATGTTGGTGGAAGTACCGGCACCACCCTGGATCATGTCCACCACGAACTGGTCGTGGTAATCGCCTTTGATCAGGCGGGCGCAGGCTGCACTGATGGCAGCGTGCTTGGCATCGCTCAGGTGACCCAGCTCACGGTTGGCGTCGGCAGCGGCCTGCTTGACCATGGCCAGGGCCACGACCAGCTTCGGGTAGTGCGACAGCGGAACACCGGAGAGATGGAAGTTGTTGGCAGCGCGCAGGGTCTGGATGCCGTAGTAGGCATCGGCAGGGACTTCAAGGGTACCAAGCAGATCTTTTTCGACGCGGAACGATGCAGCGGAGGACATGATGGATATCATCTCGATTTTGACCCGGCACATGCCGGAATGGCGCCAATCCTAGGCCTGAAGCGGATTTTGCGGCCAATGCTGTTGCACGCTAACCTATGCACAAACGGCATAGTGTTTCATGTGACGCCAATTGACATTCGAGCGTGTTCCATTTTGGTGCGCTCTGGGAGATCTGCTTCATGAACCTCGAAAGCAAGTGGCTGGAGGACTTCAGTGCCCTGGCCTCCACCCGCAGTTTTTCCCAGGCGGCCGAGCGACGTTTCGTCACCCAGCCCGCCTTCAGCCGGCGTATACGTAGCCTGGAAGCGGCGCTGGGGTTGACTCTGGTGAATCGTTCCCGCACACCGATCGAGCTGACCGAGGCAGGGCAGCTGTTTCTTGTCACTGCACGTACCGTTGTCGACCAGTTGAGCGAAGTTCTTCGCCATTTGCATCACCTCGAAGGTGGCCAGGGTGAGGTGATCCAGGTGTCTGCCGCGCACTCGCTGGCATCGGGCTTTTTCCCACGCTGGGTAGCCCAGTTGCGCAATGATGGTTTGAACATCGCCACCCGCCTGGTCGCGACCAACGTCGGAGATGCGGTGCATGCATTAAGGGAAGGGGGTTGCGACCTGATGCTGGCGTTCTATGACCCTGACGCTGCCCTGCAGATGGATGCCGAGATCTTCCCTTCGCTGCACATGGGCACCACCGAAATGCTTCCGGTGTGCGCAGTGGATGCCAACGGCAAGCCGCTGTTCGACCTTGAAGCCGACAGCAGCGTGCCGTTGTTGGCCTATAGCGCTGGTGCCTTCCTGGGGCGTTCGGTGAACCTGCTGCTACGTCAACGCAATCTGCGATACACTACCGTTTATGAGACTGCCATGGCTGACAGTCTCAAGAGCATGGCGCTGGAAGGCATGGGTGTCGCCTGGGTGCCCCGTCTGTCGATGCGTGGCGAGCTGGAGCGCGGGGAACTTGCAATCTGTGGCGGGAGCCAGTGGCACGTGCCATTGGAGATTCGCCTGTATCGCTGCGCACTGGTGCGTAAGGCCAACGTGCGCTTGTTGTGGCGCAAGCTGGAAAACACACCGACGTCGGAGTGAACCTTTCTTTTCAGTGACCGAGCGTTTCGTTCAAGTAACTGGAAATGCTTGCTCTGTTCTCGTCGCTGTAGCGGTAGCAATTAGACCGAAGCGAATTGCGGAGCGGAAACACATAAGTTTCGCAACGCCAGGGGTTGTAGCGTAGTTCTGCCGCTTCGTGTGTTGCGGTCATCATATGACCCAGTTCGTGCCCCAAAGCTGTGTAGGTAGCAAGCGAAGCGATTCCGTAGGGGTAGCCTAATTTCGCCAAACCAAGGGTATCTGTGCCTTCACGGTTAAGGCCGAAAGTATCGCGCGCCAGCAAAACCGATTTCTGTCCACTGAACTGCGGTGGAGTGGCATTGCTGAAGGTTTGGTAAGTATCTTCTGGAGACATCTCCCGGTACCGGATATCAGTGATGCCAGCAATATTGCGTTTGAAGATGACCTCAATCGAATGGTTGCTTAATTCGCGCATTTCGTTCAGCCAGGGCTGTACGAAATCCTGACGTATCTTGTTGTCACTGATGTCTCCCAGTTCATCATGGGGATAGAGGGTTACTATCAGCGATTTCGCCGCCCAGGCAGGGGCTGCCTGCAGTGCCATCGTTATGTTGAAAGTCAGTGCAGCAAGGAATCGCTTGGTCATTTCTAGCTCCTGAAAAGTTGAACATCGAAGTCCTATCCTCTTGCAGCCGCCGATTCGTACAGCAGTGGGAAAAACTTGTCCCGCGAGACAGCTTGCCCTTTGATCCGACATGTGCTTATGGGGGTGGGCGGCCCGCCCAGAAATACGCTACAATCCCGCGCCTTCGACCGACCCGGTCGATTCAGAATCCGTATGACAAGCCACGCCGGTCCACCTGCGTGGCTTGTTGCTTTTAGCGCGCCAGAAGGCGCTTGCAGGAGAGGCTCGACGATGAGTGCACTGGTTGGCGTGATCATGGGCTCCAAGTCCGATTGGTCCACCCTTAGCCACACCGCCGATATGCTGGAAAAACTCGGCATTCCCTACGAAGTGAAGGTGGTTTCCGCCCACCGCACCCCGGACTTGCTTTTCCAGTACGCCGAAGAGGCCGAAGGGCGTGGCATCGAGGTGATCATTGCGGGTGCCGGTGGCGCTGCCCACCTGCCAGGCATGTGTGCCGCCAAGACCCACCTGCCGGTGCTGGGCGTGCCTGTCCAGTCGTCGATGCTGTCGGGCGTCGATTCGCTGCTGTCGATCGTGCAGATGCCTGCCGGCGTGCCGGTTGCCACCCTGGCCATCGGCCGTGCTGGCGCCGTCAACGCCGCTCTGCTGTCGGCGAGCATCCTCGGTGCCAAGTACCCGCAGTACCACGCGGCGCTGAAGCAGTTCCGCAGCGAGCAGACCGACACCGTGCTGGACAATCCAGACCCGCGCCAGGCTTGAGGCTGAACCCATGAAGATCGGTGTAATCGGTGGCGGCCAGCTGGGCCGCATGCTGGCCCTGGCGGGCACCCCGCTGGGCATGAACTTCGCCTTCCTCGACCCGGCGTCGGACGCCTGTGCGGCCACGCTGGGCGAGCACCTGCGTGCCGACTATGGCGACCAGGACCACCTGCGCCAGCTGGCCGACGAAGTCGACCTGGTGACCTTCGAATTCGAGAGCGTCCCGGCCGAGACCGTGGCTTTCCTGTCGCAGTTCGTCCCGGTCTATCCGAGTGCCGAAGCGCTGCGCATCGCCCGCGATCGCCTGTTCGAGAAGAGCATGTTCCGCGACCTGGGCATCCCGACCCCGGCCTTCGCCGACATCCTCTCGCAGGCGGACCTCGACGCAGCGGTCGCCAGCATCGGCCTGCCGGCCGTGCTGAAGACCCGCACCCTGGGCTACGACGGCAAGGGCCAGAAGGTTCTGCGCTCGCCGGAAGACGTGGTTGGCACCTTCGCCGAGCTGGGCAGCGTACCTTGCCTGCTGGAAGGCTTCGTGCCGTTCACTGGCGAAGTATCGCTGGTGGCGGTGCGTGCCCGCGATGGCGAAACCCGTTTCTATCCGTTGGTGCACAACACCCACGAGAGCGGCATCCTGAAACTGTCGGTGGCCAGCCAGGCGCACCCGCTGCAGGGGCTGGCCGAAGACTATGTCGGCCGCGTGCTCAAACAGCTGGACTACGTCGGCGTGATGGCCTTCGAGTTCTTCGAAGTCGACGGTGGCCTGAAGGCCAACGAAATCGCCCCGCGTGTGCATAACTCCGGGCACTGGACCATCGAAGGCGCCGAGTGCAGCCAGTTCGAGAACCACCTGCGCGCCGTGGCCGGCCTGCCGCTGGGCTCGACTGCCAAGGTCGGTGAAAGCGCCATGCTCAACTTCATCGGCGAAGTGCCGGCGGTTGAAAAGGTCGTGGCCATTGACGGCTGCCACCTGCACCACTATGGCAAGGCCTTCAAGGTCGGGCGCAAGGTCGGCCACGCCACCCTGCGCTGCCAGGACATGGTCAGCCTGAACGCCAAGATTGCCGAAGTGGAAGCATTGATCAGCAACTGATCGAACTTCTGCTCGGGGTCTGCCCTCTGAAAATGGCAACAAGCCAAACCGCTGTCTAGGCTTTGGCTTGTTCCATCTTCACTTCAGAGGGATTGCCATGGGCATCATTGGAACCATCTTCATCGGCCTCATCGTCGGCCTGCTGGCTCGCTTCCTCAAGCCGGGCGACGACAGCATGGGCTGGATCATGACCATTCTGCTGGGTATCGCCGGCTCCCTGCTCGCCACCTATGGCGGCCAGGCACTGGGGATCTACCAGGCGGGCCAGGCCGCAGGATTCATCGGTGCGCTGGTTGGTGCGATCATCCTTCTGGTGATCTACGGATTCATCAAGAAACGCTGAATACTGGTTAGAATGCCCGGCAATTCATCCCGAGTTGCCGAGCATTTCCATGCGTGCCTTTTTCCTCATTCCGTTGCTTCTGGCCAGTACCCTGGCCCATGCCGAACTGCCCGAAACCGACTGGCTGGAGCTGATGCCCAAGTCGGACCAGAAGGCGCTCGAAGAGATGCCCGAAATCGACCACAACTCGCCGGAAGCCAATGGCACCTTCACCGCCAAGGGCGGCCTGAAGCAGAGCAAGGGCCTGCCGGCGGTGATGTATTCGACCAAGACCGTGGCCGCCATGGACGGCAAGGACATCCGCCTGGGCGGCTACCCGGTGCCGCTGGAAAGCGATGCCAAGGGCAACAGCACGTTGTTCTTCCTTGTGCCTTACCCAGGCGCATGCATCCACTTGCCGCCGCCGCCGCCCAACCAGTTGGTACTGGTGCGGTATCCGAAGGGCCTGAAGATCGATGACATCTATACGCCGCTTTGGGTCAGCGGCAAACTGAAGGTGGAGAAGGTCAGCAATGACCTGGCCGATGCGGCCTATGCGCTGGATGCGGGGAAGGTGAGGGTGGTGGAAGACGCCGACCTCTGATCGCCTGTACCGGCCCCTTCGCGGGGAAGCCCGCGAAGAGGCCAGGCCTGCCAAAGCAGCAATCAAATCGCTGTGCTAGCGATCCTGACCTGCAGCGAATGACTGGCCCCGGGCTTGAGTTCCAGTACATCATCCCAGACATTCGCCGTCTCGATGCACAGCATCCGCTGCCAGCCGTCATCGGCCATGTCCGCCAGCTCCTTGGCCCGCTCGGTCCAAGGATTCCAGATCACCGCTGAGCGCGACCCGGTGCAGGTCAGGGTGATCCGCCGCTCCCAGTACGGATCGACAATGCTCAGCTTCTGCGGCGTATCCAGGTAGATCCGGTCAGTTTCCCCGGCAAAGCCCAACGCACCCTGCTGCTGGCGCTGTTCCCAGTCAGCCAGGGTTTCGATGTACTGCAGCCCTTCGACCTCTTCGACCCACGCCTGGCGCACGTCGCTGACGGCAAAGTAACTGTGCAGGGCCTGGCTGATGGTCACGGGGCTGTTGCCCATGTTGCGGTTATTCAAAGATACGCTGAGCTCATCACCCAGTACGATCTGCAGCTTCAGCTCGACATCATGTGACCAGCCCAGTAGCTCGCCCTGGGCCTGGGGCAGCTCGAATTCGATGTGCAGGTCATCGCCTTTTTCTTCGACGCCCAGCAACTGCCAGTCACGCGTACGCGCCAAGCCATGGGCGGGAGCCTGCTTGCCACAGTACATGTCCTGCACGGATGCGGGATTGCGCTGCAAGTTGCCAAACCACGGCCAGCACACCGGCACACCGGCACGCACCGATTTGCCTTGGCGGAAGATGGCCTGGTCGCTCAGCCACAGCAGCGGTGGCTCGCCAACACGCTGGTAGCTGAGGATCTGCGCGCCCTGCTGGGCGATCAGTAGTTCGGCGCGGTCGCTGCTGATGCGCCAGCAGTTGAGTTCGCCGTGTTGCTCGGATTCGACCTTGAAGGTAGCCATTACGCTCGTCTCATTGATTGCCTGTGGGCCCTTGGACCCGGTGACGTGCAATGAGTTTACCGCTCGCGAGGCTCAGCGACGAGGCACCGAGCGGGTTCGGCCACTGCCATCGATGGCGACGAACACGAATGTCGCTTCGGTAACCTTGCGCCACTCGCTGGACAGCGGGTCGTCACTCCACACCTCGACCATCATGCGGATCGAGCTGCGGCCGATTTCCAGGGTCTGGGTATAGAACGACAGTTGTGCGCCAACGGCCACCGGCACCAGGAATGCCATGCGGTCGATGGATACCGTGGCCACTCGGCCACCGGCGACGCGGCTGGCCATGGCGGTGCCGGCCAGGTCCATCTGCGCGACCAGCCAGCCGCCGAAGATGTCGCCGAAGCCATTGGTTTCGCGCGGCAGCGCGGTGATCTGCAAGGCCAGGTCGCCTTGCGGGATAGGATCTTCTTGTTCGAGCTCAATCATGCGATGGGGCCTCTGACCCGTGACGCTTTCGTTGGTGTGGCGCAAGGCCGGGAAAACGATTCAGCTGACAACATACTACGCCGATTCCGTTTCGCTGGGCGGCCGTAGGGAAACTCTGCGAAACCGTCTGACATCACGACCGGCGTTTTCGCACAACTTCCCAGGTTAAGGCAACCTTTTCCTACGAACGGCCAGTATATATAGCCAATCGCCCAGCGACGACCGCGTATTTATGAATATGTGTATGGATTTTGTATCGCTTTCAGCGCAGCTCGGCAATTTGCTATCTTCGCTCCTCGCCCCAATCCAGAAGCCGCGTGCCAAGCGGCCTGCATGACCTACAAGAGAACGAAGAGCGATGACCTCCGTGCCGAGCAGTATCGAGCAGCCCACGCGGCCGCTGACCCGCAGTGACTACAAGACCCTCTCACTGTCCGCCCTGGGCGGAGCCCTGGAGTTCTACGACTTCATCATCTTCGTGTTCTTCGCCACGGTGGTCGGCAAGCTGTTCTTCCCCGCCGACATGCCTGAGTGGCTACGCCTGATGCAGACCTTCGGCATTTTCGCCGCCGGCTACCTGGCACGACCGCTGGGTGGCATCGTCATGGCCCACTTCGGCGACCTGCTCGGGCGCAAGAAGATGTTCACCCTGAGCATCTTCATGATGGCGTTGCCGACCCTGATCATGGGCCTGCTGCCGACGTATGCGCAGATCGGCCTGTGGGCGCCGATCCTGTTGCTGCTGATGCGGGTGATCCAGGGCGCGGCCATCGGTGGCGAGGTACCGGGCGCCTGGGTGTTCGTCTCCGAGCATGTGCCGGAGCGCAACACCGGCTACGCCTGCGGGACCCTGACCGCGGGCCTGACGGCGGGCATCCTGCTCGGTTCGCTGGTGGCGACCCTGATCAACACCCTCTACAGCGCCGAGGAAGTGGCTGACTACGCCTGGCGTATCCCGTTCCTGCTCGGCGGTGTGTTCGGCCTGTTCTCGGTGTACCTGCGCCGCTGGCTGCACGAAACCCCGGTGTTCGCCGAGATGCAGCAGCGCAAGGCCCTGGCCGAAGAGCTGCCGCTGCGCGCGGTGCTGCGCGACCACCGTGGCCCGATCATCCTGTCGATGCTGCTGACCTGGATGCTGTCTGCCGGCATCGTCGTAGTGATCCTGATGACCCCGGCGTTGCTGCAGAGCATCTACCACGTCAGCCCCACCGATTCGCTCAAGGCCAACAGCCTGGCAATCGTGCTGCTCAGCTTCGGCTGCATCGGCGCCGGCAGCCTGGCCGACCGCTTCGGTGCGGGCCGGGTGTTCGTGATCGGCAGCCTGCTGCTGCTGGCCAGCTCCTGGACCTTCTACCACAGCCTGCCGACCCATCCTGAGCTGCTGTTCCCGCTGTATGCAGTGACCGGCTTGTGCGTGGGTGTGATCGGCGCGGTGCCGTACGTGATGGTCAAGGCGTTCCCGGCGGTGGTGCGCTTTAGCGGGTTGTCGTTCTCCTACAACGTGGCCTACGCCATCTTTGGTGGCCTGACGCCGATGGTCGTGACGGCGCTCCTCAAGGTGAGCCCGATGGCACCTGCCTACTATGTGGCAGGTCTTTGTGCCGTTGGTCTGATGGTGGGTCTGTACCTGCTCGCCAACAAGCGCTGATCTGCACCGAGACTGCTGGCCTCTTCGCGGCTTCAGTCGCGAAGAGGCCACTCCTGTTTTCAGTGATGGCCTTTCATCCATTTGTCACATTTGAGTCATATCGTATTCATGCGGCCTGCAGATACTTGGCCCCGTTCCATCCAACACCCCAAATATTCCTGCTAGGAGCAAGGCATGAAACTGAAGCGTTTGATGGCGGCCCTGACCTTTGTCGCCGCTGGCGTTGCGACCGCCAACGCGGTAGCCGCTGTCGACCCTGCAATCCCGACCTACACCAAGACCACCGGTGTATCGGGCAACCTCTCCAGCGTCGGTTCCGACACGCTCGCGAACTTGATGACTCTGTGGGCTGAGGCCTACAAAAAGGAATATCCGAACGTAAACATCCAGATTCAGGCTGCCGGTTCCTCGACTGCGCCACCCGCGCTGACCGAAGGCACCGCCAACCTCGGCCCGATGAGCCGCAAGATGAAGGATGTCGAGCTGCAGGCCTTCGAGCAGAAGTACGGCTACAAGCCAACCGCCATCCCGGTTGCCGTCGACGCCCTCGCTGTGTTCGTGCACAAGGACAACCCGATCAAAGGCCTGACCATGGCCCAGGTTGATGCCATCTTCTCGTCCACCCGCCTGTGCGGCGCCAAAGCCGAAGTCAAGACCTGGGGTGACCTGGGCGTGACCGGCGACCTGGCCAACAAGCCGGTTCAGCTGTTCGGCCGCAACTCGGTATCGGGCACCTACGGCTACTTCAAGGAAGAAGCCCTGTGCAAAGGCGACTTCAAGCCTAGCGTCAACGAACAACCTGGCTCGGCTTCGGTCGTGCAGTCGATCAGCTCCTCGCTGAACGGCATTGGCTACTCGGGCATCGGTTACAAGACTGCCAGCGTCAAGACCGTGGCCCTGGCCAAGAAAGAAGGCGGCGAGTTCATCGAAGACAACGAAGCCAACGCCCTGAACGGCTCGTACCCGCTGTCGCGCTTCCTGTATGTGTACGTCAACAAGGCGCCAAACAAGCCTCTGGCCCCGCTGGAAGCCGAGTTCGTCAAGCTGGTGCTGTCGCAAGCTGGCCAGCAGGTCGTGGTGAAGGATGGCTACATCCCGCTGCCGGCCAAAGTGGTCGACAAGACCCTGGCTGACCTGGGCCTGTCCCACTCGGACAATGTTGCAAAGAAGTAACTAACTGAGGATGAGGCCGGTGCTGATGCCCGGCCTCTTCCACGACTTTCCAGTCCGGTGCCAGGGTTCCTGTGCGGCGGGCTTTTTTGCGTCAACTCACTGTCATGTTTTTGTCATACGGGACCGCTAGGGTGTGCGCATGAATGATCTGGCCAATTCCACAATGACCCCAAACTCCCCGCCCGTGCGGATTGACTTCAATACGCCCGAGCTGCAACGCAAGCGCCGGATGCGCGCCCTCAAGGATCGCCTGACCCGCTGGTATGTACTGGTGGGCGGGCTAGCCGTATTGGCAGCTATCACGCTGATCTTCTTCTACCTGGCTTATGTGGTGCTGCCACTGTTCCAGGGTGCCGAGCTGACCAGCAAAAAAGCCCTGGAGCCGACCTGGTTGCAACAGGATGCCGGCAAGCCACTGATGATCGCCCTTGAAGAGCAGAACCTGGTTGGCATGCGCGTTTCGGACAAGGGTCAGGCCATTTTCTTCGACACCAAAGGCGGTAAAGAACTCAAGCATGTCGATCTGCCAGTGCCGGCAGGTACCCAGGTCACTTCGATCAGCGCCGACCAGCCGGGTAGCCCGCTGATCGTGCTCGGCCTGTCCAATGGTCAGGCACTGGTGTTCCACCACACCTACAAGATCACCTACCCGGACAACAAGAAGACCATCACCCCAGGTATCGACTACCCGTACGGCCAGGCGCCGTTCGTGCTCGATGAGCAGGGCCGTGCGCTGGAGCACGTGAGCGTCAACGTCAACGGCGAAACCCTGGTGCTGGCCGGTTCCACCGGTGCGCACCTGCAAGTGGTCGAGCTGTCGCAGACTGAAAACATGCTGACCGGTGAGACCAGCACCGAGCAGAACCGCATCGAATTGCCGCAGATGACCGAAGCGGTGAAGAACATCTTCATCGACCCGCGTCAGCAGTGGTTGTACGTGATCAACGGTCGCGCCACCGCCGATGTCTTCAGCCTGCGCGACAAGAGCCTCAATGGCCGCTACAAGCTGGCCGAAAGCGCCGACACCGAAGTCACCGCCACCGCCCAGCTGGTGGGCGGCATCTCGCTGATCATCGGTGACTCCAAGGGCGGCCTGGCCCAGTGGTTCATGGCCCGCGACCCGGATGGCGAGCAGCGCTTCAAGCAGATCCGGACCTTCCAGTTGGGCAAGGCACCGATCGCGCAGATCGACGCCGAAGAGCGCCGCAAGGGCTTCATCGCCCTGGACTCCGACGGCAAGCTCGGCGTGTTCCACAGTACCGCGCACCGCACACTGCTGGTCGAGCAGGCTGCCGAAGGTGCAGGCATCCTGGCCCTGTCGCCGCGAGCCAACCGCATCATCATCGAAGAAGGCGGCAAGCTGCTGCCGCTGAGCCTGCGCAACCCGCACCCGGAAATTTCCTTCAGTGCGCTGTGGGGCAAGGTCTGGTACGAAAACTACGACGAGCCTAAATACGTCTGGCAGTCGACCGCCTCGAACACCGACTTCGAGCCTAAGCTGAGCCTGTCGCCGCTGACCTTCGGTACCCTCAAGGCCGCGTTCTACGCAATGATCCTGGCGGCCCCGCTGGCCATTGCCGCTGCCATCTACACCGCCTACTTCATGGCCCCGGGCATGCGCCGCAAGGTCAAGCCGGTGATCGAACTGATGGAAGCGATGCCGACGGTGATCCTCGGCTTCTTCGCCGGCCTGTTCCTAGCCCCGTACCTGGAAGGCCACCTGCCCGGCGTATTCAGCCTGTTCCTGATCATGCCCATCGGCATTCTGCTGGCAGGCTATACCTGGAGCCGCCTGCCAGAGTCGATCCGCCTGCGCATCCCGGATGGCTGGGAAGCGGCAATCTTGATCCCGGTGATCCTGGCGATCGGCTGGATGGCCCTGGCTGTCAGCCCGTACCTGGAAAGCTGGTTCTTCGGCGGTGACATGCGTCTGTGGATCGAGCACACCCTCGGCCTGCGCTATGACCAGCGCAACGCCATGGTGGTAGGTATCGCCATGGGCTTCGCGGTCATCCCGAACATCTACTCGATCGCCGAAGACGCCGTGTTCAGCGTGCCGCGCAGCCTGACCCTGGGCTCTCTGGCCCTGGGTGCCACGCCGTGGCAGACCCTGACCCGCGTGGTCATCCTCACTGCCAGCCCGGGCATCTTCTCGGCGCTGATGATCGGCATGGGCCGTGCGGTGGGCGAGACCATGATCGTGCTGATGGCCACCGGCAACACTCCGGTGATGGAACTGAACCTGTTCGAAGGCATGCGCACCCTGGCCGCCAACGTGGCGGTGGAAATGCCTGAGTCGGAAGTCGGCGGCAGCCACTATCGCGTGCTGTTCCTCGCCGCCCTCGTGCTGCTGATGTTCACCTTCGTCATGAACACCTTGGCCGAGCTGATTCGCCAGCGTCTGCGCAAGAAATACTCGTCGCTTTGATAGAAAGGTAGCGATCCGTGAAAAAGGATTCCCTCAAAGGCTGGTTCAAGAGCGGCGCCCCAGGCGTCTGGATCAGCGGTGGCGCGGTGGCCATGGCGGTGATCATGACCGTCGGCCTGCTGGCGGTGATCGCCGTGCGCGGCCTGGGCCACTTCTGGCCGGCCGACCTGATCCAGGCCACCTACAAGGTGCCTGGCCAGGCCGACCATGTCGTCATCGGCGAAGTGGTGCAGAAGGAAGAAGTGCCGCGTGCCCGGCTCAAGGGCGCCGGCCTGCCGGTGCCGGACGACGGCCCGGAGTTCATGACCCGCGAGCTGATCAAGGTGGGTAACCGTGACCTCAATGGCAACGACTTCACCTGGGTGGTCGGCGACTGGCTGGTCGACGAGCAGAGCCCGGCCGACCTGATCGCCCTGGAGCGCCGCGAGTGGGGCAACTACTACGGCTACCTGGTCAGCGTCAAGGAAGAGGGCCGCGTGGTTGCCCAAGGCCCGGAGGCCTGGAGCGAGCTGCAAGCCCGTCTCAAGCGTGCCAACCAGCTCAACAGCGAACTGCAATCCCTCGAAAAGAAAGACATCGGTGCCATCAACCATGGCCTCGAACGCCTGCGCCTGCACGGTCGCAAGCTGGAACTGGACGGCAAGCTGGACGCCGCCGCCCAGGCCGACATGGACGCCGAACGCGCCGAACTGAACAGCCGTTACAAGGCCATCGAGGACCGCCTGCTGGGCCTGCACCAGGCCTTCGCCCGCGATAGCCTGGTGGCCCGCGACGGCAACGGCCGTGAAGTGGAAATCAACCTGAGCAAGGTGGTACACGCCATCCAGCCGAACGGCATGTCTGGCTTCAGCAAGATGGGCACCTACTTCACCAAGGTCTGGGATTTCCTCAGTGATGACCCGCGTGAGGCCAACACCGAGGGTGGTATCTTCCCGGCGATTTTCGGCACCGTGATGATGACCCTGATCATGGCCGTGATCGTCACGCCGTTTGGCGTGCTGGCTGCGGTCTACCTGCGCGAATACGCCAGGCAAGGCCCGGTGACCCGCCTGATCCGTATCGCGGTGAACAACCTGGCCGGCGTACCGGCGATCGTCTACGGCGTGTTCGGCCTGGGCTTCTTCGTCTATGTGCTGGGCGGCTCGATCGACCGCCTGTTCTTCCCTGAAGCGCTGCCGGCACCGACCTTGGGTACCCCAGGCCTGCTGTGGGCTTCGCTGACCCTGGCGCTGCTGGCCGTTCCGGTGGTGATCGTGGCCACCGAGGAAGGCCTGGCGCGGATCCCGCGGACCGTGCGTGAAGGCTCCCTGGCCTTGGGTGCGACCAAGGCCGAAACCCTGTGGAAGATCGTTCTGCCGATGGCCAGCCCGGCCATGATGACCGGCATGATCCTCGCCGTGGCCCGCGCCGCCGGTGAAGTGGCGCCGCTGATGCTGGTGGGTGTAGTGAAGCTGGCGCCATCGCTGCCGCTGGACGGCAACTACCCGTACCTGCACCTGGACCAGAAGATCATGCACCTGGGCTTCCATATCTACGACGTCGGCTTCCAGAGCCCGAACGTCGAAGCGGCGCGCCCGCTGGTATATGCCACCGCGCTGCTGCTGGTGCTGGTGATCGCCACCCTCAACCTGTCGGCGGTGTGGATACGTAACCACCTGCGCGAGAAGTACAAGGCGCTCGACAGCTGAACCTGAATTGCAAGCGTGCCGCCTGCCAGCCGGGCGGCCCTTTGAAACGAATTGAAAGCGTATGGAGTTGACCATGCAGAACGAATCCCACACCCGCGGCATCGACATGTCTGCCCTGGGTCGCGACAAGCAGGGCCTGCGCCTGGCCGAAGAAACCGTGGCCATCGAAGTGCCGGGCCTGAGCCTGTTCTACGGTGACAAGCAAGCCCTGTTCGACGTGCAGATGAACATCCCCAAGCAGCGCGTGACCGCCTTCATCGGCCCGTCCGGCTGCGGCAAGTCGACCCTGCTGCGCACCTTCAACCGCATGAACGACCTGGTCGACGGCTGCCGCGTGGAAGGCGCCATCAACCTGTACGGCAACAACATCTACCGCAAGGGCGAAGACGTGGCCGAGCTGCGTCGCCGGGTGGGTATGGTGTTCCAGAAGCCCAACCCGTTCCCCAAGACCATTTACGAGAACGTGGTCTACGGCCTGCGTATCCAGGGCATCAACAAGAAGCGCGTGCTCGATGAGGCCGTAGAGTGGGCTTTGAAGGGCGCCGCCCTGTGGGAGGAGGTCAAGGACCGCCTGCACGAGTCCGCCCTGGGCCTGTCCGGCGGCCAGCAGCAGCGCCTGGTGATCGCCCGTACCATTGCCGTCGAGCCGGAAGTACTGCTGCTCGACGAACCGTGCTCGGCGCTGGACCCGATCTCGACGCTGAAGGTCGAAGAGCTGATCTACGAACTGAAATCCAAGTACACCATCGTCATCGTGACCCACAACATGCAACAGGCGGCCCGTGTTTCGGACTACACCGCGTTCATGTACATGGGCAAACTGGTCGAATTCGGTGATACCGACACCCTGTTCACCAACCCGGCGAAGAAGCAGACCGAAGACTACATCACCGGTCGTTACGGCTAAGGCCGCTTTGCCCTGGGAACGATACGAACTACTTGAAGCTTGCAGCTGCTTCGCGGAGCGAACACATGATCAACAAAGAAAGCCTGACGCACCATATTTCCCAGCAGTTCAACGCCGAACTCGAAGAGGTGCGCAGCCACTTGCTGGCCATGGGTGGCCTGGTCGAGAAGCAGGTGAACGATGCCGTTACCGCGCTGATCGAGGCCGACTCGGGTCTGGCCCAGCAGGTGCGTGAAGTCGACGATCAGATCAATCAGATGGAGCGCAACATCGACGAGGAGTGCCTGCGCATCCTCGCCCGCCGCCAACCGGCGGCCTCCGACCTGCGCCTGATCATCAGCATCTCCAAGTCGGTGATCGACCTTGAGCGTATCGGTGACGAATCGACCAAGATCGCCCGCCGCGCCATCCAGCTGTGCGAGGAAGGCGAGTCGCCGCGTGGCTACGTCGAGGTGCGCCACATCGGCGACCAGGTGCGCAACATGGTGCGCGACGCCCTCGATGCCTTCGCCCGCTTCGACGCCGACCTGGCGCTGGCGGTGGCCCAGTACGACAAGACCATCGACCGCGAGTACAAGACCGCCCTGCGCGAACTGGTCACCTACATGATGGAAGATCCGCGTTCGATCACGCGGGTGCTCAGCGTGATCTGGGTGTTGCGTTCGCTGGAGCGCATCGGCGACCACGCGCGCAACATCTCGGAGCTGGTGATTTACCTGGTGCGCGGTACCGACGTACGTCACATGGGCCTCAAGCGCATGAAGGCAGAGGTCGAAGGCACTGTGGGTGACGCCGAAATTGCTAATGTTCCGGGCAAACCTGACGATAAATAAGATTGCTCCCGAGCATCGACGCCCGGCCCGTGCCGGGCGTTTTCGTGTGTGGCAGAGCAATCAGCAGGCACCCGCGAACGATGCGAAGAAGTCCCGGCGTGACCCTAGAGTTGGCAAGTGGCCACCATTGCGCGGTAGGCTAGTCGGGTACAAGAGGAGTATCGATGAGTAAAGTCAATGTGCTGGTCGTGGATGACGCACCGTTCATTCGTGACCTGGTGAGGAAGTGCCTGCGCAATGCCTTCCCGGGCATGGTCATCGAAGACGCGGTCAACGGTCGCAAGGCCATGGCCATGCTGGGCAAGGAACCGTTCGACCTGGTGCTGTGCGACTGGGAGATGCCAGAGATGTCTGGCCTCGAACTGCTGACCTGGTGCCGTCAGCAGCCGGAGATGAAGGACCTGCAATTCATCATGGTGACCAGCCGTGGTGACAAGGAGAACGTGATCCAGGCCATCCAGGCCGGCGTCTCCGACTTTGTCGGCAAGCCGTTCACCAACGAACAGCTGTTGACCAAGGTGAAAAAAGCCCTGAGCAAGATCGGCAAGCTGGAAAGCCTGATGGCCGGTGCACCGGCACGGGTGAATTCGGCATTTGCCAACGACTCGCTGAGTGCACTGACCGGTGGCAAGCCTGAAGCGGCCAAGGTGGCGGCCCCTGCTGCCGCGCCGGCCAAGCCTTTGCTCAATGCGCCGAAGCCGCAGACTGCGGCGGCTGCGGCCCAGGCCGGGCGGGGGCAGGGCCAGTTGCGCCTGGCCAGCGGCACGCAGCCCTGCGTGATCAAGGCGCTGAGCCTCAAGGAAGCGTTGCTGGTGGTACGTCGCAGTGCCGCGTTGCCACAGGTGCTGGAGGGCGCAGTGCTCGACCTGGAGCAGGGCGAGAATGCCGAAGTGGCGCGCCTGAACGGCTATCTGCACGCCATCGCGGCGCTGGAGCCCAAGCCAGAAAGTGACTGGCTGCAGCTGACCTTCAAGTTCGTCGACCAGGATGCGCAGAAACTCGACTACCTGTCGCGCCTGATTGCCCGCGGGACCCAGCAGAAGCACTTCACCCCCGGCGCTTGATCAAGGCCATAAACAGATCCCTTGTAGGAGCGTGTTTGCCCCGCGAACACCGGCAAAGCCGGTGCCAGTCACCGCGCTGCCCGCTTCTACAGGGTTCTTCCGACCAGCTGCAATACCGCTCCCAAATCCCGCTGCTAGTCTTCGACAGACCATACCTGTCAAAAAGCCACCATCATGCCAGCCGCCGCCCGCTTGCTGCTTTTCTGTGCCTTGCTTTCAGCTTCGGCGTCGAGCATGGGCATGACGATCTACAAGACCGTCGACAACTCCGGCGTGGTCTCGTACTCCGACCGCTACAGCCCGGGGGCGAAAACCTTCGAGCTCAGCGAGCCGATCCTCGATCACATCGATGGCAAGGTGCGCTTGCAGGCCGAAACCTTCCCGGGCGGCGTGCGCTTCATGGTGCGCAATGACTTGTATGTGCCGATGCAGGTCGAGTTGCGTATCGACAAGCTGACCAACGCTTTCGGTGGCAACCAGCCGCGCAACATCCGCGCCGTGGTGGGGCCGCGTTCGAGCAAGGTGCTGAGTTCGGTGCTGGCCGCGCCCGGTGGCAAGTTGCAGTACGCCACAAGCTTCCAGTACGCCATGGGCGACCCTGGCCAGCGTTCTTTGGCTTACCGCTACCCGTTTCCCTGGAAGGGCGGGCCATTTCGCCTGACCCAGGGGCCCAACGGACGTTTCAGCCACTTCGGCCCCAGGAGCCGCTATGCGATGGACATCGCCATGCCGGAGGGCACGCCGATCATCGCCGCCCGAGGTGGGATGGTGGTTAAGGTCGAGAATGGCCAGAGTGGACGGGGCACCAACCCAGGGGGCAATTTCGTGCGGATTCTGCACCCCGACGGCACCATGGGCGTGTATCTGCATTTGATGCGTGGTTCGGTGGCGGTGCGCGAAGGGCAGCAGGTGGTGGTCGGGCAGGCCCTGGCCAAATCAGGCAATACCGGTAACAGCACCGGCCCCCACCTGCATTTCGTGGTGCAGCGCAATGTGGGCTTGGCGCTGGAATCGATACCGTTCCAGTTCGACCGGCCGCTTGGCGGGTTGCCGGACTTCACCGCCGGCAACCCCTAGGGTCAGTCGAGTTTCAGAACCTTGGCCAGGACGATCTTCGGCCCTTTCATCTTCTTGATGATGATGCGCAGGCCTTCGACTTCCAGCACTTCCTCTTCCTCGGGCACGCGCTTGAGGGTCTCGTAGACCAGGCCGGCGAGGGTTTCTGCCTCGATGTGGTCGAGGTCGACACCGAGAAGGCGCTCGACCTTGAACAGCGGCGTGTCGCCCCGCACCAGCAGTTTGCCTGGCTGGTAGGCGAGGATGCCGCGTTCGGTCTTGCGGTGTTCGTCCTGGATGTCACCCACCAGCACTTCCAGCACGTCTTCCATGGTCAGGTAGCCGATCACCTTGCCGTCGGCTTCCTCTACCAACACGAAGTGCGCGCCGCCCTTGCGGAACTGCTCCAGCAGCTGGGACAGCGGCATGTGCCGCGATACGCGCTCCAGCGGGCGGGCCAGGTCGTCCAGGTCGATGGTTGCGGGCAGGTGTTCGAGTTCGGCCAGCTCCAGCAGCAAGTCCTTGATGTGCAGCAGGCCGATGAATTCCTCGCGCTCGGCGTCGTACACCGGGTAGCGGCTGAACTTGTGCCGGCGTACCAGGGCGAGGATTTCCTTGAGCGGGGCATGGGCGTCGATGCTGACCATATCCTCACGCGAGTTGGCCCAGTCCACCACTTCCAGCTCGCCCATTTCCACGGCAGAAGCGAGTACGCGCATGCCTTGGTCGCTCGGGTCCTGGCCACGGCTGGAGTGCAGGATCAGCTTGAGTTCTTCGCGGCTGTAGTGGTGCTCATGGTGCGGGCCCGGCTCACCCTGGCCAGCGATGCGCAGGATGGTGTTGGCGCTGGCGTTGAGCAGGTAGATGGCCGGGTACATGGTCCAGTAGAACAGGTACAGCGGCACGGCGGTCCACAGCGACAGCAGCTCGGGCTTGCGGATTGCCCACGACTTGGGCGCCAGTTCGCCGACCACGATGTGCAGGTACGAAATGACGAAGAAGGCGACGAAGAACGACACCGCTTTGACCAGTTCGGCGCTGTCCACGCCCAGGTAGGCCAGCAGCGGCTCCAGCAGGTGGGCAAAGGCCGGCTCACCGACCCAGCCCAGGCCCAGCGAGGCGAGGGTGATGCCCAGCTGGCAGGCGGACAGGTAGGCGTCGAGCTGGTTGTGTACCTTGCGCAGGATGCTGCCGCGCCAGCCATGCAGTTCGGCGATGGACTCGACGCGGGTGGCGCGCAGCTTGACCATGGCGAACTCGGCGGCAACGAAGAAGCCGTTGAGCAGCACCAGCAGGAAGGCGAAGATGATCATGCCGAAATCGGCGAATAACGAGGCGAGGCTGATACCAGGGGAAGGGTCCATGATGGAGTTTTTACGGGGTCCGTCTTTGAGATAGAGAGAAAAAAAGTGCCAGCTCTTGCTGGCACAGGGGATCCAATGTAGCGGCTGGGGCTGCAAAAGCAAAGGGCTGCAAAGCAGCCCCCGGCACCTCAGGCCTTGCCGTTGGCCAATTGTGCCGGCCCAAAGTGACAGGTGAAGGTACTGCCATGCCCCGGCACGCTGCTGATTTCCAGCTTGCCGCGGTGGCGCATCAGCACGTGCTTGACGATCGCCAGCCCAAGGCCGGTGCCGCCGGTATTCGATGCACGGCTGGAGTCGACCCGATAGAAGCGTTCGGTCAGCCGCGGCAGGTGCTTGGCGTCGATACCGACCCCGGAATCCTGCACCGACAGGTGCGCGCCGTGTTCGTCGCCCCACCAGCGGATGCGGATGTTGCCTTCATCCTGGGTGTACTTCACGGCGTTGAACACCAGGTTGGAGAAGGCGCTGCGCAGTTCCGACTCGCTGCCCTTCAGGCGTAGGCCCGGCGCGGCCTCCAGGGTGATCTTCTGGTTACGCGGCCCGGACAGTGCCTGGGCATCCTGCTTGATTGCGCTGAGCAAGGCATCGACCGCGACCGGCTGGTTGTCCGACGGGTAGTCGGTGGCTTCCAGCTTGGCCAGCAGCAACAGGTCGTTGAGCAGGGTCTGCATGCGCGAACCTTGTTGGGTCATCTGCTGCAGCGCCCGGGCCCAGCGCGGGTTCACGTCCTCGACGTTGTCCAGCAGGGTTTCCAGGTAGCCGGTGATCACGGTCAGCGGCGTGCGCAGCTCGTGGGAGACGTTGGCGACGAAGTCCTTGCGCATCTGCTCGAGCTGATGGATGCGGGTGACATCGCGCACCAGCATCAGGTGCTCGTTGTTGCCGTAGCGGGTAATGTGCAGCTGCACGCGCAGGCGGTCGTTGATCGGGGAAGGGATTTCCAGCGGCTCGACGTAGTTCTCTGCCTCGAAGTATTCCTTGAAGCGCGGGTGGCGCACCAGATTGGTTACCGGCTGGCCGCCGTCCTGCGGGGTCTTGAAGCCCAGCAGCGTCTCTGCGGCGCGGTTCCACCACTCCAGGTTGCCGTCGCTGTCGAGCATGATCACCGCGTCGCGCAGCGCCGCAGTGGACTCCTGCACCCGGTCGATTACCGCCTGCAGGCGCCCGCGCACGCGCTGGTCGCGGCGCTGCAGGTGGTAGATGCTGTCGAATACCTCGCCCCACAGGCCGTAGCCATCGGGTGGTGCTTCATCGGGTTGGTGGTTGCGCAGCCAGTCGTGCAGCCGCAGCAGCTGCTTGAGGGTCCAGCCCAGGTACAGCGCCAGGCCGATGGCCAGGCTCCAGCCGTAATAGCCGCTGACCAGGCCGCCGATCAGGCAGACGGTGATCAGCAGCAACAGGTGGCGAATCAGGGTCGCGTGCCAGTTCTGGTTCAATTGACGGTCCTTGTACAACGACTTGCAGCTTGGCGCTTGAAGGCTCGATCAGCTCTTGGTCGAGAAGCGGTAGCCAGTGCCCCGGACGGTTTGTACCAGATTTTCGTAGGCTTCACCCAGTGCCTTGCGCAGGCGACGGATGTGCACGTCGACGGTGCGCTCCTCGACATACACGTTGCCGCCCCACACCTGGTCGAGCAGTTGGCCGCGGGTGTAGGCGCGTTCCTGGTGAGTCATGAAGAACTGCAGCAGTCGGTATTCGGTAGGGCCCATCTCGGCCGGCTTGCCGTCGATGGTCACGCGGTGGCTGATCGGGTCGAGCAGCAGGCCACCGACTTCGATTGGCGCTTCGCTGTCGCTCGGGCCGGTGCGACGCAGCACGGCCTTCAGGCGGGCGACCAGCTCGCGGGGCGAGAACGGCTTGGTGATGTAGTCGTCGGCGCCAACTTCCAGGCCCTGGATCTTGTTGTCCTCTTCGCCTTTGGCGGTGAGCATGATGATCGGAATGTCGCCGGTCAGTTCGTCGCGCTTCAGGCGGCGTGCCAGCTCGATGCCGGAAGTACCGGGCAGCATCCAGTCGAGCAGGATCAGGTCCGGTTTGCGGTCGACAATGATCGCGTGGGCCTGTTGCGAATTCTCCGCTTCAAGGCAGTCATAGCCGGCCATTTCCAATGCAACGGCGATCATCTCGCGAATAGGCGCTTCGTCGTCGACGATCAGAATGTTTCTGCCAACCATGCTCAAAACCTCTCCCAGTAATCGTGTCTTGGCCCGCATTAGATAACGGAATTATTGCAGCTGTGTGACAGGGTGTTGGCCGTTCTGGCGACATTCCATGACTGGGCTAGGCTTCACAGGGCCGTTGCGGCGGCAAACAGAATGCAATCCACCCCCGAATTCATGGTGATTCCAATGACACGACATACGCTGAGCTGGATGGCCCTTTTCGCTGCACTGGCGCTTCCGGGGGTGGCGTCCGCCCACCATGCCATGGAAAAAGACGGCATGTGGGTCGACCACGAAGGCATGACGCTGTACACGTTCGACAAGGATGCAGGCGGCAAGTCGATGTGCAGTGGTGATTGTGCGACCAACTGGCCTCCACTGATGGTCGAGAAGGGCGAGAAGGCTGAAGGCAAGTGGACACAGATCAAGCGTGACGACGGCAAGATGCAGTGGGCCTATGACGGCAAGCCGCTGTACACCTTCGTCAAGGACAAGAAGGCCGGGGACATGACCGGTGATGGCATGAAGGACGTCTGGCATGTCGCCAGGCCGTAAAAGCTGACACTTGGCCCTGTGGGAGCGAGCTCACCCGCTCCCACAGGGGAGGTAAGGATCAGCGCAGGGCGTAATCCAGTACCACCCCGATGAACACCAGCAACCCCGCCCAG
Organism: Pseudomonas sp. HS6-2; assembly: GCF_049325675.2. Lineage (NCBI taxonomy): Bacteria > Pseudomonadati > Pseudomonadota > Gammaproteobacteria > Pseudomonadales > Pseudomonadaceae > Pseudomonas > Pseudomonas sp. HS6-2. Next base: position 6,170,663 of record NZ_CM143906.1, on the reverse strand, counting down.
TGATTGTGCAGAAACGCCTTGAAGCACGACTCGCGGTCCAGCTTGCGCGTCGACCAGTATTCCCAGGCGAAGCACACCGCGGCACCCAGCAACCCCAGGTGGAACCAGCCGCCCAGCTCGAAACGGCTACCCGCCAGTAGCAGGCAGCCCAGCGATAGCAACTGCAATGTCAGGATGATCGTTCGGTCTGCATCGCCGAACAGGATCGCGGTCGATTTCACCCCGATCTTCAGGTCGTCATCACGGTCGACCATGGCGTAGTAGGTGTCGTAACCCACCGTCCACAGCAGGTTGGCGATGTACAGCAGCCAGGCACTGGCCGGCAACTCGCCCCCGGCTGCGGTAAAGGCCATGGGAATGCCCCAGGAATACGCGGCACCCAGCACCACCTGCGGGTAATAGGTGTAGCGCTTCATGAACGGGTAGCAGAACGCTAGCGCCACCGCGCCGAACGACAGCCACACGGTCCGGCTGTTGGTGCACAGCACCAGCAGGAAGCTCACCCCGACCAGGATGGCGAACAACGCCAGCGCCTCGCGCGATTTGACCCGGCCACTGGCCAGCGGGCGGTCGGCAGTACGTTTGACGTGGCCATCGACCTTGCGGTCGGCGAAGTCGTTGATGCAGCAGCCGGCGGCGCGCATCAGCACCACGCCCAGGCCGAAGATCAGCACGTTGGCGAAGGTTGGCGAACCGTGCCCGGCAATCCATACCGCTGACAGGGTCGGCCAGAGCAGCAGATAAATGCCGATCGGCCGGTCCATGCGGCTGAGCTGGACGAAGTCCCAGGCCCGTGGGTGCAGGCGGTTGAGCGACTTGAGCAGTTGCAGGTACATCAGCGGTTCTCCTCCTTGGCCGCTTGCCACAGTGTAGGCAGGAAAACCTCGGCCACCAGCAGATCGAGGCCGTCACGGGCGAAGCGCGAGCGGCGCCCCCACAAGCCGGCTTGTGCGGCATTGGCTGGCAACCAGCCTTGTGGATAACGGCACACTTCGAGCGGGTGGCGAATGAACGCCTGGTCGCAGAACAGCAGTTCGCCCAGCGAGCGGCTGCCCAGGGTTTCCAGGTCCAGCCCGCCCCGTTCCAGGGCGCTGCGGCTGGCCACGCTGCGGGCGAACACCCAAGGTTCGCCATGCCCGCGCAGGAACACTTCGCGCACCCAGCCTTCGGCGCCTGGAGCGATATTCAGCGCCAGACATTCGTCATCGCGCAGCGGTTGCCAGCCTTCGAACAGGGGGGTGACACTGAAGTGGTCCTGGGACAGCTGGGTGAGGCGGCGAGTCAGGGAGCCTTCGTCGAACAGCCAGGCCAGGGTTGGCTGGTCGATTTCAGTGGCCAGCTGTGAATACGGCAGCCACGCGAGAGCGGCTGCTTGCGGGGATTCGTACGACACGTCGGTATGCTTGATTACAGCCAGAGAGGCGGCGAGCTTAGCATGATTGCCCCGACTGCTTGCATAATGGCCGGCTACAACAAAGCCTGAGCGACAACGAGGAAAAAGACCTGATGAAAAAGTGGCAGTGTATTGTCTGTGGCCTGATCTATGACGAAGCCGAAGGCTGGCCGGATGACGGCATCCCGCCCGGTACTCGCTGGGAAGACGTGCCGGCAGACTGGCTGTGCCCTGACTGCGGCGTGGGCAAGAGCGACTTCGAAATGATCTCCATCGGCTGATAGAGGAAAGCAGCGCATGACGTCCCCCGTGGTAATCATTGGTACCGGCCTGGCCGGCTACAACCTGGCCCGTGAATTCCGCAAGCTCGATGGCGACACGCCGCTGCTGCTGATTACCGCCGACGATGGCCGTTCCTACTCCAAGCCCATGCTCTCCACCGGTTTTGCCAAGCACAAGGACGCCGATGGGCTGTGCATGGCCGAACCTGGCGTGATGGCCGAGCAGCTCAAGGCCGAGATCCGCACCCATACCCGCATCAGCGGTATCGACCCGGGCCACAAGCGCCTGTGGATCGGTGAAGAGGCGATCGCGTATCGCGACCTGGTACTGGCCTGGGGGGCGCAGACCGTGCGAGTGCCGATCGAAGGCGATGGTGCCGAGCGGGTATTCCCGATCAACGACCTTGAAGACTACGCGCGCTTCCGGGCCGCTGCTGCGGGCAAGCAGCGCGTGCTGATTCTCGGTGCCGGCCTGATCGGTTGCGAGTTCGCCAACGACATGCACCTGGGCGGTTTCGAGGTCGACGTGGTGGCGCCTTGCGAGCAGGTCATGCCGACCTTGTTGCACCCGGCGGCCGCCGCTGCCGTGCAAGCCGGCCTGGAAGGGCTGGGCGTACGCTTCCACCTCGGCCCGGTGCTGACGCGCTTGCAACAGGCGGGTGAAGGGCTTGAGGCGCATCTGTCCGATGGACAAGTGATCACCTGCGACCTGGTGGTATCGGCCATCGGCCTGCGCCCACGTACCGACCTCGCCGCTGCCGCCGGGTTGCAGACCAATCGCGGCGTGGTCGTGGACCGCCAACTGCGTACCTCGCACAACAATATTTTCGCCCTTGGCGACTGCGCCGAAGTCGACGGTATCAACCTGCTCTACGTCATGCCGTTGATGGCCTGCGCCCGTGCCCTGGCGCAGACCCTGGCCGGCAACCCGACCCCGGTCAGCTATGGGCCGATGCCGATCACCGTGAAGACCCCGGCGTGCCCGCTGGTGGTGTCTCCGCCGCCAGTGGGCCGTGAAGGCAACTGGCAGGTCGAAGGGCAGGGTAGCGACCTCAAAGTGCTCTGCCATGCTAGCGACGGGCAGTTGCTCGGCTATGCCCTGACCGGCAGCGCCGTCATGGAAAAGCTGGCGCTGAATCGGCAGTTACCCGCCCTGATGGCGTAAATAGCGGGCGTTCTGTCGGATTTATCCTGTTGTTGTCAGCACAATGGCCGCCCAGATACTGGCGCGGCCTCGGTGGGCGTGCCATTCTCAGTTCCGTCTGCCGCAGATTAGAGCCTGCGGTGCCTTGAACGCTGCTTCAATGGCAGCACGGCATAACAACAAGAAATCCCGTCAAAGAGGCTTCACTATGCGCAAACCAGAACTCGCCGCCGTCATCGCCGAAAAGGCTGATCTGACCAAGGAAAAGGCCAATTTGGTGCTGAACGCGATTCTCGACAGTATCACCGGAGCCCTGGACAAGGACACGGTCACCCTGGTCGGTTTCGGCACCTTTGAAAAACGTCATCGTGGTGCCCGCACTGGCAAGAATCCACAAACCGGTGAGCCGGTGAAGATCAAGGCCAGCAATACCGTTGCCTTCAAGCCTGGCAAGAATTTGCGCGACAGCGTCAACGTACCGGCCAAGCCAGCCAAGAAAAAGTGATCGACTGCTGACCCTCAGTGTCATCCAAGCGGGCGCCCCAGGGCGCCCGTATGCATTTTGGAGGCTAAGTGTTGCGAACTTGCGTAATAAGTTCAGGAAAAGGATAAACTGCGCGCTTCAGTCATTATTTATTCGAGGCGCGCTGATGAAGTTTCGCTTTCTTCTCTGGGCCATGGGGCTGCTGATGGCCCGGGCCAGCCGCAACAACCCGGCATTCCAGCAGCAACTCAAGGACAAGGACCTGGTGTTCCAGATGCAGACGCTGGACGGCAAGGTGGCGCGGCACTTCATCGTCAGCGGCGAGCGCATCAGCAGCAAAGGCGGCAGCCATCCGCAGCCGGCCTTCGCCATCGCCTTCAAGGACGCGGCCTATGGCTTTGCGACGATGCAGGCGAGCAACAAGCAGCTGGCGTTCATGCAGGGCATTCAGGACAAGAACATCCAGATCAAGGGCAACCCGGCGCTGGTGATGTGGTTCCAGGGGCTGATGAAGTACCTCAAGCCCAAGAAGAAAGGCTGAAATCGCCGGGGCTGCAAAGCAGCCCCAATGGCCTCAATGCGGGGCGTTGAGTTGCGACGCCAGATCCCGCAACAAGGCCTCGGCCTCGAGCACCTTGTTCACCGCTTCCTCCGCCTTGTCCCGGGTGAGCCCCAGGCGCTCCAGCAGTTCATCGGGAATCTGCTCCTGTGGCCCCGAACCAATCCCCCGCGAGCGCAACAGGCGAGTTGCCAGGCACACCAGGTTGGGGTACGCCGAGTATTCGCCGTCATACGCCGGGTCATGCTGGAAACGCAGCGCGGTCGACAACTCTTCGGGCATGTCCCAAAGCTTCATCAGCCAGGCGCCGATCTGCTCGCGGCTGATGCCCAGCAGGTGTTGTTCCACGTAGGTGTGGCACAGGTGCGGGTTGACCTCCAGATGGCGGCAGATCAACGAGAAGTGCGGTGGGAATACATGCGCCAGCAGCAGGTAGCCGAAGTTGTGCAGCAGCCCTGCCAGGTAGGTCAGGCCGGCTTCCGGGCGTTCGGCGCGCGGCATGGCGCGGGTCAGGCCTTCGATGATGGCTGCGGTGTAGATCGACTGCTGCCAGTACGGCGTGGCCTGCTGCGGGTGGTCCTTGGGCAGGCTCAGCGTCTTGCCCAGCGCCAGGCCAAGGGCCAGGTTGATCACCAGGTCGAAGCCCAGTACTCGGACAATGGCGTCTTCTACCGAGCGGATCTTGCCGGGTGAGGCGTAGTAGGGTGAAGCGGCCCAGCTGACCACCTGGGCGGCCAGGGCCGGGTCGGTTTCGACCACGCCGGTGATGTCGTCGATGCTGGCGTTGGGGTCGACCCGCAGCTTGATGATCTTCTGTGCGGTGTCAGCCAGTGGCGGGATCTCGATGGTCTCTTCCAGGCGCTTCTGGATGCGCCGGGCCGTGAAGGCCTGGACTGCCTGGGTGATTTCCTTGGGGTCGTCATCCGGACGATCGAGGTTGGGGCGGATATCGCGCACAGGTTGGCCGAAAGTGCCGGCACTGGCCTTGGCGAGCATGCGCTTGAAATCATCACGGCGCACTTTCAGCAGCAGGCCGTCCTCACCGGACTGGATGAACAGGTCTTCGGCCTCGAGCAGCTTGCCTTCGTACAGGCAGGGCGAGCTGGTCAGGGCCGGAATGGCCGGCAAGGCCTTGAGCTGGTGCTTGTCGAGCATCTGCTTGAGGCGTGGCAACGGCACGGCCTTGAGCTTGCGACCGGTCAACTCTTCGAGACGGTTGAGGTCCAGTAGCTTGCTCTGCGGGAACAGCACCAGCAGGGCGCCGATCTCGTCGTCGAGCAGGACCGCCTGCACTCGGGACGCGGCTGGCAGCTCCGGATGTTCCGCTACCTCTTCGAAGGCAACGCGCACTTTTTCGAGCAACAGCCGGATGACAGACGGTGCGTGTGGGGTTGCGGTGTCCAGGGCAACTTCAGTCATGGTCTGTATCCACAAATTCTTTTAAACGCGAAGTATAACCAGCCTGTTGGCAAAGCTGGGTCCATTCTGGTACAGGCGTCACACCTGCCCATATTGTTGACCGTGGCGCAGCCAGCGATCGAGCAGCGGGCTGACGTGGTCGGGCCAGCGCGCCAGTAGCGCCTGGGCCGCGTCACGCACGGCCGGTAGCAGGTCGGCGTCGCGCATCAGGTCGGCGACCTTGAACTGCAGCAGGCCGGTCTGGCGTGTGCCGAGCATTTCGCCGGGCCCGCGCAGCTCAAGGTCTTTCTCGGCGATGATGAAGCCATCGTTGGTTTCCCGCATGATGCCCAGGCGTTCGCGGCCGATCTGCGACAGCGGCGGGTGATACAGCAACACGCAGTGGCTCACCGCGCTGCCTCGGCCAACCCGGCCACGCAGCTGGTGCAGCTGGGCCAGGCCCAGGCGTTCGGGGTTCTCGATGATCATCAGGCTGGCGTTGGGCACGTCCACACCGACCTCGATCACCGTGGTGGCGACCAGCAGTTGCAGGTTGCCTTGCTTGAACTCGGCCATGACCTCGGCCTTTTCTGCCGGCTTCATGCGGCCGTGGATCAGGCCCACGCGCAGTTCGCCGAGTGCGCTGCCAAGCTCTTCGTAAGTGCTCTCAGCCGCTTGACAGGTCAGCTCTTCGGATTCTTCGATCAGCGTGCAAACCCAATAGGCCTGGCGCCCTTCGGCACAGGCGGCGCGAACCCGCTCGACCACTTCGAAGCGGCGGCTGTCGGCGACCAGCACGGTATTCACTGGCGTGCGCCCTGGCGGCAGCTCGTCGAGTACCGAGGTGTCGAGATCGGCATAGGCGCTCATGGCCAGAGTGCGTGGGATTGGCGTGGCGGTCATGATCAGCTGGTGCGGGCACAGCTCGCCGGCCACGCCTTTCTTGCGCAGCGCCAGGCGCTGCTGCACGCCGAAGCGGTGCTGTTCGTCGATGATCGCCAGGGCCAGGTGCTTGAAGCGAACTTCTTCCTGGAACAGCGCGTGGGTACCGACCACCATCGGCGCACCGCCGGCGATCTGCTCCAGCGCGCTGGCGCGGGCCTTGCCCTTGAGCTTGCCGGCCAGCCAGGCGACTTCGATGCCTAGCGGCTCCAGCCAGCGCTTGAAGGTGATGTAATGCTGTTCGGCCAGGATTTCGGTAGGCGCCATCAGCGCCACCTGGTAGCCGGCTTCCAGGGCCTGCAGTGCGGCGAGGGCGGCGACTACGGTCTTGCCGGCGCCGACGTCGCCCTGCACCAGGCGCATCATGGGCTCGTGCTGGCTGAGGTCATAGGCGATTTCGTTGGCTACCCGCTGCTGCGCCCCGGTCGGCTGGAAACCCAGGTTGGCCAGGTACTGTGCCTGCAGGCGCTTGGCCTTGGGCAGTACCGGCGCCCGCAGGCTGCGCAGGCTCTCGCGCAGGCGTTGCTGCGACAGCTGATGGGTCAGCAGCTCTTCGAAGGCCAGGCGGTGCTGGGCCCAGTGCTGGCCTTCGGCAAGCTCGTCGAGGTCGGCATCGGCCGGCGGGTTGTGCAGGTAGCGGATGGCATCATCCAGCGGCGCCAGGTGGTAGTCGCGGGCCAGTTCATCGGGCAGCCAGTCGGGCAAGCTGCGCGGCCCGAGCATCCCCAGGCTCTGCTGGCAGAGCAGGCGCAGGCGCTGTTGGGTGAGGCCTTCAGTTGACGGGTAGATCGGCGTCAGGGTTTGCTCGACCGGTGGCGGCGGCTCGTCGCCATTCAGCGCGCGGTATTCCGGGTGGTAGATTTCCAGGCCCGAGGCGCCGGGGCGGGCTTCGCCGTAGCAGCGCAGGTGGGTGCCGCGCTTGAGGCCTTCCTTCTGCGCGTTGCTGAAGTGGTAGAAGCGCAGGCTCAACACGCCTGTGCCGTCACCCAGGCGTACCACCAGGCTGCGGCGCTTGCCCATGGTTACGTCGGCACCGCTGACCACGCCCTCGATCACCGCGTCCTGGCCCGGGCGCAGCTGGCCGATCGGCACCACGCGGGTACGGTCCTGATAGCGCAGGGGCAGGTGGAACAGCACGTCCTGCAGGTTCTCCAGGCCGACCTTGGCGAGCTTTTCCGCCATGGCATCGCCTACGCCCTTGAGCGCCGTGACCGAGACCTTCGACAGCTCAGTCATGGATCAGGCCGGTTGTTCCACAGGTGGCTTGGCCACCGAGCAGAGGCGGATCGAGTCGGCAAGGATCTCGATCGCCTTCGGCCGCGGGAAACTGGCGCGCCAGGCAATGGCTACGGTACGGAACGGTGCAGGCGGGGAAAGCGGACGCACTTCGATGACCCCAGGCGCATAGTGATGGCTGTGCACGGCCGACAGCGGCAGGATCGACACCCCCAGGCCGGACGCGACCATGTGGCGGATGGTTTCCAGCGAGCTGGACTCGACCGTGGTGTGCTTGGAGCCTTCGCCACCTTTATTCAGCGTCGGGCAGGCTTCCAGCACCTGGTCGCGGAAGCAGTGGCCCTCGCCAAGCAGCAACAGGCTCCTGTCGTTGAGCATGGCAGTGTCGATGGTCTTCTTCGCCGTCCACGGGTGGTCGGCCGGCATCAACGCACAGAACGGCTCGTCGTACAGCGGCAGGGTCAGCACATCGGCTTCGTTGAACGGCAAGGCGATGATCACTGCATCCAGCTCGCCGTTGCGCAGCTTCTCGCGCAGCACGTGAGTGAAGTTTTCTTCGATATACAGCGGCATCTGCGGCGCCACCCGGTGCAGCTGCGGAATCAGGTGCGGGAACAGGTACGGGCCGACGGTATAGATGGCGCCGACCTTGAGCGGGGCGGTCAGCTGATTCTTGCCAGCCTGGGCCAGCTCGCGAATGCCCTGGGCTTGCTCCAGTACCTTCTGCGCCTGGGCCACGATGCTTTCGCCGACCGGGGTCAGGCGCACCGCGCTCTTGCTGCGCTCGAAGATCAGCACGCCAAGCTCGTCCTCAAGCTTCTTCACGCCGACCGACAGGGTCGGCTGGCTGACGTGGCAGCGCTCGGCAGCATGGCCGAAGTGCTGCTCCTGGGCGAGCGTGACGATGTAGCGTAATTCTGTGAGGGTCATAACGTGCGTCCATGAAGTTGCGGGCCCAGCATAGCGGCTGCAATCGATAGACGCACGTTATCAGACTTGCCGATTTGTGACAGAAACAAAAGTATCAGCGACGGTCCAGCGAGTAGACGAACGGAGCCACTACTTCGATCGTGCCATTGGTCAGCAACTCGGCTGGCGGCTTGGGTACCGTACCGGCGCGGCGGATCATTTCCATGGTCGCCCGGTCCAGGGCCGCGCTGCCGGAGCCGCCTGCCATGGAGTAGGACACCACCTTACCTTCGGCGTCGACCACGAAGCGCAGGCGGTTGATGCCTTGCAGGCCGCGACGGCGAGCGTCCTCCGGATAGCGCTTGTACTTCGCCAGGTGGCGCAGCAAGTCGCTCTGCCAGGTTGGCAGCGCCTGGCTGTTGGAAGCGATGCTTGGCGCCGGTGCCGCCGACTTCTGCGGTGGCGTGTTGCTTGGCGGCGTATCGGCTACCTGTTCCTTGGCCGGTGGCTCATCCTTCGGCGGCTCAGGCTTCTTCTCAGGCTTCGGTGGCTGAGGTTTGGGCTTCGGCTTGGGCGGCTTGGCGATGGCGATCTTCGGTTTCGGCGCCTCGACCAGCTTGGGCAGCGGTGGTTCTTCTACCGGTGCCGGTGGCTGTGGGGCGGCTTTCGGTGGTGGCGGCGGCGCGGGCTCGGGCAGCGGTGCCAGCTCGACCATCATGGCTGCCGGGGGCAGCTCGACGGCCTGGGGCACCGACCAGTCGAGCGTCAGCAGCACGGCGCCCACGTGCACGCCCAGCACGATCGCCAGGCTGCCCCCGTAGCGCGCCACGTTTGAGCGCGGTTTCGTCATTTCTTGGCTGCCGTCTCGAGACCTACCAGACCGACCTTGAGGTAGCCGGCCGCGCGCATGTTGTTCATCACTTCCATCAGGTCACCGTAATCCACGCCCTTGTCGGCCTGGAAGAAGATGGTGGTTTCCTTGTCGCCCTTGGTCTTGGCGTCGAGCATCGGGCCAAGCTGTTCGGGAACAGGTACCTGATCGTCGCCGACATACAGCTTCTGGTCGGCCTTGACGCTGACGAACACTGGTTTCTCGGGCCTCGGTGCCGGCTTGGCAGTCGAGGCCGGCAGGTCGACCTTGATGTCGACCGTGGCCAACGGGGCTGCGACCATGAAGATGATCAGCAGCACCAGCATCACGTCGATGAACGGCGTAACGTTGATTTCGTGGTTTTCGGCGAGGTCGTCGCCACCTTCGTTCAGATGCAGGCCCATGGTTTACCCCACTTTCACCATGTGCGGGGCGGCGCGGTCGCCACCCTGGTGGTCCAGATCACGGCTGACCAGCAGCAACACCTGGGCGGAGGCGTCGGACACCTGTGCCTTGTAGCCGGCGATGGAGCGGGCGAAGACGTTGTAGATGACCACGGCCGGGATCGCTGCGACCAGGCCCAGTGCAGTGGCCAGCAGGGCCTCGGCGATACCTGGGGCAACTACAGCCAGGTTGGTGGTCTGGGTCTTGGCGATGCCGATGAAGCTGTTCATGATGCCCCACACGGTACCGAACAGGCCGACGAACGGCGCGGTAGAGCCGATGGTGGCGAGCACGCCGGTGCCGTTGCTCATGGCGCGACCGCTGGCGGCTACCAGGCGCTCCAGGCGGAAGCTGACGCGTTCCTTGATGCCTTCTTTCTCGCGGGCATTGGCCGACAGGCGCATCTCTTCGAGGGCGTCGTGGACCAGGATGTGGGCCAGGGTGCCTTCTTTATTGGCGACGGTGCTGGCTTCTTTCAGGCTCACCGACTTCTTCAGGGCGGCAATCTCGCCACGCAGGCGGCGCTTGGCGCCCATCAGCTCGAAGCCCTTGGCGATCCAGATGGTCCAGGTGATGATCGAGGCGATGGCCAGGCCGATCATCACGATTTTCACGACGATGTCAGCGTTCTTGTACATGCCCCATGGGGACAGGTCGTGGGCCATGCCCAGCGAGGTGTCTTCAACCAGTTGCTGAACGGCTGGGTCAGCGGCGACAGGTGCATCGACCGGCGTGGCGGCCTGGCCTTCGACCGCAGTGGGTGCTGGAGTGGCAGGGGTGGCCAAAGCGGCAGCAGCTGGGGCGGCGGTGTTGGCGGCAGGCTCATCGGCCATGGCCACCGGGGCCAGCACCAGGCTAAGCAGCAGCGCGGCGATGGCGCGCCAGGCGCGCGACGGGGTTGGCGAAGCGGAAAGTTGAGTACGTGTCATGCTGGCCGGACCTGATGAAGAAGAAAGTGTACGTTCTCCACGGCCTCGAGATCGGCCGAGAACAGATAGGGGTGCCATTATTGCAAGTAATTCTTGTTAACAAAAGTAATCTTGTTGCTTTTTTCACCTGCGGTCTAGCCGCCTATCGTGTAATACGGCTAGCCTGATCCTTTGGTCTAGGGAGTATTGTGATGTCAGGCCTTTGCGCAATTATCGTGGGATGTGGTGATGTAGGCGGCCGTCTGGCCCGCCAGCTGCTGGCCAAAGGCTGGCAAATCAGTGGCCTCCGCCGCTCGGTCGAGCAACTGCCCGAGGGCATCGCGCCCATCGCTGCCGACCTGTCCGACCCTGCCATTCCACAGGCATGGCCACAGCGTTCGCCGGACTACCTGGTGTACTGCGTCGCCGCCAGCCAGCATGATGAGGCTGGCTATCAAGCCGCTTACGTCGACGGTATGCGCCATGTACTGGCGTGGCTGGCCGAGCGTGGTCAGCGCCCACGGCGCTTGCTGTTCGTCTCCAGCAGCAGCGTGTTCGCGCAAAAGGAAGGCGAATGGATCGACGAAACCGCGCCCACCGAACCTGAAGGTTATTCCGGGAAGGTGATGCTTGAGGCCGAAAGATTGGCGCTGGCCAGCGGCATGCCTGCCAGCGTGATTCGCCTGACCGGCATCTACGGCCCGGGTCGCGAGTGGCTGCTGAGCCAGGTGCGGCAAGGCTATCGGGTGGCCGAGGAGCCGCCGCTGTATGGCAATCGGATTCATGCCGAGGATGCAGCGAGCCTGATGGCGTTCCTGCTGCAGGCCGATGCCGAAGGTGTGGCGCTTGAGGATTGCTACATCGGCGTCGATGACGACCCGGCACCGCTGGCCGATGTTGTGGCCTGGCTGCGCGAGTACATGGGTGTTACCGAGTGGTCCGATGAGCAGCGGGTGCGCCGTACTGGCAGCAAGCGTTGCAGCAATGCCCGGGTGCGGGCGTTGGGCTGGGCGCCGGAGTATCCGAGCTACAAGGAAGGCTATGCGGCGATTCTGGAAGGCAAAAGCTGAATTCGCTGCTTGGCTGGTTTTTTGTAGGAGCGGGCTTGCCCCGCGAACACCGGCAAAGCCGGTGTCAGGCTCCGCGGGGGGCTTCTTCGCGGGACAAGCCCCCTTCTGCAGGGGCAGCGTTCGGTTTGAGAGCGGTCTTCAGTCCCGCTCCAGCACCCACTGCTGTGCGCCGGCTGCAAGCTGCGGAATCTCGTCCGCCTGGGCAGTGTTGATCGCCTGGAAGATTGCGATCTTGTCGCCATCACGCTTGAAGATGAACGGCGCGCCGCGCTGATTGCGCTCCAGCCACAGGCTGTCGTTGTTGCCACCCATGCTGGCGCAGTCGCCGGCCAGGCACAGGGCAAAACGGTCCGGGCCTGGCAGGCCGGTGACGTTGCCGGTATCGCTGAAGTGTACGGTGGCGCCCTTGCCCTGACCTTCGATGATCTTCCAGTCGCCACCGAGGTAGGCTTGGTACAGCGCCTTCTCGAAGCTGCCACCCAGCGGCGTATTGCCAGGTTGCTTGGCGCGCACGAAGGTCTGCTTGGTGCCGCTCTGGTCGGTGGCTTCGAGTTCGTCGCCGTCGAGTGCCAGCAATTCAGTCTGGCCGCCCGGGAAGCTGGCCTGCCATTGCTTGTCGTTGGCGCTCAGTTGGCCGTCGGCCGCCTCGAAGCCATTGCTGTAGCTGGCTCGCTGGCTGCTCACATCGAGCTTCCACTCGAATACCGGGCCGTGTTCGTTCAGGGCTTGGCGCAGGCTGTCGCCCTTGATGGCGGCCTTGATGGCGTCCTGGTTGATCCAGGTGCCGTTGAAATCTTCGGGTTTGTGGCTGGCGCAGCCGCCCAGAAGCAGGGCTGCCAGCGCGATGGGCAGTGCTTGACGCATGACGGGATAACCTTGCAGAGGAGGGTGACGGGCAAGGTGCCCGTCACCAGGGGCATCATTCGATGACCAGAATGGCGTCCATTTCGACCTGGGCGCCTTTCGGCAGTGCAGCAACGCCGATGGCGGCGCGGGCTGGGTACGGCTGTTCGAAGTAGCGGCCCATCACCTCGTTGACCTTGGCGAAGTGGCTCAGATCGGTGAGGAAGATGTTCAGCTTGACGATGTCCTTGAACGAACCGCCAGCCGCTTCAGCCACGGACTTGAGGTTCTCGAACACCTGCACGGTCTGGGCTTCGAAGCCTTCGACCAGTTCCATGGTCTTCGGGTCCAGCGGGATCTGGCCCGACATGTAGACGGTGTTGCCGGCCTTGATCGCCTGGGAGTAGGTGCCGATAGCGGCAGGGGCCTTGTCGCTGTTGATTACGGTCTTGCTCATGATGACTCCTTGCGGTTGGCGGACTACGTACGCATGCGGGTGATGCGGACCACGCCGGTCAAGGTACGCAGCTTCTTGATCACACGCGCCAGGTGCACACGGTCGTGCACGCTGACCACCAGTTGGACCACGCTGATACGGCCGTCGCGTTCGTCCATGCTGATCTTCTCGATGTTGCCGTCGGCAGCGTTGACGCTGCTGGCCAGCAGGGCGATCAGGCCGCGCTGGTGTTCAAGCTCGACACGCAGCTCGACGTTGAATTCGCCAGCGATGTCCTTGGCCCACGAGAGCTGTACGCACTTCTCAGGGTTGTGGCGAATTTCGCTGATGTTGCGGCAGTTTTCCAGGTGCACGACCATGCCCTTGCCTGCTGACAGGTGGCCAACGATCGGGTCGCCTGGGATCGGCGTGCAGCACTTGGCGTAGCTCAGCACCAGGCCTTCGGTCCCGCGGATCGCCAGCGGGCCTTCCGGGGCAGGCAGCTGTTCGCCTTCGGCCGACAGCAGGCGGCGGGCGACCACGTAGGCCATGCGGTTGCCCAGGCCGATGTCTTCGAGCAGGTCTTCGATCAGCTCCAGGCGGTACTCGGCGAGAATCGCCTGGATACGCTCCTGAGGGATTTTCTCCAGGCTGCTGTCGAAGCCAGTCAGCACCTTGTTCAGCAGGCGCTCGCCGAGGCTGATCGACTCGGAGCGGCGCTGCTGCTTGAGGGCATGGCGAATGTGCGTGCGTGCCTTGCCGGTGACCACGAAATTGAGCCAGGCCGGATTCGGTCGTGCGCCCGGGGCGCTGACGATTTCCACCGTCGAGCCGCTCTGCAGCGGCTCGGACAGTGGTGCCAGGCGGCGGTTGATGCGGCAGGCGATGCAGCTGTTGCCAACGTCGGTGTGCACCGCGTAGGCGAAGTCGACGGCGGTGGAGCCTTTGGGCAGCTCCATGATCCGCCCTTTGGGCGTGAACACGTAGACCTCGTCCGGGAACAGGTCGATCTTCACGCTTTCGATGAATTCCAGCGAGTTGCCGGCACGTTGCTGCAGCTCGAGGATGCCCTTGACCCACTGACGCGCCCGGGCATGGCTGCCCTTGGGTTGCTCGTCCTCGTTGGACTTGTACAGCCAGTGTGCGGCGATGCCGTTGTTAGCCATCTCTTCCATCTCGCGGGTGCGGATCTGGATTTCGATGGGCACGCCGTGCATGCCGAACAGCGTGGTGTGCAACGACTGGTAGCCGTTGGCCTTGGGGATCGCGATGTAATCCTTGAAGCGACCGGGCAGTGGCTTGTACAGGTTGTGCACGGCGCCGAGCACGCGGTAGCAGGTGTCGACTTTGTCGACGATGATGCGGAAGGCGTACACGTCCATGATCTCGTTGAAGGCGCGGCGCTTGCCACGCATCTTCTTGTAGATGCCATAGAGGTGTTTCTGCCTGCCGCTGACCTCGCCCTCGATGCCGTCTGCGGCCAGGCAGTTGGCCAGCGAGTGCTCGATCTTGGCGACGATCTCTTTACGGTTGCCGCGTGCGCTCTTCACCGCCCGGTGGATCAGCGACGAACGCATCGGGTGCATGGCCTTGAAGCCGAGGTCCTCGAACTCCACGCGCACAGTGTGCATCCCCAGGCGGTTAGCGATGGGGGCGTAGATCTCGAGGGTTTCCTTGGCGATGCGCCGGCGTTTTTCGCCAGACAGCACTTCAAGGGTGCGCATGTTGTGCAGGCGATCGGCCAGCTTGACCAGGATCACGCGAATATCGCGGGCCATGGCCATGGCCATCTTCTGGAAGTTTTCGGCCTGCGCCTCGGCCTTGGTCTCGAAGTTCATCTGGGTCAGCTTGCTGACCCCATCGACCAGTTCGGCCACGGTCTCGCCAAACTGCTGGCAGAGGGCTTCCTTGGCGATGCCGGTGTCTTCGATCACGTCGTGCAGCATGGCGGCCATCAGGCTCTGATGGTCCATGTGCATGTCGGCGAGAATGCTGGCCACGGCCAGCGGATGGGTCACGTAGGGCTCGCCGCTGCGGCGGCGCTGCCCGTCGTGTGCCTGTTCGGCGTAGAAATAGGCGCGGCGAACCAGGTTGACCTGTTCGGGGCCCAGGTAGGTCGACAGCCGTTCGGCTAAGGCTTCTATGCCCGGCATGGTTTCACCTCTTGCCGAGGAAGAGGGCCTTGTGCCGCGCGACGTCGACAGGGCATCGATCAGACAGCCTCGTTGGACTCGTCCTCGAACGCGGCGAAGACCGGATCCTCGGTGACGATCTCTTCGGCGGCGATGAACTCAGGGGTAACGATACCTTCGGCGATTTCGCGCAGAGCGACCACGGTCGGCTTGTCGTTTTCCCACGCAACGCGTGGCTCTTTGCCGCCGGTAGCCAGCTGACGGGCGCGCTTGGTCGAGAGCATGACCAGCTCAAAACGGTTATCCACGTGTTCCAGGCAGTCTTCAACAGTTACGCGGGCCATGGTCTTCCTCAGTAGCAAATGCGGTAGGCGTGCAGCCCAATATGGGCAGGCGGACTCGATAGTTTAAAAAATCACCAGCCAATAGGGAAGCGCTGTTTTATCGGCTACCCCGTCAGGCCTGCGTATCACCATACCCTGTGGGAGCGGCTTCAGCCGCGAAAGGGCCGGAACAGACACCCTCGATGCATGCCCTGACGATAACCTCAGAGCATCGCATCCCGCAACCGCGGCGTCAGTTCTTCGAACAGCGTCTGCACCGAGCGCAACGCCCGGCAATCCGGCCGGGTCAGCAGCCACAGCTGGGTATCGCAGCCTGGCAGCGGCCCGCTCAACGCGTCGACTCCCGGCAGTGCATCCACCATATAGTCCGGCAATGCCGCCACGCCCAACCCGGTGCTCACCAGCTGGGCGATGGTCGACATGCCACTGCACTGGTAGCGCGGGTTCAGCCCCGGGAATTGCTGGTTGCGCCAGACCACGGTGGGGTGGTCCTGCATGGAATCGTCCGGGGCGATCCACGGCACGCTGCTGGCCGATTCGTTCAGGCGCTCGCGCCACTGCGGCTGACCGCAGATCACATAAGATGTCGAACCCAGACAACGGCCCACCAGATGCTCCGGCGGCGTATTGGTCAGGCGCAGGGCGATATCGGCATCGCGCCGGCTGAGGTTGGCGAAGGTGTTGGAAGTGCCCATCTCCAGCGACAACGCCGGGTAGTTCGGCATGAATGCGGCCAGCGCCGGCAGCAGCAGGCTGTGCATCACCGCCTCGGTGCAGGTCAGGCGCACGGTGCCGCTGACCACTTGCTCGCCGCTGGTCATGGCGATGCGTGCGGCATCCAGCGCCTGCTCGGCGCGCTCGGCCTGCTCGGCCAGGGCCTGGGCCGTGTCGGTCGGCAGGTAGCCTTTGCGGCTTTTCACGAACAGCGCGGTGCCCAGCGCCGACTCCAGCCGGCGAATCGAGCGGAACACGGTCGAAACGTCGACCTTGAGCAGTTCGGCGGCCTTGGCCAGTGAGCGCCCGCGTTCCAGTGCCAGGACCAGGGAAAGGTCGGCGTGAGTAATCTGATATTGCATTGGTGCACGCTCTGCTTGCCGAATTGCCAATGTCTGTTGCATGAGGGCCATTTTATAGTGAAACGGCCCCCGGGAATCAATGCGCCCGGTCGGGTAACCAATCCCCACGATGGGAAAGTGAAAAGAACAACAGCTGCAACCATCGTCGCCCGTGAGGCGCCAGCCGTATCCCCACATCGCCGCAGCAAATCATAGGATGTAAGCCATGACGTCGGTCACCCCGTGCGCCAGTACTTCCAGCGAGATGAATGACTTCCTTCAGGCCCATCCGGATACGCAGTACGTCGATCTGCTGATTTCCGACATGAACGGCGTGGTACGCGGCAAGCGCATCGAGCGCGCCAGCCTGCACAAGGTGTACGAGAAGGGTATCAACCTGCCGGCCTCGTTGTTCGCCCTCGATATCAATGGCTCGACCGTGGAAAGCACCGGCCTGGGCCTGGACATCGGTGACGCCGACCGTATCTGCTATCCGATTGCCGGTACGCTGTCCGACGAGCCGTGGCAGAAGCGCCCGACCGCGCAGCTGCTGATGACCATGCACGAACTCGACGGTGAGCCGTTCTTCGCCGACCCGCGCGAAGTGCTGCGCCAGGTGGTGAGCAAGTTCGACGCCATGGGCCTGGATATCTGCGCCGCGTTCGAGCTCGAGTTCTACCTGATCGACCAGGACAACCTCAACGGCCGCCCGCAGCCGCCACGCTCGCCAATCTCGGGCAAGCGCCCACAGTCGACCCAGGTGTACCTGATCGACGACCTCGACGAATACGCCGACTGCCTGCAGGACATGCTCGAAGCGGCCAAGGAACAAGGCCTGCCAGCCGATGCCATCGTCAAGGAAAGTGCCCCGGCGCAGTTCGAAGTCAATCTGCACCATGTGGCCGACCCGATGAAGGCCTGCGACTATGCGATTCTGCTCAAGCGCCTGATCAAGAACGTCGCGTACGACCATGAGATGGACACCACGTTCATGGCCAAGCCCTACCCGGGCCAGGCGGGCAATGGCCTGCACGTGCACATTTCGTTGCTGGACAAGAAAACCGGCAAGAACATCTTCGCCAATGAAGACCCGCTGCAAAGCGACGCCCTGCGCCACGCCATCGGCGGTGTGCTCGAGACAATGCCGGCGTCGATGGCCTTTCTGTGCCCGAACATCAACTCCTACCGCCGCTTCGGTGCGCAGTTCTACGTACCGAACGCGCCGAGCTGGGGCCTGGACAACCGCACCGTGGCCGTGCGCGTACCGACCGACAGCAGCGATAACGTGCGCATCGAGCACCGCGTGGCCGGTGCCGATGCCAACCCGTACCTGATGCTGGCGGCCATCCTTGCCGGCATCCACCACGGCCTGACCAGCAAGATCGAGCCGGGTGCACCGATCGAAGGCAACTCCTACGAACAGCTGGAGCAGAGCCTGCCGAACAACCTGCGCGACGCCCTGCGTGCGCTGGATGACAGCGAAGTTCTCAACCAATACATCAGCCCGGACTACATCGACATCTTCGTGGCCTGCAAGGAAAGTGAGCTGGCCGAGTTCGAAGTTTCGATTTCCGACCTCGAGTACAACTGGTACCTGCACACGGTGTAAGCCCATGAGCGCAATTGCGGTCCCCTTGATCGGTATCATCGCCTGCCGCCAGCAGGTGGGGAAGAACTCGTCGCACACGGTGGGCGACAAGTACGTGGAGGCCGCCGGCTTCGCCGGATTGCCGCTGATTCTGCCGGCCCGCGACGGCGGCAGTGACACGCAGGCGCTGCTGGCCCAGCTCGACGGCATTGTTTTCACCGGCTCGCCTTCAAATATCGAGCCGCATCATTACAATGGCGCCGCCAGCGCTGAAGGGACCCGGCACGACCTTGCCCGTGACCGGCTGACCCTGCCGCTGCTGCAGGCGGCGATTGCCGCTGGCGTGCCGGTGTTCTGCATCTGCCGTGGCTTCCAGGAACTGAACGTGGCCCTGGGCGGCAGCTTGCACCAGCGTGTGCAGGAGCTGCCCGGCTACATGGACCATCGTGAACCCGAGGATGCACCCCTGGAGGTGCAATACGGCCCTCGTCATCCCGTCAGCGTTGCGCCAGGCGGGTTGTTCGAGCGCCTGGGCCTGGCTGTGCAGTTCGAGGTCAACTCGCTGCACAGCCAGGGCATCGACCGTCTGGCCCCAGGCCTGCGGGTCGAGGCACGGGCCCCGGATGGCCTGATCGAAGCAGTGTCGATGCCTGACGCGCCGGGCTTTGTACTTGGCGTGCAGTGGCACCCTGAATGGCGTTTCGCCGACAACCCGGTCTCCCGGAGCCTTTTCCAGGCGTTCCGCGAGGCCTGTATTGCCCATGCTGCACGGGAGGTCTGACAGCAGTCAGCCAAAAGTCCGGGATGACTCACCCCCGGCAGCGCGCTTTCAATGAGTGGAAGCAGGCCTTGGGAACGAGGCCTGTGAAAACAATTCCAATAGTTACGGCAAAAACTCATGAGCAATTACACAGAAGCCGGCCGCCCACCCGATGTGGCCGACTCGGGCAGCACTCAGCGCAGCAAAGGTCTGGCCAAGGGCCGACTTGGCCTGCTGGCCAGCGTGGTGCTGGGCATTTCCACCATCGCCCCGGTCTACACCCTGACCGGCGCCCTTGGCCCGACCGTACGTGAGGTCGGTGCTCATCTTCCAGCCGTGTTCATTGTCGGCTTCCTGCCGATGCTGCTGGTTGCCCTGGGCTACCGCGAGCTGAACTCGGCCGAGCCGGATAGCGGCACTTCGTTTACCTGGTCGGCCCGTGCCTTCGGCCCAATGATTGGCTGGATCGGTGGTTGGGGGCTGGTCGTTGCCACCACCATCGTGCTGTCCAACCTGGCGGGTGTTGCCGTCGACTTCTTCTATCTGTTCCTCAGTCAGATCACCGGCCACCATGAGCTGGCGGCGCTGGCCGACAACCTGTTGATCAATGTCACCACCTGTTGCGTGTTCATTGCCATGGCGGTGTGGATCTGCTGCCGCGGCATGGCCACCACCATGACCGTGCAATACGGCCTGGTGGCGCTGCAGCTGATGGTATTGCTCGGCTTTGCCTTCGCGGCCTTCGGCAGCACCACCGCGCCGCCGCCGCTGGAGTTCGATTTCGCCTGGTTCAACCCGTTCGGTGTCGAGTCGTTCTCGGCCTTCGCTGCGGGGCTGTCGCTGTCGATCTTCATTTTCTGGGGGTGGGACGTGTGCCTGACCGTCAGCGAAGAGTCGGTCGGCAGTGACGAGGTGCCGGGCAAGGCGGCCACCTGGACCGTGCTGCTGATCCTTGGCCTGTACCTGGTTACCGCCATTGCCACCCTGCAGTTCGCCGGCATCAGCGAGCAGGGCCTGGGCCTGAACAACCCGCGCATCCAGGAAAACGTGTTCGCGCACCTGGCCGGGCCGGTGATGGGGCCGTTGGCGATCCTGATGTCGATTGCGGTGCTGGCGAGTACCGCGGCATCGCTGCAGTCGACCTTCGTTTCGCCGGCGCGCACGCTGTTGGCCATGGGTTACTACGGCGCAGTGCCGCAGAAGTTCGCCAGCGTCTGCCCGCGTTCACAAACGCCGCGTTACGCAACCATCTGCGCCGGTGTGGCGGCAGGCCTGTTCTACGTGACCATGCGCACCCTGAGCGAGAACGTGCTGGCAGACACCATCACGGCGCTGGGCATGATGATCTGCTTCTACTATTCGCTGACGGCGTTCGCCTGTGTCTGGTACTTCCGTGACAGCCTGTTCGGCAGCCTGCGGCACTTCTTCATGCGCGGCCTGTGCCCGTTGGTGGGAGGGGTGATCCTATCGGTGATCTTCGTGCGCACGGCCATCGACAGCGCCTCGCCGGACTTCGGCAGCGGCTCGCATGTGGCCGGGCTGGGGTTGGTGTTCGTGATTGCGGCGATCATTTCGGCACTGGGGATCGTGCTGATGATGATTTCGCGGATGCGTGCGCCGGCTTACTTCCTCGGGGCGACCCTGCGCCAGCAGGCTACCTTGCCACTGCAGGAATGATGCAAGGGGCCGCAAAGCGGCCCCTTTCGATTTATCAGGCGAGCAGTTCTTTAAGTAGTTCGCTGTTGCCCTGCTGCTGTTTCTTCAGCAGCAGTCGGTTGGCCACGAACACCGCTTTCAATTCCTCCAGCGCCACATCGAAGTCGTCGTTGATGATGACGTACTCATACTCGTCGTAGTGCTCCATCTCGCTGACCGCTTCCTTCATGCGCCCGGCGATGATCTCTTCGCTGTCCTGGCCACGGCCATCCAGACGCTCGCGCAGGGCCTGCTGGCTCGGCGGCAGGATGAACACCGAACGTGCCTCGGGCATCAGCTTGCGCACCTGCTGGGCGCCTTGCCAGTCAATTTCCAGGATCAGGTCGTTGCCCCGGTCCAGCACCTCTTGCAGTGCGCTGCGCGAAGTCCCGTAGAAATTGCCAAACACTTCGGCGTGTTCGAGGAAGTCACCCTTGGCGATCAGCCCCTTGAAATCGTCATGGCTGACGAAGTGGTAGTTCACGCCGTGTTCTTCGCCCGGGCGCATGGCGCGGGTGGTGTGCGAGACCGAGACGCTGACGCGCGGGTCGGCCTTGATCAGGGCGGTGACCAGGCTGGTCTTGCCGGCGCCGGACGGTGCCGAAACGATATAGAGGGTGCCGCTGCTTTGATTCATGGTCGGGGTGGCCTTACTCGATGTTCTGTACTTGTTCACGCATCTGTTCGATCAACACCTTCAGGTTGACCGCCGCTTGCGTGCTGCGTGGGTCGAAGGCCTTGGAGCCCAGGGTGTTGGCCTCTCGGTTGAGTTCCTGCATCAGGAAATCCAGGCGCCGACCGGCGGCACCGCCGGACTTGAGCACCCGGCGCACTTCGTTGACGTGAGTGCTGAGGCGGTCGAGTTCCTCGGCGACGTCGCTCTTCTGTGCCAGCAGCACCATTTCCTGCTCCAGGCGCTGCGGGTCGAGCTCGGCCTTGAGGTCGCCGAAACGGTCGAGGATCTTCTGGCGCTGGGCGGCGAGCATCTGCGGCACCAGGGCGCGCAGGGTGGTGACCTCGGTGGTCATGTTGTCCAGGCGTTCGTTGATGAGCCGGGCCAGCTCCTGGCCTTCGCGCAGGCGCCCGGCCTTGAGCTCGGCCAGGGCCTCGTCGAACAGCGCCACGGCTTCGGCGTTCAGGGCCTGGGGGTCAGTGGCGTCGGCCACCAGCACGCCCGGCCAGGACAGCACTTCCAGCGGGTTGAGTGCGGCCGGCTGCTTGATCAGGCCGGCTACCTCCTCGGCGGCGGCGACCAGCTGCGCGGCGCGCTCACGGTCGACCTTGAGCGGCTTGCCGTTGCTGTCTTCGTGCAGGCGCAGAGTGCATTCGACCTTGCCGCGCGACAGACCCTGGCGCAGGCCTTCACGTACCGCGCCTTCCAGGTCGCGCAGGGCGTCCGGCAGGCGCAGGTGGGGCTCAAGGTAACGGTGGTTGACCGAGCGCAGTTCCCAGACCAGGGTGCCTTGGCTGCCTGCACGCTCGACACGAGCAAAAGCGGTCATGCTGTGCACCATGGGAAGTACCTCGCGTAAATGAATTGAAGGCGCGCGATTGTAGCGCAGTGCGCACGTGGCGCCCAATCCGCCCATGTTACAGAGCGCGTGCCAGGGAGTGGGAAAAGGCGACAGGCTGCCAAGGGCGCGACAATAGGCATGTCCTCTGGGGGCGACGGGCTCTATAATGGCGGGCAGATTCAAAGTCCCAGTACAGGTATCCCAGATGAAACGTCCAAGTGGTCGCGCCGCCGATCAGCTCCGCTCGATCCGCATCACCCGCAACTACACCAAGCACGCCGAAGGGTCGGTACTGGTCGAGTTCGGTGACACCAAGGTCATCTGCACGGTCAGCGTCGAAAACGGCGTGCCGCGCTTCCTGAAAGGCCAGGGCCAAGGTTGGCTGACCGCCGAGTACGGCATGCTGCCGCGCTCCACCGGCGAGCGTAACCAGCGCGAAGCCAGCCGTGGCAAGCAAGGTGGCCGCACCCTGGAAATCCAGCGCCTGATCGGCCGCTCGCTGCGCGCCGCCCTGGACATGAGCAAGCTCGGTGATATCACCCTGTACATCGACTGCGACGTGATCCAGGCCGATGGCGGCACCCGCACCGCTTCGATCACTGGCGCCATGGTCGCCCTGTGCGACGCCCTGGCCGTGATCAAGAAGCGCGGTGGCCTGAAGGCCGGCAACCCGCTCAAGCACATGATCGCTGCCGTGTCGGTGGGCATGTACCAAGGTGAAGCAGTACTCGACCTGGACTACCTGGAAGACTCCGCTGCAGAAACCGACCTCAACGTGGTCATGACCAGCGCCGGTGGTTTCATCGAAGTACAGGGCACTGCCGAAGGTGCGCCGTTCCAGCCTGAAGACTTCAACGCCATGCTGGCGCTGGCGCAAAAGGGCATGAGCGAAATCTTCGAACTGCAGAACGCCGCGTTGGCCGACTGACTGTTCCTGCAGACACAAAAAAGCCGACATCACTGTCGGCTTTTTTGTGTCTGAGCAGGGCTCAGATGGTCAACGTCCAGTCGTAGTCGACAATCAGCGGCGCATGCTGGGAGAAGCGCGGCTGACGCGGCAGGCGGGCATTGCGCACGAAGCGGCGCAGGCCCGGGGTGAGGATCTGGTAGTCGAACCGGTAGCCCAGGTTGAGCATCTCGGCCTGCTCGTTGTCCGGCCACCAGCTGTACTGGTCGCCTTCACGGCTGACTTCGCGCAAGGCATCGACATAGCCCATGTCGCCGGTGATCGCATCCATCCATGCCCGCTCTGGCGGCAGGAAGCCCGGCGACTGCTGGCTGTCACGCCAGTTCTTGATGTCGAGCTTCTGTTGCGCCACGTAGAACGAGCCGCAATAGATGTATTCGCGACGCTTGCGACGCTGCTTGTCCAGGTACTTGGCGAAGTCGTCCATCAACTTGAATTTCTGGTTCAAGTCTTCGTCGCCGTTCATACCCGAAGGCAGCAGCAGGCTGGCAATACTGACTTTGTCGAAATCTGCTTGCAGATAACGCCCGTAGCGGTCGGCTGTCTCGAAACCCAGGCCGGTGATGACTGCCTTGGGCTGCATGCGCGAGTACAGTGCCACGCCACCTTGGGCGGGTACCTCCGCGTCGCAGGCATAAAGGAAATAGCCATCGAGCTGGAAAGCTGGGTCGTCGAGTTCAAAGGCCGAGGCGCGGGTATCCTGAAGGCAGATGACGTCGGCATTCTGGGCTTGCAGCCAGCTGAGCAATCCACGCTCGGCTGCAGCCTGAATGCCATTCACGTTCACACTGATGATCCGCATAAATGGCCCCAAAAATCTCGTGCGTGTATGATACCCGAGCTCAACCCATTTAGCTAAATCCGTGGTGTCCGGGACCTTACATGCAGCCGTATCAGCGCGACTTCATCCGTTTTGCCATCGATCGCGGCGTGCTGCGCTTCGGTGAATTCACCCTGAAATCGGGGCGTACCAGCCCGTATTTCTTCAATGCCGGCCTGTTCAACACCGGTTCCGCCCTTGCGCAACTGGGCCGTTGCTACGCGGCAGCCATCGTCGACAGCAAGATCCCGTTCGACGTGCTGTTTGGCCCAGCCTACAAGGGTATCCCCCTGGCGGCGGCCACCGCCGTGGCCCTGGCCGATCAGCACCAGCTCGACGTGCCGTGGTGCTTCAACCGCAAGGAAGCCAAGGATCACGGCGAAGGCGGCAGCCTGGTAGGCGCGCCGCTGGCCGGTGACGTGCTGATCATCGACGACGTGATCACTGCCGGTACCGCGATTCGCGAAGTGATGCAGATCATCAACGCCCAGCAGGCCAAGGCCGCTGGCGTGCTGATCGCACTGAACCGCGAAGAGCGCGGCAATGGCGAGCTGTCGGCGATTCAGGAAGTGGAGCGTGACTTCGGTATTCCTGTAGTCAGCATCGTTTCGCTGACCCAGGTACTGGAGTTCCTGGCGGACGATCCGCAGCTCAAGCAGCATCTGCCGGCTGTCGAGGCATACCGGGCGCAGTACGGGATCTGATCCTGGCCCGGTAACGAAAAAAGGCGACCTTCGTGAGAAGGTCGCCTTTTTTGTGACGCCTGTTACGGCCTCTTCGCGGGTTATGCGTGACGCTTGCGGTTGGTGATCAGGGTGCCGACGCCGCTGTCGGTGAAGATCTCCAGCAGCACCGCGTTCGGCACGCGGCCGTCGACGATGTGCGAGCTGTTGACGCCGCCCTGGACCGCTTCCAGCGCGCACTTGATCTTTGGCAGCATGCCGCCGTAGATGGTGCCGTCGGCGATCAGTTCGTTGACCTGCTCGGTGGTCAGGCCGGTCAGGACCTGGCCCTGCTTGTCCATCAGGCCGGCGATGTTGGTCAGCAGCATCAGCTTTTCAGCCTTCAGTGCTTCGGCGACCTTGCCCGCCACCAGGTCGGCGTTGATGTTGTACGACTCACCGTTGGCGCCCACGCCGATCGGCGCGATCACCGGGATGAAGTCGCCTTTCACCAGCATGTTCAGCAGGTCGGTGTTGACGCTGACTACTTCGCCGACGTGGCCGATGTCGATGATTTCCGGCTGGGTCATCTCCGGGGTCTGGCGGCTGACGGTGAGCTTCTTCGCACGAATCAGCTCGGCGTCCTTGCCGGTCAGGCCGATGGCGCTGCCGCCATGGCGGTTGATCAGGTTGACGATGTCCTTGTTGACCTGGCCGCCGAGGACCATCTCCACCACGTCCATGGTCGCGGCGTCGGTGACGCGCATGCCATCGATGAAGTGGCTCTCGATCGACAGGCGCTTGAGCAGGTCACCGATCTGCGGGCCGCCACCGTGCACGACCACCGGGTTGATGCCCACGGCCTTCATCAGCACGATGTCCCGGGCAAAGCCGGTCTTGAGCTCCTCGCTCTCCATCGCGTTGCCGCCGTACTTGATCACCAGGGTCTTGCCGACAAAGCGGCGAATGTAAGGCAGTGCTTCGGACAAAACCTCGGCTACATGGGAAGCGGCATCGCGATCGAGGGTCATGCAGGGCTCCTGTAAGGAACAGATAGTCGGTCAGAACGGCAGTTGCAGCTCAGGGGCAACCCGCAGCAACTGGGCACGGAAAACATCCTTGATACGTTGCAACTCGGCGGCGCTTTCAGCCTCGAAACGCAGCACCAGCACCGGTGTGGTGTTGGAGGCGCGGACCAGGCCCCAGCCTTTCGGGTAGTCGACCCGCACACCGTCGATGGTGGTCAGGTTGGCTTCGCCCCAGTCGGCGTCGCGTTGCAGTGCATCAATGATGCTGAATTTACCCTCGTCGGTCACATCAATATTGATTTCCGGCGTGGAAATATCGTTCGGGAAGGCGGCGAACAGGTCTTCGGCGTTCTGCGAGGCCTTGCTGAGGATCTCCAGCAGGCGCGCTGCGCTGTAGATGCCGTCGTCGAAACCGTACCAGCGTTCCTTGATGAAGATGTGACCGCTCATCTCGCCAGCCAGCAGCGAGCCGGTCTGCTTCATCTTCTTCTTGATCAGCGAGTGGCCGGTCTTCCACATCAGGGCGCGGCCACCGTGCTGTTCGATCAGCGGGGTCAGGCGGCGGGTGCATTTGACGTCGAAGATGATCTCGGCGCCCGGGTTGCGCTCCAGCACGTCGAGGGCAAACAGCATCAGCAGGCGGTCGGGGTAGACGATGCTGCCGGTGTTGGTCACCACGCCCACGCGGTCACCGTCGCCGTCGAAGGCCAAGCCGATGTCGGCGCCGGTTTCCTTGACCTTGGCGATCAGGTCTTCGAGGTTTTCCGGCTTGCCCGGGTCCGGGTGGTGGTTGGGGAAGTTGCCGTCCACTTCGCAGAACAGCGGGATGACTTCGCAGCCCAGGGCTTCGATCAGCTGCGGCGCCACGACACCGGCGGCGCCATTGCCGCAATCCACTACGACCTTGAGCGTCTTCACAAGCTTCACGTCACCGACGATCTGCTGGAAATAGCGATCGAGGATTTCGACCTTCTGCACGCTGCCTTCGCCGCGTGGCACGTCGTTGGTCTTCAGGCGGGTCAGCAGGGCCTGGATCTGCTCGTTCGCCAAGGTGTCGCCAGCGATGACGATCTTGAAGCCGTTGTAGTCCGACGGGTTGTGGCTGCCGGTGAGCATCACGCCCGACTTGCCGGCCAATACGTTGGCGGCGTAGTACAGGGCAGGGGTCGGCACCAGGCCGACGTCGCTGACCTGGCAACCGGCATCGACCAGGCCTTGGATCAACTGCTCGACCAGCATCGGGCCGGACAGGCGGCCATCACGGCCAACGGAAATCTGTGGTTCGCCCTGGGCGATGGTCTGCGCGCCGATGGCGCGGCCGATCCAGTAGGCGGTTTCGCCGTGCAGGGTCTTGCCGACCACACCGCGGATGTCATAGGCGCGGAAGATGCTTTCCGGCAGTGCCGGGACCAGGTGGGCCATGTCGTTCATCTCGGGAAACTCCATTAGTCAAAGGCTTTTCTGGGCAGGCGCAAACTGAACGCTTGGACGGTGGAATCGCCAGAGAGTTCGCCATCCTTGGCCTGAACGCTTGTTGGTCGACTCAGTGACTGCCGGAATGGCCGAAGCCGCCTGTGCCACGCTGGCTCTCGTCGAAGCTCTCGACGATGTCGAAATGCGCTTGTACCACCGGCACTAGCACCAACTGAGCGATGCGCTCGCCGACAGCGATGGTGAACGGCGTGTTGCCACGGTTCCAGCACGACACCATCAGCTCGCCCTGGTAGTCCGAGTCGATCAGGCCGACCAGGTTGCCAAGCACGATGCCATGCTTGTGGCCCAGGCCCGAGCGCGGCAGGATCATGGCCGCCAGGCCTGGGTCGCCGATGTAGATCGACAGGCCGGTCGGGATCAGCAGGGTCTGGCCCGGCTCGAGGACGGTGTCCTCTTTCAGCAGGGCGCGCAGGTCGAGGCCGGCGGAACCCGGGGTGGCGTATTGCGGCAGCGGGAATTCGCTGCCCAGGCGTGGGTCGAGAATCTTGGCTTGAAGAGCGTGCATGTAACTTATTGAACCTGATTGAGCCGTTCGGCGATGAAGGCGACCAGTTGCCGGGCGATCTTGCCTTTGCTGGTCTGCGCGAAGAGGGTCTGGTGCTGCTGGCGGTCGATCACGGTCAGGGCATTTTCCTCGCTGTTGAAGCCGATGCTGGGGTTGGCCACATCATTGGCGACGATCAGGTCGAGGTTCTTGTCCTTGAGCTTGCGCGTGGCGTAATCGAGCAAGTGTTCGGTCTCGGCGGCGAAGCCGACGCTGAACGGGCGGTCGGCACGGCCAGCGATGGTGGCAAGAATATCGGGATTGCGCACCATCTGCAGCAGCATGCCGTCGCCGGTCGTAGGATCTTTCTTGAGCTTTTGCGGGGCAACCACCTCTGGGCGGTAGTCTGCGACCGCCGCGGACGCGATGAACAGGTCGCACGGCATGGCGGCTTCACAGGCTGCGAGCATGTCCCGCGCGCTGACCACGTCGATACGCTGAACGCGGTCGGGGGTCTGCAGGTGTACAGGGCCGGTGACGAGGGTCACCCGAGCACCGGCTTCGGCGGCCGCTTCGGCCAGGGCGAAGCCCATCTTGCCGGAGCTATGATTGGTGATGTAGCGCACCGGGTCGATGTTTTCCTGGGTCGGGCCGGCGGTGATCAGCACATGCTTGCCGGTCAGCGCCTGGCGCTTGAAGCTTTCTGCGGCGCACCAGGCCAGGTCGGTGGCTTCGAGCATGCGGCCCAGGCCCACGTCGCCACAGGCCTGGCTGCCCGAGGCCGGGCCGAAGACCTGGATGCCACGGCGCTTGAGCAGTTCGAGGTTGTCTTGCGTGGCCGGGTCGCGCCACATCGCCTGGTTCATCGCCGGGGCCACGGCCACGGTGGCGTCGGTGGCCAGCACCAGAGTGGTCAGCAGATCGTCGGCCATGCCTTGGGCCATGCGCGCCATGAGGTCGGCGGTGGCCGGTGCGATCAGCACCAGGTCGGCCCACTTGGCCAGTTCGATGTGGCCCATGGCCGCTTCGGCGGCAGGGTCGAGCAGATCCATGTGCACCGGGTGGCCGGACAGCGCCTGCAGGGTCAGCGGGGTGATGAATTCGGCACCACCGCGGGTCATGACGACGCGCACCTGCGCGCCGTGCTCCAGGAGTCGGCGAATCAGTTCGGCACTTTTGTAGGCGGCAATGCCACCTCCGACGCCGAGAACGATGCGCTTGCGATACAGCCGCTGCATAGGCTTGCCTTTTTCCAGTGAGAGCGGGCGGCGACGTTTGAAAATGCCTGCGGCAGAACGTCGCATGTACGAGGCGAAATAGATTAACACAGGGCCGAAACGGGCCGCAGCAAGGGCAGGGAGCGGGGATGAATATCAGGGAGTGGCCGGCTGCAGAGCGGCCGAGGGAGAAGTTGTTGGAGCGCGGGGCGTCGGTGCTGTCGGATGCCGAATTGTTGGCCGTATTGCTGGGCTCGGGGGTTGCCGGGCGCAATGTGCTGGATCTGGCTCGAGGGATTTTGCTGCGCTTTGGCGGGCTTAGGCAGTTTCTTGAGGCAGACCGTGAGGCCGTGCTTCTCGAGCCAGGGCTGGGGCCGGTGAAATATGCGCAGCTGCAGGCCTTGCTTGAGATCGGCAGGCGTTATCTGGACGAGTCCATCGAGCGCAAGCCGGTTCTGGAGAGTCCGGCGTCAGTTCGGCGTTACCTGAAGTCCATGCTGCGTCATGAGTCCAGTGAGGTGTTTGGCTGCCTGTTTCTAGATTCCAAGCACCGGCCGCTAGCGTTCGAGATCCTGTTCAGGGGCACGATAGACCGGGCGAGCGTCTACCCGCGAGAAGTGGTGCGGCGGGCGCTGCAACACAATGCGGCGGCGCTGATCCTGTGTCACAACCATCCTTCGGGCAACAGTGAGCCGAGCCAGGATGATGTGCACCTGACACTGTCGCTGAGGCGGGGGTTGGGGTTGATTGATGTACGGGTGCTGGACCATATCATCATTGGCGACGGTGAGCCGCTGTCGATGGTCGAGCAGGGGTGGATTGTGGCTTAGAACCTTCTACAGCCTGTGCCGGCCTCTTCGCGGGTCAAGCCCGCTCCTACAAGTGCCGCGATTCCTGTAGGAGCGGGCTTGTCCCGCGAAAGGGCCGGTGCAGGTTTAGCGAGTAGCCGAGACCTTGCTGAAGTCCAGCCGCCCGAACGGGCTCACCTGATACCCCTCGACCCCTTGGCGCAACAGCGTCGCCGCCGTCGGATGCGCCAGCGGCACCCACAGCGCCTGCTGCTGAATCAGGGTTTGTGCCTGCTGGTACAGCCGGCTGCGCACGCTCTGGTCAGTGGTGGTGCGCCCGGCACTGATCAGCTGGTCCAGGCGGTCATCGCAGAACCGTGCGAAGTTGGTCCCCGACTTTACCGCCGCGCAGGAAAACTGCGGGCTGAGGAAATTGTCCGGATCGCCGTTGTCACCGGCCCAGCCCATGAACAGCAGGTCATGCTCACCCGCCTTGGCCCGGCGGATCAGCTCGCCCCACTCGATCACGCGGATTTCCGCCTTGATGCCGATCTTCGCCAGGTCGGCCTGAAGCATCTGTGCCCCCAGGCTCGGATTGGGGTTGAGCAGGCTACCCGACGGACGGGTCCAGATGGTCGTGCTGAAACCATCGGCCAGGCCTGCCTTGGCCAGTAATGCCTTGGCCTTGGTCAGGTCCAGCGGGTAGCCGGGCAAGTCCTTGGCGTAGCTCCAGGTGGTGGGCGGGTAGGGGCCGTTGGCGGCGGTGGCGGTGTCTTCGAACACTGCCTTGAGGTAGGCCTGCTTGTCGAAGGCCAGGTTGATCGCCTGGCGTACTTCAGGCTTGTCCAGCGGCGCGTGTTCGCTGTTGATGGCGACAAAGGCGGTCATGAACGCCGGCGTGGTGGCGACCTTGAGATTTCCGTCCTTGCCGGCTTCCGTGATGTCCACCGGCTTGGGCGACAGGGCCACCTGGCATTCGTTGCGCTTGAGCTTCTGCAGGCGCACGTTGGCGTCGGTAGTGATGGCGAAGATCAGCGGGTCGACCGCAGGCTTGCCGTCGAAGTAATCCGGGTTGGCGCGATATCGCACCACTGCGTCTTTCTGGAAGCGCTGGAAGACGAACGGACCGGTGCCGATAGGCTGGCTGTTGAGCTTCTCCGGGGTGCCGTCCTTCATCAGCTTGTCGGCATACTCGGCCGAGTAGATCGAGGCAAAGCCCATACTCAGGGTGGCCAGGAAGGTGGCATCGGCGTGGGTCAGGGTGAAGCGCACGGAGTTCGGCTCGGGCGCCTCGATAGTCTTTATCAAGCTGCCCAGTTGCAGCGACTGGGCATGCGGGTAACCGCCCGGGGCGGTCTTGTGCCAGGCGTGGGCGGGGTAGAGCATGCGCTGGAAACTGAACAGCACGTCGTCGGCGTTCAGTTCGCGGGTGGGTTTGAAGTACGGCGTGGTATGGAACTTCACCCCGTCGCGCAGCTTGAAGTCATACGTCAGGCCATCGGCCGACACCGTCCAGCTCTGTGCCAGGCTGGGCACCACCTTGCCCTGGCCCACGTCAAACTCGACCAGGCGGTTCATCAGCACGTCGGCCGAGGCGTTGGTGGTGGTCAGCGAGTTGTACTGGACCACGTCGAAGCCTTCAGGGCTGGCCTCGGTGCAGATGCTCAGCGGCGTGGCCTGGGCAACGCCCGCGGCGATCAGGGAGGTGAACAATAAGGAAAGGGCGGCAGCACGCATCGTGGCTCCTTGGCTGGTCAGTGGCCCATCTGCCGGCGCAGTCTGGAAAAGTCCTACCCTAGTGCGCGTTTTCGGAAATGACCACCTTCTTTTTCAGTCGCTTGGCGACGAGCGGTCGACAGCGCGGCGGGCGAGTCGCTATGCTGCTCGCGCGCTATTTGCAGCACACGAATGCTCATCTTCTGTTGTTGCGGCGTAGTCTTTCTGGTATAAAGCAGCGCTCTTTTCTAGGGGCTCGGCCTGTCGCATCAGCGGATCCGGTCGATAAGACCTCCAGAATCACGGCGCCTGGCGCCAAAGACTGAGAGATTAAGCGGCCAACCCATGCCGGGTTGGGCATGTGGTTTTAGAGGGCTGAGTCATGTCGAGAGTCTGTCAAGTTACTGGTAAGGGTCCAGTAACCGGGAACAACATTTCCCACGCAAACAACAAAACCCGTCGTCGTTTCCTGCCGAACCTGCAGCACCACCGTTTCTGGGTTGAATCCGAGAAGCGTTTCGTGCGTCTGCGCGTATCCGCCAAAGGCATGCGTATCATCGACAAGCGCGGCATCGACGCCGTTCTGGTTGATATCCGTAAAGCTGGCGCCAAGGTTTAAGGGAGAACATCATGCGTGAATTGATCCGTCTGGTTTCGAGTGCCGGTACCGGCCACTTCTACACCACCGACAAGAACAAGCGCACCACCCCGGACAAAATCGAGATCAAGAAATACGATCCGGTTGTTCGCAAGCACGTGGTGTACAAGGAAGCCAAGATCAAGTAATTGATCGGCGACCTGAAAAAAACCCGCATCCGAAAGGACGCGGGTTTTTTTATGCCTGCGGCAAGATCAATTGAAGCTGAAGCCCTGGATCAGCTGGTTGGCATCGGTGCGGATGTGAATCCGGTTGATGTCGTATTCTTTTGTACTCATTTCGTTAGGCCCTACGACGCGAGGGCGGCCAGTGATTTCGGTGATGGTGCTTTTCACCGACGGCTCGTAGGGCGTACCGACCAGGTGGGAGAGAGCTTGCAACACTTCGTCGTTGTTCATGATGAGCTTCCTTTTGCGTGAGAATGGCCCGATGCGGGCGGGATCATCCTCACGCAGCCGATGAAGGCGTCGGCGCTACATAATTACTTCTGCTCGAACATCACATAGATCTTGCGGCAAGGCTCCAGCACTTCCCAGGTGCCCTTGAAGCCTGCCGGGATGACAAACCGATCACCGGCACGCAGGGTCTTGGCCCCGCCATCCTGGTCGCGCAGCACCGACACACCCTGCACGATCTCGCAATATTCATGCTCGGTGTAGCTCACCGTCCATTGCCCCACCTCACCTTCCCAGACACCTGCGGCAAACTGCCCGCATGGGCTGGAATAGTGGTTGTAGACAGCCTGGTCCGGCTCGCCCTTGAGAATTTTTTCCGCCGCAGGGCGGTAGCGTTCGGCCTCGGTGAGAACCTGGGCGAAGTCGATGATGCTGTCGATGCTCATGGTGCGGCTCCTGTTGTTGTTTAATAAAATGCACATCAGTAGGCTTTTAGGCTGTTCGTGTCAAATATATTGATACTTTACCCCGCCTGGTTTAGGGTATCGCTTGCCCGTGTGCGCTCGTCGCCCGGCCAGCATTCTGACAACGCCAGTGAGTCCTCAGTGCGGCGTTGCACCTAAACAAGAGGAGGAGTTTCGTATGACCACCCTGACTCGTGCGGACTGGGAACAACGTGCCCAGCAACTGAAGATCGAAGGCCGCGCCTTCATCAACGGCGAATACACCGACGCCGCATCCGGTGAAACATTCGACTGCCTGAGCCCGGTCGACGGACGCTTCCTGGCCAAGGTTGCCAGCTGCGACCTGGCCGACGCCAACCGCGCCGTGGAAAATGCACGCGCCACTTTCAATTCCGGCGTCTGGTCGCAACTGGCCCCAGCCAAGCGCAAGGCCAAGCTGATCCGCTTTGCCGACCTGCTGCGCAAGAACGTCGAAGAGCTGGCGCTGCTGGAAACCCTGGACATGGGCAAGCCGATCGGCGACTCCTCCAGCATCGACGTGCCGGGCGCGGCGCAAGCCATTCACTGGACCGCCGAAGCCATCGACAAAGTCTACGACGAAGTCGCCCCTACGCCACACGACCAGCTTGGCCTGGTGACCCGTGAGCCGGTGGGTGTGGTCGGTGCCATCGTGCCGTGGAACTTCCCGCTGCTGATGGCCTGCTGGAAAATCGCTCCGGCCCTGGCTACCGGTAACTCGCTGGTGCTCAAGCCGTCCGAAAAATCCCCGCTGACCGCCATCCGCATCGCCCAGCTGGCGATCGAAGCCGGTATCCCGGCTGGCGTGCTGAACGTGCTGCCAGGCTATGGCCACACCGTGGGCAAGGCCCTGGCCCTGCACATGGACGTCGACACCCTGGTGTTCACCGGTTCGACCAAGATCGCCAAGCAGCTGATGGTCTACGCTGGCGAGTCGAACATGAAGCGCATCTGGCTGGAAGCCGGCGGCAAGAGCCCGAACATCGTCTTCGCCGACGCCCCGGACCTGCAAGCCGCCGCTGAAGCTGCGGCCAGCGCCATCGCCTTCAACCAGGGCGAAGTCTGCACCGCTGGTTCCCGTCTGCTGGTCGAGCGTTCGATCAAGGACAAGTTCCTGCCAATGGTGGTCGAGGCCCTCAAAGGCTGGAAGCCAGGCAACCCGCTGGACCCACAGACTACCGTCGGTGCCCTGGTCGACACCCAGCAGATGAACACCGTGCTGTCGTACATCGACGCCGGCCACAAGGACGGCGCCAAGCTGCTGGCCGGCGGCAAGCGCACCCTGGAAGAAACCGGTGGCACCTACGTCGAGCCAACCATCTTCGACGGCGTGACCAACGCCATGAAGATCGCCCAGGAAGAAATCTTCGGCCCAGTGCTGTCGGTGATCGCCTTCGACACCGCCGAAGAAGCCATCGCCATCGCCAACGACACCCCGTATGGCCTGGCCGCTGGCATCTGGACCTCGGACATCTCCAAGGCCCACAAGACCGCCCGTGCCGTGCGCGCTGGCAGCGTCTGGGTCAACCAGTACGACGGCGGCGACATGACCGCGCCGTTCGGTGGCTTCAAGCAGTCGGGCAACGGCCGCGACAAGTCGCTGCATGCACTGGAGAAGTACACCGAGCTGAAGGCGACCTGGATCAAGCTGTAATTCCAGTGGGGGCCGCCTAGCGGCCCCAACAATGGCCGGGGCGGCTCATACCGCCCCGGCTTCGTCGTTTCTGCCATTCAAGAATTCTGCCTGGGAGGCTGCAATGCGTTGGGGAACCTATTTTGCCGTGCTGGCGTCGGTGCTCAGTGTCGGGCTCGCGCTCGGTGTGAGCATGCCGCTGGTGTCTCTGCGCCTTGAGGCTTGGGGCTACGGTGGGTTCGCCATCGGCGTGATGGCGGCCATGCCGGCGCTGGGCGTGCTGCTCGGGGCCAGCTTGGCCAGCCGCCTGGCCGGCTGGGTCGGCGTGCCCTCGGCGATGCGCCTGTGCCTTTGGGGTGGGGCGCTGTCCATTGGCCTGGTGGCGCTGCTCCCAAGCTACCCGTTGTGGCTGGCCCTGCGCCTGCTCATAGGCATGTCGCTGACCGTGGTGTTCATCCTTGGCGAGAGCTGGATCAACCAGTTGGTGGTCGAACAATGGCGCGGTCGCCTGGTGGCGCTGTACGGCAGCAGCTACGCCCTGAGCCAGCTGGCCGGGCCGTTGGTGCTGGGTTTCCTCGGTTCCGGCGATGACTTCGGTTTCTGGGCCGCGACCGGGCTGTTGCTGCTGGCACCCTTGCTGCTGCTCGGGCGTGGTGGCGCACCCAGCACCGAAGCCTGCAGCGTGACCTTCGGCGACCTGTTCGCCTTCTGCCGCCGCTTGCCGGTGATTGCCTGGGCTGTCGCCCTGTTTGCCGCCTTCGAGGCGATGATTCTTACCTTGCTGCCGGTGTATTGCCTGGAGCAGGGCTTCAGCACCGAGGTCGCCCTGTTCATGGTCAGCACCGTGGTGGTGGGCGATGCGGTGCTGCAGTTGCCGATCGGCGCCTTGGCCGACCACATGTCGCGGCAGGCTCTGTTCACCGGCTGTGCGGTGACCTTGATGGTTTCCAGCCTGGCGATTCCGTTGTTGTTGGACACACCCGCGATCTGGCCCCTGTGGGTGCTGTTCGGTGCCAGTGCCGGTGGTTTGTTCACCTTGTCGCTGATATTGATCGGCGAGCGCTATCGCGATGACGCCCTGGTGCGGGCCAATGCTCATGTGGCGCAGCTATGGGGTATCGGTTGCCTGCTCGGGCCGTTGCTGGCCGGCGCGGGGAGCCAGTGGATCAGCGGGCATGCGCTGCTGTGGCTGATGGCTGCGGGGGCAGCCGGCCTGGTGGTGCTGACCCGCAGGCGCGGAGCATTCGAGCCTGCCTCGGCCTGAGCCTAGAGCATTTTCTCCAGGCCAACGGCCTTGCTGATCCAGGCATTGAAGCGTCGCCAGAGGCCGCCTGGTTCTGATGTCAGCATGTGCCGTTGGCCATTGTCCTCAGTGGCCCAGACCAGCTTGTCGCCCACCAGCTTGACCTGGTAACTCAACGCTGGCGCCATACCCTGCTGGGCCAGCTCGCGGGTGTATTCGGCCAGCTCCGGGCTGTCCACCAGCACGCCAACCTCGGTGTTCCACAGCACCGAGCGAGGGTCGAAGTTGAACGAGCCGATAAAGGTCTTGCGGCGGTCGAACACGATGGCCTTGGTGTGCAGGCTCGAGTCCGAGCTGCTGCCATGGAAGCTCAGGCGCGCAGGGGGCGGGGCGCCTGGCTGACGACGCAATTCGAACAGCTGCACGCCGTGCTCGAGCAGCGCGCGGCGATAGGGTGCATAACCGCCGTGTACCGCCGGCACGTCGGTGGCTTCCAGCGAGTTGGTCAGCAACTTGACCGAAGCCCCGGCGTCGGCCCGGCCGGTCAGGTACAGCAAACCCGGCTCACCCGGCACGAAATAGGCCGACATCAAAATCAGCTCGCGTTGCACGTTGGCCAGGTCCGGTGCCAGTTGCTGGCTCATCAGCAGTTGCGGGTCCGGCTCATCATCGGCCAATACCTTGCTCGGCGCATCCCACAGTGCCTGGGCGTGGGCCCAGATCAGTTCGTTGCGCCACGTATCCAGGCGCGGTTGCGTCTGGTAGGACATGAGCCGGTCATACAGCGCCTTGCGCTGTACCCGCGCCTGGGCCAGGGACACTTCCAGACGCTGGCGGCTGGCGCGCAGGTCATCGGCATCCGGGGCATGCCAGAGGAAGTCGGTGATCGGCCGGCTCAGGGCGCTGTTCCAGTACTGGTCGAAGCTGTGCCCCAGTTGTTCGGCCACCGGGCCGACGCCAAGCAGGTCAATGTCGGTGAAGTTGAGGTTGGGTTCGGCATCGAAGTACTCGTCACCCAGGTTGCGCCCGCCGACGATGGCCATGCTGTTGTCTACCAGAAACAACTTGTTATGCATGCGACGGTGCTGGCGCGACAGGTTGAACAGGCGGCCGACTGCACGCGTCACGCCTGTGCTGCGCCCAAGGTGCAACGGATTGAACACACGGATCTCGATGTTCGGGTGGGCATCGAGGGTACCCATGATGGTGTCCAGGCCATCGCTGGTGGTGTCGTCGAGCAGGATGCGCACGCGTACGCCGCGGTCGGCTGCACGCAGCAGTTCGTGCACCAGGGCGCGGGTGCTCAAGCCATCGTGGACGATGTAGTACTGCAGGTCGATGCTCGCCTGGGCGTTGCGAATCAGCTCGGCGCGGGCACGGAAGGCCTCGTTGCTGTTGGGCAGCAGGCGAAAACCCGAACGCCCGTTATAGGACGCGGCCTGGCGCAACACCGAGCGGCCGAATGCCGACTCGCTGGCGGGCAGGGCCTGGCTGGTTTCGTGGGGCGTGCCGATGCTGGCGCAGCCATTGAGGCCGAGCAGCAGCACCAGCAGCAGAGACAAGGCTCGCTGGAGTCTCAAGGGTGAATCGTCCTGTACGGCAAAGCACTAAGGGGTTGGACTACGAAAGGCGGCGCAAAGTTACGCCTCGACGTTGCCTTCAGCCACTAGACGAAGGGCGGTTTCACCAACCTTGCGCACGGCCGCTTCGATCTCCGGTGTTGGCCGCGCGGCGAAATTCATGCGCAGGCAATGCCGGAACTTGCCCGAGGCCGAGAAGATGCTGCCCACGGCGATCTGCACACCCTGCTCCAGTAAAGCGCGGTTCAGGCGTAGCGTGTCGAAATCTTCGGGCAACTCCACCCACAGCATGAAGCCGCCTTGCGGCCGGCTGACCCGGGTACCGGGCGGGAAATAGCGGGTTACCCAGTCGCTCATCAGGTCGCGGCCACGCTGGTACTGGCTGCGCATGCGTCGCACATGGGGCTGGTAGTGGCCAGCGGCGATGAAGTCGGCGATCGCCAGTTGCGGCTGGCTGGCAGTGCTGCCGGTGCTGATGTATTTCATGTGCAGCACCCGCTCCAGGTAGCGGCCGGGGGCGACCCAGCCGATGCGCAGGCCAGGGGCGAGGGTCTTGGAAAACGAACTGCACAGCAGCACACGGCCGTCGTCGTCGAACGACTTGAGGGTGCGCGGGCGCGGGTAGGTGTAGGCCAGGTCGCCATACACGTCGTCTTCAAGGATCGCCACATCGTAGCGCTGGGCCAGGCTCAGCAGGGCTTTCTTGCGGGCTTCGGGCATGATGTAGCCGAGCGGGTTGTTGCAGCTCGGGGTGATCTGGATGAGCTTGATCGGCCATTGCTCGAGCGCCAGTTCCAGGGCTTCGAGGCTGATGCCGGTGACCGGGTCGGTAGGAATTTCCAGGGCCTTCATGCCCAGGCCTTTGAGGGTCTGCATGGCGCCGTGGAAGCTTGGCGAGTCGACCGCGACGATATCGCCCGGCTCGCACACTGCACGGATGCTGCACGACAGCGCCTCATGGCAGCCCGTGGTTACCACCAGGTCGGCCGGCCCCAGGCGGCAGCCGGAGTCGAGCATCAGCCGGGCGATCTGCTCGCGCAGGGCCAGGTTGCCATGGATGTTGTCGTAGTACAGGCCGGGCATGTCCTGGCGCCGGCTCAGTTGGGCGAGGCTGCGCAGCAGCGGCTTGAGGGTCGGGCTGTCGATGTCGGGCATGCCGCGGCCGAGCTGGATCACATCCTGGCGCGGGGTGCTGCGTAACAGTTCCAGTACCTGCTCCCATTGCGAGATATCCACCGGGCGTTGGGCCGGGCGGCTGACCGCGGGCAGGGCAGGGAGGTGGCGGTGGTCGCTGACGAAGTAGCCGGACTTGGGCCGTGGCGAGACCATGCCGCTGTCTTCGAGCATGCGGTAGGCCTGCTGCACGGTACTCAGGCTGACACCGTGCTCCACGCTGAGGGCGCGCACCGATGGCAGGCGTTGGCCGGGGCGGTAGAGGCCCTGTTCGATGCGCGCACCGAGCAGCTCGGCGAGGTTCAGGTAGAGGGTCACGGCATACTCCTACGCTTCTTGTAGGAAGCGACCAGTACAGTTGCGTTGAAAATACAGCATTCAGGCGTCAGACGACCAATTCTGTATGGGAATAATAAGCCAGTATTGGATCTGTATTGCCACACTTGTCGTCGCGCATGCTTTCTCCACGGTTACACACTGAATGGGAGAGAGCAGCGATGGGTGGCATGAGCGATGTGCGCTTGCAACTGTTGGCCAAGGAACTGGACGCCGGGCAGCAGACCAAGGTTTTCAACGCACCGGTAGGGCTCGGGCGTTGGGGGCTGATGCTGCATCGCTGGCACACCCGCCGAGCCCTGCTGCAGCTGGATGATCACCAGCTGCGGGACATCGGCCTGAGCTGGGAGCAGGCACATACCGAGGGGCGCAAACCCTTCTGGAGAGACTAGCAATCCAAGGCCTCAGACCAGCTCTTTGAGCCGATGCCAGAGCATCCCCAGGGCCAGTACTGGCGAGCGCAGGTGCTTGCCGCCGGGGAAGGTGACATGCGGCACCTTGGCGAACAGGTCGAAGCGCCCGCTTTCCTGGCCGCTGATCGCTTCACCCAACAGGCGCGCGGCCAGGTGGGTGGCGTTGAGGCCGTGGCCCGCATAGGCCTGGGCGTAGTAGACGTTAGGCTGGCTGGCCAGGCGGCCGACCTGTGGCAGGCGGTTGGCGCCGATGCCGATCATGCCGCCCCACTGATAATCGATGCGCACATCCGCCAGCTGCGGGAACACCTTGAGCATCTTCGGCCGCATGTAGGCGGCGATGTCCTTCGGGTCGCGCCCGGAATAGTGGCAGGCACCGCCGAACAACAGGCGGCGGTCGGCCGACAGGCGGTAGTAGTCCAGCGCCACACGCTGGTCGCACACGGCCATGTTCTGCGGTAGCAACTGATGGGCGCGTTCTTCGTCCAGCGGCTCGGTGGCAATGATGTAGCTACCGGCGGGCAGCACCTTGCCGCCCAGCTCACGGTTGAGGTCGTTATGGTAGGCATTGCAGCACAGCACCAGGGTCTTGGCGCGCACCCGGCCCTGGGCGGTGTGCACCTGGACTTCAGGGCCGTAGTCGATGCGCGTGACCTCGGACTGCTCGAACAGCTTTGCGCCCAGGTGGCTGGCCACGGCCGCTTCACCCAGGGCCAGGTTGAGCGGGTGCAGGTGGCCCGAACCCATGTCGATCAGGCCGCCGACGTAGCGGTCGGAACCCACCACGCTGTGCATGTCGTCCTTGCCGACCAGGCGCAGTTCGTGGCGGTAGCCCAGGCTGTGCAGTTCATCGGCATCCTCGGCAAAGCCCTTCAGCTCGCTGGGTTTGTTGGCCAGGTCACAGTAGCCCCAAGTCAGGTCGCAGGCGATGGCATGGCGCTCGACCCGTTCGCGAACGATCTGCACGGCTTCCAGGCCCATTAGCCTCAGGCTGCGTACGCCTTCTTCGCCGAGCACCGGGAGAAACTGCTCCAGGCCGTGGCCGACGCCGCGAATCAGCTGGCCGCCATTGCGCCCGCTGGCGCCCCAGCCGAGCTTGCGTGCTTCCAGGAGGATCACCGAGAAGCCGCGCTCGGCCAGTTCGATGGCGGTGTTCAGGCCCGAGTAGCCACCACCGACGATACACACGTCGGCGCTGTGTTCGCCTTGCAGGTAGGAATGGTCCGGGTGGGGCGCGCTGCTGGCGGCGTAGTAGGAGGCGGCGTGCTGCGCGCTGTGAATCATGAGCGAGGTCCTGTGGCGATTTTGGTTGTAGGAGGATAAGCCGTGGCTTGGTAATTGGCCCTATAATTCAAACCGGATTTCACTTTCAATCTTGTACCCAGCCATGTCCTGCAACCGTCACAAGATCCACTTCCTGCGCGAGCTCATTCCTTCGTTCGAATGCGAGCCCGGCTGTCATGACTGCTGCGGCCCGGTGACCACCTCATCGGAGGAGATGGCCCGCCTGCCGCGCAAGACCCAGGCCGAACAGGAGGCCGCGCTGGAGCACCTGAACTGCGTGCACCTGGGCCCCAACGGCTGCACCGTCTATGAAGAACGGCCGATGATCTGCCGCCTGTTCGGCACCACGCCGCGCATGGCCTGCCCGCGTGGCCGAGGCCCGGACCCGATGATCGAGCCCGAAGCCGAACAGCTGGTCCACCAGTTCATCGCCAGCACGCGCCAGGTGCTGGTCTAGCCTCAGTCAGGGATCGGCAGGCAGAGGCTCTCTTTCACCTCTTCCATCACGATGTAGCTCTTCGACTCGCGCACGTGTGGCAGCTTCAGCAGGATGTCGCCGAGCAGCTTGCGGTATGAGGCCATTTCGGAAATGCGCGCTTTCACCAAGTAGTCGAAGTCGCCGGATACCAGATGGCATTCCAGCACATGGGGCAGTTTGAGCACCGCACGGCGGAACTCCTCGAAAGTGTCGCCGGACTTGTAGTCCAGGCTGATTTCCACGAACACCAGCAGGCTGCCCTTGAGGTGCTGCGGATTCAGCCGGGCGTTGTAGCCCATGATGATGCCCTCGCGCTCCAGGCGGCGCACGCGCTCGGTGCAAGGCGTGGTGGAAAGCCCAACTTTCTCGCCCAGTTCGGTGAAGGAAATACGCCCGTCATTCTGCAGAATGCGCAGGATGTTACGGTCGATCTTGTCCAGTTCACGCTTGCTCTGGTGCTGGGTTCTCATAGGGGATGCCCCTCCGTGAAAGGCGATTTTGCCGAGAATTCTCGCCAATAATAGGCTTTTATATAGTGAATTGCACTGGGCTCAGATTCTTATACTGCGCGCATCCATGCCATATCAACAAAATAGCGGTGCGCCGCGCGCGAGGGATGAACGATGCGAGTATTGGTACTAGGTAGCGGTGTGATTGGTACCGCCAGTGCCTATTATCTGGCCCGGCAAGGCTTTGAGGTGACCGTGGTCGACCGCCAGCCGGCAGTGGCCCTGGAAACCAGCTTTGCCAACGCAGGCCAGATCTCGCCCGGCTATGCCTCGCCCTGGGCCGCCCCCGGCGTGCCGCTGAAAGCCATCAAGTGGTTGCTGGAGCGCCACGCGCCCCTGGCCATCAAACTGACCGGTGATGTCGACCAGTACCTGTGGATGGCGCAGATGCTGCGCAACTGCACCGCCAGTCGCTACGCAGTGAACAAAGAGCGCATGGTGCGCCTGTCCGAGTACAGCCGTGACTGCCTCGACGAACTGCGCGCCGAAACCGGTATTGCCTACGAGAACCGGAGCCTGGGTACTACCCAGCTGTTCCGCACCCAAGCCCAGGTTGACGCCGCGGCCAAGGATATCGCCGTGCTCGAACAGTCCGGCGTGCCTTACGAGCTGCTCGACCGTGATGGTATTGCCCGTGTGGAACCGGCCCTGGCCGGGGTGAAGGACATCCTCGCTGGCGCCCTGCGCCTGCCCAACGACCAGACCGGCGACTGCCAGCTGTTCACCACCAAGCTCGCCGAAATGGCGGTGAAGCTGGGTGTGGAGTTCCGCTTCGGCCAGGACATCCAGCGCCTGGACTTCGCCGGTGACCGCATTAATGGTGTGTGGATCGACGGCAAGCTGGAAACCGCCGACCGCTACGTGCTGGCCCTGGGCAGCTACTCACCGCAGATGCTCAAGCCCCTGGGCATCAAGGCCCCGGTGTATCCGCTCAAGGGTTACTCGCTGACCGTGCCGATCACCAATGCCGACATGGCGCCGACCTCGACCATTCTCGACGAGACTTACAAGGTCGCGATCACCCGTTTCGACAACCGCATCCGCGTTGGCGGCATGGCTGAAATCGCCGGTTTTGACCTGTCGCTGAACCCGCGTCGGCGCGAAACGCTGGAGATGATCGTCAACGACCTTTATCCTCGCGGCGGCGACCTGAGCGAGGCCAGTTTCTGGACCGGCCTGCGCCCGGCGACCCCGGACGGTACGCCGATCGTGGGTGCCACCGCGTTCCGCAACCTGTTCCTCAACACCGGCCACGGTACGCTGGGCTGGACCATGGCGTGCGGTTCTGGCCGCTTGCTGGCCGACCTGATTGCGCGCAAGAAGCCGCAGATCAGTGCCGAAGGCCTGGACATCTCCCGGTATGGCAACAGCCCGGAAGTCGCCAAGCACGGTCAGGCCGCGCCTGCCCACCAGCAGTAAGGTCGCCTGTACTGGCCCCTTCGCGGGGCAAGCCCGCTCCTACAGGGCCCGCGTCGCCCTGTGTGAAACCTGTAGGAGCGGGCTTGCCCCGCGAAAGACCCAACACCGTTTTCAACTTGTGAACCACCATAAGGCAGCCGCCATGCGACCCGCCCGCGCCCTGATCGACCTGCAAGCCCTCCGCCACAACTACCGTCTGGCCCGTGAACTGTCCGGTGCCAAGGCCCTCGCCGTGGTCAAGGCTGACGCCTACGGCCACGGTGCCGTGCGTTGCGCCCTGGCCCTGGAGCCCGAAGCCGATGGCTTTGCCGTGGCCTGCATCGAAGAAGCGCTGGAGTTGCGCGCGGCCGGCATCAAGGCCCCGGTATTGCTGCTCGAAGGTTTCTTCGAAGCCAGCGAACTGGCGCTGATCGCCGAGCACGACCTGTGGTGCGTGGTGCATTCGCTGTGGCAGCTCGAAGCCATCGAGCAGACCCAGGTGCACAAGCCGCTGACCATCTGGCTCAAGCTCGACAGCGGCATGCACCGTGTCGGCCTGCACCCCAAGGACTACCACGACGCCTACCAGCGCCTGCTGGCCAGCGGCAAGGTTTCGCGCATCGTGCTGATGAGCCACTTTGCCCGCGCCGACGAGCCGGAGGCCGACGCCACCGAGCAGCAGATCGCCGTGTTCAACGCCGCCCGTGAAGGCCTGGCTGCCGAATGCAGCCTGCGCAACTCGCCCGGTGTGCTGGCCTGGCCGCAGGCCCCGAGCGACTGGGTGCGCCCAGGCATCATGCTGTACGGCGCCAGCCCCTTCGAAGCCGACCAGCCCCAGGCTGCGCGCCTGCAGCCGGTGATGACCCTGCAATCGCGGGTCATCAGTGTGCGCGAGCTGCCTACCGGTGAGCCGGTGGGCTACGGTGCCAAGTTCGTCAGCCCGCGCCCGACCCGCGTTGGCGTGGTCGCCATGGGCTACGCCGACGGTTACCCGCGCCATGCGCCCACCGGCACACCGGTGATGGTTGCCGGCAAGCGCAGCCAGCTGATTGGCCGTGTGTCGATGGACATGCTCTGCATCGACCTCACCGACGTGCCCGAGGCTACCGTCGGCAGCCCGGTCGAGCTGTGGGGCAAGCAGGTGCTGGCCAGTGATGTGGCGATGCAGGCCGGGAGCATTCCCTACCAGATCTTCTGCAACCTGAAACGCGTGCCGCTGGACTATTACGGCGAATAAGGCGCCGAAGCGGACAGCATGAGGGGCGGTGTGTTGTAAATACTGAACGGCATTGCCATGATATCGTTCACATATACCCCGCCATCTCACCGTTTCAGGAGGCTCCAGCTTTGGACGTCGGCGAACGACTGCAAGCCATCCGCAAGCTCAAGGGCCTGTCCCAGCGGGAACTCGCCAAGCGCGCGGGGGTGACCAACAGCACCATCTCGATGATCGAGAAGAACAGCGTCAGCCCCTCGATCAGCTCGCTGCGCAAGGTCCTCAGCGGCATTCCCATGTCGATGGTCGAATTCTTTTCGGTCGAGCTGGAGGCCGAAAGCCCCGCGCAGATTGTCTACAAGGCCCACGAGCTGATCGACATCTCCGACGGTGCGGTGACCATGAAGCTGGTGGGCAAGTCGCACCCCAACCGCGCCATCGCCTTCCTGACCGAGGTTTATCCACCCGGTGCCGATACCGGCGCCGAGATGCTCACCCACGATGGTGAAGAAACCGGCATCCTGCTCGAAGGCAAGCTCGAACTGGTGGTGGGCAACGAGATCTTCATCCTTGAGGCGGGCGACAGCTACTACTTCGAAAGCACCCGTCCGCACCGTTTCCGCAATCCGTTCGACGCGCCAGCGCGGCTGATCAGTGCGGCGACACCGTCGAACTTTTGATCCAGCGCAGTGCATTGCTTCGGCAATACCCCTTTCCTGAGTGGGGTCGTTTCACGGTTTCCGGGTTCCCGCTATACTTTTCAACGCTCGCATTACCGTGGCCGCGGGCGTGATTAGCCAC
Organism: Pseudomonas sp. HS6-2; assembly: GCF_049325675.2. NCBI lineage: Bacteria > Pseudomonadati > Pseudomonadota > Gammaproteobacteria > Pseudomonadales > Pseudomonadaceae > Pseudomonas > Pseudomonas sp. HS6-2. The sequence continues at coordinate 6,125,882 of NZ_CM143906.1, read as the reverse complement.
CATGAGGGTGTTCGCGTGAACCAAATCAAGAAGATGCTGGCCGTACCAGCAGCCGTATTCGCCCTTTGGGCAATGAGCGCAACCGCAGCGACCAACGACGAGCTCGCCAAACGCCTTGAGCCGGTGGGCCAGGTGTGTGTGCAGGGCCAGGAATGCAAGGGTATGGAAGTGGCAGCCGCAGCAGGCGGTGGCGGAGCCAAGACCCCGGATGACGTGATTGCCAAGCATTGCAACGCCTGCCACGGTACCGGCTTGCTGGGGGCGCCGAAGATTGGCGACGGGGCAGCGTGGAAGAAGCGCGCTGACGAGCAGGGTGGCGTGGACGGGCTGTTGGCCAAGGCCATTACCGGCCTGAACGCCATGCCGCCGAAGGGCACCTGCGCGGACTGCTCGGACGATGACCTGAAAGGGGCCATCAAGAAGATGTCCGGGCTCTGAGCCATAGATGAATTGCACAAGGCCCGCCTTCTTTGGCGGGCTTTGTATTTGTGTAGTCTGTGCCGGCCCTTTCGCGGGGCAACCAACCCACTAGCGCCATGTCCAACCCCTGACCCCATGGATGATTCAGGAGGCCACGATGCACCTTTGCTCCATCGACCAGGCCGTCGAGCAGGTCCTCTCCCGCTTGCCAGCCCATATACACATGGGCCTGCCGTTGGGCCTGGGCAAGCCCAACGCCTTCGTCAACGCGCTGTACGCCCGCGTGCGCGAATTGCCGGAGCGGAGCCTGACAATCTACACGGCGTTATCCCTGGGCCGGCCACCCTTGGGCGACGGCCTGCAAAGGCGCTTCCTCGAGCCCTTCATCGAGCGCGTGTTCGCCGACTACGAAGAACTCACCTACCTCGCCGACTTGCGCAACGACTGTCTGCCGCCGAACATCCGTGTCGAGCAGTTCTTCATGCAACCCGGCAGCCTGCTGCACAGCGAAACTGCCCAGCAGGATTACATCAGCAGCAACTACAGCCATGCCGCTCGCGACATCAACGCCAAGGGCCTGAACCTGGTCGCCCAGTTGGTCGCCGCCACGCCGGAGAAGCCTGTCCACCTGAGCCTGGCCTGCAACCCCGACATCACCCTCGACCTGCAGCCGATGATCGCCAAGCGGCGGGCGGCAGGTGAAACCATCCTCATGCTCGGGCAGGTGCATACCGAACTGCCCTACATGCCGGGCGATGCCGAACTGCCGATCGACGCGTTCGACCTGTTGATCGACGAAGCGGAGCAGCGCCGGCTGTTCTCTACCCCGAACATGCCGGTTACCACCCAGGACCACTGCATCGGTTTGCACGCAAGTTCGCTGGTGCGCGACGGCGGCACCCTGCAGATTGGCATCGGCGCCATGGGGGATGCGCTGGCGGCCGCGTTGCTGGCGCGCCAGGGTGACAACGAAGGGTATCGCGCCTTGCTCGGCGAACTGGATGTCGGCGCGTGGCAAGCGCTGATCGAGCGGGAAGGGGGGCTGGATGCCTTTGCTCAGGGCCTGTACGGGTGCAGTGAAATGTTCGTCAACGGCCTGCTGGCGCTGGCCGAGGCCGGTGTGGTGCGGCGCCCGGCGGACGAACAGGGCGTTCTGGTGCACGGTGGGTTCTTCCTCGGCCCGCAGGCGTTCTACCAGCGTCTACGCGAGATGCCTCTGGAGCAGCGTGCCCGGTTCGCCATGACCCGCATCAGCTTCATCAACGAACTGTACGGCCAGGAAGACTTCAAGCGCCGCCAGCGCCGCCATGCGCGCTTCGTCAACACGGTGTTCGGCATGACCCTGCTCGGCGCCGGGGTGGCCGACCAGCTGGAGGACGGGCGCGTACTCAGCGGGGTCGGCGGGCAATACAACTTCGTTGCCCAAGGCCATGCGCTGGAAGGAGGGCGCTCGATCCTGCTGCTGCGCAGCTGGCGCGAATCGGGCGGTGAAGTGACGTCCAACCTCTTCTGGCAATACGGCCACTGCACCATTCCCCGGCACCTGCGCGATATCGTGGTGACCGAGTACGGCATTGCCGATTTGCGTGGGCAGACCGACAGCGAGGTGATTGCACGGTTGCTGGCGGTGAGTGATTCGCGCTTTCAGGGCGAGTTGATGGAGCAGGCCAAGCGTGCCGGCAAGCTGGCCAGGGACTTTCAGCTGGATGCGCGGTTTACTGACAATACGCCTGAGCGGCTGGAAGCGATCAAGGCGCGGCATGCGCGACTGTTCCCCGAGTATCCGCTGGGCACGGATTTCACGGCAGAAGAACGCGATCTGTTGCGGGCGCTGAACTGGTTGAAGAGCAAGTTCAAGCTGAGCGAAGTGTTGGAGCTGGGCAAGGCAGCACTGGAGGCGCCGGGGCCGGAAGGGTATGAGGCGCACCTGGCGCGGATGCAGCTGGATCGGCCGCAGGGGTTGAAAGAGGAGCTGTACCAGCGGTTGCTGCTGGCGGGGTTGGCGGCAGCGCGTTAGATCGGTGCTGGGGCATTCGCGGGCGGTCCGACGCCTCGGCAAGCCCGCTTCTACAGGGGAACGCGATCTCCTGTAGGAGCGGGCTTGCCGAGGCGTCGGACCGCCCGCGAAGCAGGCGACGCGGTTACTCGATGAAGCTGACCACACCACCTTCCAGCGACTTCACCCGGGCCAGCGATTCAACGCGGTAGCCCTGGCTGTCCAGCTCGGCACGGCCGCCCTGGAACGACTTCTCGATGACGATGCCCAGGCCGGCAACGGTGGCACCGGCCTGCTTGATGATCGAGATCAGCGCCTGCGACGCCTTGCCGTTGGCCAGGAAGTCGTCGATCACCAGCACGCGGTCGCTGCTGTTGAGATGGCGCGGCGAGATGGCCACGGTGTTCTCGGTCTGCTTGGTGAAGGAGTACACCGAGGCGGTCAGCAGGTTCTCGGTCAGGGTCAGCGACTGGTGCTTGCGCGCGAAAATCACCGGTACGCCCAGCTTCAGGCCGGTCATCACCGCCGGGGCGATGCCCGAGGCTTCGATGGTGACGATCTTGGTCACGCCAGCATCGGCGAACAGGCGGGCGAACTCGTCACCGATCAGCTGCATCAGCGCCGGGTCGATCTGGTGGTTGAGAAACGCGTCGACTTTGAGAACCTGGTCGGAAAGCACGATGCCTTCTTCGCGAATCTTCTGATGCAGTGCTTCCACTGTGGTATTCCTCGATGTAACAAAGGTGGCCGCTGAAAGCGGCAGATTTAAAGAATAAGGGTTGATCAGCGTTTGAGCATCGCCCGGATATCGGCCAGGGCGTTGTTGCCGCGAGCGGCCTTCACCTCGACCGGCGCGTCGTCCAGGCCTTCCCAGGCCAGGTCGTCCGGTGGCAATTCATCGAGGAACCGGCTCGGCGTGCAGTCGATGATCTCACCGTACTGCTTGCGCTTGGCGGCGAAGGTGAAGGCCAGGGTCTGGCGCGCGCGGGTGATGCCCACGTAGGCCAGGCGGCGTTCCTCTTCGATGGTGTCGGCCTCGATGCTGGAGCGGTGGGGGAGGATTTCCTCCTCCATGCCCATGATGAACACGTAAGGGAATTCCAGGCCCTTGGAGGCGTGCAGGGTCATCATCTGCACACCTTCGGCGTTTTCTTCCTCTTCCTGCTGGCGCTCGAGCATGTCGCGCAGCACCAGCTTGCCGATGGCGTCCTCGATGGTCATGTCACCCTCTTCGTCCTTCTCGAGGGTGTTCTTCAGCGCTTCGACCAGGAACCAGACGTTGCTGATGCGAAACTCCGCAGCCTTGTCGCTGGCGGTCTGCTGGCGAATCCAGTTCTCGTAGTCGATGTCGCGGATCATCTCGTGCAGCGCGGCAATCGGGTCTTCCAGGGCGACCTTGTGGCGTACGCCGTCGAGCCAGTGCTTGAAGCGCTGCAGGCGCTCGGTGTAGCGGGCGTCCAGGTGCTCACCCAGGCCCAGCTCCTCGCTGGCGGCGTACATCGAGATGCCGCGCTCGGTGGAATAATTGCCGAGCTTTTCCAGGGTGGTCGAGCCGATTTCCCGGCGCGGTACGTTGATCACCCGCAGGTAGGCGTTGTCGTCGTCCGGGTTCACCAACAGGCGCAGGTAGGCCATGAGGTCCTTGACCTCCTGGCGGCCGAAGAAGCTGTTGCCGCCCGACAGGCGATACGGCACCTGGTGGTGCTGCAGCTTCAGTTCGATCAGCTTGGCCTGGTAGTTGCCGCGGTAGAGGATGGCGAAGTCGCTGTACGGGCGGTTGGTGCGCAGGTGCAAGGTGAGGATTTCCATGGCCACGCGTTCGGCCTCGGCTTCCTCGTTCTTGCAGCGGATCACGCGGATCTCGTCGCCCACACCCATCTCGCTCCACAGCTGCTTTTCGAATGCATGCGGGTTGTTCGCAATAAGCACGTTGGCGCAGCGCAGGATGCGGCTGGTGGAGCGGTAGTTCTGTTCGAGCATGACGATCTTCAGGGAGGGGTAGTCCTCCTTGAGCAGCATCAGGTTCTCTGGGCGTGCGCCACGCCAGGCGTAGATCGACTGGTCGTCATCGCCCACCACGGTGAACTGGTTACGCATGCCGATCAGCATCTTCACCAGCAGGTACTGGCTGGCGTTGGTGTCCTGGTATTCGTCCACCAGCAGGTAGCGCACGCGGTTCTGCCAGCGTTCGAGCACGTCGGGGTGCTCTTGGAACAGCTTGACCGGCAGCAGGATCAGGTCGTCGAAGTCCACCGCGTTGAACGCCTTGAGCGTGCGCTGGTAGTGGGTGTAGACGATGGCGGCGGTCTGCTCGCGCGGGTTGCGCGCCTTTTCCAGGGCTTCGGCGGGCAGGATCAGGTCGTTTTTCCAGGCACCGATCATGTTCTTGATCTCGTCGATGCCGTCGTCGCCGGAGTACTCCTTCTGCATGATGTCCGACAGCAGCGCCTTGATGTCGGACTCATCGAAGATCGAGAAGCCCGGCTTGTAGCCCAGGCGCCCGTGCTCCTTGCGGATGATGTTCAGGCCCAGATTGTGGAAGGTACACACCGTCAGGCCCCGGCCTTCCCCCGGACGCAGCAGGGTGGCGACCCGCTCCTTCATCTCGCGGGCGGCCTTGTTGGTGAAGGTCATCGCCACGATGTACTGGGCACGGATGCCGCAGTTCTGGATGAGGTGGGCAATCTTGCGCGTGATCACGCTGGTCTTGCCCGAGCCAGCACCGGCGAGCACCAATAGAGGGCCGCCGACGTAGTCACGGGCTTCCTGTTGCCGGGGATTGAGTCGGGACATGCTAGAAACCGGGGGTCGCCAGAAAATAGCCGCGCATTCTAACAGGCATGGGCCACTTGTGGCGCGACCGTCTGACGTTTGAGTCAGACTTTTGTTCGGGGGGAAGCATTAGTGAAACTAATGCTATTCACCGGAAAAATCGTAATTGCTGGTTTGCCGACTTTCGCGCAGGATGCACGTCAAAATGCGACGGGAGGCACTGTAGGCAAAGGATATGTCTAAAAGTGAAAATCATTTTCATTTATGCAGTGGCATGTCCGATATCCAACGCTACACCTTACGAGTCTTAAGGAGCCCGCTTGTCCACGCCTGTCGAACCTTTGCGTTTGCTGCTGTTGGCTGATGAGCCGGAATGGGCCGCCTTGTTACGCGAATGCCTGCTGCCGCTGGACGGTAGCGCAGTACTGCTGACCGCGCCGAACTGGGCGGCAGTCGATACCCTTTTCAGCGCAGATCGCCAGGCGGTGGTGCTGGCCACGCCGGCGTTGCAGCCCGCCCCCGGGCGCTGCGAGCTGCCGACCATCCTGTTGCTGGACCATGAACCAGACACTTCCCCAACGGGCGTGAGTGACTGGCTGGTACGCGACCATCTCAATGTCGATGCCCTGCGCCGCTCATTGCGCCATGTACGCGAGCGCGGTGTGCTGGTGGCCACCTTGCAGCGCCTGGCCGAGCAGGACCCACTGACCGGCATTGCCAACCGCCAGGGCTTCCAGGCCCTGCTGACCACGCGCCTGGCCGAGAACGAAGGCCGAGGCGTGGCCCTCGGCCACCTGGACCTGGACAACTTTCGCCATGTCAACGACGCCCTGGGCCATCAGTGCGGCGACCGCCTGATCTTGCAGGTGGTGGCGCGCCTCAAGCAGCAGCTGGAGGCCGGTGACCAGCTGGCGCGCCTGGGCAGCGACGAATTCGCCTTGCTGATCGACACGCGGCGCGATGCCAACCGCGCCGAATGGATCGCCGAACGCATCGTCGAGGCGCTGGCCGAACCTTACTGGATCGACGGCGAAAGCCTGCTGCTGGGTTGCAGCCTGGGCCTGGCCCACGCTCGTGCCCAGGGCGGGCCCGACCCGCTGATGTGGCACGCGCACATCGCCATGCGCCAGGCCAAGGGCAGCCAGGGCTGCACCTTCCACGTGTTCAACGAACGCATCAACCGCAATGCGCGCAGCCTGGCCGACCTGGAAAGCGAACTGCGCCGAGCCTTGCGCCGCGACGAACTGGAGCTGCATTACCAGCCGCGGCTGAACCTTCCCGATGGGCGCATCGTCGGCCTCGAGGCCCTGGTGCGCTGGCGCCATGCCGAGCGCGGCTTGCTGCCGCCCAGCGAGTTCGTGCCACTGGCCGAGCAAAGCGGGCTGATCGTGCCACTGGGTTACTGGGTGATTTCCCGTGCCCTGCGCGACATGCAGGCGCTGCGCGAGCGCGGTCTGGAGCCACTGCACATGGCGGTGAACCTGAGCTTCCGCCAGTTCCAGGACAGCCAGTTGCTGGCCACCCTGAGCCGGTTGATCATCGAACACGGCGTTGATGCCCGTTGGCTGGAGTTCGAACTGACCGAAACGGCGGTGATGCGCCGCAATGAGCTGGTGCGCCAGACCATGGACGCCCTCGGGCGGCTGGGGGTGCGCTTCTCGCTGGACGACTTCGGTACCGGCTTCTCGTCGTTCGTGCACCTGAACAGCCTGCCGATCACCTTGCTCAAGGTCGACCGCAGTTTCGTTGCCGAGATGGAGATGCGCGAGGAGAACCGCAAGCTGGTGCACGCCATGATCAACCTGGCGCACAACCTCAACCTGGAAGTGGTGGCCGAGGGTGTGGAAAGCCCGGAACAGATGGCCTTGCTGCGCGGGTTCGGCTGTGACCAGGTACAAGGGTTCCTGGTCAGCAAGCCGCTACCGGTGGGGGAGTTGATCGATTATCTGCAGCAGGCGTCCGACCGCCCCCTCGTAGCCGCCCTCTAGGGCCTCTTCGCGGGACAAGCCCGCTCCTACAGGATCGCGCGGGACCTGTAGGAGCGGGCTTGTCCCGCGAAGAGGCCCTCCAGTCAGGCCGATACAGCAGCCCCAACCCCGGCCTTGCCCAGCAACCGCTTCATCCGCCACTCGAAGCCAATGGTCAGCGCCACCGCCGCGCAGGCCAGCCCCAACGCCAGCCCCCACCACACCCCCACGGCCCCGCCACCCAAGGTAAAGGTGAACAGCCAGGCACTCGGCGCCCCCACCAGCCAGTAGCAGCACAGTCCGATCAGGAAGGTGGTCTTGGCATCCTTCAAGCCACGGATCGAACCCATGGCGATGGTCTGCATGCCATCGAACAATTCGAACCACGCGGCCACCATCAGCAGCTGCACCGCCAGCTGATAGATCGCGGTAAAGCCGGGGTCGTTACGGTCGATGAACAGCCCCACCAGAGCCTCTGGCAGCAGCAGGAACAACGCCGCAAAGGCAAACATGATCGTCGCCCCGAAGCCGATCCCCACCCGCCCGGCACTGCGGGCGGCCAACAGGTTGCCGGCGCCATAGTAAAGGCCCACGCGCATGGTCACTGCATACGACAGCCCGGTCGGCACCATGAACGCGGTAGAGACGATCTGCAGGGCAATCTGGTGCGCCGCCAGTTGCGTGCTGCCCAGCACGCCCATGCACAGCGCGGCGAAGGCGAACAGCCCGACTTCCACCATGTAGGTGCCGCCAATCGGCAGGCCCAGCCGCCACAGCTCGCGCAGGGCTGGTAGCGAAGGGCGCGACAGCCCTTTGCGCAGCGGGTAGTCGGCGTAAGCCGGGTGCCAGCGGATGTACAGCGCCAGGGCGATGGCCATGCCCATCGACACCACCGCAGTGACCAGGCCGATACCCATCAGGCCCAGCTTCGGCAGGCCAAACATGCCTTCGATCAGGGCGACGTTGAACAGATAGTTGAGCACCGTGCCGACCAGGCTGATGACCATCACCGGGGTCGAGCGCCCCAGCGCACTGGTGAAGCCGCGCAGGGCCATGAAGGTCAGGTAGCCGGGCAGGGCCAGTGGCAGCAGGGTGAGGAACTCGGCCGCCGAGTCGACATTCTCCGGCTGCTGGCCGAACAGCAGCAGCACCGGTTTCAGGTTCCACAGCACCAGTGCCGCCACCAGCGCCAGGCCCCAGGCCAGCCACAGGCCGTTCTGCGCCAGGCGAGTGGCGCCCTCGATGTCGTTGGCGCCCTTGCGGATCGCCACCAGGGTGCCCACTGCGGCGATCACGCCCAGGCAGAAGATCGACACGAACGAGTAGCTCGCTGCACCCAGCCCGCCACCGGCCAGGGCCTGCGGGCTGATGCGGGCCATCATCAGGGTGTCGGTGAGTACCATCAGCATGTGCGCCAACTGCGAGGCGATCAGCGGCCCGGCCAGGCGCAGCAAAGCCTTGAGTTCTGTGGTGGGCGCGACATGCATGGGGGTGTCCTTCTTCCTGAATCGGTGAGCAAGGCGACGATTCTGAGGCTTCGGTCAACTTTGCACAAAAGGATAAATGCGATGGTTGGCATGAGTTGAACTCATGTATATATGATTCTGTGCATTCCATTCCCACCCCCGGATGACAGGTGCCCCATGTCCCGCCAGATGCCTCCCCTGTATGCACTGCGCGCATTCGAAGCGGCTGCGCGGCTGAGCTCGTTCACCCGTGCCGGTGAAGAGCTGTCGATCACCCAGAGCGCGGTTAGCCGGCATATTCGCACCCTCGAAGAGCACTTCGCCTGTCGGCTGTTCGTGCGTAGCGGTCGCAGCCTGCAGCTGACCGAAGCGGCACGGGTGCTGTTGCCCGGTGTGCGTGAAGGCTTTGCGGCGCTGGAGCGCGCCTGCGATACCTTGCGCGGGGAGGATGACATCCTGCGCATGAAGGCGCCGTCGACCCTGACCATGCGCTGGCTGCTGGCCCGACTGAGCCGCTTCCGGCACCTGCAACCGGGCAACGAGGTGCAGCTGACCAGTGCCTGGATGGATGTCGACCATGTGGACTTCAATCAGGAGCCGTTCGATTGCGCGGTGCTGCTCAGCGACGGGGTGTTTCCGGCGGACTGGGAAGTGCGTCGGTTGTTTTCCGAGCTGTTGATCCCGGTAGGTGCGCCGGACCTGTTGAAGGAGGGGCCGTGGGACGAGCGGCGGCTGGCCAGTATCGAGCTGCTGCACCCGACCCCCGACAAGCGTGACTGGCGCGAATGGCTGGAGCGCATGGGGCTCAGCGACAAGGTCTCACTCAAAGGCGGGCAGGTGTTCGATACCCTGGAGCTGGGCATGATCGCGGCGGCGCGAGGGTATGGCATCTCCATGGGGGACTTGTTGATGGTCGCCGAGGATGTTGCTCAGGGGCGCCTGAGCCTGCCGTGGCCGACGGCGGTGCCAAGTGGCATGGATTATTACCTGGTGTGGCCGCGGACCCGGCCGGGTGGGGAGCGGTTGCGGCGGTTGAGTGTGTTTCTACAGGAAGAAGCGGCAGCGGTGGACTTGCCAGCTGTGGAAATTCTGCCGGCACTTTGACTGCCTGCACTGGCTTCTTCGCGGGGCAAGTTGAAGGAAAACGTTTGCGAATACCCCGGCCCGACACTCAAGTATTCAAATGCGACGCCGATCTAATGGCACCAGCGTCCCGGAAGAGGACGCGATTTCCCGTCTACAACAAGCGGGCGGTCAGGGTGATCAGGACGATCCCGGCCTCTTGCCAGGAGCTTCTTCATGTCTCGACCGCGTGCCCGAATTGCCTCGCAACTCGGTGTCGCCCTCGCCATCGTGCTGGCGCTGGTGATTTCCGGCAGTACCCTGTTCGCCCTGCGTGCGCTGGACGACGCCAATCTCGCCACCCGCCAGGCCCACCTGGCCAGCGAAGCACGGCTGCTGGCCGACCAGCTCGATACCTTCCACGGTTCGCTCAAGGACAACACCCAGCGCCTGAGCGGCCTGTTCGAGCGCCGCTTCGCCTCGGGCCTGTCGCTGCACGCTAGCGAGACCGTGCAGGTCGCAGGCCAAAGCACGCCCGCCCTGTACCTGGGTGATCGGCTGCTGAACAACGATTTCCAGGTGGTCGACGAATTCCAGCAGATGACCGCCGGCATCGCGACCCTGTTCGTGCGCAGCGGCGATGACTTCGTGCGCATCAGCACCAACCTGAAGAAGCAAGACGGCACCCGCGCCATCGGCACCCAGCTCGACCGCCAGCACCCGGCCTATACCAAACTGCTGGCCGGGCAGATGTACGTCGGCCGCGCCGTGCTGTTCGAGCGCAACTACATGACCCGCTATGTGCCGGTCAGCGACAGCAGCGGCCGGGTGATCGCAGTGTTGTTCGTCGGCTTCGATTACACCGACGCGCAGAACGCCCAGTTCGCCAACCTCAAGCGCTTCCGTATCGGTGAAACCGGCTCCCTGGCCATTCGCGATGAAAAAGACCAATGGCTGGTGCCGCCGGCCAATGCCGACCAGGACCTGTTCAGCGCCAGCGCGCCGTTCGCCGAGGGCCCCTGGACCGTGGTCGCTAGCATGCCGAAGGCGGAAATTCGCGAAGTGACCTGGAGCGTCGGCCTGCGCCTGGCCATCGGCAGCCTGCTGGCGATGCTGCTGGCCGTGGCCGCCACCCTGTGGCTGCTGCGCCGCAAGCTGCGGCCGCTGGATGACCTGGTGCGTCAGGCCGAGGCATTGGGGGCCGGCGACCTGAATGCGCGCCTGAGCGTGACCAGCCATGACGAGATCGGCCAGCTGGCGCGCAGCTTCAACCAGATGGGCGAAGCGCTGGCGACCATGGTCGAGCACATCCGCAGTGCCTCCGAGCAGGTCAGCAGCCGCGCGCGTTCGCTGTCCGGGCTGTCTGCCGGTGCCTGTGAAGGCATGGACCAGCAGTCTGGCGAGATCACCAGCATGGCCGGTGCGGTGGAGGAGTTCAGTGCGACCTCGATGAACATCGCCGACAACATGGCCGGTACCGAGCGCATGGCCCGTGACAACGCCCAGCAGACCCGTATCGGCCGCAGTGCCATGGATGAAGCGTCGAGCTCCCTGCGGCAGATTGCCGAAGCGCTGGGCGGTACTGCCACGGTAATGGACAGCCTTGGCGCACGCTCGCAGGAGATCGGCGGCATCATCAGCGTGATCACTGCGATTGCCGAGCAGACCAACCTGCTGGCGCTTAACGCCGCCATCGAGGCTGCCCGGGCCGGTGAGCAGGGCCGAGGCTTTGCCGTGGTCGCGGATGAAGTGCGCGGGCTGGCTGCGCGCACGCGCCAGGCGACGGATGAGATTTCCGGGATGATCACCAGCATCCAGCAACAGACAGGCCACGCCATAAATACCTTGGAGCAGGGCAATCAGCTGATGCAGGAAGGGCTGGCGCGCAACGACAAGGTCGCCGAGGCGCTGGCGCGGATCGATGAGCAGAGCCGTACGGCGGGTGAGCGGTTTGCCGTGATCAGCACGGCAACCCAGGAGCAGAGCAGCACGGCCACTGTACTCAGCCGCAACCTGCAGAGCATTGCCCAAGCCAACAGCGAGCAGCGCGATGTGGCCAACGAACTGGCCTTCACCGCGCGGGAACTGGAAGGGTTGGCGGCGCAGCTGCGCCAGGAAGTGGACCGCTTCCGCTGAGATTGCAGGGGGCCGTTTCGCGGCTTGTCCCGCGAATGGGGCGCAAAGCGCCCCCGGCAATCCTGAGCCTTACATCGAACCCAGGTTCAACGCCTGGGCACAAGCCTGCAACGAGCGCCGCTCGCTCTGCGCATACAGCGCCAGCTCATCCTGCACCTGCAGCCCCAGCGCCGCTTCAAAGGCCTCGCGGTTGGCATTGCTGCCATACTCGGCCTGGCCCTCATCCCCCAGATTCGACTGGAAGATCCCCGCCGCACTCACCGGCAGGAAGTCCTCGTAAACCAGTGCCTCGAAGTGCACATGGCCGGCCGCGATCAGGCCTTCCAGCGTAGTCGGGCGGTCCTGCTGGTCGCGCTGCGCCATACCTTTCTCCGTGGCGAAATAGCGGAAGTACGCCAGCCCCTGTTCACGCATCTGCGCCAGGTCATCCGGGAATGCAGCGAAGCTTTCCTGCAGCAGCGCCCTGTAGCGCTCGGCATTGGCCTCGGCTGGCGCGCCACCCAAGGCGGCGCGGGTGGCGTCGAGCAGCTTGTCGTAGAGCTGGCGGCCTTTCGGCGTCAGTGCCGCGCCGCGCTGTTCGATCTCGCCGAAACGTGCGGTGTGGCTGCCCTGGTGATCGCTGAACGCAACCTTCTCCTGCAGCGCTTTGAAGCTGGTCTGGCGCAGCAGGATCGGGTGGCGGCGGGTCGGTGGGCCTTCGACCACGGCTTTCGGCGGGATGCCCTTGGCCGGCATGCCGACCTGGATCGCGTCGATGTCCAGGGTGCGCGGGGTCAGGTGGTTGATGTGCGGGCCTTTGAAGGCCACCACGTCGGCGATCAGGCGGTGCTGGTCGTGCAGCTGCTGGTACTGCTCGGCAGTGACCGTGGCGTCCTGGTGCCAGCGGAAGGTGTGCAGAGCTTCGCGGACGAATTCGTCGGCATCGGCCGCGTTCAGGCCGCCATCGTGCTCGGATTGGGCAATCAGTTCGAGTGCGCGAGCGGTGAAGATCTTGCGCTTGGCCAGGATGCCTTGGGCCAATTCGCGCAGTGGCAGGTTGTCGATCAGCTCCAGGCGCAGCAGCGAGGTGAACACGCGGAACGGGCTGACGTGCAGCGACTGCTCGTGCACGGCGCGGAACGCGGTGGAATGCACCGGAACGCCAGCGGAACTGAGGTCGTAGTAGCCGACCGGCGCCATGCCCATCACCGCGAACAGGCGGGCGATGGTGGCCAGCTCTTCGGCGCTGCCGACGCGGATGGCGCCGTGGCGCTCCTGGTCCAGGCGCTCGATCTCGCCGGTCCAGCGCAGGGCTTCGGCAACCTTGGGCTGCTCGGCCATGACCTGCTGGTTGATTTCGCTCACCAGCTCCAGCAGCGTGCCATACAGCGGCACTTCCTGTTTGTACATGAGCGACATGGCGGCAGAGAACTGCGCGCGGATGCTGTCGGGGCTGACGAAATCGTGGGCGGGCATCGCTAGCTTCCTGGTTAGGTTCGGACACTTACATGAAAGCTGGGAATGCACTTTGCTCACAAGCGAAAAAAAGTGAGTGTGTCATTCCTTTTTTGATCGACCTCCATGGCCCTTTCGCGGCTAGAGCCGCGAAGAGGCCCTCAAGCCTGGAGCTGCTCGCGAATCCATTCCACCAATGCCCGCACCTTCGGTACTTCAGCTGCATGCTCGGCATAGGCCAGGTAATGCTTACCGGCACTGCGCATCGCATGATTCCACGCAATGACCAGGCTCCCCTCAGCCAGCTCCTTGGCAACCAGGTACCGCGGCACCAACGCCACCCCACACCCGGCCTGTGCCGCACTCAACGCCATGTAGAACGTATCGAAGCGCGGCCCGTGGTAGGCGCTGACGCTGTGCAACCCCTGCTCGAGGAACCACTCATGCCAGGCCTCCGGCCGCGAAGTGCTTTGCAGCAGCACCATCTGCGCCAACTCGCCGGCATCCGCCAGCTCACGTCCGGCCAGCAACTCCGGCGCACAGACCGGCACCACCTCTTCGCCGAACAGCTCCACACAGGTAGCCCCCGGCCAGGTGCCCTGGCCGTAGAAGAACACCACATCCGCTGAGCCCTGCAGCAGGGCGAACGGCTCCATCTCGTTGCGGATGTCGAGGTGGATGTTCGCGTGGCGTTTGCCAAAGCCCTTGAGGTGCGGGATCAACCAGCGCACGCCAAAACTCGGTTGAGTGGCTACTTTCAATATCTCGGTCTGCTCGCCGTAGGTGAGCACGTAGCGGCTCGACATGTCGACCTGGGTGAGGATCTTGTTGACCTCGGCCAGATACAGGCTGCCAGCGGGCGTGAGTTGCAGGCGCCGGCGGATACGCAGGAACAGGTGGTGGCGCAGCATCTCTTCGAGCTGCGCCACCTGCTTGCTGACCGCGCTCTGGGTCAGGTGCAGCTCTTCGGCGGCACGGGTAAAGCTCAGGTGACGGGCTGCAGCTTCGAAGCACTGCAGGGCGGTCATGGAGGGCACCAGGCGTTTGGACATAGTGGTCTCTGTGGCTCAAATCATTACCTGACGGAATGATATGCGGAATAAAGGTCGTTTGTTGCGCCGGTGTGATCGGATTAATACTGATCCACATCATTTTTCCACCCCATCACCCGATGTAGGAGAAGCACAAATGGTTGCTGGATTGCTCGAGCGCCTTGGCGTTGCCGCCGAGGCTTACACCCAGGGCGACTACCCTGTTCACACGCCGATCGACGGCAGCCAGATCGCCAAGGTGAAACTGCTCGGCAAGGCCGAGACCATCGCCCGCATCGATCAGGCCCAGAGCGCCTTCGAGGCCTGGCGCAGTGTGCCGGCTCCGCGCCGTGGCGAACTGGTGCGCCTGTTCGGCGAAGTGCTGCGTGAGCACAAGGCCGACCTCGGTGAGCTGGTCTCGATCGAAGCCGGCAAGATCACCCAGGAAGGCCTGGGCGAAGTGCAGGAAATGATCGACATCTGCGACTTCGCCGTCGGCCTGTCGCGCCAGCTGTACGGCCTGACCATCGCCTCCGAGCGCCCGGGCCATCACATGCGTGAAACCTGGCACCCGCTGGGCGTGGTCGGCGTGATCAGCGCCTTCAACTTCCCGGTGGCCGTATGGGCCTGGAACACTGCTTTGGCCCTGGTAGCCGGTAACTCGGTGGTGTGGAAGCCGTCCGAGAAGACCCCGCTGACCGCCCTGGCTTGCCAGGCGCTGTTCGAAAAAGCCCTGAAGGCCTTCGGTGACGCCCCAGCTGGCCTGGCACAACTGGTGATTGGCGGTCGCGAAGCTGGCGAAGCCATGGTCGACGATCCACGCGTACCACTGGTCAGCGCCACCGGCAGCACCCGCATGGGCCGTGAAGTAGGCCCACGTGTTGCCGCCCGCTTCGGTCGCAGCATCCTCGAACTGGGTGGCAACAATGCCATGATCCTGGCCCCGAGCGCCGACCTCGACCTGGCCGTGCGCGGCATCCTGTTCTCTGCGGTCGGCACCGCCGGCCAGCGCTGCACCACCCTGCGTCGCCTGATCGTGCACCGCTCGATCAAGGACGAAGTGGTTGCCCGTGTCAAAGCCGCCTACGGCAAAGTGCGCATCGGCGACCCACGCAAGGACAACCTGGTCGGCCCGCTGATCGACAAGCAGTCGTTCGACGCCATGCAGGGTGCACTGGCCAAGGCCCGTGACGAGGGTGGTCAGGTATTCGGCGGCGAGCGTCAGCTGGCCGAGCAGTACCCGAATGCCTACTACGTGTCGCCGGCCATCGCTGAAATGCCGGCCCAGAGCGACGTTGTGCGCCACGAAACCTTCGCGCCGATCCTCTACGTGCTGGCTTATGACGACTTCGAAGAGGCCCTGCGCCTGAACAACGAAGTGCCACAAGGCCTGTCGTCGTGCATCTTCACCACCGACATTCGCGAAGCCGAGCGCTTCCAGAGTGCGTCGGGCAGTGACTGCGGCATCGCCAACGTCAACATCGGCACCAGCGGCGCCGAGATCGGTGGGGCGTTCGGTGGCGAGAAGGAGACTGGCGGTGGCCGTGAGTCCGGTTCCGATGCCTGGAAAGGCTACATGCGTCGCCAGACCAACACCGTGAACTACTCGCGCGAGCTGCCGCTGGCGCAGGGTATCGTGTTCGACTGATGGATTGATGCTGCATGGCCGGGGGCGTAGCCCCCGGTTCGCGGGGCAAGCCCGCTCCTACAGGGATCTCCATCGCCTGCGCGATCCCTGTAGGAGCGGGCTTGCCCCGCGAATGGGCTGCAAAGCAGCCCCAACAAGAACAAATTGCTGGAGCCGGGCCATGTCCGAACTGCGTCAACAATGCTTGTGGGAACACGTCAGCCAACCTAGCGTCGCCAGCCAGGCCCTGGCCGGGGAACACAAGGCCGATGTCTGCGTGATCGGCGGCGGCATCACCGGCCTGTCGACGGCCATCCACCTGCTCGAACAGGGCAAGTCGGTGATCCTGCTGGAGGCCTGGAAGATCGGCCACGGCGGCTCCGGGCGCAACGTCGGCCTGGTCAACGCCGGCACCTGGATCCGCCCCGATGACGTCGAGGCAACCCTCGGCCAGAAGCAGGGCAGCCGCCTGAACAAGGTGCTCGGTGAAGCCCCGGCTGAAGTGTTCGCCATGATCGAGCGCCTCGGCATCGACTGCCAGGCCCAGCACAAAGGCACGCTGCACATGGCGCACAACGCCACCGGCATTGCCGACCTCCAGGCCCGCCACGAGCAATGGCGCCGCCGTGGTGCCGACGTCGAGCTGTTGACCGGCACCCAGTGCCAGGAATACTGCGGTACCGACAAAATTTCCGCCGCGTTGCTCGACCGCCGCGCCGGCACCATCAACCCGATGGGCTACACCCAGGGCCTGGCTGCCGCCGTGGCGCGCCTGGGCGGCAAGCTGTTCCAGCAATCCTCGGTCGAAGGCCTTGAGCGCGAGGGCGACGCCTGGCGGGTGAAGACTGCGCGTGGTTCGGTACGCGCCGAGAAAGTAGTGATTTCCACTGGTGCCTACACCGAAGGCGACTGGAGCAACCTGCAGAAGCAGTTCTTCCGTGGGTACTACTACCAGGTGGCGTCCAAGCCGCTGCACGGTGCGGCAGCCGACAAGGTGCTGCCGCACGGCCAGGGCTCGTGGGACACCCGCACCGTACTCAGCAGCATCCGCCGCGACGACCAGGGCCGCCTGCTGCTGGGTAGCCTCGGCCGGGTCGACAACAAACCGGCCTGGTTCGTGCGCAGTTGGGCCGACCGGATCCAGAGCCATTACTACCCGGAGCTGGGCAAGGTCGAGTGGGAAATGCACTGGACCGGCTGTATCGACTTCACCCCGGACCACCTGATGCGGCTGTTCGAGCCGGCGCCGGGGCTGGTGGCGGTGACGGGTTATAACGGCCGTGGCAACACCACCGGAACCGTGATTGGCCGAGCGTTTGCCGAGTTCCTGCTGAAGGGGGAAGCAGACAGCTTGCCGATTCCGTTCTCGCCCATGGCCGGGGTGAGCGCGCCTTCGTTGCGGACCGCGTTCTATGAATCCGGGTTCTCGCTGTACCACGCGGGGCAATGTCTGAGAGTTGTGCTGTAACCACGGCCCTCTTCGCGGGGCCGATACAGGTTTATTTGTGCAACCAGCTGAGGAAGCCGCCTTTCTTGATCGAAACCGGCTTCTGCAGCAACAACGATTCCCGGCTCTGGCGCCGGAACCGCTGCAACTTGGTCAGCGCCGTCTGCACCTCGCCACGCTGCACCAGGCAGCTCTTCACCTGTTCCTTCTCGATCCGATAAAGCACGCAACTGGTCAGGGTCCTGAACTCGGCAAACGAGTCATCTTCATCGATGATCCCCTCGATCCCCAGCACCTCACCCGGCCCCATGCGCCCCGCCTCCAGCAGCTTGTCGCCATCGCGCACCGACGCCGAAACCACGCCGCTGCCAATCACCAGCAAATGCTCGGACTGCTCGCCCACCTCCAAAATCACCTGGTCGGCCAGGTACTCCACCGCGGTCATGCGTTGGCTCAAGGCATCCCGTTCTTCATCACTCAGTGAGCGGAACACCCGCACCTCGTCCAGCACTTCGCGCTGACGGCTGCGTGGCGGCATGGCCAAGTCGACGTTCCACATCACCCCATTGGCCTCCAGATGGCGGTGCGCCAGGTCGAACAGCTGGTTGCGTGCGTCGGTCTTGCCGGCCATGTCAGCGATGAATCCGCTGGCCTCGTACTCCACCGATTCCAGTGTCGAGGCTTTCACCGAGACCTTGGGCTTGGGTGAGGGGAGGATCGCGCTGGTGCCTTGCAGGGCTTTCTCCAGGGCATCGAAAACCCGCTTGGGGCGTACTTTGGCCGGTACAACCACACAGATCGACACCCCGTTCACATCGGCCGGACGGCTGTGGTTGAGCAGCCGTGCCTTGGCCGCCACCGAGTTGGGAATCACCGCCAGGCTGCCACTGCCGGTGAGCAGGCGCGTGGCGCGCCAGTCGATATCCAGCACCTTGCCCTCGGTGCCGTCGATGGAGATCGAATCGCCAATCTGATAGGGCCGCGTGGTGTTCAGCACGATGCCGCTGAACACGTCGGCCAGGGTGCTCTGCAGCGCCAGGCCGATGACGATGGCCATTACCCCGGAGGTGGCCAGCAGGCCCTTCACCGGCAGTTGCAGCACATAGCCCGCCGCCGCGACCACGGCCGCGAGGAAGATCAGCGCCCCCAGCACATCCTGCAGCAGGCGCCCGCCATGGCTGCCACGGGCCACCAGCAACAGGCCGAACACCACGGTTACCGTACGCGCGCCAAACAGCCACCAACCGATGGTCAGTACTGTGGCCATCAGGTTGCGCGACACATCGTCGGGCCACGGCGGTGGTTGCAGCGGGCTCATGCCGGCAGCCACCAGTACCGAGCTGAACAGCAGGAATATCGCCAGCCGTGCGCCGATTCGCCAGGCCCGGCGCTGGATCGGGATCAGCTGCCAGAGCACGAGGTCGAGCAGGATCAGGGCGGTGCCGAGCAACAACGGGGACGACTGGATGAACGCCAGCATGGAAGTCTCGGGGGATGAGGGGAGGGCTGTGCGTAGTAATAGAGCAGGTTGCTCGGGCAAGCAATGTGACCAGCAAATCCACTGCCAACAGATCGTTCCCTAAATAGAACGCTAAAGCCAAAAACCACTAACTACCGCTCCAAAGGTGTTGGTTTTAATCTTCTCCCATCAACGCGAAACACCCAACTTACTGAAAATCAAAACCCTTAGGAGCTACCACCATGACCAACTTCAAATACAACCGCCTGAACAAAGACGACGCCGCTGTCCTGCTGGTCGACCACCAGGCTGGCCTGCTGTCCCTGGTGCGCGACATCGAGCCGGACGCGTTCAAGAACAACGTCCTGGCCCTGGCCGACCTGGCCAAGTTCTTCAACCTGCCGACCATCCTCACCACCAGCTTCGAGCAAGGCCCCAATGGCCCGCTGGTGCCGGAGCTGAAAGAACTGTTCCCGGACGCTCCATACATTGCCCGCCCAGGCCAGATCAACGCCTGGGACAACGAAGACTTCGTCAAGGCGGTGAAGGCCACGGGCAAGAAGCAACTGATCATCGCCGGCGTAGTGACCGAAGTGTGCGTGGCCTTCCCGGCGCTGGCTGCTCTGGAAGAAGAGTTTGAAGTGTTCGTGGTGACCGACGCTTCCGGCACGTTCAACGCCATGACCCGCGACGCCGCCCATGACCGCATGAGCCAGGCAGGCGCACAACTGATGACCTGGTTCGGCGTGGCCTGTGAGCTGCACCGCGACTGGCGCAACGACATCGAAGGCCTGGCCGCGCTGTGCTCCAACCACATCCCGGACTACCGCAACCTGATGACCAGCTACAACGCCTTCAACGCCAACAAGTAAGCCGCGCCCCCGGGCACCGCCAGGCGGTGCCCGCCAAGGGCAGCACACTCATTCAATCCTCCGCCCGTCCGCCGTTGCACAGTGGATGCGGGCAAGCTCATCTCAAGGAACGCCGATGAACACCGCACTCCAAGACAACCGCAACGTGGTGACCTTGGTCATCCAGCACAAGGCCCGCGCCGAGTCGCTGGCGGCTTACGAAGCGTGGCTCAAGCGTACGGTCAGCGCCGCACGCCGTCAGCCGGGGCATCTGGACGTCAATGTCATCCGCCCCGATGAAGGCGGTCTGCACTTCACCACCGTGGTGCGCTTCGCCGACGCCAGCCTGCTGCAGGCCTGGGTCAACTCGGCCGAGCGCCAGGCGCTGGTCAACGAAGTGCTGCCACTGCTCGAAGGCGGTGACCACACCCAGGTGCACGACGACCCGGAGTTCTGGTTCACCCCGCCGAGCGTCAACGCGGCGCAACCGCCACGCTGGAAGCAGGCGCTGCTGACCTATCTGGTGATCTGCCCGATGACCATGGTCATCCCGCAGCTGCTGGCACCGTTGTTCACCCGCTTCCCGCAGCTGGGCGGCCCGGTCAGCGGCAACCTCATCGTCAACCTGTTCGTCATTCTGCCCGTGGTGTTCTACATCATGCCTTGGGTAACCCGCCGCTGCGCCAACTGGCTGCGCGGCTGAGCCACGTCTTCACCTTCTGACTTTCAAGGAGATGCCGACATGACCACGCTTGTTACCCGCGACGGCACTTCGATCTATTACAAGGACTGGGGCAGCGGCAAACCGGTGCTGTTCAGCCACGGCTGGCCACTGGACGCCGACATGTGGGACGCGCAGATGGAGTTCCTGGCCAGCCGGGTTTGCCGTGACCCATGCGCAGCAGCTCAATGAAGACCTGCTGGCATTCCTCCAGAAGTAGTTGCGGTAGGTATTCGCGGGAGAAACCCTGGCAGCACAAATGGTGAACAGGGCTAACCTTCTACGACTCACCGCACATCCATGCAATCTCTGGCCTTGCACCAACCGGCATGCTCCGCAGTTGCGGCTGCCGCCGTCGCACCCAGATGGAGAAGCCCATGCCCCAGGACCGCAACGACAAGACTCGTCGCCAGTTCCTCGCCACCAGCACCGTGCTAGGTGCCGCCGGCGCTCTCTGGTCCGCATTGCCCTTCACCGGCCAAGCCGGTTCCGCCCACGCATCCACCCAAGGAGGCTCCATGAACGCCGACCTGATTCTGTTCAACGGCAAATTGCACACCGTTGACCGCGAAAAGCCCACCGCCACTGCCGTCGCCATCAAGGACGGCCGCTTCGTCGCCGTGGGTAACGACGCCGAGGCCATGGCCCACAAGGGCGCTGCCACGCAGATCATCGACCTCAAGCAGCGCACGGTGATCCCGGGCCTGAACGACTCGCACCTGCACCTGATCCGCGGTGGCCTGAACTACAACCTGGAACTGCGCTGGGAAGGCGTGCCGTCGGTGGCCGATGCCCTGCGCATGCTCAAGGACCAGGCCGCACGCACGCCGACCCCTCAATGGGTGCGCGTGGTCGGTGGCTGGAACGAATTCCAGTTCGCCGAAAAACGCATGCCGACCCTGGAGGAAATCAACCAGGCTGCGCCGGACACCCCGGTGTTCCTGCTGCACCTGTACGACCGCGCGCTGCTCAACCGCGCTGCCCTCAAGGCCGTCGGCTACGACAAGACCACGCCCAATCCGCCGGGTGGCGAGATCCAGCGCGACAAGTTCGGCAACCCGACCGGCATGCTGATCGCCCGCCCCAACGCGATGATCCTCTACGCAACCCTGGCCAAAGGGCCGAAGCTGCCGCTGGAATATCAGGTCAACTCCACCCGTCAGTTCATGCGCGAGCTGAACCGCCTGGGCCTGACCAGTGCCATCGATGCTGGCGGCGGCTATCAGAACTTCCCCGATGACTACTCGGTGATCCAGGAGCTGGCCGACAACAACCAGCTGACCGTGCGCATCGCCTACAACCTGTTCACCCAGAAGCCCAAGGAAGAGCTGGACGACTTCCGCAAGTGGACCTCCAGCGTCAAATTGCACAGCGGCACCGACTTCCTGCGCCACAACGGTGCTGGCGAGATGCTGGTGTTCTCCGCCGCCGACTTCGAGGACTTCCTCGAGCCGCGCCCGGACCTGCCGCAGACCATGGAAGAAGAACTGGAGCCGGTGGTGCGCCACCTGGTCGAGCAGCGCTGGCCATTCCGCCTGCACGCCACCTACAACGAATCGATCACGCGCATGCTCGACGTGTTCGAGAAGGTCAACCGCGACATCCCGTTCAACGGCCTGCCGTGGTTCTTCGACCACGCCGAGACCATCACCCCGGAGAACATCGAGCGCGTGCGCGCGCTGAGTGGCGGCATTGCTATCCAGGACCGCATGGCCTTCCAGGGTGAATACTTCGTCGACCGCTACGGCGCCAAGGCGGCCGAGCAGACCCCGCCGATCAAGCGCATGCTTGAGATGGGCGTGCCGGTGGGTGCCGGTACCGATGCCACCCGCGTGTCCAGCTACAACCCGTGGACCTCGCTGTACTGGCTGGTCAGCGGCAAGACCGTCGGCGGCATGGAGCTGTACAAGGAAGGCCTGGACCGCGAAACCGCACTGCAGCTGTTCACCCAGGGCAGCGCCTGGTTCTCCAGCGAGCAGGGCAAGAAGGGCCAGATCAAGGTAGGCCAGCTGGCCGACCTTGCGGCGCTGTCGCTGGACTTCTTCAGCGTCGATGAAGAAGCGATCAAGGGCATCGAGTCGGTGCTGACGGTTGTTGACGGCAAGGTGGTGTACGGCGCGGCCGAATTCGACAAGCTCGGCCCGCCGCAGGTGCCGGTGCTGCCGGAGTGGTCACCGGTGGTCAAGGTGCCGGGGCACTGGCGCGTGGGCACGCCGTCGCTGGCAGCAGCCGTGCATCAATGTTCGGGGCCGTGCGGGGTGCATGCGCACAGCCATGACAAGGCGCGTCAATCGAGTGTGCCGGTCAATGACTTCCAGGGCTTCTGGGGGGCGTTGGGTTGCTCGTGCTTCGCTTTCTAAGCTGAGTTGATGTGAAAAGGGGGCCAGTTACTGGCCCCCTTTTTTGTTCCTTCAGTGCTGGCCTCTTCGCGGGAAGGCCACGATCAATGGTGAGCCTTGTGCTCCCCCCCAGCCAACAGATGCCGGATCTTCACCTCGACCCCATCGGTCTGCTGCATCCGCACCCGCGCCTCGATTTTCAGCTCCCCCCGGGTCACCCGATGGTGATGCCGTAAATGCTCCAGCCACGACTCCTCGAAGAAGAACTCCAGCCATAACGCAGGATCTGCACTGTCACGCATCAACCCCCAAGACAACGCGCCATTGCGCTTGCGCATCGCCTCCAGCTCACGCGCTGCCTGCTGAAACGCCTCGGCCTTGGCTGGCTCGATGTGGTACTCCACGGTCACCATGACCGGCCCGCTTTCCTTGTCCATGTCATCGCTCAGCACCGGTACCGGCCAGTGCAGCGACGGCGTCAGCTCCTCGGCTTCGGTTTCCGGCAGCGTGACCTTGCAGGTCAGCAACGTACCCAGCGCCAGGCCACCGGCTGCCAGCAACAGGCTCAGGGTGATCGACGCATGACTGGCCAGCGTACCCCACAGCAACCCGCCGCTGGCCATGGCACCGAAGAAGACCAGGATGTACACCGACAATGCCCGCGCCCGTACCCAGGCCGGTACCGAAGTCTGCGCCGCCACCTGGAGGTTGGACAGCACCGCGATCCACGCTGCACCGCTGAGCAGCATCGCCGGCAGCAATACGTAGAAGCTGCGTACCAGCGCCAGGGCCAGCAGGAACAGGGCGTACAGCAAGCTTGCAAACATCACCAGGCGGTCGCGGCTGATGCGCTCGCGCAGGCGGGGCAGCAAGGTGGCGCCGGCTACCGCACCGATGCCGATGGCCGCCAGCAGCAGGCCGAAGTCGGCCGCAGTGCCGTGCATCTCACCGCGTACGATCAACGGCAGCAGCGAGGTCCCGGCACTGGCGCAGAAAAAGAACGCCAACGCCCGCAACAGCACGGCCTGCAAGGGTTTGGCACTGCGCGCAAAGCGCAGGCCGGTGCGCATGGCGCCGACGAAGCGCTCGGCCGGTAACAACGGCTCCTTCACGTCGCGTTTCCACAGGAACAGCACCAGGATTACCCCGGCGAAGGACGCGGCATTCAAGGCGAACGTCAGCCAGGGGCCGACCATGCTCACCACCACGCCGGCCAGTGCCGGGCCGATGGCGCGGGACACGTTGATGCCGACGCTGGAAATGGCTACCGCGTTGGCCAGGTCTTCCTTGCCCACCAGCTCCGGCGTCAGCGCGCTCCAGGCCGGCATCATCAACGCCGTGCCGATACCCAGCGCCAATGTCAGCACCAGTAGCAGGGTGACATTCATCAGCCCGAGCAGCGTCAGGGCCGCCAGCACCACGGCCACCGATGACATCCACAACTGCACCAGCAGCAAGTAGCGGCGTTTGTCGACGATATCCGCCGCCGCGCCGGCCGGCAGGGCAAGGAAGAACATCGGCAGCGAGCCGGCCACTTGGATCAGCGCCACATGCAGTGGGTTGGCCGACAGCGTGGTCATCAGCCAGCCGGCGCCCACCTCGTGCATCCAGGTGCCGATATTGGAGGCTATGGTGGCAATCCACAGCATGCGGAAGGTGGTGTTGCGCAACGGGCTCCAGGCGCCTGAAGGGGACGTGCTCATGTCAGAAGCTGCCTTTGAGTGGGTATTCGATGATCAGGTAGATACGGTCGATGTCATCGCCAGCCTGGGCCTGGTTGGCGCGGTGGCTGACGTGGGAGAAGGACAGGCTCAGGTCTTTGGCAGCGCCAGACTGCACCACGTATTTCAGGTCGATATCGCGCTCCCAGTGCTTGCCGCCCTGGCCGTACTGGTTCACGTAGGCGCCGCCCGCAGGGGCATGGCTGCCATCGATGCCGCGACCGCTGACGTAGCGGCCCATCAGGCTAAGGCCCGGGACGCCTAGGGTGGCGAAGTTGAGGTCATAGCGCAGTTGCCACGAACGTTCGCCGGGGCCGTTGAAGTCGGCGTACTTGATCGAGTTGGCCAGGTAGATGGAGTCGCCGCCGACGAAGTCGAACGGCGTGTCGCCCTCGACCTTCTGGTAAGCCAGGGTCAGGGCCTGAGCGCCGAAGCTGTACTTGGTCAGCAGGCTGTAGGCGAGGGTGTCGATCGCTCCGGCGCTGGCGTTGCCGGTGTCACGGGTCTTGTAGAGATTGCCGTCCAGGCGCCAGTTGCCCTCGGCCAGGTTCAGGTTGAGGTAGGCCTGGCGCCAGGTGTCCTCCAGCTCCCCGGCGTACAGCGCGCCGCCGAACGGGCCGTGCGGCGCGAAGGTGGCGCCGGCCAAGCTGATGGCGCGGTTTTGGGTGGTGGCGCCGTAGCCGCTGAAGTCATCGTGGGTGGAGCTGTTGTCCTGGTTGTTGAAGGCGGTGAAGCGCCCGGCCTGCAGCCGCCAGTCGGGCAGGTCGGTGTTGTCCATTAACCAGCCAGTGGCATATTCGGGGTGCAGGCGCTTGTCGCCGGTATCGAACACCGGGGTTTCCACAGTCATTTCGCCGTAGCGCAACTGGGTGTTGCCCAGGCGCAGCTTGAGCGCGGCGCCGGCGCTGGAGTAGTCGGACTCGGCGCGGCCATCGCTGTCGCGAGGCAGCAGGCCAGTGCCGGCATGGCCGCGACCACCGTCGAGCTTGAGGCCGAGGAAACCGTGGGCGTCGAGGCCGACGCCGACTGTGCCCTCGGTGAAGCCGGAGCGGACCTCGCCGATGAAACCCTGGGCCCATTCCTGGCGGTAGTTCTGGCCGCTGGCGGAGGGCGAGCGGTAGTCGCTGTGCAGGAAGTAGTTGCGGCTGAGCAGCGACCAGCCAGGTTCGTCTGCCTGGCCAAGTGCCGGGCAGAGGGCGAGGGTGGCGAACAGGGCGCGGCCTGGTCCGTGATTGGCGCGGATCATGGGGCCTCCAAGGGGGATGATCCGGGACTGTGAAGCAAGGATAGGTCAGGGGTCTTGTAACGGTGTGCTGGTTGAACTGCTTAACCGCTGCCGGCCTCAAGCCATGTCGCTGATGGCGAACTCTTCGGCCAGGTGATCGATCAGCGCCCGCACCGACGGCAGCAACCCGCGCCGCGACGGGAAGATCGCATGCACGATGCCGCATCGTGGGTGCCAGTCAGGCGTCAGCTCCACCAGTCGCCCCGCCGCCAGGTCTTCACGCACCGCCACCCGCGGCAAATGCGCAATGCCCACTCCAGCCACCACGAAGTGGCGCAGGGCGAACAGGTCATCGGTCACCATACGCGGCGTATGCGGGATGACGATACTGCGGCTGTTGTCCTCGCCCTGGAACAGCTCCCACTGATACTCCCGCTGCGCGCTGCCCCAATGCAGGCTTGGCAGCGTGCCGAGCAACTTTGGGTCAAAGCCTTTCGGCAGCTGTTCCAGGTACTGCGGCTGGCCGACCAGGCACTGGGTGCTGTTGCTCAACACCTTCATCACCATGTCGGTGTTCTCCAGCGGCGGGAAGCGCACCCGCAGGGCAATGTCAAAGCCCTCGTGCAGCAGGTCGACACGGCGGTTGGTGCTCTCGATGAACAGCTCGACCTGCGGGTACTTGAGCATGTAGCGGGTCAGCATCGGCCCGACCCATGAGTTGAGCAGGGTGGTCGGGCAACTGATGCGCACCAGCCCGCGCGGTTCGCTGCGATTGCGCTCGATGATCTCTGCCGCGCCCTCGGCTTCCACGCGCATGGCCAGGCAACGGTTGTAGTAGGCCTGGCCGATCTCGGTCAGCGAGCAGTGGCGGCTGGTGCGGTGTAGCAGGCGCACGCCCAGGCGCTCCTCAAGGTCGGCGATGCGCCGGCTGAGCTTCGACTTGGGCATGTCCAGCGCCCGCCCGGCTGGGGCGAAGCCACCGTGCTCTACAACCTGGGTGAAGTAATAGAGGGAGTTGAGGTCTTCCAACGGTCGTTCTCCAGATGGAACGCTAAGGGCAATTTTCGCAGTCTACCGCCGTAAAGGTGATGATTTTAATCTGTGCCCATCAACGCGAGACACCCCCAGATTGCTGAAAAATTCATAAACCTTAGGAGCACAGACCATGAGCAAATTCACCTACAACCGCCTGAACAAAGACGACGCTGCTGTCCTGCTGGTCGACCACCAGGCGGGCCTGCTGTCCCTGGTCCGCGACATCGAGCCGGACAAGTTCAAGAACAACGTCCTGGCCCTGGCGGACCTGGCCAAGTTCTTCAACCTGCCGACCATCCTCACCACCAGCTTCGAGCAAGGCCCCAACGGCCCGCTGGTACCGGAGCTGAAGGAACTGTTCCCCGACGCCCCGTACATCGCCCGGCCAGGTCAGATCAATGCCTGGGACAACGAAGACTTCGTCAAGGCGGTGAAGGCGACTGGCAAGAAGCAGCTGATCATTGCGGGTGTGGTTACCGAGGTCTGCGTGGCATTCCCGGCGCTGGCAGCCCTGGAAGAAGAGTTCGAGGTGTTCGTGGTGACCGATGCTTCCGGCACCTTCAACGAAATGACCCGTGATGCTGCCCACGATCGCATGAGCCGGGCCGGTGCCCAGCTGATGACGTGGTTCGGCGTGGCCTGTGAGCTGCACCGTGACTGGCGCAACGACATCGAAGGGCTGGCGGCGTTGTGCTCCAACCATATTCCGGACTACCGCAACCTGATGACCAGCTACAACGCGCTGACTGCAGGTAAGTAACACCGAGCAGTTCAAATAGAAGAGGCCGGCCCCAACATGGGGCCGTCCTTTTTTGTTGCGCTTTGTTCCATCCTTTGACCCTTACCGGTGTCGTTGCTAGCGTTTCCCCCGAGCGCGAAGCCAGTTGCCATTCAGCGGCAGTAACTGGATCAGGAACCCCGTCGGTGGCTACGGCGCTTACTTGCTTCCCTTGAGGTCGCACAAACGCCTGCAGATATGAGCCGTCCTGGTAACCGCCTTCATCCTCTGCATGGAAAGCGGGACAGCTTTTGGGCAGTTATGTCTAGGGTAACTGGCGCCTGGTATTCCGCTTCGTGGGTACCGATGTGGAACTTGTCGATTATCTGGATTACCACTAGGAGGTTTCATTCATGCCTATGTTCGACCCTCCCCATCCTGGGGAATCCTTGCGAGAAGACGTGTTGCCCGCAATTGGCATGAACGTCACTGAGTTGGCTCGCCACCTCGGCTATTCACGGGGGCAGTTATCCACAGTGCTCAATGGGCGCGCCGCCATTTCAGCCGATCTTGCTTATCGACTTGAGCTGGCGGGCCTTGGTCCTGCTCGGCAGTAGCTTGCCGAACAGGCAGCTTACGATCTATGGCAAGCCGCGAACCGTGAGCATCCACAGATTGCGCGGCTGGTGATTGCCTGACTAATCAGTCGGCATCCGAATCAAACAACCGCGCCAACTCCACCCGCGCCTCCTTGGCCGTCTGCATCACCTTGGCCCGGTCATCACGCACCAGCCCCTGAGCCTCCAGCACTTCCTCGTCATGCTGGGCAAACCGCTCGATCCGGTCCGCCGCCTGCTCGTCGCTCAAGCCCAGCCCGACCAGTGCCCGGCGGGTCATCTCCAGGCTGGAGTAAAACGTCTCGCGAATCGGCTCGGCCCCTACATCCGCCAGCTTGTGCACATGCTGGCGGTTACGCGCGCGGGCCAGCACTTTCAGGTGCGGGTATTGGCGCTTCACTCGTTCAGCGGTATGGATGGCGGCTTCAGGGTCATCGATGGTGATGATGAAGTACTCCGCTTCACCGACCTTGGCCGCATGCAGCACCTCCGGACGCAGCGGGTCGCCGTAGAACACCGGCACCTGTTCGAACATGCGCGTCATTTCGATGGTGTCCACCGAGGTTTCCAGGGCAATGAACGGGATCTTCTGTGCCCGCAGGATGCGCGCGACGATCTGGCCCATGCGGCCCATGCCGACGATCACCACCCGCGGCGTGCCAGCGTCGATGGTCTTGTACTGCTCGGGCACATCACGCGCCGGTTGCGGGCGCTTGAGCGCGCGAGCACAACCGAGCATCAGCAGCGGGGTGATGGCCATCGACAGGGTAATGGTCATCAGCAGCAGGTCGTAGGTCTGGGTGTCGAACAGGCCTTGGTCCTTGCCCAGCTTGAACACCACGAAGGCGAACTCGCCACCGGCGGCCAGCACCATGCCCAGGCGCAGCGCGCTGGCGCTGTTCAGGCCGCCGGCCAGGCGGGCGACGCCGATCAGCAGGGCCAGCTTCACCGCCACCAGCAGCAGGGTCAGGCCCAGCAGTACCAGTGGTATTTCCAGCAGCAGGCTCAGGTTGGCTCCCATGCCGACACTGATGAAGAACAGCCCCAGCAGCAGGCCCTTGAACGGCTCGATCTGCGATTCAAGCTCATGACGGTACTCCGAGTCGGCCAGCAGCAGGCCGGCGAGGAAGGCGCCCAAGGCCATGGAAATGCCGGCTTCTTCCATCAGCCAGGCGGTACCGATCACTACCAGCAGTGCGGTGGCAGTGGACACTTCCGGCAGGCCGGTGCGGGCCACGGTGCGGAACACCGGGCGCAGCAGGTAGCGGCCGCCGATGATGACCACGGCGATGCTGGCGAATACCTTCAAGCCGTGTTGCAGGCTGTCGCCGTGGCTGGTGTCCGGGCCGCTGGCGGCCAGCAACGGGACCAGGGCGATCAGCGGGATCGCGGCGATGTCCTGGAACAGCAGGATGGCGAACGCCAGGCGGCCATGGGGCGCGTTGAGCTGCTTGGTTTCGGCCAGGCTTTGCAGGCCGAGGGCGGTGGACGACAGCGCCAGGCCCAGGCCGAGCACGATGGCAGCCGGTAGCGACTGGCCGAAGCCGAACAGGGCAATGGCACCGATCACCGCGCCGGTCAACAGCACCTGTGCGGTGCCGACGCCGAACACCGACTTGCGCATCAGCCACAGGCGTTTGGGCGACAGCTCAAGGCCGATGATGAACAGCAGCAGGACCACGCCCAGCTCGGAAATGTGCGCGACGCTTTCGGTGTCGCGAATCAGGCCCAGGGCCTGCGGGCCTATGGCCACGCCGGCGAGCAGGTAACCGATCACGGCTCCCAGTTGCAGGCGCTTGGCCAGTGGGACGGCGACGACTGCGGCGAGCAGGAAGATCACCGCGGTTTGCAGAAGGCTGCCTTCGTGTGGCATTGGCTCGTACTCCATGAGCTGCCGGGGCAGCATTTGAACAGTTTGACGGACAATTCTGGGGAATGTGCAGGAGTCAGACAATCTGCCCGGATTGAGAAACATTGTCCCGAAAAACGAGACAAGCGTATCGGCCTCTTGACTCAAGCCCCGCCAAACTGCGCCCGATACTGCGCCGGTGTCATGCCGATCCGCTCGCAGAACACCTTTCTCATATGCCGGTCACTGCCAAACCCGCAGCGCGCCGCCACCACCTTCAACGGCAGCTCGCCGCACTCGAGCAGTTTGCGCGCGTGGTCGATCCGCGCATTCTGCAGGTACTGCAGCGGCGTGATCCCGACCTCACGCTGAAAGGTTCGGGCAAAGTTGCGCCCGCTCATGGCCACCAGGTCGGCCATCTTCTGCACGGTGAACGCCTGGTCGATGTGGTCGACGATATAGGCCTGCACCCGGGCAATCGGCGAATCATCCCTCGGTACGGCGGCCAGCAGCGGCCCGTAAGGCGTCTGCCCGCCTTGGCGATGGCGGGCGACCAGCAGCACCTTGGCGACCTCCAGGGCCAGCGCCTTACCGTGGTCCTCGGCCACCACCGCCAGCGCCAGGTCGATCCCTGCAGTGATCCCTCCCGAAGTGATCAGGCAACGGTCGATCACGTAGATCTGCTCGGTTTCAACCTTGGCCTCGGGAAACGCCTGGGCCAGACGCTCCACGTAGTTCCAGTGGGTGGTGCAGCGATAGCCACCGAGCAACCCGGCACGCCCGAGCAAAAACACCCCCGTACAGATTGCGCCGAAGCGCCGGGCCTGGTGCACGGCCTGGGGCAGCCAGCGTTCGATCGTCGGCAGGGCGACGTGGTAGGCCCCCGGTCCACCGGGTACCAGTAACAGGTCGACGCTGGCCGGCAATTGCTCCAGGCGCAAGTCGGCCACGACCTTAAGGCCGCATGAGCCTCGAATGGTCCCTTGGCCGTCGGCCACGGTCAACAACCGATAATGTTTGTCTTCAGGCAAGAACCGGTTGGCGATGGCAAAGGCATCCATCGGCCCGGTTACGTCCAGCAATA
This sequence comes from Pseudomonas sp. HS6-2, assembly GCF_049325675.2. Lineage (NCBI taxonomy): Bacteria > Pseudomonadati > Pseudomonadota > Gammaproteobacteria > Pseudomonadales > Pseudomonadaceae > Pseudomonas > Pseudomonas sp. HS6-2. Next base: position 6,094,905 of record NZ_CM143906.1, on the reverse strand, counting down.
GCACGTCGTTGAACAGCACCATGGCCACGGTTCGATGAGCGCGATTTTCCTGCATACCCCATAGCCCTTCGTATTCTGAGCACTGCATCTTAGGGCAGCGCTGCACAATTAAGAACAATTCAGCTTTGGCTCAGGACTTTGTCACAGGCCGGCGGCGAGACTTTCTCCATTGAACAGGAGAGTCGCCATGCACCCTGGGACGCCCCAAGAGCTTCTGCAGACCCCCGGCGCACTGACGCCCGCGCGGTTGCGCCAAGCCAAGGAACTGATGCTGCGCAGCTCGCTGTCGATCATCCAGATCGCGGCTGTGTGCAACCTCACCCGTAGCCATTTCTCCCGTGCCTTCAAGGTCAACACCGGCCTGTCGCCCCAGGCCTGGCGCTTGCTGGCGCGCATGGAAAAGGCCAAGCGCCTGCTCGTCACCGAGGCACCGATCACCCACGTGAGCCTGGAATGCGGCTTCTGCGACCAGGCCCATTTCACCCGCGCCTTCAGCCGCCTGGTTGGCCAGCCGCCCAAGGCCTGGCGCCAGGCGCAGGCATTTTCTTAAGCCGGATCTATCCGCTGGGATAAGCCCTTGAGCAAGTCCCGGCCCGTTTTCCCAACCCAAGGAGTCACCCCCATGAGCCAACCTGATTACAATCGCCTGAACAAAGACGACGCCGTGGTGCTGCTGGTCGACCACCAGACTGGCCTGATCTCGCTGGTGCAGGACTTCTCGCCCAACGAATTCAAGAACAACGTCCTGGCCCTGGGCGACCTGGCCAAGTTCTTCGGCCTGCCGACCATTCTCACCACCAGTTTCGAGCAAGGCCCCAACGGCCCGCTGGTGCCGGAGTTGAAGGAGATGTTCCCGGAGGCGCCGTACATTGCTCGTCCAGGCCAGATCAACGCCTGGGACAATGAGGACTTCGTCAAGGCGATCAAGGCCACTGGCCGCAAGCAGCTGATCATCGCCGGCGTGGTGACAGATGTGTGCGTGGCCTTCCCGACCCTGTCGGCATTGGCTGAAGGCTTTGAAGTGTTCGTGGTGACTGATGCCTCGGGCACCTTCAACGAGACTGTGCAGCAGGCGGCATGGGTGCGCATGACTCAGGCGGGTGCGCAGATGATGAACTGGTTCTCGGTGGCCTGTGAGCTGCACCGCGACTGGCGCAACGACATCGAAGGGCTGGGTAACCTGCTGTCGCAGCGGATCCCCAACTACCGCAACCTGATGAACAGCTATGCTGCGTTGAGCGCTCGCTGAAGTAAACCTGCCCCGGCCTCTGTGGGAGCGGGCTTGTCGAGGCGTCGAACCGCCGCGCAGAGGCCGAAACAGGCTACGAATGATTCATAGGCAGAGTGAAGCGAATCCGGCACCCGCCAAACGCCGACTCCAGCGCCTGCAGCTGCCCACCATGGGCCTGCACCACCGAGCTGCAGATCGCCAGCCCCATCCCCAACCCTTCGTCCTTCGTGGTATGAAACGCGTCAAACACCTGCGCCCGCTCATCCAGCGGGATGCCGGGCCCATTGTCGTCCACGCAGATCTCCACCACGTCTGCACCCACTGCAGATGAAATCCGCAACACGCCATCACTGCGATACCCGGCCAGGGCCTCCAGCGCATTGGTGATCAGGTTGAATACCAGTTGCTGCAGCTGCACCGGGTCGGCCATCACGCTCACCCCTGCCTGCAATCGGGTCTGTACCTCGACCAGGTGCTTGGCGGCATCGGCCGAGGTCAGCCGTAGTACCTCGCGAAGCAGCTCGTCGACCTTTACGGGTTTGAGCTGCATTGGCGACTGTTTGGCCAGCGAGCGCAGTGCGCGGACGATATTGGCGGCGCGCTCGCTGTCGTTGCGGATGTCTTCCAGGCCGGCAATCGCCTCTTCCAGGTTGGGCTCGGCGCGCTTGAGCCAACGCAGGCTGGCCGCGGCGTTGGAGGCAATACCCAGCAGCGGCTGGCTGATCTCGTGGGCAATGGACGCCGACAGCTCGCTCATCACCTGCAAGTGGGCGCTGCGCGCAAGTTCGGCGCGTGATCGGCGCAGTTCTTCTTCCATTTGCGCCCGGGCCTGGTTGTCCTCGGCCAGACGTGTATAGAACTTGGCCGTCTGCAGCGACACGGCCGCCTGTGAAGCGAGGATCTCCAGCATCGCCAGGCGCTGGCTGCCGAACAGGTTCGGCACCAGGCGGTTTTCCAGGTACACCAGGCCGATCAGCACGCCCTGGATCACCAGCGGCAGGCACAGCACCGAACGGGCGTTGCGTGCGTGCAGCTCCTGGCGGAAGGCTTCGGGGCAATCGTTTTGGGCATCATTGAGCACCAACGGCTTCTTGGTACGGAGGGTGGCGTTGATGATCGACAGCGGCGCCTGGGTCATGAACTTCTGGCAGTTGTCCATGCTCACGTGCAGCCCGGCGTCGTCGATGAAGGCGAGGGCGGCCATCTGGAACTCGGCACCACTGACGATCAGCAGTGCACCGTTATCGGCGCCGGAGTGTTGGGTGAGGTGGCCCATCAGCGTCTCGATCAGGCCCTCGAGCAGCACTTCCTCGGACAACGCCCGCGCCGCCTCGATACCGGCCTCGAGGTCCAGCTTGGCCTGCTGGGTGGCGCGGTAGGTCTCCTGGACGGGTTGAGTGCGCAAGAACGGGTGCAAGGCCTCCAACTGCTGCACCTTGCCGGTCGCCCCCCAGATATGGAAGCAGTCGCGGGCAATACGCAGGTGCAGGTTGGCGCCGGAGATCAGCCCGCTGGGGATGCAGACCTCGGCCAGTTGCTCGTGGGCCAGGGCCTGTTCGTGGATAAAACCGGCGGCGGTTGCGGCGATCTGTGCCTGGTCGAAGCAGCGTATGGCCGCCAGTCCGTCGCCTTCGAGCTTGGCAATTACCCCTTCGATCAGCAGTAGCTTGCTGCGGAAGGTCACCGGATTGAAGCCGGCCCAGCGGCCGAAGCGTTCGCGCAGGGCCTGCAGCTCGGCCAGCTTGTCGACAAGGCTGCCGGGGGCTTCCGGGCTGCCCAGGGCCAAGCCGCGGAACAGGTGGTAGTCCGCCAGGTTGATATGTGCCGGTGCTGCCCAGGCGTTTTCGCCCGCAGCGTTCAGACTGTGCATGGCTTGCGCGACATTGCCCAGGTAGAAAGCTGACATGCCGCTGAACAGCTGCTGGAAGAACAACGTTATGGGTGAGTTCACCTGCGCGGGCGGGATCGTGCAGGTTACGCCGCTCAGGCTGGCGACGAATGCCTGCTGGGCTTGCAGGATCTGTTCGATATCGCTGTAGCCGTAATCGCGCACGGTAGCCAGGCCCTGTGCCACCTCTTCGGCCACCTCCGGCAGATAGCGGCCCATGAACAGGGAGTCGGAAACTAGATGGTTGCAGGCATAGCAGGTCATGGCCACGTCACCGCTCACGCGTGTCGAGTCGAGCGCTTCCAGCGCCATGCGGCGGGCAAACTCCATGGGCGAGGTCCAGGCACTGACCTGGTCCAGGGCCAGCAGCGCGCTGGTGAGATCGGCCTCGAAGCCGTGCCGTTCGATCAGCTTGAGCGCGGCCAGGCAGCAGGCATGGCCGTCGTGGTAGCTGCCGAAGCGCTCGGCGATCATCACCCCGTACCAGGCCAGGCCGTAGGTGCTGCCCGGGGCGACACCGTGCAACAGCGATAGCTCAATCAGCTTGGCCAGGTGCAGGAAGCAGATATCGTCCTTTACGAAAAACGATGACGACAAGGTGGCCAGCAAGCTAATGGCAACCGCGACTTCCTCCGAGTCGGTACGCGGCAGCGACGCCAGGCAATGGCGGCCTTGCTGATCGATCAGGGCCCGGACATGCGCATGGCTGGCTTCCACCTGCTGCGGGTCGACACCGCAAGTCAGGCTGATCCCCAGCAGTTCGAGGCCGGCAATGGCGGTGTTGATGGCGGCCTGGTAATCGCCGCTCACGGTGTGCAGGCGTGCCTGCAGCCGGCATACCCGTGCCCGCTCCAGCGTCGAACGTGCGCGCTGGCGGCATTCCATGATCCGTTCTTCGGCTGCTGTCATGCGCGACAGCTGCAGGTCGCACTCTGCAGCCATGCAGGCAATGGCAAAGGCATGCGTGGCGTGGCTTTGCGGCGTGGCGCTCTGTTGCAGCAACTGCTCGCACGTTTGCAGGTAGGCCGCAGACTGCTCGCAGGCGCCCGTGTCACGCGAGCGCAGCGCCGCATCACGCAAAAGCTGCAGGAAAAGATCGCAGTCATCCGCTGCAAACCCGCATGGGCTGGCGCGTTGCAGCTGATTGGCGACCTCGAACACAGCCTCCTGCAAGTCGTTGCGCCAGACCTGGAGCATGGCCAGGGCAATGCTCGCATGCAGCTGGCCGCGATCACACGCAGGCGTGAGTTGATAGGCAGCCTCCATCACACGGCCATGGGCGAAGCTCAGACCTTTTTGGCCCGGTAGCAGGAAGCCCGCGTCAATCAATGCCTTCAACGGTTTGCCCGGCAGCAGTGCAAGCAGCAGGCGTTCATCACAGCGGCTGCCTGCCGCGCTGGCGATTCGCAGCACATCCCGTTGGGGCGCCGGCAGGCGTGCCAGACGGTGGATCATCAGATCGGCGACGTTGTCGGAATAGCGTTGCCGGGCCACGGCTTGCAGGCACCATGACCAGCGCATGGCCTGGGTATCGAAGGTGAACAGCCGGTCCTCGACCATGACCCTGAGGATCTGGTTGATGAAGAACGGGTTGCCTGCGGTCTTGCCGTGAATCAGCTCGGCAACCTGCAACGCCTGGTCGGGCCTGATGTGGTAACGCTCGCCGACCAGCTCGGTGACTGCACCGACGGTCAGTGGGCGAAGGTTCAGGGTGATGCTGCGCAGCGTTGCGGGCGCGGCAAGTGGCGTAACCGCGGTGTGCGCATCGTTGCGTTGAACGAAGATCAGCAGCAGGTTGTCGGGGGCTTGGGTGAGCAACTGTGCCAGCAGCTGTTGGCTGGCATCGTCGGCCCACTGCAGGTCATCGAAACATAGCGTCAGCGGGTGGCCAGGGTGGCTGAGCACCTGCAGGAATTCGACGATGGCCCGCTGTGCCTTCTGCAATGCCAGTCGAGTGGGCTTTTCCGGTAGCTCGGGCAGGGGGCCGAGGATCAGTTGCAGGTCTGGGGCCAGTTTGCCGAGTAACCGACCGTGGTCTTTGATGCGATCCAGGATCTCGCGGCGCAGGGTGTCCAGGTCCTGGCTGTTCTTGGCCAGCAGCTGGGTGGTCAGCGAACCGAGGATCTCGACCCAGGGGGCATAGGGCACAGCCTGTTCCGGGCTGCTGCACGTGCCGACAGCCCAATAGCCTTCGGCATGGGCTTTGAGTGCGGCCTGGACCAGGCTGGACTTGCCCATGCCCGCCGCGCCGTTGATGAACAACACCTGGGGTTTGCTATCGCGACGCAGGGCATTGAGCATCTGGGCGATGACATTCTGTTCGGCCTCGCGGCCGTACAGGCGCTCGCGACTGGGCGAAACCGGGTCGGCGCAACCGGGCTCGAAGGGGGCGATGGTCTTGCTGGCGGCCCATTGCCGTTGGCAGTGGGCCAGGTCTACGGCCAGAGCCTGGGCGCTCTGGTAGCGCGCGTCAGGTTCCTTTGCCAGGGCCTTGGCCAGGATCCTGCTGAGCGCCTGCGGCACCTGGCGGTCGACCTCGCAGGCCGTGCGTGGCTGGACGCCGGCATGCAACTGGCGCCAGTGCTGGGTGTCGCGCCCGGCCAGCGGCAGCTCGCCCAACAGCAGCTGGTAGAGGATCGCGCCCAAGGCATAGATGTCGCTGCGCCGGTCGCCGCTGCTGCCATGGGGGCAGACCTGCTCCGGTGCCAGGTAGGCCCAGTTGCCGAGCGCATTGCCCTGCTCGCTGATCAGCTCTGGCGTATCGGCACGAAAGCAGCCCAGTCGCACCCGCTGGTTCGGCTGCAGGCACACGTGTTCGGGCTGCAACGCACCGTGCAGTACATTGTGCTCGTGGGCTTGGGCCAAGGCGTTGGCGGCATTTACCGCGATGTCGAGAAAGGTCGCCAGGGCGATCGGGCCCTCGCTGATCAGGTCGGCGATGGAGCGGCCGGCCGGGTACACCAGCAAAGGGCCTTCGGCGGAACGGACGAACGCTGACGGGATTACCGCCCATTGCGGGTCCAGCTGCAGGCGGTAGTCGCGCTCAAGACGCTGGCAGGCAGCGGGGGCCTCGAGCGGTGCGCGCACGGCGATCCAGGCTTGGCGGGTGGCGGGGTCGCGCAAGCGGAAGTAGCTGAGCTCACCCTCCTGGCCCAGTTGTGTGATGTCGCAGCGATTCAGCCAGTCGTCGTCGATCGACTGGTCAAAATCGATGGGCCTGTTTGCGAGGCGTTCATCGAGCATAAAGCACTCCCTGCTAGCGACATCCTGACGCGCGAGTATACGCAGCAACCCCTTCAAGAATGCGGCCTGCAGCCTCCTTGGCAGAAACGGGTACGCCGTTGTCCGTTATCAATACCTGGCGGCTGGAGGGCGCTTGTATAGTGCTGAGGCCAACCTATCCCTCGGGATAATTGTCTGAATGCGGTTGCTCGCCTAGGCTGCCCGAGGCTGCGCAAACGCCCATGCCCGCGTGAGGAAACCATGATCCGAATCGGTAATGCCCAGGTGTCGCTGGAGCGGCGAGAAGCCTTTCTCGATGGCAAGCCGGTCCCATTGGGCGGGCGTGCATTCGAGGTGTTGGCCACACTGATCAAGGCCAAGGGCCGGGTGGTCTGCAAGGATGAGCTGTTCAGCCAGGTGTGGGCCGGCACGGTAGTCGAGGACAACAACCTGCAGGTGCAGGTGTCGCTGCTGCGCAAGGCCTTCGGCGACCGCGGGCTGATCCAGACCGTGCCGCGCCGGGGTTATCGTCTGGCTGCGCAGGTCAGTTTCGACGTACCTTGCCTGGCCCTCGGTCAGTCGCCATTTGGCGCTATGGCTGATGCCAACGAACCGTTCGACGACGCCATGAACGTCCCTGTGCTGGTGGTGGATGACGATCCTTCGGTGCGCACGGCACTGGGCCGCCTGCTGCGTTCGCAAGACATTCCACACCGTTTGTTCGCCAGCGCCGAAGAGCTTTTCGACGCTCGCCTGGAAAGCCCTTGCGCTTGCCTGCTGCTGGACATGCATTTGCCCGAAACCAGCGGCCTTGAGGTTCAGGCTGCGCTGCACCGGCTGGCGCTGCCTTGGCCGATCGTGTTCATGACCGGTTTCGGCACTATCCCCATGACGGTCCAGGCCATGCGTGCCGGGGCCGTGGAGTTCCTGACCAAGCCCTTCGACGAAGACCAGTTGCTGGCACTGCTTGAGTCGGTACGTACGCGCGCCGTGGCCGAGGGGCGCAAATGGCAGCATGCGCGGCAGGTCGAAGAAAAGTACCAGCACCTGACCCAGCGCGAGCGCCAGGTATTTTCGCTGGTGGTTGGCGGCTTGTCGCACAAGCAGATTGCCAAGGCGATCGGCACCAGTGAAGTGACCACAAAGGTGCACAAGAAGAACATCATGAACAAGATGCAATCCCGCTCGCTGCTGGAGCTGGTGGCCATGCACAACGTCATCGAGGCTCGGTCTGGCACATGAGCAGAGCGGTGTGCATCGTCGATGACGATGCTTCTGTGCGCAAAAGCCTGGGCAACCTGCTGCGTTCTGCGGGGTTCGAGTGCTTGGCGTTCGCTGCGGGCGAGGTGTTTCTGGCCTCGGGCCAGTCACGTGAGGCTGGGTGCGTTCTGCTCGATCTGAAGATGCCGGGGATGAGCGGGCTGGAGGTGCAGCGTGAGCTGGCGCGGCGGGGTTGGCGCTTGCCGGTGATCGGCATGTCGGCGCATTGGGACGAAGGTGCGGTGCAGGCGGCGCTAGCAAATGGCGCGCAATCTTGCCTGGGTAAGCCGTTTTCCGAAGAGGTACTGCTCAAGGTGGTCGAAGCGGCGTTGGCAGCTGAATGAGCACACCTGAACAATCAATTGCTGTGCCGCCGGCTGATGCTCGTTGGGTTGATTGAATCACGAGATCTTTGCCATGCCACACCTCAAGACCCTTCATGCTCCCCAGTCGCCAACCCTTATCGCCAGTGGCCTGCTGTTCATGCGGGTGATGGCCGCTGTGCTGCTGTTTTCCATCCACGGGTTACCCAAGCTGCTGGACTGGAGCGGGGAGTTGCAGCGCATCGAGGATCCTTTTGGCCTGGGGGCGCCGCTGACCTTGGGCCTGGCGGTGTTTGCCGAAGTGGTCTGCCCGGTGTTGCTGGTGCTGGGCGTGGCAGCGCGGTTGGCCTGCTTGCCGGTGCTGGCAGTGTTGCTGGTGGCGCTGGTGGTGGTGCACCCGGACTGGTCGCTGGAGCAGGGCCAGTTTGCCTGGTTGCTGGTGGCGCTTTATGGCGGGCTGGCGTTGACTGGGCCTGGGCTGTACTCGGTCTCCGGGTTGATCGGCCGAAGCAAGTTTTCCTGATGGATCTTGGGGCGGCAAGGCAGCCCCAGGCTCTAGCTGCTGCCCGGCCGGTACTGTAAAGCCTCGGCCAGATGCCCGCGGCTGATCGCCTGGCTAGCTTCCAGATCCGCCAAAGTCCGGGCCACCTTCAGCAACCGATGCGCCGCCCGCAAAGAAAGCGTCAGCCGCTCGCAGGCATTCTCCAACCAAGCCTGGTCCGCCGCTACCAGCTGACAATGGCTCCGCAACCCTTCCAGGTTCAGAAACGCATTGGCACAGCCTTGCCGCCGCTGCTGCACCTCACGAGCCTCTGCCACCTTTACAGCCACGTCGGCACTAGTCTCCCCACTGGGCTGGTTGTTCAGCGTGGTGGTCTCGCGGGCCACGGTCAGGTGCAGGTCGATGCGGTCCAGCAACGGGCCGGACAGTTTGTTGCGATACCGTGCGATCTGCTCGGTGCTGCAGCGGCAGCGGCCGGTGGGGTCGCCCAAGTAGCCGCAAGGGCAGGGGTTCATCGCCGCCACCAGCTGGAAGCGCGCCGGGAAACGCACCTTGTCGCGCGCCCGCGCAATCACGATTTCGCCCGACTCCAGCGGCTCGCGCAGGACTTCCAGCACGCGCCGTTCAAACTCTGGCAGCTCGTCGAGAAACAGCACGCCATGGTGCGCCAGGGTGATCTCGCCTGGCTGCGGCCGGCTGCTGCCGCCTACCAGCGCTGGCCCCGAAGCCGAATGGTGCGGATGGCGAAACGGGCGCTGCGGCCAGCTGCTCAGCGGCGTGTGGCCACTCACCGACTGGATCGCCGCCACTTCCAGCGCCTCTTGTTCATCCAGAGGTGGCAGCAGGCCGGGCAGGCGGCTGGCGAGTAGCGTCTTGCCCGTTCCGGGCGGCCCGGTGAACAGCAGGTTATGCGCCCCGGCTGCGGCCAGCAGCAATGCCCGCTTGGCCGCAACCTGGCCTTGTACCTCGCTGAGGTCCGGATAAGGCTGTTGCTTCAGGACCAAGCCATTGGCGGCAAACGGAGCTAGTGGCACCTGCCCGTTCAGATGCGCCACCAATTCCAGCAGGTGCCCCACTGCATATACCACCAGCCCGCCCGCCAGGCTGGCTTCTTCAGCGTTTTCCCGCGGCACCACCAATGCCCGGCCAGCCTCGCGCGCCGCCAGTGCCGCTGGCAACACGCCCTGCACCGGGCGCAACTTACCCGACAGGGCCAGCTCGCCCAGACATTCCATTTCAGTCAGGGCGGGCAACGGCACCTGGCCATCGGCGGCGAGGATGCCCAGGGCGATGGCCAGGTCATAACGCCCGCCGTCCTTGGGCAGGTCGGCCGGTGCGAGGTTCTGGGTAATGCGCCGCTGCGGGTAGTTCAGCCCGGAATTGACGATGGCGCTGCGCACACGGTCCTTGCTTTCCTTGACCGTGGTTTCCGGCAGGCCGACCAGAGTGAGGTGGGGCAGGCCGTTGGCCAGGTGCGTTTCGACGCTGACCGCCGGGGCCTGCACGCCGACCTGGGCACGGCTGTGAACGAGGGCGAGGGACATGGACGCTCCGTTGTCATGAGTGGGGAGCCGCTTCCTGCGGCTGACCCAAGCATAGTGATCCAGGGGCCCGCTCTATCGAGTAAAGTGCTTCAGCGTCTTTCGCTGGGCCTGCGCCTGCAAGGCAATCAGCAAATCCTCGATTTTTTCGATCGCATCATGGCTGACCGGTTGTACGGTCCAAATGGTCGGCCGCCGCCAGGCATGCTGTGAAACGCAGGGTTTTCCCTGCCTTTTGAAAAAGCCTGACAAATACTGGATCCAATTCTTTGCGAAGAACCCGGCTATAGCTTAGTGTTCAACAGCGACTGCTGTTGCCATGGGATGGCAACGCAACCCTTGAAATGGACTTAAGGTACTGCCCGTGCAAACGCTCATTCGCACCCGCCAGCAGATCCGAGAACGGGTGCAGGCCAATGAATACGCTGAACTCAACCGTTTGTTCGATGCGCTGGAGGCGCAGTGGCGCCAGGCGCCCCCTGGTGAGTGCCCCGTCTACCTGGAAGCTGTGCAAGGCTACATGCTGGATTGGGACACACAGGGCGGCAAGGCCCTGACGCACACCCTCAAGGCCTGGATCGACGCCTGCCCCAAGGCTTATCACCCGCATGTGGTGATGGGTTTTCACTGCTTCAACCATGCCTGCCAGATTCGTGGGCAGGCTGATGCTCATGAAGTGTCCGAAGAACGCTGGCTGGCTGCCGAGCAGGCCTGCGAGAAAGGCACGGCGCACTTCCTGCAGGCCCTGGAGCGCAGCGCGCAACCGGTTGCCGCAGTCATCGGCATGCTGCACATCAGCGCTTACCTGCGCGAGCCTGGCTGGTTGGTCGAATTGTTCGCTGGGCAGGCGGCGCGCTATCGGCCCAGCGCGCATGCCGATGTGGAGGTGCAGGAGGCCGCAGCGCCATTGTTGGTCAAGTACGGCCTGACGCCCTTGCTGGAACTGCCGCAAACGTTGCCGGCCGGGTTGAGCGCGCGTTTGCATGAGCAAGGCGAGCCCGCCAGGGATTACTGGCTGCGCCATGCGCTGTGGTGGTTTCCCGGCTGCTTCGAGGCAATCGAGGCCTATGCCGCTTACCTGACCCCTCGTTGGGGTGGCAGCGCTGAAGCGATTGACGCACTGGCCAGCGGGCCGCTTTGCCACGGTTGGTCTGAAGCACAGCGCAATGCGATCCGCTGGCTGGCCCTGGAAGAGACTTTCTGGCTGCCGCATGCCAAGCAACTGCCTCAGGTCGCAACCTGGCAAAGAACCTTTGCCCAATGGGCCCAACGCGAACTCAGGCCCAAAGAGCGCGCCACGTTGCTGGCCCGGCGTGGCGCGCTGCGGCGCTATTCGATGGGTGATTACGCCGGTGCGATGCGCGACTTTGCCGACAGCGTCGCACTCTTCCCGGACCACGGCTTTGTCCCGGCCATTGGCGAGCCTTTCCATAGCCTTGTTTGCCTGGTGCTGTTCAATGAGGCCGAGGACGATTCGCAGGTATTGCGTACCGTCATCGAGCGGCTCTGCGACGACCGTCGACAGGCAGCGGCCTGCGCTCTGCGGGCTGCGGGGCACCAGTTTGGCTTGTGGGGCTTTGGGCAATCTGCCGAGCAGGCTGGAACGTGGTTGCGCATGGCGGTCAAGCGCCAGTGCGGGCGAGAGGGGCAGGGCTTCGATGTGCTCGATGTGCCGCGCCTGCTCTGGGCTGCCAATCTGCATGAAGCCGCGCACTTTCTGTATGAAGCCTGTGCGGAGCTGAAACTGCCGGATGCGGCCATCGCGCTGTACGACCTGCATCGTGGCTGGCTGGACAACACCCCCGCGCAGTATCTGAGTGCCAAGGCTGCCGAGCACTGGCTGTTGCGGGCGGCGGAATCTGGCCATCCGCTTGCCAAGCTCGACCTGGCCCGTCAGCGTATGGGTTCTCCACAAGGGCTGGAGGACCGCAAGGCAATGCTGGCGGTCAAGCGACTGCTGCTCGACGCAATGGGCGATCCGAACATCCATGCCAAGGCGCAGTTGCAGTTAGGCATCCTGCTGCGCCAGTACGGTGATTCGCTGGAGCGTGTCGAGGCGGTCGACTATCTGCTGGGGCTGGCCGAGCACCCCGATGCCTGGACCGCCGCGCGTGCCTGTGCGGAACTCGGGCTGGCCTGGATGCAGGGCAGCGGTACGCGCAAACAGAGCCGCTTTGCGGCAATCGAATGGGCCAATCGTGCCGTTGCGCTGCAGTCGAGCGATCCGCTCATCGAGGAAATTCAGGCCGAGATCCGCAATTCGCACAGCCGGGTGAAGACGTTGTTCACGGTATGTGGGGCGGCGTTGTTCCGTGGCGACCTGCATGCCAGCGAGCTACCGCCCAAGGCCACCGGCCATCACAGGGCTTCGGCCTGATCGAAATCGGGGGTGACTACTCGTTATCGATTGTTATTCCTGCGACGCTGGCGCCATCCGCGCTTCCAGTTCGGCGACCTGCTTCTCCAGGGCCTCGAGGCGGGCGCGGGTGCGCGCCAGCACGACCATCTGGCTGTCGAATTCTTCACGGCTAACCAGGTCCAGCTTGCTGAAGGCGCCTTGCATCAGCACCTTGAACTGGCTTTCCAGTTCCGCGCGGGGTTGGGCGGTATCGCTGCTGAACAGGCGCGAGGCCTGGTCGCTCAGGGCGTCGAGAAGGGCTTTTGGCGCGAGCATGGGCGGCTGTCCACTGAATACTGAGAAATGGCCCGCAGTGTAGCACGGGGCAGACCTGCACCATTGACCTCAGGCCATTGCACGCTTTTTGAGCAACTCGCCGGGCCTGCCTGCACCGAAGTTGTGCATGTACGCCATGCTGGCGAGTGGCCAATCCCGACTGATTCACATAACTCGCTGTTTTCCGGTGTTTTAACGGAACTGGCAAGGTTTCTGCAAAGACCTGTACGAGCCATGCACTGATGCAGTTCCTTGTGACCAGGCAGTGCGCACGCGGAGCCGGATGCCGACGACGCGTTACAAAGCCAACCGCTGCGCTTAGACTTGAGACGGGTTTGTTTTCCTGGGGCAAGTCCACCAAATCGGGAGAGAGTTTCATGAAGCTAGTCACAGCCATCATCAAGCCGTTCAAGTTGGACGACGTGCGCGAGTCGCTGTCGGAAATCGGCGTGCAGGGCATTACCGTCACCGAAGTCAAAGGTTTCGGCCGGCAGAAGGGCCACACCGAGCTGTATCGCGGCGCGGAGTACGTGGTCGACTTCCTGCCCAAAGTGAAGATCGACGTCGCCATCGACGACAAGGACCTTGATCGAGTGATCGAAGCCATCACCAAGGCAGCCAACACCGGCAAGATCGGTGACGGCAAGATCTTCGTGGTGAATCTGGAGCAGGCGATCCGCATCCGTACCGGCGAAACCGATACCGACGCGATCTAAGCGCCGAAAAAAGCCTCACCAAACCCAACGCCCCAGGAGAAAACAACATGACTCTGCGTAAGATCGCAGGGCTAGGAGCCCTATTGTCCCTCGTAATGCCCGGGCTTGCCCTGGCAGAGGAAGCAGCTGCCCCAGCGCTGAACTCCGGCGACACCGCCTGGATGCTCACCTCGACAGCGCTGGTGCTGTTCATGACCATTCCGGGCCTGGCCCTGTTCTACGGCGGCATGGTGCGTTCCAAGAACGTGCTGTCGGTGATGATGCAGTGCTTTGCCATCACTGGCCTGATCAGCATTCTCTGGGTCATCTACGGCTACAGCATGGCCTTCGATACCACCGGTATGGAAAAGGGCGTGCTCAACTTCAATTCCTTCGTCGGCGGGTTCTCCAAGGCGTTCCTCAGCGGCGTTACCCCGGCCAACCTGACTTCGGCCACCGCGCTGTTCCCTGAAGCGGTGTTCATCACCTTCCAGATGACTTTCGCCATCATCACCCCGGCGCTGATCGTCGGTGCCTTTGCCGAACGCATGAAGTTCTCGGCGATGCTGGTGTTTATGGGCATCTGGTTCACCCTGGTCTACGCACCGATCGCGCACATGGTCTGGAGTGGTGACGGCGCGCTGCTGTGGGACTGGGGCGTGCTCGACTTCGCTGGCGGGACCGTGGTGCACATCAACGCCGGTATCGCAGGCCTGGTCTGCTGCCTGGTGCTGGGCAAGCGCAAAGGCTACCCGACCACCCCGATGGCCCCGCACAACCTGGGTTACACCCTGATGGGCGCGGCCATGCTGTGGATCGGCTGGTTCGGCTTCAACGCCGGTTCCGCCGCCGCCGCCAACGGTACTGCGGGCATGGCCATGCTGGTGACCCAGATCGCCACCGCCGCCGCAGCAATGGGCTGGATGTTCGCCGAGTGGATCTTCCACGGCAAGCCAAGTGCCCTGGGCATCGCCTCGGGTGTGGTCGCCGGCCTGGTCGCCATTACCCCGGCTGCCGGTACCGTGGGCCCAATGGGTGCTTTGGTGATCGGCCTTGCCTCTGGCGTGATCTGCTACTTCTGCGCCACTACCCTCAAGCGCAAGCTGGGTTATGACGACTCCCTCGACGCCTTCGGCGTGCATGGCGTCGGCGGCATCATCGGTGCCATCCTCACCGGCGTGTTCGCAGCACCGGCCCTGGGCGGCTTCGGCGCAGTCACCGACATTGGTGCTCAGGTCTGGGTTCAGGCCAAGGGCGTGATCTTCACCGTGGTCTACACCGCCATCGTCACCTACTTGATCCTCAAGGTGCTGGATGTGGTGATGGGCCTGCGGGTCAACGAAGAAGAAGAGTCGGTCGGCCTCGACCTGGCTCAGCACAACGAACGCGGCTACAACCTGTAACCGCGACGCTGGAAAAACTTGCCCGGTTCGCCGGGCATTTTTTTGCCTGTTTTTTGCCATTTCCCGCAGTGCAAACGGTTTATCACTCACGTTCGCGACGTAGGCCAAAAACTTACAAGTCTTGGGGCGTTTATGGTGCTTTGCTTTTTCCACGGGCGCGCTAGAATGCGCGCCAAAGGGTGTTTGACGAGTAGTCCGCACGCTTTACCAGCCTTTGCTAGGCTTGCCAGTAGCGAGTGGCCAGCAGGGTTCAAGGATTTGTCAGGTCCTGCCAGGAGCAGGGCCTGCTGGGTACCGCCTCCCATCAGGAGCGCCGACCCAAGGGCAGTGGCCTAACCCACGGCCAGTTGAATTTTCACTGGTGGCTGCCGGTCTACGGCTGCACTGGTCTATAACTAACCTGCTTTTCGCAAGTCATGAGGTAGAACATGAGCGACGACGATCTGGAAAATGATGACCTCGAAGTAGGCGACGAAGACGAGGCTGATGAAGGCCTTGAAGCGGCGGCTGACGATGGTGCGGAAGATGCTGGCGATGACGACAGCAGCCCGGCACCGACTGCCAAGGGTAAATCCAAGGCCGCTGTCTCGGTAGACGAGATGCCGAGCATGGAAGCCAAGCAGAAAGAGCGTGATGCCCTGGCCAAGGCGATGGAAGAGTTCCTTTCGCGCGGCGGCAAGGTGCAGGAAGTCGAGGCCAACGTGGTCGCCGACCCGCCCAAGAAACCGGACAACAAGTACGGCAGCCGCCCTATCTGAGTGGCTGAATGCAAAAGAGCCCGCCGTCGCTGCGGGCTTTTTTGTGCCTGTCTGTCAGCGCCAGCGCGCCAAGACGTCCGGCACCTGGGACAGCCGCTGAATCTCTGCATCCGGCGCCTGATCGCCAGCCCAGGCCTTGCCCTGCGGGTTGAACCATACCGCGCGCAAACCGGCGCGCTGGGCCCCGGCAATGTCGTCGCCCGGGTGATCACCAATATGCACCGCCGCACTGGCCTCGACTTCGCCGAGCTTGAGGGCCTCCATGAACGGCGCCGGGTCCGGCTTGCCAATGCCCAGATCCTCCGCGCACAGGGCAAAGCGGAAGTAATCCGCCAGCCCCAGGCGGCGAACATCGGCGTTGCCGTTGGTGACCACGCCCAGGGTGTAGTGATGGCGCAGGATCTCCAGCACCGGCTGCACTTCAGGGAACACTTCGACCTGGTGGCGGGCATGCAGGAACACTTCAAAGCCCTCGTTGGCCAGTTCCTGCGCCTGCTTCTCGCTGTAGCCGACTTCCTCCAGAGCGTGGAACAGCACACGCCGACGCAGGGCGCTGATGCGGTGCTTGAGGCCTGGCTCAGCCTGCACCAGGCGTTCGCGAATGGCGAACAGGTGTTCCACCGGCACACCACCAAGGATCGGGGCGTTGGCTTCGAGCCAGTCGCGCAGCACGACCTCGGCGCTGGCAATCACGGGCGCGGTGTCCCACAGGGTGTCGTCGAGGTCGAAGGTGATCAGCTTGATGCTCATGAGTCTGTGCCTTTGCTGCGTTTGGCCCGAGGGTGGGCGCTGTCGTACACCGCGGCCAGGTGCTGGAAGTCCAGGTGGGTGTAGATCTGCGTGGTGCTGATGTCGGCATGGCCGAGCATTTCCTGTACCGCGCGCAGGTCCTGGGACGATTCCAGCACATGGCTGGCGAAGGAATGGCGAAGCATGTGCGGGTGCAGGTGCTGGCCTAGCTCGCGCTCGCCGGCGGCCTTGACTCGCAATTGGATGGCCCGTGGGCTCATGCGATTGCCTTGGCGGGTGATGAACACTGCGCTGTCGCGCGGGCCGCCGATGCCGCGCAGCTTGAACCAGGCCTGCAAGGCCTCACGGGCCTTGCGGCCAACCGGTAGCACGCGGGTCTTGCTGCCCTTGCCAAGCACCTGCACCAAGCCGGCGGCCAGGTCGAGCTGCTCGAGGTCGAGGTTGTTCAGCTCGGACAGGCGCAAGCCGGAGGAATAGAACAGTTCGAGGATGGCCTGGTCGCGGCGGGCGATGAAGTCGTCGTCGACGCCGCCATCGAGCAGTTGCAGGGCGCGGTCGGTGTCCAGCACCTTGGGCAGCCGACGTTCGCCCTTGGGCGCGCTCAGGCCGGTGGCCGGGTCGTGCTGGCACAGGCCTTCGCGGTTGAGGTAGCGGTACAGGCCGCGCACCGCCGACAGCAATCGCGCCAGGCTGCGCGAGGACTGCCCCTGGTGGTGCTGGCGCGCGACCAGTTGGCGCAGCTGCTGGATCTGCAGCGCGCCCCAGCCGGCGATGCCCTGGCTGTTGCAGTATTCGATGACCTTGTCGAGGTCGCGGCGATAGGCCAGCAGGGTGTGTTCCGACACCTGGCGCTCGTTGCGCAGGTGTGCGCAATAAGCCTCCAGCTGGCGTTCCATCAGCGCACCGAACGCAGGGTCTGGGTCACGCGTGGTACCACGCGGCCGAGCACTTCGGCGATATAGCCGAGGAACAAGGTGCCGACGCTGCTCTTGTAGTGCTGTGGGTCGCGGCTGCCGATCGCCAGCACGCCATGCAGCCCCTGGTATTCGAGGGCGGCAACCGCACTGGAGCCGACTTCCTGCTGCTGCTCCTTGCCGAACAGGAAGGCCAGTTCGTGCTCGCGCAGGTTGCCGCTGACCGTCTTGCCGCCGCCGAGCAGGCCGCCGATGGCTTGCTGGGCTTCGGCATTGCTCACCCAGCGGCCGACGGGGGCTGCATTGTCGCCGAACAGGATCAGGCTGACGAAAGGCACCTGGAATTCCTGGCGCAAGCTGTCTTCGACGGCCATCACCACTTCTTCCAAGCTGCTGGCATCGAGCAGGTCGAGGATCAGCCGGCGGGTCTTGTCGAACAGCCGGTCGTTGTCACGGGCCACGTCCATCAGTTGCGACAGGCGATGGCGCATCTCGATGTTGCGGTCGCGCAGCAGCTTGAGCTGGCGTTCCACCAGCGACACGCTGTCGCCGCGCTGGTGGGGGATGCGTTGCTCGATCAGCAGCTCGTCGTGCTCGGCGAAGAAGGTGGGGTGGGCGCGCAGGTAGGCGACCACCGCTTCGGCATCGAGCTCATCGGGCTGCTGGGGTACTGGCTGATCGGTCATGGCGGTTACTCGCTTAGAGACGAACCTGTCCTTCGAAGACGCGTACGGCTGGGCCGGTCATCAACACGGGCTTGCCGGGGCCGGCCCATTCGATGTTCAGGCGACCACCCGGCAGGTCGAGGGTCACCGGGGAGTCCATCCAGCCCTGGCTGATGGCGGCCACGGCCGCGGCGCAGGCGCCGGTGCCACAGGCCTGGGTCTCGCCAGCGCCACGTTCCCATACCCGCAAGTAGGCGCGGTGGCGGTCGATGACCTGGAGGAAACCGGCATTCACCCGCTGCGGGAAGCGCGGGTGGTTTTCGATTTTCGGGCCCAGTTCATGGACCGGTGCGGTGTGCACGTCATCGACGCGCAGCACGGCATGCGGGTTGCCCATGGACACGGCGGCAATCGAATGCACCCGGCCGTCGACCTCCAGCGGGTAGTTCAACGCCTGTTCTTCGGCAATGAACGGGATGTCTGCCGGGACGAAACGCGGTGGGCCCATGTCGACACATACCTGGCCGTCGTTCTGCACGTCCAGCTCGATGATGCCACCCTTGGTTTCCACGCGGATGCGCTTCTTCGCGGTCAGGCGCTTGTCCAGCACGAAGCGGGCGAAGCAGCGCGCGCCATTGCCGCACTGCTCGACCTCGGAACCGTCAGCGTTGAAGATCCGGTAGCGGAAGTCCACTTCCGGGTTGCTCGGCGCCTCGACGATCAGCAGCTGGTCGAAGCCGATGCCGGTGTGACGGTCGCCCCATTGCTTGGCGTGCTTGGGCTGGATGTGCGCGTGCTGGCTGACCAGGTCTAGGACCATGAAGTCGTTGCCCAGCCCATGCATCTTGGTAAAGCGCAGCAGCATGGGCTCACTCCGGCAGCAGGCTTTCGCCAGCGTACAGTTCGGCGATGGTCTCGCGGCGGCGGACTTCGAAAGCCTGGTCGCCGTCGACCAGGATTTCCGCGCAACGGCCACGGGTGTTGTAGTTCGAGCTCATGACGAAACCATAGGCGCCCGCCGACTGCACGGCCAGCAGGTCACCTTCGGCCAGGTTCAGCACGCGGTCCTTGGCGAGGAAGTCGCCGGTTTCGCAGATCGGGCCGACCAGGTCGTAGGCACGGCCTTCGCCCGCCCGCGGGGCGACCGCGCTGACACCCATCCAGGCCTGGTACAGGGCCGGGCGGATCAGGTCGTTCATCGCCGCGTCGATGATGGCGAAGTCCTTGTGTTCGGTGTGCTTGAGGTACTCCACGCGGGTCAGCAGGGCACCGGCGTTGGCCACGATGTAGCGGCCAGGCTCGAACACCAGGGCCAGGTCACGGGTGCCGACGCGCTCGCGGATGGCCTTGATGTAGTCGGCCACCAGTGGCGGCTCTTCGTCGCGATAGCGCACGCCAACGCCGCCGCCCAGGTCCAGGTGGCGCAGGTGGATGCCGCACTCGGCCAGGCGGTCGACCAGGGCCAGCAGGCGGTCGAGGGCATCGAGGAACGGGTCGACGGTGGTCAGCTGCGAGCCGATGTGGCAGTCGACACCGACCACGTCCAGGTTCGGCAGCTGCGCGGCGCGCACGTAGATGGCTTCGGCGTCGGCGATGGCGATACCGAACTTGTTCTCTTTGAGGCCGGTGGAAATGTACGGGTGGGTGCCGGCATCGACGTCCGGGTTCACACGCAGCGAGATCGGCGCAACCTTGCCCATCTCGGCGGCCACCACTTGCAGGCGCTCGAGCTCATCGGTGGATTCGACGTTGAAGCAGTGCACACCGACTTCCAGGGCGCGGCGCATGTCTTCGCGGGTCTTGCCGACGCCGGAGAACACCACGCGATCAGCGCGCCCACCAGCGGCCAGCACGCGCTCAAGCTCACCGCCGGAGACGATGTCGAAGCCTGCGCCCAGGCGCGCCAGGACGTTCAGCACGCCAAGGTTGGAGTTGGCCTTGACGGCGAAGCAGACCAGGTGCTCGGTGCCCTGCAGGGCGTCGGTGTAGCTGCGGTACTGGGCTTCGATGTGAGCGCGCGAGTACACGTAGGTCGGGGTGCCGAAACGTTCGGCGATGGCCGACAGGGCCACGCCTTCCGCGAACAGTTCACCGTCGCGGTAGTTGAAAGCGTTCATCTGAATTCCTTACTGCTCTGGCGTCTGCTCGGGCTGGATTGGCTGCTCTTCCTGCGGCTGGACCGCTGGAGCGTGCTGGTGCTGGTGCGTCTTTTTCGGGCCTTTGCCGTCCTTGCCGTCTTCTGGCAGGTACAGGGGGCCCTTCTGACCGCAGGCCGAAACGAGGCAGGCAACCGCGACCAGCGCCGCGAGCGAGGAAATCAGGCGCTTCATGGGTGAAATCCTTTGAAATATGCAGTATTGCGCCCGAGTATACCGAGCGACCGGCGGATTGCCTACGCAAGAGCCGGTCCGTCGGGCGGGCTATGCTTAGGGGTTATCGCCGCCGGTAGTGGGCCCGTGCCGGCAGCGGCTAAACCTTTGCATTCATGGCCCGGCGCCCGTATCTTGCCCGGCTTGCCCGTAAAGCAGCCAATTTCGAGGTTCCTGCAATGAGTTTGAGCGAAGCGCGTTTCCATGATCTGGTCGACGCGACCCAACAGGCACTGGAAGACCTGTTCGACGAGAGCGGCCTGGACCTGGACATGGAAAATTCCGGCGGCGTGCTGACCGTCAAGTTCGAAGGCGGCGCCCAACTGATCTTCAGCCGCCAGGAGCCGCTGCGTCAGCTGTGGCTGGCCGACCGTTCCGGCGGCTTCCACTTCGATTACGACGAAGAGAACGGCAAGTGGGTGTGCGAGAAGAGCGAAGAGCTGCTTGGTGAGATGCTCGAGCGCATCGTCTGGGAGCGGGCCGGCGAGAAGCTGGACTTCGACGAGATCTGACATGACCAGCCAGCTGCGGCCACCCAAGCCGCTGTACAGCAACGTCAGCCCGGCGGTGCCTTCACCCTGCATCAGCGTTTGCCGGTTGGATGAGCAGCGGGTATGCACCGGCTGCCACCGGCACGTCGAGCACATCCGCGAATGGCGCTCGGCCGACGACGAACGGCGCCGGCAGATCTGTCGCGAAGCCGAGGCCCTGCGCGTACGGGCTTGAGTATTTGCCCGGCTGTGGTAGTGTCAGGGGGTGCGTCGTTGACGCAAAAGCATTCACAAACCCCGCCCTTGGGCGGGGTTTTGCTTTATCTGCCTGCAGGAAACAGCCTGTTCAAAGGAGTCTGACTGGATCATGAGCACCAAGCCTTCCCTCATCCTCACCCGATTGGACGTACAGCGTCTCGAGCGCCTGATCGAAGGCCTCGACGAAAATACGCCGGGTGTGCTCGCCTTGCAGGAGGAGCTGGACCGTGCCGGTCAGGTGGTCGGCCATGATGAAGTGCCCGCCGGTGTGGTGACCATGAACTCGCGCGTGCATTGCCGTGAGGAAGCCAGTGGCAAGGACTACCACCTGACCCTGGTGTACCCGAAGGATGCGGGTGGCGAGGGCAAGGTGTCGATCCTTGCGCCGATCGGCTGTGCGCTGCTGGGCTTGTCGGTGGGTGAGCAGATCGACTGGCCGGCACCGGGGGGCAAGACCCTGAAGCTGAAGTTGCTGGAAGTCGAATACCAGCCTGAAGCGGCTGGTGATTTCGACCTCTGAGACTGGTCGTTCAGGGGGCGTTCTGCGCCCTGAGCTGGCAGGCGTGAATACAGTTATCGACTATGCGGCTGCGCAGCGACCAATCGGTATTGATGATGTGGAAGCCCTGGATGTAGCTGTCCAGGTCTTTCGAGTCGAACCACTGATCGATCTTGTCGCTGAAATCATCAGGCGTGAACACCACCTTGTTGTACTTCGCGCACTGAATCGAGCGTAGCGTGCCGTCAGGCTTGTAACGCTGGCTATGCTGGTCGATGAACGCTTTCAGTTCTTCTGTGGAGGGCGTGTTCTCACCCATCCAGACCTGCTCCACACCATTCCAGTGGTCCCCGCCGGCGGGATCGTTATAGGCAATGACCACGGTTTTGCCTGGGTGGTCATTCCACAGTTGATCCAGGGTCAGAGCATGCAAGTCATAGGGGATGATGCGCTGCCCCATGTGCTTGTCCAGCATCGCCAGCAGCCACTCATGCTCCCGGGCGCTGAAGTTATCGAATTCATGGAAGTCGAGGATGATGATTTCTCGCTCGTTGGCAGGATCTTCATAGAAAACACCAAGCTCGGACACTACGTCGCCGAGAACAGTGCGTCCCGATGTACTCAGGTGATAGAGCTTGTACCGGTAAGGTGAGTCGGGTGAATACTCGCGGTTTGCCCTTACACGAAGGTCCAGTACGCGAATGCCGGCACGGATCTGCTCGATGCACGGAACGTCCTGGGTCACTTCCTGCGGTGGGACGATATTGTCCGCCTGTTTGTCCATTCCCGAATCATGGCTGCCGGGCAAAATCAGCTGATCAATACGCAGGCGACCCAGTTCAGGCAAGTTACCCATCCAGTTCTGATTGTTCATGATGCACCTCAGTCATTGAATGAGGGCAAAGCATGCCGCTGGCCAG
Organism: Pseudomonas sp. HS6-2; assembly: GCF_049325675.2. Classification (NCBI taxonomy): domain Bacteria; kingdom Pseudomonadati; phylum Pseudomonadota; class Gammaproteobacteria; order Pseudomonadales; family Pseudomonadaceae; genus Pseudomonas; species Pseudomonas sp. HS6-2. The sequence goes on along the minus strand of NZ_CM143906.1, from coordinate 6,072,542 downwards.
GAGAGCCGTGCAGAAGGAAATGCCTGCTGGTTCAGCAGGCGAGCTCAGCCTGGATCTTTTCCAGCCCCTGATTGAGCGCATACTCCAGCTCGCGCTTGTAACGCAGATACAGGCTGGTCGAACCCTGTTCATCCTCTAGCAGTTCTGAAAGCTCCAGGTCGGTGATATAGCAGCGGTAGTGCCCGGCACTGCGGCGCTGGCCGAGGATCTGCCGGGCGACAACCTCATACAGCTGGTCGCCATGCTCCAGCTCGGAAAACTCCCGCTGGTCGCAATACAGTGTGACCTGTACCTCGCCACCGGCACCGGCCTGCAGAATGGCCTGCACCTCGTAGTAGGGCTGATCGGTGGCAACGCTCGGTGTCGGCCTGGGCTCGATGCAGCGTGCCTTGCCTGGCCCTGAAGGCAGCAATTGCGCGTAGCGGATTTCCAGCGATGCCTGTTGCAGTCTGTCCAGCGGCAAACGCGCGTCGTGGCGCATCACCACCGATCGCAGGAAGCGCTGCATCGGCAGCAGCAGATGGTTTTCATCATGCAGCGGCAGGCGCTGCTGCCACAGGGCATTGTACTCATCCAGCACGTACAGGTCGGCCCAGCCGTCGAGCAAGCGGTAGAACACCTGGATGCAATTGCGCCGACCGTGTTCAAGTACCAGGGGCAGGTCGTAGTCCTGCATCGCATTGCCATCCAGGTGCAGCGGGCTGTAGCGGCTGCGCACTTGGCCCAGGTGATCGAGCACGGCGTCATGCTCCGTCATGGTTGCCAGGCTTACCTGGCCGGGCAACAGTTCCAGCACATGGGTGTATTGCGCTACCTGCAGCAGGTAGCGGTGGTTCAGGCCCTGGTCGAGCAGCAGTTGCGCCGTGTCGAAGACCTCCTCGACACGCTGGCTGATTGCCTGGGCGCGGTTGTGGCAGAAGCAGCGCACCCGTACCTTAGGGCGGTGGCTGCGTTGGCCGAGGCTGTTGAGGAAGTCACGCAGGCAGCGCAGCAGCGCGTGTTCACCGTCGTAGCGCTGCACCAGCACTTCGTTCCAGCTGTTGAGGGTGATCTGGTCGACGGTCAGCACCAGGTTCTCGCGTACGCCAGCGTAGCTCAACGAGTCGGTGCGCTCGGTGGTCATCAGGATGTTCAGGTCGCGGTGATGGCGCAGCGGGTCCACGCCGACGTTGACCAGCAGCAGGATCTCGTCAGCCACGCTTGGTTGCAGCAGGCGCTCTTCGCTGACACTGCCCAGCGGCAGCGGGATGCTCTGCTGCAGGCTACCCAGCAGGTTGAACAGCTCGAACTCGCTGAGGTCGCTGTCGCCCGGGTGCAGGGCAAGCCGTGTGGTACTGTCGATGACGCCGTTGCGGTGGGCCCAGGTCAGCAGTTCGAGCAGCTCGCGGCAGCGCTTGATTGGGCTGAAATGCTCCCATTCGTGCACCCCCAGGTTACCGTTGTACAGCCCCCAGTGGTGGCTGCCAGGCTCCTTGCGGTTTGGCGACTGGACCAGCGTCAAGGTGTCTTCGGCGATGTCCGGGGCAATGCCCGGGTTGATCACTTCGATCTTGCCGGCGCGGCGTTCGAAGGCCGCGTACAGGCGCCGGCCCAGAACATTCAGGTCACGCTGGTCGGCGCGGCTGCTGGCAGCCTGGCTTTGCGCGAACTGGCCCAGAAAGCGATAGCTGTGGTTGAGCTCGGCCACCAGTTCACGGCGTTCGACGGCGACCTGGCGGACCTTCCACTGGCTGCGGCTGTCGAGCATGGCCAGTTGCCGTTCGTCCCAGCCCCACTCATCGGCCAGGCGCTGCAGCAGTTGCCGTTGCCAGCCGTTGCTGCGGCTACGGTCCAGGCCGCTCAGCTTTTTGTTGACCTTCAGGTACAGGCTGCGCCTGACCAATTCGAGCCGCGCGGTTTCGCCGCGTTGCTGCAGGTAGCGCTCGATACGCCGGTACACCATCACATAGGGGTCGAGTTCGTCGAGGTTGAGGTGGTTGGCGAACACTGCCTGCTTGTAGTCCAGGCTCAGGCAGCGCACGGTCGGATGCTCGCTGGCGTAAACCTCGGTCAGCAGCAGCTTGAGCAGCGACTTGTAGGGCGAGTCGATGCCCTTGTACAACTGCCACAGCCCAGCCCCGACATACTCGCCGGGCGGAATATGCGCAAGGTTGCCAAGGTCGAGGGCGTCCTGATTACGGATGAAGCGCTTGGACAGCAGGGTCTCGGTATAGGCCTGATAGTTGTGCTCTTCGTAGACCGGCACCAACCACCACAGCGGCGTGCGCCCGGCGAGCCAGATGGCCGTGCGGTAGAACTCGTCGAGCAGCAGGAAATGCTGGGTAGTGCCGCAGTCATCGGAGCTGAGCTGGCTGTCGCGCAGGCCCTGGGCAAAACTTTGCGGGTCGATCAGGAAGAAATGCGCCTCGGCACCCTGGCTGGCCGCCCAGGTCTCCAGCAGCTGGCATTTGCGGCGCAGTTCCTCACGCTCGGTTTCGGCCAGGCCCGGGGCATGGCACACCCACAGGTCCATGTCGCTCTGTTCGGCCTGGGCCAGTGAGCCGAGGCTGCCCATCAGGAATAGCCCGTGGATCGGGCGTGGCGGGTTGCCGTGGCGCGCCTTGTAGGCGAACGAGCGCGCCAGGCGCTGGGCATCGGCAACCTGTTCGGCATCCGGCTCGAACCCCGCCACCCCGGCCGGTGTGGCGCCGGATACATAACCGGGCAACAGCGGGTGGTTGACGTGGAACAGCAGCGGCAGGAGGGTCAGGACCAGCTGCTGGCGACTCGACAGGCCTTCCATCGCGCGTTCGAGCCGGCACTGGTTGATGTGCAGGAAGCGCGCACGCAATGTCGCCAGCACCTTGCGGTCGATGCCTTCGTCCAGGTCAGGGCGGATTTCGTGGGGGTGGTTCATTGCACACTCAGGGCGGGCCAGAAAAGCTGAGGCGAGTTTAGCCTGAGTGGGGCAGTCGGATAAGCGGAATATGGATTATTGGCGCCATTTTTCTATCGTCTGTTCTGGCCTCTTCGCAGGCTTGCCCGCGAAGAGGTCGGTACAGGGTTATGCGGGCTGTGTGGACTTGAGGATGCTAAGCAACAGTTGGACGCTTTCAGCCGCATCATTCCCGAGGCTGGTGAGGTAGCCACCATCGGGCTGGTCGGTGAGTTCTTTTTCATGAAGGCGCTTGGCAGCAGCGATCAGGGCGGGCGACGCGTTACTGCCAACTTTGATGCCTTCCTGGTGGTTGTCCAGGTTGAACAGGGCGAGCACTTCCAGTTCGGCGATCAGTTCGGGGGTAAAAGACATGGCGACTCCTGACTTCCAGACGAGGATGGCGGCACCGCCAGCGGTGCCTGATCCTGGAGTGTAGTCGGCTTATTCGTCGTCGCCTTGATCCATCTCAGGCGGCAGCTCGGGCAGGGCGCGCAGGGCGGTCTCGTACCACTCGCCGTTGAACGGGCGGTCTTCCTGGAGCATGTTGTCGATTTCGAAGGCCAGCACGTGGGCCATGAGGTTGAGGATGTCTTCGCGCTCGTAGCCGACCAGGGTCAGTTTGTTGAAGGTGGCCTTGGCCGCTGGCGGCTCGCCGCTTTCGATCTGGTTTTCGATGGCTTCGGTCAGCGTCGCTTCGGCGAAGGCTTCGTCGTCATTGCCGATTTCGTCGTGTTCGCTCATGGCGCTACTCCTATGGTGGGACGCACAGTTTGCCATGCCCGCGTCGGCAATGCCCGATCATCGACCCGGTGCATGACGCTGGTCAGGCACCGGCGGACCGTCTATAACAGCCGAGCTATCCCCACACGGCCTGGAGGCTGTAACCCCATGCTCAAGCTTCACGGATTCTCGGTCAGCAACTACTACAACATGGTCAAGCTGGCCCTGCTGGAAAAAGGCCTGCGTTTCGAGGAAGTCACCTTCTACGGCGGGCAGGCACCGCAGGCCCTGGAAGTCAGCCCGCGGGGCAAGGTTCCGGTGCTGGAAACCGAACACGGCTTCCTCAGCGAAACCAGTGTAATCCTCGACTATATCGAGCAGACCGAGGGTGGCAAGGCGCTGCTGCCGAGTGACCCGTTCGGCCGGGCCAAGGTGCGCGAACTGCTCAAGGAAATCGAACTGTATATCGAGCTGCCGGCGCGTACCTGCTATGCCGAGTCGTTCTTCGGCATGGCGGTGGAGCCGCTGATCAAGGAGCGTGCGCGTACCGACTTGCTGGCAGGGTTTGCCACGCTCAAGCGCAATGGCCGTTTCGCGCCTTATGTGGCGGGTGAGCAGCTGACGCTGGCGGACCTGATGTTCTGCTTCTCGGTGGACCTGGCGTACGCGGTAGGCAAGAAAGTGCTGGGCATCGACTTCCTGGCGGACTTCCCGCAGGCGAAGGCGTTGCTGCAATTGATGGGCGAGAACCCGCACATGGCGAGGATCGTTACAGACAAGGAGGCCTCGATGCCGGCCTTCATGGAGATGATTCGTAGCGGTAAACGTTGAAGGCTGGGGCTGCAGGGCAGCCCCAGACTCTACTTAACGCGAAGCCAGCAGGGCCTTGCCGCGCACAACGGCGGCACGTACCTGCGCAGGCGCCGTACCACCGATGTGGTTACGGGCATTCACCGAGCCTTCCAGGGTCAGCACGGCAAACACGTCCTGCTCGATCTGGTCGCTGAACTGGCGCAGCTCGTCCAGGCTCATCTCGGCCAGGTCCTTGCCGGTGTCGACGCCATACTTCACGGCGTGGCCGACGATCTCGTGGCAATCACGGAACGGCAGGCCACGGCGCACCAGGTAGTCGGCGAGGTCGGTGGCGGTGGAGAAACCGCGCAGGGCCGCTTCGCGCATGATGGCGTGCTTGGGCTTGATTGCCGGGATCATGTCGGCGAAGGCGCGCAGCGAGTCGCGCAGGGTGTCTGCGGCGTCGAACAGCGGCTCTTTATCTTCCTGGTTGTCCTTGTTGTAGGCCAGAGGCTGGCCTTTCATCAGGGTCAGCAGGCCGGTCAGAGCGCCGAAGACACGGCCGCTCTTGCCACGCACCAGCTCCGGAACGTCCGGGTTCTTCTTCTGCGGCATGATCGAGCTGCCGGTGCAGAAGCGATCAGGTAGGTCGATGAACTGGAACTGGGCGCTGGTCCAAAGCACCAGCTCTTCGGAGAAGCGCGACAGGTGCATCATCGCCACGCTGGCGGCAGCGCAGAATTCGATGGCGAAGTCGCGGTCCGAAACGCCGTCCAGCGAGTTGCCGGCCACGGCTTCGAAGCCCAGCAACTTGCAGGTCAGTTCACGGTCGATCGGGTAGGTGGTGCCGGCCAGCGCGGCGCTGCCCAGAGGCATGCGGTTGGCGCGCTTGCGGCAGTCTACCAGGCGCTCGTAGTCGCGGCTGAGCATTTCGAACCAGGCCAGCAGGTGGTGGCCGAAGGTGACTGGCTGGGCGGTCTGCAGGTGGGTGAAGCCGGGCATGATGGTCTCGGCTTCACGCTCGGCCTGCTCCAGCAGGCCCTGTTGCAGGCGGGTGATCTCGGCCAGGATCAGGTCGATCTCGTCACGCAGCCACAGGCGGATGTCGGTGGCAACCTGGTCGTTGCGGCTGCGGCCGGTGTGCAGTTTCTTGCCGGTGATGCCGATGCGGTCGGTCAGGCGTGCTTCGATGTTCATGTGCACGTCTTCCAGGTCGACGCGCCAGTCGAAACTGCCAGCCTCGATTTCGCCCTGGATGGTTTTCAGGCCATCGATGATGGTGTCGCGCTCGGCATCGCTGAGAACGCCGACCTGCGCCAGCATGGTGGCGTGGGCGATCGAACCCATGATGTCGTGGCGGTACAGGCGCTTGTCGAAGTCGACCGAGGCGGTGAAACGGGCGACGAAGGCGTCGACGGGCTCACTGAAGCGGCCGCCCCAGGACTGATTGGTCTTGTCGGTGCTCATGGATTCACTCTATGCAGGCGTGAACGAAAAAGTGGCGCCGATAATAGCAGGGTTGGGCCGACTGCCGCAGGGCGTCGGTCGACAGAAACCGGAGGGAAACATCCATAAAGGCAGGGCAGGACGATATTCAACGATTGAACGGCAGTGTTCCACGGACCGTCTACAGTTGGACAGAGGACTGGCAGCGTTTCTGCCGGCTCAGTGAATCTTTGGCCTTCGTATCGGTCTAGAGCGTGACCGCAGCGTCGCTCGACCTGCTCTTGTCTACGCTATACCTGTGCGAGACTCACTCAGGAATCCAGAGCAATTATGAATGTCCTGATCGTTGATGACGAACCCCAAGCCCGTGAACGCCTCACACGGCTATTCGCTGAACTGGAGGGGTATTCCGTGCTGGAGCCCAGCGCCACCAATGGCGAAGAGGCCCTGGCATTGATCGAAAGCCTCAAGCCCGATGTGGTCCTGCTGGACATCGGCATGCCAGGCCTGGATGGCTTGCAGGTCGCCGCTCGCTTGTGCGAGCGCGAGGCGCCACCGTCGGTGGTGTTCTGTACCGGCGACGATGAATACGGTGCAGAGGCCTTCAAGGAAAGCACCCTCAGCCACGTGACCAAGCCGATTCAACCTCAAGCCCTGCGCGATGCCTTGCGCAAGGCCGAAAAGCCCAACCGCGCCCAGCTGGCGGCGTTGACCCGGCCTGGCAGTGAAGGTGGCGGCCCGCGCAGCCATATCAGTGCGCGCACGCGCAAGGGGATCGAGCTGATTCCTTTGCCCCAGGTGATCTATTTCATCGCCGACCACAAGTACGTGACCTTGCGCCACGAAGCCGGGGAAGTGCTGCTCGACGAGCCGCTCAAGGCGTTGGAGGACGAGTTCGGCGAGCGCTTCGTGCGTATCCATCGCAATGCGCTGGTTGCCCGCGAGCGCATCGAGCGTCTGCAACGCACGCCGCTGGGGCATTTCCAGCTGTTCCTCAAGGGCCTGGACGGCGATGCCCTGACGGTCAGCCGCCGGCATGTGGCGGGCGTGCGCAAAATGATGCAGACGCTTTGACGCAGTACCGGCGTCCTCGCCGGTACAGGCCACAACTGGATCCTGACCCACATCTGCTAGCGATGCCGGTGATGCTGTTATCATCAGCGGCATTTCTCTGGATCGGGGCGTTCCATGTCCACTCGCGAAATCCGCATTGCCACCCGTAAAAGTGCCTTGGCCCTGTGGCAGGCCGAATACGTCAAAGCCCGCCTCGAGCAGGCCCACCCCGGTCTGCTGGTGACCCTGGTACCCATGGTCAGCCGCGGCGACAAGCTGCTCGATGCACCGCTGGCGAAGATCGGCGGCAAGGGACTGTTCGTCAAAGAGCTGGAAACAGCGCTGCTGGACAACGAAGCCGACATCGCTGTGCATTCGATGAAGGACGTGCCCATGGACTTCCCCGAAGGTCTGGGCCTGTACTGCATCTGCGAGCGCGAAGACCCACGCGATGCCTTCGTCTCCAATACCTTCGCCAGCCTCGACACCCTGCCGGCCGGCAGCATCGTCGGCACCTCCAGCCTGCGCCGCCAGGCCCAGTTGCTGGCACGCCGGCCGGACCTGAAAATCCACTTCCTGCGTGGCAACGTCAACACCCGCCTGGCCAAACTCGATGCCGGTGAATACGACGCCATCATCCTCGCCGCCGCCGGCCTGATTCGCCTGGGCTTCGAGGAACGCATCACCGATACCATCAGCGTCGACGACAGCCTGCCAGCCGGTGGCCAAGGCGCGGTAGGCATCGAGTGCCGCAGCGCCGACAGCGAAATCCATGCGCTGCTGGCTCCGCTGCACCATGCCGATACTGCTGACCGCGTAGTCGCCGAGCGTGCCTTGAACAAGCGCCTCAACGGCGGCTGCCAGGTGCCGATCGCCTGTTATGCCGTGCTTGAAGGCGATCAGCTGTGGCTGCGCGGCCTGGTTGGCCAGCCAAGCGGCGGTACCCTGCTGGTGGCGGATGCGCGCGCACCGCGTGAGGCTGCCGAAACCTTGGGCGTGCAGGTTGCCGAAGCTCTGCTGGGCCAGGGCGCCGAAGCCATTCTCAAGGAAGTCTACGGCGAGGCCGGGCATCCGTGAGCCCCTGGCGCCTGTTGCTGACCCGGCCTGAAGAGGACTGCGCGGCACTGGCGCAGAGCCTGGCCGCTGCCGGTGTGGCCAGCAGCTGCCTGCCGTTGCTGGCCATCGAGCCCGTCGCTGTGGCTGACGGGCAGCGTCAACAGCTGGCCGGGCTGGCGCAGTACCAGGCGATCATCGTGGTCAGCAAGCCGGCGGCCCGACTGCTGCTTGAGCAGTTGCAGCGTGCTGGCATGCAAGCACCGTCTGCAGGCTGGTTTACCGTGGGCGAGGCAACGGCGGCGGTGTTGCAGGGCGCGGGCCTTCAGGTGAGATTTCCCGGGCAGGGTGACGACAGCGAGGCCTTGCTCGCGCTCCCGGCCTTGCGCCAGGCTATTGCGGCGCCTGGAGCGCGCGTGCTGATCGTGCGTGGCGTCGGAGGTCGCGAACTGCTGGCCGAGCGTCTTGCAGAGCAAGGTGCTAGTGTCGAATATCTGGAACTGTATCGCCGCTGTCTGCCGGAGTACCCGGCGGGCACGCTGATGCGCCGCATAGAAGCGGAACGCCTCAATGGCCTGGTGGTCAGCAGTGGGCAGGGTCTGGAACATTTGCAGCAGATGGCCGCAGCCGATTGGCCGCGAGTAGCCTGCCTGCCGTTGTTCGTACCCAGCCCGCGAGTCGCTGAACAGGCCCGGGCCGCCGGGGCCCAACAGGTTGTGGATTGCCGTGGCGCGAGTGCCACGGCCTTGCTGGCAGCCGTGCAGCGCAGCGCTGCACCTGCTTTTCAAGGCGCTTCGCACTAGCGCGAGGTGCCCCCATGCAAAGGATGGATACGTGAGCGAAACTGTCTTGTCCAACAATGATCAGCCGTCGGCGCAAGCGTCGGCGCAACCCGTCACCGACAAGCCTGTAAAGCGCTCTGGCAGTGGTCTGGCCGTGCTGGCGCTGTTGCTGGGTGCGACCGGGGTCGCAGTAGGGGGTTGGGGTGTGTGGCAGGTGCGGCAACTGCAAGGCAGTGAAGTGAACCAGGGCCAGCACCTTGAAGCCCTCAGCCAGCGCGCTGCGGCACTGCAGCAGCGTGAGCAGCAGATCAGTGCACAACTGGCCAGCCTGCCGGCCGCCAGCGAGCTGGAAGACCGCCGCCGCCAGGTGGCGCAGCTGCAAGGCGACCAGCAGCGTCTCAGCCAGCGTCTGGAAACCGCACTCGGCGAAAGCCGCAAGGAGTGGCGTCTGGCCGAGGCCGAGCACCTGCTGCGCCTGGCTACCCTGCGCTTGTCGGCACTGCAGGACATCACCAGCGCCAAGGCCCTGGTCGAAGGCGCCGACGAAATCCTCCGCGAACAGAGCGACCCGGGCGCCTTTGCCGCCCGCGAGCAACTGGCGCGCAGCCTGGCCACGCTCAACAGCACCCAGCAGCCGGACCGCACCGGCCTGTTCCTCAAGCTTGCCGCCCAGCGTGAACTGGTTCAGGAACTCAGCGCCCAGTCGCCCGAGTTCGCCAGCAACGCCGATGCGCTCGGTGCGCTGACTGCCGATGGTGACGGTGCCAGTCGCCTGTCGCAGTGGTGGGCAGAAATCTCCAAGTACTTCCAGATCGACTTCAACGCCGACGAAAATGTGCGGCCGTTGCTGGCCGGCCAGCAGCTGAACCAGCTGCGCCTGGCCCTGAGCCTGACCATCGAACAGGCGCAGTGGGCTGCGCTCAATGGTGAGGCCAAGGTCTACAGCCAGGCCCTGGATGATGCCCGCAGCGTGCTGCTGGCCAACTTCAATGCCGACAACCCACAAAGCAAGGCGATGCTCGACAGCCTCAATGCGCTGGCTGAGCAGCCCGTCTCGGTAGTAACCCCGGACCTGAGCGAAAGCCTGGCGGCGGTGCAGGCGTACATCCAGCGCCGCCATCTGCCAGCCGAGGCTGAAGGAGGCAAGCCATGAAGCGTGTCTACCTGCTCGCCGTACTGGCGATCGTGGTTGCCGCAGCGCTGGGCATCGCGGTGGCCAAGCACAGTGGTTATGTGCTGATCGCCTACGGTGGTTTCCGTTACCAGTCCGGATTGTGGGCCGCGCTCGCAGCGCTGGCTGCCGTGGTCGGGTTGCTGTTGCTGCTGCGTTACCTGGTAGGCCTGGTGCTGACCTCCAGTGGCGTGGTCAACCCGTGGTCGCGGCGCAACCGTAGCCGGCGTGTGCGGATCGCCATCGAACAGGGCCAGCTGGACCTGGCCGAGGGCCGCTGGGCCAGTGCCCAGCGCCACCTGCATCGTGCTGCCGAGGCCGAGCGCCAGCCGCTGTTGTATTACCTCGGCGCCGCCCGCGCCGCCAATGAACAGGGGCGCACGGAAGACAGCGACAACCTGCTGGAGCGTGCGCTGGAGCGTCAGCCGCAGGCCGAGCTGGCCATTGCCCTGACCCATGCGCAATTGCAGATGGACCGCGGCGAGCGTGATGGTGCGCTGGAGACGCTGTTGGCCATGCAGGAACGGCATCCCCATAACACCCAGGTCCTTCGCTTGTTGCAGCGTCTGCATCTGGAGCGCGGCGACTGGTCGGCGCTGATCCGCCTGTTGCCGGACCTGCGTAAGGGCAAGGTGTTGCCGGCCGATGAGCTGGCGGCGCTGGAGAAGCGCGCCTGGGGCCAGAACCTTGGCCTGGCGACCACCCGTGGCGAGGATGTGCAAAGTGCCCGGCAGGCGCTGGAGCGCGCCTGGCAGCAGCTGACCGCAGCTCAGCGCCAGGAGCCGCAACTGGTGCTGGCCTATGCCGAACAGCTGCGCCAGGTGGGCGCTCAGGGCGAGGCCGAGCAGGTATTGCGCAGCGCGCTCAAGCGTGAGTACGAGAGCCACCTGGCTCGCCTGTACGGCCTCGTGCGCGGTGATGACCCGGCGCGCCAGCTACAAACCGCCGAAGGTTGGCTGAAGGCCCATCCAGAAGACCCGAGCCTGTTGCTGACACTCGGCCGCCTGAGCCTGCAGAACCGCCTGTGGGGCAAGGCGCGCGACTATTTCGAAAGCAGCCTGCGCATGGAGCGTAATCCGGAAGCCTGCGCCGAGCTCGCGCGCTTGTTGGCCAGCCTGGGTGAAACCGAGCGCAGTAATCAGCTGTTCGAGGAAGGCCTTGGCCTGCTCGATGAGCGTCTTCTGGCGCTGCCGCTGCCAGAGGGCGTACGTGCTTGAGCCTTCCATGAGCCCGCGCAGGGGCGCGGGCTCATGGGCTTGGTAACTAGTTCTGCGTTAAAAGTTATATCTGCAATCTCTTCTTCGGAAGTTTCCTACAGCTTGGATGGAGACTTCCCCTGCAATACAGCGACTTGTCACTCCAGTAGTGCCTTGAAACAAGCCTGGCCTTTCCTCTACCGTTCCAAGCCACTTCAACTTCCCGGGGCTGTTCTTCCCATGCCGATGGCCAGTCTGCGCACGCTTTTCATTCCGGCATGCCTTGCTTCGCTGGCAGTGCTGGGTGCGTCCTTCTATCTCGAAAGTGCCGTTGGGCTTGTGCCTTGCCTGCTGTGTTTCAGTCAGCGGCTAATGCTAGCCGTGTATGCACTGGTGTGCCTTTGTGCGGCGCTGCATGCGCCTGGTATTGCCGGGGCACGGCGTTACGCGCGAACGACGTTGCTGTGCGCGGCCAGTGGTGCTTTGCTGGCGGCACGGCATGTGTGGTTGCAGGGCGCGAGTGATGCAAGCCATCTGTGCCCGTTACCCATCGGTCACATGTTCGAACAGTCATGGCGTGAAGCTGCGCGGCAACTGTTGCTGGGCGGCCCCGATTGCAGCTCGCTGACCTGGAGTTTCCTCGACCTGACCTTGCCGGAGTGGAGCCTGCTGGCGTTTCTGCTGCTGACGGCGCTGCCCTTGAGCTGCCTGCTGGCGTATCGTTTCCGCTCACTTGGCAATCCTTGACCTGGCGCATGCTGGCGGTCGATAGCGCGACCAATGGTGGTGCATCGGGGTATTAAACACTTGTATGAACTTTGTCCGCTGCGTACCTTGATGCTAAGCACGCGCGGGAATAATCTCCCAGCACGCATACCGAAAACACAACTGCTCGATGCCGTCCTGCTGATGACACCTTTGTGCTGCACGGTCGTAGTGCGAGGTGCAGCGGCATCTACCCAGAAGGGAAGAGATCGCCATGCTCGATAGTTGTCAGAACGCCCAGGAACGCTGGGGTGGGGTTCACAAGCTGATCGACCGTTGGCTCGAGGAACGCGAGGAGCTGGTTCAGGCTTTCCGCACCTTGCGCGACGCCAAGCCGGCCTTTGCCGACAAGGACACGAACGGCGACTTTTGCACGCTGCTTGTCGACTACGTTTCGGCGTGGCATTTCGAAGTCAGCGAGCAACTGGTCAGTGAAGCGAAAGCGTTCGGCGATACACGAGGCCTGGAACTGGCCACGCAGATCAATCCGCGCATTGATGAAAGCACTCAGTTTGCCTTGGCCTTCAACGACCATTGTGACAAGGGTGAGTGCAAGGACCCTGCGCGCTTCGCCGAAAAGCTCGGCAAGCTGGGCGGCCTTCTGCACGAACGCTTCGAGCTCGAAGACTGCCTGATCGAGGTGCTGCATAACGCGCACAAGGAAGAGGGCGCGGTCGAAGCCTGAAGGTCGGCGTCAGTCGCCGACCGCCAGTAACTCGATTTCAAACACCAGCGGCGTGTAGGGCGCGATCAGGTCACCTGCGCCCTCGGCACCATAGGCCTGTACCGAGGGGATCACCAGGCGCCAGGTCGAACCCGCTTTCATGTGTGGCAGCGCCGCCTGCCAGCCCTCGATCACCGAGTCCAGGTTGAACCATTGCGGTTGCTGGTTCTGGTCGAACACCGAACCATCCGGCAGCCTGCCGACATAGCGCACCTGCACCTTGCCGCCAGCTTTGGGGTGCGCGCCATTACCCGCTTTCAGCTCACTGTACAGAATGCCCTCCGGCAGCTCGTGCACGCCGGCACGGGCCCGCTCGTTGGCCATGAAGCGCGTTTCCACGGCCTGCAGCTTGGTCACTTCGGCTTGCTCGGCGGCGGCGCCGGCCTGCTCTTCGTGCTGCTGGAGAATGGCCTCCATCCGCGCCTTGTCGAGTTTCAATGGCTGGCCCTGATAGGACTGGCGCAGGCCTTCGACCAGCGCATCCAGTTGCAGGCCGGGCACTTCCTGACGCAAGCGCTCACCCAGGCTGGCGCCGAGGCTATAGGCCAGGTCTTGATCGTTGGCAGGGGCGGTATCGTTGGCGGCCAGGGCGAATGGCGCCATCAGGCACAGGCCGAAAGCAAGATAACGCGGCATGTCTAACTCCAGCTCGATGAGCGGGGAAGTATGCCAGCGTTGTTGTCTCGACATGTGTAAATATCAGCAACGTTTTGTTAAGGAATCTCCGAACAAGCCTTCAGTTATGCGAGAATCCCCGCAACACCTGATCCGAGCCGCCCATGAGCCAGATGAGCTTTTCCGACTTTGAGTACGCCGGCAAGCGCAAGCAAACCCGCCGAGAGCGCTTCCTCGCCGAAATGGATCAGGTGGTGCCCTGGGCAGGCCTGCTGGAGCTGATCGAACCGTTCTACCCCAAGGCCGGCGGCGGTAGAAAACCCTATCCTCTGGAAACCATGCTGCGCATCCATCTGTTGCAGAACTGGTTCTCCCTGAGCGACCCGGCCATGGAAGAAGCGCTCTACGAAATCACGCCCATGCGCCAGTTCGCACGCCTGACGCTGAGCGCGCCAATCCCCGAAGACACCACGATCATGAACTTCCGGCACTTGCTGGAGAAGCATCAGCTCGCACCGGCAATCCTTGCGGTCATCAATGGTTATCTGCAGGAAAAAGGCCTGTCGCTGCGCCAAGGCACCATCGTCGATGCCACCATTATTCATGCCCCCAGCTCGACCAAAAATAAAGAAGGCAAGCGTGATCCCGAGATGCACCAGACCAAGAAAGGCGGTCAGTATTTCTTCGGGATGAAGGCGCACATCGGTGCCGATGTCGAGTCCGGCCTGGTGCATCACGTCCATGGCACCGCTGCCAATGTGGCCGATGTCACGCAGGTGGCTGAACTGCTGCATGGCGAAGAAAACGCCGTGTATGCAGATGCCGGTTACACCGGTGTCGAAAGGCGCGAAGAGCATGAAAATCGGGGGGTGATCTGGCAGATTGCAGCGCGTCGCAGCACCTATTCCAAGCTGAACCAGCGCAGCGTACTGTACAAAGCCAAGCGCAAGATCGAGTTCTGCAAGGCTCAGACACGGGCCAAGGTCGAGCATCCGTTTCGCGTGATCAAGCGGCAGTTTGGTTACGTGAAAGTACGTTTTCGTGGGCTGATGAAAAACACGGCTCAGTTGACCACGCTGTTCGCCCTGGCAAACCTGTGGAGGGTTCGAAAACAGCTCATGGGTATGGGTGAGGTTCGCGTTTAACACGGAGAACCGGTCGAAAAAGCTCTCCGTACATGATTTTTCGGTCACTTTTCGTCCAATGACGCTGTAGGTGCCTGGAAAATTGCAACTTGCCGCGGCTGCACGACAAGTTGATCGGAGCATCCTTAAGCAACTACACTTGCACGGAGCTGCAAGACAACAACTTTGCCCAGGCATGCAACGCGGCGCCATCAATACTGTCAACATGCCCTAGCGGCGGTAGCAGCAGAAGCATAGTATGAGCCGCAATCTCGTCAGCCAGGAGGTAAACCATGTCGGCCAAAAAGAAGCCAGTAAGTACGCCGTTACACCTGCTCCAGCAACTTTCGGGCAGCCTGCTCGAACACTTGGAAGAGGCCTGCTCGCAAGCGCTGGCTGATGCGGAGAAATTGCTGGCCAAGTTGGAAAAGCAGCGCGGCAAAGCCCAGGAAAAACTGCACAACGGTCGCCTGAAGTTGCAGGATTCGGCCAAGGCAGGCAAAGCCAAGGCGCAGAACAAGGCACAAAAGGTAATTGGTGAACTTGAAGCACTGCTCGACTCGCTCAAGGAACGTCAGACCCAGACGCGTACTTATATTCAGCAACTCAAGCGCGATGCCCAGGAAAGCCTGAAACTGGCTCAAGGTGTCGGCAAGGTCCGTGAGGCCGCTGGCAAGGCACTCGATCAGCGTGCAGTGGCTGCCAAGACCGCGAAGCCCGCTGCTGCCAAGGCTCCGGCCCGTAGCGCTGCCAAGCCTGCCGCCAAGGCCCCGGCCAAGTCGGCTGCAACCAAGGCCCCAGCCCGCGCCGCCGCTGCCAAACCTGCCGCCAAGCCAGCCACGAAAGCTGCTGCTGCCAAGCCTGCAGCCAAACCAGCGGCCGCCAAGCCTGCAGCAGCCAAAGCACCGGCCAGAACTGCCGCCGCCAAGCCAGCCGCTAAACCTGCCGCTGCCAAGGCTCCTGCCAAGCCAGTAGCCGCCAAGCCTGCAGCAGCCAAGGCCCCGGGCAGAACCGCTGCCGCCAAGCCAGCTGCCAAACCTGCAGCCGCCAAGGTTCCAGCCAAGCCAGCAGCCACTAAACCAGCAGCCAAACCTGCTGCTGTCAAAGCTGCGGCCAAACCTGCAGCCAAACCTGCAGCCGCCAAGCCAACAGCGAGACCTGCAGCGAAGGCTCCAGCAAAACCTGTCGCAGCCAAACCGGCTACTCCAGCCGCCAGTGCGCCAGCAACCAACTCGGCAGCTCCAGCCGCTCCCTCGGCACCCGTCAGCACCCCAGCTCAGACGCCGTCTTCGGTCTCCTGAAGCGCTGCGGCCGCGACGCGCAAGCCAACCAGCGCGTCGTGGCCACGGGCCTGGTCCGGTGCCATCCGGTCCAGCCAATCGCCCGTGGGCTCATGCGAGCCCGTGGGCCATTGTTTTGCACAGGCTTCCAGTCGTTGCAACAACTGCTTCTCCGCCTGTAACTCCAGCCCCTTTACTTGCTCACGCAACGCCGCCAGGTGTGGATCGTGCTGCGCGGGCGTGCGCCATTGCTGGCGCAGACTGCGTAACGGCGCAACCACATCGTGTTGCCACGGCCCGGCAATCGCACGCAGAGCCTGGGCACGTTCTTCACTGAAGGTGACCGCGCGCGCCTGCAACCAGGTCGCACACAGCAGCAGACAGACGTCGCCCCCTATCGCCTGAACGTCCAAGCAAGCCGTTTCGACGCCTGGGCGGGCATATAGCGCCAGGGCATGATTCCACAGGTCGGTGTACATGATTCCACTCACGCTGCGGGCCGAGGAAGCTGGTAGACTCCGCGACCACTATGATCAGACTATCCAACCTCACTTTACAGCGTGGTCCGCAGCGCTTGCTAGAAGGCGCCGAGATGACCCTGCACGCCGGTCACAAGGCCGGCCTGATCGGCGCCAACGGCGCCGGAAAATCCAGCCTGTTCGCCCTGCTGCGCGGCGAACTGTCGCCCGATGCCGGTGATTGCCAGCTGCCCGGCGACTGGCGCATTGCCCACATGCGTCAGGAGGTCGATACCCTCGACCGCCTGGCCGTGGACTATGTGCTCGACGGTGACGCCCGCCTGCGCAAGGTCCAGGCCGAGCTGGCCGTGGCCGAACAGGCCCACGACGGCACCGCCCTGGCGCGCCTGCACAGTGAGCTGGAAGTTGCCGACGGCTACACCGCCGATGCCCGCGCCCGTAAATTGCTGGCTGGGCTGGGCTTCACCAACGAGCAGATGGATCGCCGCGTCGGTGACTTCTCCGGTGGCTGGCGGATGCGCCTGAACCTGGCCCAGGCGTTGATGTGCCCGTCCGACCTGCTGCTGCTCGACGAGCCGACCAACCACCTCGACCTCGATGCAATCCTGTGGCTGGAAGACTGGCTCAAGGGTTACCCGGGCACGCTGTTGCTGATCTCCCACGACCGCGATTTCCTCGATGCCGTGGTCGACCATGTGCTGCACGTCGAGCAGCGCAAGCTCAACCTGTACAAAGGTGGTTACACCGCCTTCGAGCGCACCCGTGCCGAACGCCTGGCGCAGCAGCAACAGGCCTACGAGAAGCAGCAGGCGCAGCGCGCGCACATGGAAAAGTACATCGCCCGCTTCAAGGCCCAGGCCACCAAGGCCCGCCAGGCGCAGAGCCGGATCAAGGCCCTGGAGCGCATGGAAGAACTGTCGGCGGCGCATGTGGATTCGCCGTTCGATTTCGTCTTCCGCGAATCGCAGAAAATCTCCAGCCCGCTGCTGAGCCTGTCCGAAGGCCGCCTGGGCTATGGCGACAAGGCGATCCTCGACAAGGTCAAGCTGCAGCTGGTCCCGGGTGCACGCATCGGCCTGCTCGGCCCCAACGGCGCCGGCAAGTCGACCCTGATCAAGAACCTCGCCGGTGAACTCGAGCCGCTCTCGGGCCGCCTGGTGCGTGGCGAGAACCTCGCCGTCGGCTACTTTGCCCAGCACCAGCTCGACTCGCTGGACGACAAGGCCAGCCCGCTCTTGCACCTGCAGCGCATTGCGCCGACCGAACGCGAGCAGACCCTGCGCGACTTCCTCGGCGGCTTCGACTTCCATGGCGACCGCGTCGACGAGCCGGTGGTGAACTTCTCCGGTGGCGAGAAGGCCCGCCTGGCCCTGGCGCTGATCGCCTGGGAGCGGCCTAACCTGCTGCTGCTCGACGAACCGACCAACCACCTCGACCTGGAAATGCGCCTGGCGCTGACCATGGCCCTGCAGGAATTTGCCGGTGCCGTGGTGGTGGTTTCCCACGACCGTCACCTGCTCAAGAGCACCACTGACGACTTCCTGCTGGTGGCCGATGGCAAGGTCGAGACCTTCGATGGCGACCTCGACGACTACAGCCGCTGGCTGGTCGAGTACCGCCAGCGCAGTGCGCCGGCCAGCAACGCTCCGGTCAATCCGGACAAGACCGACAAGAAGGCCCAGCGTCAGGCGGCGGCGGCCTTGCGTCAGCAGTTGGCACCGCACAAGAAGGCGGCCGACAAGCTGGAGACCGAACTCAACCAGGTGCATGCGCAGCTGGCCGAGATCGAGACTGCACTGGGTGACGGAGGGGTGTACGAGGCGGCGCGCAAGGATGAGTTGCGCGATCTGCTGGCTCGGCAGACCAAGTTGAAGCAGCGTGAGGGTGAGCTTGAGGAAGCCTGGATGGAAGCGCTGGAAACGCTCGAGACCATGCAGGCTGAGCTTGAGACTTTGTCCTGATCCATTGATGTCGCCTGTACTGCCCCCTCGCGGTGCAGGCAACAGTAATCCCGCAGAATTTGCTGGTTATTTTTTCGCCAACGCCTTAGCTTAACGTTTTGCAACAATGGTTGAGCGAGGTGTGTGATGTCGATGGAAGTGTGGTTGGGCTTCTTTGCCGCGTGCTGGGTGATCAGCCTGTCGCCGGGTGCCGGGGCGATTGCCTCGATGTCCAGCGGGCTTCAATACGGTTTCTGGCGTGGATACTGGAATGCCCTGGGCCTGCAACTGGGTCTGATCGTGCAGATCGCCATCATTGCCGCCGGCGTCGGCGCCATCCTCGCGGCTTCTGCCACCGCCTTCCAGGTCATCAAGTGGTTCGGTGTGGGCTACCTGGTCTACCTGGCCTATAAGCAATGGCGTGCCCTGCCCATGGACATGACCGACGAATCGGGCGTGCGCCCGATCGGCAGGCCGCTGAGCCTGGTGTTCCGTGGCTTCCTGGTCAACGTCAGCAACCCCAAGGCGCTGGTATTCATGCTGGCGGTGCTGCCGCAGTTCATCAACCCGCACGCGCCGCTGCTGCCACAGTACATCGCGATCACCGTGACCATGATCTGCGTCGACATGCTGGTGATGGCGGGTTACACCGGGCTGGCTTCGCGGGTATTGCGCCTGCTGCGCACGCCCAAGCAGCAGAAGCGCCTGAACCGTACCTTTGCCGGATTGTTCATCGGCGCGGCGACCTTCCTCGCCACGCTGCGCCGGGCGCCGATCTGATCGAATACCGGGGCTGCCTTGCAGCCTCGGTCATTTCTGCTTGTCCACCAATCCCTTGAGCAAATCGACTGGCAGCGGAAAGACGATGGTCGAGCTCTTGTCCCCTGCGATCGTCCCCAGCGTCTGCATGTAGCGCAGCTGCATCGCTCCAGGCTCCTTGCTGAGCATCTGCGCGGCCTGCATCAGCTTTTCCGACGCCTGCAGCTCGCCCTCGGCATGGATCACCTTGGCCCGCCGTTCCCGTTCGGCCTCCGCCTGACGGGCGATGGCGCGGACCATCGATTCGTTGAGGTCGACGTGCTTGATCTCGACGTTGGCGACTTTGATGCCCCAGGCATCGGTCTGTGCGTCCAGTACCTGGCGGATGTCCAGATTCAGCTGCTCGCGCTCGGCCAGCAGTTCGTCCAACTCGTGTTTGCCCAGCACCGCACGCAAGGTGGTCTGCGCCAGCTGGCTGGTGGCGACGAGGAAATCCTCGACCTGGATGATCGCCTTCTGCGGGTCGAGCACGCGGAAATACAGCACCGCATTGACCTTTACCGACACGTTGTCGCGGGTGATCACATCCTGTGGCGGCACATCCAGCACCACGGTACGCAGGTCGACCCGGACCATCTGCTGGATGACCGGAATCAGCAGGATCAGCCCCGGCCCCTTGACCTGCCAGAAGCGCCCCAACTGGAACACCACGCCACGCTCGTACTCGCGCAGGATGCGGAATGCCGACAGCAACAGCATGGCCAGCACGATCAGCACGGCACCGAAACCCACTTGCATGAACATCGTCAGCCTCCTTGCGCCGCGGGCGTGGCGGCGCTCACTTCCAGCATCACGCCATGGCGTGCCAGGACCCGGACGTTCTGCCCGGCCTGCAGCGGCGTGTCGCACTGGACTTGCCATTGTTCGCCCTGGGCCTGGACCGAGCCACAGAACGGGTTGTCGGTCCTCACCTGGGTGACCATCACCAGGCTGCCGACCAGGCCGGCGTCGCCGCTGACCAGCGCCCGTCGTCGCGCCTTGATGGCCATGCCCAGTACACCGCCTATCAGCAGCGCCGAGAGCACGGCGAGGGTGGCGATCAGCGCCAGCGGGATACCGAAACCTGGAGCATCGGTGTCGATCAGGATGACCGCACCGACCACGAAGGCGACGATGCCACCGAAACCAACCACGCCGAAGCTGGGCAGGAACGCCTCGGCGATCATGAAGGCGATGCCGAGCAGGATCAGCGCCACGCCGGCGAAGCTCACCGGTAGCAGCTGTAGGGCATACAGCGCCAGCAGCAGGCAAATGCCACCGACCACGCCGCCCAGTGTCGAGCCGGGGTTCATGAACTCGAACAGCAGGCCGTAGACCCCGATCATGATCAGGATCAGCGCCACGCTGGGGTTGGTGATGACGGCCAGCAGGCGTGTGCGCCAGTCCGGCAGATGCTCGATCAAGGCGGCAGTCCGGGTTTGCAGGAGTTGCGGCTGGCCAGCGGCAATCAGCGTCTTGCCGTCGAGCTGGCGCATCAGGTCGGGCAGGTCGTTGGCCACCTGGTCGATCACCCTCAGGCGCAGCGCCTCGCTGGCTGACAGGCTGACGGCCTCGCGCACCGCCTGTTCCGCCCAGTCGGCGTTGCGTCCGCGCAGTTGGGCCAGGCCACGGATATAGGCAGCGGCATCATTGACCTGTTTGCGGGCCAGGGTCTGTTCATCGTCGCTGGGCTTGGCCTTGTCATCCTTCGGCACCCCGGGCGGGCCACCGATCTGCTCGGGCGTGGCGGCGCCGAGGTTGGTCCCCGGGGCCATGGCGGCGACGTGGCTGGCATAGAGGATGTAGGTGCCGGCGCTGGCGGCACGGGCGCCGCTGGGGGCAACGTAGCTGGCCACTGGCACCGGGCTTGCGAGAATCGCCTTGATCATCTGGCGCATGGCGCTGTCCAGCCCGCCGGGGGTGTCCAGGCGCAGCACCACCAACTGAGCTCCCTGGGCCTTGGCCTGTTCGAGGTTGCGCACCAGATAGTCGGCGCTGGCCGGGCCGATGGCGTCATCGATGCCTAGCACCCAGACACTGCCGGGCGCTGCCTGGCTGGCCGGGGCAAGGCCAAGCAGCAGCAACAGCAGCAAGCAGCGGCAACATCGAGTGAACACCTGTCGTCACCTCGTTGACCTCTCTGTTTGAAGTTTAGCCATGCCTGCCAGCCCAAGGCCTAAAATTGGAAGTTGGGGGGCGAAACCGGAGGTGCATCATGCGTATGGCCAAGACCCTGCAGCAGCGCCTGGACCAGGCCAACTGCGATTACGACATCATTCCCCACCCACACTCGGCCACCAGCCTTGAGTCGGCGCGTACGGCTGGCGTACCTGCCGAGCGGGTGGCCAAGTCGGTCATGCTCGACGACCGTCATGGCAACTACATCATGGCCGTGCTACCGGCCAACCGGCACATGGACATGAGCAAGGTGCGCATGTCCGGCGCCTGGCAACTGACCCGCGAAAGCGCCTTGCCGATGCTGTTCGGCGATTGCGAAAGGGGCGCCATCCCGGCAATGGGTGACGCCTATCAGATAAAGATGCTGCTCGATTCGAGTCTTACCCGCCAGGGCGATGTCTACCTTGAGGCGGGTGACCACGATCACCTGATCCACATGAGCATGGAGCAGTACCTGAAACTGGTACCGCAAGCCGAAGTACGAGAACTGTGCTGATGATAACCAACCCATGCCGGGCCGCAGGCATTGCTGAGCGGTCCGGTGCTAAGGAGGCAACATGGAAAAACCGAACCACCACTTCTCGGAAATCTTCAAGCAACTGGGGCTGCCTGACGACCCTGTTGAAATCGAGCGCTTCATCACCACGCACTCGCCGTTGGATGACGGTGTGAAGCTGGTGGATGCGCCCTTCTGGAGCGAAGGGCAGCGCGCATTTCTCAAGGAAAGCTATACCGCCGATGCTGACTGGATACCCATGATCGACCAGTTGAACGAGGCACTGCATCCGAAGAAAAAATAAGTGCCGAGCGGCACCTGACGAGTGATCGGCCGTTGCTATGCTCAGGAAAAACAATAGGGGATAGCGCGATGAAAGATCCCTACGCACCAGGTTTCTGGTGCTCCGTGACGATCCTGGGCACCCTGACGGCCGGTTACTTCTACGGCATCCGCCACACCCAGCAGATGAACCAGGCGATACAGTTTCTCTATGCTGCCGCCGCCGTCACGGGCGCGGTCGTGCTGGTGGCGCTGACCTGGATTGCCTGGCAGCAGTTGCGTCTGAACAAGCGCGAAGTGATTCAGGGGCGAACCTTGCTGACCATCTGGAACACCAAGGTCGCGCTACGCCGCGTCGAGACCGTGTTCGACCGTTATTTCTGGGGCAGCTACTGGCATTCCGGGCGCACCTTCGAGGAGGTGATGGGTGAGCTCAAGGGCACCCCATTGGAGCAGAGTCTGGATGCATTGAAACGCCAGTGCCGGGCGCTCGACCGGGAAATCCACGACCATCACCATCACTGGCTGGCCAATGCCCGCGACCTGTCCAGCGTGGCCACGGCCATGGCCCGCGAGCGTTACCAGCTGGATCTGTGCGAACCGTCGAGCAACGGCCATGGCAATACCGCCGTGCTCAACCGTGACCTGGAGGTACTGGTGTACACCTGGTCGGCGCGCCTGCGCAGTTTCGACCATCAGCTGGACGAACTGGAGCGCGCCTACCACTGAGGCGCCATCATTCGCCGCGGATGTACTGCTCCAGTTGCTTGATCAGGCTGGCCTGCTCGGCGATGGTTTCCTTCACCAGGTCACCAATCGACAGCAGCCCGAGCAGCTTGCCGTTCTCGACGACGGGCAGGTGACGCAGGTGGCGGTCGGTCATTTGCTGCATGCAGTAATCCAGGTTGTTCTTCGGCTCCACCGTGATTACTGGCTTACTCATGATCTCGCGCACCGGCGTGGCGGCCGAGGAGCGGCCCTTGAGCACCAGCTTGCGCGCATAGTCCCGTTCACTGACGATCCCCACCACCTGATCGTTCTCGACGACCGGCAAGGCACCGACGTTTTTCTCCGCCAGCAATCTCAGGGCGTCGAGCACCGAGTCATCCGGGCCGATGGTGTACACGGTCTGGTGCTGGGACTTGCTCTTGAGGATTTGTTCGACGGTCTTCATACGGGCCTCTGCGGGTGAAAAAGACGAGCGCTTGGAGTAAATAAAGCATCCGGCACGCCGGCCTGCACGGCAATGCAGGAAACGGCATGGAGTCGATTGAAAAACGTCATGGGTGTTTCCTGTACCGGCCTCTTCGCGGATTTAGCCGCGAAGAGGCCGGTACAGCTATCTCAGAGCTTCGGCATCTGCCCGATCCGCGCCACCATTTCGCTCACCACCTGCAGGTCGAGCATGAACTGTTCCACGGTCTTGAACTCGTTGTCGTTGTGCCCGGTGTACTTCACATCCGGCATGGCCAGGCCGAACTGCACGCCGTTGGGCAGGTCATGCACCGAGGTGGCGCCGGCCGAGGTGCCGAACTCGTGTTTCATGCCCAGGTTCTCGCTGGCCACATCGAGCAGCGCCTTGACCCATTCGCCTTCGGGGTTGCGGAACATCGGCTCGTCGAGGCTGTAGTCGAAGGCCACCGAGGTGTGGCTCTGGCGAGTCCATTTGCCCAGTTTGTCGGCCAGCTGGTCCTTGAGCGTGGCCAGTGGCTTGCCTTTGGGAATGCGCAGGTTCACGGCCAGCTTCAGGCCCTTGGCATCCACGCCGACGAAGGTCAGCGAGGTGGTCAGTGGGCCCATGAACGCATCTTCAAAGCCGATGCCGAGCTTTTTGCCCAGGTAGTCCAGGCCCCAGTTGTCGGCGGCGTATCGGGCGGCATCGGTGAAGTGGTTGTGCTTGAGCGGCACCTGCGGGCCCAGGCCATTTAGGAAGTCGAGCATGCGGGCCACCGGGTTGACGCCGGACTCTGGTTCCGAGGAGTGGGCCGAAACGCCGGTCACGGTGAGCAGCACGTTCTTGCCGTCGACCTTGGCGTCGATGCTGAAGTCATTGCCATTGCGTTTCACGTAGTCGGCGCCGGCTTTCTCCAGACGCTTGGCCAGATCCTGCGGGTTGTCTGCCACCAGCGTCGCTACCGACGTGGTCGGAATCTGGTTGGTCGCCAGGCCGCCGGTCAGGTTGACGATTTCCGCGCCCTTGCCCGTGGCCGGGCGTTTGCTGAAGCTGGCCATCACCGTGCCGTAGCCTTTTTCGGCAATCACCACCGGGTAGCCGCCATCGAGCGCCAGGTTGTAGTCGGGGGTAGGGTTGCGCTCAAAGTAGTAGGGGATGGCGTCGCCGCTGGTTTCTTCGGTGGTATCGATCAGCAGCTTGAACTGGCGGGCCAGGGGCAGGTTTTCGTCCTTGGCCACTTTCAACGCATACAGCGCGACGATGATGCCGTTCTTGTCGTCCTCGGTGCCACGGCCGTACATGCGGTCGCCGACCAGGGTGACCTTGAACGGGTCGAGGCGGGTGCCGTCGGCCAGCTTCCAGTTGTCCGGGTTGACCGGCACCACGTCAGCGTGGGCGTGGATGCCGACCACTTCCTTGCCTTCGCCCAGCGTAATCTCGTAGACGCGGTTGTCGACGTTGCGGAAGGCCAGGCCGAAGCTTTCGGCCAGGGCCTTGATTTTGTCGGCGATCTTCAGGAACTCGGGGTTCTCGTGTTGAGGAACACCGTCGACACTGAAGGTAGGGATGGCCACCAGTTCACGCAGGTTTTCCGTGGCGGCCTTGGCGTACTTGATGCGGGTGTACAGGCCGAGCAGGCGGTTGATCTCGTTCTGCTGCTCGGCGGCGAGCGGCTTGCCGGCCAGGTAGGCGTCGAGGGTGGCAGCAAGGTTGTCGGCCTTGGCCAGGTCGCTACCTTTGAGTTTGCCGAGGAACTGCTTGAAGTCGGCCGGGTTGCTGCCGTCAAAGGCTTTGACGATGGCGGCAGACTGTTGCTGTGTCAGGTTGGCCTGGGCCGGTTGGGTGAACAGGCCGATGCTGGCCAGCAGCAGGGCAGTGGCGGTGAGCTTTTTCAGGTGCATGAGCGCGCATTCCTTGGCGAATCATTGTGATGGGGTGCCCGTCGCAAACGGGAGGGGACCCACGCTAACATCAATGACCCATGGCACGGGAGTGCCAGGAACGCGACATGTCGCACAAATGAAAAAGCCCCGGGAGTTATCCCAGGGCTTTCTGATATGGCGCACTCGGCGGGATTCGAACCCACGACCCCTGCCTTCGGAGGGCAGTACTCTATCCAGCTGAGCTACGAGTGCAACGCGCACGCATGATACCCACCCGGTGGGCATGCGTCTAGCGGCTACCGGTCTATGTGGCGATTTGGGGCAGTGTCACACCTAGATGGGAGTGGTTGGTGGCGCAAAACCTACCCGGACGCTTGCCTGAGCGCAAGAGAAATCAGTATCAGGACGCTGTATTGAGGAGCAGTGTTGCTGGCTCGACCTCCAGTGCACCTGCGAGCCTCTGGATGCTGTACAGCGTTGCGTTCTTCTCGCTGCGCTCCAGCATGCCTATGTAGGTGCGGTGAACGCCTGCTCGCTCTGCCAACTCCTCTTGCGAGATACCGAGCTCCAGGCGTCTGCGTCGAACGTTTGCTGCAAATACAGCAACGAGTGGGCAGTCTTGAGGTTTGATAGTCATGCTTGCAAATGTGATTGCCTGCATACTATGGTTCTACATACTAAAGTTAGCAGTGTGCGCCGGGTAGCTAATCCGGGTGCAGTACGAGCGGCTGCGGTAAGCTTTCAGGCTGCTGCTTTGTCAGGCCGACGGTCGATCAGCACTGCTCGTGATGGAAAATAACCTCAAACGGCTAAGACCAAGGAAGCGTGGATATGCGAATTAAGTTTCTAATTTTTCCCTTCATGTTTGTATCGCTCAGCCAATTGCTTTCAGGTTGTGCAGCTCAGATCGCTGCGCAAAATGCAATGCTTGATCAATGTATGGAGAGAAATATACAAGGGGCAAAGTATGTAAGTGGGCGCACGCTGCCGAGTGAAGTTGTCAAAATCGCGCATATGGAATGTGAGCATGAGTTCTTCAAGGGAGGTATGGGCTCTAGTCAGCAGCCGAAGATGAGTCCAGAGCAAAAGCGCGCCTATGAGCAGTTGGCTAGTAACAAAATCTCTCAGTCACCGCGCTACAGATTTGCAGTCAAGAATGATAAGTACAAGAACGAAGTTTCCGTCAGTGGGATTGACTACATCTCGAATTCAGGGTCGTCAGAAAACTACTACACCAAAGCTATCCTTTCAGCCCAGAAGGTCGACGGTGGGAAGGTAAGGTACTACATCCAGGTCTTGCGTAGAGGTTTAGAAAAGGCGGAGCTCAAAGTTGCTTATTTCAAAGGTGGAAACAAGCTGGATGCGACCCCTGTTGGCGGCGATGTCAATTGTGTGAATAGAGTTTTCTGCTTCTGGACGGAAGGGGCGGTGGTTGAGATTCCTCAAGATTTTTTGTCCGGTGGAAAACCTCTTGACTTTAAGATGTCCGGTCGAGTTGATAGCGATTCCGTTGAGATTCCCTCAGATTACATCTCTATGTTTATGACTGAAGTTAGCAAGGCTATGTAATGATGACGTGAAGGCTTGGGGCAGCTTCAACTGGCCTTTTGGATTAACTGTTGAAGTCCCCCCTTTCTATACCAAGTAGGGTAATCGTCGCGCCAGCAGCTCTCTGAGGGCTCTTCCGGGGCTCTCAGGCGTGTCCTGTGAGGGGGCGAGCGGTCGCGATAGAGGCTGCTCACTCAGCTTCTGCGGGCTCGTACAGGCCCTTAGGGGTATCTTGGATGAGCCGGGGGAACGTCAGGCCGGTCTCTTTGCCGCGATATCAACGCTCTGTCTCCCGTCTCAATTGAGCGGAAATCAAGGTTTGTTTCCCTGGAGGTAGGTCGTAGGCGCCAGCCAATGCCGGGTTGATCTGCACCGACAAACCGTTTTTGATAGAGTAGAAGCACCAGCGAATCGCTGAGCTACCGGCTCGCAAGTTAACGATGCGTTGGCTGAAAATTAGACAAGAGGTGGCGATGACTGACATAGATTTCAGCATCGCCTAGTCAAATTATGACGGGCAGGTTACTAACAAGGTTGATGGCATGAGTGATATTCAGCTTTTTCGCCTGAGCGTTGCAGGCGGTGCTTGTGAGTTGCCGGGTCGTGCAGTCGCGATAGAGAGACAGCTACAAAGTTTGATCGAAGCGCAGATGGAAACCTTTCTCGGGGTGCGCTTTATTGCGACCGAGTACACCACCGGTAAAACCCACAAAGGCCGTATCGACTCTCTGGGCTTAGACGAAAACGGCTGTCCTGTGATCATAGAATATAAGCGCCACAGCAACGAGAATGTAATTAATCAGGGCCTGTTCTATCTTGACTGGTTACTGGATCATCAGGCCGAGTTCCGCTGGCTAGTGATGGAAAAATTGGGTAAGGATGCAGCCGATCAAATTGAGTGGAGCGGCACGCGACTGTTATGTATAGCTGCAGACTTCACCCGCTACGACCAGCATGCCGTACAGCTGATTCAACGCAACATTGAGCTCATCCGCTACAAGCTATTTGGAGATGATCTGCTTCTCCTTGAGCTGGTCAATGTGGTAAGCGTGGCGGACACCACCGCCACAGCTAAGTCTGTGGACAGTGGCACAGGAAAACCAGCATCTATCAGTAAGGACAAGACCTGGCAGGAGCAGCTAGCCCAAGCTCCGTCAGAAATCGCTAGACTCTTCGAGCAGACGACTAGCTACCTGCACTCCCTCGGTGATGATGTTCAAGAGAAGCCTCTGAAGCTCTACTTGGCTTTCCGTCGCCTGAAAAACTTCGCCAGCGTAGTGGTGCAATCTAAGCGGCTACAGCTTTACCTCAAACTCAATCCAGATTCAGTCGAACTTATCGAGGACTTCAGCCGCGATGTGCGCGCCATCGGCCACTGGGGCACCGGCGATTTGGAACTGAGCCTGCGCACCCAGGCGGACTTGGAAAGGGCCAAAGCGTTGATTGAGCGTAGCTATCAGGAGAACTAGACCTGAGTGCTTCACTCGGTGTTTGTGGGCGCGTAAAGGCTTTCAGGGGCATCCTGGATGATCTCTAGTGCAGTCAGTCCCGCGATTCTCCCCGAGTACCAGCGTTTGGCTTCACGCCTCAATTGGGCGGAAATGAAAGTCTGTTTCCCCGGCGACAGCTCGTAAGCACCAGCCAATGCCGGGTTGATCTGCACTGACAATCCATTTTTGACAGCGTAGAAGCTCCAGCGAATCGCAGAATGTCGTGGGTCTCGCTCAATCGGTTCACCGGGCGCCTGGAACATCAGGTCAGAATCTGCCTCTCCTTTGATGGCTTGCAGGGCCATGCGAAGAGGTGTCTTGCCCGTAGCGGAGAATCCGGCTGGACCGATGATCAGACCATGCAAGTGCCAACGTCTGCGGCTGGACTCATCAGTAAGGGCTGCTGGCGCTTTTTCGATGCCGTACAAAAACTCCGCGCCAGCACCCACTGCTCTTGGAATGAGTCGTGTGAGCTGATCCCGGATGTATTCCAGAGCGGTCTTGTCACCATTGTCGATGCGGTCGCTGAGCTCCTTGCTGAGGATGAGAGTGAAAGTTTTGAGCTTCCAGCCCTTTTTCTTTGCCATCCAATGCAAAGGGGTCGCTGCTTCTGTAAGCTTGGTGTACTCGTCAGCCTGTTTCCAAGGCTTCAGGATGGCTTCACCGGGAATAGGTTGATTGAGAAGAGTCTTGGCTCTCATCCTTCGTTGAGGGAGATGAGGAGAGTCGTTTGTTAAGATACTCCTCTTATGTATGTGTTGCTCCTTTGCATGCACCGCCGCTCCTACGCTTGAAGGCTTTTTAACAGGCCGTGGTTTTACGGTTTTTTGCTTCAGGGGCAAAGAAAGGCCGGAGTCTTCCGCACCATGAGCAGCACGAGAAAGAGACGCCGCAAAGCTACCTGTAAGCTCGTCTGAGAGGGGATCCTGCTCTAGGGTAGGGGATGGGGCGATTTCGTGTTTCGTGCTCATAACGGGCTCTCAGGCCTCTCAGCGAGGATGATTTTCAAAATTGTGATCTACTGGATGAGACCAGGGGAGTGAATACTTACACCGCGTTCTAAGGGTTTGACACCTGCCCGGTCATCATCCGGGCAAGATTAGGTCAGGGCCTTCACTAATGACGTCTTCATCATGCTGCTGAATATGCGCTAAGCGTCTGCTTTCAAGCCAGCGCAATGTCTCCAACTCATCCTCAATGCCTTGAACATCCCCTTCTAATTCCGCCTCCTCTAGCCGCTGCTGCGCGCGCATCTCCGCGACGTCTGCGTCATCCATGATGTGTATTTTCAACTCCGGGAGCTCTTCAATGTCGAGAGCTTGATTCAGCTTTTCAAGGGGGAGGGCTCGTCGTGTCACGTCCTGCGTCAGCTTGAGTGCAGTGGATGCTGCTGCAAGCGAGCGGAAGACAATCGGGTTGGTCGGGTCGAGCACTTCAAGAGCATTCGCAAGCTTGGTCCGGATTTGCTGGTTCAGCGCCAGCTCATCAGCCACCAGCGAGGCTGCTGTTTGCTGTACGGCGTCCAAGGAGAATGCTGTGGTGAGCAGTTCTTCTCTGGCCTTCTCAATCAGCGCCTGAGTACCGGCGCCAGCAACAGCATTGTGTTTCTTGAGCAGCCGTTGCGTCGTGCTGACACTGATAGACATCCGCTGTGCAATCGCTGTGACTGTCCATCCCGCCTCTCGGAGTATCACCGCTTGGGCAGCTTGATCCGGCGTTTTCTGTTTACCAGCCATCATCATTCCCCTCTCGCGTTGATTGTGGACTTGCTGGCGCAAGCTCGTTTCACTGCGGCAAGTGGTTCAGCTGTTTCCTGAATGGTGCCTGAGTTCTCTGTCAGCGAGCGCTTGATGCGGTACACGGTGGCCACGCCGCAATCAGCCAGTTTGGCGATCTTGTCAGCAGGCATGGTTGGATGCTTCTGCATCAGCGACTGTACCTCCGCCCATGTGGCAGCGTTCCGGCCTTTGCCTGTTGGCTTCCACTCAGGATCAGCAGCACGCTTGTTTTCCAGCCCTTGCTTGATACGCTCCACGCGCTTCTCCTGATCCAGTCGCGCCATGGTGGCCATCAGGTCTATCAGCATATTGTTGATCACATCCATGATCTGGCCAGTGATGCCTTTGGCTTCAACCAGCATATGACTGGTGGGTAGATCAGCTACTACCAACCGAAGTCCTTTGGCCTTGATGGTGCTCTTGAGAATGTCCCAATCAGCTTGTGAGAGGCGGCTGAGGCGGTCTACGGACTCGACTAAGAGCACCTCTCCACTCCGGGCAGTTTCGAGCAAGGAGAGCAGCTCAGGGCGGTTGAGCTTGGTTCCACTGATGTTCTCAGCGTAGATGCCAGTGATGCTCAAACCCTTTTCGGCAGCGAACAACTCCAGGGCGACTTTTGCGCGGTTGGCATCTTGGTCTTTCGTTGACGCTCGGAGGTAGAGGTGGGCATTCATGGCTGATTATCCTTTGCTCCTGTATCGGATAGATCAATGATAATTGAATCATATATCTATCATCAATAGCTATTTGATAGCTCCTGACGGGCCGCTATCGGACTACCGTTTAGGTCTACTACTTTGATAGTTACAGGAGGGCTGCTGCGCGAGCTTTTCGGTTGAGTTGGAGGTCTGCTATAGGTTCATAGAACGGCAGTGGGTATCAGCCTGCCGGTCAGCACCGGCAGTATCGACTAGAAGCTATCATTCACTGACTAGTCATGGGAGCGTGGAGAGATCGCGCTAGCCCCTTTCAGCCACTGTCTTGTCATACTCTTCCCAACTGGCAAACCCAATGGGGCGTTTCGGTTCTTCCGGGCTAGCGCGCTTCTGGCGAACCAGCAGGACATTAATCTGGCTAACGTGCTGAATGAGCTTCACTGGTGAACCATCAGGCCTAGTGCCATGGAACCCAATAAGGGAAGGATTCCAATAGGTGAGTTCAGTGAACGAAAAGGTGATTTCATTACCGAAGCTAACCAGCTGTCCTCCAACCTCGTACTCATTGGCAAGCTCTCTGTGAAAATCATTAATCCACTCCACAAGGCGCCAGTAAAATTCGCTGGCATGGTTTGGGTCGGTGAAGTCGATGATCGGTGGATGACTGTATTGTGCCACCAGGTCGTAAGGTGAAGTCATTCGATATGTCCCCATATGGAAAAATGGCTAGGCGGTACGAGCATAGTCGAGCCGCAGTGAGCCAAGGAGCCTTTGTACTGTCTTTTTGGCAGAGTTGGTCAGTACGGACGCTCGACGCAGAGCAGCATTTCTTTAAGCTACACCGTTATCTATCAATGCTTTACGTAGGCCTTCTTTCCGCCAGATGTAATGCAGTAATGCCCGCCCCGAGGCCCATAGCAAAAATTTCCGCCGCCGCAGCTGCAGTCAGGTTCGGAGTAGCCGCCAACGGAGCTGGCTTTGGCCGAGCTGGTTGAGGCTTTGGGAAGTTTTATGGCTTTGACCTGCTCGACCCGGCTGGCCACAAAAGGGTCCATGTTCTTCACGTTGCGAATGATCCGGCACTCAAGCACGGTCAGCATTGCTGCGCCGAATTGCGCATCGCTCTTACCCAATTTTTCAAAGGCTTCAATGACGTTATTTCGCTGATTCACGTTAGTGTTGTATGCGTACACATATTTGGTACGCATAGGTTCTTTGGCAGCCTGCTGAAGCATTGATGAGAATGCAGGGGCAACGGGGTGGTCCAAGGCACGCAGTCGTGCCACAACCTGCGTTGATGCGCCTTCGCGACCCACCAAATCCTCTGATAAGTCAGCCCACAAAACCTCTGACATCAGCTTAGTGAGCATTGCCAACTGCTGCGTATTCAGCGATGGGAAGAAGTGCTTTTCAAGGTTCGGCTCCGAGCAATTCTGGGTGTAGAACTGCTCAAGATCTTGTCCGGGTTCCCACGGAGACGCACCGGCGGCAAACACATATGCAGCCGGCCAGATGGTCGCAATCCAAAGTACAAATAATCGAAACATAAAATAATCCTTACCTACTACTTCTTTGAGCAGGAGCTGAATGCACTCGTGCTATATACTGATCACTGCGCTGAGCCCCGCTGGTCACTCTGTCTGATTCAGCCCATGCTCGTCGCGGTGGCGCTGAACATCGTACTTCAGCCTGTGACCAAGCCGCTTCTCAAAATCAGCATACGTGACGCCTGAGAGATCAACCGGAACGGTCAGCCCTTCGAGTACGGTCTGCTTCTTGTGTAGGTTGAATCCATTTCCATATCTCGCAATCTGCCCTTCCTTGCTCCTTGAGTGTCCGGTGATATCTGGAGCTACAAGGTATGCCTCTTCACCAGATTCGCGAGCCATGTCCACGAAGGTGTGACGGAAGCTATGAAAGTTCTTCCGGTCTGTTCTACCTTCTGCGTCTCGTTCGCGAATGCCGCATTTGTAGAAATAGCCACTTGCTGTCGTGCTTGGGCTTGGGAATCGGCAGAAAAAATGTGTCGCACGGCTTCCCCATCCTTTTTTGGGATCGTAAGTCAGGCCATCCGAAAACAATTTTTCACGACCTTCCCTCACAGCTTGGGTGACAAAATCCAAAAAGCCCATGCGGATGAGATCGCTGTGGATGGGTACGACTCTTCGGCTTGATTGGTTTTTGAGCACCTTTGGCAATGGACGATCACGTTCGTCGTCCATCATGTTGATGGTCCAAATACCTTCCTTTTCGCTCACGTCCTCAGTGTCAAGTTGGCACAGCTCATTGAGCCTGCCGCCGGTATGCAGACCCAAGAGAGGTAGCCAGAACTGAAAGGGGTAGACTCCCCGACTTTTCTCTGGCTCCGTACCCGCATAGAGGTAGCCGGAAAAAATGGCCTGCAAATCTGACTTCGAGAAAGCTTTTGGGGTCGAGTCTGCGCCCGGTGGGTTGTGGTCCAGTTTGGGTTTGTCTGGGAGCTCAGGCGGGATGACTGTCAGTTTTTTTCTGAAGGCAAATTTATGCAGCACACCCAGCCGGATCATGAGCTTTTCAATGGTGGTTGACCTGATGCGCTGGTCATCCGGTCCCTGTGCCAGAATTGACTCTCTCGGAGAATCTAGGGCCGGCAATTGACTGCCTCGGCTCGGACGGATGTCGCAGATGTCGAGATAAATTTGCTCAAAGTCGGTCAGCGTTAGCCGATTGATCGGCTTGTTGCCGCTAAGGATGTTCAGCCGCCGAGCATGACCCTGTTCGTCCTCCTTGGTCCGTGCGCTCTTCTGCCGCCCCTTGTTCAGCCGCTCTTGGTTATCCCATTCCAATTGCCAGACTTCATATAGCGTCGGCCCGTCAGCTTCCAAGGGCTGCGTGGGTTGCGTGAGCACCGAAGCTGGGTGGGGCCGTGGCTCAAGCGCCAGCCTTTCTATGAGCTTCGGTAATAGCTGTCGAAGCTGGCGTATAGGTAAGTGGCGGCCTTCTGTGAAAAGGCGCTCAGCAAGCTCTTGAGAGGCTTTCGGTATGGGTCTAGTTGGGTGTCCGATCAGTGCCTGGGCTATGAGGGCTTTGCGTTGCTCATCCTCCAGCTCTTGCCATTCCCGGTCAGACAGCTGGGATATGAACTCTGTGGGTGGCTCAGACGGTTTTGCATCGCTCCAATCCGTATGGAGGTCAGCTTTTTCGATCTGAGCCATAAACAGCTCATAGTCCTCATCTGAGGGTTGATAGTCGTCTTTCTCTACCACAGCAAGCATCCTGTCGAAAATGGCGTCATACCGGGCAATGTATTGCCGCGCACGACGAAGCGCCAGCCGTTGGCTGTCTGTCTTGAGTGAGCGCCGAATTTCTCGTTGAGAGCTGAATGCTGAGCGTAGGGGTTTGGGGATCACCAACCGGAAATAGTAGGTGCCGTGGCGGTTGAGAGTGAGGAAGGAGGGCTGAGCTGGCATTGCGACACCTTTGCGATGTCCCACCTAGAAGCACTACACAGTGCCCCACCAGCCTCTAAAACCCTGTACTTGTCGGAAAAGCTTGTTCCGACAAGCAGTTAGCTCAACTGGAATCGGTGGCGGGATTCGAACCCACGACCCCTGCCTTCGGAGGGCAGTACTCTATCCAGCTGAGCTACGAGTGCAACGCGCACGCATGATACCCATCTGATTCGGCGGCGTCCATCGCCTTGATCTATGGCTGTTTTTCCACTGTGGCCGGCTCAGGCGAGCGAAAATCCATCTATCCATATGCGATATCAGTATTTCCTTAGGAGTGCTTATGCCCTCTATGCTCTGGTCACAACTTGTTATAACAAGTCATCGATCAGCGAAGAGATCCCATGGCCGAACTGCTCCCCTTGTCCCCGGTACCGCTCTACACCCAGCTCAAGGAATTGCTGCGCGAGCGCATCCTCGACGGTACTTACCCACCACACAGCCGCATGCCCTCGGAAAGCGAACTGGGCAAGGCTTTCGAGGTCAGCCGCATCACCGTGCGCCAGGCGCTGGGTGATCTGCAGAAAGAAGGGCTGATCTTCAAGATCCACGGCAAAGGCACCTTCGTCGCCAAACCCAAGGCGTTCCAGAACGTCAGCACCCTGCAGGGCCTGGGCGAGTCGCTGACGCAGATGGGCTACGAAGTGATCAACCGCCTGCGCAGCTTCCGCCATGTGCCGGCCAATGCGCTGGTCGCCGCGCGGCTGCAGGTCGAGGAGGGCAGCCTGGTTACCGAGATCCGCCGGGTACGGCTGATCAACCGCGAGCCGGTGTCGCTGGAGCTGACGTGGCTGCCCAGGGCCGTTGGCGAAAAGCTGGAAAAGGCCGACCTGGTCACCCGCGACATCTTCCTGCTGCTGGAAAACGACTGCGGCATCGCCCTGGGGCACGCTGACCTGGCCATTGACGCAGTGCTGGCCGACAGCGACCTGACCCAGGCGCTGGAGGTGGAAGAAGGAGCGCCGATCATGCGCATCGAACGCCTGACCCACGCTGCCGACGGCACGCCGCTGGACGTCGAACACCTGTACTACCGTGGCGATGCCTTCCAGTACCGCCTGCGCATCGACCGCCAGAAGGGGGGCAAGGCATGAGCATCGAGACCCAGGACTACGACATCATCGTCATCGGTGGAGGCACCGCCGGGCCGATGGCGGCGATCAAGGCCAAGGAGCACGACAAGCACCTGCGCGTGCTGCTGCTGGACAAGGCTAACGTCAAGCGCAGCGGTGCCATCAGCATGGGCATGGACGGCCTGAACAACGCCATCATCCCCGGCCATGCCACGCCCGAGCAGTACACCAAGGAAATCACTGTGGCCAACGACGGCATCGTCAACCAGGCCGCCGTGCATGCCTATGCCACCCACAGTTTCGAAACCATCGAGCAGCTCGACCGCTGGGGGGTGAAGTTCGAAAAGGATGAAACCGGCGACTACGCGGTGAAGAAGGTCCACCACATGGGCGCCTACGTGCTGCCCATGCCCGAAGGCCACGACATCAAGAAGGTGCTGTACCGCCAGCTCAAGCGCGCCCGGGTCGAGATCAGCAATCGCATGGTCTGCACCCGCGTGCTGCTCGATGGCGAAGGTGCCGCTGCCGGTGTATTGGGCTTCGACTGCCGTAGCGGCGAGTTTCGCGTGGTGCGGGCCAAGGCGGTGATCCTCGCCTGCGGCGCCGCCGGGCGCTTGGGCCTGCCGTCGTCGGGTTACCTGATGGGCACCTACGAGAACCCGACCAATGCCGGCGATGGCTATGCCATGGCCTACCATGCCGGCGCTGAACTGGCCAACCTCGAGTGCTTCCAGATCAACCCGCTGATCAAGGACTACAACGGCCCGGCCTGCGCCTACGTCACCGGCCCGCTGGGCGGCTACACCGCCAACAGCAAGGGTGAGCGCTTCATCGAGTGCGACTACTGGAGCGGGCAGATGATGTGGGAGTTCCACCAGGAGCTCGAAGGTGGCAACGGCCCGGTGTTCCTCAAGCTCGACCACCTGGCCGAGGAAACCATCCAGAACATCGAAGAGATCCTGCACAGCAACGAGCGCCCCAGCCGTGGCCAGTTCCATGCCGGGCGTGGCACCGACTACCGCCAGCACATGGTCGAGATGCATATCTCGGAAATCGGCTTCTGCTCGGGGCATTCGGCCTCGGGGGTGTGGGTCAACGAGAAGGCCGAGACCAGCGTCAAGGGCTTGTATGCCGCCGGTGACATGGCTGCGGTGCCGCACAACTACATGCTCGGCGCGTTCACCTACGGTTGGTTTGCCGGTGTCAACGCCGCGCGGTACGTGGCCGGGCGCGAACTTGCCGAGGTTGATGCCGTGCAGGTCGAGCGCGAGCGCGCGCGGGTGTTCGCCCCGCTGCAACGTGAGCATGGCCTGCCGCCGGCACAGGTGGAATACAAATTGCGACGCATGGTCAACGACTACCTGCAACCGCCCAAGGTGACCAAGAAGATGGAAATCGGTCTGGCTCGCTTTGCCGAGATCGAGCGTGACCTTGCGCAGATGAAGGCCAGTAACCCTCACGAACTGATGCGTGCAATGGAGGTTTCGGTGATTCGCGACTGTGCCGAGATGGCGGCGCGGGCATCGTTGTTCCGCGAGGAAAGCCGCTGGGGTCTTTATCACCGCCGGGTGGACTTCCCCGAGCGCAACGATGGCGAATGGTTCTGCCACTGCCATCTGAAAAAGGGCGAAAACGGTGAGATGACCAGCTTCAAGAAGGCGGTCGAGCCCTACCTGATCGCTCTGGATGCCGAAGAGCAGACTGCCTATGACCGGCTGCGGGTGAAAGCCGACGCTGCCTGAATGAAACAGAGGGCCGAAGGCCCCAAGGACCCCGTGAAATGGCCTACCAGCCCCAGGAAATATTCTTTCGCAGCAGCGCCCCGGTGACCATCGACGAAGACAAGTGCATCGCCGAAAAAGGCTGCACCGTCTGCGTCGAGGTCTGCCCCATGGACCTGCTGGCGATCAACCCGGCCACGCAAAAGGCTTACATGGCCTTTGACGAGTGCTGGTACTGCATGCCCTGCGAGAAAGACTGCCCCACCGGCGCCGTCAAGGTCGACATCCCGTACCTGCTGCGCTGATTCATCCCCGTCATCCGCCGCTAAGGATCGCGTCATGACTGAACGAAGCACCGACAACCCCGAGATTCTCGAACTGCTGCCACGGCTCGAAGCCGATGATGCAGGCGTGCGGCGCATTGCCTTGATCGAACTGGCTGATCTGGAAGACCCTGATGCCTTGCCATGGCTGACCGACGCGCTGTTGGTCGATGGAGCCGACGAAGTGCGCGCCGAGGCCGCGCGCCTGCTGGAAGCTTGGGAGGAACCAGAAGTGGTACAGGCCTTGTGCGCCGCCCTGGCGGATGGTGCAGACTCGGTACGCCTGGCTGCCGCGCAGAGCCTCAGCGAGTTGAAGAGCCCGGAAGCCGGCCAGCTGATCTTGCCATGGACGAGCCATGCCGATGCCTTCGTCCGTGCCAGTGCCTTGCGTGCCCTGCGTGAGCTGCGCCTGGAGGACGCCGCCCGGCCTGCGCTGCGGGCGCTGGAGGATCAGGACGCAGCGGTGCGGCGTGAAGCCGTGGGTATTCTGGGTTGGCTCAAGCACCACCCCGCGCTGCCTGCTTTGGCGAAGCTGGCCGAGCACGAGGCCGACACCGAGGTACGTCGCGCCGCCATGGGTGCCTTGGGGATGGCGCGTGACCTCGCCGTTTTGCCAGCACTGATTGGCGCCTTGCGCGATCCCGCCTGGCAGGTACGTGAAGAAGCCGCGACGACGTTGGGCAAGGTTGGCCATGTTCAGGCGGGGCCGGCACTGGTGGAGGCATTGGGCGATGGATTCTGGCAAGTGCGCCTGCGCGCAGCCCGCTCGCTGGGTCGCCTGCGCCACGCCGAAGCGCTGGATGCCCTGGCCGATCTGCTTGGTCATGGCATCGCCAACTTGCGCAAGGAAGCTGCGCTGGCGCTCGGTGAACTGGGCCTGGCCCGCGCCTTGCCGGCGTTGCAGGTCGCTGAAGCGGACAGCGATCCGGAAGTGCGCAAGGCTGTGCGCATTGCCTTGGCTCAGCTTCGCGGAGCCGCTTGATGGATAGCCCTAGCGCAATACGCAATCAGCGCGAGAATGGATTGCTGACTTTGCAGTGGGTCGATACCGAAGCAGTCATCAGCCATGCCCGGCTTCGCGGCGCCTGCCCCTGTTCGCAATGCCGGGCGGCAGGCTTGCAGGGACGGGTCCCGATGGTCAGGGCCGACATACGCATCGAGCGAATTGTGGCGCAGGGCTATGGAGTGCAGTTGGTGTTCAGCGATGGGCATGAACGTGGCATATATCCCTGGCAATACCTTCGTGAACTTGGCTGACCCTGGCATTGCCGGCGCAATCTAGTTGCCGCCAGAGGCTATAGCGCGATCAACTCAGGCCTCAGGCCTTCTACACGGCGGGGCGGCGGAAGGTAGCCGCCGTCACCGGTGATCTGGTGCAGAACCCGCTCGCGCAAAGCGTGCAGGGCTACACCGGTACGCAGGCGCGGGTGGGGCAGGTCGATTTCCACCACCGATTTGATCCGCCCGGGACGCGGCTCCAGCACCACCACCCGGTCGGCGAGGTACGTGGCTTCCTCAGCATCGTGGGTTACCAGCAAGGTGGTGATGCCGGCGCGTTCACGGATGGCCAGCAGTTCGTCCTGCAGCTGCTGGCGGGTCAGGGCATCGAGCGCGCCGAACGGCTCGTCGAGCAACAGGATACGCGGGCTGGCCACCAGGCCTCGGGCGATGGCCACGCGCTGGGCCATGCCGCCGGAAAGCTGGTGTGGGTAGGCCGATTCGAAACCGACCAGGCCGACCAGTTGCACGAACTCGTGCACTCGGCGGGCGCGCTCACCCTGGGTAAGGTGCTCGTTGACCAGGCCCAGGGCGATGTTCTGCTCAACCGTCAGCCAGGGGAACAGGCGATGCTCCTGGAACACGATGCCACGCTCGCCGCCGATGCCGCGGACCGCCTGGCCGTCTACGCGGATGCTGCCGCTGTAGTCGGTGTCCAGCCCGACCAGCAGGCGCAGCAGGGTCGACTTGCCGCAACCCGAGGCGCCAACGATGGCGATGAACTCGCCTTCGTTGATGGCCAGGTTGAAGTTGCGGATGGCCTCCAGGGGCTGGCCATCGACACTGAAGACTTTGCCGACGCCTTCGAAGCTGACCAGCGGCGGTGTGGTGTCGGCCTGATTGGCCGCGAGCAGGTGTGAAGCATTGAAGGCATTCATGCGGTTCTCCAGCGCGTGGCGCGCGATTCGAGGCGTTGGCCGAGGGCGCCGAGCAGGGCGCCGACCAGGCCGATCAGGACCATTGCGGCCATGACCTGGTCCATGCGGAACAGTTGCTGGGCGCCGATCATCAGGCTGGCGATGCCGCCGTCCGAGGGCATGAAGTACTCGGCACCGATAGTGCCCAGCCAGGCGTAGATCAATGACAGACGCAGGCCGGCGAATATCGCCGGTGCAGCGCCGGGCAGCACCAGCAGGCGCAGTTGTTGCCACAGGTTCAGGCGCAGTGTGCGCGCCGCTTCGCCCAGCTGCGGTGAGAGGCCGGCGATGCCGCGTTGGGTGGCGATCAGCAGTGGAAAGAACGCCGCCAGGCCGACGAACACATTCTTGGCCCCTTCGCCGAGGCCGAACCAGGCCGTGAGCAAAGGTACCCAGGCAAACAGCGCCACTTGCCGCAGGGCCGAAAGGCTTGGCCCGAAGAGTCGTTCGGCGTTATGCGAAAGCCCCAGCAGCAGCCCGCTCAGCAAGCCGGCGCCGCCACCCAGGAACAGGCCGGTCAGGGTGCGCTGCAGGCTCAGCAGCATGGCTTCAGGCAGCGAGCCATCGGCCAGGCCGCTGAACAGGGTGCGCAAAACGTCCAGTGGGGACGTGAGGATGTTCGGGTCGATCCAGCCGAAGCTGTTGCTGGCCTGCCACAGCGCAACCAGTGCCGCCGGGAGCAGCAGGCTTTGCCAGCCCCGTGGAATGGGCCCGCGCTGTTGTTCGCCGGTGGCCGGTTGCGGCCAGTACAGCAGGCGCTTTTCCAGAGTTGAGAAACCACGCTCCAGCAACCCACCGACAAGGCCGATCACCAGGATGCACAACAGCACCAGGTCGAGCATGAACAACTGGCGGCCCCAGACCATCAGGTAGCCGATGCCTTCACTGGAGGCCAGCAATTCGACGGCCAGCAACGAGGTCCAGCCCGTAGCCAGGGCCAGGCGCACGCCGGTGAGGAAAGCGGGCAGAGCGGCCGGCAGCAGCAGACGCAGCAACAGTAGGTGACGTGGCAGGCGCAGCGCGGCGGCGGCTTCGCGCAGCTTGGGCTGGGCATCGCGCACGCCGACCAGGGTGTGCAGGGTGACCGGCACCACCACGGCCTTCACCAGCACCACCAGCTTGAGCAGTTCGCCGATACCGAAGAACAGCATGAACAGCGGAATCCAGGCCAGGGTAGGGATCTGCGCCAGGGCCACGAAGGTCGGCAGCACCAAGGTCCGTGCATGGCGTGAAGTGCCCAGCCAGGCGCCGAACAGCAAGCCACTGCTGACACCCGCCAACAGCCCCCAGAACAGCCGCTGCAAACTTATCCACAAGTGCCCCCAAAGCTCGCCGGAGCCAAACTCCAGCGCGCTTTGCCACACCAGCGAGGGTGGCGGCAGGATCTGCTCGCTCATCCAGTGCTGCCGGCTCGCCACGACCCACAGCAGCGCAATGAAGACTGGCAGTAACCAAGGTAGTACCCGCTCTCCAGAAAGGGCGCGCTCTCTGTGAGAGCGGCCTTGCGCCGCGAATGGGTCGCGTTGCGGCCCCCCTCGATTCCTGCTCAGAACTCCATTCATCGGCCATCTCTCGAAGCGTTCCAATGTTATTCGCTTATGGAATTAAAAGTTCACAGAAGCGGCTTTCAAGAGATAAGAGCATGGAGTCCCTGCATGCGGAACCCTCTCGTCATTGCGTTTTCCTCATATTTTCGATGCGTTTCGCGCAAGCAGTCCCGCGCCCCGCATGAATGCTCATTTATGTCTTTCAGTTACTAAAAAATGAAGTTTTGGTCTTTGTAGGTTCTAACCAGACCTGCCTAGCTTCTGGCCAGCGCCGGCCATCGCCGGTGGCAGCCTGCCAAGGAGCCTTGCCATGAAAACCCCTCTGCGCCACCTGATCACCACCCTGGGTCTGGCCTTCACCCTGAGCGCCCACGCAGCCGAGCCGGCCAAGCCGGAAAGCATCCGCATCGCCGTGCCCGACCTGAGCGCCGGCAGCAAGCACAGTGCTGGCGGCGTGGTCGATGTACTGCGTGACCAGCAACTGCTGGAGAAGGAATTCGCCAAAGACGGCATACGCATCGACTGGCATTTCTTCAAGGGCGCAGGTCCTGTGGTCAACGAAGCCTTGGCCAATGGCCAGGCAGACTTCGCCTACCTGGGCGACCTGGCGGCGATCGTCGGCAAGGCCAACGGCCTCGATACCCGTGTGCTGACGGCAGGGGTGCGTGGAGTGAAGAGCTACCTGGGGGTGGTGCCGGGTTCCGGCATCAAGACCCTGCACGACCTCAAGGGCAAGCGCGTAGCGGTGTTCCGCGGCACCGCCAACCAGCTGTCGTTCGCCAGTGCCCTGGCCAGCCAGGGGCTGACCGAGCGTGACCTGAAAGTGATCAACCTCGACTTCAACGCCGCCAACGCCGCGTTGGCCGCCAAACAGATCGACGCCACCTGGGGCCTCTCCAGCCTGCTGTCGCTGCGTGAACGCGGGCTGGTCGAGCTGCCTGTCAATTCCCGTGACCTGGCCGGCGCCGGCAGCACCCAGGCGGTTTTGCTTGGCACCGGCGATTTCATCCGCAAATACCCCGAGCTGGTGCAGCGCCTGGTCAACGCCCAGGAGCAAGCCGCCAGTTGGCTGCGCGACGAGCATAACCGCGAGGCCTATGTCGACCTGGTGGCGAGCAACGCCAATTGGCCTCGCAGCATCCTCAGCGATGACCTGGCCAAGGAAGACCTCGCCCATTACTTCGACCCACGGCTGGACGCCGATTTCGTTGCCCAGCTGCAGCAGGGCGTCGACCTGGCCGCCCGTGAGCGCCTGATCCGCCGTGGCTTTCAGGTTTCCGAGTGGATCGAACCGCGATTCCTCGATGCCGCACTGCAACACCAACAGGCCGTGCAGGCCGCCCGCTGAACCCAAACCCGACCATGACCGCAAGGACCACGACCATGAGCAATGCCGCACTGGCCTCCGCGCCACACGCCCTCGAACTCGACATCCACCCGGTTGCCGGCCGCATCGGCGCCGAAATCCGTGGATTGAAGCTGTCCGCCGACCTCGACGCCGCTACCATCGATGCCATCCAGGCTGCCCTGGTGAAGCACAAGGTGATCTTCTTCCGTGGCCAGGCTCACCTGGACGACCTTAGCCAGGAAGGCTTCGCCAAGCTGCTCGGCGAGCCGGTTGCCCACCCCAC
This sequence comes from Pseudomonas sp. HS6-2, assembly GCF_049325675.2. NCBI lineage: Bacteria > Pseudomonadati > Pseudomonadota > Gammaproteobacteria > Pseudomonadales > Pseudomonadaceae > Pseudomonas > Pseudomonas sp. HS6-2. The sequence continues at coordinate 6,030,224 of NZ_CM143906.1, read as the reverse complement.
CGTGCCTGTGGTGGACGGCACCAGCTACCTGCTGCAACTGGACGGTGCTGAAGGCCAGCGTGCCAACTCCTGGCACACCGACGTGACCTTCGTCGATGCCTACCCCAAGGCCTCGATCCTGCGCAGCTTGGTGGCGCCGGCTTCCGGCGGCGATACCGTCTGGGCCAACACGGCGGCGGCCTACGAGGAACTGCCCGAGCCACTGCGCGAGCTGGCTGACAAGTTGTGGGCGGTGCACAGCAATGAATATGACTACGCGAGCATCAAGCCCGATGTCGACCCGGCCAAGCTTGAGCGTTATCGCAAGGTGTTCACCTCGACCGTGTACGAGACTGAGCACCCGGTGGTGCGGGTGCACCCGATCAGTGGAGAACGGGTGTTGCAGCTGGGGCACTTCGTGAAGCGCATCAAGGGCTACTCGCTGGCCGACTCGCAGCACCTGTTTGCGGTGCTGCAGGGGCATGTGACGCGGCTGGAGAACACCGTGCGCTGGCGTTGGCAGGCGGGGGATGTGGCGATATGGGATAACCGCGCCACGCAGCATTATGCGGTAGATGACTACGGCACCCAGCCGCGGATCGTTCGTCGAGTGACCCTGGCCGGGGAAGTGCCGGTCGGGGTGGATGGGCAGTTGAGCCTCACAACCCGCAAAGGCTAAGCCTTGCAGTGAGTCTTGTAGGAGCGGGACAAGCCCGCTCCTACAGAGATTCCACCGAATGCCTCATGTCTCGGTATCACAGGCAATCAGTTGCCTGACCAACCCCTGAGCCAACGGCGACAAGCCATACCCCACCCGGCTCACCACCCCATAGCGGGTATAGAACGCCTCTTCCTGCTCCGCTGCCAGGTCCACCAGTTTCAATGCCACCAGCCCCCGCTCCATCTGGTAAGGCCGCAAGTTGGCATTGCAGGCGATGCCAATGGTGTCCGAATGCATCACCACATTCAGCAGCGCATAACCATGCTCGCACTCCACCGTCGGCAGAAAGTCCTGGCGGCCGCTGAGATCACTGAGGATCTTGCGAATGTTCGGCGGGCGGAATGTGGTTGCCAGCGGGTAGTCGAACACATCCCGTGCGCGTACCTCGGCCTGCTCGGTCAGCGGGTGCCCGGCCCGGCAGCAGAAGTGCCAGCGCTGCGGTGCCAGCTTGTGCACGCGGTAATCCGGGTCGGACTCGAACTGGCGCGTATCGGCCACGAAGAACTCGATCTCTTCGGCAATCAGCTTGCGGTTCAGCACCTGCCAGTTATCCACCTGGAAGCAGGTGCGCGCCGCCGGGTACTCGGCCACGAAGCGCGCCACTGCCCGCGGCACCAAGCCGCCTGCGGGTGCCGGGCCGGAGCCGAAGCGCACCACGCCAGTGGTGGCTCCATTGAACTGGTGGATCTCATTGACCAGATTATGCGCGCCATGCACCAGGCGCCGCGAGTGCTCCAGCACCAGCAGGCCCTGGCGGGTGGGTGAAAGTTCCTTGCTGGCACGGTCGACCAGGCGGCAGCCGATGTTGTGTTCCAGGGTCTGGATGCTGCGGCTGAAGGCCGATTGCGACAGGTTTACTGCCGCAGCTGCGGCGACAAAACTGCGGTGCTCGACAAGGGCAATGTAGTGGCGCAGCTGACGCAGATCGATATGCATTTTCTACATTAAAACCTTCGGTCAAATGCAATTGCTGACAAGGGCGAGTCCCCTTATAAAGGGAGTCACTTATTCCACAAAATATGAATTACAAATATTTATATTTCTTAAAAGAATATAAGCCCAACTGACCGCGATTCGGTTCCGCCAACGGAAATGCTCGCCCAGGGCCCACGCCTCAAGGAGCATTTGCATGTCCGGACTTTCCCGTTGGCCTGCGCGCGCGTCGCGTTTCACCTTGCAACCCTTGGCCGCCGGCGTGTTGCTGGCGGCATCCAACGGCAGCTTTGCCGAAGACCCCGTCAGCGTTACCCCGGCTGTTGAACAGGAAGCCAAGCTTGGCACTGTCACGGTCAATGCCCGTCGCCGCGAAGAAACCGCGCAGAGTGTGCCCACGCCAATCAGTGTGCTCAGCAGCGAAACCCTGGAAACCCAGCGCATCTACCGTGTGCAGGATCTGCAACAGCTGGTGCCCAGCACCAACGTCGCCTATGTGCATGCACGGCAGTCGAGCATCTCGATTCGTGGCCTGGGCAACAACCCGGCCAGCGATGGCCTGGAAGGCAGCGTTGGTATCTACCTGGACAACGTCTACCTCGGCCGCCCGGGCATGGCGGTGTTCGACCTGCTCGATGTCGAGCAGCTGGAAGTGCTGCGTGGCCCGCAGGGCACGCTGTTCGGCAAGAACACCACGGCGGGGGTGCTGAACATCACCACGCGCAAGCCGACCTTTCACCCGGAAGGGAGCATCCAGCAGTCGATTGGCGAGGACGGCTACCTGCAGACCCAAGGCAGCTACTCCGGGCCGATTACCGAGACATTGGCCGGGCGCATCAGCGCCTACCACACCGAAGACGACGGCTATGTGAAGAACATCTACAACGGCGATGAGCTTAATGGCGGCAAGCGCCAGGGCTTTCGAACCCAGTTGCTGTACCAACCGAGCGAAAGCTTCAATCTGCGCTGGATCGGCGAGTACAACGAGGAAGACTCCAACAACGGCATCCTCAGCCTGTACAGCACCGGGCCGACCATCAATGGCGTCAACCGTTACGAGAGCCTGGCGGCCCAGGCCGGCGCGACGCTGGTGTCGGGCAAGGATCGCAAGGTCAACTTCGATGCCGACCAGCAGGTGACGGTGTTCCAGGGCGGTACTTCGGTCGAGGCCAACTGGACTCTGCCCAATGATTTCACCCTGACCTCGATCAGCGCCTACCGCTGGTGGGACTTCACCCCGCGCAACGACGACGGCCTCAATGTACCGGTGTTCTACAGCGCCGGGGTATCGGTGCGCGACAAGCAGTATTCGCAGGAAATCCGCCTGGCGTCGCCTACCGGTGGCCTCTTCGACTATGTGCTGGGTGCGTACTACTTCAAGCAGGACCTGGACAACAAGTCGTTCACTTATTACGGCCCCCAGGCCGACATCTGGAACCTCACCCCGGCCGGCGCCCTGGCCAACGTCGACACCATCGGCAACGGCCATATCGATACCGACAGCTACGCGCTGTTCGCCCAGGGCACCTGGCATGTCACTGAGCGCCTGGACTTCACCGCCGGCATCCGCGGCACCTACGAGGAAAAAAGCGCCTGGGTGACCCGCGATGCGCCAACCGGCGGTGCTGCCGTGACCGGGGCTGCGGCTGCTGCGCGCCAGGGCAGGGTCGGGGCGTACGACTCGGGTGACCTCAACCAGTACAGCTTCAGCCCCTCCGGCCTGCTCGGTTTGAGCTACCGCTTCAACGAGCAATTGCTGGGTTACGCGACCCTGACCCACGGCGAGAAGTCTGGTGGCGTGAACCTCACCGTCGGTGCCGCGCCACGCCTGGGCACCGACTCACTGCTGGTAGGCACCGAGCGGGCCAACAACGCCGAGTTGGGCCTCAAGAGCACACTGTTCGACAACCGCCTGCAACTCAACACCAACCTGTTCTGGACCGAGGTGCATGGCTACCAGGCCAACGTCTACGACCAGATCAACCGTGTGCAATACCTGGCCAACGCCGGCAGCGTGCGCTCGCGCGGCCTGGAATTCGAAGCCACGGCGCTGCCGATCAAAGGCCTGACAGTGAACTTCAACGGTTCATGGAACGACGTCCGCTACCTGAAGTACGACGACGCTCCGTGCCCGCCAGAGGTGAGCCTGGCCAATGCCACGGCCACCTGCGACCTGTCCGGTCACCAGGTGGTCGGCGCCTCCAAGTACATCGCCAACCTCAACGGCGAATACAAGTGGCAGGCCAGCCAGCACGTCGAGCCCTACGTCACCGCCAGCTACGCGTTCCGCTCCAGGGCGGTGGGCACCATCGACGATTCCGACTTCGGCCAGATCCCCAGCTACGCGCTGGTCAACCTCTCCGCCGGAGTGCGCCTGGACCAGGGTGACGGCGTGGTCGACCTGTCGCTGTGGGTGAAGAACGCCGGCGACAAGACCTATTTCACCAGCCTGTGGAACTCCGCCAACGGTGGTTATGCCGGCGTGCTCGGTACCCCGCGCACCTTCGGCGCCACCGCCCGTTACGACTTCTGAGTAAAAAGGAGCTTTGCCATGAATGCCCAGACTGAAACTCCCGTACTGCCCGAAGGTGCCTGCCTCACGGCCAAGGTCCCCGAACGCGCCGAGGCGCTGCTCGGCGACGTGGTGGTCAACCCGTACCGCCTGGCGCCGTTGACCGCGATCATCCGCGACGGTGGGCGCAGCCTGAGTGACGCCCATGTGCGGGTGCGCGGCCGCGGCGAGCGCGGTGTGGACATCGCCTATGAGGTTTCGGATCGCTCGCTGTGGACTTACGGCGGCATCCCGGTATTTGGCCTGTACCCAGATCACGTCAACCAGGTAGAGGTGACCTACAAGCTCGACGGCGAGCGCATCCGCGAGCAGTACCAGATCTACGCCCCGGCCGTGCGCCTGCCGGTGGTGGCGAAACAGACCGCCGCGCTGCCGGAGGTGGAGCCGGTCAAGGTGGCACCAGGCTTCGAACAGCGTCTGTACTTGTTCAACCATCTGCAAGGTGACATCCCCGGTGGCCGCGCCTTCAAGTGGAACGGCCTGGGCGGCGCCGCCGAGTGGGACCAGGTCGGCAACAACTGGATCGCCGACAGCAATGGCGACGTGCGCTGGTACCTGGACATCGAGCAGATCCACGATTCCAACCGCCGCGACGGCCTGGGCGGGACCATGGGCTTCCAGCAGACCCGCGACGGCAAGCTGATTTGGGGGCAGGGCCAGACCTACTCCAAGTTCGACCTGCTGGGCCGGCGCATCTGGCAGCGCAACCTCCCAGACAAGTTCGCCGACTTCTCCCACGAGATTCGCGAAACCGTCAATGGCACCTACCTGCTGCGCGTCGGCACCAGCGATTACCGGCGCCCGGATGGCAAGCGGGTGCGCTCGATCCGTGACCACATCATCGAGGTCAATGAAGCAGGCGACGTGTTGGACTTCTGGGACCTGAACCAGATTCTCGACCCCTATCGTGGCGACTTGCTGGAAACCCTGGGCAAGGCGGCGATTCAACTGCCTGAAGGTGTACAGAAGCAGGATGATCGGCTGGCCAACGAACTGGCAGAAGGCGACTTGCCGTTCGGTGATTCCCCGGGCGTGGGCACCGGGCGTAACTGGGCGCACGTCAATGCCATTGACTACGATGCCGATGACGACAGCATTATCGTTTCAGCTCGCCATCAGGGTGTGGCCAAGATCGGCCGTGACAAGCAGGTGAAGTGGATTCTCGCTTCTCCACGAGGCTGGCCGCAGCACCTGCGCGAGAAGGTCCTGACCCCCGTTGCACGCGAAGGCTTCGACTGGTCCTGGACCCAGCACACCGCCTGGCTCACCGGCAAAGGCACGCTGACCGTGTTCGACAACGGCTGGGGCCGCGACTTTGCGGCCACCAAGCTCAGCGGTAACTACAGCCGGGCGGTGGAGTACAAGATCGATGAAGCCCAGGGCACGGTCGAGCAGGTGTGGGAGTACGGCAAAGAGCGTGGCGACGAGTGGTACAGCCCGGTGACCTCGGTGGTTGCCTACCGGCCAGAGACCGATACCCAGTTCATCTATTCGGCTTCGGTCAACTTCCTCACGCCCGAGAAACTGACCACCACGGTGCTCAATGAGGTGCGCCGTGGGACCCAGGAGGTGTTGGTGGAGCTCAAGGTGCACAGCCGCCAGCCGGGTTCCGTTGGTTACCGGGCGCTGGTGATCGACCTGGCCAAGGCGTTCTGATTCACATTATTTTCAGCTCGTTCGTCTAACCTGTACTGGCCTTTTCGCGGGGCAAGCCCGCTCCTACAAGATCTGCGTTTGCGCGGTCATTGTAGGAGCGGGCTTGCCCCGCGAAAGGGCCGGTTGCCGTTGTGCAGGGTTATGAAATTTTCGATGGACTGTTCGACCATTCGTTCTTTTTTTCGAACAGCCTATTGTCCAACACCCCAGCAGCCGCTTAGCATTCGTTTGAGATTTCAAACGCTCGATGCCCTGCCTTGGGCGCTTTTCAAACAATCAACAATTCGGGAAGCCGACATGCAGCTCAAAGACGCTCAGTTGTTCCGCCAGCAAGCCTTCATCAACGGTGAGTGGCTGGATGCGGACAGCGGCCAGACCATCAATGTGACCAACCCGGCCACTGGTGAAGTCATCGGTACCGTGCCGAAGATGGGCACTGCGGAAACCCGCCGCGCCATCGAAGCCGCCGACAAGGCCCTGCCGGCCTGGCGTGCACTGACCGCCAAGGAGCGTTCGGCCAAGCTGCGTCGCTGGTTCGAACTGATGATCGAGAACCAGGACGACCTGGCTCGCCTGATGACCACCGAACAAGGCAAGCCACTGGCCGAAGCCAAGGGCGAAATCGCCTACGCAGCCTCGTTCATCGAGTGGTTCGCCGAAGAAGCCAAGCGCGTCTACGGCGACACCATCCCGGGCCACCAGCCCGACAAGCGTCTGATCGTCATCAAGCAGCCGATCGGCGTTACCGCGGCCATCACCCCGTGGAACTTCCCGGCCGCCATGATCACCCGTAAAGCCGGCCCGGCCCTTGCCGCTGGCTGCACCATGGTGCTCAAGCCTGCGTCGCAGACCCCGTACTCCGCCCTGGCCCTGGTCGAGCTGGCCAACCGTGCCGGTATCCCGGCTGGCGTGCTGAGCGTCGTTACCGGCAGCGCTGGCGAAGTCGGCGGCGAGCTGACCGGCAACTCCCTGGTACGCAAGCTGTCCTTCACTGGCTCGACCGAGATCGGTCGCCAGCTGATGGAAGAATGCGCCAAGGACATCAAGAAGGTTTCCCTGGAGCTGGGCGGCAACGCTCCGTTCATCGTGTTCGACGACGCCGACCTGGACAAGGCGGTCGAGGGCGCGATCATCTCCAAGTACCGCAACAACGGCCAGACCTGCGTCTGCGCCAACCGTATCTACGTGCAGGACGGCGTCTACGACGCCTTCGCCCAGAAGTTGGCCGCAGCTGTTGCCAAGCTGAAGATCGGTAACGGCCTGGAAGAAGGCACCACCACTGGCCCGCTGATCGACGGCAAGGCTGTCGCCAAGGTCCAGGAGCACATCGACGACGCCGTTGGCAAAGGCGCCAAGGTGCTGTCCGGTGGCAAGCTGATCGAAGGCAACTTCTTCGAGCCGACCATCCTGGTCGACGTGCCGAACACCGCTGCTGTCGCCAAGGAAGAGACCTTCGGCCCACTGGCGCCGCTGTTCCGCTTCAAAGACGAAGCCGAAGTCATCGCCATGTCCAACGACACCGAATTCGGCCTGGCCTCGTACTTCTACGCCCGTGACATGAGCCGTGTGTTCCGTGTCGCCGAGGCCCTGGAATACGGCATGGTGGGTATCAACACCGGCCTGATCTCCAACGAAGTCGCGCCATTCGGTGGCATCAAGGCTTCGGGCCTGGGCCGCGAAGGTTCCAAATACGGTATCGAGGACTACCTCGAAATCAAATACCTGTGCATCAGCGTCTGATCGCCGGGTAAAAGGTTTTACCTCTGCCAGCGGGGCGCGAGAGCGACGTCTCGCTGGCCTTTTTGACATCGCAGTACCTGGTGGCCAGGGCGTTTACGGCAGTCGATCAACGAATACTGTTCGCGAGCACACCCAGCCACCCCCGAATAAAAGCGCCGCTGATCGGCGCAAATGAGGGCATTATGAGCAAGACCAACGAATCCCTGATGCAACGTCGTGTCGCCGCCGTCCCACGTGGCGTTGGCCAGATCCACCCGATCTTCGTCGAATCCGCGAAGAACTCGACCGTGATCGACGTTGAAGGCCGCGAACTGATCGACTTCGCTGGCGGCATCGCAGTACTGAACACCGGTCACCTGCACCCGAAAGTGGTTGCAGCCGTGCAAGAGCAGCTGACCAAGGTCAGCCACACCTGCTTCCAGGTGCTGGCCTACGAGCCTTACGTCGAGCTGTGCGAAAAAATCAACAAGCTGGTCCCAGGCGACTTCGACAAGAAGACCCTGCTGGTTTCCACCGGCTCCGAAGCCGTTGAAAACGCCGTCAAGATCGCCCGCGCCGCCACTGGCCGTGCTGGCGTGATCGCCTTCACCGGCGGCTACCACGGCCGTACCATGATGACCCTGGGCCTGACCGGCAAGGTAGTGCCGTACTCCGCTGGCATGGGCCTGATGCCAGGTGGCATCTTCCGCGCCCTGTTCCCGAGCGAACTGCACGGTGTCAGCGTTGACGACGCCATCGCTTCGGTCGAGCGCATCTTCAAGAACGACGCCGAGCCGCGCGACATCGCCGCAATCATCCTCGAGCCAGTACAAGGCGAAGGCGGCTTCCTGCCAGCGCCCAAAGAGCTGATGAAGCGCCTGCGCGAGCTGTGCGACAAGCACGGCATCCTGCTGATCGCCGACGAAGTGCAGACCGGCGCTGGCCGTACCGGCACCTTCTTCGCCATGGAACAGATGGGCGTTGCGCCTGACCTGACCACCTTCGCCAAGTCCATCGCTGGCGGTTTCCCGCTGGCCGGTGTGTGCGGCAAGGCCGAAATCATGGACGCCATCGCTCCGGGCGGCCTGGGCGGCACCTACGCCGGTTCGCCGATCGCCTGCGCCGCGGCCCTGGCCGTTATCCAGGTGTTCGAGGAAGAGAAACTGCTGGACCGCAGCAAGGCCGTTGGTGAGCACCTGACCACTGGCCTGCGCAAGATCCAGGAAAAGCACCCGATCATCGGCGACGTCCGTGGTCTGGGCTCGATGATCGCTGTGGAAGTCTTCGAAAAAGGCACCCACACCCCGAACGCTGCTGCCGTTGCCCAAGTTGTAGCCAAGGCACGCGACAAGGGTCTGATCCTGCTGTCCTGCGGCACCTACGGCAACGTCCTGCGTATCCTGGTTCCGCTGACCGCCGAAGACGCGCTGCTGGACAAAGGCCTGGCCATCATCGAAGAGTGCTTCGCTGAACTCGCCTGATGTGACGCGCTTCATGAAAAAACCCGCCTAGGCGGGTTTTTTTTGTGCCCAGAAAAGCCGGGTGAAGCTATGGTGGTGACAGGATTCGCCTCGGAAGCTGCGAAGGACTGTGTGTCAGGGATAACCAGGAGTTGACCATGAGTGCTGCAGACCCCACCCCACCTTGCGTATTGATCGCCGAAGGCGACCCTTGGGTGCGCGAAATGCTGAGCGAAATGCTGCTCAGCGTGCGTTGCGACGCCCGCTTGCAAGTCTGCGCCGATGGCTCGCAGGCGCTCACGGCGCTGGCCAGCAAACCTGACCTGATCATCGCGGCCCGTGAACTGGCGGGGCTCGATGGTCTCGACCTGCTGCGCAAGGTGCGCGCCAAAGGTCCGGGGCTGCCGTTCATCCTCATGAGCGACCGCAGCGATAGCGCCAGCGTGCGCGAAGCATTGCCGCTGCACCCCACGGCTTACCTGAGCAAACCGCTGAACCTGGACAAGCTGCGCAAGAGCCTGGAAGAACTGCTGCTGGCCGTGGGCGAGCAGATCGCCTGCCCGGTGCCGCCGTTGCAGCCTGGCGCCAACCTGCCGGCCTATCTCGAGCAACGCCGCGCCACCGCCGACGGCGGGCCGCTGTTCGCCGATGTGCAGGTGGCGATCAAGCGTGCACTCAACCCGCAGGGCCTGAACCTCAGGGTGCTCGAAGAGGAAGTGCGCGACGACCCGCAGATCACTGCGGTGCTCATCGCCGCTGCCAACAGCGCCAGCCTGCACCGTGACGCACCTGTGCAAACGCTGATGCAGGCGCTGAACAAGCTCGGCAGCACCCAGAGCATGAACCTGATTCTCGGCCTCACCCTCAAGCGCAGTGCACGGCTGAGCGACCCGCTGCTGACGCAACACGCCACGCATTACTGGAACCTGTCGCTGCACACGGCCGAGTACGCCCGCACGCTGGCGCGCATGCTCGAACTGGATCAGGAGCGCTGCTATTGCGCCGGCCTGCTGCATTGCCTGGGCGACCTGGCGGTGCTGCGCTGCCTGCAGGAGTGGCGGCTGGCCGGTGGTGAGCTGGACGAGGACCGGGTGCAGCTATCGCTCAATGAGTTCGGTGCAGCGTTCGGCTCGGCGCTGCGTACCCGCTGGCGTTTGCCGCTGAGCCTGCGCGAGCTGATTGCGGCGATCTACCAGCTGGGGGGCGGGGTGTATTCGCGAGAGATCCTGGCCTTGAACCTGGCCGGGCAGCTGGCACGCTTGCCGGCGGATCAGGGGCTGGAGAAGATCGCCAACAACAAGACCGCGCGCTTGCTGAAGGTTGGGTTGCCGGAGCTGAGCCGGTTGCGCAAGGTGGAGAATCCTGAGGTGAAGCCGCAGGAGGAAGTGAAAGAACCAGTGGTGGATGCCAAGGCTGAGGAACCGTCTGCCCCAGAAGACCAAACTTCGACTTGAGACACTGGGGCCGCTTCGCAGCCTTTTCGCGAAGCGGCCCCAGTCAGCCTCGGACTATCTGGTTCTTGCCCTGCCGCTTGGCCCGATACATCGCCGCATCGGCACGGGCGAACAAGCTGTCCAGCGACTCGTCCTCATCCGTCAGCCCGGTCAGCCCCTGGCTCACCGTAACGCTGTAGGCCTCATGACCGTGGCTGAAGCCCAGCCGCTGAATCTCCCGCTGCAACCGCTCGGCAATCTGCTCGGCTACCTGTGCGTTGCAACCCGGGAATACCGCTGCGAACTGCTCCCCGCCAATTCGCCCGAACAGGTCGCCACGGCGTAGCACGGCCTTGCCGCTGTCGGCGATGCGTTGTAGCACCTGGTCGCCTTCCTGGTGCCCGTAGCTATCGTTGATGCGCTTGAAGTCGTCGATGTCCAGTAACAGGAAGGCCAGTGGCGTGCCGTCTTCGCGGGCACTATCAAAGGCCTGTTGGGCGCATTCGAAGAAGTGCCGGCGGTTGCTGCTCTGGGTCAGCACGTCGGTGGTGGCCAGGCGCTGCAATTCGCCTTCGAGCTGCTTCTTTTCGGTGATGTCTTCGGCGATGCCGACGATGATCACTCGGTCGCCGTCGTTCTGCTGGTTGATGTAGCACTTGTCGCTGAGCCAGCGCACCTGGCCGCTGGCGTTGAGGATGCGGTATTCGCGGTCTTCCACTGCGCCCTTGAGCAGCACCTGGGCCAGGCTGCGTTCGGCGAATTCCAGGTCATCGGGGTAGATGCTGTCGCGCCATTCGTTGTAGTCGGCCAGCACCAGGCTGGCCGGGCGACCGAAGATGCGTTCGTAGGCGGGGCTGACGTAGAGCACCTGGCGGGTTTCCCAGTCGAAGGCCCAGAGCACGGCGTTGACGCTGTCGAGCAACGAGCTGTAGAGCTGTTCGCGTTCACTCAGGCGGGCGACCTCGCCCTGGGCGTGGAGCAGGGCCAGCAAGGTTTGCGCAGCTTCGGGAGGCGAGGTGCCTGACAACGACGGAGGGAGGTTCTTGGCCATGAGCACGGAGCAGTTCTCATTGATAAGGCGCGCGGCCACGAACCGGCCCGCCGCGCGGGCGATGTGCCGGGTTTGAGTGGATTTTCAGGGGGGAAGTTCCAGCAGGCACGCCCCGTTGCAGGGCGTGCCGATCAGCGGCTATCAGGCGGTGGGGCGCAGGGAGTAGGTTTTCAGCTGTGCTGCGAAGTCGTGCAGGGCATGGATGCCGCTGGCCTCGGCCTCGTGTACCCAGTCCTTCATGGCCGCCAGCATATCGTGGCCATTGGCGCTGGTGCGGGCCCAGATCTGTTGCAGGGCCAGGCGCTTCTCGTAGATGGTCTTCAGTGCCTGGCTGTGGGCCAGCAGGCTCTCGATGCGCACGTGGTGGCGGTCTTCCAGCAGGCTGGTTTCACGCGACAGCAGCCGCTTGGCACGACGGAAGCGGTGGCGTACCGAAGCGTCGACCTTGGCCAGCTCCTGCTTGACCAGCGGGCCGATCACCAGCTTGCGGTACTGGGCCATGATCTGGAAACGGTTGTTGAGGATGGCCATGGCTGTGTCCATGTCCAGGCTGGCCTTGCCCTCGACGCGGTGGGCGATGGGCGCAACACGCTGCACCTTGGCCAGGCGCAGCAGGCAGAACAGGCGGATCCACGCCCAGCCCATGTCGAACTCCCAGCGCCTGACCGACAGCTTGGCCGAGTTGGGGTAGGTGTGGTGGTTGTTGTGCAGCTCTTCGCCACCGATGACGATACCCCACGGCACCAGGTTTGTGGCAGCGTCGCGGCATTCGAAATTGCGGTAGCCGACCGCATGGCCCAGGCCGTTGACCACGCCGGCGGCCCAGAACGGAATCCACATCATCTGGACCGCCCAGATGGTGATGCCAATGGTGCCGAACAGCAGTAGGTCGATGACCGCCATCAGCACGATGCCGCCGAGCTTGTAGCGTGAATAGAGATTGCGTTCGATCCAGTCTTCCGGGCAGTTCTTGCCGTAGATGCGCAGGGTCTCGGGGTTGCGTGCCTCTTCGCGGTAGAGCTCGGCGCCCTTGCGCAGCACCGTGCCCAGGCCCTTGTACACCGGGCTGTGCGGGTCGTCCGGGGTTTCGCACTTGGCGTGGTGCTTGCGGTGCACGGCCGTCCATTCGCGGGTGTTCTGTGCCGTGGTCAGCCACAGCCAGAAACGGAAGAAGTGCTTGAGCGCGCCATTGAGCTCCAGAGCGCGATGGGCGGAGTAGCGATGCAGGTAGATGGTGACGCTGACGATGGTCGCGTGGGTCATCAGCAGGGTGACGCCAACCAGTTGCCAGGCCGACAAGTCGAGCAGACCGTTGTACCACATAGGTGTAGAAGCCCTCGGGAATGCAGGGGAAAGGGGTGATTATCCCTTGGCGGGGAAATAAAACCAGTCACCCTTTCAGATAGGAAGTCACGGCATGTTTCAGCCTTTATAATGCCCCATCCTTTTCCATGGGCTTTCCCCCCCGACATGTCTGTTTCCGTTCGCGACGCCTTGCGCATGGCCGCGCTGTATGTGGTGCTCTCGTTCCTCTGGCTGGTGCTGGCCGAGGTGGTCCTGCGCAGTATGTCTGACGACCCTCTGGCATTGACCGTGGGCCGGCAGATCAACGTGGTGATGTGGGTACTGGTCAGTGCCTTGCTGATCTTTGTGTCCCGTGCCCGTCTGCTCAACTTCATCGGTATCGGCGCGCGCTTGCGCAGCGAGGACCGCGAGCGCCTGCGCATGGCCGCGGCGGTGTTCGACAGCACCCTGGAGGGGGTGTTGGTCACGGACCGCCAAGGCCTGATCGTGCATGTCAATCGGGCCTTCATGCGCATCACCGGCTACCAACAGGACGAGGTGCTGGGCCATCGCCCCAGCAAGTTCAAGTCGGGCCGCCACGGCGCGCCGTTCTACCAGCAGATCTTTGCGGCCCTGGCCGAGAAGGGGGAGTGGAGCGGCGAGATCTGGAACCGCCGTAAAAGCGGTGAAATCTACCCACAGTGGCAGACGATCTGCGCCATCCACGACGACAGTGGCGAGCTGAGCCATTACGTGGCGGTGTTCAGCGACATCAGTGCAATCAAGCATTCCGAGCAGGAACTGGCCTACCTGGCGCACCATGACCCGCTCACCGGCCTGCCCAACCGCCTGCTGTTCAACGATCGCGCCGAGCAGGCGCTGGCTTCGGCGCAGGCCAACAAGCGCGGCTGCGCTTTGCTGTTGCTCGACCTGGATCACTTTCAGAGCATCAACGACGGCCTTGGCCATACCATCGGCGACCAGCTGCTCAAGCTGGTGGGCGAACGCCTGCGTGAGACCGTGGGCAGCAACGTGACCCTGGCGCGTCTGGGCGGGGACGAGTTTGGCGTGCTGGCCGAGAACTGCCAGCAGGTTGGTCAGGCCGGCAAGTTGGCGCAGGGCATCATCGAGCGCATGCGTGAGCCCTTCGAGTTTGATGGCCACCGGCTGTTCATCAGTGCCAGCGTAGGGATCAGCCTGTTCCCCAATGACGCCCTGAGCGCCGAGCAATTGTTGCGCAATGCCGATTCGGCGCTGTTCAAGGCCAAGGGCAATGGCCGTGCCTGCTATGCGCTGTACACCGAGGAGCTGACCGCCCACGCCCAGCACCGGGTGGAAACCGCGGGCGAGCTGCGCCGGGCGCTGGCCCAAGATGAGCTGCGGGTGTTCTTCCAGCCGGTGCATGATCTGGCTACAGCGAAGATGGTCGGGGTCGAGGCACTGGTCCGCTGGCAGCACCCGCAGCGAGGATTGGTGCCGCCGAGCGATTTCATCCCCATCGCCGAGCGCACCGGCCTGATTGCCGAGATCGATGCCTGGGTGTTGCGCGAAGCCTGCCGGCAGATGGTCCAGTGGCGGGAGGATGGGCGCATGCTGGCGTTCGTTGCCGTCAATATTTCCAGCCGCTTGTTCGGCCAGCGCGAGTTGTACCGGCAGGTGGCCGATGTGCTGCATCAGACAGGGTTGGAGCCGTCGCTGCTGGAGCTGGAAGTGACCGAGAGCGCGGTCATGGAAGACCCGGAGGTGGCGCTGGAGCAGCTGCACCGCCTGCGCGAGCTGGGCCTGAACCTGGCCATCGATGACTTCGGCACGGGGTACTCGTCGTTGCTGCGGCTCAAGCGCTTGCCGGTGCAGAAACTGAAGATCGACCAAGGCTTCGTGGCCGGCTTGCCGCAGGATGACGATGACATCGCCATCGTGCGGGTGATTGTCGCGCTGGCACGGAGCATGGGCATGCAGGTACATGCCGAGGGGATCGAACAGGCAGAGCAGGCGCGTTTCCTGCTGGAGCAGCAATGCCAGCTGGGGCAGGGGTATTGGTTCGGGCGGCCGGTGCCGGCTGCGGATCTGCGCTGGGGCTGAGGGGTACGGCGAGAGATTTTGTGCGCCTGTGAAACCGAGCGCCGCCCGCGCGGCGCATCGCGAGCTTTGCTCGCTCCTACGTTTGTTTTTGGCCAGTAACGCCTGTGGCAGGTGCGCGCGACCGCCTTGTTGGTACGACGCGATATCGCGTCATGCGCCAAGGCGTCCGCGCGCAAATCCCACTGGAGGCATTGGCCCGAAATAAACGTAGGAGCGAGCAAAGCTCGCGATGCGCCGCGCGGGCGGCGCTCGATCTCACAGGCGCCACACCCCCCCTGTCAGGCACTTCAGCGTTTATTCAACCCTTTCGCCAACCGGTCCCCACCCAGCTGGATCAGCGCGACCAAAGCCACCAGCATGGCAATCACGGTCAACATGATCTGGCTGTCGAAACGCTGATACCCGTACCGATAGGCAATATCCCCCAGCCCACCCGCGCCAATCGCCCCGGCCATCGCCGAAGAATTGATCAGCGTCACCAGGGTAATGGTGAACCCGCCCACGATCCCCGACAGTGCTTCTGGCAGCAGCACATGCCAGACGATGTGCCAACGCCGGCAACCCATGGCCTGCGCTGCCTCCACCAAGCCGTGGTCGACCTCGCGCAGGCTCACCTCGGCAATCCGTGCGAAGAACGGCGTCGCGGCGATGGTCAGTGGCACCACGGCGGCCCACACACCATAGGTGGTGCCCACCACCAGCCGGGTGAAGGGGATCAGCGCGACCATCAGGATCAGGAACGGGATCGAGCGGAACAGGTTGACGAAGGCGCCCAGCACCCGGTTCAGCAGCGGTGCCTCGAAGATCCCGCCCTTGTCGCTGGTGACCAGCAGTATCGCCATTGGCACCCCCAGCAGCAGCGCGACCAGCGAGGACACGCCCACCATCAGCAGGGTGTCGAGCAGGCCTTCGAGCAAGCGATCAAACCACATGGCCCAGTACCTCTACGTCTTCGGCCCAGCGGCGGGCGCGTTCGAGCAATTGATGGGTGTCATGCGGCGAGCCCTGAATCGACAGGATCAGCTGCCCGAGCGCATGTTCCCCGATGGTCTCCACACCGCCCTGAAGCAGGCGCACGCGCCCGCCCAGTTCGGCGAACAGGTCGGATAGCGCCGGCTCGCCAAGCAGTGTGAGTTTGAGCACCACTGCGCTGTCACGGCCCGCCGGGCTGGCGCGAAGGTTTGCCTGTAAAGCCGCGGGCAGCTTGGCCTGCAACGGTGCCAGCAGGGTGCGGGTAACCTCATGGCGTGGGCTGCCGAACACGCGCCAGACTTCGCCCTGCTCGACGATCGCGCCACGCTCCAGCACCACCACGCGGTGACAGATGTCGCGGATCACTGCCATCTCGTGGGTGATCAGCACCACGGTCAGCCCCAGGCGCTGGTTGATGTCGCGCAGCAGTTCGAGGATCGATGCAGTAGTTTCGGGGTCCAGCGCCGAAGTGGCTTCGTCGCACAGCAGAATTTCCGGGTCATGCACCAGCGCCCGGGCAATGCCGACCCGCTGCTTCTGCCCGCCGGACAGCTGCGCCGGGTAGACGTGATATTTTTCCTGCAAACCCACCAGCTCCAGTAGCTCTCGGACCTTGCGCTGGCGCTCGGCCTTGGCCACGCCGGCCACCTTCAGCGGCAGCTCGACGTTCTGCCACACTGTCTTGGCCGACATGAGGTTGAAGTGCTGGAAGATCATGCCGATACGTCGGCGCAGGGCTACCAGGCGATCCTCGTCAAAGGGGGCGATGTCCACCTGGTCGATCAGTACACGGCCCTGGCTCGGCTGCTCGAGGCGGTTGATGGTGCGCAGCAGCGATGACTTGCCCGCACCACTGCGGCCGATGATGCCGAAGATCTCGCCACGGCGGATATTCAGGTCGATGCCGTGCAGCGCTGGCAGTTGCTGGCCAGCGTAGGTCTTGCCCAGGCCGATGAAGCGCACATGGGCTTCGTTGGCCTCCGGGCGCAGGGCCTGCTCCCTGGCCGTAGTCGGAGAGGGTTGTGTGGTGAGCGCCCGGAGCGCGCTGGCCTGGCTCATGTCAGCCCTCCCAACCGGCCTGGTACAGGCTGCCATGGGCCTTGTTCAAGGCCGAACGCACGGCAGGCGAGTGTTGGTAGATGTCGACGAACCTGGCCAGGCGCGGGTCGTCCTTGCTCTGCGGGCGGATGACGAACTGGATCACGTACTCCTTGTTTTCCAGGCCATCGAACAGCAAAGCCGAAGTGGCATCGAAGCTGTTGGCCAGGCGGATGTAGGCCGGGTAGCCCTGGACCAGGTCGGCATCATCGTAGGCACGCACCAGTTGCACGGCTTCGACTTGAAGGATCTTCAGCTGCTTCGGGTTGGCGACGATGTCATCTTCGGTAGCCTTGTAACCTACCCCCGGCTTGAGGGTGATCAAGCCAGCCTTGGCCAGCAGCTGCAGGCCGCGGCCGCTGTTGATCGGGTCGTTGGCGATGGCCACGCTGGCGCCTTCGGGCAGGTCGGCGAAGCTTTTGTACTTTTTCGAGTACAGGCCGACGTTGTTGATGATGCCCGGGGCATAGGGCACCAGATTGAAACCGGCCGCAGCCTTGGCGTTCTCCAGGAAGGGAATGTGCTGGAAGTAGTTCACGTCGATGTCGCCGCTGTTGAGGCTGACATTCGGCGCGATCCAGTCGCTGAACTCGATCAGCTTCACCTCCAGACCCTGCTTGTGGGCTTCTTCCACCGCCGCTTCCAGGGGGATGGCGAAGGCCGCGGTGGTGCCGATCTTCAGCGGCTCGGCAGCGAAGGCGCTGGTGGACAGGCCGAAGGTGATGGCGATGGCCGCGACGGGCCGGAACAGTTTTTCAAGCATGGTGCAGGGATCCAGTCGGGGTAGGGGTTGGGGTGTTGCGGTAGGTGGAACCTGGGTGGTCGGCGGGCAGGTGCGGGTGGTCGCTGGCAAAAAGCTTCTCGCGCAGGGTGCCGTCGGCGTAGGCGGTCTTGTAGCGGCCACGTTGCTGCAGTTGCGGGATCACCAGCTCGATGAAGTCCTCATAGCTTTCCGGGGTGACGGTGCGGGTCAGGTTGAAGCCGTCCAGGCCGGTTTCGTCGATCCAGGCGATCAGCTGTTCGGCTACCTGATCGGGCGCGCCGACCAGGGTTACATAGCGCCCGCCAAGGGCGTGTTGCTCCAGTAGACGGCGGCGGGTCCAGGCGTTCTCCTGCAGCTGGCGGGTGGCCGACTGGATGGCGTTGCCCTTACTGGCGCCAATCGGCTCGTCCAGCCCGTAGGCGGCGAAGTCGATGCCGGTAGAGGCGGCGAAGTGCGCCACGCCGGCTTCCGCGCTGGCATGCTGCAGATACTCGGCATGCTTGGCCTGGGCCTGTTGCTCGGTGGGGGCGACGATCACGGTGATACCCATGAACACCTTCACCGCCTGCGGATCGCGGCCGGCGGCCCGGGCAGCCGCGCGGACCTTGTCGACCTGGGCGCGGGTGGCGGCCTTGTCCTGGCCGCTGATGAACACGCACTCGGCATGGTTGCCAGCGAAGGCCAGGCCGCGCGGCGAACTGCCCGCCTGGAACAACACCGGCGTACGCTGTGGCGAGGGTTCGCACAGGTGGTAGCCCTCGACCTTGTAGAACTCGCCCTGGTGGCGGACCTTGCGCACCTTGCTTGGCTCGGCGTACACCCGGCGTTGGCGGTCGTTGACCACGGCATCATCGGCCCAGCTGCCCTCCAGCAGCTTGTACAGCACCTGCAGGTATTCGTCGGCCTGGTCGTAGCGGCGGTCGTGCTCGGGCTGTTGCTCCAGGCCCATGGCGCGGGCGGCGCTATCGAGGTAACCGGTGACGATGTTCCAGCCGACCCGGCCGTTGCTCAGGTGGTCGAGGGTGGAGAGGCGCCGGGCGAACAGGTATGGCGCCTCGTAGGTGAGGTTGGCGGTGAGGCCGAAGCCCAGGTGGCGGGTGGTGGCGGCCATGGCCGAGACCAGCAGCAGCGGGTCGTTGACCGGCAGCTGGATCGACTCCTTCAGGGTGACGTCCACGGAGTTGCCGTAGATGTCGTAGGTGCCGACGATGTCGGCGATGAACAGGCCGTCGAACAGCCCGCGCTCGAGCAGGCGCGCCAGGTCGGTCCAGTATTCCAGGGTCTTGTACCGGGTCGAGGTGTCCCGTGGGTGGGTCCACAGGCCGTGGTTGATGTGCCCGATGCAGTTCATGTTGAAGGCATTGAGCAAGATCTGCCTGGCCATCAGATGGTCCCCCGGCGTGGTGGGTTTTCCTGGTTCAGGTAGTAGTTGCCGATGGCGTGGTACTTCCAGCGCACCGGGTCGTGCAGGGTGTGCACACGGGCGTTGCGCCAGTGGCGGTCGAGGTTGTGCTCGGCCAGGGTGGCCTGGCTACCGGCCAGTTCGAATAGCGTGGTGCCGGCGGCGAGGGAGACTTCCGTGCTGATTGCCCGTGCTTCGGCAACGGCAATGGAGGCAGCGGCGACGGTGTCGGCATTGCTGTCGGCCTGGGCGCGGTCGAGGAACTCGCCGGCGCGTTCGAGCAACGCTTCAGCGGCATGCAGGCGGCTCACCAGCTGGCCGAAGCTTTTCAGGGTCAGCGGGTCGTCGCTGGCCTTGTCCAGGCCGGAGTCGACCCACGGTCGGCTGCGTGTGCGCACGAAGTGCAGGGCATCATCCAGCGCGGCGCGGGCGATACCGGTGTCGATGGCCGCGTGGAGAATCTGCGCCAACGGGCCGACCGGTGTCGGGCGCTCGAAGGCACTCTGGAACGGCACCACGTCGTTGGCATCGACCCAGACGTTGTCGAAGGTCACCGAGCCGCTGCCGGTGGTGCGCTGGCCGAAGCCGCTCCAGTCGTCGATCACCAGCAGGCCCTGGCTGTCGGCAGGGACGAAAGCCAACTGCTGGCGGCCCTGGTCGTCGATCACCGAGGTCGGGATGCGCTGGGCATACAGCGCGCCGGTGGCGTAGAACTTGCGGCCGTTGACGCGGTAGCCGGCGCCGTCGCGGGTCAGGCGGGTGGTGCGATCGTGGGCGGTTTTCGTGCCCAGTTCGGCCAGGGCGTTACCGAAGCGGCGGCCGGCCAGCACTTCGGCGTAGAGGCGCCGCTGCTGCTCGGGACTGCCGTTTACCCGCAGCACTTCGAGGGCGTAGAAGTGATTCTGGGGAATCTGGCCGAGGGAGGCATCGGCCTGGGCGATGCGGGCGATGACCTGGGCCAGAGTGATATTGGACACGCCCGCGCCGCCGAAGGTTTTGGGGACGCTGATGGCCCACAGGCCGGAGCGGGTGAACAGCTCCAGCTCGGCGTGGGGCAGGCGGCGTTCGCGGTCGCGCAGGGCGCTGTCGCGTTTGAGTTGCTGGGCGATGTGCTCGGCGACGGAAAGTGCCTGGGCGTCGCTGGTTATAACTGATGTTGTCATGGTGTTCTCCGGGGCCATTGGGGCTGCAAAGCAGCCCCCAAGGGCCTCAAGTCAGATCCAGGAATGCCGGGCGGGCAGGGTGCCGTTGAGGTGATAGGCGCCAATCGCGTGGTACTTCCAGCGTACCGGGTCGTGCAGGGTATGCACCCGGGCATTGCGCCAGTGCCGGTCGAGGTTGAACTCGGCCAGGCTTGCGCGGCTGCCCGCCAGCTCGAACAGCTTCTCGCTGGCCTGCAGCGAGATCTCGGTGGTCAGCACCTTGGCCTCGGCCACGGCAATCGACGCCCGCGCTGCGGCAGCGGCATCGACCGGCCCGGCATTGACCTCGTCGAGCACGCGCGCGGCCTTGCGCAGCAGCGCCTCGGCGGCATGCAGCTCAAGCTTCAGGCGGCCGATGTCGGCAATCACGTAAGGGTCATCGCTGGCGCGCTCGACCTTGGCCTCGATCCACGGCCGGGACTTTTCGCGGACGAAGGTGATGGCGTCGTCGATGGCGGCCTCGGCGATGCCGGCATCGATCGCCGCCTGAATCAGCTGCGAGGCCGCGCCCTGGATATTGGGGAGATCGCGCTGGCGCCAATTGTCGATGACCAGCTCGGCATCGACCGGTACCTGGTCGAGCAGCACGGTACCGCTGGCAGTGGTGCGCTGGCCGAAGCCGGACCAGTCGTCGACGATACGTAGCCCCGGGCTGCCGCGGCGGACGAAGGCCAGGCGCTGGCGGCCTTCGTCGTCCAGCGCCTTGACCGCCACCCAATGGGCGAACAGCGCGCCGGTGGAATAGAACTTTTCACCGCTGATGCGATAGCCGTCACCGCTGCGGGTGATCCTGGCCTTGAGCGTCAGGGTGTCCTTGGTGCCGCGCTCGGGGCCGGCATTGCCGATGCGCCAGCCGTCCAGCACGTTGCGGAAGATCAGCGCCTGCTGGGCCTCGGTAGCGGTCAGGCGCAGCAGTTGCAGCATGCCGAACTGGTTCTGCGGGATCTGCCCCAGGGCCGGGTCGGCGGCGCTGATCAGGCGGAACACCTCGGCGACAGTTTCAAACGAGACGTCCGGGCCGCCATGGGCCTTGGGCACGCTGATGCTGCCAAGGCCACTGCGGGTGAACTGTTCGATTTCTGCCCAGGGCAGCTTGCGTTGCTGGTCACGACGGGCGGCCTGCTCGCGGGCACTTTCGGCCAGTTCGCGGGCGGCTTGCAGGGCCTCGGCATCGTTGCGCAGGACCTTGGCCGGCAGCAGCAGGGGCGAGCTGTCGAGGTCACTGTGGAATTGGGTATTTGGCTGGGTGGTCATCAGAACCGAACCTCACAAAGTGGATGCGTCGCTTCAGCTGATGGCGACAGACATTTGCTGGTCCGGTGGTCCGGTTCATATACCCTAAAGGCTTATTAAAAGTTTATGAACTAACTTTTTGGAATATTTATAGAAGAGGGATTTGCATTGGATGTGCCGGCCTCTTCGCGGAACAAGCCCGCTCCTACAGGTGATCGTGCCGCCTGTAGGAGCGGGCTTGTCCCGCGAAAGGGCCAGCGAAGGTTTATTCGGAGGCAGCAGTCCCGAGGAACTTGCGCAGGAACTGCCGGGTACGCTCTTCCTTCGGATTGGCGAACAGCGCCTTGGCCTCGCCCTGTTCCACGATCACACCCTTGTCGAAGAAGATCACCCGATTGGCCACGTCCCTGGCAAAGCTCATCTCGTGGGTAACGATGATCATGGTGCGCTTCTCCTCGGCCAGGCCGCGGATGGTCGCCAGCACCTCGCCGACCAGCTCCGGGTCGAGGGCCGAGGTGGGTTCGTCGAACAGGATCACTTCAGGTTCCATGGCCAGCGCACGGGCAATCGCCACGCGCTGCTGCTGGCCGCCGGAAAGACGCCGCGGGTAGGCGTCTTCCTTGCCCGCCAGGCCGACCTTGGCCAGCAACCGCCGGCCCAGGTCGATGGCCTGTTCGCGAGGCGTCTTCTTGACGATCACCGGGCCTTCGATGACGTTTTCCAACGCGGTGCGGTGGGGGAACAGGTTGAAGTTCTGGAACACGAAGCCAGCCTGCTGGCGCAGGCGGCGGATCGCACTTTGTTGGCCGGCGAGCGGGCGGTTGGCATCGATGCTGATGTCACCGATCTGGATCTGCCCGGCATCCGGGGTTTCCAGCAGGTTGAGGCACCGCAGGAAGGTGGTCTTGCCCGAGCCGCTGGGGCCGATGATGGCCACCACTTCACCGGGTTGCACGGTCAGGTCGATACCGTTGAGCACGGTCTGGCCCTTGAACTGCTTGGTCAGGCCTTTGGCGACGATCATCTCATTGCTCCTGGTCGTGCTGGTTGACCCGCGCTTCCATGCGGTTCTGGAAGTGCGCGAGGATGCTGCAGAGGATCCAGTAGATCACGGCAACGGCCAGGTACATGGTGAACACTTCGAAGGTGCGCGCGGTAATCAGCTGCGCCTGGCGGAACAGCTCGGGCACCTGGATGGTCGCTGCCAGGGCGGTGTCCTTGACCAGCGAGATGAAGCTGTTGCCCAGCGGTGGCAGCGCGGTGCGCAGTGCCTGGGGCAGGATCGCCCGGCGCATGGCCTGGGTGCGGGTCATGCCGATGCTGGCTGCGGCTTCCCACTGGCCGCGGTCGATCGAGGAGATCGCCGCACGCAGGATTTCGCAGATGTAGGCCGCCATGTTCAAAGACAGGCCGATCAGCGAGGCCGGAATCGGGTCGAGCTCGATACCGATCTGCGGCATGCCGAAGTAGATCACGAACAGCTGCACCAGCAGCGGCGTGCCGCGGAAGAACGACACGTAGACCCGGGCCAGCCAGTTCAGCGGCAGGATCTTCGACAGCCGCATCAGTGCCAGGGCAAAGCCCAGTACCAGGCCGAAGAACATGCCGCCAACACTGAGCAGCACCGTATAGCCCGCGCCCTTCAGCAGGAAGGGCGTGGAGTCGGCAACGAGTTGCAGGCTTTCAGCGATCATTTGGTGACATCGGCACCGAAGTATTTCTCCGACAGCTTGGCCAGCGTGCCGTCGGCCTTGAGCTTGTCGATGGCCTTGTTGATCGCGGCCAGCAGCTCAGGCTCACCTTTGCGCAGGGCCACGCCGCTTTCAAGGCGCGAGAAGGCGTCGCCAGCCAGCTCGGTGTCCTTGGCCTTCTGGGCGTATTCCAGCGCAGCCAGGCGGTCGATCAGGATGGCGTCGATGCGGCCGTTGCGCAGGTCGGCGAATTTGCTCGGGTCGTCCTCATAGGTGCGCACGTCAGCCTTCGGCACGTCCTGCTTCACCCATTGCTCGTAGTTGGTGCCAAGGCCCACGCCAACCTTCTTGCCGGCCAGGTCCTGCGCACTCTTGATGTTCAGCTGCTCGGCCTTCTTCTTCAGGACCAGCGCCTGGATGCCGGAGATGGTGTAGGGCTCGGAGAAGTCGTACTTCTTCTTGCGCTCCTCGGATATGGTCACCTGGTTGACCACCACGTCCAGGCGCTTGGATTCCAGCGCGGCGAGGATGCCGTCCCATTTGGTCGGCTGGATCTTGGCCTTGACCCCCAGCTCCTTGGCCAGCAATTCGGACAGCTCCACCTCGAAGCCGGTCAGCTTGCCGTTTTCATCCTGGAAGCTGAACGGCGGGTACGTACCCTCAAGGCCGACGTTGATCACGCCTTTTTCCTCGATGGTCTTCAGTTGCTCGCCGGCAAAGGCCTGGCCGAGCAGGCCGGCACCCAGCAGGATGGCCAGGCTGGCGTTGAGAAGCGGTTTGGCAAATTTCGACATGTCAGGCCCCGCGCTTGTTGTTGAAGTAGTGGGTGGCGACTATAGAGTTGGCTTGATAGGCCAGGAAATAATAAAAACTTATTTTGTTATTTCCATTTTGATCTATGCCAGGTTTTGGCTGCTTTGAGGGTAGGCCAGGATAGTGCCGCCGTCATCGCGGCTTATGCCCGACTTAGCGCAGGATGGAATAAAGCGTTGTTTTTTCCAAGGGACAGATTTGCCGTAGAGTGGAACGCATAACGACAGATTGGCCACCTTCGGCAGGAGAACATCGTGAGCGAACAACCTTCATCTGGGCACTGGCAACTGCACAGCATTGTCAGTGGCCTGCGCGGTGCCCGCGAGCAATGGCGCAGCCGCAATGGCCGCAGCAGTGGCGAACAGGGCGGGCGCGAGCTGCCTTCGCGCGAGGCCATGCGGCAGATTCTCGAACAGCTGTGCGGGGCGCTGTTCCCGATGCGCCTGGGCCCGGTAGACCTGCGTGAAGAGAGCGAGGACTTCTATGTTGGCCATACCCTCGACGCGGCGCTGACGGCCTTGCTCGCGCAGGCGCGGCTGGAACTGCGCTACGCCGCCCGCCAGAGCAGGACGGAACTGCAGGGTATCGACGCCCAGGCCTTGCGCCTGATCCAGGACTTCGCGGCGGCCTTGCCGGGCCTGCGTGTGCTGCTCGATACCGATGTGCTTGCGGCCTATCACGGCGACCCGGCGGCGCGTAGCGTTGACGAGGTACTGCTGTGCTATCCGGGGATCCTGGCGATCATCCATCACCGTCTGGCTCACCACCTTTACAAGGCAGGCCTGCCGCTGCTGGCGCGGATCAGCTCGGAGCTGGCGCATTCGGCCACCGGTATCGACATTCATCCCGGCGCGCAGATCGGCCAGAGCTTCTTCATCGACCACGGTACCGGCGTAGTGATTGGCGAGACCGCGATCATCGGTGAGCGGGTGCGCATCTATCAGGCGGTTACCCTGGGCGCCAAGCGCTTCCCAAGCGATGAGTCTGGGACGCTGCACAAAGGGCTGCCACGCCACCCGATCGTCGAGGACGATGTGGTGATCTATGCCGGGGCGACGATCCTGGGGCGCATTACCATCGGCAAGGGCTCGACCATTGGCGGTAACGTCTGGCTGACCCGCAGTGTGCCGGCCGATAGCAACATCACCCAGGCCAACCTGCAACTGGATTGCCAGGACAAGAACTGATTCACAAGGGGCGCCAATCGGCGCCCCGGTTCGCTTTGAAAGCCGATCCATGTTTAACTTGAACGCTTGTTCAATGAAAAACGCTGGTCCGCTGCCGGTGTTCAACAGGAGGATTCCTTTGCTGAACCCGTTCATTCCGAACCTCACGTCGATCGACGAGGTGCCTGTTTCATGAGTGCACCGTCCCCATCCCTTGCCAATGGCAAGATCCGCATGAACCCGCCGGTGTTCTACTTCGCGGCTAGTTTCATTCTTATCTTCGGCCTGGTGGTCGTCGCCTTCCCGCAGGCATCCGGTGAGTGGTTGCTGGCGGCGCAGAACTGGGCGGCCAACACGGTCGGCTGGTACTACATGCTGGCCATGACCCTGTATCTGGTGTTCGTGGTGGTCACGGCCTTGTCTGGCTACGGCAAGATCAAGCTCGGGGCCGACCATGACGAGCCCGAGTTCAGCTATTTGTCCTGGGCCGGCATGTTGTTCGCCGCCGGTATCAGCATCACGCTGTTCTTCTTCTGCGTGTCCGAACCGCTGACCCACATGCTCACCCCGCCCCAGGGTGAAGGGGGCACGGCCGAGGCCGGGCGCCAGGCAATGGAGATCCTGTTCCTGCACTGGGGCCTGCATGGCTGGGGCGTGTTCGCCTTCGTCGGCATGGCGCTGGCCTACTTCGCCTACCGGCACAACCTGCCGCTGGCCCTGCGTTCGGCGCTGTATCCGCTGATCGGCAAACGTATCAATGGCCCGATCGGCTATGCCGTCGACGGCTTCGGCATCATTGCCACGGTGTTCGGCCTGGGCGCCGACATGGGCTTTGGTGTGCTGCACCTGAACGCCGGCCTCGACTACCTGTTCGGCATCAGCCACAGCCAGTGGGTGCAGGTGATCCTCATCGCGCTGATGATGGGCGCGGCGGTGGCGGTAGCCGTGGCGGGTGTGGAAAAGGGCGTGCGGGTGATGAGCGACATCAACCTGTTCCTGGCCTGTGCATTGCTGCTGTTCGTGCTGTTCGCCGGGCCCACCCAGCACCTGTTCAATACCCTGATCCAGAACCTCGGCGATTACCTCGGTGCCTTGCCGCGCAAGAGCTTCGACGTGTACGCCTATGGCGAGCAACGTGACTGGCTGGGTGGCTGGACGGTGTTCTACTGGGCCTGGTGGATTGCCTGGGCGCCGTTCGTGGGCTTGTTCATCGCGCGCATCTCGCGTGGCCGCACCATCCGTGAGTTCGTTTTCGGCGTGCTGCTGATCCCGTTGGGCTTCACCCTGGCGTGGATGTCGATCTTCGGCAACAGCGCGCTGGACCAGGTGATCAACCACGGCATGACCGCGCTCGGCCAGTCGGCGTTGGACAACCCGTCGATGAGCCTGTACCTGCTGCTGGAAACTTACCCGTGGAGCAAGACGGTGATTGCCGTGACGGTGTTCATCAGCTTCGTGTTCTTCGTCACCTCGGCCGACTCCGGCACCGTGGTGCTGTCGACCCTGTCCGCCAAGGGCGGCGGTGCTGATGAAGACGGGCCGAACTGGTTGCGCATCTTCTGGGGCGCGATGACTGCGCTGATCACCAGCGGCCTGTTGTTCGCGGGCAGTATCGATTCGCTGAAGTCCGCGGTGGTGCTGACCTCGCTGCCGTTCTCGCTGATCTTGCTGTGCATGATGTGGGGGTTGCACAAGGCCTTCTACCTGGAGAGCCAGCGGCAGATCGCGCAGATGCACTCGCTGGCACCGTTCGCCCAGTCACGCCGTGGTCGTGGTGGCTGGCGTCAACGCCTGAGCCAGGCCGTGCATTTCCCGTCGCGGGACGAGGTGTACCGCTTCATGGACGACGTGGTACGCCCGGCGATAGCCGAAGTGCGTGAGGTGTTCGAGCAGAAGGGCCTGGTGCTGGTGACCCAGGACGATCCGAGCCATGACAACGTCAGCCTGAAGGTTGGCCATGGCGAGGAACAGCCGTTCATCTACCAGGTGCAGATGCGTGGCTACTTCACGCCGTCGTTCGCGTTGGGTGGGCTGGGCACGCAGGAGTTGAAGAACCGCCGGTACTACCGGGCCGAGGTGCACCTGAGCGAAGGCAGCCAGAACTATGACCTGGTGGGCTACAGCAAGGAGCAGATCATCAACGACATCCTCGACCAGTACGAGCGGCACATGCAGTTCCTGCATCTGGTCAGGTAGTAGTCTGTACCGGCCTCTTCGCGGGACAAGCCCGCTCCTACAAGGGCAATACGATTCCTGTAAGAGCGGGCTTGTCCCGCGAAGAGGCCAGAGCAGGGAAACCATTCAGAAGGGCGCATCTCCGAGGATTGTGGCCCGGTGCATCACCCGCCGATTGGGCCGGTAATCATCCACCGCAAAATGCTGGGTCACGCGGTTGTCCCAGAACGCCACGTCATTCTCCTGCCAACGCCAGCGAATGCTGAACTCCGGCCGCGTCGCATGGGCGAACAGCAGCTTCAGCAGCGCCTCGCTTTCCAGCTCGCTCAGCTCATTGATGCGCGTGGTGAACCCTTCATTGACAAACAACGCCTTGCGCCCGCTCACCGGATGCGTGCGCACCACCGGGTGCGACAACGGCGGGTTGTTGCGCCGGGCCACTTCCCAGCGCGCCAGGTCCTCGGCGGTGGTGCCAAAGCGCTCCAGCGGGAACGACTTGGTGAAGTCGTGGGTGGCGGTCAGGCCATCGAGCATCTCGCGCAGCGGCGCCGACAAGGCTTCGAACGCAGCGATACCGCTGGCCCACAAGGTGTCGCCGCCGTAGGCCGGCAACTGCTTGGCGCTGAGCACCGCGCCCAGCGCCGGGGTCGGCAGGAACGTCACGTCGGTGTGCCACACGGCGTTGTCGCGCACATCGGTGACTGCCGTGTCGAGGATCAGCACCTGCGGCGTCTCTGGCACGTTGGGGTAGATCGGGTGGATGTGCAGGTCGCCGAAACGGGCGGCGAAGCGCGCCTGTTGCTCCGGGTTGATCGGCTGGTCGCGGAAGAACAGCACCTGGTGCTGAAGCAGCGCCTGCTCGATGGCATCGCGCTGTTCGGCGGTGATGTCGCGGCTGATGTCCACGCCGCTGATCTGTGCGCCGAGCGCCGGGCTGAGGGGAGTGATGGTCAGGCTCATGTCGGTCTCTTCAATCAGGCGCCAGGCTGCTGGCGTGGTCAACAGGAATTCAGTGGCTCTGCCCGTGCCAGGGCACCAGCTTGCGTTGCAGGGCGCGCAGGCCCATTTCCAGGGCGAAGGCGATCAAGGCGATCAGCAGGATGCCCAGCACCACCACGTCGGTGACCAGGAACTGCGCCGCCGACTGCACCATGAAACCCAGGCCGCTGGTGGCAGCGATCAGCTCGGCGGCGACCAGGGTCGACCAACCGACCCCGAGGCCGATGCGGATGCCGGTCAGAATGTCGGGCAGAGCGCTGGGCAGGATCACGTGGCGGATCAGCTGCACCTTGGTTGCGCCCAGCGACTGCGCCGCGCGCAGCTTGGCCGGGTCGACGGTGCGCACGCCGGTGGCGGTGGCGATGGCAATCGGGGCGAAGATCGCCAGGTAGATCAGCAGCACCTTGGACAGCTCGCCGATGCCGCACCAGATGACGATCAGCGGCAGGTAGGCCAGCGGCGGGATCGGCCGGTAGAACTCGATCAGCGGGTCGAGGATGCCACGGGCCACACGGTTGTAGCCGATGGCGATGCCGACCGGGATGGCAGTCAAGGTCGCGGCGACCAGGGCCAGGCCTATGCGGCCCAGGCTGGCGCCCAGGTGCTGCCACAGGCTGGCGTCCATGTAGCCCTGGGTGAGCAGGGTCCAGGCCTTGGCCAGGATGTCGCTGGGCGAGGGCAGGAACAGCGGCTCGATCCAGCCTGCGGCCGTCACCAGCCACCAGGCGAGCAGCAGGCTGGCCAAGGTCAGGGCGCTGATCCAGCGGGTAGACAATGGGCGGCGGGCCCGGGGGGCGGGCCGGGTTTGATTGTCGCGTTTGCCGGCGACCGGCAGATCCAGGCTGCTCATGCGCGCTCCTGCAGGTTTTGGCGTTGGGAGAACACGCGGGCCAGTACATGCTCGCGGGTCTCGATGAAGCGTGGATCGGACTTGATCGCCCGGGCCGACTCGCCAGCGGCATAGCGCTGGCCGAAGTCCAGCTGCAGGCGCTCGACCACGCGGCCGGGGTTTGGGGCCAGCAGCACCAGCTCGCTGGCGAGGAACACCGCTTCCTCGATGTCGTGGGTAATCAGGAATACCGGTTTGGCGGTGCGCTGCCAGACCTGCAGCAGCAGCTCCTGCATCTGCTCACGGGTGAAGGCATCGAGGGCGCCGAACGGTTCGTCCATCAGCAGCACCCGCGGGTCGGCGGCCAGTGCCCGGGCCAGCCCCACGCGCTGCTTCTGGCCACCGGACAGTTGCCAGATGCGCCGCTCGCCGAAGCCGTCGAGGTCGACCAGGGCCAGCATCTCGCGGGCCTTGGCCTCACGCTGTTCGCGTGGCACTCCGGCCAGCTCCAGGCCAAAGGCGACATTGCCCAGCACGTTCTGCCAAGGCAGCAGGGCATCATCCTGGAACACCACGCCACGCTCGGCCCCCGGGCCCTGTACCGGCATGCCGTCGAGGGTGATGCGCCCGCTGCTCGGGGCGACGAAGCCGGCGATCAGGTTCAGCAGCGAGGTCTTGCCACTGCCGGATGGCCCGAGGGCCACCAGCAGTTGGCGCGGCCCCAGGCTCAGGTTGATGTCGGCCAGCACCGGGGCGGTGGCGCCGGGGTACTGTGCGCTGATGCGCTCCAGTTCGAGCAAGGCCATGGCAGGCTCCGTGCGGTTGCAGTCTTAGTTGGGGATGTACTGGGCGCTGACGTACGGCGAGTAGTCCGGCAGCACCGCGTCGACCTTGCCTTGCTGCTTGAGGAAGGTGGCCGTGTCGGTCAGCGCCTGGGTGGTGGGTGCGCCTAGTTCCCTGGTTTGGTCGGCGGCCAGCGGGTAGACGTTGCCCTGCAGCAGCACCGGGATATCAGCCAGTTTGGCGCCGGACAGCTTGGCCAGCTTGGCGACGTTGTCCGGGTTGGCCAGCCAGGCTTGAGGGTCCTTGCGGTAGTCGGCGTAGGCGTCGAGGGTGACCTTGGCGAAAGCCTTGACCACCTCTGGGTGCTTGGCGGCGAAGTCCTTACGCACGATCCAGGCATCGAAGGTCGGTGCGCCTTTTTCGGCCAGTTCGCCCGAGGTGATCAGCACCTTGCCGTTTTCCTTGGCCACGCCCAGGGCCGGGTCCCAGACGTAGGTGGCGTCGATGTCTCCGCGCTTCCAGGCGGCAATGATCGCCGGTGGCGCGAGGTTGAGGATCTGTACTTTGGATGGGTCGATGTTCCAGCTTTTCAGCGCGGCCAGCAGGCTGTAGTGGCCAGTGGAAACGAACGGCACGGCGACTTTCTTGCCGATCAGGTCCTGCGGGGTCTTGATGCTGTCGCGGGCGACCAGGGCCTCGCCGGCACCGATCTGGGTGGCGATGAGGAAGGTCTCGACCGGCAGCTTGCGGGTCGCTGCGGCAGCCAGCGGGCTGGAGCCGAGGTAACCGATCTGCACGTCGCCGCTGGCCACGGCGGTGATCACGTCCGCGCCGTTATCGAACTTGCGCCAGTCGATGCTGGCCTTGCTGGCTTTTTCGTAGTTGCCATCGACCTGGGCCACCTTGGCCGGGTCGACGGTGGTCTGGTAGGCAACGGTGAGGTCGGCGGCCTGGGCCAACCAGCTGGCGCTGGCGAGGGTCAGGGCGGCGAACAGGCGCAGCGGAGCATGCGGGATCATGGTGAACCTCTCGTCAGGCAATGGATGTATTGGATGACGACAAGGCTAAATGATCTAAGAAATAGAAAATAAATAACTTTTTAGAATTAGCTTAGGAGCCAAACGCTTTAACGCTCGCCATAGCCGGAAAAGGCACCTGGCGCAACGGCGATCCGCTGCTAATCTTTTTTCCCTTCGTAAGGGTGTGTGACCGGTTGCTGGTCGGCAAACGTTTGCAAATAACCTAAAGGTATGATTGACAGCGCCGATACAACTTTTCGCAGTAAAGGTTCCTACGATATTCCGTAAAAATCTTACTAATTCATAAAACGGTCATTTTGGATTTATAGGATTGTCATTATCCTGTAGCGCAGGGGGCGTCTTAGACCAAAGTCGAGAAACGTTTAGAAACTATTGACTTAATGGTCACGCTTTGGGGCTAATCGCCCATCCACGGTTGAGCGGGGCAACAGATCCTGCCGCCAGAGATACACAAGAATTAGAACGTAGAGGAGCAAAACATGTACAAGTCCAGCCTGGCCGTGGCCGTGGCACTGGGGGTTTTCGCCCAAACAGCAGGCGCTGCCGGTTTCGTTGAAGACAGCAAACTGTCGCTGAGCTCGCGCACCATGTACTTCAACAACGATAACCGCGATGGCGGTAACGACAACCGTGAATCGGGTCAGGGCTTCAAGCTCGACTACATCTCCGGTTTCACCCCAGGCACCGTTGGTTTCGGTGTCGACGCCCAGGCCCTGTGGGGTATTCACCTGGATGGCGGTCGCGGCAAGCACCCGGATAACAGCAGCTTCTTCCCAAGCGACAGCGACGGTTCGGCTGTAGACCAGTGGACACGCTTCGGCGCCAACGCCAAGGCCCGCTTCTCGAAGACCGAGGTTCACTTCGGTAGCGCCCTGGCGCCAAACCTGCCGATCCTGGTGTCCAACGACGGTCGTCTGCTGCCGCAGACCTTCGAGGGTGGCACCATCCAGTCGAAGGAAATCGATAACCTGACCGTCAACGCCGGTCAGCTGACCCACGCCATGGGTCGTGCTTCGAGCAACCGCACCGGCCTGTCGGTCGCCGGCGCCACTGCCGACAGCAACAAGTTCCGCTTCGGCGGCCTGGACTACAAGCTCACTCCAGACCTGACCCTGCAGTACTACTACTCGAACCTGGAAGACTTCTACAAGCAGCACTTCCTGGGCGCGACCCACGTCTTCAAGATCGCTGACGACCAGTCGTTCAAAACCGACCTGCGCTACTTCGACAGCAGCAGCGACGGCAACAACGGTCACGGCGGCGGCTACAACTTCAACAACAACGGTGGCTATGCCAAGAACACTGGCAAGGTCGACAACAAGACCTGGTCTGCCATGTTCACCTACACCCTCGGTGGCCATGCGCTGATGCTCGGTCGTCAGCAAGTCAGCGATGACGGCGGTTTCGTCTGGCTGAACCAAGGCAGTGTGG
The DNA here is from genome assembly GCF_049325675.2 of Pseudomonas sp. HS6-2. Classification (NCBI taxonomy): domain Bacteria; kingdom Pseudomonadati; phylum Pseudomonadota; class Gammaproteobacteria; order Pseudomonadales; family Pseudomonadaceae; genus Pseudomonas; species Pseudomonas sp. HS6-2. The sequence goes on along the minus strand of NZ_CM143906.1, from coordinate 5,997,737 downwards.
TTGACGGCAACGGCCGCAACGAAGGTGCTGGTGGTTCCAGCTTCTACCTGTTCACCGACAGCATGATCAACCAGTTCGCCCGTGCTGGCGAGAACACCAACTTCGGTCAGTACTCCTATGACTTCGCCTCGCTGGGCGTTCCAGGCCTGAAGGCTTCGGTTGCCTACCTGCGTGGTGACGACATTCGCTACAAGAGCGGCCACGGCACCTACAACGAATGGGAACGTGACGCACGCGTCGACTACACCATTCAGCAAGGCACCCTCAAAGGCTTGGGCTTCAGCCTGCGTCAGGGCGTCTACCGTGGTGGCAGCAACGAAGCCAGCGCCGACCAGGATCAGACTCGCTTCATCGTGAACTACACTTACAGCTTCCTGTAAGTCGTAGCCACACCAAAAGCCTCGCCTAGTGCGAGGCTTTTTTATGGCCGCGATTTCGTATGCGTAAAAGTTATAAATAAATCGTTATTTATTCTTTTTGTTTCTCATCGAATGCAGGCACATTGAACCCACACGCCAGAACACAGCACAGGAGCCGCACCCCATGAGCCTCAAACTCGGCGACATCGCCCCGGACTTCGAGCAGGAATCCAGTGAAGGCAAGATCCGCTTCCACGAATGGCTGGGCAGCAGCTGGGGTGTGCTGTTTTCCCACCCGGCAGACTTTACCCCGGTATGCACCACCGAACTGGGCCTGACTGCAAAGCTCAAGGAAGACTTCGCCAAGCGCGGCGTGAAGGCCATCGCTCTGTCGGTCGACCCGGTCGATTCGCACCACAAGTGGATCGAGGATATCAATGAGACCCAGAACACCGTGGTCAACTTCCCGATCATCGCCGACGCCGACCGCAAGGTGTCCGACCTGTACGACTTGATTCACCCCAATGCCAGCGACACCCTCACCGTGCGTTCGCTGTTCGTCATCGACCCGAACAAGAAGGTGCGCCTGACCATTACCTATCCGGCCAGTACCGGGCGCAACTTCAACGAAATCCTGCGGGTGATCGACTCGCTGCAGCTCACCGACAACCACAAGGTCGCCACGCCAGGTAACTGGCAGGACGGCGACGAGGTTGTGATCGTGCCTTCGCTGAAGGACGAAGACGAGATCAAGCAGCGCTTCCCGAAAGGTTATCGGGCGGTGAAACCCTATCTGCGGCTGACCCCGCAGCCTAATCGCTGATGAATTTCTCGTTGCATTGCTCTTAGCCATAGCAGGGATTTTCGGGCCGTTTCGACGGCCCTTTTTTATGGCTGTAAAAACCTGAATGACTCAAATTAAAATGGAATAAACAAATGAAAAAATATGATTTCTAGATATATGTACGGGCTGGTAATGTCACTCCAACAGAACACCAGGCAACGCCGAAACTACTGACCGGCCGAGCCATTGCTCCACCACCTTACTCGCCCGCCAACGAGGCAAGCAGGTGCAACCCGAACCTCAATCGCACAGGAGAGCGCCATGCGCACAGTCTTCTTGCGTCGTGGTCTGGTCGCCCTGTTTGCGGCGGCTGTGTCCTTCGGCGCCATCACCCAAGCCCAGGCCGAAAGCCTGCGAATCGGTTACCAGAAGTACGGCACCCTGGTGTTGCTCAAGGCCAAAGGCACGCTGGAAAAGCGCCTGGCCGAGCAGGGTGTGCAAGTGCAGTGGACCGAGTTCCCTGGCGGCCCACAGCTGCTTGAAGGGCTGAACGTCGGCTCGATCGACTTCGGTGTCACCGGCGAGACACCGCCCGTGTTCGCCCAGGCCGCTGGCGCCGACCTGCTCTACGTGGCCTATGAGCCGCCAGCGCCGCACAGCGAAGCCATCCTCGTGCCGAAAGGTTCGCCGATCCAGTCGGTGAAAGAACTCAAAGGCAAGAAAGTCGCCTTCAACAAAGGCTCCAACGTTCATTACCTGCTGGTCCGCGCTCTGGAAGATGCCGGCCTCAATTACAGCGACATCCAGCCCGTCTACCTGCCGCCTGCCGATGCCCGCGCCGCCTTCGAGCGTGGCAGTGTCGATGCCTGGGTAATCTGGGACCCGTACCAGGCCGCCGCCGAGCAACAGCTGCAGGCCCGTACCCTGCGTGACGGCAAGGGCCTGGTCGACAACCACCAGTTCTACCTGGCTACCCGCAACTACGCCACCCAACACCCGGCGGTGATCAGCACCCTGATCGACGAAGTGCGTGCCGTGGGCCAGTGGTCCCAGGCCAACCCGCAGGAAGTCACCGACCAGGTCGCGCCATTGCTCGGCCTGCCCGGCGATATCACCCTGACCTCGGTCAAGCGCCAAGGATACGGTGCCCAGCCGCTCACCCCGCAAGTGGTGGCCGCACAACAGAAGATCGCCGACACCTTCCAGGCGCTCAAGCTGATTCCCAAGCCGCTGAGCATCAAGGACGTGATCTGGACACCCCCGGCCAAGGTCGCCACCGCGCCTTGATTGATTCGCCTGCGCCGGGGCACCGCCCTGGCCCTCGCCACCCTTGAGGAGACAACTCCAATGAGCCTTAACATATTCTGGTTCCTTCCTACCCACGGTGACGGCAAGTACCTGGGCACTTCCGACGGCGCCCGCGCGGTCGATCACGGTTACCTGCAGCAAATCGCCCAGGCCGCCGACCGCCTGGGTTTCGGAGGGGTGTTGATCCCTACCGGGCGTTCCTGCGAAGACTCCTGGTTAGTGGCGGCGTCGCTGATTCCGGTGACCCAGCGCCTGAAGTTCCTGGTAGCCCTGCGCCCAGGCATCATTTCGCCGACCGTGGCCGCACGCCAGGCCGCGACCCTCGATCGGCTGTCCAACGGCCGTGCGCTATTCAACCTGGTGACCGGGGGCGACCCGGATGAACTGGCCGGTGACGGCCTGCACCTGAACCACCAGGAGCGCTACGAAGCCTCGGTCGAGTTCACCCGCATCTGGCGCAAGGTGCTGGAAGGCGAAACCGTCGACTACGACGGCAAGCACATCCAGGTGAAGGGCGCCAAGCTGCTCTATCCACCGATCCAGCAGCCGCGTCCGCCGCTGTACTTTGGTGGTTCGTCGGACGCGGCCCAGGACCTCGCAGCCGAGCAGGTCGAGCTTTACCTGACCTGGGGCGAGCCGCCGAGCGCCGTTGCCGAGAAGATCGCCCAGGTACGTGAGAAAGCTGCCGCTCAGGGCCGGGAAGTACGCTTCGGCATCCGCCTGCACGTGATCGTGAGGGAGACCAACGAAGAAGCCTGGGCTGCCGCTGACAAGCTGATTTCGCACCTGGACGACGACACCATTGCCCGTGCCCAGGCCTCGCTGGCGCGTTTCGACTCGGTCGGCCAGCAGCGCATGGCGGCCCTGCACAAGGGCAACCGCGACAACCTGGAAGTCAGCCCCAACCTCTGGGCCGGTGTCGGCCTGGTGCGTGGCGGTGCCGGCACCGCGCTGGTCGGCGATGGCCCGACCGTGGCGGCACGGGTCAAGGAATACGCCGAGCTGGGTATCGATACCTTTATCTTCTCTGGTTATCCACACCTGGAAGAGTCGTACCGGGTGGCCGAACTGCTGTTCCCGCACCTCGATGTGCAGCGCCCGGAGCAGGCCAAGGCTGGCGGCTACGTGAGCCCGTTCGGCGAAATGGTCGCCAACGACATCCTGCCCAAGTCCGTCGCGCAGAGCTGAGGGCCGGGCCATGAGTCGTGCAACCTCCACCACCCTTAGCCAGCGTCTGGCGCCATGGGCCCTGCCAGTGCTGCTGCTGGCGGCCTGGCAACTGGCGGTCAGCGCCGGCTGGCTGTCGACCCGCATCCTGCCTGCGCCGAGTTCGGTGGTCAGTGCGGGTATAGAGCTGGTGCGCAGCGGTGAAATCTGGACCCACCTGGCCATCAGTGGCTGGCGGGCCGGGATTGGCTTCGTGATCGGCGGCAGCATCGGCCTGGTGCTGGGTTTCATCACCGGCCTGTCGAACTGGGGCGAACGCCTGCTCGACAGCTCGGTGCAGATGATCCGCAACGTGCCACACCTAGCGCTGATCCCGCTGGTGATCCTGTGGTTCGGTATCGACGAGTCGGCGAAGATCTTCCTGGTCGCGCTGGGCACGCTGTTCCCGATCTACCTGAACACCTACCACGGCATTCGCAATGTCGACCCGGCACTGGTGGAGATGGCCCGTAGTTATGGCCTGTCCGGCTTCGGCCTGTTCCGCCAGGTGATCCTGCCCGGTGCGCTGCCTTCGATTCTGGTCGGGGTGCGCTTCGCCCTGGGCTTCATGTGGCTGACGTTGATCGTCGCCGAGACCATTTCGGCCAATGCCGGCATCGGTTACCTGGCCATGAATGCGCGAGAGTTCCTGCAAACCGACGTGGTGGTGCTGGCCATCGTCCTGTATGCCGTGCTCGGCAAGCTCGCCGACCTCGCCGCCCGCGGCCTGGAACGGATATGGCTGCGCTGGCACCCGGCCTATCAAGTGGCGAAGAAGGAGGGCGCATGACCGTGCTCAAGGAACAGCCGCCACGCCTGTTGCGTGGCATCCCGCTGGCCGCCAGCGGCCTGCGTAAGACCTTCGGCCAGCGGGATGTGTTGAAAGGCATCGACCTGCACATTCCGGCCGGCCAGTTCGTCGCCATCGTCGGTCGCAGTGGTTGCGGCAAGAGCACCTTGCTCCGTCTGTTGGCGGGGCTCGACCAGCCGACCTCCGGCGAGTTGCTGGCTGGCGCCGCGCCGCTGAGTGCGGCCCGTGAGGAGACCCGCCTGATGTTTCAGGACGCGCGCCTGCTGCCATGGAAGAAGGTGATCGACAACGTCGGCCTGGGCCTGCGCGGTGATTGGCGCCAGCGTGCGCTGGATGCCCTGGAGGCGGTTGGCCTGGCCGATCGCGCCAATGAATGGCCGGCCGCGTTGTCCGGTGGCCAGAAGCAGCGCGTGGCCCTGGCCCGTGCCTTGATCCATCAACCGCGCTTGCTGCTGCTGGATGAGCCGCTGGGCGCGCTGGATGCGCTGACTCGCATCGAGATGCAGCAACTGATCGAACGCCTGTGGCGTCAGCACGGTTTTACCGTGCTGCTGGTGACCCACGACGTCAACGAGGCGGTGGCCGTCGCTGACCGGGTAATCCTGATCGAGGACGGCGAAGTCGGCCTGGACCTCACTGTCGATCTGGCTCGGCCCAGAGCGCGTGGTTCGCAGCGCCTGGCCGCGCTGGAAAGCGAAGTGCTCAACCGTGTTCTGTCGGCCCCGGGCACGCCGCCCGAGCCGGACCCCGTAGCCCCTTTGCCCACGCAATTGCGCTGGGCGCACTGAATGACCCACTGACCAGACTGAAGCCAAAGAGAAGGAATCAAGCCATGACCATCAAAGCCATCAACGTCCGCAACCAGTTCAAAGGCACCGTGAAAGAAATCCTCGAAGGCCCGGTACTGTCGGAAATCGACGTGCAGACAGCGTCGGGTATCGTCACTTCGGTGATTACTACCCGCTCCGTGAAAGAGTTGGAACTGCAGGTGGGCAGCGAAGTGATCGCCTTCGTGAAATCGACCGAAGTGTCTATCGCCAAGCTGTAAGCATTCACCACCTGGGCTGCCTGCCAGCCCAGGTGGTGATGCTGGCTCAACCGGCCGGCCGCAGGTTGGCGAACAGTCGGCTGGCTTGCGTTTCGCTCATGCTTCCCCGCCAGGCGCCTGTGCCCAGGTCGCGTTCACTGGCCAGTTTCAGGTGCCCCGCTTCCAGCCGTGAGAAACCCTGCGCCGGTTTCTGCCGGAAGTGAAAGTGGGCATACCACAGTGGCTGCCCGGTACCCAGGTCATTGATGCGGTATTCCTCCAGATATTCGATCGGCTTGCCCTTGTGGTCCAGTTTCGGCTTCAACGTGCGGGACCAAGCCACCTCCACCTCATGCTGTTCAACCAGGTATTCCAGGTAGCCGACGGTCGGTTTGCGGGTGGCCTTGGTCTGGGCGATTCGTAGCTGGCGGCCAAGGTCCTGCATCTGCTCGGCGGCAGCTTCCAGTCTTTGCGAAAGGGCAGTGTGCTCGGGGATGATCGAGCGGCCGGCCTTCTGGCGGACCCTGTCGGCAATGAAGCGCAGTTGCTGGGCATGCCCCTGGGCGATGTCTTCCAGGTCAAGAGGGACTGCATCGGCTGTCTGATAGCGGCGCAACCTGGCCTGCTGCCTGGCGACATCATCCAGTCGGGCGTTGGCAGCATCCACCAGGTTCGACAGTGACTGCGTGGGGGCTGCGCGCTCGGCTGTGGATAACCGCCACCGGCCTGCATCATCCTTGGCATAGACCGTGTGCAGGCGGTCGGAGTTGGGCTGATTGATGCGCATGCGTGGCTGCCCCCGCTCGCTGAAGGCTTCGCCGATAAGCGGCCCCTCCACGGTCTCGAACAAGCGCGGGCGGCTGGGGCCGCGATCAGGCTGGATGTCTGGGCGATGCCGGCCGGCGGTGGTCCTGCCGAGATGCTCCTCGATGTCATCCATGAGCTGGCGCATCAGTTGGCGGAACGCACGGGTTTCGTTTGGCGACAGCAAGTCGTGGAAGTTGTCCTCCCAAGCCGTGAGATGGCTCAGGTAGCGAGCGTAGCGGTTTTGCGCGCTGCTCAGAAATGTACGCTCCTGGGCGCGGGAAAGCCCGGCCCTGGGTAATTTCAGGTGACTGAAAAGGGTACTGCGCAAGGCAACCCCTTGCTCATGGAAGTGATCCATGAACGAGCTCAACAGGGAGTGTTCCACGGCGCTTTCGTTGAACAACGTGGTCGAGAGGATTGATGCCCGAACCAGGCGTGCACTGTCGACGTCCAGGGTAAGTCCTGTACTTTCTGCCAGCTTGAGGTACTCGGCCCGTGCATTGCCCTGCAGGTGAATGAGCCTGGCTTGGTGACGTATGGCCAGGCGCTCGATCTCCTGCAAGGTTTCGATCATTTCCTGGTTCGCCCTCAGTGAGGCCAGGGTCAGGGGTTTCACCACTGCAACAGGGGCTGAAGGGGCGGGCAGGGCCTGGATGGCGGCGGCCGCGAGTTCCACTTGGGCCGCAGCAAAGGTGAGGCGAGCAGACGCCAGGCGCATGTCGAGCACGCTCATTTCGCTGATGTTTGCCTCGCACAGCGCCGTGAACCTGCTGTAGTCCGCCCTGCTCAGCGTTGCACGCTGCTCCCTCAGACGCGCGATACTGCGTGCGTTGAACTCGATATTCCGGTTGAGTTCATCGCTCAGTTGTTTGCGTGCACTGACGATCGCCGCGCGTTGAGAGTCGCTTGGTTGAGCTCCTTCGGCGACCGCATGTACGGCCATGCGGTAGTCCGCTTGCTTGGCACCCATACGGGTTCTGATGCGTTTCAGTTCGTCGTTTATGTCATGCGCGAGGTCCATGCCGGTCAGTTGTCGTGGTTGTCGACGAATGGCTTGACGCCAAAAGGCAACCCCTTGGTTGTAGAGCGTGGTGAGGGCACCGCCGCCACCCTCCAGGCCATTGTCGACCAGCAGCCCGCTGAGCCTGCCGGGGGTTTCCCAGATGCCCTGTTCACTCAGCCGTACGGGTTGCCGATAAGAACGAGTACCTTGGGGTTTGAGCCTCCAGGTGAGATATGCCGGGTCCCACTCGACGGTGTACCAAGTGCCGTTCCTCGATATGTAGCGCTGCCGCGTTGCCACGTGTTCGAACACGCCCGCCCCTTGCGGTAACGTCGAGGGCAGCATGGGGCCGGTTGGCAATTCTGCCTCGTAGCCCACGAATGGGCTGAGGGGCGCCTTGCGAATGGCGGGCAACGGTCGCAGCGGGTCAAGGCGCTGTCGTTGCTGGGTCAGCAGTCGGGCCGCTACTGCAGGATTGCCGGGGGTGGCAGCCAGCGGCACGAGCGACATCATGGCATCGGTCAATGACTGCAGCAGGCTGACCAGATGCTGAAGGCCCTCTTCCTGCTGGCCATGCTCGAAGGCCCTGACCGCAGCGAACGATGCATGCCAGCCATCGTACAGTGCCATGGCCGTACCAACGCCCGGCAAGATGCCGAACGCTATTCTCAAACCCAGGAACAAGTGTCGAATGGCAATTTCAGGCTCGGCGAGGGCCAGGTCGTCCTGGCTGCGTGACGTGGCGCGGTGTTTGCGTATGTGCTCGCCCATCTCCTGGCGGCATTCATGTGTAGGCAAGGACTCGGAACGTGTTGGGCCTGGCTCGATGAAGCCTTGGAAGTTTTGTTGCAGGGCGGTGTTGATGTAGCTTTCAAGGTGATCGGGGTTGCCCGATTGGGACTGGGTGGCCAGGTATTGAGCCATCTTGCTGTCCAGCGCCATGTCCTGCAGTGCCTGGCAGGCAGCTGTGGGGCTTGGGTACTGGCTGATGACTTTGCCATTAGGCGCATCGGGCATGTACAACAGTACGGGACCAGCAGCGCCCTCGATCAGGTAGATGCCCGACAGCCCCACGCTGTCGCTGGAGCCATTTGCTGCCGTGCCTGGCTTGAGCATCACCGAATGGTACTTGATCGTTCTGCTGGTAACGGCGTCGAGCTGTTCGCTGCAGAACGTTTCCAAAAGCTGCTGACCGTCGGCTGCCAGGCTGGTCGGTCGGCTCGTCGTCAGCAGTTGCAGGCGAATTTCGTATGGGGTGCGAAGGGTTTCCTGGCGCCATTGCACTTGCCAGTCAGACTCGTGTTCAAAGCCAAGATACGTTTGGGTGATGCGTTTTTCGTAGCTCCCGGCGATATCCAGCTGCTGAATCAGGTCGGCCAGGTAGGCAGGCGTCAATGTGCGTTGCAGAGAGAGATCTGCCGCTGGCTCGAACCTGACGTTGGCATTGTTCAAACGCAGGCGCCGCTGATCATCCAGTGCCCATAACATGAAAGACGCCAGCGTCACTTCGCTACGCGACGTGCTGAATACGGGCACTTCTCGTGATCCAGCTCCACCTAGCGCCGATTGGCCCGTCACTTCGCGCCTGATGGTCACGCTGTCGGCGATGTCGAGGGTAATGTGCGGTAATGACTGCCGGGAGAACTCACGGCGTAGATGGGCATTCAGCCTGAGCTGCGCAAAGTGCTTGCGTGATGGCAAGCTCAGCTTGAGCAGCTCGCTGGAGGCACACAGCGCATCTTTCAGGGCGTCGGTCTGGGCGCTCAGCGCGGTGAGCTGGTTTGCGTCAAGGTGGCGCAACGCACTCAATTGCTCGTGGATGTGGCTGCTGCGGTTCTGTTCAGCAAAGCGTGCCAAGGCTACCGCCCTGGCGCGGTTCTCGCTTATGCACAGGCGCTGCCGGGCTTGCTCCCGGCTGGTGTCGGCAGGCAAGCCGGCTGCAATGGCCTGCACGCAGTGCTGCATGAAATGCGACGACACGGGAACGTGGGTGAAGGTCACCGAAGGTGAGTCCGACAATGCTTGCAGGATCTGCATTTCATCGGCTGGCTGCGTCGACTCCAGCAGGGCATCGGGCCATGCGCCTTGAAGCGTGGCAAGCAGTCGCCTGGCAAGCGCTGATTCGTCTTCGAAGGCCATCAGTCCGCCACGCAGGCCTGGACGGTACAGCAGCACCGTTTGGTCTTCTGCCTCCTCGTCATCCTTCGGGATGGCGCGAAACGTCATGTAGCCACGCAACTGCCACTTGCGATCTACGCTGACCAGTTCCAGTGTGCTGGCTTGCACTGGGCGTTGCAGGCTTGCTTCAGGCCTTTCGACGAGCCTTTCTATCCAGTCCAGGTGGCTGGCGGACAGATCACTCAATGTATGCTGCAGGCGCGCTTCTTTCAGCAAAGCCTGACACAGCCCGTCGGCGATCTGTTCTATCCGCGTTACTGCACCTACGCGCTGCTGCAGGTCGGTACTGGTCACTGGATCGGGCAGCTCCAGAAGGTATGTGTCATGCGCGTCCTGCAGCTGGTCGAGCAACGCCTGGCGCTCTCGTAACAGCGATACCTTGTCTGAGGTGAGTTTCAGGTCACTGCCCAGGTACTGTTCCAGCAGCGTTTCCTGGCGCTCGACAAGCCGTTGGCGCCAGCCTGTGGGCAAGTGTTGCTCCAAACAGGCAAAGTGCACTTCCTCTTCCGGCAGCGCAGCATCTTTGGTGATCACTTCATCGATGGCTGCTTCGACGGTAGGGTCCAGAGCCTTTGGAACCATTTCGCCACGCTCGTTTTCCCAAGCCTGCAAGGCGGTCCACTCCAAAGGATCGGTTTCACTTTGCCTGCAGGCCTCGAGCAGGTAGTGGTCAATGATTTCCTGATGCTGGCGCAAGGTCTGTTCCATGAACAGGCTGATGCCGTCGCCTTGAACCTCGGTGACCAGAACGTCGTCGCGGGTGCCGGCCGTTATCGGATCCCTTGGGTCCGACCAGAACCTGAAGCGATTCTGGTAGATCCAGTCGCGCAGACTCTTGAGGTTGACGAATTGCTGCACACTGTTCAGCGTGCCCGGAATATAGATCAGCCAATGCGCCTGGCCGGGCGCGGGGGCGATCACCAGCGCAGCCGTGCTGGTCAGTGTTCTGCCAGTCGCCAGTCGCCATTGCAACTGCGCGTGGCGTGGTGATGGTTGCCGGCCTTGCTGCCAACTGTTGATGCTCAGTGCGCCCCGGCCGTATGCAATGTCCAGGCTGCAGTTGAAATGCAGACGTAGCAGATTGACTGCGTGGGTTTGCCGTGAAATGTCTGTCCCCGGCATACGCCCTCCCCAGTAGTTGAGCGGAGTGTGCAGCTTCGCCGCGTTCACGATCGGGATGAGGTGGGTCGCCCACTGTGCGGCGGTCATTTGCGCGTGTGCTGTGCTCTCGTCGAAGCCCCAGGTAGACCAGTGCGCAAAAGGATTGGCGAACACCGGGCTAGCCAGCAGGCGGGCGGCGAAGGTCAGCAAGGTCACTTGGCTATCGGCATGGCGCAAGCCGCAGGCGTCAGGCGAGATCTGCAGGTTCGCCTGCAATGCGTTACGCACGGTCTGATGCAGGTTGGGCGCCTGGCTCAACAGGTTTCGTAGCTGCCTGGCGGCTGGGGTCAAGGTTCTTCGAGCGGCTGCAAGCAGGTTGCCCATGCCTGGCAGCTGATGGTCGTGACTGACACGGCCGGCCAAGTCGAGCGTTTCGAGGGTGACGGCAAGGGGCGCTTTTGAAGGGGGCATGAACAAGGGTCTCTCTGAGGTTGCGCGTACGCTGAAACCTCATTGAAACGATCGTTGTGTTGCGCCCGGTGGTAGTTATTACTGCTCAGGCGTCGATGCGTCTTGGCAGGAAGGGTGGCAGATAGAGCGCCAGATACGCCTCGAACACCCGCATGCCTTCTTCTGCCATACGCGGCGTGATCTGCTCGAACAACTGCATCGAACGCGCATAGACGCGGTCGCTCAGCTCCATGGCCAAGGCAAATACATCGACATCGCTCGGCATCACCGGCAACTGGAAGTGACGACTGAACAAGCTGTGCATCAGGTCGCCCAGCTCCATGTCGTGCAGCCTGTCGGCCTGGACCACTTCACTCAGGCCATGCTGGGCAAGGATCAGCTGTCGAGCCGCGGCATCCTCGCGGTAGATGTCGAGCATGCGCTGCTCGATCAGCCGCGACAGTTGGTGCCAGGTGGTGAGGGTACTGCTGTCGATCGGTGCACTCAAAGCCTCGCGAAATGCCCTGTGCACATCAGCGGTCAACGCTTCCAGCAAGGCCGGGACGCTGGCAAAGAAGTGGTAGACCGACGACGGTGGAATCTGCGCCCGCTCGGCCACGTTGTAGATCGACAGGGCTGCCACCCCTTGTTCAGCCAGCAGCTCGCGCGCGGCCGCCAGGATCGCTTCGATCCTGGCCTGGCTGCTGGCGCGGGGCTTGCGCGGGGTAGCGGTGCGGCTCATCAGTTGCTGATCGCCAGAATGCTGGCCTGGTAGGCGCCAACGAACAGGTCGAAGTCACCGACCTCTTCTTGTTCCAGCTCGGACTGCTTGGCGAGCGACTCGCGCGCCAGGGTCTCGAAGGCCTGTTGCTGCTCGGCTGACAGTGGCTGCTCGCGGAAAGTCTCGGCGTGCAGGCGGCTCTGGCGCAGGGAGAACTGGACGAAAGTTTCGTCATGCTCGGTCATGCGCGCCAGCACTTGGGCCGACGGGGTCAGCGAGGCGTCCTCGACCTTGGCCTGCTGGGTGGCTAGGGCCTTGGCGTGCTCGTTGCCACCCTGGGCGCGGTCGAGCAACTCCGCCAGCTTGCCGATGCGGCTGATCAGCTTGGTGGCCCATTCGCGCAGGGCGATGGGCTGGCCGTTGCGCTGCAGTTCCAGGCCCGGGCGACGGCCTTCCTTGACCACGGTAAGGAAGTTGCTGGTGCACTGGCCGCACTCGCCGTTGTCCAGCTGCGGGCTTTCTTCGAGGGCACAGAACAGCAGGAAGGCGTCGAGGAAGCGCGCTTCGGTCAGGTCGATGCCCACCGGCAGGAACGGGTTGATGTCCAGGCAGCGCACTTCGACGTACTGCACGCCGCGCGAAGTCAGCGCCTGGATCGGCCGCTCGCCGGTGTAGGTGACGCGTTTAGGGCGGATGTTCGAGTAGTACTCGTTCTCGATCTGCAGGATGTTGGTGTTCAGCTGCACCCATTCGCCATCCACATGCGTACCGACCTCGACGTAAGGTGGGTAGGGCGTGCCCACGGCCTTGCGCAGGCTGTCGGTGTAGCTGGCGAGGTTGTTGTAGCAGGGCGTTAGGCCGGCCTGGGCGTTGCTCTGGTAGCCCAGGTCGCTCATGCGCAGGCTGGTGGCGTAGGGCAGGTACAGGGTTTCGGCATCGAGCTCTTCGAGCTGGTGCGGGCGGCCACGCAGGAAGCCTTTGTCCAGTGCCGGCGAGGCGCCGAACAGGTACATCAGCAGCCAGCTGTAGCGGCGGAAGTTGCGGATCAGCGCAATGTACGCCGAGGACTGGTAGTCGCGGTCGCTTTCCTCGCTGCCTTCGCTATCGCGCAGCAACGGCCACAGCGCTTCGGGCAGCGAGAAGTTGTAATGAATGCCGGCGATGCACTGCATGGTGCGGCCGTAACGCAGGGCCAGGCCCTTGCGGTAGACGTGCTTGAGCTTGCCGATGTTCGAGGTGCCGTACTCGGCGATCGGGATGTCCTCCTCGGCCGGCAGCGTGCAAGGCATCGACGGGCTCCACAGGTATTCGTCGCCAAGCTTGCTGTAGACGAAGCGGTGGGTCTGCTCGAGGCTTTCGAGCACCTTGGCCGGGTCGGCCAGGGCTGGAGTGATGAACTCCAGTAGCGACTCGGAATAATCGGTGGTGATCTGCTCGTTGGTCAGCGCCGATCCCAGTGCCTCGGGGTGCGGGGTCTGGGCCAGGCGACCTTCGTCGGTCACGCGCAGGCATTCGCGCTCAATACCGTGCAGGCACAGCTTGAGCAGGGGAAGATTGGCGCCGAGCAGGCTCAGGCGGCGGTTGAGGAGGTCGCTCAAGATGTATTCCTTCACGCGTCAGTCGCCCCAATATGGGGGTAGAGATGACGGTCTACAAGGGTAGGAAAAAAGGAACTGGCGTTGTCGCCTGGTTTACGCGGTTCCGGCAGTGCCAGCGCACTGCCGAAAAATACCGCAGATACCCCTTGGTGAGCTAGAGAACCGCGAAGGTTCCTTGCGCTTTCGCCACCAGTTTGTCGCCTTGAACTACGTCGGCGTCGACCACCAGGGTACGGCGCCCGGCGTGCAGCACTCGGGCGGTGCACAGCACTTCACCATCGCTGACGGCGCGCATGTAGTTGATCTTGCATTCGATGGTCACGCTCTGCTGGTCGAAACCGTGGCTGGCCGAGCAGGCCAGGCCCATGGCGATGTCCACCAGGCTGAAGATTGCCCCGCCGTGCAGCTTCTGGCCGCGGTTGCGCAGGTGCGGCTCGAGCGCCAGGGCTACCTCGGCAACGCCTGTATCCAGGCGTTGCACGCGGCAGCCAAGGAGCTGGCTGTAGGCGCTTTGGAGCACTTCCTTGGGGATGTCCATTACTTCTTCTTCAGCTGCTTGGCGTTGGCGAACAGGGCGGCCATGGCATTGTTGGCCGGGGCTGCAGTGACGGTTTCACGCTGGCGCGGCGCCTGCTGCTGGCGGTTGCCGCCATTGCCACGGTTGCCGCCACGGTTGCCTTCAACTTTCTCGCCCGGGGTGTCGCTCATGCGCATGGACAGGCCGACCCGCTTGCGCGGGATGTCCACTTCCATGACTTTGACCTTGACCACGTCGCCGGCCTTGACCGCTTCACGCGGGTCCTTGACGAACTTCTCCGACAGCGCCGAGATGTGCACCAGGCCGTCCTGGTGCACGCCGATGTCGACAAAGGCACCGAAGTTGGTGACGTTGGTCACCACGCCTTCGAGGATCATGCCCGGCTCCAGGTCCTTGAGGTCCTCGACGCCGTCCTGGAAGGTGGCGGTCTTGAACTCCGGGCGTGGGTCACGGCCGGGTTTGTCCAGTTCCTGGAGGATGTCGGTGACGGTCGGCAGGCCGAAGGTCTCGTCGGTGAACTTTTTCGGGTCCAGGCGCTTGAGGAAACCGCTGTCGCCGATCAGCGAGCGGATGTCGCGGTCGGTGTCGGCGGCGATGCGCTGCACCAGCGGGTAGGCCTCAGGGTGCACGGCGGAGGCGTCGAGCGGGTTGTCGCCGTTCATCACACGGAGGAAGCCGGCGGCCTGTTCGAAGGTTTTCTCACCGAGGCGGCTGACCTTTTTCAGTGCTGCACGGGTAGTGAACGGGCCGTTGGCGTCGCGGTGGGCGACGATGTTCTGCGCCAGGGTCGCGTTCAGGCCCGAAATACGGGTCAGCAGCGCCACCGAAGCAGTATTCACGTCGACGCCGACGGCGTTCACGCAGTCCTCGACCACGGCGTCCAGGCCACGGGCCAGCTTGATTTGCGAAACGTCGTGCTGGTACTGGCCGACCCCGATGGATTTCGGGTCGATCTTCACCAGTTCGGCCAGCGGGTCCTGCAGGCGGCGGGCAATCGACACGGCACCACGGATCGATACGTCCAGATCCGGGAATTCGCGGGCGGCCAGTTCAGACGCCGAGTACACCGACGCTCCTGCCTCGGAGACCATGATCTTGGTGATCTTCAGTGCCGGGTACTTCTTCACCAGCTCGGCCACCAGCTTGTCGCTCTCGCGGCTGGCGGTGCCGTTGCCGATGGCGATCAGCTCCACCGAATGCTTGGCGCACAGGGCGGCCATGATGGAAATGGTGCGGTCCCAGTCGTTCTTCGGCGCGTGCGGGTAGACCGTGGTGTGGTCCAGCAGTTTCCCGGTGGCATCGACCACGGCGATCTTGCAGCCGGTGCGCAGGCCCGGGTCGAAGCCCAGGGTGGCGCGCGGGCCGGCCGGGGCGGCCAGCAGCAGGTCGTGCAGGTTGTGGGCGAAGACGTTGATCGCCTCGCCTTCGGCGTTGTCGCGCAGCTCGCCGAACAAGTCGGTTTCCAGGTGGGTGTAGAGCTTGACCTTCCAGGTCCAGCGCACCACCTCGCCCAACCATTTGTCGGCTGGGCGGCTGCGGTTTTCGATGCCGACGTGGTTGCCGATCATCAGTTCGCAAGGGTGCAGGGTGCCGGGCAGCTCTTCGCCGACCTTGAGCGAGGCGCTCAGCACGCCCTCGTTGCGCCCGCGGAAGATCGCCAGGGCACGGTGCGACGGGGTGGTGCGCAGCAGTTCGTCATGCGCGAAGTAGTCGCGGAACTTGGCGCCTTCTTCTTCCTTGCCGGCCACCACGCGGGCGCTGAGCACCGCTTCCTGCTTGAGGAAGTTGCGCAGCTTTTCGAGCAGGGCGGCGTCCTCGGCGAAGCGCTCCATGAGGATGTACTTGGCGCCTTCCAGCGCGGCCTTGACGTCGGACACGCCTTTTTCCGCGTCGATGAAGCGTGCGGCTTCGCTTTCCGGGGCCAGGTTCGGGTCGTTGAAGAGGCCGTCGGCCAGTTCGCCGAGGCCTGCTTCCAGGGCGATCTGGCCCTTGGTGCGGCGCTTCTGTTTGTACGGCAGGTAGAGGTCTTCGAGGCGGGTCTTGGTGTCGGCCAGCTTGATCTCGCGGGCCAGTTCCGGGGTCAGCTTGCCCTGTTCCTCGATGCTGGACAGGATGCTGGCGCGGCGCTCGTCGAGTTCGCGTAGGTAGCGCAGGCGCTCTTCCAGGTGGCGCAGCTGAGTGTCGTCGAGGCTACCGGTCACTTCCTTGCGGTAACGGGCGATGAAAGGCACGGTCGAGCCTTCGTCCAACAGGCCCACGGCCGCCTCGACCTGCTGGGGGCGTACGCCCAGTTCCTCGGCGATACGGCTGTTGATGCTGTCCATGTAAACCACCTGACATTTGTGAATACGGGGGTCGCCGGTGGGCATTAGGCCCGGTGGCGCTGGATGAAAGCCGCGCATTATACCCATCGCAAACGGCTTGCGGTGATGGCGCCCGGCCAGCCGGAACTGGCGTCCGGGGAAAAATCTGCTAACAATGCTCACGCAACGTGCAGCAATGGCTACGCCATAATGCGCGGCGATATCAGAGGAGTTATTCATGACCGGCACCGCAAACACCGCTGAAGGTGACAAGATTCTCATCGTCGACGACGATCCGGGGCTGAGCAGCCTGCTGGAACGTTTCTTCACCAGCAAGGGCTACCGCGCCCGCGCGGTGCCCAACACCGAACAGATGGACCGCCTGCTGGCGCGCGAAGTGTTCAACCTGGTGGTGCTCGACCTGATGCTGCCAGGCGAAGATGGCCTGTCTGCCTGCAAGCGCCTGCGCCAGTCGAACAACCAGATTCCGATCATCATGCTCACCGCCAAGGGTGACGAGCTCAGCCGCATCAAGGGCCTGGAGCTGGGCGCTGACGACTACCTGGGCAAGCCGTTCAACCCTGACGAGCTGATGGCGCGGGTAAAGGCCGTGCTGCGCCGCCAGGCACCGAGCGTGCCGGGTGCCCCGGGCAGCGAGGACGAGTCGGTCACGTTCGGCGACTACGAGCTGTCGTTGGCCACCCGTGAACTCAAGCGTGGCGACGAAGTGCACATGCTCACCACCGGTGAGTTTGCCGTGCTCAAGGCGCTGGTGATGCACGCCCGCGAGCCGCTGACCCGCGACAAGCTCATGAACCTGGCCCGTGGCCGCGAGTGGGACGCCCTGGAGCGCTCCATCGACGTGCAGATCTCGCGCCTGCGCCGCATGATCGAACCGGACCCGTCCAAGCCACGCTACATCCAGACGGTCTGGGGCGTAGGCTACGTGTTCGTACCAGACGGAAACGCTGGCAAATGATGCTTCGCCGTCGATGAAAACGCCGCTCTGGTTCCCGCAAAGCTTCTTTGCCCGCACCCTGTGGCTGGTACTGATCGTTGTCCTGTTCTCCAAGGCACTGACGCTGGTCTACCTGCTGATGAACGAGGACGTGCTGGTCGATCGGCAGTACAGCCACGGTGTGGCACTGACCCTGCGCGCCTATTGGGCGGCGGATGAAGAAAACCGTGACAAGATCGCCGAAGCCGCCGGGCTGATCCGGGTCACCGGTTCCGGCGTGCCCGAGGGTGAGCAGCACTGGCCTTACAGCGAGATCTACCAGCGGCAGATGCAGGCCGAGCTGGGTGAAGACACCGAGGTGCGCCTGCGCATACATGCGCCACCAGCGCTGTGGGTGAACGCACCGAGCCTGGGCCCGGGCTGGCTCAAGGTGCCGTTGTACCCGCATCCGCTGCGTGGGCAGAAGATCTGGAACGTGCTGGGCTGGTTCCTGGCCATCGGCCTGTTGTCCACCGCCTCGGCGTGGATCTTCGTGCGCCAGCTGAACCAGCCGTTGAAACGCCTGGTATTCGCCGCCCGGCAGGTAGGCCAGGGGCGCAGCGTGCGCTTGCCGATCAGCGACACGCCAAGCGAAATGACCGAGGTTTACCGGGCCTTCAACCAGATGGCTGAAGATGTCGAACAGGCCGGTCGTGAGCGAGAGCTGATGCTGGCGGGGGTTTCCCATGACCTGCGTACGCCGCTCACGCGCCTGCGGCTGTCGCTGTCGCTGCTGAACAGCGACAACGAGCTGAGTGATGACATGGTCCGCGACATCGAGGACATGGACGCGATTCTCGACCAGTTCCTCGCGTTCATTCGCGATGGGCGGGACGAGCCGGTCGAGGAGGTCGACCTGGCCGACCTGGTGCGCGAGGTGGTGGCGCCCTATAACCAACCGGAAGAACGTGTGCGCCTGTGCCTGGAGCCGATTCCGCCGTTCCCGCTGCGCAGGGTTTCGCTCAAGCGCATGCTCGGCAACCTGATCGGCAATGCACTGCATCACGCTGGCAAGGGCGTCGAGGTGGCGGCCTATGTGTCTGGAGACGAGAGCGCGCCGTATGTGGTGCTCAGCGTGTTGGACCGGGGTACCGGCATCGACGAATCGGAGCTGGAAACCATCTTCAATCCGTTCATTCGCGGGGACCGTGCACGCGGGGGCAAGGGAACCGGGTTGGGCTTGGCTATCGTCAAGCGGATCGCGGCGCAGCATGGCGGGAATGTCGAGTTGCGCAACCGCTCCGGCGGTGGGATCGAGGCACGGGTGCGACTGCCTCTAGGCTTGCTGTTGCCGCGTAATGCGGTGTGAGGTGCACCGGCCTCTTCGCGCTAAAGTCGCTCCCACAGGGGCCGGTGCAGGCTTGAATCAGCCTTTGCCTTTGGTGCGGGTCTGATTCGGCCCGCCATTCTTCTCCAGGTGCTCGATGATCATCGCAGCCACGTTCTTGCCGGTGGTCGTTTCGATCCCTTCCAGCCCAGGCGACGAGTTCACTTCCATCACCAGCGGCCCGTGGTTGGAGCGCAGGATATCCACACCCGCGACGCTCAGCCCCATCACCTTGGCGGCACGAATGGCCGTCATGCGCTCTTCGGGGGTGATCTTGATCAGGCTGGCTACCCCACCGCGGTGCAGGTTGGAGCGGAACTCTCCTGGTTTGGCCTGGCGTTTCATCGACGCGATTACCTTGTCGCCTACCACGAAGCAGCGGATATCCGCACCGCCGGCCTCCTTGATGTATTCCTGGACCATGATGTTCTGCTTCAGCCCCATGAACGCCTCGATCACCGACTCGGCGGCCTTGGTGGTTTCGCACAGCACCACACCGATGCCTTGGGTGCCTTCCAGCACCTTGATCACCAGTGGCGCGCCATTGACCATCTGGATCAGGTCGGGGATGTCATCCGGCGAGTGGGCGAAACCGGTAATCGGCAGGCCAATGCCACGACGCGACAGCAATTGCAGCGAGCGCAGCTTGTCACGCGAACGGGCAATGGCCACCGATTCGTTCAGCGGGTACACACCCATCATCTCGAACTGACGCAGCACCGCGCAGCCGTAGAAGGTCACTGAGGCGCCGATGCGCGGGATTACCGCATCGAAGCCTTCCAGCGGCTTGCCGCGGTAGTGGATCTGCGGCTTGTGGCTGGCGATGTTCATGTAGGCCCGCAGGGTGTCGATCACCACCATTTCATGGCCCCGCTGGGTACCGGCTTCGACCAGACGGCGGGTGGAATACAGACGCGGATTGCGCGACAGCACAGCGATCTTCATGCAGCACCTGTGACAGGGGAGAGGGTGGCCGGATAGGCCGGTTTGTCTTGTACGTATTTCAGGCCGGGGTTGACCACCAGTTGGCCGTGTATGAGCGCTTTGGAGCCCAGCAGCAGGCGATAGCGCATGTTCTTGCGGCAGGCCAGGGTGAACTCGACTTCCCAGACCGCATCGCCCAGGGCCAGAGTGGTGCGAATCACATAACGGGTCTGCGCCTGGCCGTTGGAGCTCTTGATGGTCTTCATGGTCACCAGCGGCGCTTCACAGCGGCGGTGGCGCAGTTGCACGACCGAGCCAAGGTGGGCGGTGAAGCGCACCCATGGTTTGCCGTCACGCTCGAACGGCTCGACTTCGGTGGCATGCAGGCTGGAGGTGCTGGCGCCGGTGTCGATCTTGGCGCGCAAGCCCGCCACGCCGAGGTCGGGCAGGGCCACCCACTCGCGCAGGCCGATGACTGTCAGATGGTCAAATTTCTTCACAAAGCACACCCTGCGGATAAGGTGGTGAACTGTAAGCACGGCGGGGACTTTTTGCATCCGTCAGTTACGGTAGTACAGTTCGATGAAAGACAGAATTCGAGGTAACGAGATGGCACAAAAAGCCGAGGAAGACGACAAGGTCCGCCTGGACAAATGGCTGTGGGCGGCGCGGTTCTACAAGACCCGCGCGCTGGCCAAGGCGGCGATCGAGAGCGGCAAGGTGCATTGCCGGGGTGAGCGCTGCAAACCGGGCAAGGAGCCGCGGGTGGGCGATGAGTTCGTGCTGCGTACCGGGTTCGACGAGCGCACGGTCGTGGTCAAGGGGCTGTCGCTGGTGCGGCGTGGGGCGCCGGAAGCGCAGACGCTGTATGAAGAGACTGAAGAGAGTGTGCGCCGCCGCGAGCAGGCTGCCGAGATGCGCAAGGCAGGGGCGATGGGGGTGACTACCGATGGCCGGCCGAACAAGAAGCAGCGGCGGCAGATTCACCAGCTGCATGGGAGCTTTGAATAGCTGGGGCCGCCGTGCGGCCCTTTCGCACCTCAAGGGAGCGCGTGCACCTGTAGGAGCGGACCTTGTGTCGCGAAAGGGCTACAAAGCAGCTCCAGGGCCCTAGCGGATCACCGCCAATCGCCCGACCAACGGCACTTTCTTAACGATAGCGAACAACGGCGCCGTCCAGCGCAGCAGCAAGGCACTGCCCTTGGCCGCCAACGGCGTATGACAACTCCAGCCCAACGCCAGTACCGCCATCAGCAGGCCGCCAATGTAATCGTCCTGCCCCCAGTGCGCCCCGGCCACCAGCCGCGGCATCATGAACAGGAACGCCAGGCCCCAGACCACAAGGTGCTGCACCAGGCGGCGGCTGAACAGACTCATGAACAGTGCCCAGATCAGCAGCACCGAGGCGTGATCACCTGGGAAACTGTTGCTGGAACGGTCCTTCAGCTCCCAGGCTTTTTCCAGGTTCGGGTAGTAGCTGCTGAGGTGCACCACGTTGTCGAACACCATCGATGGGCTTTCATGTTGCCAACCCATTGCATCCACCCACTTGGAAAACAGCGCGCGAATCACCACTAATAGGAGCAGCGTGACCAGAAAGCCAAAGAAGGCTTCGCGAACCTGGCTGGCCTTGAACACCCAGTTGCCACGAATCAGCACGGCCAGAAGGGTCAGGCCGACGACGATGTCGAAGGGGCGCAGGCTGCCGATGGTCCAGATGTAGCGCCAGGTCGTGTTGTCGGCCAGTGGCGTGTTGAGGCTATGGAATAGCCACTCGTCGAAAGTCAGGCACAGTATCTGGCCAATAGGCCATAACCAGAAACACAGTAGAGCGATGGGAAGCAGCGTACAGGCTGCCAATGGTCCCCAGGACCACCTTGCTTGGAACAGTGGTCGATTGTCCATAAAATACCTCTATTGCAAACAGTAATCAGAGCGCTTCGTGAGCGCTCAACCACGGGATATCGCAGTGATTCGACATCTCGTGTAACTATTTTGTCATCATTTTCAGATAGCCAAAACCTATGAGCGATTTGCCTGATACCGATTTCACCCAACGTTTCATCTTCGACGAGCGCGATGTGCGCGGCGAGTGGGTGTCTCTCGATGACAGCTACGCCGCGGTGCTGGCGCGTCATGAGTACCCGCAGCCGGTGCAGGCATTGCTTGGCGAACTGATGGCCGCTACCGCCTTGCTGGTGGGCGCGCTGAAGTTCGACGGCCTGCTGATTCTGCAGGCGCGTTCCGAAGGGCCGATCCCGCTGCTGATGGTCGAATGCTCGGGCGAGCGCGACATCCGCGGCATGGCCCGCTATGAAGCGGAGCAGATCCCGGCCGATGCCACCCTGGAGCAGTTGATGCCCGGCGGCCACCTGACCTTGACCATCGATCCGGTCAAGGGCCAGCGCTACCAGGGCACCGTCGATCTGGACGGCGCCAACTTGTCGGAGTGCTTCACCAACTACTTCGTGCAGTCGCAGCAGCTCAACACCCGCTTCTGGCTCAACGCCGAAGGTGGCAAGGCCCGTGGCCTGCTGCTGCAGCAGCTGCCGCGCGATCGCCAGCCGGACGATGAAGAACGCGAAGACAGCTGGCAGCACGTGATTGCCCTGGCCAAGACGCTCAAGCCCGAAGAGTGGTCGGAAGACAACGAAACCCTGCTGCACCGTCTTTATCACGAAGACGCGGTACGCCTGTTCGACATCCAGCCGCTGCGCTTCAAGTGCAGCTGTTCGCGCGAACGTTCCGGCAATGCGCTGGTCAGTTTGGGCGAGCACGATGCCAAGGCGCTGGTCGAGGAGTGCGGCGGCACGGTGGAGATTGATTGCCAGTTCTGTAACCAACGCTATTTCTTCGATGCCAGCGATGTTGCGCAACTGTTTGCCGGTGGCGGCACGGATGCGGCGTCAGAAACTCGCCACTGAAACGTTTAATTACAGGGGAATCTCCTGTCGAATTGCGCAAAAGCGCAGTTCTGACAGGAGGGGCCTACTTTTTTTGGGCGTTTCTGGCATAATCCGGCCACTTTTTTCGCTGTAGTAGTTTTTTCGAGACAACTACAAAACGTTTGGAGCACTCGGCCTCGGGCCGGATGGGGTATCTCATGACGCAAGCCAACAACACCGTGTACACCGACCTGAGCGTCGATAAGCTGGTTGAAGAAGCGCTGCAACGCGGTGAAGGCGTGCTGGCCGATACTGGCGCACTGGTAGTCGAAACTGGCCACCGTACTGGCCGCTCGCCGGCTGACCGTTTCATCGTCGAAGAACCTTCCACCCAGGCTGCCATCGCCTGGGGCCCGATCAACCGCAAGTTCCCGGCCGACAAGTTCGATGCCCTGTGGGACCGCGTCGAGGCGTTCAACAACGCCCAGGATCACTTCGTTTCCTACGTTCACGTAGGGGCTGCTGCCGAGCACTACCTGCCGGTGAAGATGACCACCCAGACTGCCTGGCAGAACCTGTTCGGCCGTTGCCTGTTCATCAACCCGGAGCCAGGCCAGTTCAACCCGGCCGGCCGTGACCAGTGGCAGATCCTCAACGTTGCCAACTTCGTTTGCGAGCCTGAGCGTGACGGTACCAACTCCGACGGCTGCGTGATCATCAACTTCGCCCAGAAGAAAGTGCTGATCGCTGGCATGCGCTACGCCGGCGAAATGAAGAAAGCCATGTTCTCGGTGCAGAACTTCCTGCTGCCGGCTGCCGACGTGCTGCCGATGCACTGTGCTGCCAACATCGGCGAAGAAGGCGACGTCACGCTGTTCTTCGGCCTGTCCGGCACTGGCAAGACCACCCTGTCGGCCGACGAGAGCCGTTACCTGATCGGTGACGACGAGCACGGTTGGGGCGAAGGCGTTGTCTTCAACATGGAAGGTGGCTGCTACGCCAAGTGCATCGACCTGTCCGAGAAGAACGAGCCGGTCATCTGGAAAGCCATCAAGCATGGCGCCGTGCTGGAAAACGTCGTGCTCGACGCCAACAAGCACGCCGACTACGCCGATGTCAGCCTGACCCAGAACAGCCGCGCTGCCTACCCGCTGGAGCACGTCGCCAAGCGCGCCGACGCCAACCTGGGTGGCGAGCCGAACGCCGTCATCTTCCTGACCTGCGATCTGACCGGTGTTCTGCCTCCGGTGTCGATCCTGAACAACGAGCAGGCGGCCTACCACTTCCTGTCCGGTTACACCGCGCTGGTCGGTTCCACCGAAATGGGTTCGGGCGGCGGCATCAAGTCGACCTTCTCCACCTGCTTCGGCGCGCCGTTCTTCCCGCGCCCAGCTGGCGAATACGCCGAGCTGCTGATCAAGCGCATCAACGCCTTCGGCTCCAAGGTCTACCTGGTCAATACCGGCTGGACCGGCGGTGGCTACGGCGTTGGCAAGCGCTTCAGCATCCCGACCACCCGTGGCGTGATCGCCGCCATCCAGAGCGGTGCTCTGGTCGGCGCCGAAACCGAGCACCTGGAAATCATCAACCTGGACGTGCCGAAGGCCGTTCCGGGCGTTGAAACCGAGCTGCTCAACCCGCGCGCCACCTGGGCTGACAAGGCTGCCTACGACGAGGCCGCCCAAGGCCTGGCCAAGCTGTTCATCGAAAACTTCAAGAAGTTCGAAGTTTCCGACGCCATCAAGGCTGCTGGCCCACAGCTGTAAGCTGACCCCAGCCGCAACGAGAAAGCCGCCCCTTGGGGCGGCTTTTTTGTATCTGGTTCAGGGCCACTGCTGTCGTGCATGGAGGATGCGGATGATTTCTATACGATCATCCATCACCCGGTAAATCATCACGTAGTTTGACCTTACGACAATTTCTCGCGTTCCTGGGGATCTGCCAGCCTTGTAGAGCGTTGGTGTCAGGCTGTTGCGCCTTGCTTTGTCTCTGAATGTCTAGTCCAACAAAATGGCAGCGGTAGGGTTGTCCTCGGAAATGTGCTCCATGATGCATCTACGGTCTTTCAGAGCCATTTCTCGCCAAACCAGGCGCATCAGCGAATCTTGGTTTTGAGGTTGGCGCGCAAGGCAGCGAACTGCCGCTCTGCATCATCGTCCTCGACCACTGGGGATGGATCTTTGAGGCTCGCCTCGACCTGTTCGGCAAACCAGCCTTCATAGGCTGCTGCCTCATGAGCTCGTTTGAGTGCCAGAGCACGGTCAGGACGCTGGTAGGTGCTCAGTTGGTTCGGGTCGAAGGTAGACGCATCGACCTGAAAATGGTCAATACCGAGGTCGAGCAGGTAGGTCACCAAGGTTTCGAATTTCTTGAACAGCCTGACATTGCCACTGCGTTGAGCAATGAGCACATGTTCTTGCTGGTTGACGTCAACCTGTACTGCCCAACCCCCGGGCTGCCCTACAATGTGCGTTGCTTTGATTCGGCCTGATTCTGCCATTCGGCTAAGGTTTGCATGGTCCAGCTGATGAGTGGGCACTGGTGTGATTCTCGATTTCATTGGGATGCACCATGCTATGCAATCTATAGTTGATTGCGACTATAGGCCTTCCTGATGTTGTGGAAAGCTTCTCTCCGATGTAACTAATTGTGGATAACTCATGACCGAATCCCCCAATCGCACGGCCTTCTCCCACTTCCACCCAATCCTCACCCGCCCCCAGGATAACGACGCCAACGGCCACATTGCCGGAGCTACTGTGCATGGCTTCTTCGAAACCGCCATCCAGGCCTTTCTCGCCGAACAGGCCGACCTGGATCTGCGCGATGGCGAGCTGGCAGCTTTCGTGGTCAGTTCGGCGGCGGACTTCTTCGCCTTGCCGGGCTTCCCGGATGTGCTGGAGGTGGGGCTGGGGGTGACACGGCTGGCAGGCAGTACCGTGGAGTACCGCCTGGCGCTATACCGCCCGGGGGAAACCGATGCGTGCGCGGCAGGGACGGTGGTGCAGGTGTTCGTCGAGCGCACCAGCGGCAGGCCGGTGCCGCTGCCCGAGACTTTGCAGGTGATCCTGGCCGGCCTGCAACTCGACCCGCAGGCATGAAAAAGCCCTGCCGGTGAGGGCAGGGCTCTTTTTACCCACAGGCCAGGCCTCAGGTATCAGTCACGCCAGTGACGGTGCTTGCGGTGGCCATAGTGGCGGCCACGGTCGTAGTGGCGACGGTCGTCGTAGTCACGACGGTAGCGACGGTCGTCATGGCGCTCGTCTTCATCGGCCTTGTTGCCCATGTAGTTACCCAGCGCACCGCCGGCACCGCCGCCTGCGGCCGCACCGATATAGCTACCGGTTGTACCGCCTACCGAGCGACCTACCACGTTACCGCCTGCAGCGCCCAGGGCACCGCCGATGGCGGCTTCGCCACGCTGGCGCTTGTCGGCACCCAGGGCACCGCCGGCCGCACCGCCCAGACCTGCACCAATGGCACCGCCGGTGCTACCGCCGATGGAGTTGCCCACTACGGAGCCGAGTACCCCACCCAATGCGCCGCCAATGCCAGCCTCGGTATTGCCGCCTGCCATGGCAACGCCGCTGAGCAAGCTGAAAGACAACAACAGAATCGAGGAGTACTGAATCGCCCCTGGTTTCGTAGACACCTCCAAGCCTCATAATGAGGCCCAAATAGGAGGTGCCATGAGTCGTCAGCGTTACCCCGAAGAATTCAAGATCGAAGCGGTCAAGCAAGTGACCGAGAAAGGCAAACCTGTCGCCGATGTCGCCCAGCGCCTGGGCATGTCCGTGCACAGTCTTTACGCCTGGATCAAGGTCTACAGCAAGCCCCAAGAGCAGCGTCAGCAAGACGACGATCAGCAGGCCGAACTGCGCAAGCTACGCGCTGAACTCAAGCGCGTGACGGAAGAGCGAGACATCTTAAAAAAGGCCGCCGCGTACTTTGCCAAGGAGTGCGGCTGAAGTACGCCTTCATCAAGAAGCACTCGACTGATTACCCGGTGCGGCGCCTTTGCCAAACCCTCAAGGTGCACCCCAGCGGCTATTACGCCTGGCTGGCCGAGCCTCAATCTGCCCGAGCAAAAGAAGATCAACGTCTGCTTGGCTTGATCAAACACGCTTGGCTGGAAAGCGGAGGTGTATACGGCTACCGCAAAATTCACGATGACCTGCGTGAGCTGGGAGAGGAATGCGGCCGAAATCGAGTCAGGCGCTTGATGCAGGCGGAGGGACTGCGTTCTCAAACGGGCTATCGGCGGCGTCCAGGGTTCTATGGTGGAAAACCAACAGTGGCCTCGCCCAACCACCTCGCGCGGCAGTTCAAGGTAAGTGAGCCGAACAAGGTCTGGGTGACAGATATCACTTACATCCGCACCTATGAAGGGTGGCTCTACCTCGCGGTAGTGCTGGATCTGTTCTCACGCCAAGTAATTGGTTGGTCAATGAAGCCAAGGATGTGCAGCGACCTGGCTATCGACGCGATGTTGATGGCTGTTTGGCGACGCAAGCCTCAGCAGCAAGTTATGATTCACTCAGATCAAGGCAGTCAGTTCAGTAGCTCGGATTGGAAAAGCTTTTTGAAGGCCAACAATGTAATCAGCAGCATGAGCCGGCGGGGAAACTGCCACGACAATGCCGTAGCCGAGAGCTTTTTCCAGCTTTTGAAGCGAGAGCGAATCCGACGAAAGATCTACACAACCCGTGAAGAAGCCCGAAGTGATATTTTCGATTACATCGAGATGTTCTATAACCCTAAACGCCGACACAGCAGTGCTATGCAGCTGTCTCCAGTAGAGTATGAGAAACGCTATTTCCTGAGCTTGGAGAGTGTCTAGAAAACCAGGGGCGATTCATACTTCTTCATCAAAAGAGCCTCATAGGGATGACGTGGGCGAATTTGAGGCTACGGAGGGCGGCTGGCAACGAAAATCCGACGAGTAACACGAGTTGTACACAATTATCTAAGTTGCTGTATTTGCTGTGAAACTTTATCGCTTTTCGCGTGTCTGAGCTATTTGTGACAAAGCCCTGGACCTCGCGGTTCAGGGCTTTTTTCGTTCTTGCCGCGGCGTTTCTGCTTACAGGATTCGACCGTCGTCCCGGGCGCGTTCCAGCTTGATGGCAACGAACTTGGATGTCGGCGTATGGCTGCCGTCGCCGATGCTTTCCAGCGGGATCAGCGGGTTCACTTCCGGATAATACGCCGCCGCCTGCCCGGCAGGGATGTCGAAGGCCAGCAATGTGAAGCCATGCACACGGCGCACGTGCTCATCACCCCACAACGAGACGATGTCGACCTTCTGCCCAGGCTGAAAGCCCAGGCGGATGATGTCGGCCTCGTTGGCAAACAGCACCTCGCGCTGGCCGCGCACACCTCGGTAGCGGTCGTCCAGGCCGTAGATGGTGGTGTTGTACTGATCGTGCGAGCGCATCGACTGCATGATCAGGTCCGGCAACTGGCCGCTGGCGCGCACGCGCTCGTCGATCAGGGTGTCGGGCAGCAGGTTGGCCTTGAAGTTGGCGCGGCCCGTGGTGGTCTTCCACTGACGGCTGCCGGCGCTGTTTCCCAGGTAGAAGCCGCCCGGGTGGGCCAGGCGCTGGTTGAAGTCGGCAAAGCCGGGAATGGTGTCGCCGATCAGGTCGCGGATGCGTGCGTAGTCAGCCACCAGCCAGTGCCAGTCCACCGGCTGCTTGCCCAAGGTGGCGGCCGCGATACCGGCGACCACGGCAGGCTCCGAGCGCATCTGGGGCGACAGTGGCTTGAGCTGGCCATTGGAGGCATGGACCATGCTGAACGAGTCTTCCACGGTGACCGCCTGCGGCCCATCGGCCTGCAGGTCGATGTCGGTGCGGCCCAGGCACGGCAGTATCAGTGCCTGCTTGCCGTGGATCAGGTGGCTGCGGTTGAGCTTGGTGCTGATGTGCACGGTCAGTTCGCAGTTGCGCAGGGCCTGTGCGGTGCGTTCGGTGTCCGGGGTGGCCTGGGCGAAGTTGCCGCCAAGGCCGATGAACACTTTCGAACGGCCATCGAGCATGGCGTGGATCGCCTCGACGGTGTTGTGGCCGTTGTGCCGTGGCACCGAGAAGTTGAAGCGCTTTTCGATGGCGTCGAGCAGGGCCACCGGCGGGCGTTCGTTGATGCCCATGGTACGGTCGCCCTGCACGTTGCTGTGGCCACGTACCGGGCACAGGCCAGCGCCCGGCACGCCAATGTTGCCGCGCAGCATCTGCAGGTTGACGATTTCCTGGATGGTCGGCACCGAATGGCGGTGCTGGGTGATGCCCATCGCCCAGCACATGATCACCCGCTTGCCGCGGCAATACATGCGTGCGGCCAGCTCGATGTCGGCTAACGTCAGGCCGGATTGTTCCTGGATGTGCGCCCAGGAGGTGGCGTCTACCGCGGCCAGGTATTCCTCCACGCCATGGCCGTGCTCGGCGATGAATACGTGGTCGAAGACTGCCGGCTCGCCCTTGGCCTGTGCTTCGCGCTCCCATTGCAGGACGAACTTGGCCATGCCGCGCAACAACGCCATGTCGCCGCCCAGTGCTGGGCGGAAGAACGCGGTGTTGGTCGGGCGATCGCTGTTGGTCAGCATCTCCAGCGGGTTCTGCGGGTGCTGGAAGCGTTCCAGGCCACGCTCCTTGAGCGGGTTCACGCAGACCACCTGGGCGCCACGTTTGACCGCGTCGCGCAGGGGGTCGAGCATGCGTGGGTGGTTGGTGCCCGGGTTCTGGCCCCAGACGAAGATCGCATCGGCGTGCTCGAAGTCGTCATAGGTGACGGTGCCCTTGCCGACCCCGACGCTCTGCCCCAGCGCCACGCCACTGGCCTCGTGGCACATGTTCGAGCAGTCGGGGAAGTTGTTGGTGCCATAGGCGCGCACGAACAGCTGATATAGGTAGGCCGCTTCGTTGCTGGCACGGCCGGAGGTGTAGAACTCGGCCTGGTCAGGGCTGGTCAGCTTGTTCAGCTCGCGGGCGATCAGGGCGAAGGCGGCATCCCAGGTGATCGGCTGGTAGCGATCGCTCTGTGGGTCGTAGACCATCGGTTCGGTCAGGCGGCCCTGATACTCGAGCCAGTAGTCACTCTGCTGCAGCAGCGCACTGACGCTGTAGCGCGCGAAGAACGCCGCATCGACGCGGCGTTTGGTGGCCTCCCAGTTGACCGCCTTGGCTCCGTTCTCGCAGAACTTGACCATGCCGCCCTCGGGCGAATCGCCCCAGGCGCAGCCGGGGCAGTCGAAGCCGCCATTCTGATTGGTCTTGAGCAGGGCGCGGATGTTCTTCAGCGCGTTGTCACTGCCGACCCAGGCCTTGGCCACGCTACGCAGCGCGCCCCAACCACCGGCGGGGCCGTGGTAGGGCTGGTAGCGAGGGGTGGAGGCTGGGGCGTTGTCCGGGAGATGCTGGTACGAGGTCACGACTGTTACGACTCCGCCGCTGGGCTGTAGACCCGCGGTGCACTGTGTTTGGGCAGATGAATAAGGTTGAGGTTGTGCTTGCGCGCCCATTGCAGGGCCAGGCCGGTAGGCGCCGAGAGGCTGACGAGGGTCTGGATGCCGGCGCGCAGCACCTTCTGGATCAGCTCCAGGCTGCAGCGGCTGGTGACGATGGCAAGGCCGCCCTGGGTGCTGACGCCTTGGCGCAGCAGGGCGCCGA
Source organism: Pseudomonas sp. HS6-2 (assembly GCF_049325675.2). Classification (NCBI taxonomy): domain Bacteria; kingdom Pseudomonadati; phylum Pseudomonadota; class Gammaproteobacteria; order Pseudomonadales; family Pseudomonadaceae; genus Pseudomonas; species Pseudomonas sp. HS6-2. The sequence continues at coordinate 5,967,743 of NZ_CM143906.1, read as the reverse complement.
TCAGCTTGTCGAGGGCGTTGTGCCGGCCGATGTCTTCGCGGCCCATCAGCAATTCGCCCTGGGCGTTCATGAACAGCGCAGCGTGCACGGCACCGCAGTGCTGGCCCAGCGGGGTGAACGTATCGATGCGATCGCGCAGGCCCGCCAGCCAGTGCGCTGGCGGTAACGGCGCGCCAGGCAAGGCGGTCAGTTCCGGCAGCGCCTGTTCCAGGGCTTCCACCCCGCACAGGCCGCAACCACTGGTGCCGGCCAGCTGGCGACGTTGGTTCTTCAGGTTCCAGAAGGCGCGGCTGGAAATCTCCAGGTCGGCATACATCGCCGAGCCACTGCCGGAGAGTTTCAGATCATAGATTTCCGAAGTGCCTTCGACGATGCCGCTGCCAACGCTGAAACCGACCGCGAAGTCTTCCAGGTCGGTGGGGCTGACCAGCATCACTGCCTGGTTCAGGCCGTTGTAGGCAATGGCCAGCGCGACTTCTTCGGCCAGCGGCGTGCAGGCGTGTTCGCCGTCGCAGAGCTGGACGTAGTCGTAGGTGTTGCTGGCGGCAGGCAGTGCCAAGGGCATGGAGGCCGCACAGACCGGAGGTTTGCTTTGCATCGGGCGAGAGAACCGGCGGCTATTTGATAGCACCAGCCTAGGCCGACGGGCCGGGCGCGTCTAATCGCTAGGGTCTATGCCTTGATAGATCGCGTCGATTGGTCGCAGAGGGGGCGGGCAGGGCAATCCTGGCCTAGACTCCTGGCTCCGAGGTTTACGTCAACAAGGAGCGCGTCATGAGCCTGTTCAGTTTCGTGAAGGAAGCCGGCGAGAAGTTGATCGACCTGCTGACTCCCGGCAATGCCAATGCCGAAGAGCAGCTGAAGAAACACGTGGAAAGTGTCGGCCTGGGCAACCCGAACATTTCGGCCACTGTAGAGGGTGACAAGGTCATTCTCAAGGGCGAGGTGGCCAGCCAGGAAGAGAAAGAGAAGATCATTCTCGCCGCCGGCAACATCGAAGGGGTGGCCAGCGTCGACGACCAGATCACCGTGACCGGTCCGGTCGTGGCGGCGGCAAGGTTCGTCACCGTGAAAAAGGGTGACACGCTGTCAGCGATCTCTGTGGTCGTGTATGGCAATGCCGGCCAGTACAACAAGATTTTCGAGGCCAACAAGCCGATGCTCAAGCACCCGGACAAGATCTACCCGGGGCAGGTGCTGCGCATTCCTGACTGATCTCTACCGCCTGGTCCGGCCTCTTCGCGGGGCAAGCCCGCTCCTACAGGTAATCACCATTTCAGCGCTTGTGGATAACCTGTAGGAGCGGGCTTGCCCCGCGAAAGGGCCCTAAAGGCCGACCAACAATTCCCGGTAATCCTCGACCGCTGCGAATTCTTCGGTATCCCTGGGCTGCGCCCGGCTATCCGGCTGGCGCACCGCCAAAAGATGCCCCACGCCAAACCGCCGCGCACTGCGCAGGATAGCCAAGGTGTCATCGATGAACAGGCTGCGCTGCGGATCAAAGCCGATATCCGCCTTCAAGGCATCCCAGAACTGCGCGTTTTCCTTCGGGTAGCCGTAATCGTGCGAACTGATCAGCCGTTCGAAATACGGCGCCAGTTCCACCCGCTCCAGCTTCAGTGACAGTGAGTCGCGATGGGCATTGGTGATCATCACCACGCGCTTGCCCGCCTTGCGGATGGCTGCGAGAAAGGTATCGGCATCGGGCCGTAGGGCGATCAGGTCGGCGATCTCGCGCTTGAGCTCGCGAATCGGCAGTTTCAGCTCGCTGCTCCAGAAGTCCAGGCAGTACCAGTTGAGGGTGCCGGCGTTGCGCTCGAACAGCGGCTGCAGCTCCATTTCTGCCGTGGCCCGGCTGACACCATGCAGCTCGGCGTAGCGCTGGGGCAGGTGGTCGAGCCAGAAGCGGTTGTCGTAGTGCAGGTCGAGCAGGGTGCCGTCCATGTCCAGCAGGACGGTGTCGATGGCAGACCAGGGAAGAACAGGCATGGGAAATTCTCGATCAGTCGGCTAGCCACGGTATAGTAACCCGTTCACGCCAAGGAGCTGCCCCATGCGCCAGAAACCCACCGTCCTCAGTCGCGAGATCGTCGCCAGCAGCCGCCTGTTCCGTGTCGAGGCCGTGCAGTTGCGCTTCAGCAATGGCAGCGAGCGTACCTATGAGCGCCTGGTCGGCCGCGGCAACGGCTATGGCGCGGTGATGATCGTGGCAATGCTCGATGCCGAGCACGCGGTGCTGGTGGAGGAATACTGCGGCGGCACCGACGAATACGAGCTGTCATTGCCTAAAGGCCTGATCGAGCCGGGTGAGGACGTGCTGGCCGCCGCCGACCGCGAGCTCAAGGAAGAAGCCGGCTTTGGCGCTCGCCAGCTGGAACACCTGACCGAGCTGTCGCTGTCGCCTGGCTACATGAGCCAGAAGATCCAGGTGGTGCTGGCCAGCGACCTCTACGAGGAGCGCCTGGAGGGCGACGAGCCGGAGCCGATGCGGGTCGACAAGGTCAACCTGCGCGAGCTTTCGGCCCTGGCCATGCACCCGCAGTTCACTGAAGGGCGGGCGCTGGCGGCGCTGTACCTGGCCCGTGACCTGTTGATCCAGCGGGGGCTGCTCGAAGCATGAACGACCTGCAACTGATGCGCGAAGTGGTCAAGCTTGCCCAATTGGCAGGCGAAGCCATCCTGCCGTTCTGGCGCGCCGACGTGGCGGTGACCAACAAGGCCGACGATTCGCCGGTGACGGCCGCTGACCTGGCGGCGCATCGGGTCATTGCCGATGGCCTGCTGGCGCTGGCGCCGCAGATCCCGGTGCTCTCCGAAGAGGACTGCAATATCCCGCTGGCCGAGCGCCAGGGCTGGAGTCGCTGGTGGTTGGTTGACCCGCTCGACGGCACCAAGGAGTTCATTGCCGGCAGTGAGGAATTCACCGTCAACATCGCGCTGGTCGAGAATGGCGAGGTGGTGTTCGGCGTGGTATCGATGCCGACCAACGGGCGCTGCTATTTCGGTGGCCGCAGCTTCGGCGCCTGGCGCACTGAAGGGGCTGCTGAGGCCCTGCCTGTCCAGGTGCGCAATGCGCCGCCCGTCGGTGGTCGTTTCACCGTGGTGGCAAGCCGTCGCCATTCCAGCCCGCAGCAAGAGGCGCTGCTGGCTGGCCTGAGTGCTGCGGTGGGTGAGCTGGAATTGGCAAATATCGGCAGCTCGCTGAAATTCTGCCTGCTGGCCGAAGGCAGCGCCGACTGCTACCCGCGCCTGGCGCCGACTTCACAATGGGACACGGCGGCGGCGCAGGGTGTCTTGGAGGGTGCCGGTGGCGAGGTGATCGAAGTGGATGGCCAGCCTTTCCGCTACCCGGCGCGTGACTCGCTGCTCAATCCGTTCTTCCTGGCGTTGCCTGCCAAGGCTGCCTGGCGCCAGGCCTTCCTTGACCTGGTCTGAAGCTCGCGCGACAGCCTTGTCAGCGATGTAGCACGTACTGCCCGCTGAAGGTGACGGCGGGCTCATCACTGCCGGCGTTGCTGACGCTGGTTGCCAATGTCAGCCGCGCCCGGCCACGGCGCTGGTACATCGTCAGGAACCGCTCCCAGGTCTTTTCGTCCGGCGCCGTGCAACGCGCTACCGCCGCGCCGGTCACCGGCAGCGGGTAGTTGATCAGGCCTTCCTGGATGACGATATGCCCGTCATCGATGCCCAGTTCGCGCAGGCGCAGGTGCAGCCAGCCCCATCCCACCAGCACCGCAGCACAGTACAGGCTGCCGCCGAACATGGTGCTCTTGTGGTTGACGTTGGCGGCCAGCGGCAGTTGCAGGCGCAGGGTATGGGCTTGCCAATCGATGACTTCCAGGCCCATTTCACGGGTTAGCGGAATGTCGCCGTGCAGCACGGACTGCAGGTATTGGCTATCGGAACTCATGGGCGGTTTTCCTCGTGGTCGTCGCTGCCGCTGCTACCGCCTTCGAAATGCAGACCGTGCTTGCGCAGCTTGTCGTGCAGGGTCTTGCGCGGGATGCCGAGGGCTTCGGCGAGGCTGCGCATGGAGCCATGGGGCTGGGCCAGTTCGGCGGCGATCAGGGAGCGCTCGAACTGCTCGACCTGTTCGCTGAGATTGCCCGGCAGTATCGGCGTAGCGCTGGGGGCAGGCGCCGGTGCCTGACCATCGAGGGCCAGCTCCAGGCCCAGGGCAAAGCGTTCGGCAGCGTTCTGCAGTTCGCGCACGTTGCCCGGCCAGTCATGGCGCAACAGCATGGCCCGCTGGGCCGGTTGCAGGCTGTGAGGTGGCAGGCCATGGCGCTGGCTGGCGGCATCGGCGAAGTGCTGGAACAGCACCAGGATGTCGTCACCACGTTCGCGCAAAGGTGGAATGCGCAGCGGCGCCACGTTCAGGCGGTAGTAGAGGTCGGCACGAAAGCGGCCCTGGTCGGCAGAGGTGCGCAAGTCTTCCTTGGTGGCGGCGATGATGCGGATATCCAGCGGGATCAGCTGGTTGCCACCGAGGCGCTCGACCACTCGCTCCTGTAACAGGCGCAGCAGCTTTACCTGCACGTCCAGGCTCATGCTCTCGATTTCGTCGAGGAACAGCGTTCCGCCGTTGGCGAACTCGAACTTGCCGATGCGCCGCTTCTGCGCACCGGTGAAAGCGCCTGGCTCGTGGCCGAACAGCTCGCTTTCGACCACCGACTCGGCCAGCGCACCGGCATTGATGGCCACGAACGGGCCGTCGCGGCGGCTGGACAGGTCGTGCAGGGCACGAGCGACCACCTCTTTGCCGGCGCCGGTTTCACCGAGGATCAGGACATCGGCACGGGTGCCTGCCAGGGCGCCGATCTGCTCACGCAGGCGCTGCATCGACGGTGAGTGGCCGACCAGCCGGGTGGCCAGTTGCTGACGGTCGCTCAGGGCCAGGCGCAGGCTGCGGTTGTCCAGCACCAGGCGGCGCAGGGCCAGGGCGCGGCGCACGCTATCGAGCAGGGCGTCGCTGGCGAAGGGTTTTTCCAGGAAGTCGTAGGCGCCCGCGCGCATGGCCTGAACTGCCAGCGGCACATCGCCGTGGCCGGTAATCAGCAGCACCGGCAGTTCGCTGTCGCGGCCGTGCAACTGCTCCAGCAATTGCAGGCCGTCGATGCCAGGCATGCGGATATCGCTGACCACCACGCCCGGCCAGTCGGGCTCGATGCGCTCGGCCAGGCCTTGGGCGTCAGCCAGGGCAACGACCTTGAGCCCGGCCAGGTCGAGGGTCTGGCTCAGGGCCTGGCGCAGGTGGGGGTCGTCGTCGACCAGGATCACCTGGGCCTGGCTGTCGATGTAAGGCTCGGTCGTCATGCCGAGGAGTCCTCCGAAGTGGGCAAGGTAGCGCCGGGTGCAGCCTCGCGCAGTTGCAGGGTGAGCAGGGCGCCACCTTCAGGGTGGTTGGCCAGCAGCAATTCACCGCCCAGCGTGCGCATCAGGCTTTCGCAGATGGCCAGGCCCAGGCCCAGGCCCTGGGTGCGGGTCTTGGTGGTGAAGAACGGCTCTTTGGCGTGCTCCAGAGCCTGGCGGCTGAAGCCCGGGCCATTGTCGCGAATGTACAGGTAGACGTAATCATCGTGCTTTTCGGCACTCAGCCACAGGCGCCGCGGGTTGGCCTTTTCCGTCAGGGCGTCGAGGGCGTTGGCCAGCAGGTTGCCGAGCACCTGGCGCAGGCGGGTTTCGCCGGCCTGCACCCACAGGGTGGCCTCGGGCAGGTCGCGGATCAGCTCCACGGCCATCGCCCGACGGCGCTTGGCCAACAGGGCCAGGGCATCATCCAGTGCCGGTTGCAGGGCCACGCTTTCCGGGGCGTGGCGGTCGCGACGGGCAAAGGCGCGCAGGTGGGCGATGATCGAGGCCATGCGCCCGGTCAGTTCGCCAATCAGCTTGAGATTGCCGCGGGCGTCCTCGGTGCGCTGGTGGTCGAGCAGGATTTCGGCGTTCTCGGCGTAGCTGCGGATCGCCGCCAGGGGTTGGTTGAGCTCGTGGCTGATGCTCGCTGACATGGTGCCGAGCACCGACAGCTTGCCGGCCTGGACCAGTTCATCCTGGGCGCGCACCAGCTCCTGCTGGGCGTTCTCGCGTTCCAGCACGGCGCTTTTCAGCCGGGCGTTAAGGCCTTCGAGGGCGGCGGTACGCTCGGCCACGCGGGTTTCCAGCTCTTGACGGCCACGGGCCTCGAAGTCGATGCGGTCGATGTAGTGGCGGCGCCGCTGCATCACCAGGCCGGCGAACAGCATCAGCACCAGCAGCGCGCCGGCGCCGATAGCCATCACCGTCTGCACCGAGCGATCGACCAACAGGCGCGGGGCGAGGATGCTCACCTGCCAGCCGGTTTCCTTGATGTCGCGGGTCTGGGTGAGCCAGGCGTCCTGGTTCAGCACCAGCGGTTGCGGGGCCTGGGTCGGGTAGGGCTGGATGGCGACGATTGCCCGGCGCTCGGCGTCAGTCAGCTCGCGGGTGGCGCGAAAACGCCACTCGGGGCGCGAGGTGAGGATCACCACGCCGTTGTGGTCGGTCAGCAGCAGTTGCTCGGGGGTACGGCCCCAGAGGGTTTCGGTGTGGTCCAGGTCGACCTTGACCACCAGCACGCCAACGATGCGCTCGCGGTCGCGCACGGCGGCAGCGAAGAAGTAGCCGCGTTTGGCCGAGGTGGTGCCCTGGCCGAAGAAACGACCCAGGCGGCCGGCCATGGCTTCGATGAAATACGGGCGGAAAGAGAAGTTGCGGCCTACGAAGCTGTCCTGCTTGTCCCAGTTGGAGGCAGCCAGGGTGTTGCCGCTGACGTCCATCAGGTACATCACCTCGGCGCCGGTCTGCTGGACGATGTCCTTGAGCAGGCGGTTGGCGTTGGTGACTGCTTCGAGGCGGAACGGGTCGGCCAGCACGCCGCGCAGCGCAGGTAGATCGCCGAGGATCTGCGGCAGGGTTTCGTAGCGGTGCAGGGTGCCGAGCAGGTTGGCGACGTACAGGTCGAGGGTCTGGCGGTTCTGCGAGGCCAGTTCGTCCTGGTAGTAGCGCTCGGCCAGATGGTGCAGTGGCCACAGCAGTGGCGCCAGGCACAGGGCCAGCAGGGCCAGGCTGCGCCAGCGGGGACGGCGAGGGGAGGTGGGTTTTGCAATCATCGCGTAAGTGCGCCAGACGGGTCTGGCGCAATTATGCGCTACTTGAGGCAGTCGATCAGCGCTTGCTGCCAGTGCGGCAGGTGTACGTCCCACTCACGGGCCAGGCGCGAGCAGTCCAGGCGTGAGTTGGCCGGGCGACGCGCCGGGGTCGGGTACTCGCTGGAAGGGATCGGCAGCAGCTCGGCGCAAGGCAGGCCGCGCGCCTTGAGGTGTTCGCCGATGGCCTGGGCGAAGCCAAACCAGGAGGTATCGCCCTGGGCGGTCAGGTGATAGGTGCCCCAGGCGCCGCGCTGCCCGGCTTGCCAGCGCTCGATGAGTTCCCGGGTGGCGGCGGCAATGGTCGTGGCCCAGGTGGGGGCGCCGATCTGGTCGTTGACCACGCGCAGCTGCGGTTTTTCCTGCAGCAGGCGTTGCATGGTCAGCAGGAAATTGCGCCCGTACAGCGAGTACACCCAGCTGGTGCGCAGAATCAGGTGCTCACCATCCACTGCGGCGATGGCTTGCTCCCCGGCCAGTTTGCTGCGGCCGTAGACACCCAGCGGGTTGGGACGGTCGGCTTCGGTATAGGGCAAGGCCTTTTCGCCATCGAAGACATAGTCGGTGGAGTAGTGGATCAGCGGCGCACCCAGGCGCACCGCCTCTTCGGCCAGCACTCGCGGGCCTTCTGCGTTGATCGCGAAGGCCAGGTCCGGTTCGGTTTCGGCCTGGTCCACTGCGGTATGGGCGGCGGCGTTGATGATCAGTTGCGGGGCCAGGCGCCGCAATGGCTCGCGCAGCGCCTCGGGGCTGGCCATGTTCAGTTGGTCACGGCCCAGCAGATGCACGTCGCCAAGCCCGTTCAACTGGGCCAGCAGTGCCTGAGCGACCTGGCCATGGTGGCCACAGACGAGAATCTTCATGGGAACAGGTCCGCATCTTTCAACAACACGGCTGCCTGGTCCTTGGCCGACAGGGTCGGGTTCTCCACATCCCAGTCGATGGCCAGGTCAGGGTCGTCCCAGCGGATCGAGCGCTCGGCGGCAGGGTTGTAGTAATCGGTAGTCTTGTACAGGAAGTCGGCTGTTTCGCTCAGCACCAGGAAGCCATGGGCGAACCCGGGTGGAATCCAGAACTGCAGGTGGTCGGTGGAGGTCAGGCGCCGGGCAACCCAGCGCCCGAAGTACGGCGAACTACGGCGGATGTCCACGGCCACGTCCAGCACTTCGCCCTGCACCACGCGCACCAGTTTCCCCTGGGGGTTGTCGATCTGGTAATGCAGGCCGCGCAGTACGCCACGCTGGGAGCGCGAATGATTGTCCTGGACAAAATGGCCGTCGAACCCGGTCTGTTTCTCGAATTCGCGGGCATTGAAGCTTTCGAAGAAGAAGCCACGGCTGTCGCCGAAGACCTTTGGTTCGATGATGACTACGTCGGGTATCTCGGTCGCTATGATGTTCATGGAGATTCTTCGGTCAGTGTGCTGAAGGTCCGACCTTGAAAGGTCCGCTCTACATCCGCCGTCTTGGCAAACTGAGCCTAGATCGGCTGGCGGTGAGCCAGCACGCGCCCACCTGTCGATTTCATCTTCGCACCGGGTTATCGGCCACAAGCCCGGCTTCCCCAGTAGAAACATGAAACAGGTTTCATCTTGAGGCTTTTTGGCATGCTGATGCAGCCTGTGCCAAGCGATTATATCGAACGTCGAGTGCCGGTAGATCCTGGCTGACCATTTGTCGATCTATATCGGTAAATAATAGCTAATGGTTGGTTTTTAATCGTTTTCAAGGCTTTTAAAGTCGATATGTATCGGTTATAAATTAGCCAGTCGCGGCGGGCATGACGCACCGTCGGCAATGTCACATTCACTTGCTATCCATCGACCATCGGCCCAGTGCCTTTGCAGAGGTTACCCATGAAAACCCTCAACTCCACCCCCCGCGCCGACGGTTTCCACATGCCCGCCGAATGGGCGCCGCAAAGCCAGGTCTGGATGGTCTGGCCAGAGCGCTCGGACAACTGGCGCCTGGGCGGCAAGCCAGCTCAGGCGGCCCATGTCACTTTGGCCAAGGCGATCGCCCGCTTCGAGCCAGTGACGGTGGCCGTTTCTGCCGCTCAGTACGAAAACGCCCGTCGTCAGCTCGACCTGCCGAACATCCGTGTGGTGGAAATCAGCAACGATGACGCCTGGGTGCGCGACACCGGCCCGACCTTCGTGATCAACGACCATGGTGAAGTGCGCGGCGTGGACTGGGGCTTCAACGCCTGGGGCGGCTTCGACGGTGGCCTGTATGCGCCGTGGAACCGTGATGAGGAACTGGCGGCCAAGGTACTGGAAATGGAGCGCTGCCAGCGCTACCACACCGAAGGCTTCGTGCTTGAAGGCGGTTCGATTCATGTCGATGGCGAAGGCACCCTGATCACCACCGAAGAATGCCTGCTCAACCGCAACCGCAACCCGCACCTGAATCGCGAGCAGATCGAAGAGATCTTGCGCGAGCACCTGTCGGTGGAAACCATCGTCTGGTTGCCCGATGGCCTGTACAACGACGAAACCGACGGCCACGTCGACAACTTCTGCTGTTACGTCAGCCCAGGCGAAGTGTTACTGGCCTGGACCGATGATTCCAACGACCCCAACTACGCCCGTTGCCACGCCGCCTACGAGGTGCTGAAAAACACCCGTGATGCCAAAGGCCGCGAGTTCGTGGTGCACAAGATGCCGATCCCCGGCCCGCTGTTCGCCACCGAAGAAGAGTGCGCGGGCGTTGATCAGGTAGCCGGTAGCCAGGAGCGCGACCCGTCGGTGCGCCTGGCCGGTTCGTACGTGAACTTCCTGATCGTCAACGGCGGCATCATTGCGCCGAGCTTCAATGACCCGGCAGATGCCCAGGCCAGAGCGATTCTGGCCAAGGTCTTCCCGGGCCACGAAGTGGTGATGATCCCAGGCCGTGAGCTGCTGCTCGGCGGTGGCAACATCCACTGCCTGACCCAGCAGCAACCGGCACCGGCCAAGCGCTGATACAGGCCACACGAAGAAGCCCGTCGAATGACGGGTTTTTTTTTGCCTGGACGATATCCGGAGGGCTGGATGGCATATGTTTTGTATTGTTTTTCAGTGAGTTACCCAGACAGGCCGGGCACACCGTTCTGTAACAATATCGACGTAAATTAGCCGCTCACGGGCCCAGGGAGTACGTGTAGACATGAACGCAGCAAGTGAGACGGCTTTGCGCCCATCGGCAGTGAATCACCAATCGCTCAGTATTCTGGCGCAGTGGTTGAAATACCATGGAGGCAAACGGGTCAGGACGACCGACCCACGACGTCTGCTTGACGGCCGCTATCCTCAAGGGCTGATCAGCGATGCTGAGCTGGATGCGCTGCTAGGGGTCTGGCACTGACCAGGGCAGGAGCCCGCCCCATGAAAAACGCCACCGCAGATGCGGTGGCGTTTTCGTTTGTACACGGCGCAGACGGCTGATCAGAAACTGTAGGTACCGGTCACCACCAGGCTGCGTGGGTCGCCGACCTGGATCTGCGCGGCGCTGGTCGCCGAGCTGTAATAGGTTTTGTCGGTGATATTGCTCAGCGCTGCCCGCACATCCCAGTCATGGGTACGGAAACCAACCAGCGCATCCCAACGGCCATAGCCTGGCAATACCGTGGTGTTCTGGTTGTCGGCGTAGCGTTCGCCGACCAGTGTGAGCCCAGTCTCGGCATACCAGCCCAGTTCGGGTTTCCAGGTCACGAACAGGCTGCCGTTGCGTTTGGCCACATCGTTGATGCGATTGCCTTCCAGGCCATTGTTGTCCTTGACGATGGTCGCATCCTGCAAGCCAATGCCGCCGCGCACATACCAGTTGCCGACGATATTGCCGGTGGCGGTCAGTTCGATGCCGCGCGAGCGTTGGAGGCCGCTGAGGAGGGTGATCTCCGGGTTGTTCGGGTCGCGGGTGCGGCGGTTGTAGAGTTCCAGTTCATAAATGGCCAGGGTGGTGCTCAGGCGCTCGTCCAGCCAGTCGCTCTTCACCCCGATCTCTTTCTGCCGGGTCAGCTCCGGGCTGGTGTCGTTGGTGTTGCCCGGCGCGCCTGGGGTAATGCCGATCAAGCCGCCGCCCACGGGCGAGAATGTCTTGCTCCACGACGCGTAGAAGGAGTGGTCGCGCCAAGGGGTGTAGACCACGCCCAGGCGCGGACTGGTGGTATTGCTGTCCTGTTTCTCGGACAGGTTGCGGACCTTGTTGGTGGTCTCTACCTCGAACTGGTCGAAACGCACCCCGGCCAGCAATTGCCATTGGTCATTCAGGCGGATCTGGTCCTGCAGGTAGAGCCCGCGGCTGTCGACCACGGTGTGGTTGTCGCTCGACACCACCATGCGGCCATTGTGCTGCAGGCTGCGGTCGGGGTTGTAGACATTCAAAGGGGGGACTGGGCTGCCCCCGGCCGAGACCGGCGCAGCGGTGTACAGCGTCGGGTCGCGGCGCTGATTGCCGAACTCCAGCCCGATCAACAGCTTGTGCTCAAAGCCGAGGGTAGCGAAATCACCTTCGGCTTCCAGGTTGTTGAACAGATTGCGGGTGGTCAGGTCTTGTTGCCAGCGCTGGCGGGTGACTGTCTGGTTGCTGGCGTTGTAGCCGGTCAGGTAGGTGTTGTCGAAGTCGCTGTCGAGCTTGAACAGGCCAAGCGTGTGGCGCAATTGCCAGGTTTCATTGAGCTGGTAGTTAAGCCGAGAGCGCAGCGATTGCGCGCGGTCATCGATGTAGTCGCGCTGGGTGTCGCCATAGGTGGTGCTGCGGCCGACATCCGCCGGGCGCCCGTTGACACCAGGAATGCCACGGTCAGGCGTGCGGTTGTAGCGGCTGTATTCGTACTGCACCAGCCAGTTGAGGTCGGGGGAAAGCTGCCAGCTCATCGACGGCGCGAACAGTTGCCGGCTACCGTCGATGCCATCGCGGAAACTGTTGTTGTCCTGGTTGCCCATGTTCAGGCGCAGGCTGATGGTGTCGCTGGGGTCGGCGCTGAGGTCGGCATACAGGCTGCGCAGGTCTTCACTGCCCCCTTGGGCTTCGATTGACGAGCGCCGTCCATGTTCTGGCGCCTTGCTTACCCGGTTGACGATGCCGCCCTGGCTGCCACGGCCATAAAGCACGGCTGCTGGCCCTTTGAGGACTTCGACCCGTTCGATGTTATGCAGGTCGCGAATGTACTGGCTGTCGTCGCGAATGCCGTCCAGATAGAAGTCGTTGCTGGCCTCGAAGCCACGAATACGGATGCTGTCGAAGCGTGTATCGGCACCGCTGCTGACGTTGGGAATGCCCTCCAGCGCCTTGCCCAGCGTATGGCTGCCGTAGTCCATGACGTTGGAAGTCTTCACCGTGTCGATGGCTTGCGGCACATAGCGCACCGGCGTAGACGTACGGGTCGCGGTGCTGACCTCCTTGACCTGTGGGTTGTCTTTTTCGCGCTCGCTCTCGGCAGTCACCGAGAGTTCGGGAAGTGTGGTGCTGGTGGCGCTGGCTAGGCTGGAGCTGATCAACAGAGACAGGCCAAGGCCAAGGAAAGGCAGGCGATTGGGGAAGGGCATCGGAACATCCGGGCAGGAGTAAATGAAAAACAGGCGCGAATGGTAATGCTTGTTATTTGCTTCTGCTCGGCTATTTGTAAAGGCTTGTCTTTACATATGTGTCAGTTTGTAAATTCCGCTTTTCCCCGGTTTGGTGCCGAAAAATCCCACGGAAGTCAAAATGACTGCCGATTGCGTCAAGTGGCATGAAAATGCACCAGTCACGGAAGTGAAATTGGTTATATCAACCTGCAATTCACGACTTTTTGACATTTGTAATCGCAGGCAGCTAGGATTCGGCCAACGCTTGCTGGCCACGACTGGCCATGCTGCTGCTTAAAGCCCGCCACACCACTGTCGGCGGGCTTTTCAGTTCGGATCCGCACAGCGTCGAACCTACGAAGGGGCGTTGGTTCCTGGCGTAATGGTGCAAAGCGTTTTTGATTTAGAAATAAGGAAAACAACATGTTGAAAACCAGGATCAGCCTGGTCGCTCTGGCGATGATCGCCGCGACCCAGGCCCAGGCCAACGATCAGGCCGACAGCAAGGGCTTCCTCGAGGACAGCCACGCCAACGTTCTGCTGCGCAACGCGTTCATCAACCGTGACAAGAAGCACGGCAAGAACGACCAGAGCGAATGGGGCCAAGCGTTCATCGGCAAATTCTCTTCCGGTTTCACCCAGGGCACCGTCGGCGTGGGCGTTGACGCCTTCGGCCTGTATGCAATGCGCCTGGACGGCGGCAAAGGCCGCAACGGTGCTGCCGGCATCGACTTCTTCAAGGCCAGCGACAACGACCCGAAGAACTCGCCGCACAACCTGGCTCGCGGTGGCGCTGCCATCAAGTTCCGCGTTTCCAACACCGTGCTCAAGTACGGTGACATGATGCCTGAGCTGCCGGTGCTGCAGTACGACGACAGCCGCCTGCTGCCCGAGAGCTACACCGGTACCTTCATCACCTCCAAGGAGATCGAAGGCCTGGAGCTGAACGCCGGTCACTTCACCGAGGAAGCGCGCAAGAGCGCCGAAGGTCGCGACAGCGGCCACCTGAAGTCGATCGATGTGTTCGGTGGCAGCTACAAGTTCACCGACAACTTCACCGCCTCCGCCTACACGTCGAACATCGAAGACGTGATGAAGAAGCATTACCTGGGCATGAACTACGTCTTCCCGATCGCGGCAGACCAGTCCCTGACCCTGGACTTCAACGGCTACAAGTCGGACATCAACAGCAAGTACGTCCAGAAAGCCGAGCTGACCGGTGACGAAAACACCATCTGGAGCCTGGCGGCCACCTACGCCTTCGGCCCGCACTCGGTGACCCTGGCGCACCAGCGCAGCACCGGCAGCACCGGCTACAACTACGGCTGGTACCAGGATCGCGGTGGCGTGGGCGACGGTGGTTCAACCATTTACCTGGCCAACTCCTACTGGTCCGACTTCAACGCCGAAGACGAGCGCTCCTGGCAGCTCGCCTACGGCCTGGACTTCGGCGCCTTCGGCATGCCGGGCCTGACCTACAAGATCGCCTACGTGGCGGGTGACAACATCAACACCCACGGCTTCGGCGAAGGTAAAGAGCGCGAAATCTTCAACCAGCTGCGCTACGTCGTTCAGGACGGCCCGGCCAAGGACCTGTCGGTCAAGCTGCGTGGTTCCTGGCTGCGTACCAACAACGCGGTACAGCAGAACGGCTACAACGACGACGGCAACGAAGTCCGCGTATTCGTCGAGTACCCGATCAGCATCTTCTGATCCTGACCGAGCGTCTCAAGCAGCCCCGGCCTATGCCGGGGCTGTTGCTTTGCGGCGCACGCTGGCCGCTGCCGGTGCGACTGCCACCTCGGCTGTCTCCGGCGCAAAGCTGTCACTGCGTGCCATCCGCCACATCCGCGCATGGAACTCGCTTTCAATCGAGCCGCTGAGCAATTCGCCCGGTTTGAGGAATTGGTGCAGGTCGGAAAACAGGCTGATCTGGCTGGTGCTGATGCGCCGCGCCAGGTGCTTGGGCTTGAGCTCCGAGGGGTGCTCCAGGCCAGCGGCCGCGAGCATTTCGGCCAGGGCATGCAGGGTGTTGCGATGGAAGCTGGCCACCCGCTCGGCCTTGTCGGGCACCACCAGCGCACGCTGGCGCAATGGGTCCTGGGTGGCGACACCGGTCGGGCACTTGTTGGTGTGGCAGCTCTGCGACTGGATACAGCCGATGGCGAACATGAAGCCGCGAGCGGAGTTGACCCAGTCGGCACCGATGGCCAGCACGCTGGCGATATCGAAGGCGCTGACGATCTTGCCTGCGGCGCCGATGCGAATGCTCGAACGCAGGTTCAGGCCGACCAGGGTGTTGTGCACGAACATCAGGCCTTCGCGCATCGGCACGCCCATGTTGTCGCTGAACTCCCGAGGTGCCGCGCCGGTACCGCCTTCCTTGCCGTCGACAACGATGAAGTCCGGGGTGATACCGGTGACCAACATGGCCTTGGCGATGCCCATGAACTCCCACGGGTGGCCCAGGCAGAACTTGAAGCCCACCGGTTTGCCGCCCGACAGCTCGCGCAGGCTGGCGACGAAGTGCAGCAGTTCCACCGGGGTGCGGAATGCGCTGTGCGCAGCGGGGGAGATACAGTCTTCGCCCACGCGCACGCCCCGGGTAGCGGCGATTTCCGGGCTGACCTTGTGGGCCGGTAGAATCCCGCCGTGGCCGGGCTTGGCGCCCTGGCTGAGCTTGATTTCGATCATCTTCACCTGCGGGCTGCGCGCCTGTTCGGCGAAGCGTTGCGCGTCGAAACGGCCGTCCTCGGTGCGGCAACCGAAGTAGCCGCTGCCGATCTCCCAGATCAGGTCGCCGCCATGCTCGCGGTGGTAAGGGCTGATGCTGCCCTCGCCGGTGTCATGGGCAAAGCGGCCAAGGCGTGCACCCTGGTTGAGCGCGGCAATCGCATTGGCGCTGAGCGCGCCGAAGCTCATGGCCGAGATGTTGAAGATCGAGGCGGAGTAGGGCAGGCGGCATTGCGGCCCACCAATGGAAATGCGGAACGACGCTGGGTCGGGTGTGGCGACCGGCAGCATCGAGTGGCTGATGAATTCGAAGCCGGGCTTGTAGGCATCGTTGAGCGTGCCGAAGGCTTTCTCGGCGCTTTCGTTCTTGGCCCGGGCATACACCAGCGAGCGCTGCGAACGGGAGAACGGCAGCTTGTCGTCGTCACCTTCGATCAGGTACTGGCGGATCTCGGGGCGGATGGTCTCGATCAGGTAGCGGATGTTGCCCAGGATCGGGTAGTTGCGGCGCACCGCGTGGTGGCTCTGGCGCAGGTCGTTGAGGCCGACCAGGCTGAGCAGGGCGGTCACCACCGTCAGTGGCCAGAGCCAACTGTGCTGGGCAAGGAATGGGATACTGGCGAAGGTGAACAGCAGGCACAGGGCCAGGCAGGCATAGCGGCTTGGGAGTGAATCTTTCATGGGTCCATCGCAGGCTGGATGACGCGGCCTAGGATAGGCAAACCCCAGGTCGGGAAAACCTGGGGTTTTGGTAAAAGACTATTACCTGAACGTGAGGGGCTGGATCACCGGGGCAGCAATACACTGACGCGCAATCCGCCGCCCTCGCGATTGTGCAGCAGTAATTCGCCGCCATGGCTGCTGGCGATGCGCTGGGCGATGCTCAGCCCCAGTCCATAACCCCCGGATGCCTGATTGCGTGACCCTTCGCCACGCACGAACGGATCGGTGATGGTGGCCAGCAGGCCTGGCGCAATGCCGGGGCCGCGGTCGTCGATGTGGATGTAAACGCCAGTGATGGCGGTTTCCAGCGTCACCGATACCTGCCTGGCGTAACGCAGGGCATTGACCACCAGGTTCTGCAGGCAGCGTTGCAGCAACAGGGCATCGATCCGCAGGCTACCAGCCTTGCCGTGTACAGGCAGTGGCTCCGCGCTGCTGGCAAGGTCTGCGCACAGCCGTGCCACCAGGCGGTCGAGGTCGATGTGCTGGCGGTTTTGCTGTTCGCCGGCGCGTAGGTAGTCGAGCACCTGGACGATCATGTTGTCCATCTGGGTGATGTTCTGCCGCAGGCGTTCGCGCTGCTCGTCATCCGGCAGCCGCTCCAGGCGCAGGCGCATGCGGGTCAACGGGGTGCGCAGGTCGTGGGACACGGCGGCCAGAAAGCAGGCCTTGTCGTTGACCATGGTGATCAGCCGCTGCTGCATGGCGTTGAACGCCAACGCGGCCTGGCGTACTTCCTCGGGGCCGTCCAGAGCCAGCGCAGGTTGTTCGAGGTTGCTGCCCAGCCCGCGCGCCGCGTCGGCCAGGCGCCGTAACGGGCGCAGGCACAGGCGCACCGCGATCAGGCAGACCAGCAACACGGCGACGATCCGCAGCGCATAGACCCGCAGCAGGTAGTCGCTGATCAGCACCCACGCCGACTCGCCGCTCCAGCCCTGTAGCTCCTGACCGTCGATGCTCAACCAATGGCCATCGGCCAATGGCACGGCGAACTGGATATGCGCCTGGGCGGTGCGCAGGCCGAACAGGCTGCGCCAGACGATCGGCTGGCCCAAGTCATCGGTCAGCTGCACCTTCAGCAGGCGCAGTTCCTGGGCATGGCCCAGTTCGTACTTGAGTGCCTGTTGCAGCAACAGCTCGACGCGCCGGTGCCCGCGCCGCTGATCCTCCTGCGGCGCAGGTTCGCTTTCGGCGCAACGCAAGTGGTAGTGCGCCGGTATCTGCAGGTGTTCCGTGTGGCAATCGGCCTGGGCAATCAGCGCAGCGCTGCGCGCGGCCATGAGCCGGATCGGTGCTTCGAGCACTTGGGCGAAACGTACATCGAACCAGATGCTGCTCGACATCAACTGGATTACCAGCGTGCCGCTGACCATGATCAGCAGCAGCTGACCAAACAGCGTGCGTGGCCACAGGCGACGGAGCCAACGCATTTCAGCTGTCGGCCTCGGCACGGGCGATGCTCAGCAAATAGCCTTCGTTGCGGATGGTCAGGATCTGGATGTCGCTGGCCGGCGCACGGCGCAGTTGCTGGCGCAGGCGGCTGATGCACATGTCCACCGAGCGATCGTCAGGGTGGTGATCGCGGCCAAACGCACTGCGTGTCAGCTGATCCCGTGAGACCACGCGGTTGTTGGCCTCCAGCAGTTCGCGCAGCACCCGGTAATCGGAGCGGGGCAGGGTGAGGGTTTCGCCGTCCGGGCGGGTCAGCAGGCGCTTGACGTGGTCGAGGCTGAAACCCGCGAACTGCTGACCTTCGGTTGCTGGCTCTTCGGCAGAACTGTCCAGCCGCTGCGGGCGGCGCAGCACGGCCTTGATGCGGGCGATCAGCTCACGCGGTTCGAACGGCTTGGCCAGGTAGTCATCAGCACCCACTTCCAGGCCGATGATGCGATCCAGCGTGCTGCCCTTGGCCGACAGCATGATCACTGCCAGACCCGGCGTCGCCTGCAACTGGCGGCATAGGCTCAAGCCATCTTCGCCAGGCAGCATCAGGTCCAGCACCACCAGGTCGACCTTGCTCGCGGCGAGTTGCTCGCGCATGCCATCGCCGTCGGCGGCCGCCAGAACGGTATAGCCGGCATCGGAAAGGTAATCGCAGAGAAGTTCGCGGATCTCGTCGTCATCGTCGACAACCAGCAAGGTTGTGCTCATCGGGGTAAAACACCTGTTCGGGGAGGGCTGGCAGCGCTCGTTACGTTCAATTACATCCCCGTACAAGCCGGGTATGGAGCCCAAAGGGCGGATCTCTAGAATCGTAACAAAAAATCATCTGCAAATACGAAGATTTCCCAAATGAATCACAAGAGCGCCATGAACGACTTCACTCCTGTTGTCCGGGGCGGTAGCCGCCTGCACCCGCTTGCCTTCTTCGTTGCCGTTGCCGTCAGTGGCAACGCCATGGCTGCCGAAAGCCAGCCGCTGGAGCTGGATGCCACGCAGATCGAGGACAGTGCGCTTGTGTCCGTAGATGAGACCGGGCAGCTCGGCTACACGGTGGAAAACACCCGCAGCTCCACCGGGCTGAAGCTGACCCCACGGCAAACGCCGCAGTCGGTCACCACCATCACCCGCCAGCAGATGGACGATCGCGATGTGCATTCCATCGAGCAGGCGTTGGACACCACCCCAGGTGTGAGTGCCACCAAGTCAGAAGTGGGTGGGCGCACCGATTTCCGTGCCCGGGGTTATTCGATCAGCAACTGGAAGGTCGATGGCCTGCAGTTCCAGGGTGGTTCCGACTTCAGCGGTGGCGGCAACGCGCTGAACATGGACCTCTACGAGCGCATCGATATTGTCCGCGGCGCCAATGGCCTGCTGGGCGGCACCGGCGACCCGTCGGCCACGGTCAACCTGATCCGCAAGGCGCCGACCAGAACCTTTGGCGGCAGCGCCTACGCCACCTACGGCAGCTGGGACAAACGCCGCCTGGGCGCCGACCTCAACTTGCCGGTATCTGAAGACGGCCGCCTGCGCTCGCGCTTCGTCATGACCCAGGGCGACGCCAACTCGTTCCGCGACAACCAGTCCGAACGCTCGCGCGCTGCCCTGGCCAGTTTCGCGTTCGACATCGACGACGCCACCACGATTGGCGCCGGCTACCAGTACGAATACAACAAGGTGGTCGGTGGCGGCTGGGGCGCCAACATCCCGATCTGGTACAAGGACGGCAGCAAGACCGACTTGCCACGCAGCACCAACGTGGTGCCGAGCTGGAGCTTCGGCGAGTACACCACCCGCACCGCCTTCGGCTCGCTGGAGCACCGCTTCGACAACGACTGGACCCTGGACCTGAAGGCCGCCCAAAGCACGGCCGAAGTGCTCAACCACCGTGGCCTGGCCAAGGTCAACTCGGCCGGCCGTGGCAGCTACGGCGGCTACTGGGACCAGGATGGCAGCGGCGCGGTGCTCAACGGCCTGCACAGCTCCAGTGACACCACCCAGCAGTCCGCGCAGATCGACCTGTCCGGGCCGTTCCAGCTTTTTGGCCGCACCCACCAGGCAATGGTCGGCTACAACGACAGCCGGACCGTGGCCTGGTCGCCGGAATACAGCTGCACCATGGTCAGCGATGACCGCGTCAGCGCGCCATCAGTGGGCTGCCAGTTCCGCGCCAACAACGGCTTTCCGCTTACCGACTGGCACAACGGCGTGGACGGCGACTACGACATGATTGCCTCGCGCACCGGTCGCCACAGCAAGACCACCACCCGTTTGCAGGGCATGTACGCGGCCACCCGGTTGAGCATTACCGACCCGCTGTCGGTCATCGTCGGCGTGCGCACCACCGATTACTCGGCAACCACCAACAGTGTCGCCGGCGTGCGCAGCAACCAACAGAACAACGGCATCGTCACCCCGTACCTGGGCGCGGTGTACGACCTCAATGACACTTACTCGCTGTATGCCAGCTACACCGACATCTTCAACCCGCAGACGGCCGAGACCGAAAGCGGTACCAAGGTCGAGCCGATTCGCGGCCAGAGCTACGAAACCGGCATCAAGGGCGAGTGGCTGGACGGGCGCCTGAACGCCTCGGCGGCGTACTTCCGCACCAAGCAACAGAACAAGGCGGTGCTCGACGACGGCTTGACCACGCCGACCGGTGGTGACGCCTACAAGGCCGGTACCGGGCAGGAAACCGACGGTATCGACCTGGAAATTGCCGGTGCGTTAACGCCGAACTGGAATGTGTATGCCGGTTATACCTACCTGCACTTCCGCCGCGTGGATAGCGACGGGCGCAGCGACCCGTCGCACCTGTTCAAGGCTTCGACCACCTATCGCCTGTCCGGCCCGCTGGAGCGCCTGACCCTGGGCGCGGGTGTGAAAGCGCAGACCAATATTCGCGCGATTTCCAGCCCGGCAGGGCAGCCGGTGAACGGCGTGAGTGCCGGGGCGACCGACGTGAACTGGTCGGGTTA
This sequence comes from Pseudomonas sp. HS6-2, assembly GCF_049325675.2. Lineage (NCBI taxonomy): Bacteria > Pseudomonadati > Pseudomonadota > Gammaproteobacteria > Pseudomonadales > Pseudomonadaceae > Pseudomonas > Pseudomonas sp. HS6-2. Next base: position 5,947,155 of record NZ_CM143906.1, on the reverse strand, counting down.
TGCGATCTGGAATGCCATGGCCAAATACCAACTGACCGACGACACCTCGGTGAGCCTCAATGTCGACAACCTGTTCGACAAGCATTACTACAACCAGTACGGGTTCTACGCCGGGGCGATCTACGGTGACCCGCGCAACATGTCGCTGACGGTCAGCACCGCGTTTTGATCAATTGGGGTTGCCTTGCAGGCTATGGCTGGCAAGCGCGGCCCCAGCAAGACATGTGCAAGCCTCTTCTTCTTGCATTTCATCCGTAACCATAACGCGCACATGCGCACCGTACGGTTCTTCCATGTGCAAGCCAAAGTAACGGGAGTCGTTGGCATCCCAGAATGCCTCGACCTGCGCCATGGAGGCATTGGCAAGGAGCACTTCGGCGTTGTGCTCCAGGATGATCGAGTAACGGATTTCGGCATTCATTGCAGAGGGGCTCACAACGGCGGATTGAATAAATGGACGGGCGGGTAAATCGCGATGCCATTATGCCAACCTGCTCATTTTCGATCTTCGCCACTCGTCGCACGGCGTAGTCTGTCGTCGGCAATCGATTTGCAGAGGCTTGCTCAACGAGTTGTCGAAACTATCCCAATCCTCCCCAAACAACTCCACCGGATGCATAGTCCGGTCTGCTCCATTGCCACAGGCCAGAGCCTTGGCCGGGCAATACTGATCAGCTCCCACACCGATCGTGTTGGCTTCAAGGCAATTGATTCGGCAGCCCCCAGGCGCTGAAAACAAAAAAGGCCCACCTTTCGGTGAGCCTTTTGAGTATTGCGTATGGTGCCGGCACCAGGAATCGAACCCGGGACCTACTGATTACAAGTCAGTTGCTCTACCATCTGAGCTATACCGGCAATGGGGCGTCATTATAACGATCGGTTGGCGCCTGTAAACCACTTCCTTGCGAAAGCGTGAAAATAGCCTAAGTTACCGGCCCAAAAGGATATTTTCTTACCAGCCGCGGTGGATGGTGTTGACGCTCGGCTCGCTCTTGCCGGGGTTGAAAAACAGCTTGTCGTTGTCGCAGCCGCGCTTGCGGCAGGGGCTTTCCACGCGCAGGGGCAGGCCGTTGTCGCCGCCCAGCTGCATGCCGGGGGTGTTCCAGTCCAGGTTGCTGGCGGGGTGCGGGGCAGGGCTGTTGCTGCAGGCGCCCAGGGTGAAGGTGAAGGCCAGCAGGGCAAGGGATTTGGCTTGGGTCACGATGGTTTAGTCCGTTAGTCCATTGTCGATTCTGGCGCAACGCCAGACGGTCGCAGGGCTGGCGGGCAGCGTGCGACGTAGCTTTTTAATGATTTGGGGGGCAGATGATACACCGTCGGGCCTCTCGCGGGTGAGCCCTCATCCAAAGAGACCGTGGTGGTTTTGTATCGGCACTGATCCTGTTCCAGCATGCATTGGCGAGCATGAGTGATGAGAAGGGGCAGGTGCATGAGTGATGCCGGATATGGAGGATCACCATAAGCTTTTGGGCGCTGCGGATTATCTGCTGGCCCTGGCCAAAGCGCTGAAGAACGATACCGAGATTGCCAAGAACAAGGTGCATTGATTCGAGGGCCCTTTCGCGGGCGCGCCCGCTTCCACAGAGGGGCAATTGCCTAATCGAATTTTTGTTTATGCACAAGAGGCATTGCCGCCTTGCGCGAAAGGCATGCCGCTTCTCCGTACCGCCGGTCTTTGCGCAAACGCCTGTTTTTACTGGGCTTGACGCCCAGGCTGGAATAAGCCAAACGCTTGAAATAGCGCTTTGCTCCATCCAGTCATCAAAAGCTTGTTCACAGACTTATCCACAGGTTGTGCTGCGGCTAACGGTCACGTTCGGCCAGGAGCAACATGTTGCGTGGGGTGAGCGGATAGTCGCAGAAAGTGCCCAGCCGAACGGTGTAGCCCTGTTCTTCGAGGAACAGGGCGCGATCGAGCACCAGCCACAGCTCCAGTGGGCGGCGGAACAGGTTGCGCAGGCGTTCGAGGTTGCGTACTACGGCCAGGCGCTGCCAGCCGGCGGCCTCCAGCGCGGCCCAGTTCGGGTTGCCGCGTATCGCCACACCGCGCAGTTCGGCCAGCTCACCGCAGTACTGCTCGAAAGACTTGTCCAGCCAGGCGATTGGCAGCGAAGGGGTGGACAGGTATTCATCACACTGGCGCTGTTCGCGCTGCAGCAGGTCGAAGCCCAGGCGCCGGGCCATGGAGCAGTCGCGTTGATGCCGCACGCGGGCGCTGGCGGTGACGGCTTCGTTCAGCGGCAGGCCGAGGTCGATCATGCTCAGCTGCAGCGGGGAGTGCTGTGCAGCTGTGGATAACGGCTGATAGTGCTCGCCGGGGATGCGGTTGTAGCAGCAAGGGGCCACGGCCAGGTGGCGGCAGCCTTGCTGGCTGGCCTGGCGCAGCAGGTGCACGTGCAGTTCGCCGCAGGCATGCAGGGCGACCACGCTTTTCTCGTGGTTCAGGTGCTGGGTGCTGCCGGCAGCCATCACATCCTGGTGGATGTGGGTCGCGGGCAGGTGATGGTGATCGCTCAGGGCCTGGCCAGCGGCGACCAGCTCGGGGTTGTACTCCAGGCAGGTCAATTGCTGGCCGGGTTGCAGCAGGCGGCGGCCGAGGTGGCCTTTGCCGGAGCACCAATCCAGCCAGTGACGAGTGTGCTCGCGAAAGCCCAGGCGGCGGCTGAAGGCTTCGATCTGCTGCCATTTGCGGCCGGGTACGGCGACGTCGAGGCGGTGGCCGGCGGTGGGCAGGCCGGTGTCGGGGAGCTCGCCCAGGGCTGACAGTTGCCCGGCTTGTGCGGCCAGTTGCGGGAACGGGGCGGGCAGGCCTTGTGGGTTGGTGTCGGCTTCGGCGTCGGCCAGGGTGCTCTGGCGCAGGTAGGCGGCGAGTTCGGGGTATTCGCTTTCCCAGGCCAGGCGCAGGGCGGTGAAGGGCCGGGGTTTCCACAGCGGTTGGTGCTCGGTCAGGAACTGGTCGAGGGCCTGGAAGCGGTCTTGCAGGTGGGGGCTGTGGAGATAGGAAGGCATGGTGGGGTCTGAGAGTTTGGATATTTTTGAGAGCCCTTTCGCGGGACAAGCCCGCTCCTACAGGGATCGCGCAGCCTCGTGAGAGCGCGATCCCTGTAGGAGCGGGCTTGTCCCGCGATGGGCTGCAAGGCAGCCCCGAGTGATATCAGCTTAGCGGCCCTGGCAGGCGTCCACGCGCAACCAGCGCTCCAGCAGTTTGAAGCCTTGCACCAGCACGAACGAGATCGCCAGGTAGAACACCCCGGCCGCGAAGAAGATCTCCACTGGCAGGTAGGTCCGGGCAATGATCGTGCGGGCCATGCCGGTCAGTTCCAGCAGAGTCACGGTACTGGCCAGGGCACTGGCCTTGAGCATCAGGATCACTTCGTTGCTGTAGGCCGGCAGGCCAATGCGCGCGGCACGTGGCAGCATGATGTAGAACAGTGTCTTGCCCCGCGACATGCCCAGCGCCCGTGCGGCTTCGATCTCGCCCTTGGGGATCGACTGCAGCGCACCGCGCAGGATCTCGGCGATGTAGGCGGCGGTGTGCAGGGTCATGGTCAGCACCGTGCACCAGAACGGATCGCGCAGGTACGGCCACAGCGAGCTGGAACGTACTGCGTCGAACTGCGCCAGGCCGTAGTAGACCAGGAACAGCTGCACCAGCAGTGGAGTGCCACGGAAGAAGAAGATGTAGCTGAACGGCACGGCGCGCACGTACCAGTGGCGCGAGGAGCGGGCGATGCCCAGCGGGATGGCCAGGATCAACCCGGCAACCACTGCGATGGCCACCAGCTCCAGGGTCAGGGTCGCACCCTGGGCCAGGCGTGGCAGCCACTTGAAGATGACTTCCCAATTCATTTATTCGGCCCTCGCAAAGCCGCGAGCGGCGCGTTTTTCCATGAAGTGCATGCCGGTCATGGCGATGATGGTCAGGCTCAGGTAGATGCAGGCAGCGACCATGTAGAAGGTGAAAGGCTCCTTGGTCACGGTCACGCCGATCTGCGCGTGACGCATGATTTCTTCCAGGCCGATCACCGACACCAGCGCGGTGTCCTTCATCAGGATCATGAACAGGTTGCCCAGGCCCGGCAGGGCGATGCGCCACATCTGCGGCAGGATGATCCGCGACAGGATGCGGCCCTGGGACAGGCCCAGTGCGAGGCCGGCCTCACGGTGGCCCTTGGGGATCGCCAGGATCGCGCCACGGAATACTTCCGTGGCGTAGGCGCCGAAGCACAGGCCCAGGGCGATGACACCCGCGGCAAAGGCGCTGAGCTCAAGGCCGGGCATGTTCAGGGCTTCGCCGAGGCTGTTCATCAGGCCGACGGTGCCGAAGTAGATGAGCAGGACCCAGAGCAGTTCGGGCACGCCGCGCACCAGGGTCGAGTAGAAGCCGCCAAGCCATTGCAACGGCTTGATCGTGGAAGTCTTGGCCAGGGCGCCGAGCAGGCCCAGGACCAGCCCCAGCAGCAGGGCGCAGAGCGCCAGTTTTACGGTCATCAGGGTGCCGGCCATCATGGCCGGACCGAATCCGTGCAGGTCGATATTCATGGGCAGGTCATTCTAGGGACTTGCGCGCCGCAGGGGCGCGCAGGTCAGGGCGGATCATTCGATGCTGAATGGGAAGTACTTGTCGTTGATCTTCTTGTACGTACCGTCAGCCTTGATTTCTGCCAGGGCTTTGTTCAGATCGTCGCGCAGTTTGGTATCACCCTTGCGCACGGCAATGCCGATCTTGTCGCTGTCCATCACCGGTTCGCCCTTGAACTCGTAGTTCATGCCGTCCTTGCTTTTCAGCCACTCGTACTGCACGTACTTGTCGGCAAGGATGCCATCGATTCGGCCGGAAACCAGGTCGAGGTAGGCGTTTTCCTGGGTGTCGTAGAGCTTGACGTCCACATCCGGGAAGTTGTCTTCAAGGTAGGTGCCTGCCAACGTGGCGCGTTGGGTGCCGATGGTCTTGCCCTTGAGCGAAGCCTTGTCGGTCTTGAAGTCGACATTCTTCGGCGCGATGAACTGCAGCTTGTTGGAGTAGTACGGGTCGGTGAAGTCGACGGCCTGCTTGCGCTCGTCAGTGATCGACAGCGACGACACCAGGAAGTCGAACTTCTTGGCGTTCAGGGCCGGGATGATGCCGTCCCAGTCGGAGGTGACCACCGAGCACTCGACCTTCATCTTGGCGCACAGGGCGTCGCCGATGTCCTTGTCGAAGCCGACGACGTTACCGCTGGCATCCTTGTTGTTGAACGGTGGGTAGGCGGCTTCGATACCCATGCGCAGTTTTTCCGCGGCCATGGCGTTTGCCGACATCACCAGGGTGGCAGCGGCTGCCAGGAGGAACTTCTTGTAAGTGTGCATGTATTGCTCCGTTAGCGGTGGCTGGACATGAATTGCTTGCAACGCGCCGAGGTCGGGTTCTCGAAGACCTGCTGCGGCGATCCTTGCTCTTCAACCAGGCCCTGGTGCAGGAAGACCACTTCACTGGACACCTGGCGGGCAAAGTTCATCTCGTGCGTCACCAGCAGCATGGTACGGCCTTCTTCGGCCAGTGCGCGGATAACGTTAAGCACTTCCTGGACCATTTCCGGATCGAGCGCCGAGGTCGGCTCGTCGAACAGGATGACCTTGGGCTTCATGGCCAGGGTGCGGGCGATGGCAGCACGCTGTTGCTGGCCACCGGAAAGCTGGGCGGGGTAGCTGTGGCGCTTGTCGTAGATGCCGACCTTGTTCAGCAGTGCTTCGGCGGCTTCGATGGCCTCGGCCTTGCTCTGGCCGAGCACCCGGCGTGGCGCCTCGATGATGTTGTCGAGGATCGACATGTGTGGCCACAGGTTGAAGTTCTGAAAGACGAAGCCGATCTCGCTGCGCAGGCGGTTGATCTGGCGGTTGTCGGCGGCGATCAGGTCGCCGTTCTTGGCGGCCTTGAGCTTGAGGCTCTCGCCGGCAACGAGGATTTCGCCCTGGTGAGGGTTTTCCAGCAGGTTGATGCAGCGCAGCAGGGTGGACTTGCCGGAGCCGGACGACCCCAGGATGGAGATCACGTCACCGTCGCGTGCGGTCAGCGAAATGCCCTTGAGAATTTCCTGCTCGCCGTAGCGTTTGTGCAGATTGCGGATTTCCAGCGCGGGCGTGGCCTGGGCCATGTGCGGTCCTCATGTGATCGGGTGCGTTCCCAGCTGTTGGCGGCCTTCCTGGCGAGCGCCACGCTAGCATAGCGGCAATATGACGGCCAACAGGGTCGCAGGGGGCTCAAGGTGTTGCCGGGGCAGTTTGTCGCATCGTTGCAGTGCAACGTCGCGCAGATGTCCGCAAAGGGTCTCGCCCAGCTCCATAGCCTTGATGAAAAAAGGCGCGATGGTGCCAGTTTTGGCCGGCACTGGGAAGCTGTTTTAGACCATTCGCGAGCCATTTGCTGATCTGTACTGCGGCTACGGGTGCGACTGCGACCTGCTGATTCGAAGACTGAAGGTTGTACCTATGGGTTGCGCTTTTTGTGCATTGCGTCGGTGCAAAGGTGTTACCGAGGAGCACCTTTGGTGCGTTTGTAAGTGGGTATTTCCGTAATCCGGACCTGGAATGGGGATTTGGCGGCCTTTCGGTCAAAGGTTGGCCGAATGCCCTGAAGCCCGCGCCGTTACGAGGTCGGGGTATCCATCTGACGAATGCATTCAGCACATGGCGCGCTTATTGCCAGTAGGAAACCGCCGATTGCAGCGACGCCTAGGCCAACCCCAGGTGCGCTCTGTTCCCGCAGTCGGCGTGGTCCACTCCTTACAAAGGTAGTTTTAATGAGCGGTAACAATTCCAATGACCTCGCTCAGGGGCTCAAACAACGGCATGTCACCATGCTGTCCATCGCTGGCGTTATCGGCGCCGGTCTGTTCGTGGGTTCCGGCCACGCTATCGCAGCGGCCGGCCCGGCCGTACTGCTGGCCTATGCCGCCGCGGGTACCTTGGTCGTACTGGTAATGCGCATGCTTGGCGAAATGGCGATCGCCTCGCCGGATACCGGTTCGTTCTCTACTTATGCCGACCGCGCCATTGGCCGCTGGGCCGGTTTCACCATCGGCTGGTTGTACTGGTGGTTCTGGGTGCTGGTTATCCCGCTGGAAGCCAACGCCGCTGCTGCCATTCTCCATGCCTGGTTCCCGTCCGTGGACCTGTGGGCCTTCTCTCTTCTTATTACCCTGGCGCTGACCCTGACCAACCTGTGCAGCGTCAAGAACTACGGTGAGTTCGAGTTCTGGTTCGCCCTGCTCAAGGTGCTGGCGATCATCGGCTTCATCGTCGTCGGCTGCATTGCCATGTTCGGTTTCGTGCCGAGCAGCCAGGTGAGCGGCGCTTCGCACCTGTTCGATACCCAGGGCTTCATGCCCAACGGCCTGGGCGCGGTACTGGCGGCCATGCTGACCACCATGTTCTCGTTCATGGGTACCGAAATCGTCACCATCGCCGCAGCCGAATCGAAAGACCCGGGCAAGCAGATCAGCCGTGCCACCAACTCGGTGATCTGGCGTATCTGCCTGTTCTACCTGGTGTCGATCTTCCTGGTTGTGGCCCTGGTGCCGTGGAACGACCCGGCGCTGGCCGAAGTGGGTTCCTACCAGACCGTGCTGAGCCGCATCGGGGTGCCGAACGCCAAGCTGATCGTCGACATCGTCGTACTGGTCGCCGTGACCAGCTGTCTGAACTCGGCGCTGTACACCTCGTCGCGCATGCTGTTCTCGCTGAGCAAGCGTGGCGACGCCCCGGCCATCGCCCAGCGCACCACCAAGGCGGCTACCCCGCATGTGGCCGTGCTGCTGTCGACCGCTGCCGCGTTCCTCTGCGTGTTCGCCAACTACGTGGCCCCGGCCCAGGTGTTCGAGTTCCTGCTGGCCAGCTCCGGCGCCATCGCACTGCTGGTGTACCTGGTGATTGCCGTGTCGCAGCTGCGCATGCGCAGCCAGCGTGAAGCGCGTGGCGAGAAGATCGACTTCAAGATGTGGCTGTTCCCGGGGCTGACCTGGGCGACCATCGCCTTCATCGTGGCCGTGCTGGCGGTGATGGCGCTGCGTGAAGATCACCGTGCCGAGATCATCGCGACTGCGCTGCTGAGCATTGGCGTGGTGGCGGCTGGCTTGCTGGTGCACCGCAAGCGCGAAGCTGCCGGGCGGGTGGCGCTGATAACTGATCCGCGCTTTCTGAAATGAAGAAAGGCCGCATCCTGCGAAGGATGCGTCCTTTTCTATTGCCTGTTCCGGGCCATTCGCGGGGCAAGCCCGCTCCTACAGGTACAGCGCATGCCCTAGGCTTGAGGTGATCCTGTAGGAGCGGGCTTGCCCCGCGAATGGGCCGGAACAGGTTGCCAAGCCCGATCAGCCAAACTGCTTCTGCTGTTGCTGCTGCTTGGCCACCAGCTCGGAAGCGGCGATATAGGCTTCCTGGAACTCATCGCTCTCCAGCCAGGCCATGGTGGTGTCTTCGTCGGCGCCGTCGAGCCAGGTGCGGTAGGCGTTGAACACCAGCACGATGTAGTCGGTGGCGTGCTCTTCCTTGTGGCCCTTGAGTACCAGGGCCAGCAGTGGGTCGACCAGGAACACCGAGATCATCGCCACCAGGCTGGTTTCCTGGGCGGCCTTCATCTTGTCGAACAGCTCTTTGTAGCTGTCGGTCTCCATGGCCTTGTTGAACACCTGCTCGATGCTCGCGCTGTCACCGGCGCTGGCCTTGACCGCCTGGCCGCTGCGCACCATGCGGTTCTGCTTGGCTTTGCTGGCGGCGCGCTTGGCGCGTTTCTGTTGCTTGGTTGGGGTGGCCATGGGGTGAATCCTTGGGGTGTTCGGAAATTGCGCGTATTGAAGCGCAGCGGCCCGGGTGATTCAACTGGCGGGTGTTGTCGGCTCATCCTCCTCGAACCCGCGCGATGCCCGCCCGACCAGCAGATCATCCGGTGCGTGCGCCACCCGGTGGTCCTTGCCCGGGTAATCCAGTGAATGCAGGAAGTGGCGGATGCAGTTGATCCGCGCGCGCTTCTTGTCGTCCGACTTGATCACCGTCCATGGCGCATCGGCGGTATCGGTATGGAAGAACATCGCCTCCTTGGCTGCGGTGTAGTCCTCCCACTTGTCCAGCGACTTGATGTCGATGGGTGACAGCTTCCAGTGCTTGAGTGGGTCGTCCCGGCGTGAAATGAAGCGGCGCAGCTGCTCTTCGCGGTTCACCGAGAACCAGTACTTGAATAGCAGGATGCCGCTGTTGCACAGCATGCGTTCCAGATCCGGCGCCTGGCGCATGAACTCCAGGTATTGCAGCGGCGAGCAGAACTCCATGACCTTCTCGACACCCGCGCGGTTGTACCAGGAGCGGTCGAAGAAGACCATTTCACCCGCCGTGGGCAGGTGCTGGATGTAACGCTGGAAGTACCACTGCCCCAGTTCCTGCTCGGAAGGCTTCTCCAATGCGACGATCCGTGCGCCGCGTGGGTTCAGGTGCTCCATGAAGCGCTTGATGGTGCCACCTTTGCCCGCCGCGTCACGCCCCTCGAACAGGATCACCACGCGCTGGCCGGTTTCCTTGACCCAGCTTTGTACCTTTAGCAGTTCGATCTGCAGCGCGTGCTTGGCCTTTTCGTAATCCTGGCGGCGCAGGCGGGTGCGGTACGGGTAGCTGGCCGGCAGGCGCGCCGAGGTGCTGTCTTCGGTACTGCCCTTCGGTGCGCTGGCCACTTCCAGCGCGGCCGGGGCCTGGCTGACCTGAGTGATAGTGGGCTCGGGTTTGCGCTGGCGAGGGCGGCGAGGGCGAGGTGCGACAGGGGCGGGGGAAGAGGATTCGCCGGGGGCGGGGAGGAGGAGGGTGGCTTCTTCGCTCATGGAGGTCCTTGCGAGGTCGGGTCGAATGTCCACCTGCAATTTTGAGTCTGAGCGAGAAAGGGCTTGTTGATACCGGTCAACGGCAGAAGGGAGGGCGGGGCAATAAATCACAGACAACAAAAAACCCGCACTAGGCGGGTTTCTCGTTGTCGCTTCGGGTAACTTTGCAACCACCAGAAGCTTGAAGGTGGTGCCCAGAGACGGAGTCGAACCGCCGACACGAGGATTTTCAATCCTCTGCTCTACCGACTGAGCTATCTGGGCGACGAGGTGAATTAAATAGATTTTCTGACGGCCCGTCAACGACTTTTTGAAAAAATTTTAAATTAATTCCGTCGCTTACGTTTCATGGGGTCATTCGGCGGGTGGAACGTAGCCTTCCGCCTGGGCGTATTCCTCGCCGGCGAAGAACTTGTCCATCTCGCCCTGAAGGAACTTGCGGTCCTCGCCGTTCATCATGTTCAGGCGCTTTTCGTTGATCAGCATGGTCTGGTGTTTCTTCCAGTCTTCCCAGGCTTTCTCCGAGATGTGTTCGTAGATGTCCTGGCCCTTGGCGCCGGGGTAGGGTGGGCGGTCCAGGCCTGGGAGTTCTTCTTTGTACTTGCGGCACATCACGGTGCGGGTCATTGGGCTTCTCCTGCGTTCAGTTCGTCGGCCGCGCGTTTGAGCAGCTTCTTGACCGGGGCGGCGAGGCCCAGGCGCGGCGGGGTGGCGAGGTTATACCAGAGCCAGTCGGCCTCGGCCACGTGCTGGCCGACCGGGTCGACGTGTACCAGCCAGGGCTCGATCGCCAGCTGGAAGTGGCTGAAAGTGTGGGTCAGGCCGTCCAGTGCGCGGCTTTCGGCCAGGCGCAGGCCATGCTGGTAGGCGAGGTCGTCGAGCTGGGCGATATCGTCGAGTTCCGGCAGGCTCCACAGGCCGCCCCACAGGCCGCTGGATGGCCGGCGGTAAAGCAGGATGGCGCCTTCAGGGTTGGCCAGCAGCGGCATCAGCGTGCGCCGTTGTGGCAACGCCTTGCGTGGCTTGGGCTCGGGGTAGCGGGTTTCTTCGCCGTGCAGGTGCGCTTCGCAGCCGAGCTGCAACGGGCAGATCAGGCAGCTGGGCTTGCTGCGCGTGCACAGCGTCGCACCCATGTCCATCATCGCCTGGGTGTAGTGGTTGGCGCGCTGCTGCGGGGTGAAGCGCTCGGCCGTGGCCCACAGCTGGTTGGCCACCTTGGGCTCGCCGGGGTAGCCGGCCTGGGCGGTGTAGCGGGCCAGCACGCGCTTGACGTTGCCATCGAGAATCGGCGCGCGGATGCCCATGCTGATGCTGGCGATGGCACCTGCGGTCGAGCGGCCGATGCCGGGCAGCTCGGTGAGCTGCTCGACGCTGCGCGGGAATTCGCCGCCATGCTGCTCGACGACGATCTTCGCGGCCTTCTGCAGGTTGCGTGCGCGGGTGTAGTAGCCAAGGCCCGTCCACAGGTGCAGCACTTCGTCCTCCGGCGCCGCAGCCAGAGCCTGCACGGTTGGCAGGGCCTGCATGAAGCGGTCGAAGTAGTTCAGCACGGTGCTGACCTGGGTCTGCTGCAGCATGATTTCCGACACCCATACCCGGTATGGGTTGATGCCCTGTTGCCAGGGCAGGTCATGGCGACCGTGCTGGTCGTACCAGTCCAGCACGGCGCTGGAGAACTGCGTGGGGGTCATCGCTTGAACAGCCCCTTGAGCGCGTCTTTCAGTTCTGGGCTCACTTTGTCTCCGAGTTTTTCATCGATCTTGTCTTTGAGGCGATTGCCGGCCAGCTTGGCCGCGACCTTGCCCAGGCCGTCCTGGTCCAGGCGGCAGGCCTTGGCACCGAGTTCCAGCGGGCCGCGGCAGCGCAGCGGCACTTCCACGCCCACGAAGCGTTCGTTGACCTGGCAAGCCGGGTCGGGCATGGCGCGCTGGTCTCCTTCGACGATCACGCCGATGTTGTAGTCCATGCCCAGCACGCGCAGGTCGAGGTCGCCATGGCCGTTGACGGTCAGGCCCGGGATACGTGCCTTGAGGTCAGGGTTGCTGGCCACGCCATTGCGAATCACCAGGCTGCCGCGCAGTTCTTCGAACGGGGTGTCCTTACCGCGCGGCTCACCGCTCAGGGTTTTGCGGTTGAGGGTGGCGATGGCCTGGCAGAGTTGCTGCTCAAGGTTGGCGTTGACCAGCACGCCGTCATTGATGACGAAGTTTGCGCTGCCATTGAGGGTATCGACCAGTGCTTTCTGGCTGTTACCGGTGGCGGTCAGATCACTGGTCAGGGTGAGCAGGCCTTTGACCGGCGGGGTCTGCTCCTTGCCTTCGGCCTTGATGAAGTGCTCGACCGGTACCCGGTTGATCTTGGTGTTGATACCGAGCTGCGGCACGGCAGGGCGTACGTCGAGGTTGCCCTTGGCTTCGAAAGTGCCGTTGTAGAGGCCGCCACGTAGCGCCTGCAAGGTCAGCAGGCCGCCCTGGCCGGTGGCCTGCAGCTGGGCGTCGCTGATCGGCAGCTTGTCCAGGGTCAGCGAGCCGAAGGCCAGGTCGGCTTGCAGGTCGAGTGCGCGCAGGCGGTCGACCGGCAGCAGCTTGTCACCGCTCCAGGCCATCTGGGTCGGGGCGTTGGGCAGCGGCGAGCTACCGGCAGCGGCCACGGCGCTGGATTCCTGTTGCTGGACCTCGGCCTGACGTGCGGCAGTGGCACCCTTGGCCTCTTCGCTCTTGGCCGGCATGTAGCGATCGGCGTCGAACTTGTCGCCTTTGAGCTGCAGGCGCAGGGCCTGCTTGGCGAAGTCCTCGATGGCCACACGGCCTGTGAAGGTGCTGTCGTCCAGTTTCACGGCCAGGTCGGCCAAGCTCAGGCTGGTTGGCGTGCCTTGCAGGCGGGTCACCAGCTCCAGCTTGCCGAACACGGCGGGGTCGGTGGTGACCGGCAGCGGGTGGCCGATGCCGTCGAGGAAGGTGCGCAGGTTGAACTGGGCGATGGACAAGCCGCCACTCAGTTGCGGGGTCTTGTCCAGTTCACGCACGTTCAGCTCGCCGAGGGCACGCAGCTGGTTGGCCGAGACCTTCAGGCTGTTCCACGAGGCCACGTTGGCACCCATGTCGACCAGCAACTGGCCCTGTGCGCCGAAGGTGACGGTCTTGCCACCGGTAGGTTCGCCCGAGGTTTCGCCGGTCAGGCGCAGGTCTTCGAAGTTGTAGCGCTTGAGCTTGCGGTCGAAGCGCAGCTCGCCAGCCAGCTCGGTGCGGGCCTTGATGGCCGGCTGGCTGGCGCTGAGGAAGGCGCTGGCCTTGAGGGCGATGTTGGTGCCTTCGTGGACCGGGCCGGTGCTCAGCTGGATGCTTTCGGCGCTGTAGCTCTGGCCGCTCTTGGCATCGGTGTAGTAGACCCGGGCGTTGTTCACGGTGAGGCTGTCGATGTCGAGCTTCACCGCGCGCTCGCTGCTGCTTTCGACAGGTTTGGCGGGCTGCTCGGCAGGTGCCTTGGCGGGGGCCTTGGCAGTGCCGTCGGTTGCAGCCGGCAGCGGCTTGCCGATGTCTTCCCAGTTGCCGTGGCCGTTTTCGTCACGCGCCAGGGTCAGGTTGAGGCCCTCGACGCGTACATCGCTCATCTGCACTTCGCGACGCAGCAATGGCAGCACGCGCACCGAGAGGCCGAGCATCTGCAGGTCGGCGAACGGTTCCTTGGGTTTGGTCAGGGTGGCGATGCTCGCTTCGTGCAGTTCCAGGCCCAACCAGGGGAACAGGCTCCAGCCGATGTCGCCGTTGAGGGTCAGCTCGACGTGGGCCTTGTCGCGCGCCAATTGGCGGATCTCGTCTTTGTAGTCGTTGGGATCGAAGAGGTGGGTCAGGGCGAAGCCCAGCGCCACGATGATCAGCAGCAACCCGAGAAGCCCAAGTCCCAGGATTTTGCCGAACGCTTTCATGGGCGAGTCCTTGTAGTCCGTAGTGTGAATTCCGAGCGGCTGAGTATAGCGCCGCAGGGGTGGGGCCTGCGTATTCGACTAGCGATGCAGGGCATTTCCGATGTTTGCGTGATTCGACAGCGGTGGTTTTGTCAGTTCCTTCGCCGCTGGATTGTGTAGAAATACCGATTCAGCCAAGCGAAAAATAACGATATCAGATTGCTTTCATGTCATCTGCGAACTGGTACCCTTGTGCCGCTTTGCGGAGCGGCCGCGACCCATTGTCGCGGGCCGTTGCCCAGGGAAAGTCCAGTTCGCCCTGCGTGCGAGCACAAGAGCCCGGGATGCCATCCGCCAGCACTGACTACCTATAAAAGGATCGAATCCATGAGCAGTACCATCACGGCAGAGGGGCTGGCCAGCGCGCCGAGCTTCCTGTCGAAGGAGCGTATCATTGCCCGCCCGGGCTTCAACCGCTGGCTGGTCCCGCCAGCCGCCCTGGCCATCCACCTGTGCATCGGCATGGCCTATGGCTTCTCGGTGTTCTGGCTGCCACTGTCGCAAGCCATTGGCATCACCGCGCCGGTTGCCTGTTCGGCCGACATGGGCTTCATCGCCCGTATGTTCAGCGCCGAATGCGACTGGCCGATCTCGATGCTGAGCTGGATCTACACCCTGTTCTTCGTCTTCCTCGGCTGCTCGGCCGCAGTACTCGGCGGCTGGCTGGAACACGCCGGCCCGCGCAAGGCCGGCCTGGTTTCGGCGCTGTGCTGGTGTGGCGGCATGCTGATCTCGGCGATCGGCGTGAAGACCCACCAGCTGTGGCTGATGTGGCTGGGCTCCGGTGTGATCGGCGGTATCGGCCTGGGCCTGGGCTACATTTCGCCGGTCTCGACCCTGATCAAGTGGTTCCCGGACAAGCGCGGCATGGCCACCGGCATGGCGATCATGGGCTTCGGGGGGGGGCGCCATGGTTGGCGCACCGCTGGCCACCGCGTTGATGGGCCACTTCGGCAACGAACATGAGGTGGGCGTGTGGCAGAGCTTCGTCGCCATGGCCGCGATCTACTTCGTGTTCATGACCGCTGGCGCCCTGGCTTACCGCGTGCCGCCGACCGGCTGGAAACCTGAAGGCTGGACCGCTCCGGTGAAAAAAGCGGGTAACGGCATGGTCACCGATCGTCACGTGCATGTAAGCGTTGCCTGGAAAACCCCTCAGTTCGCCCTGGTATGGCTGGTGCTGTGCCTGAACGTTTCGGCCGGTATCGGCATCCTCGGCATGGCGTCGCCGCTGCTGCAGGAAGTGTTCGCTGGCAAGTTGCTGGGCAACGAGCTGAGCTTCAGTGAGCTGAATGCCGCGCAATTGGCGCAGATCGCGGCCATTGCCGCTGGCTTCACCGGCCTCCTGAGCCTGTTCAACATCGGTGGCCGCTTCTTCTGGGCGTCGTTCTCCGACTACATCGGCCGCAAGAACACCTACTTCGCCTTCTTCGCCCTGGGCGTCGGCCTTTATAGCCTGGTGCCCAACATGGGCCACCTGGGCAACGTGGCGCTGTTCGTCGCGGCGTTCTGCATCATCCTGTCGATGTACGGCGGTGGTTTCGCTACCGTGCCGGCCTACCTGGCTGACCTGTTCGGCACGCAGATGGTCGGCGCCATCCACGGTCGCCTGCTGACTGCCTGGGCTGCAGCCGGCGTGCTGGGCCCGGTGCTGATCACCTACCTGCGCGAGTACCAGCTGGCGGCGGGTGTGGAGCGTGCAGCGGCCTACGACATGACCCTGTACATTCTCGCCGGTCTGCTGGTGCTGGGCTTCTTCTGCAACCTGCTGATCCGCCCGGTCGCCGACAAGCACTTCATGAGCGATGCCGAGCTGGCTGCCGAACGTGCGCTAAGCCACGACAAGGGTGCTGACGGTGCCCGTTCGCTGGAGTGGCATGCCGCACCGGGTAGCCTGCCGCTGGTGCTGCTGGCCTGGGCTGTGGTGGTCGTGCCTTTGGCCTGGGGTGTGTGGGTGACCCTGCAGAAGACCGCTGTACTGTTCCATTGATGTAGCCATCTGGGGGTTGCCTTGCAGCCCCCATGACCTGCTTGTATAGACCTGTAGGGCCGTCCGGCCCCGCAATTCCTTGCCATGCCATATGTCATCCGCGTTTCAAGCTGGCGCGTTCTGGGCCTATAATGGAGCCCTTTTCGCCCAATGATTTTGCGGAGCTGGTGATGGTCGAACGTAAGGCTTCCGTCGAGCGCAATACCCTGGAAACCCAGGTCAAGTGCTCGATCAACCTCGATGGCAGTGGCAAGGCCCGATTCGATATCGGTGTGCCTTTCCTTGAACACATGCTGGACCAGATCGCCCGTCATGGGCTGATCGATCTGGATATCGAGTGCAAGGGTGACCTGCATATCGACGATCACCATACCGTCGAAGACGTCGGTATCACCCTGGGCATGGCATTCGCCCAGGCCATCGGCGACAAGAAAGGCATCTTCCGCTACGGCCATGCCTACGTGCCGCTGGACGAAGCGCTGTCGCGCGTGGTCATCGACTTCTCCGGCCGCCCTGGCCTGCAGATGCATGTGCCCTACACCCGCGCTACCGTTGGCGGCTTCGATGTCGACCTGTTCCAGGAGTTCTTCCAGGGCTTCGTCAACCACGCCCTGGTGACCCTGCACATCGACAACCTGCGTGGCCACAACACCCACCACCAGATCGAAACCGTGTTCAAGGCTTTCGGCCGCGCCCTGCGCATGGCCGTGACCCTCGACGAGCGCATGGCCGGGCAGATGCCGTCGACCAAAGGGTGCCTGTAAATGCAGACGGTAGCCGTAATCGACTATGGCATGGGCAACCTGCACTCGGTGGCCAAGGCGCTCGAGCACGTCGGCGCCGGCAAGGTGCTGGTCACCAGCGACGCTGCGGTGATCCGCGAGGCTGACCGCGTGGTGTTCCCTGGTGTGGGTGCGATCCGCGACTGCATGGCCGAAATCCGCCGGCTGGGCTTCGATAGCCTGGTCCGCGAAGTAAGCCAGGACCGCCCGTTCCTCGGCATCTGCGTCGGCATGCAAGCGCTGCTCGACCATAGCGAAGAGAACGACGGTGTCGACTGCATCGGCCTGTTCCCTGGCCAGGTGCGCTTCTTCGGCAAAGACCTGAAAGAAGACGGCGAACACCTGAAGGTGCCGCACATGGGCTGGAACGAAGTCAGCCAAACCATCGACCACCCGCTGTGGCACGACATTTCCGACCGTGCACGCTTCTACTTCGTGCACAGCTACTACATCAATGCCGGCAAGCCTGGCCAGGTAGTCGGCCGCGGCCACTATGGCGTCGACTTCGCTGCCGCGCTGGCCGATGGCTCGCGCTTTGCCGTGCAGTTCCACCCGGAGAAGAGCCATACCCATGGCCTGCAGCTGCTGCAGAACTTCGTCGCCTGGGACGGGCGCTGGTAAATGAGCCGTTCGAAGACCAAGGCCCCGGTCATCACCCTGGCCCCCGAAGAGGAACGCGAGGCGCTCGACACGCTCAAGCGTTTTCTCGAAGACCGCTTCGAGCTGCAGCTCGGGTCGTTCGAGGTGGCCGAGGTCCTCGAGCTGTTCAGCAAAGAAATTGCACCCCATTACTACAACAGGGCGATTGCCGATGTTCAGCTGCACCTCAAGGAGCGGTTCGAGAGCATCGAAAGCGATCTGTGGGCACTCGAAAAGCCCTGAACCCCCAAGAACAGACAGGTTCCCAAGATGCTGATTATCCCCGCTATCGATCTGAAGGACGGTGCCTGCGTGCGCCTGCGCCAGGGCCGCATGGAAGACTCCACGGTATTCTCCGACGACCCGGTGAGCATGGCCGCCAAGTGGGTCGAGGGTGGCTGCCGCCGCCTGCACCTGGTTGACCTCAACGGCGCCTTCGAAGGCCAGCCGGTCAACGGTGAAGTGGTTACTGCCATCGCCAAGCGCTACCCGAACCTGCCGATCCAGATCGGCGGCGGTATCCGCTCGCTGGAAACCATCGAGCACTACGTCAAGGCTGGCGTCAGCTACGTGATCATCGGCACCAAGGCGGTCAAGCAGCCTGAATTCGTTGCCGAAGCGTGCAAGGCGTTCCCGGGCAAGGTCATCGTCGGCCTGGATGCCAAAGACGGCTTCGTCGCCACCGACGGCTGGGCGGAAGTGAGTTCGGTGCAGGTCATCGACCTGGCCAAGCGTTTCGAGGCCGATGGCGTCTCGGCGATCGTCTACACCGACATCGCCAAGGACGGCATGATGCAGGGCTGCAACGTGCCCTTCACCAAAGCCCTGGCCGAAGCTACGCGCATCCCGGTAATCGCCTCGGGCGGCATTCACAACCTGGGTGACATCAAGGCCCTGCTGGACGCCAAGGCCCCGGGCATCATCGGCGCCATCACCGGCCGTGCCATCTACGAAGGCACCCTCGATGTCGCCGAGGCCCAGGCCTTCTGCGACAACTACCAAGGCTGAGGACTGAACCATGGCACTGGCCAAGCGCATCATCCCTTGCCTGGACGTGGACAACGGCCGGGTGGTCAAGGGCGTCAAGTTCGAGAACATCCGTGATGCCGGCGACCCGGTGGAAATCGCCCGTCGCTACAACGAGCAGGGTGCCGACGAAATCACCTTCCTCGACATCACGGCCAGCGTTGATGGCCGCGACACCACGCTGCATACCGTCGAGCGCATGGCCAGCCAGGTGTTCATCCCGCTGACCGTGGGCGGTGGCGTGCGCACCGTGCAGGACATCCGCAACCTGCTCAACGCCGGTGCCGACAAGGTTTCGATCAACACTGCTGCGGTGTTCAATCCGGAGTTCGTCGGCGAGGCGGCGGACCGTTTCGGTTCGCAGTGCATCGTCGTCGCCATCGACGCCAAGAAGGTGTCCGGGCCAGGTGAAGCGCCGCGCTGGGAGATCTTCACCCACGGCGGGCGCAAGCCTACCGGGTTGGATGCCGTTGAATGGGCGAAGAAGATGGAAGGCCTGGGTGCCGGCGAGATCCTCCTGACCAGCATGGACCAGGACGGCATGAAGAACGGTTTTGACCTGGGTGTGACCCGTGCCATTAGCGATGCGCTGGGGATTCCGGTGATCGCTTCGGGTGGTGTGGGTAACCTGCAGCACCTGGCTGACGGGATTCTCGAAGGGCATGCCAGCGCGGTGCTGGCGGCCAGCATCTTCCACTTTGGCGAGTACACGGTGCCTGAGGCCAAGGCTTACATGGCTTCGCGCGGTATCGTCGTTCGCTGAACCATTGATTGGGGCTGCTGTGCAGCCCCAATGGCATCACCCGTGGTTCTTGCCGAGCAAGGCGTGGTAAAGCTCGGTATCCCCAAGTATCCCCACCACCTTGTCATTCTCCTGCAGCACCAGCTTGTTGCCCGTCTGGTAACGAATCTGCAGCGCCTCACGCATTCCGATATCGGCGTGCACCAGCGTCGGCTTGCGCCCCAGCCCTTCCACGGCCTGCCCCGGCACCCAGTTCTGCATGTCCAGCCCGTTCTGCCCCTGGCGTGCACGCTTGATCGAATTCCCTTCACCCAGGTCCAGCCACGAATCGCCACCCGGGTCCAGGCACACCGAGCCATTGACCCGTTTGCAGTTGTCCAGGCTGCGCATCAGGCTGCGGCCGCACAGCACGTTCAGCGGGTTGGTGTGGGCGACGAAGGTACGCACGTACTCGTCGGCCGGGTTCAGCACAATCTCTTCCGGCTTGCTGTACTGGATGATCCGCCCGTCTTTCATGATGGCGATGCGGCTGCCCAGCTTCAGGGCCTCGTCGAGGTCGTGGCTGACGAACACGATGGTCTTGCTCAGCTTGGCCTGCAGGCCCAGCAACTCGTCTTGCAGGCCCTGGCGGATCAGCGGATCGAGGGCCGAGAACGGTTCGTCCATCAGCAGGATGTCGGCATCCATCGCCAGCGCCCTGGCCAGGCCCACACGCTGCTGCATGCCGCCGGAAAGTTCGTCCGGCTTCTTGTTGCGCCACTGGGTCAGGCCGACCAGTTCGAGCTTCTCGTCGACCAGCTTGCGCCGTTCCTTTTCCGGGCGGCCCTGCATTTCCAGGCCGAAGCTGATGTTCTCGCGCACCGTCAGCCACGGCATCAGGGCGAACTTCTGGAACACCATGGCGATGCGCTTGGTGCGCATCATCTTCAGCTCTGCCGGGGTGCAGTGGGCAATGTCGATGTGTTTGCCCTCATGCTCGACGAACAGCTTGCCGCGGCTCACGGTGTTGAGGCCGTTGATGCAGCGCAGCAGGCTCGACTTGCCCGAGCCGGACAGGCCCATCAGTACGCAGATCTCGCCTTTGTTGATATCCAGGTTGGCCTTTTCCACACCGACCACCAGGCCGGTCTGCTTGAGGATCTGTTCGCGGGTCTGGCCCTTGTCCAGCAGCGCCAGTGCTTCGCGCGGCTTGTTGGAAAAGATGACGTCTACGTCTTCGAATCGAATGATGCTCATGCCTCACCCCTTACCGGCAGTTCCGGTTGCTTGCAGATACGGTCGAGCATGATCGCCAGCAGCACGATCGCCAGGCCCGCTTCGAAGCCCAGGGAGATATCAGCGGTGTTCAGTGCGTTGACCACAGGTTTGCCCAGGCCATCGGCGCCCACCAGGGCGGCAATCACCACCATCGATAGCGACAGCATGATGCACTGGGTGACGCCGGCGGCGATGCTCGGCATCGCGTGCGGCAGTTCGATACGAGTGAGCAGCTGGCGGCGCGAGCAGCCAAACGCCTTGCCGGCGTCCATCAGTTCTTGCGGCACGTCGCAGATGCCCAGGTAAGTCAGGCGGATCGGCGCGGCGATGGCGAACACCACCGTCGAGATCAGCCCCGGCACCACGCCCAGGCCGAACAGGGTCAGGGTCGGGATCAGGTAGACGAAGGTTGGCACGGTCTGCATCAGGTCGAGCACCGGGCGCATGGCGGTGTAGAACATTGGCTTGTGCGCGGCGACGATGCCCAGCGGCACGCCGATGGCCACGCAGACCACGGTGGCGAAGGTCACCTGGGCCAGGGTCTCCATGGTTTCCTGCCAGTACCCCAGGTTGAGGATCAGCAGGAAGGAAAGGGCGACGAATGCGGTAAGCGCCCACTTGCGCTGGATGAAGTGCGCCAAGGCGGCGAACAGGGCGATGAGCACGAACGGGTTGAAGAAGGTCAGGGTACTGGTGACGCCATGGATCATGAACTCCAGGCCTCGGGCAATGGCGTCGAAGTAGTTCGCGCCATTCTGGGTCAGCCATTCGACGAACGACGCGATGTACTGACCCAAGGGTATTTTCTGATCGATGAGCATGATAGCGAGCTTCCACCTGCAAAGATTGAAATCAGTCCGGGGCGGGCACGGTCCCGCCCCGAGGTAGCGCTACGACGTATTGCGTTATTGAGCGAGCTTGGCCTTGGCCGCCTCAAGGCCGGGTTTGCCATCCACGGTGGTGACGCCCGCCAGCCAGGTGTCCAGCTTGCCGGGGTTGTCCTTGAGCCACTTCTTGGCGGCCGCCTCGGGCTTCATCTTGTCGTCCAGGACATAGCCCATCATGGTGCTTTCATCCTTGAGCTCGAACGACAGGTTCTTCAAGAGCTGGCCGACGTTGCTGCATTCCTGCACATAGTCCTTGCGGGTGTTGGTCAGCACGGTGGCCTTGCCGAACTCGGGGCCGAAGAACTCGTCCCCGCCGGTCAGGTACTGCATCTTGAAGCGGGTGTTCATCGGGTGCGGCTCCCAGCCCAGGAACACCACCGCCTCGTTACGCTTCTGCGCACGGTCTACCTGCGACAGCATGCCGGCTTCGCTCGACTGGACGATCTTGAAACCGGCATCCTTCAGGCCGAAGGCGTTCTTGTCGATCATGCTCTGGATGGTGCGGTTGCCATCGTTGCCGGGCTCGATGCCGTAGATCTTGCCGTCCAGTTCCTTCTTGAACTTGGGAATGTCGCTGAAATCCTTGAGCCCCTTGTCATACAGCGCCTGGGGTACCGCCAGGGTGTACTTGGCGTTCTCCAGGTTGGCGCGCACGGTATCCACAGTGCCGGCGTCGCGGTACTGCTTGATGTCGTTCTCCATGGTCGGCATCCAGTTGCCGAGAAACACGTCCAGGTCCTTGCCGGTGGCCAGCGACTTGTAGGTCACCGGTACCGAGATCATGGTGGTGTGGGTCTTGTAACCCAGTGCTTCGAGCACAACGCTGGTGGTTGCCGTAGTCACGGTGATATCGGTCCAGCCGACATCGGAGAAGCGTACCGTCTGGCACTGCTCGGGCTCGGCGGCCTGGGCCAGCAGAGGTGCGGACAGCATCGCAACCAGCAACAGCGAGGGTGAACCTTTCATGGATGGACTCCTGTGATTTTGTCTTCGGGTTCGCATGGGTCGCCGGGCTTTCTCAGGGTCCGGTCGACCAGGCCTGCAGAGGGCAGGTTGCGTGGCCGTGCTTTACGAGTCGCTTTCGATAATCCTCCAGCGCCGGGCAATCGCCTACTGGTGGGGTCGTAACCAGTACGGAACGGGTCGCATCCAGTACTGGCGATGTCGTTTATGAGTTTTTCCACCCCCGTAGCCGCATTTTTGCGTCACCAGGCCGCTCGAAAGCGGCGCGCAGGTGGCCGAAAAGGCTGCGGCGCTGCTGGACAAAAGTACGTCGGTTGCAGACGGCGAGGGGGCAGGCAAAAGCCCGATGATGCGTGCATTCGTGGCGGCTCGCAGCTTCAGCCTAGCAGTTGCCCCGCCCTGCGCATGGCGCGCAGAGACAAGCCCAGCAAGAGGTGATTCGACAATGGCCATCAGCGTGTTCGACCTGTTCAAGATCGGTGTCGGGCCTTCCAGCTCCCACACCGTCGGCCCCATGCGTGCTGGCGCTTTGTTCGTCCAGGGCCTGCGTGAGCGCGGCGAGCTGGAACAGGTGCAAAGGATCGAAGTGCGGCTGTACGGTTCGTTGTCGGCCACCGGCATCGGCCACGGTACTGACAACGCCACCATCATGGGCCTGATGGGCGAATGGCCGGACGCCATCGACCCGACCCAGATCGTCCCGCGCATCGCCGACCTGCGCGAAACCAACACCCTGAAGCTGGATAACCGCCTGCCCATCGAGTTCGTCTGGGCCCGCGACATGCTGCTGTTGGACGAGAACCTGCCATACCACCCCAACGCCATGACCCTGATCGCCGAAGGCGCCCAGGGCGAGCTGCACCGCGATACCTACTACTCGGTCGGTGGCGGCTTCGTGGTCGACGCCGCCCAGGCCGCCAGCGGCGTGCTGGATGCCGACCAGACGGTGCTGCCGTATGATTTCAACAGCGCCGCCGAACTGCTGCGTCTGTGCAAGCAAAACGACCTCAGCGTGTCGCAATTGATGATGGCCAACGAGAAGGTCTGGCGCAGCGAGGAAGAGATCCGCGCCGGCCTGCACAAGCTCTGGGAAGCCATGCAGGAATGCGTCAACAACGGCCTGAAGTACGAAGGCACGTTGCCCGGCGGGCTCAATGTGCGCCGCCGCGCTGCCAAGCTGCACCGCAGCCTGCAGGAAATCGGCAAGCCCAACGTGATCGGCTCGACCATGAGCGCCATGGAGTGGGTCAACCTGTTCGCCCTGGCGGTCAACGAAGAGAACGCCGCCGGCGGGCGCATGGTTACCGCGCCCACCAACGGCGCGGCCGGCATCATCCCAGCGGTGCTGCACTACTACATGCGCTTCAGCGATGCCGTGAATGAGTCCAGCGTGGTCGACTACTTCCTCGCTGCCGCTGCCGTGGGCATCCTGTGCAAGAAGAACGCGTCGATTTCCGGTGCCGAAGTCGGTTGCCAGGGTGAGGTCGGCTCGGCCTGCGCCATGGCCGCTGCGGGCCTTGCCGAAGTCCTCGGGGCGACCCCGCCGCAGGTGGAGAACGCCGCAGAGATCGCACTGGAACATAACCTTGGCCTGACCTGCGACCCGGTCGGAGGCCTGGTACAGGTGCCGTGCATCGAGCGCAACGCGATTGCTGCGGTGAAGGCGATCAATGCTGTGCAGATGTCCCTGCGCGGCGATGGCGAGCACTTCATCTCCCTCGACCAGGTGATCCGTACCATGCGCGACACCGGTGCCGACATGCACGACAAATATAAAGAGACCTCGCGCGGTGGCCTGGCGGTCAGCGCCATTGAATGTTGATGCGCCGATAACGCGCTGATCCGCCTACAGCGCCCCGTTTCGGGGCGTTTGTGTTTCTACCGATCGTCGGGTGTCGCTATCAGTGCGGGCATTGTCGGTGACACTCAAGAGTGTCGTTTCTGGGCAACCTACACTGCGCGTGTCACCAAATTGCTCAGTTGTTACACGCAAGGCGCTAGCACGGCGCTTTGCGCAGACTGGCCAACTCGACCGAAGTCCCTGATTTGCCGAACGAAGGCGTCGTTTTCAGGTTTTTTTGGATGGCCGTTCAATTTCAGGCACGGCCTTTGCGTTGAGATTGGCAACCAAGCCCCTGCATACGAATCTGGGGCCATAACAAGAAATCAGTGCCCGCCTGAGGCATACCCTGCATTTGTGTGAGGAGAAATCGCGATGACGTCGTACACCTCCGGGAATCCAACCCAGAACCGCACAGCACCCCAGTCCATCGGGTTTCTTCTTCTGGACAATTTCACCCTGATTTCCCTGGCGTCGGCGGTCGAGCCGCTGCGCATGGCCAACCAGCTGTCCGGCCGCGAGCTGTACCGCTGGCATACGCTGACCGTCGATGGCGGCCAGGTGTGGGCCAGCGACGGCCTGCAGATCACCCCCGATGCCGCCATGCATAACGCACCGCCGATCGATACCGTGATCGTCTGTGGTGGCGTCGGCATCCAGCGTACCGTCACCCGTGAGCATGTCACCTGGCTGCAGGCCCAGGCGCGCCAGTCGCGCCGCCTCGGTGCAGTATGCACCGGCAGCTGGGCACTGGGCTGCGCCGGGCTGCTCGATGGTTTTGATTGCAGCGTACACTGGGAATGCCTGGCAGCCATGCAGGAGGCCTTCCCGCGGGTCAACATGAGCACCCGTCTGTTCACCCTCGACCGTAACCGCTTCACCAGCTCCGGCGGCACCGCGCCGCTGGACATGATGCTGCACCTGATCAGCCGCGATCACGGCCGCGAGCTGTCGGCGGCGATCTCCGAGATGTTTGTCTACGAGCGCATCCGCAACGAACAGGACCACCAGCGCGTACCGCTCAAGCACATGCTCGGTACCAACCAGCCGAAGCTGCAGGAAATTGTCGCGCTGATGGAGGCCAACCTCGAAGAGCCGATCGACCTCGACGAACTGGCCGTGTACGTATCGGTATCGCGCCGCCAACTCGAACGGCTGTTCCAGAAGTACCTGCATTGCTCGCCGTCGCGCTATTACCTGAAGCTGCGCCTGATCCGCGCGCGGCAGCTGCTCAAGCAGACGCCGATGTCGATCATCGAAGTGGCCTCGGTGTGCGGTTTCGTCTCCACGCCGCACTTCTCCAAGTGCTACCGCGAGTACTTCGGCATTCCGCCGCGTGACGAGCGTGTCGGCTCCAACACTGCGCAGCAGGTGGCGATGATGCCTATCCCGCAGGCCATGACCCTGTCGCCGCACAGCGGGCCGATGGCGGCCCTGAGCCAGGCTCGCAACGAGTCGACCTTTGCCAGCGTAAGGCTCTGAAATAGCACCGGCCTTTTCGCGGGCAAGCCCGCGAAAAGGCCGGTGCAGGAAAACTCGGTCAAGCGCGCTTGTTGAATTGCGCCAACGCTGGCAACAGCTGCTTGTCGATGGCCTGGCGCACTGCCGGTAAAATGGTCGCGCTTCCGGTATACATCTGCTCCACCATCCCCTTCAACGCCCGTGCATTAGGCTCGGTCAGCCCCCGCACCACCGCTTCGCAGGCCTGCTCGGCACTGGCCCCGGCCGGTATGTCGAACCCGCGAGCGCGCAGGTGGCCTGCCAGGTCGTCCTGGTCTATCAAATCCGCATGCATCATGGCTGTTGTCCCTTTTATCGCGAAGAGAGTGCTGCTGTGATTTACGACCGATTCTGTGTCCGCAGCGACAGGCTCGCAAGGGCAGAATGTCGCCATGGCTGGTTTGGCTAAGAACAGGTCGTTCCCGGCTAATTGCACGAGCCGGGAAGCCAGCAGACTGCATCCATTCACGGTCCACGGGGGTTTGGTCACCCTCACTCATGCACAGTGGATGTTGCTCGCTCTTGGCCCCGGATGCTCACGGCTTTCCGGGGTTATTTTTTTTCCATAATGACAATGCGTGCCATCGTCAATCACATGCACCTATCATTTTTGCCAGGTGCGGTAAGCGGCACAGCCTTCTTACAATATGGAAAACACTCCTTGGGCGTGGCCATTATGAAGTTGAAAGTATGGGTGAGTCTGCCGGCGATTTTGGTTTTGCTATTATTGTCTGCGTGTGCTGCGTTGACGAAAAATGGGTCTACTGCCATCGCCCCTGCACAACAGCTTTTTACTGAAACAAGTAGAGCGAGATCGGTGCTTCTGGAGCGGTCAGACAATAAATACCTGAAATCACTGTCAATGGATCCCAGCAGTAAGAAAGTAACCTTTGTTGATGTCAATTTGGCGATCATTGATGCAGCCTCAGAGCACATCGCTGTAACTTTGCCCGGTGGGCAATCTACGCTGTTCAGCAAGCGAGCTTTTAATGAGCTTGCTCCCGGAGTATCTGGTTGGGTTGGATATAAACCTTCCGTGTGGAAAGCGGAGCATCCAGAAGCAACGAAAGAGATTGATGCTGATCCACTCTATTCAATTTCCCTTGTGCGCGAGGGAGAAAATCTGGTGGGGGAAGTAGTCGATAACGGAACGCACTATCGCCTTGAATCAATTGGTCCTGCACAATTTGTACTGATCGAGGTTGACCAGAGCAAGTTACCATCTGAAAAAGAACTACTTATAGATGCGCAGAGCGCACCCACTGAGGATGCACCTGTTATACCAACTTCCGCAAGAAGCTTCATTAGAGTACTGTTGGTGTCAACCATCGAGGCACGCGCTAAAAATCCCAACTACAAAGCAGCAATGGCCCAAGCATTACAGGACGCCAATGTTTATATGATAAATAGTAATGTTGCCATTACTTATGAGATCGCCGGCTACTACGATGCTGAATACTCGGATGAGGGTAAGGGTAGCCAATTGGGGGACTTAAAAGAGCCGACCCGGCCACTCGGGGCCGCAGTGGCGCCCATACGTGACCAGCTCCGTGCTGATCTGGTAACAATGTATTCAACAAATCCAAGCTATTGTGGAATGGGGTTCGTCAATGCTGGCCGCAGTACCGCGTTTTCGGTGATCTCTTGCCTTTCTTCAATGTCACATGAGTTAGGGCACAATCTGGGAGCAAACCATAATTGGGAAGAGGGTCAAGCAGAGGGTAACCCAAAATACCAATATGGATTTCGTTACACTGGTACACCTCGCTTCCGAACTCAAATGTCATACGACTGCTCTGGGGGAGCATGTCCTAAGATAGGTTATCATTCGAACCCTCGTCTCACCTATGAAGGTATCGCAATTGGCACCGTTGAGCATCATGATGTCGCACGACGGTTCAATGAACGTAGAGAAACGGTAGAAAATTTCTATCCGCCACCCGTTACCCCAATACACTATACGCTATACGAGAAACCATTTCACAAAGGTAAGGCCTGCAGATTTGAGCGAAACTCAGAAGATAAAATTGATATCCAGCAACAATGTGGGTCTGATTGGAGCGATGTGGGGTCGGCTCAAGTCATTTATTTGAAGCCGGGGTACAGGGTGAGGTTTGGGTCCGATGAAGGCTCTATCAGCTTTGTCAATGTGGGTGACATGACCATTCTGAGAGCTCTTATTATAGGCTCGTCAATCGCACCCATCGGGTTCGATGTCGAATTTCATGGCGAGACTGGAAAAATAAAGTGGGTAACTACTACTCCGAAGTAGTCATGCGCTGCTCGCGCTTCATAAACTGCGAACCGCGTCAGGGCGGTTCGCAGCTTTATACTTTAGCTTGCCACGATGAATATTTCTATTTTGCAGGGGGGCATAACGCCGTCCCTCTTATATCAATATATTCCATGAGCTGGCACGATTGAACGTGCCGGTACCTGTATATAGGGAAGACTGTATTCAGGAGCCAGCACCCAGGCTCATGACCCGTCCGACGTACTTGGCTGCCGGTAGTTTATGTTGCTCATGCGCCAAGCGTTGTAGCAAGCCGTTACTTCGCTCACTGAACGGCGCCGACTTCGGCCCCGCCAGATCCACATGCAGCAGCATCTGCTCGCTCGCGGCTAGTACTTCGTCAAACCCCGCCCGATGCAGGCTGTGATAGACGTGCAGGCGCTTGCGATCGAAGCCGATGATCTGCGTCTGCACCCACACCTCGGTCCCCAGCTTCACCTCGTGCAGGTAGTTGACGTGGGCTTCCAGGGTGAACAGTGAGTTACCGCTCTGTCCCCGGCTGTCGGCGTCCAGGCCGATGCACTCCATCAGCGCATCGGTGGCGTAGCTGAAAATCAGCAGGTAGAAGGCATCGCGCAGATGCCCGTTGTAGTCGACCCAGTCCTCCTGGACTGGGGTGCGATAGGTGATCAATGCGGGCATCGTCTGCTCCTCAGTCGCCAAAGGCCATGCCGTGGCTGGCCTTGCTGGTCTTCACCGCTTCCAGCACGGCCAGCAGGGCGTCATCACGATAGCGCTCAAGCGCCGCAATGCTGCGGTCACCCAACTGTTCCGACGTGCCTTCGACCACATCGTCGATCAGCTTGTCGGTCAGCTCGGGTGCCGGCAGGTAGGTCCAGGGCAGCTTCAGCGCCGGGCCGAACTGGGCCATGAAGTGGCGCATGCCGGCATCACCACCGGCCAGGGTGTAGGTGAGGAAGGTGCCCATGAACGACCAGCGCAGGCCCGCGCCGAAGCGGATCGCGTCGTCGATTTCACCGGTGCTGGCCACGCCATCGTTGACCAGGTGCAGAGCCTCGCGCCACAACGCTTCGAGCAGGCGGTCGGCGATGAAACCGGGGACTTCCTTGCGCACATGCAGCGGGCGCATGCCGAGGGCGGTGTAGATGGTCTTGGCGGCTTCGATGGCTTCAGGTGCGGTGCGGTTGCCGCCGACGATCTCGACCAGCGGCAGCAGGTACACCGGGTTGAACGGGTGGCCGACCACGCAGCGCTCGGGGTGAGTGGCCGATTCGTAGAACTCGCTGGGCAGCAGGCCCGAGGTACTGGAGCCGATGATCGCGTTGGGCTTGGCGGCGGCGCTGATCTTCGCGTGCAGGTCGAGCTTGAGGTCCAGGCGCTCGGGTGCGCTTTCCTGGATGAAGTCGGCGTCGCGCACGCACTCCTCGATGGTGGCCACGAACTTCAGCCGGCTCTGCGATGCGCCTGGCGCCAGGCCTTGTTTCTCCAGTGCCGGCCAGGCGTTGGCGATGCGCTTGCGCAGGGCCTGCTCGGCACCGGGCGCCGGGTCCCAGGCGACCACGTCCAGGCCATGGGCCAGGGCGCGGGCGACCCAGCCACTGCCGATCACGCCGCTACCCAGAGCGGCGAAGGTCTTGATCTCGGTGATGAAGGGCATATCGGTCTCCAGAAGGGGATCAGCGGCGCTTGAGGTTCATTTTTTCCCGGCCTTCGGCCGGGCTGAGCACGCGGCCACCCATGCGGGTGATGATTTCGGCGGCGCGTTCCACCAGCTGGCCGTTGCTGGCCAGCACGCCACGGTCCAGGTACAGGTTGTCTTCCAGGCCCACTCGCACGTTGCCGCCGAGCAGCACGGCCTGCGCGGCCATTGGCATTTGCATGCGGCCGATGCCGAAGCCGGCCCAGGTAACGTTGGCTGGCAGGTTGTCGACCATGGCCTTCATGGTGGTGGTGTCGGCCGGTGCGCCCCACGGGATGCCCAGGCAAAGTTGGAACAGCGGGTCGTCGAGCAGGCCTTCTTTCATCATCTGCTTGGCGAACCACAGGTGGCCGGTGTCGAAGATCTCCAGCTCGGCCTTCACCCCCAATTCGGTGATGCGCTTGGCGCCGGCGCGCAGTTGCGCGGGGGTGGAGACGTAGATGGCGTTGCCGTCGCCGAAGTTGAGGGTGCCGCAGTCGAGGGTGCAGATTTCCGGCAGCAGGGCTTCGACGTGGGCCAGGCGCTCCAGCGGGCCGATCAGGTCGGTGCCGGGGCCGAATTCCATCGGCGATTCGCCCGGGCCGATTTCCAGGTCGCCGCCCATGCCGGCGGTGAGGTTGACGATGATGTCGACGTCGGCCTCGCGGATGCGCTCCATGACTTCGCGGTACAGCGCCACGTCACGGCTGAAACGGCCGGTCTGAGGGTCGCGGACGTGGCAGTGGACCACGGTGGCGCCGGCCTTGGCGGCTTCGACGGCGGATTCGGCGATCTGTTTCGGGGTGACCGGGACCAGGTGGCTCTTGGCGACCGTGTCGCCAGCGCCGGTGAGGGCGCAGGTGATGATGACGTCGTGGTTCATGGCGAGGTTCCTTGGGTTGTCTTTGCTGGCCCTTTCGCGGGGCAAGCCCGCTCCTACAGGGGACCGTGGAGGCCCTGGCATGCGTGTAATCTGTAGGAGCGGGCTTGTCCCGCGAAGAGGCCGGATCAGTTGGCGGTGAGCTTGAGGTTGTCCGCAGCCGGCTTGCCATCGAAGGTGGTCACACCTTCAAGCCAGCGGGCTTTGTCGTCGGGGTGATCCTTGAGCCACTGGCGGGCCGATTCCAGCGCGTCCTTGTGGTCGAGCAGCGGCTGCATCATGCGGCTCTCGTCCTCGGCGCTGAAGTTCAGGTTGGCCAGCAGGCGGTGGGCGTTGGGGCAGCGTTGGGCGTAGTCCGGCGCGGTCACCGTCCACACCGTGGCACGGCCTTCGTCCGGGCCCAGGGCGTCCTGGCTGTCGCCCAGGTAGGCCATGTCGATGTTCACGTTCATCGGGTGCGGCGCCCAGCCGAAGAACACCACCGCTTCCTTGCGCCGTACGGCGCGATCGACGGCAGCGAGCATGCCGGCTTCGCTGGACTCGACCAGCTGGAACTTGCCGAGGTCGAACTGGTTCTTGGTGATCATCGCCTTGATCTGGGTGTTGGCGCCGGAGCCGGGCTCGATGCCGTAGATCTTGCCGCCCAGTTCCTTCTCGAACTTGTGGATGTCGGCGAAGGTCTTCAGGCCCTTGTCATACAGATACTTCGGCACGGCAAGGGTGGCGCGGGCGTCTTCCAGGCTTGGCTTGTCGAGCACCTTGACCTGGTTGGCGTCGACGAACGGGGTAATGGTCTGGGTCATGATCGGGTTCCAGTAACCCAGGAACATGTCCAGGCGCTTGTCGCGGATACCAGCGAAGATGATCTGCTGCGAGGCGCTGGTCTGTTTGGTCTGGTAACCCAGGCCGTCGAGCAGCACCTGGGCCATGGCGCTGGTGGCGATGACGTCGGTCCAGTTGACCACGCCCAGGCGGACGTTCTTGCAAACTGCCGGCTCGGCGGCGAATAGCGGGGTGGAAGCGATGCTGCTCAGGGCAAGGGTCAACAGGCTGCGGCGGATCAAGCTATGCATGGTGGCTCTCCATCGGCAGTACATATTGTTATTGAGGGCGGCCTCTGCGGGCCGTGTGGATAAGCTACGCTGGCGACAGGGTGGGAAATCGCACCCTGGCGACCAAGATTTGCACGGAGGCGACCACCTTTCGTCGTGGAGCAAGTAATGCCGCAACTGATTCATTTCCTGTTGTTGCCGGGGTTCTCGGCAATGGGGTTCATCAGCGCACTGGAGCCACTGCGCGTGGCCAACCGTTTCAAAGGGCCGTCGTATCGCTGGCGCGTGCTCAGCCTGGATGGCGGTGCGGTACAGGCGAGCAATGGCATGTCGGTGAACGCCGACGCTGCGTTGGCGGAGAGCGAGCCAGGTGATGTGCTGCTGATTGTTGCCGGCTTCGAGCCGCTGGCCTGTTATGGCCCCCGCCTGCAGCAGGTACTGCGCCGGCTTGACCATGAAGGGGCGATTCTCGGTGGTATCGACACCGGCCCGGTGGTGTTGGCCGAGGCCGGACTGCTTGACGGTTATCGCGCGACCTTGCACTGGGAAGCGCTGGATGCGTTCAAGGAGCGTTATCCGCGCCTGCAAGTGACTCAGGAGCTGTTCGAGATTGACCGGCGGCGCATCACTTGCGCGGGAGGCACTGCGTCGATCGACCTGATGCTGGACCTGATAGCGCAGGCCCATGGCAGCGAGCTGGCGGTGCAGGTGTCAGAACAGTTCGTGCTCGGCCGCATCCGCCCGCGCCAGGACCACCAGCGGATGCAAATTGCCTCACGCTATGGCATCAGCAACCGCAAGCTGGTGCAGGTGATCGGTGAGATGGAAAAGCACACCGAGCCGCCGTTGAGCACCTTGGAACTGGCGTCCCGAGCCATGATTACCAGGCGTCAACTGGAGCGCTTGTTTCGTTTGTACCTGAATGACACGCCAAGTGGCTTTTATCTCGGCCTGCGCCTGGACAAGGCACGTCAGCTGCTGTGCCAGACGCAGATGAGCATCACCCAGGTCAGCGTGGCGTGTGGTTTCGAGCTGCCGTCGTACTTCACTCGCCGATATAAGCGGCGCTTTGGCCGCTGCCCGCGCGAAGAACGTCAAGTACTGAAGCCACAGGCGCCAGATCAGAACTGATCGAGGTTGGAAAGCGCCTGCAGTCGGCTTTCGAGCTGGGCTCGCCGAGCCTCGAATGCCTGGGTGTCAAGTTTCGCGCCCAGGTGATTCAGTAGCAGGGCCAGACGCGTGCGAGGGGCGTCCGGGTCGGTCGCACACCACAGGTGAAATATAATTGCCACGGGCTCGCCGTCATCATCCACGTCGAACGCGATGCTCATATGCGAGCTGGCCGATGTGCTGCGCAGCAGTGCGAGGTCTGGCTGTTTCAAACCATGGAGTATGTCACTGGCAACCCGTTTGAACTTGAGGTTTGGCTGTTGAGGTGGCGGAATCCAGCCAGAGAATACATCTTCAAACACAGCGTCCGTAGGCGTGCAGGTGATGTTTCTTGTTGTCCGTTCAAACAGTTTGGCCCCGTAATCTTCCAGGGTGAGCAGAAAGCGACTGAGCCAACGCTGGCCATCTTGCTGGCGGTCATGACTCCCGTTGGCCTCCAGTTGCGCCAGGCGCAAGCAGGCATGCAGGTCTTCGTAACGCTGGGCGGCAGGTTTCGCAGGCATGTAGCGGGCGCTCGGGTTATGCGCAAGAAGGGGAAACTGGCGCCGCAGGCGGCGCCAGGTTCGGGTCAGATGTCGAGAGCCAGGATGTCGAACGCTTGGCTGGCCAGCTTCAACCTGACGGCCTCGCGCATGGCTTCGAAGTGGCGAACACTGAACGAGCCTTGTTGCGAGGCGCGGTACACACGAGTGTTCGACTTGTCGATGATGCGGCCAGCGGAACCTGCCGCCTTTTCGGCCTTGTCGTAGCTCAGCTGAACGCTGGTCATGTGCATGATCGGCAGCCCTTGCGGCGACATTTCGCAGGCGGAAATCTGGATAGTGCTGGATTTGCCCGACACGCTCACGCTGCTTTCTTCAAGCAGTTGCTGCGCCTTTGGCGTTTTCACGATCACTTCGAAAGAGCGTTTCACACAGCGGCTCAAGCGATGGCTGCGGCCGATCTGGACAGTAACAATCTCCGGCGCCAGGGTTGCCAGCGTGTGGGTGTCTTTGTCGAGGGCTTCCTCAACATGGGCGGCGCCGGTCAGTGTCCAGCCGAACTTGCCCAGGCCGTCGTTGTAGTAGTTGTACCACTCGCGCTGCTGGGTTTCCTTGTCGAACTTCTTGTTGGCCGACAGGTTCATCAGGCGCATGCCATCCAGCACGTCTTCCGCAACGCTTGCCGGTACATCCGGAGCAAAGATGCAGACGGTGTTGGCGACCATGACGGCGCGCTCTTCGCCTTCTTTCTTCAGGGCAGCGATGGCGCCGTCCATGTCGGTTTTGCTGAGGTTGGAGGTCATATCTTGGATTCCGATCAAGTACATTCCAGCGCCTCGGGTGAGGCGCCTGGGATGCACTGTGGTTCGGATCACCCACGCAGATAAGCTGAAAGCCTTTCCCGCTCAGCGGACATTTCTACTGCTGGCCAATGGACTGCAAATATTCCGAGCGGTCATCGCTGCGCTGTGCCACGCAGGTATCCCAGGCTGCCTGGAATGCCTTGCTGCCAGGCTTCTCGGCATAGGTCTCGACCTTGCAATCGGCATCGCGCAGCTGCGTCCACAATTTCTCGGCGGCCTCCATGCGCCCGACCAGCGCCGTTGCCTTGTCGCCTTCATCGGCATACTGGTCGCGAATGCGCTGGATCAGGTCGTCATACGCCGATTTCAGCTCGCGCTCGGCGGTCTGCTTGTTGAATGCCGCACAAGCGAAGGTCTGCTGGTCGCTCTCGACGTTGTCGCACGGGGTGCTTTCTTCCTCGCTGGCGTGGGCGCCCGAGACGACCGCCAGCAGTACCAGCCATGCCATTGATTTCATCCGTTTTCTCCTTAACAAGGCTGACGAATCGGCTGGATTCTCGCTCAGCCGCAGAGAAGACGATAGCTCCCAGACGAAATGTTCATGAAACGGCGTGGGATGTCGTTATCGAGACTGTCTCTCATCCCCAGGCGGCGTGCCAGAGGCCGCGATGTCGCGCATTGACGCTTTCGGCAAACCCCCTGTCGTTTTTGCATCGGGGCGCCTTTGGGCACAGGCATATGCTGGCCCCAAAGCGCCGGCAGAAGATTCGGCGCGGCCCAAATCAACAAAGGGGACAGCCTGATGAGCCCAGCCGAACTTCACGCCGACAGCATCGTCATCGACGGCCTGATCATTGCCAAATGGAACCGCGAGCTGTTCGAGGACATGCGCAAGGGCGGGCTGACTGCGGCCAACTGCACGGTGTCGGTCTGGGAAGGCTTCAAGGCGACCGTTGACCAGATCGCCGCCAGCCAGAAGCTCATCCGCGACAATAGCGACCTGGTGATGCCGGTACGTACCACCGCCGACATCCGCAAGGCCAAGGAACTGGGCAAGACCGGTATCCTCTTCGGCTTCCAGAACGCCCATGCGTTCGAAGACCAGATCGCCTACGTCGATGTGTTCAAGCAGCTGGGCGTGGGCATCGTGCAGATGTGCTACAACACCCAGAACCTGGTCGGCACCGGTTGCTACGAGCGTGACGGCGGCCTGTCGGGCTTCGGCCGCGAGATCGTTGCCGAGATGAACCGCGTCGGCATCATGTGCGACCTGTCCCACGTCGGCTCCAAGACCTCCGAGGAAGTCATCCTCGAATCGAAGAAGCCGGTCTGCTACTCCCACTGTCTGCCTTCGGGCCTGAAGGAACACCCGCGCAACAAGTCGGACGCGGAGCTCAAGTTCATCGCCGACCACGGCGGCTTCGTCGGCGTGACCATGTTCGCGCCGTTCCTGGCCAAGGGCATCGATTCGACCATCGACGACTACGCCGAGGCCATCGAGTACACCATGAACATCGTCGGTGAAGACGCCATCGGTATCGGTACCGACTTCACCCAGGGTCACGGCCAGGACTTCTTCGAGTACCTGACCCACGACAAGGGCTACGCCCGTCGCCTGACCAACTTCGGCAAGATCATCAACCCGCTGGGCATTCGCACTGTCGGCGAGTTCCCCAACCTAACCGAGACCCTGCTCAAGCGCGGCCATTCCGAGCGCGTGGTGCGCAAGATCATGGGCGAGAACTGGGTCAACGTCCTCAAGGACGTCTGGGGCGAGTAAGCCGCTCTCCAAGCCTGATAGCCCCTGCCAGCAACGCCGGGGCACCCACATAAAAATTTTATGGAGTTGAGTTTCCATGGCCAAGATCGCCCCGCAATTGCCAATCGAAGTCGACAGCGAGACCGGTGTCTGGACCAGCGACGCCCTGCCGATGCTGTATGTGCCACGCCATTTCTTCGTCAACAACCACATCGGCATCGAGGAAGTGCTGGGCGCCGACGCCTACGCCGAGATCCTCTACAAGGCCGGCTACAAGTCCGCCTGGCACTGGTGCGAAAAGGAAGCCGAATGCCATGGCCTGGAAGGCGTAGCGGTGTTCGAGCACTACATGAAGCGGCTTAGCCAGCGTGGTTGGGGCCTGTTCGAGATCCAGGACATCGACCTGGATAAAGGCACCTGCAGCGTCAAGCTCAAGCACTCCGCCTTCGTGTACGTCTATGGCAAGTGCGGCCGCAAAGTCGACTACATGTTCACCGGCTGGTTCGCCGGCGCCATGGACCAGATTCTCGCTGCCCGCGGCAGCAAGATCCGCACCGTGGCCGAACAGGTCTACGGCGGTTCGGAAGAAGGCCACGAAGATGGCCTGTTCGTTACAAAGCCGTTGTAAGCCGGAGATAGCGTCATGGCATTCGAAGCAATGTTCCAGCCGATTCAGATCGGCAAACTGACCATCCGCAACCGTGTACTCAGCACTGCGCACGCCGAGGTCTACGCCACTGACGGCGGCATGACCACCGACCGCTACGTGAAGTACTACGAAGAGAAGGCCAAGGGTGGTATCGGCCTGGCGATCTGCGGCGGCTCGTCTGTTGTTGCCATCGACAGC
Source organism: Pseudomonas sp. HS6-2 (assembly GCF_049325675.2). Classification (NCBI taxonomy): domain Bacteria; kingdom Pseudomonadati; phylum Pseudomonadota; class Gammaproteobacteria; order Pseudomonadales; family Pseudomonadaceae; genus Pseudomonas; species Pseudomonas sp. HS6-2. Next base: position 5,910,798 of record NZ_CM143906.1, on the reverse strand, counting down.
CCGCAGGAATGGTGGGCCTCGGTCAACCTGTCGACTGACCGCATCATCCCGCACTTCCAGAACCTTGCTGACGCCATGCACAAGCACGGCGCCAAGATCATGATCCAGATTACCCACATGGGCCGCCGCTCGCGTTGGGACGGCTTCAACTGGCCGACCCTGATGTCGCCGTCGGGTATCCGTGAACCTGTGCACCGCGCCACCTGCAAGACCATCGAGGTGGAAGAGATCTGGCGCGTGATCGGCAACTACGCGCAGGCTGCGCGGCGTGCCAAGGAGGGCGGCCTGGACGGCGTGGAACTGTCGGCCGTGCACCAGCACATGATCGACCAGTTCTGGAGCCCACGGGTCAACAAACGTACCGACGAGTGGGGCGGCACCTTTGAAGGCCGCATGAAGTTCGGCATGGAAGTGCTCAAGGCCGTGCGTGCCGAAGTCGGTGACGACTTCTGCGTCGGCATGCGTATCTGCGGTGACGAGTTCCACCCCGATGGCCTCAGCCACGAGGACATGAAGCAGATCGCCGCGTACTACGACGCCACCGGCATGCTCGACTTCATCGGTGTGGTCGGCTCGGGCTGTGACACTCACAACACCCTGGCCAACGTCATCCCCAACATGAGCTACCCGCCGGAGCCGTTCCTGCACCTGGCGGCCGGCATCAAGGAAGTGGTCAAAGTTCCGGTGCTGCACGCGCAGAACATCAAGGACCCGAACCAGGCCACGCGCATTCTGGAAGGCGGCTACGTGGACATGGTCGGCATGACCCGTGCGCACATGGCCGACCCGCACCTGATCGCCAAGATCAAGATGGGCCAGATCGACCAGATCAAGCAGTGCGTCGGTGCCAACTACTGCATCGACCGCCAGTACCAGGGCCTGGATGTACTGTGCATCCAGAACGCCGCGACCTCCCGTGAATACATGGGCGTGCCGCACATCATCGAGAAGACCACCGGCGTCAAGCGCAAGGTGGTAGTGGTTGGCGCAGGCCCCGCCGGCATGGAAGCAGCCCGCGTGGCTGCCGAACGCGGCCACGACGTGACCCTGTTCGAGAAGAAGGACCAGATCGGCGGGCAGATCACCATCGCCGCCAAGGCGCCGCAGCGTGACCAGATTGCCGGTATCACCCGTTGGTACCAGCTGGAGCTGGCGCGCCTGAAGGTCGACCTGCGCCTGGGCACCGCCGCTGACGTGGCGACCATCCAGGATCTGCGCCCGGACGTTATCGTGCTGGCGGTGGGTGGCCATTCGTTCCTTGAGCAGAACGAGCACTGGGGCGCCGCCGAAGGGCTGGTGGTCAGCAGCTGGGACGTGCTCGACGGCAAGGTCGCACCGGGCAAGAACGTGCTGGTGTACGACACCATCTGCGAATTCACCGGCATGTCGGTGGCCGACTTCATCGCCGACAAGGGCAGCCAGGTCGAGATCGTCACCGACGACATCAAGCCGGGCGTGGCCATGGGCGGTACCACCTTCCCGACCTACTACCGCAGCATGTACCCCAAAGAAGTGATCATGACCGGCGACATGATGCTGGAAAAGGTCTACCGCGAAGGCGACAAACTGGTGGCGGTGCTGGAGAACGAATACACCGGCGCCAAGGAAGAACGCGTGGTTGACCAGGTTGTGGTGGAAAACGGCGTGCGTCCGGACGAGCAGCTGTACTACGCGCTGAAGGACGGTTCGCGCAACAAGGGCCAGATCGACGTGGAGGCGCTGTTCGCCATCAAGCCACAGCCGATCCTCAGCCAGCCGGGCGAGGGCTACCTGCTGTACCGCATCGGCGACTGCGTGGCCCAGCGCAACGTGCATGCGGCGATCTACGACGCCTTGCGCCTGTGCAAGGACTTCTGATCGCACCGCCTCTGTAGAGGCGGGACTGGCCCCCCTGTAGGAGCGAGCAGAGCTCGCGATGGCGTCAGCCTTGGCAACCGGGTTGTCTGATCGGGCGCTATCGCGAGCGATGCTCGCTCCTACAGGGGTCCGCGCCGCCCTTGAGGCGGCGCAAGAATCCAGCTGTTGTGGGAGCCTCCCATGTTGAACACCCTTCTACCCATCCTGCTGTTCGCTGCCCTTGGCCTGGCAGTGCTCGGCGCCCTGCGCCGGGTGCGCATGTGGCGGCGTGGCCGGCCGTCCAAGGTTGACCTGATCGGCGGCCTGCTGGCCATGCCGCGGCGCTACCTGGTCGATCTGCACCACGTGGTCGAGCGCGACAAGTACATGTCCAAGACCCACGTGGCCACTGCCGGCGGCTTCGTGCTGTCGGCGGCGCTGGCGATCCTGGTGCACGGCTTCGGCCTGCAGAGCAAGATCCTCGGCTACGCGCTGCTGGTGGCCACGGTGATCATGTTCAGCGGCGCCATCTTCGTCTTCAAACGCCGCCTGAACCCGCCTTCGCGCCTGTCCAAGGGCCCGTGGATGCGCCTGCCGAAAAGCCTGCTGGTGTTCGCTGCCAGCTTCTTCATCGCCACCTTGCCGGTCGCTGGCATCCTGCCGGCCAACACCGGTGGCTGGGTGATGGTCGGCATTCTCGGCCTGGGCGTGCTGTGGGGCGTGTCGGAGCTGTTCTTCGGCATGACCTGGGGCGGCCCGATGAAGCACGCCTTCGCCGGTGCCCTGCACCTGGCCTGGCACCGCCGCGCCGAACGTTTCGGCGGTGGCCGCTCCACCGGCCTCAAGCCGCTGGACCTGGAAGACCCGAACGCACCACTGGGCGTGGAAAAGCCAGTGGACTTCACCTGGAACCAACTGCTCGGCTTCGATGCCTGCGTGCAGTGCGGCAAATGTGAAGCCATGTGCCCGGCGTTCGCCGCCGGCCAGCCACTGAACCCGAAAAAACTTATCCAGGACATGGTCATCGGCCTGGCCGGTGGCAGTGACGCCAACTTCGCCGGTAGCCCCTACCCAGGCAAGCCGATTGGCGAGCACAGCGGCAACCCGCACCAGCCGATCGTCAACGGCCTGGTCGACGCCGAGACGCTATGGTCGTGCACCACTTGCCGCGCTTGCGTCGAGGAATGCCCGATGATGATCGAGCACGTCGACGCCATCGTCGACATGCGTCGCCACCTCACCCTGGAAAAGGGCGCGACCCCGAACAAGGGCGCCGAGGTGCTGGACAACCTGATCGCCACCGACAACCCTGGCGGCTTTGCGCCTGGCGGGCGGATGAACTGGGCGGCCGACCTCAACCTGCAATTGATGTCGGAGGTGAAGTCCACCGAGGTGCTGTTCTGGGTCGGTGACGGTGCCTTCGACATGCGCAACCAGCGCACCCTGCGTTCGTTCGTCAAAGTACTCAAGGCGTCCGGCGTGGACTTCGCCGTGCTCGGCCTGGAAGAGCGCGACAGCGGTGATGTGGCGCGCCGCCTGGGCGATGAAGCGACCTTCCAGCAACTGGCCAAACGCAACATCCAGACCTTGGCCAAGTACAAGTTCCAGCGCATCGTCACCTGCGATCCGCACAGCTTCCATGTGCTGAAAAATGAATACGGTGCCCTCGGTGGCGAGTACCAGGTGCAGCACCACAGCACGTATATCGCCGAACTGATTGCGGCCAGAAAGTTGAACCTCGGCCAGCACAAGGGCGGCAGCGTCACCTACCACGACCCGTGCTACCTGGGCCGTTACAACGGTGAGTACGAAGCCCCGCGTGAAGTGCTCAAGGCGCTGGGGATCGAAGTGCGCGAAATGGAGCGCTCGGGCTTCCGTTCCCGTTGCTGCGGCGGTGGCGGCGGTGCGCCGATCACCGACATCCCTGGCAAGCAGCGGATCCCGGATATGCGCATGGACGACATCCGCGAGACCCAGGCCGAACTGGTGGCCGTGGGTTGCCCGCAGTGCACCGCGATGCTCGAAGGTGTGGTCGAACCGCGGCCACAGATCAAGGACCTCGCCGAGCTGGTGGCTGATGTGCTGATCGAAGAGGAAACTCCCGCGGCCCCAAAGTCGCCAACGGTTAAACGCGAACCTGCGGAGGTGCATTGATGAGCGAAATCATCCGCCGCGACCCACGCGCCGAGTGGATCGCCCGTAACCGTCTGCATCCGCTGCATGCGGCGATGCAGACGCAACAGACCCGCTGGATGGGGCCAAACGGCCTGATTCGCAAGAACCCCCATGCGATTGCCGCAGGTTTCATCGGCCCTGCCGGCCTCAAGCGCATCGACCGCAGCGGTGCCCAGCAGGGCACCGGTGTCGGTGGGCGGCGTACGGCGGCAGCCGAAGTGCAGCTGCCGCTGCATCAGGTGCCGGCGCCGGCGTTCTATATCGCCGTGGTGCCGGACATGGTGGGCGGCCGCCTGAGCAGCCACGACCGCGACCTGCTGGGCCTGGCCCATGGCCTGGCTGGCAGCGACGGCGCAGTGCTGGCAGTGGTGTTCGGCGAACACAAGGAAAGCAACTTTTCCACAGCCGGTGTCGATCGCCTGCTGGTACTCGAAGGCGAGGAATTTGAAGGTTATGCACCGGAGCAACTGGTGCAGGGCCTGCGCGCTGTGGATAACCAGTTCGCACCGCGCCACTGGTTGCTGCCCGACAGCCGCAGCGGTGGCGGCGAGCTGGGGCGGCGCCTCGGTGCGTCCCTCGGCGAGCGCCCGGCAACGCGGGTCTGGCAGGTCAAGGACGGCCAGTGCATCGGCCGTGCCGGTGCCGGCCAGCAAGACCTGCAACGCGCCGTGCCACGCCTGATCCTGGGCGCGGCGGAGTGTGCCGAGCCGGTCAGCGAAACCCGCCACGAAGCGTTGCCGGTGGAGTTGTCCACAAGCGTGGTGCGCAGCCTGTCGCGCATCGAGGACCTGGGTTCGGTGGCCGTCGACCCGGCGACCATCGCCATGGCCGAAGCCGAGTTCATCGTCTCGGGCGGCAACGGTGTCAAGGATTGGGACCTGTACCACAAGGCCACGGCGGCCCTCGGCGCCACCGAAGGCGCCTCGCGGGTGGCGGTGGACGACGGCTTCATGCCGCGCAACCGCCAGGTCGGTGCCACCGGCACCTGGGTGACTGCACGCGTATACGTGGCTGTGGGTATCTCGGGCGCGATCCAGCACCTGCAGGGCATCGGCGCCTGCGACAAGGTGGTGGCGATCAACATGGACCCAGGCTGCGACATGATCAAACGGGCTGACCTGTCGGTGATTGGCGACAGTTCGGCGATTCTCAAGGCATTGATCGAGGCTGTGGACAACTTCCGCAGCGGCGCTCAACGCGACGCGGCATAAGGGCACGAGCATGAGTACGAAAGTGATCAGCCTGGTTTCCATCGGTGCCCACCCCAGCTCTGGTCGCGCCCGTCGCGCCGAGCAGGATGCCCGCGCCGTGGAGCTGGGCCTGCAGCTGGCTGGGGATAACTTGCAGGTGGTGCATGCCGGCGACCCGCGGGAGGAAGCACTGCGCGCCTACCTGGGCATGGGCCTGGACCATCTGGACGTGCTGGAACAGCCGGCTGGCGCCGATGTGCTGGGCGTGCTGGGTGATTACCTGCGCGATGCTGGCGCCCAACTGGTGCTGACCGGCAGCCAGGCCGAGACCGGCGAAGGGTCTGGCATGCTGCCGTTCCTGCTGGCCGAGAAGCTTGGCTGGCCGCTGGTGGTGGGGCTGGCCGAAGTGGAGTCGATCGAAAATGGTACTGCCCAGGTGCTGCAAGCGCTGCCACGCGGTCAGCGGCGTCGGCTCAAGGTGCGGCTGCCGTTATTGGCCACTGTGGATAACGCTGCGCCGAAGCCGCGCCAGAGTGCATTCGGCCCGGCACGGCGGGGTTTGCTGGCAGCGCGCAATGTGGCGATCGTTGAAGATGAACTTCTGGCCGAAGCCGAATTGCAGCCAGCGCGGCCACGACCTAAGCGCCTCAAGGTGATCAAGGCCAAGAGCGGTGCGGACCGGATGAAGGCGGCCACCGCCAAGGCCAGTGGTGGCGGCGGCAAGGTGCTGAAGGATGTTTCTCCACAGGACGGCGCCGAGGCCATCCTCAAGCTGCTGGTAGAGGAGGGCGTGCTGCGCTGAGCCTGCCTGCGCTTTTTGCAGGAGCGCCCCGGCAAGGCCGCTCCTGCAAAAAGCGGTTACTGCCGGACCACGTTGAACGCCCAGCTCGCCAGCGCTGCGGTCACCGGCATGAACGACACCCGTTCCCCCGCCGACAATCCTCCATTCTCTATCGCACAGCGCAACACCAGGTAATCCCAACTTTGCCCATCAGCGCTGATTACCCCCATCCCATGGCCCTCATCGAACCATTTCACAGTTCCAGCCAAACGCCTGTGCATAAGTTGCTCCTCAGTAATATCAAAGTAGTGGCCAATACTGAAGTACAGGGGCAATTGGGCGAAACTGACAAAAATGTCAGTTGCTTCGCAGTTTTGCCCACGGATTCTGTTCGCCACTATGTGGATAAAGTGTTTGCGCTTCGCTGGGGCCCTTGCCTGGCGCTGGCTAAGCGGGAGTGGTCAAAATATGATCAGCGGCACGGATAATGAAAACAGGCAGCTGCAGAACAGGCGAAGCCAAGTTTCCCACAATCACTGTTGGTGGGCTTGTGGATAATCTGTTTGGTAACAGCTGAAGGCCGCGAATTATGGGTGCTCTAGCGTGTTGTTCAATAAATGATCAAAAGGCTGCAGTTTCGCGCAGAGTCAGCATTTTCAGTCAGTTGTGCTGCTTACCCACAGAGTTTCACAGATCAAAATGCAACTGCGCACAAAAACTGTTGGCGCTTCTGTGGACAAGATGTTCGATATAGGCTGTAAGCCTTTAAATCAGAGGGTTACAGTGTTTTGATCAAATAATGATCGATTGTTGTTTGGGGGTATTGCTGAAGTGATTGCATTGCTGTCCACAAGGGCTGTAGCTAAAGCTGTGGATAACGTGTGAAGAAGCCCTGGATTGTCATGTAAAACGCCACGGCGGTTAACCCGGCCGTGGCGTTTTCAGTACAGTTGAACCATTACTGCGCTTGCACTTCCTTCAGGTAGGGCGCTGGCTCCGCACCCAGGTTGTTCAGCACCCGCTGGCTGTACCAGTCGATGAAGTTGACCACGCCGAACTCGTAGGTCTTCGAGTACGGCCCAGGCTGGTAAGCCGTGGAGTTGATCCCGCGCTGGTTCTCTTCGGCTAGTCGGCGGTCCTGGTCGTTGGTGGCATCCCACACCTTGCGCATGCGCTCCGGGTCGTAGTCCACGCCTTCGACGGCATCCTTGTGCACCAGCCACTTGGTGGTGACCATAGTCTCCTGGGCGCTGATCGGCCACACGGTGAAGACGATCATGTGGTCGCCCATGCAGTGGTTCCACGAGTGCGGCAGGTGCAGGATGCGCATCGAGCCCAGGTCCGGGTTCTTGATGCGGCCCATCAGCTTCTGGCAGGCCTGTTTGCCGTCCATGGTCATCGACACGGTGCCCTTGAGCAGCGGCATGCGCACGATGCGGTTACGCAGGCCATGGCTCTTGTGCAGGTACGGGATCTTTTCGGCTTCCCAGGCGGCGGCGGAGCTGGCCACGTGGTCCTTGAATTCCTGGCTGGCGCGCGGGTCGTTGGTGTCGTCCCATTCCAGCAGGGTTTGCAGCAGTTCCGGGTGCGAACCGGAGCAGTGGTAGCACTCGCGGTTGTTTTCCAGCACCAGCTTCCAGTTGGCCTTTTCCATCAAGGTGGTCTGCACCGCCACCTTGGTGTTTTCCATGTCGTACGGTTCCATGTAGTGGTCCAGGGTGGCCAGGAACTCGTCGATGGCAGGCGGGTTTTCCGCCAGGCTGATGAAGATGTAGCCGCCTGCGACCTTAACGTGCACAGGCTTGAGGCCGTACTCCTTCATGTCGAAGTCGGCGCCCATTTCGGTGCCGGCAAACAGTAGGCGGCCGTCCAGCTCGTAGGTCCACTGATGGTAGTGGCAGACCAGCTTGGCCACCTTGCCTTTGTCGCTCACGCACAGGCGCGAGCCGCGGTGGCGGCAGACGTTATGGAAGGCGTGCACCTTACCTTCAGCACCACGCACCACCAGGATCGGGTTCTTGCCGATCTGCAGGGTGATGTAGTTGCCCTTGGCCGGGATCTCGCAGGTCATGCCGGCGATCAGCCATTCCTTCTGGAAGATCTCCTGCATGTCGATCTGGAACAGACGCTCGTCGGTGTAGAAAGGCTGGGGCAGCGAGTAGGTGCGCTCGCGGGTCTGCAGCATCTCGGCGGTGGCCTTGCGTGCAGGTTCCAGTGGATCGCCCAGGCTCAGGGTTGCGGTGACGTCCATCGTGTATTCCTCGGGGCCGCGTGCGGCCGGCAAAAGGTGGCTAATCGTTGTTGTGGTGCCGCAAGGCTGCTTTTCAAAAACAGCAGTTCGTTTTGCCGTGGAGTGTGCGTCCGAAGACGCCATGAACCGTATCCATGGGCGACATGGCCGATTTGAATTACGACGCGCCAGCCCTTGTAGCGCGGGGCTGGTCGCGATAAGCACGCCGATGTCGCTGGCAGGAATGTACGCAGCCTTCAGCTTGCGCATTATCCAAGCCATAAAAAGGGCCATAGTCGGCCGCTGGAGATGAACATGTCCGATACCTTCCTCAATCCGGTCACCACCCAGACCTGGGCCAACGGCCGCCACATCGTGCGCTGCGTCAAGGTCATCCAGGAGACCTGGGACGTGCGCACCTTCTGCTTCATGGCCGACCAGCCGATCATGTTCTTCTTCAAGCCCGGGCAGTTCGTCACCCTGGAGCTGGAGATCGAAGGCAAGCCGGTGATGCGCTCGTACACCATCTCCAGTTCGCCGTCGGTGCCCTACAGCTTCTCGATCACGGTCAAGCGCGTGCCGGGTGGGCTGGTGTCCAACTTCCTCCACGACACCATGCACGAAGGCGCCGAGCTGCCGGTACACGGCCCGGTGGGGCTGTTCAACGCCATCGACTTCCCGGCGGGCAAGGTGCTGTACCTCTCCGGTGGCGTGGGCATTACCCCGGTGATGTCGATGGCGCGCTGGTTCTACGACACCAACGCCAACGTCGACATGGTGTTCGTGCACAGTGCCCGCTCACCGAAAGACATCATCTATCACCGTGAGCTGGAACAGATGGCTTCGCGCATCCCCAACTTCAGCCTGCACATCATCTGCGAGAAGCACGGGCTGGGTGAGCCATGGGCAGGTTATCGCGGCTACCTGAACCAGCGCCTGATGGAACTGATTGCGCCAGACTACATGGAGCGCACGGTGTTCTGCTGCGGCCCGACGCCGTACATGAGTGCGGTCAAGCGCATGCTTGAAGCGGTCGGCTTCGACATGAAGAACTACCACGAGGAATCGTTCGGCGCGACGCCACCGGAAGCCAAGGCCGATGCGGTGGAGCATGCCGAGCAGGCAGCCGATGCGCCGGAAGTGGCGGCTTCGGACCTCAATCTGGTGGAGTTCATCGGCAGCGAGAAGAGCATCCGCGTCGCCCCGGGCGAGACCGTGCATGCGGCGGCGGCGAAGGTCGGGCTGATGATTCCGAAGGCCTGCGGCATGGGCATCTGCGGGACTTGCAAGGTGCTCAAGCTGGGCGGCGAAGTGGAGATGGAGCACAACGGCGGGATTACCGAGGAAGACGAAGCCGAGGGCTACATCCTGTCGTGCTGCAGTGTGCCGAAAGGGGATGTGCGGATCGATTACTGATCCGAAATTGCCGGGGCCGCAAAGCGGCCCCAGTTACTTCAAGTACGGAACCGGGCTACCAGGCCATTGAGGTCCACTGCCAGGCGCGATAGCTCGGCACTTGCCGCACTGGTCTGATGCGCCCCGGTAGCACTCTGCACCGACAGGTCGTTGATGTTCACCAGGTTGCGGTCCACTTCCCGCGCCACCTGGGCCTGCTCTTCCGCCGCACTGGCGATCACCAGGTTACGCTCGTTGATCTGCGCCACAGCCCCGGCAATGGTATCCAGCGCCATGCCCGCACCCTTGGCGATGTTCAACGTCGACTCGGCGCGTTCGGTGCTGGTGCGCATCGACTCCACCGCCTGTTCGGTACCGCCCTGGATGCTGCCGATCATGCGCTCGATCTCACTGGTCGACTGCTGGGTGCGGTGGGCCAGCGCCCGCACTTCGTCCGCCACCACGGCAAAGCCACGACCAGCCTCACCAGCACGTGCCGCTTCGATCGCCGCGTTCAGCGCCAGCAGGTTGGTCTGGTCGGCCAGGCCACGGATCACGTCGAGCACCTTGCCGATGTCGCGCGATTGTTCGGCCAGGTGAGTGATCAGCTGGGCGGTGGCCTGCACGTCACCGCTCATGCGCTCGATAGCACCCACGGTTTCCATGACCAGGTCACGACCGTCGCCGGCCGAGCGGCTGGCTTCGCTTGACGCCTCCGAGGTGCTGACCGCATTGCGCGCGACTTCTTCCACGGCGCTGGTCATCTCGGTGACGGCGGTGGCGGCCTGTTCGATTTCGTTGTTCTGCTGCTGCAGGCCGCGGGCGCTTTCGTCGGTGACGCAGTTCAGCTCCTCGGCTGCCGAGGCCAGCTGGGTGGCGGAACCGGCGATCAATTGCAGGGTGTCGCGCAGTTTGTCCTGCATACGGGCCATGGCGCGCTGCAGGCGAGCTGCTTCGTCGGTACCTTCGGCGCGGATGACCTTGGTCAGGTCGCCGTCGGCCACTTGCTCGGCCGCCTGCAGCGCTTCTTCGATCGGCTTGACGATGCTGCGGGTCAGCAGGAAGGCACAGAGGAAGGTCAGCACAGTGGCGGCGATCAACAGGCCGATCACCAGGGCGAAGGCGGCGGCGTACTGGTTGGCGGCGGTTTCATTGGTGGCGCGGGTCTGGTCGGTGTTGATCTGCACCAGGGTGTCCATGACCTTGTTGATCTGTTCGGAGTTGGCCAGCAGGTCGCGATTGAGCAGGTCGCGCAATTCGTCCAGGCGGTCGGCCTGGCTCAGGCTGCGCATGCGCGACTCGAGCTGGCGGTACTGGTTGAGCAGTTGGGTGTACTGGTCGAAGGCGGCCTGCTCGTCGGCGGCACCGATCATCGGCAGGTAGGCCTGACGGGCACGGTCGATCTGGGCGTTGCGCTGGTCCAGCAGGTTGAGGGTATCGCGCTGGGTATCCGGGGCGCGATTGAGCAGCAGGCGATAGGACAGGGTGCGCATGCGCAGGTTGAGCGCGGTCAGCTCGTCCAGGGTCTTGATACTGGGCACGCTGATATTCTCGATGTCCACGCCGGCCTGGCGGATGTTGCCCATTTGCATGAGCGAGAAGATACCAAGGCCGAGCATGAGTACGCCGATCAGGGCGAACCCGAGCAACGCGCGCGGGGCGATGTTCATGTTGCGTAGAGACATGGGGAATAGTCCAGGCAAGGAATATGGAGGCGCGGTCCGTGCGACGAAATACGACCTACCTGTGTATCGGTCGTGACTGACCAGTCTTGAGGCTGACCGAGAAAAATGTGAGCCAGCTAACTATTTACCTGACCGGCGGTTGACCCAAGTCGGAACAAGGGGGCCGATACCCTGTCAATCTGCGGGGTAGAAACCTTAAGAATCCGATATTTAATGGCGGGGGCTCACGCTTTTCTTTATCGTGTGCGCCCTTTGCAACAACCCGAGATAGACCCATGCTGGAAGCCTCCCTGAATCAACTCGAGCAACTGGTCAGTGACCTGATGCAGAAAAACGCTCAACTCACCGAGCAGAACACCACCCTCGGCCAGGCACTGGCCCAGGCCAAGGAAGAAAACGAAACCCTGCAGCTGTCGCTGATGGAGCAGGAAGAGAAGCACGGCGCCACCGCTGCGCGTATCCAGGCGCTGGTTGACCGCGCCAGTGCAGGCGTCGTCGGCGCATGAGACTGCAAGCGCAGCCGATCAATGTCGTGTCGATCCTCGGCAGCGACTATTCGATCAAGGCGCCCGAAGGCCAGGAAGAGACCTTGGCCCAGGCAGTGCGGATGCTCAACACCGCGCTGAATGAAACCAAGCGCCAGTACCCGACCCTGATCGGCGACAAGTTGCTGGTGCTGGCCGCGCTGAACCTGTGTTCCAAACAGGTTGAACTGCAAAAGGAACACCAGCAGACCCTCGAGCGTACCCAGGCGCAGATCGACGCCACGGTGGACGCCATCGTCAAGACTATTGCTGAGTCCTGACACCTCTTCGGGGTCGCGATGCGGCCCCATTGTTCCAGATCACTGGATTAACTGAATACTCAAGTGTATACACTTCTCGCAAAACAATAATTAGCGGGGAGCGGGGCATGCGTATCTGGCGTAAGAGCATCCAGTGGCAATTGATTGCGAGCATGGGCGCGGCCCTGCTGGCAAGCATCCTGGTGGTTGTGATCATCTTCACGGTGGCGCTCAACCGCCTGACCGAGCGTTACCTGGTCGATACCGCCTTGCCGGCCAGCATCGAAGCCATCCGTAATGACATCGAGCGCATGCTTGGCCAGCCGTTGGTGGCTGCAGCCGACATCGCGGGTAATACGCTGCTGCGCGATTGGCTTGCCGCTGGCGAAGATCCCGCTCAAGCGCCGCAATTCCTGGAATACCTGCAGGCCGCCAAGCAGCGCAACCATGCGTTCACTGCGCTGTTCGCCTCGACCGAAACCGGCAACTACTACAACGAGAATGGCCGGGACCGCGTCCTCAGTCGCGGCAACCCCAATGACAGGTGGTTCTACGGCTACATCGACAGTGGTGCCGAACGCTTGGTGAATATCGACATCGACCATGCTACGGGCGAACTGGCGCTGTTCATCGATTACCGGGTGGAAAAGGCCGGCAAGCTGGTCGGCGTCGCCGGCATGGGCCTGCGCATGACCGAACTGTCGAAACTGATCCACGACTTCAGCTTCGGCGAGCGCGGCAAGGTCTTCCTCGTGCGCAACGACGGCCTCATTCAGGTGCATCCGGACGCGGCCTTCAGCGGCAAGCGCCAGCTCGCCGAGCAAATGGGCGAGGACGCAGCCAGGGCTGTAATGGCCAAGGGGGGGCAACTGCACAGCGGCCAGTTCAGCCGGGACGGCGAAGACTATCTGGCGCTCGGGTTGCCCCTGCGCGACTTGAACTGGACCTTGGTGGCCGAGGTGCCGAAGGCGGAAATCTACGCGCAGATGCGCCAGGCGGTGTGGCTGACCAGCCTGATCGGCGGCGCGATCGCGTTGATTTCGCTGCTGCTGGTGGTACTGCTGGCGCGTGGTCTGGTGCGGCCGATTCGCCGCGTCACCGCCGCGCTGGTAGAGATTGGCGGTGGGGGCGGGGACCTCAGCCATCGCCTGGACGATGCCCGCCAGGATGAACTGGGCGACCTGGCCCGTGGTTTCAATCGCTTCCTTGACAGCCAGCGCGGCCTGATTGGCGAGGTGTTGCGCACCAGTCAGCGGCTGCACCTGGCTGTGGAGCAGGTCACCCAGGTGGTGGATAACACGGCCGAACGCTCCGGTCGCCAGCAGGAAATGACCGAGATGGTCGCTATTGCCGTGCATGAGATGGGCCTGACCGTGCAAGACATTGCCCGCAATGCCGGCGATGCGGCCCAGGCATCGCAATCGGCGCGGGAGGAGGCGTTGCAGGCACGTGAAGTCGTGCAGCGTTCAATCCGCGGTATCGAGGGCATGTCGGGTGATATCGGCAAGGCGGCCGATGCCGTCGGCCAGTTGGCGGATGAAGTTGCTTCGATCGATGAAGTCTTAGCAGTGATCCGTAGCATTTCCGAACAGACCAACCTGCTGGCATTGAACGCCGCCATCGAGGCCGCGCGGGCAGGAGAGATGGGCCGCGGGTTTGCCGTGGTGGCCGATGAGGTGCGTACCTTGGCCCGGCGTACGCAATTGTCGACCGATGAAGTGCAGCAGATGATCCAGCGCCTGAAGCAGGGGGCAGGTTCGGCGGTCAGTTCGATGCAGGCGGGGCAACAAGCGACGGGCAGCGGGGTTGAATCGAGCCTGCGCACGGGCACATCGCTGGGCGCGATTACCGATCAGGTGGAGCACATCAGCGACATGAACCACCAGGTGGCCACGGCGACCGAGGAGCAGTCGGCGGTGACCGAGGAGATCAACCGGACGGTGCAGGGCATTTCCGACCTGGCGCGGGAGACGGCGGCCGAGGTGCAGGGGTGTCGCGAGGAATGTCAGGCGTTGCGTGGCTTGGCCGATGATCTGGCACGGCAGATGGGTGGGTTCAAGCTCTAGATCGGTGTTGGCTTCTTCGCAGGGCAAGCCCGCTCCTACAGGTGATCGCGTATCCCTGTAGGAGCGGGCTTGTCCCGCGAATGCGATCTGTCAGGCGTTGATGATGCTGCGGATATCCGCCGCCAGCTCACGCACCCGCTCTTCCTCGGTATCCCAGGAACACATGAACCGCGCGCCACCGCTACCAATGAAGGTATAGAACCGCCAGCCCCTGCCGCGCAGCGCTTCAACGGCGTGCTCAGGCATTTGCAGGAACACCCCGTTGGCCTCCACCGGGAACATCAGCTCGACCCCTGGCAGATCACCCACCAGCGACGCCAGCAACTGCGCACAATGGTTGGCGTGATTGCCATGGCGCAGCCAGGCGCCATTTTCCAGCAGCCCGACCCACGGCGCCGACAGGAAGCGCATCTTCGATGCCAGTTGCCCGGCTTGCTTGCAGCGATAGTCGAAGTCCTCGGCCAGTTGGCGGTTGAAGAACAGTATCGCCTCACCCACCGCCATGCCGTTCTTGGTGCCGCCAAAGCACAGCACATCCACGCCGGCCTTCCAGGTCAGCTCGGCCGGGCTGCAACCGAGGAACGCGCAGGCGTTGGTAAAGCGCGCGCCGTCCATGTGCAGGTTCAGGCCCAGCTCCTTGCAGGTGGCGCTGATCGCCTTCAGCTCGTCGGGGCGATAGACAGTGCCGACCTCTGTGGCCTGGGTGATGGTGACCACCCGCGGCTTGGGGTAATGAATGTCCTGGCGCTTGAGCGCCACTTCGCGGATCGATTCCGGCGTGAGCTTGCCGTTGACGCTGGGTGCGGTGAGCAGCTTGGAACCGTTGGAGAAGAACTCCGGCGCGCCGCACTCGTCAGTTTCGACGTGGGCAGTCTCGGAGCAGATCACGCTGTGGTAGCTCTGGCATAGCGAGGCCAGGGCCAGGGAGTTGGCGGCGGTGCCGTTGAAGGCGAAGAACACTTCGCAGTCGGTTTCGAACAGGTTGCGGAAGTATTCCGACGCACGCTCGGTCCATTGGTCGTCGCCGTAGGCACGGTCGTGGCCGTGGTTGGCCTTTTCCATCGCGGCCCAGGCTTCGGGGCAGATGCCGGAATAGTTGTCGCTGGCGAATTGTTGGCTCTTGTCTGTCATGGCGCTTCTGTCTTGTGAACGACGCAGAACAGCACTCTAAACCATCATTTGGTGGGTTGCCTATACAAGTTCGTTTAGGTGAATGGACTGCTGGGGCATGCACCAGGTCGACGATCGGGCATGCCAGCAACGCAAGAGCGTGCAGAGTGTCGCACCAAATTCGCTAGTATTCTCAATTTTCTATCAAGTAAATGTCCCAATAGATGCTATCGAGAAGGCCGGTGACTTCGTCGTAAGTTACATCGATATAGCGAAAATCAATTTTATAATCCTTATTGTTAAATTTTAGATTTCCGCTATTGGCTATTGCCGCATTACCCAGTGCGCTCTTGTCTTCAGGGAATACGCCAATAAGTTCCCCGTTAGTGTAAATATGGACGAAAGTATAAATTTTTTTCGTGACGTTTTCACGGCGGTGGCGGCTCGATCGCTCGGCCTTTCTGTCCTGAAAGCGTTGTGCGTTGATTTTCGCCGAAATATCCTCTGCTTTTAGTTCAGCGCCCGTGATGCGAACTAATGGCTGCGTTTCAATCAGGTCGGATTCAATCAAGCTTAGTTTTGCGGTAGAACGCCTTTGATCAAAAGACTTGATGTCAAGAAAATCTCCAGCCCTCGCATGAATTAATGAGCCATAGGCTTGAGGCTCCAATGGAAATGTAAACAGTCCAAAGCTAGCGTTGACTTGCATGGTCTATCTCCTTTTGTTTCAGCAAGAATGAGCTTCCCGATGAGAGAATCTTCAGGCACCCATATCAAGCTCAGCAACTGGCAGAAATGCTAGGTCTGCACGGGTTCGGCCCAGGCTCAACCCAACGACAGGCGCAGCTGCCTCGAAGGCGGAATGTCGTAAACGCGCCATTGCAAGGCGTGCGCAGGCATCTGACCCGCCCCGGCCAGTCATAACATCGCCACAAAGGGCCACAGTGCCCCACGACAAAAAACGATCGCTGCCGGGAGATACACGATGTTCAGCAAGCAAGACCAGATCCAGGGTTACGACGATGCACTGCTGGCGGCGATGAATGCCGAAGAACAGCGTCAGGAAGATCACATCGAGCTGATCGCTTCGGAAAACTACACCAGCAAGCGCGTGATGCAGGCCCAGGGCAGCGGCCTGACCAACAAATACGCCGAAGGCTATCCAGGCAAGCGCTACTACGGTGGCTGCGAGCATGTCGACAAGGTCGAGGCGCTGGCCATCGAGCGCGCCAAGCAGTTGTTCGGTGCCGACTACGCCAACGTCCAGCCGCACTCCGGCTCGTCGGCCAACGGCGCGGTCTACCTGGCCCTGCTGCAGGCCGGTGACACCATCCTCGGCATGAGCCTGGCCCACGGCGGCCACCTGACCCACGGCGCCAAGGTGTCGTCCTCGGGCAAGCTGTACAACGCCGTTCAATATGGCATCAATACCGACACCGGCCTGATCGACTACGACGAAGTCGAGCGCCTGGCCGTCGAGCACAAGCCGAAGATGATCGTTGCCGGCTTCTCGGCCTACTCCAAAACCCTCGACTTCCCACGCTTCCGCGCCATCGCCGACAAGGTCGGTGCGCTGCTGTTCGTCGACATGGCCCACGTTGCCGGCCTGGTTGCCGCAGGCCTGTACCCGAACCCGATCCCGTTCGCCGACGTGGTCACCACCACCACCCACAAGACCCTGCGCGGTCCACGTGGCGGCCTGATCCTGGCCAAGTCCAACGAAGAGATCGAGAAGAAGCTCAACGCCGCGGTATTCCCGGGCGCCCAGGGCGGCCCGCTGATGCACGTGATCGCCGCCAAGGCGGTGTGCTTCAAGGAAGCGCTGGAGCCTGGTTTCAAGGCCTACCAGAAGCAAGTGATCGAAAACGCCCAGGCGATGGCCCAGGTATTCATCGACCGCGGCTACGACGTGGTCTCTGGCGGTACCGACAACCACCTGTTCCTGGTCAGCCTGATCCGCCAGGGTCTGACCGGTAAAGATGCCGACGCCGCCCTGGGCCGCGCGCACATCACTGTCAACAAGAACGCCGTGCCGAACGACCCACAGTCGCCGTTCGTCACCTCCGGCCTGCGTATCGGCACCCCGGCCGTTACCACTCGCGGCTTCAAGGTCGCTCAGTGCGTGGCCCTGGCCGGCTGGATCTGCGACATCCTCGACAACCTCGGTGACGCTGACGTCGAAGCCGATGTGGCGAAGAACGTCGCGGCCCTGTGCGCTGACTTCCCTGTTTACCGCTGAGTGGAGTAAACGACCATGCAACGCTACTCGGGCTTCGGCCTTTTCAAGCACTCCCTCAGCCACCACGAAAACTGGCAGCGCATGTGGCGCACGCCGACCCCTAAAAAGGTCTACGACGTGGTCATCGTTGGCGGTGGCGGCCATGGCCTGGCCACGGCCTACTACCTGGCCAAGGAACACGGCATCACCAACGTCGCGGTGATCGAGAAGGGTTACCTGGGCGGCGGCAACACCGCCCGTAACACCACCATCGTGCGTTCCAACTACCTGTGGGACGAGTCGGCGCACCTGTACGAGCACGCCATGAAGCTGTGGGAGGGCCTGTCCCAGGACCTCAACTACAACGTGATGTTCTCCCAGCGCGGGGTCTACAACCTGTGCCACACCCTGCAGGACATGCGTGACTCCGAGCGCCGCGTCTCCGCCAACCGCCTCAATGGCGTCGATGGCGAGCTGCTCAACACCGCCCAGGTTGCGGCTGAAATCCCCTACCTGGACTGCTCGAAGAACACCCGCTACCCGATCCTCGGCGCCACTGTTCAGCGTCGTGGCGGCGTAGCCCGTCACGACGCCGTGGCCTGGGGCTTCGCCCGTGCCGCCGACGCCTTGGGCGTGGACCTGATCCAGCAGACCGAAGTGATCGGCTTCCGCAAGGAAAACGGTGCAGTGATCGGCGTAGAAACCAACAAAGGCTTCATCGGCGCCAAGCGCGTCGGCGTGGTCACCGCCGGCAACTCCGGGCACATGGCCAAGCTGGCTGGCTTCCGCCTGCCGCTGGAATCGCACCCGCTGCAAGCGCTGGTATCCGAACCGATCAAGCCGATCATCGACAGCGTGATCATGTCCAACGCCGTACACGGCTACATCAGCCAGTCCGACAAGGGCGACCTGGTGATCGGTGCCGGTATCGACGGCTGGGTCGGTTACGGCCAGCGCGGTTCGTACCCGGTGATCGAACACACCCTGCAGGCCATCGTCGAGATGTTCCCCAACCTCTCGCGCGTGCGCATGAACCGCCAGTGGGGCGGCATCGTCGACACCTCGCCGGACGCGTGCCCGATCATCACCAAGACCCCGGTCAAGAACATGTTCTTCAACTGCGGTTGGGGCACTGGCGGCTTCAAGGCGACCCCGGGTTCGGGCAACGTCTTCGCCGCGAGCCTGGCCAAGGGCGAAATGCACCCACTGGCCGCGCCGTTCTCCATGGACCGCTTCTACAACGGCGCACTGATCGACGAACACGGCGCTGCCGCCGTCGCCCACTAACCGGAGCCACCGTCATGTTGCATATTTTCTGTCCCCATTGTGGCGAGCTGCGCTCCGAAGAAGAGTTCCACGCCTCTGGCCAGGCGCACATCGCCCGCCCGCTGGACCCCAACGCCTGCTCCGACGAGGAGTGGGGAACCTACATGTTCTACCGTGACAACCCACGCGGTATTCACCACGAACTGTGGGACCACGTTGCCGGCTGCCGCCAGTACTTCAACGTCACCCGTAACACCGTGACCTACGAGATTCTGGAAACCTACAAGATTGGCGAGAAGCCGCAAGTGACCGACGCCGGCAAGCCAAGCAGCGCACCGTCGACCGTCAAAGGCCAAGGGGAAAAAGTATGAGCCAGACCTATCGCCTCGCCAGCGGCGGCCGTATCGACCGCAGCAAGGTCCTGAACTTCACCTTCAACGGCAAGACCTACCAGGGTTATGCCGGTGACAGCCTGGCCGCCGCGTTGCTGGCCAACGGCGTCGACATCGTTGGCCGCAGCTTCAAGTACTCGCGCCCACGCGGCATCATCGCCGCCGGTACCGAAGAGCCGAACGCCATCCTGCAGATCGGCTCCAGCGAAGCCACCCAGATCCCCAACGTGCGTGCCACCCAACAGGCGCTGTACGCAGGCCTGGTCGCCACCAGCACCAACGGCTGGCCGAACGTCAACAATGACGTCATGGGCATCCTCGGCAAGGTTGGCGGCAGCATGATGCCGCCGGGCTTCTACTACAAAACCTTCATGTACCCGAAATCGTTCTGGATGACCTACGAGAAGTACATCCGCAAAGCCGCCGGCCTGGGCCGCGCGCCGCTGCAGAACGACCCGGACAGCTACGACTACATGAACCAGCACTGCGACGTGCTGATCGTCGGTGCCGGCCCTGCTGGCCTGGCCGCCGCGCTGGCCGCTGCCCGCAGCGGTGCCCGCGTGATCCTCGCCGATGAGCAGGAAGAGTTCGGCGGCAGCCTGCTCGACACCCGCGAAACCCTCGACGGCAAGCCTGCCACCGACTGGGTCAACGCCGTGGTCAAAGAGCTGGAAAGCCTGCCGGAAGTGACCCTGCTGCCACGCGCCACGGTCAACGGCTACCACGACCATAACTTCCTGACCATTCACGAGCGCCTCACCGACCACCTCGGCGACCGCGCCCCGATCGGCCAGGTGCGCCACCGCGTGCACCGTGTCCGCGCCAAGCGCGTGGTGCTGGCTGCCGGTGCCCATGAGCGCCCACTGGTGTACGGCAACAACGACCTGCCGGGCAACATGCTGGCTGGCGCAGTGTCGACCTACGTCCGCCGTTACGGCGTGGCCCCAGGCCGCAAGCTGGTGCTGTCGACCAACAACGACCACGCCTACCGCGCCGCGCTGGACTGGCACGACGCTGGCCTGCAGGTGGTCGCCATTGCCGACGCCCGCCACAACCCACGCGGTTCGCTGGTTGAAGAAGCACGTGCCAAGGGCATCCGCATCCTCACCTCCAGCGCCGTGATCGAGGCCAAGGGCACCAAGCACGTCAGCGGCGCCCGTGTGGCCGCCATCGATGTGCAGGCGCACAAGGTCACCAGCCCGGGTGAAACCCTCGAATGCGACCTGATCGCCACCTCCGGCGGCTACAGCCCGATCGTGCACCTGGCGTCGCACCTGGGCGGTCGCCCGGTCTGGCGTGAAGACATCCTCGGCTTCGTGCCAGGCGATGCCCCGCAGAAACGCGAATGCGTGGGTGGCATCAACGGCGTCTACGCCCTCGGCGATGTGATTGCCGATGGCTTCGAAGGCGGCGCCCGCGCAGCCACTGAAGCCGGCTTCAAGGCCACCGTTGGCAGCCTGCCGAAAACCGTGGCGCGCAAGGAAGAGGCCACCGTGGCGCTGTTCCAGGTGCCGCACGACAAAGGCACTGCCCGCGCACCCAAACAGTTCGTCGACCAGCAGAACGACGTCACCGCGGCCGCCATCGAACTGGCCACCCGCGAAGGCTTCGAGTCGGTCGAGCACGTCAAGCGCTATACCGCACTGGGCTTCGGTACCGACCAGGGCAAGCTGGGCAACATCAACGGCCTGGCCATCGCTGCCCGTTCGATCGGCATCACCATCCCGGAAATGGGCACCACCATGTTCCGCCCGAACTACACGCCGGTGACCTTCGGTGCAGTAGCCGGTCGTCACTGTGGCCACCTGTTCGAGCCGGTGCGCTTCACCGCCCTGCATGCCTGGCACGTGAAGAACGGCGCCGAGTTCGAAGACGTCGGCCAGTGGAAGCGCCCGTGGTACTTCCCGAAAGCCGGTGAAGACATCCATGCCGCCGTTGCCCGTGAATGCAAGGCCGTGCGCGACAGCGTGGGCCTGCTGGACGCCTCGACCCTGGGCAAGATCGACATCCAGGGCCCTGATGCGCGCGAGTTCCTCAACCGCATCTACACCAACGCCTGGACCAAGCTCGACGTGGGCAAGGCCCGCTACGGCCTGATGTGCAAGGAAGATGGCATGGTCTTCGACGACGGCGTGACCGCCTGCGTCGGCGACAACCACTTCATCATGACCACCACCACCGGCGGCGCAGCCCGCGTGCTGCAGTGGATGGAGCTGTACCACCAGACCGAATGGCCGGAGCTGAAGGTGTACTTCACCTCGGTCACCGACCACTGGGCGACCATGACCCTGTCCGGCCCCAACAGCCGCAAGCTGCTCAGCGAGCTGACCGACATCGACATGGACAAGGAAGCCTTCCCGTTCATGACCTGGAAGGAAGGCAACGTTGGCGGCGTACCGGCCCGCGTGTTCCGTATCTCGTTCACCGGTGAGCTGTCGTACGAAGTCAACGTGCAGGCCAATTACGCCATGGGCGTGCTGGAACAGATCATCGAGGCCGGCAAGAAGTACAACCTGACCCCGTACGGCACCGAGACCATGCACGTACTGCGTGCCGAGAAGGGCTTCATCATCGTTGGCCAGGACACCGATGGCTCGATGAACCCGGACGACCTCAACATGAGCTGGTGCGTGGGCCGCAACAAGCCGTTCTCGTGGATCGGCCTGCGTGGCATGAACCGCGAAGACTGCCTGCGCGACAACCGCAAGCAGCTGGTGGGTCTGAAGCCGATCGACCCGACCAAGTGGCTGCCGGAAGGCGCCCAGCTGGTATTCGATCCGAAGCAGCCAATCCCGATGGACATGGTGGGCCACGTCACCTCCAGCTACGCCTCCAACTCCCTGGGCTATTCGTTTGCCATGGGTGTGGTCAAGGGCGGCCTCAAGCGCATGGGCGAGCGTGTGTACTCGCCGCAGGCGGATGGCAGCGTGATCGAGGCGGAGATCGTGTCTTCGGTGTTCTTCGATCCGAAGGGTGAGCGGCAGAACGTCTAAGGCCCCGGATGGCCGCGCAGCCTGCTTGCAGCGCTGCGCAGCCCTGACGAACAAGAATTCAAGGCAGGTAAGAAATGAGCGCTATCAACGTCTTCCAGCAAAACCCCGGCGCCGAGGCCAAGGCCCAGTCGCCACTGCACCACGCCGACCTGGCCAGCCTGGTTGGCAAAGGCCGCAAGAACGCAGGCGTGACCCTGCGTGAAAAGAAATTCCTCGGTCACCTGACCCTTCGTGGCGATGGCCACAACCCGGAATTCGCCGCTGGCGTGCACAAGGCCCTGGGCCTGGAGCTGCCGGTTGCCCTGACCGTGGTCGCCAACAACGAGATGTCGCTGCAGTGGGTCGGCCCTGACGAATGGCTGCTGATCGTCCCAGGCGGCCAGGAACTGGCGATCGAACAGAAACTGCGCGCGGCACTCGACGGCCAGCACATCCAGGTGGTCAACGTCAGCGGCGGGCAGAGCCTGCTGGAGCTGCGCGGCCCGAACGTGCGCGAAGTGCTGATGAAGTCCACCAGCTATGATGTTCACCCGAACAACTTCCCGGTCGGCAAGGCTGTCGGCACCGTGTTCGCCAAGTCGCAACTGGTGATCCGCCGCACTGCCGAAGACACCTGGGAACTGGTGATTCGCCGCAGCTTCGCCGATTACTGGTGGCTGTGGCTGCAGGACGCTTCGGCCGAGTACGGCCTGAGCATCGAGGCGTAAGGAGAGCAGAACATGAGTCGGGCACCGGATACCTGGATTCTCACCGCCGACTGCCCGAGCATGCTCGGCACCGTCGACGTGGTGACGCGTTACCTCTACGAGCAGCGCTGCTACGTCACGGAGCACCACTCCTTCGATGACCGGCTGTCGGGGCGCTTCTTCATTCGCGTGGAGTTCCGCCAGCCGGACGATTTCGACGAGGCGGGCTTTCGCGCCGGCCTCGCCGAGCGCAGCGATGCGTTCGGCATGGCCTTCGAGCTGACCGCCCCCAATCACCGCCCCAAGGTGGTGATCATGGTGTCCAAGGCCGACCATTGCCTGAACGACCTGCTGTACCGCCAGCGCATCGGCCAACTGGCCATGGACGTGGTCGCGGTGGTGTCCAACCACCCGGACCTCGAACCCCTGGCGCACTGGCACAAGATTCCCTACTACCACTTCGCCCTCGACCCGAAGGACAAGCCTGCGCAAGAGCGCAAGGTGATCCAGGTGATCGAAGAGACCGGTGCGGAGCTGGTGGTGCTTGCCCGCTACATGCAGGTGCTGTCGCCGGAGCTGTGCCGGCGCCTGGATGGCTGGGCGATCAACATTCACCACTCGTTGCTGCCAGGGTTCAAGGGCGCCAAGCCCTATCACCAGGCGTACAACAAGGGCGTGAAGATGGTCGGCGCCACGGCGCACTACATCAACAACGACCTCGACGAAGGGCCGATCATTGCCCAGGGCGTCGAGGTGGTGGACCACAGCCATTACCCCGAAGACCTGATTGCCAAGGGGCGTGATATCGAGTGCCTGACCCTGGCGCGGGCGGTGGGCTATCACATCGAGCGGCGGGTGTTCCTCAACGCCAACCGGACCGTGGTTCTGTAATTTTTTATTGGTAGTCACGAACTACAGCCGTTTTGCGGCGTAGTTCGTGGTGCGCTTCAAGCCTCCGACGCAGAAAGCGGAGCGTCATTGGCGAGTATCGGCAATGCTGTACTGGCCAAGGGCACGCCAGTCGGCCAGCGATAGCCACTGACTCGACTCAGCTCGAAGGCCCGGATGTTCACAGCATCGCTTTGATTGCCGCCCAGGACCATCAGGTTGCCATTCGCCGCCTTGCCGACCACGAAGCCGACATGGCCGCCACCGACACGCGTGAACACTACAATGCAGCCCACAGCTGGCTGTTCCAGCTGGGTGCCCCAGTCAAGGTAGGACTTCGCGCTTTCGAAACGGCTGGACCTGATACCCGCGCGTTCCAGCATTGCGCCGACAAATGCCGCGCACCAGGGCGTTTCGTCATCTTTTATCCCCCCGCGCTTGATGTCCTTCCACATCTGCAGGATTTCCGGGTGGTGCTGGCTGCCAGGTATCTCGCTGATACCAATCAGTTTACGTGCTTCGTTCAGCCAAGGTAGTTCGTTCATTGTGCTACTTCCAGAAGTTGAGGAGACGGCTGGCCAGCGGGCCGTGAGGCCGACGTGACCCTGGCCCAGCCTCCTCCTCACCAGCGGTAGCGACTATGGCCAATGGCGACAGCACTGCCGTAAAAAGGCATCTGTCTGTCGTTTCCAGTCAGCGTGATCAGCCGTATCAGGCCCACAATTCCTGCACTCCAGTAACACAAGCCGCCCATGGATGGCGGCGCGTTCACCACCGCTGCATAAATAAAAATCAAGCGAGGTAAGAGCATGTCTGGCAATCGTGGAGTGGTGTATCTCGGCGCGGGCAAGGTCGAGGTGCAGAAGATCGACTACCCGAAAATGCAAGACCCACGCGGCAAGAAGATCGAGCACGGCGTCATCCTCAAAGTGGTTTCCACCAACATCTGCGGCTCTGACCAGCACATGGTCCGCGGCCGCACCACTGCCCAGGTCGGCCTGGTCCTGGGCCACGAAATTACCGGTGAAATCGTCGAGATGGGGCGTGATGTAGAACGCCTGAAGATCGGCGACCTGGTGTTGGTACCCTTCAACGTCGCGTGCGGGCGCTGCCGCTCGTGCAAAGAGATGCACACCGGTGTCTGCCTCACCGTCAACCCGGCCCGCGCCGGTGGTGCCTATGGCTACGTCGACATGGGCGACTGGACCGGCGGCCAGGCCGAGTACGTGTTGGTGCCGTACGCTGACTTCAACCTGCTGAAGCTGCCGGACCGCGACAAGGCCATGGAGAAGATCCGTGACCTGACCTGCCTGTCCGACATCCTGCCGACCGGCTACCACGGCGCCGTCACCGCCGGCGTTGGCCCAGGCAGCACCGTCTACGTCGCTGGCGCCGGCCCCGTCGGCCTGGCCGCCGCTGCCTCGGCGCGCCTGCTCGGAGCGGCCTGTGTCATCGTCGGTGACCTGAACCCAGCCCGCCTGGCACACGCCAAGTCCCAGGGCTTCGAAGTGGTCGACCTGTCCAAGGACACCCCGCTGCACGAGCAGATCGTCGACATTCTCGGCGAGCCTGAAGTGGACTGCGCTGTCGATGCCGTAGGTTTCGAAGCCCGCGGCCACGGCCACGAAGGTGCCAAGCATGAAGCGCCGGCCACCGTGCTGAACTCGCTGATGCAAGTGACCCGCGTGGCCGGCAACATCGGCATCCCGGGCCTGTACGTGACCGAAGACCCGGGCGCGGTGGATGCCGCTGCCAAGATCGGCGCGCTGAGCATCCGCTTTGGCCTGGGCTGGGCCAAGTCGCACAGCTTCCACACCGGCCAGACCCCGACCATGAAGTACAACCGCCAGCTGATGCAGGCGATCATGTGGGACCGCATCAACATCGCCGAAGTGGTGGGTGTGCAGGTGATCAACCTGGATCAGGCGCCGGAAGGTTACGGCGAGTTCGATGCAGGTGTGCCGAAGAAGTTCGTGATCGACCCGCACAAGATGTGGGGCGCAGCCTAACCGCTAGATGCAACGCCCCCGCAAGGGGGCGTTGTACTTTCAGCAGGACGATAATCGGCCTGGAACAAAGTTCCGTGGCGCCAGTCCAATGCCTCGTTTCCCCGGCCATCCCGGCCAACGAGGTCCCTCCCGATGAAAGCATTCACTCTGGCAACCCTGATGACCCTGGCCGCAAGCCCGGTGTTCGCCTTCAACCTCAGCGACGCCGCCAACGCCGTCTCTTCCATGCAGAACCAGCAGCAACAAGGCCAGGTGCAGGCGCCGGAAGGGCAGGCCAACCTGCTCAACACCCTGGGCAGCCAGCTGAACATCACCCCCGAACAGGCCGTGGGCGGGGCAGGAGCCATGCTGGGGCTGGCGCGCAACAACCTGAGCAGCGACGACTATGGCCAGCTGACCAAGGCCGTGCCGGGCCTGGACCTGCTGTCGGGGGCCAATGCCCTGGGCGGGTTGAGTGGGTTGGGTGAGTTGCTGGGCAACAGCAAGGGCAGCCAGTCGGCCTTGGACAAGGCGCTGGGCAACGATGTGGAGAACCGTGGCGACCTTGACAATGCGTTCAAGGCGCTGGGGATGGATACCGGGATGATCGGGCAGTTTGCGCCGTTGATTCTGCAGTACCTGGGGCAGCAGGGGATTGCCGGGTCGTTGTTGCAGAATCTGGGGAGTTTGTGGACTACACCAGCGCCGCTGGCCCAGCCCTCGGTTTAATGCCCGATCTCAAACCATGCCCCAAGGGTGCGCGTGCCCAGGTACAGGCTTAACTGGCCCGAAACAGACGTAGGAGCGAGCGACAGCTCGCGATGCGCCGCGCGGGCGGCGCTCGATGTCACAGGCGCCACACTCCTCAAGGCATGCGCATGGCGGCCCTGACCGGGTCGCCTGCCAATCTCCTGGCATGGTCACACAGGCCTTTCAGGTATGACGCCAGGGGTTTATACCGGAAGATGATGGAGAGGCACCCAGGTGCTCGGCATCACACCTTCAGCGCCTATCCGATCGAGCGCCGCCCACGCGGCGCATCGCGAGCTATCGCTCGCTCCTACGTCTGTTTCGGGCTAATCAGTCCCGTGGGATCAGCGCGCGACCGCCTTCTATTTCGACGCGTTATCGTGGTGATCAGGCAGCCTCACTGAAGTCCACCAGGCGCACTGGGCGGCGGAAACCGGCGGTCAGAACTGCCAGGTAGGCCAGGCCGAAGGTAAACCAGCACAGGCCGATAACCAAGGTCAGGGCCGACAGGCTGGTCCACAGCCAAAGGGTCAGCGCCAACCCCACCAGCGGTACCGCGCCATAGCACAGCAACCCCTTGAGGTTACGCTGGGCACCATCGTCCATCAGGTGGGTCTTCACCACCGCCAGGTTCACCGCCGAGAACGCTACCAACGCACCGAAGCTGATCAGCGAGGCGAGGGTAGCCAGGTCGATCACCAATGCCAGCAGCGAGAACGCCGACACCAGCGCAATGGCAAATACCGGCGTGCCGAAGCGTGGCGACAGGTAGCCGAAGCTGCGACGCGGCAGCACATTGTCCCGCCCCATGGTGAACAGGATGCGCGACACCGCCGCCTGCGAGGCCAGCGCCGAACCCAGGCTGCCCGCGACATACGCGGCAGTGAAGAAGTTGGCCAGGAACTGACCGCCCGCCTTGGACATCACCTCGTTGGCTGCCGCATCGGCATTGGCGAAAGTGGTGCCCGGCATCACCAGCTGGCTGACATAGGCCAGCACGGTGAACAGCACACCAGCGAACAGGGTGGTGAGGATGATTGCCCGTGGCACGTCACGGCGTGCATCGCGGCACTCTTCTGCCAGGGTCGAGACGGCGTCGAAGCCGAGGAACGACAGGCACAGCACCGCCGCACCGGCCATGATCGCGCCAAAGCCGGGCTTGGAGCCATCGCCCATCAGCGGCGACAACAAGTCCAGCGGCTGACCGGCCAGCGACTGGCACGACAGCGCGACGAACACCCCGATGAAGACGATCTGCGCACCGACGATCAGGTTGCTGGTCTTGGCCACCGAGTGGATGCCGACCACGTTCAGCACCGTTACCAGCACGATCGAGGCCAGGGCGATGGACCACGCCGGAATGGCCGGGAAGGCGATGTTGAGGAACAGGCCGATCAACAGGTAATTGATCATCGGCAGAAACAGGTAATCCAGCAGCAGCGACCAGCCGGCGAGGAAGCCGACGTTGGGGCCGAAGGCCATGTTGGTGTAGGAGTATGCCGAGCCCGCGACCGGGAAGCGCTTGACCATGAAGCTGTAGGACGCAGCGGTGAACAGCATGGCTACCAGGGTGACCATGTATGCGCTGGCGGTGCGGCCACCGGTGAGTTCGGTGACGATGCCGTAGGTGGTGAAGATGGTCAGCGGGACCATGTACACCAGGCCGAAGAACACCAGGGCGGGGAGGCCGAGGACACGGCGCAGTTGGGCGGAGTTGGAGCTGGGTGGGTTGGCCATCGATCGATCCAGGCATTTTTGTAGTTGTGCTTTGGTCGATTTTTATCCACTTAGGGGGGTGAAGACAAAAAAGTATTACTTATTCTAATTATTAGCCTGGGTTTTAATCGGGGTTGTGAGCATTCCTGTGCCGGCCTCTTCGCGGGGCAAGCCCGCCCCTACAGGATGAACTGCGCCCCATTTGTTGGACAGTCTGTGATTAGGCTGCTGCAGCCTGACTCCTGTATGCCACGGGAGTCAGGCCGCCCAGCCCCATCTTGATTCGATCATGGTTGTAGTAGTTGATGTATTCATCGATTGCCGCCCTCAGCTCTGCGATGCTGGCGAAGCGCTGACCATGGTACATCTCTATCTTCAGTGTGCCGAAAAAACTCTCCATTCGTGCATTGTCCAGGCAGTTGCCTTTGCGCGACATGCTCTGCTCCAGCCCCTTTTCTTCGAGTCGATTCCGGTAGGCGTAGTATTGATACTGCCAGCCCTGGTCGGAATGCAGCATCGGCTTGGCTCCTTCCGGTAGCTTCGCAAGCGCCTGCTCCAGCATCTGGCCGACCAGAGGATAGTGCGGCGAAGTATCGATCTGATGCGCCACGATCTCCCCGCTAAACAGGTCCAATATCGGCGATAGGTACAGTTTCTCACCCGCCACCTTGAACTCGGTCACGTCTGTTACCCATTTCTCGTTGGGCTCTGCTGCCGTGAAATCGCGCTCCATTGTGTTGGGCGCAATGCGTCCGGGCTGACCGCGATAGGACTTGTACTTTTTCACGCGCACCGTGCATTTGAGGTCGAGTTCACCCATCAGCCGGCGCACAACTTTACTGTTTACTATTTGGCCAATGTTGCGCAGCGCTGCAGTCATGCGTCGATAGCCATAGCGCCCCTTATGCCGCCCCTGGGTCTCACAGATATGAGCCTTTAACGGGGCCAGCTTGTCACCTGCAGCCATCACCTTGAGTTGGTAGTAGTACGTACTGCGCGCCAGCCCAGCCAACTTGAGCAGGTTGTTGAGGGGGAATCGGTTACGCAAGGCCGAGATGATCAGGACTTTTTCTTCTCGGCCTTCTTCTGCCTCGCCTTCTCCTCGCGCAGCTCTTTTAACTTTTTTAGATAGGCGATCTCCATCTCGGCATGGCGCAGCTTGGCCAGCAACTCGGCGTGCGAGAGATCTTCATCGGCTACAGGTGGGGTGTTGGCGGGTGGAACAGGTGGTTTAGGCATGAGACTGCGCGGACCTTTGCTCTTTGCTGTCAGGGCTTTGATGCCGCCACTGTAGTACTGCGATTCCCATATGCCTATCTGGCTGGAGTGGCTCATATTGAAAACGGCTGCCGTCTGGCGCAGCGATAGCTTGTCGCGCCACATCCGCTCAAGCACCGAAAGCTTGAACTCAGGGCTGAAAGTCCGTGTTTGTCCGCAGAGGCTAGCCTCGCCATGGATGCGATAGCTCGCGACCCAGCGCCGAAGCAAGGAGGGATCCATCTGCAACTCAGATGCGATGGTGCGATAGCCAATGCCTCGCTGCAGAAAGGCATGGATGGCTGAAAGTTTGAACTGCTTGGTGTGCTTGCTCACGTAAAACGCCCCTGAGGTTGGATTTTTTGTCCAACATCAGGGGCGCAGTTCAGGACGGCGGTATTCCTGTAGGCGCGGGCTTGTCCCGCGAATGGGCCGGCACAGGCGAAGTGGATTCAGCCTATTTCTGCCCGCAGCTGCGCGATCCGCTGGTCCTTGTCCAACCACAGCTGGTTGACCCAGGCCTGCACGGTCTGGCGGAAGGCCGGGTCATTCTCGTAATCCCCATCCCACAATGCCGGGTCCAGCTCACGCACCTGAATGTCGATAATCACCCGGCTGATACTGCCATTGAGCAGGTCCCAGAACCCCGGCGCCTTATTGCCGGGATAGACGATGGTCACGTCCAGCAGCGCATCCAGCTGCTCGCCCAGCGCTGCCAGCACGAACGCCACGCCGCCAGCCTTGGGCTTGAGCAGGTAACGGTAGGGCGATTGCTGTTCGCGGTGCTTGGCCTCGGTGAAGCGGGTGCCTTCGAGGTAGTTGACCACGGTCACCGGCTGGCGCTTGAACAGCTCGCAGGCGGCCTTGGTGATCTCCAGGTCCTTGCCCTTGAGCTCTGGGTGCTTTTCCAGGAACGCCTTGCTGTAGCGCTTCATGAACGGGTAATCGAGGCCCCACCAGGCCAGGCCCAGCAGCGGTACCCAGATCAGCTCCTTCTTGAGGAAGAACTTGAAGAACGGCGTGCGGCGGTTGAGGCTTTCGATCAGCGCCGGGATGTCCACCCAGGTCTGGTGGTTGCTGACGGCCAGGTAGGACGTGTCCTTGCGCAGGTTCTCGACGCCACGGATGTCCCATTTGGTGGGGATGCACAGGGCGAAGATGGCCTTGTCGACCTCTGACCAGGCTTCCGCAAACCACATCACGGCAGCGGAGGCGTAGTCGCGCCAGCGCCCCTGCAGTACCAGCTTGAGCAGGGCGAAGACCATCAGCGGGCAGATCATCACCACGGTGTTGAGCAGCAGCAGGGTGGTTGTGAGAATGCCGGTAAACAGGCGACGCATAAGGAAACTCTTGTTGTGGGAAGTTGGCAGGGCGCAATGATAAGCAGCGCTGGGGTCTACGCCAAATGTCCAATGCCCGACGGTGGGGACAAATGTTTCACAACATGTTGGTTAGGCTTGTGAGAGCGAACCTATCCAGCCAGTGCAGTCTAAGCACTGACCCTTCTCAAGGAAGCCTGCCTGTGAAATCTCTGCTTGCCCTATTATCGCTGCTGGCGTTGCCGGTCATGGCCGCCGAACCCACGCTGTATGGCCGTTACGAGAACATCAAGTTGCCCGAGCTTGGCCAGACCCTGAAGGCCAAGATGGACACCGGCGCCTGGACCGCGTCGCTGTCGGCCAAGGACATCGAGCTGTTCACTCGCGATGGCGAGGAGTGGGTACGTTTCCGCCTGGCAACCAAGGACTCCGACGGCAAGGTGTATGAGCACCAGGTCTCGCGCATCAGCAAGATCAAGGGCCGTGCCGATGAAGAGGACGAGGGTGATGCACCGGACATCTCCAAGCGGCCGGTGGTCGACCTGGAGATGTGCCTGGGTGGCGTGAAGCGCACCATGGAGGTCAACCTGGTGGACCGCAGCCACTTCAACTACCCGTTGCTGATTGGTTCCAAGGCATTGCGACAGTTCAAGGCGGCGGTGAACCCGGCCAAGAAGTTTACTGCGGGCAATCCTGATTGCTGAATGTGATGTAGGTCTTGCCGGCCCTTTCGCGGGGCAAGCCCACTCCTACAAGCTCGTGAGGTACCTGTAGGAGCGGGCTTGTCCCGCGAAGAGGCCCGTCAGGCCACCGGAGCAGTGGCAACCATTGACGGCCGTTGGGCCGCCTCGGCGTACCATGCCGCCAAGCCAGGCTGGCATTCACGCCAGCCGAACTCTGGCTGACGTAGGTCCAAGTACCCTAGAGCACAAGCCACGCCGATCGCCGCGAGGTCGAAACCGCTAGCCAATTCAGCCAGGTGCTCCTGCTCCAGGTTCGCCAGGCTGCGGCGAATCTTCTCGCCTTGCGCTTCGAGCCAGCCGTCCCAGCGTTTCTCTTCAGGCCGCAGGAAGCTCTCGTAACGGCTCGACACCGCCGCATCCATGATCGCATCCGCCTGCGAGGCCAGGGTCATGCGCCGCCAGCGCGCCGAGCCCTCGCGTGGCAGCAGCGGCAGGCCGACATGCTGCAGATCGAGGTACTCGCAAATCACCCGGCTGTCGTGCAGCACGGTGCCGTCTTCCAGGCGCAGGGCCGGGATCTTGCCGATCGGGTTGCCATGGTTAAGCTGCTCGTCGCCGCTCACCGGGCTGATGTTCACCGGCTGAAGGCTGACGCGATCAAGCTGGCCAGTCTCGTGCAGCACCACCATGACCTTGCGCACGAAAGGCGACAGTGGCGAGTGGAACAGGGTCATCGTGCTCATGGTTCAGTTGCCCTGCAGGCTCGGTGGCAGGCACACGCCGGTGCCGCCGATGCCGCAGTAGCCGTCCGGGTTCTTGGCCAGGTACTGCTGGTGGTAGGCCTCGGCGAAGTACACGGTCGGCGCCTGGTCGATTTCGGTAGTGATTTCGCCGAAGCCGGCCTTGCTCAGTTCAGCCTGGAAGGCGTCGCGGCTGGCCTTGGCCTGCTCCAGCTGTTCAGGGCTGGTGCAGTAGATGGCCGAACGGTACTGGGTGCCGATGTCGTTGCCCTGGCGCATGCCTTGGGTCGGGTTGTGCAGTTCCCAGAACATCGCCAGCAGCTCCTGGTAGCTGACCTTGTCCTTGTCGAACACCACCAGCACCACTTCGGTGTGGCCGGTCAGGCCCGAGCAGACTTCTTCGTAGGTCGGGTTAGGGGTGAAGCCGCCGGCGTAGCCGACCACGGTGCTGACCACGCCTTCACGCTGCCAGAAGCGGCGCTCGGCGCCCCAGAAGCAGCCCAGGCCGAAGATGGCGAAATCGATGGCGCCTTCGAAGAACGGGCCAAGCAGTGGGGTGTCTTTGAAGACGTAGTGGAATTCGGGCAGCTGCATGGGCGTTTCGCGGCCAGGCAGGGCTTGCTCCGCGGTTGGCATGACGTTTTTGTTCACCAGGATTTCCGAGCGCAGGACCATGGCCGTTCCTCTGTGTTAATTCAGTTGGATAGGTGTTGGGGCCATTCGCGGGACAAGCCCGCTCCTACAGGGATCGTGCAGGCGCGGGCTTGTCCCGTGGAAGGGCCCGAATGGGGTCTAGTGTGCCCGAGCTTGAGGCAGCTGTCAGGCCATTGGGCCGCGTGGATAGCGCTTGAGTTTTTCTGCAAGCTCGCGGCCCGGGATTGGCCGGTCGAACAGGTAGCCCTGGCCGACGTCGCAGCGGTGCCGGCGCAGGAACGCCAGTTGCTCTGGCGTCTCGATGCCCTCGGCCACCACCTTGAGCTTGAGGTTGTGGGCCATGGCCACTACCGCCGAGGTGATTTCCATGTCGTCCTGGTTGTCGGGGATCTCGTTGATGAAGCTGCGGTCGATCTTGATGATGTCGATCGGGAACTTCTTCAGGTAGCTCAACGACGAATAGCCGGTGCCGAAGTCATCCATGGCCAGGGTCAGGCCCAGCGCCTTGAGCTCGTCGAGCTGGCGGTGGGTGTCTTCCGAGGCTTCCAGCAGCAGGCCTTCGGTCAGCTCCAGCTCCAGCAGGTGCGCAGGCAGGCCTTCTTCCTTGAGGATGGAGGCGATCGAGGCCACCAGGTCGGGGTCGGAGAACTGCTTGGGCGACAGGTTGATGGCCACGTGCAGGCAGCCCATGCCGGCTTCCTGCAGTTGCTGGCTCATGCGGCACGACTGGCGCACCACCCACTTGCCGATGGGAATGATCAGGCCGGTTTCCTCGGCCACGCTGATGAACTGGTCCGGGCGGATCATGCCGCGTTCGGGGTGGTTCCAGCGCAGCAAGGCCTCTAGGCCCAACAGGCGACCGCTGCGCAGGCACAGCTTGGGCTGGTAGAACACCTCCAGCTCGTTCTGGGTCAGGGCGCGGCGCAGGTTGTTCTCGACGAACAGCTTGTAGCTGGCTTCGGCGTTGAGCACTTCGGTGAACACCTGCACCTGGTGCTTGCCGTTGGCCTTGGCCTTGTGCAGGGCGAGGCCGGCGTTCTTCATCAGGGTGGTCGGATCGCTGCCGTGCAGCGGCGCGCAGGCCAGACCCACCGAGGCGGTAACGTTGATCAGCTGGTTGTCGACGAACATCGGCTTGTCGAGGGTGCGCAGTAACTGCAGGGCAACGCCCTGGCCGTCTTCCAGGCTGGTGTCGTCGAGCAGCACGGCGAACTCGTTGCTGGCAAAACGGGCGAGCACGCCGTTCACGCTCAGGCTGTTGCGCAGGCGCCGGGCCAGGCTGATCAGCAGCTTGTCGCCGGTCTGGTGGCCGAGGCTGTCGTTGATCCGCTTGAAGTTGTCGATGTCCACCAGCAGCAGGCAGATCGGGTTCTCGCTGTCGCGGGCGAAGCGCTCGTCGAGCTTGCGGATGAACGCCGGGCGGTTGCCGAGGTTGGTCAGGTTGTCGGTGTAGGCCAGGCGCTCGATGCGCTGCTGGGCAAGTTTGGTCTGGGTGACGTCTTCGTAGATGCCAATGTAGTGGGTCAGCTCACGGTTGTCGCCGTACACTTTGGAGATCGACAGCTGGCCCCAGTAGGGTTCGAGGTTCTTGCGCCGGCTTTTGAATTCACCCTGCCAGCTGTTGCCCATGGCCAGGCTCGACGGCGAGTCGAACAGCAGCTCGCTGAGGTTTTCCAGGGCAGGCAGCTCGGCCAGGTGGTGGCCCTGGACTTCCTCGGTGCTGTACTGGGTAATCGCCGTGAAGCTTGGGTTGACGTACTCCACCACGCCGTCGCGGTTGACCAGCAGGAAGGCGCTGGCGCTCTGTTCCACAGCCCGCTGGAACAGGTGCAGGGCGCTGGCTGCGGTGCGCCGGTTGTGGTTGGTGATGACCTGGGCGAACTGGTCGGCCAGCTCACCGGCAAAGGCGATTTCGTCGGACTGCCAGGCCCGCGGCTGGCCGGTCTGCTCCAGGCACAGTACGCCGACCACCTGGCCATCGACGCGAATGCTGGCGTCGAGCATGGCGTTGTTGTCGGCATACAGGGTCTGGGCCAGCTCTCGGGTCCGAGGGTCGTGGTTGGCGTTGTGCGCGTCGATGGCGCGGCTGGCGTGCAGGGCTTCGAGGTAGTCGGGGAAGCGGCTGGCATCGATCGGTTCGGGCAGGCGGTGCACTTGCTCGTTGCGCAGCCAGGCACTGATCGGCTCCAGGCGCTGGTCGTCCAGGTGCCAGATGCTGGCACTGTCGACCTTGTAGATTTCGCAGGCGCTGCGGGTGATCAGCTGGGCGGCTTCGAGCAGCGAGTTTTCGGCGCTGTAGCGCTGGCGGGCAAGGCGCAGGATGAGGTCTTGCTGGGCGCGCACGCGCTCCAGGTGCTCAAGCTGCTCCTGCTGGGCGCGCTGATTGATCTGCAGGGCCAGTTGCAGGCGGTTGTTGCGCGATTCCAGATCGTTGGTGTCGAGGTCGCTGTCGTCTTCGTCATCAAGCACCGTCAGGAAGCCGCGCAGCAGCTGGCGGTTGTGCTGCTTGAACGCTTCGCCGGCTTCCAGCAGGGGCAGCGCGCGGGCCTGGGTATGCAGGGTATAGCGCACGCGGTAGTAGCCACGGTTGCTCAGTTGCAGCTGGATCTCATCGTGCAGCCGATAGCGTGCTTCGGGTTCCATCAGGCTGGCGTAGGGCGAATCGATCAGTGCGCACAGCTCGGAAGCGGGCAAGCCGAACTGGCGGTCGCAGGCCGGGTCCAGGTAAAGCATCGCCCAGTTGGCTTCGTTCAGCCTTTCGAAACGCAACATGCCGAGCCGCGAGGGCACGGGGAGCTGCGTGACGACCTCGGCCGCCACACGGCTGGCGGCATCGGGTTGGCTTTTCATCGAAGACTCGCTTGAAGGGGGACGCGGCCTGGGCGGCGGCGCATCTGGCAAGGTTGCATCATGTCCCTGAGGCTGGCAAGCGGCCATGAGGGCTGTCATGTATATGTTTTCGGCCGGCTGGCCGAAATCCTTAGTTTGGCTTGAGGATTTGGGAACTGGCAGGCAAAAAAAGCCCCGCCATCTGGCGGGGTTGAGGTACGAGCGTGGCAGCTCGAAAAGAGTACTGCCCCTCGCAAGGAGGGGCAGTGTGCCGCCTTACAGCAGCATGGTGCGGATATCGCCCAGCACGTCGCCCAGGCGCTTGGTGAAGCGCGCGGCGGCAGCGCCGTTGATCACACGGTGATCGTAGGACAGCGACAGTGGCAGCATCAGTTTCGGCTGGAAGGCCTTGCCATCCCAGACTGGCTGCATGGTCGCCTTGGAGACGCCCAGGATCGCCACTTCCGGCGCGTTGACGATCGGCGTGAAGCCGGTGCCGCCAATGTGGCCGAGGCTGGAGATGGTGAAGCAGGCACCTTGCATGTCGTCGGCCGACAGCTTCTTGGTGCGCGCCTTCTCGGCCAGTGCAGCGGCTTCGGCAGCCAGTTGCAGCAGGCTCTTCTGGTCGACGTTCTTGATCACAGGGACCAGCAGGCCGTCCGGGGTGTCCACAGCGAAGCCGATGTGCACGTACTTCTTGCGGATGATGGCCTTGCCGCTTGGCGCCAGCGAGCTGTTGAAGTCCGGCAGTTCCTTGAGCAGGAAGGCGCAGGCCTTGAGCAGCAGTGGCAGCACGGTCAGCTTGACGCCAGCCTTCTCGGCCACGGCCTTCTGCGCAACGCGGAAGGCTTCCAGCTCGGTGATGTCGGCGGAGTCGAACTGGGTCACGTGCGGCACGTTCAGCCAGCTGCGGTGCAGGTTGGTGGCGCCGACCTGCATCAGGCGGGTCAGGGCGACTTCTTCCACTTCACCGAACTTGCTGAAGTCCACGGCCGGGATCGGCGGGATGCCAGCGCCACCGGTTGCGCCAGCGGCGGCTGGTGCGGCCGATGCTTTCTGCATCATCGCCTTGACGTAGACCTGCACGTCTTCTTTCAAGATGCGACCGTGGGGACCGGTGGCGGCCACTGCGCCCAGGTCGACACCGAATTCACGGGCCAGCTGGCGAACTGCCGGGCCTGCGTGAACCTTGGCATTGCTGCCGGCAGCCGGTGCGGTAGCGATCGGCGCTGGAGCTTCGGCTGGAGCAGCAGCTGGAGCGGCAGCAGCAGGCGCGGCAGCCGGGGCAGGTGCAGCAGCGGCTGGAGCCGGGGCAGCAGCAGGTGCTGCGCCAGCAACCTTGAGCTTGAAGATCAGGTCGCCAGTGCCGACTTCGTCTTCCAGCTTGCACAGGACTTCTTCGACCACGCCGGCAGCCGGCGACGGGATTTCCATGGAGGCCTTGTCGGACTCCAGGGTAATCAGCGACTGGTCGGCTTCGACGGTGTCGCCGACCTTGACCAGCACTTCGATGATCTTGGCCTTGCCCGACGAACCGATGTCCGGCACGTGGATGTCCTGCACGCTGGCGGCAGCCGGTGCTGCTGCCGGAGCAGGGGCGGCTTCGGCGGCCGGAGCCGGCGCAGCAGCTGGAGCCGGAGCAGCAGCGGCAGCTGGAGCCTCAGGGGCCGCAGCAGCGGCGCCCTCGGCTTCCAGAACCAGCAGCTCGTCGCCTTCTTTCAGGCGGTCGCCCAGCTTGACCTTCAGTTCCTTGATCACGCCGGCCTTGGGGGCCGGGATCTCCATGGAGGCCTTGTCGGACTCCAGGGTCAGCAGGCTCTGGTCAGCCTCGATACGATCACCGACCTTGACGAACAGCTCGATGATTTCACCTTCACCGCTGCCGATGTCAGGTACGCGAATGAGTTCGCTCACTTAAAAATACTCCTCAGCAGTCCAGTGGGTTGCGCTTGTCCGGGTCGATGCCGAACTTGACGATGGCGTCAGCCACAACCTTGGGTTCGATCTCGCCGCGGTCAGCCAGGGCTTCCAGGGCAGCCAGCACCACGAAGTGGCGGTCGACTTCGAAGAAGTGACGCAGCTTCTTGCGGCTGTCGCTGCGACCGTAACCGTCGGTACCCAGGACTTTGAACTCTTTGCTCGGCACCCACTGGCGAATCTGTTCGGCGAACAGCTTCATGTAGTCGGTGGAGGCGATGACCGGACCTTTGCGACCGTTCAGGCACTGCTCGACGTAGGTCTGCTGTGGCTTCTGGCCAGGCTTCAGGCGGTTGGCGCGTTCCACGGCCAGGCCGTCGCGACGCAGTTCGTTGAAGCTGGTGACGCTCCACACGTCGGCGCCGACGTTGAACTCTTCACGCAGGATCTTCGCCGCTTCGCGGACTTCGCGCAGGATGGTGCCGGAGCCCATCAGCTGCACGTGGTGCGCGGCCTCGCGGGTGTCTTCTTCGAGCAGGTACATGCCCTTGATGATGCCTTCCTCGACACCGGCCGGCATGGCTGGCTGCTGGTAGGATTCGTTCATCACGGTGATGTAGTAGAAGATGTCCTGTTGCTCTTCGGTCATCTTCTTCATGCCGTCCTGGATGATCACCGCCAGCTCGTAGCCGTAGGTCGGATCGTAGGTGCGGCAGTTCGGGATGGTGCCCGCCATCATGTGGCTGTGACCGTCTTCGTGCTGCAGGCCTTCACCGTTGAGGGTGGTACGGCCGGCGGTACCGCCGATCAGGAAGCCACGGGTGCGGCTGTCGCCGGCAGCCCAGGCCAGGTCGCCAATGCGCTGGAAGCCGAACATCGAGTAGAAGATGTAGAACGGCAGCATCGGCTGGTTGTGGCAGCTGTACGAGGTACCGGCAGCGATGAACGACGACATGGCGCCGGCTTCGTTGATGCCTTCCTCGAGGATCTGGCCCTTCTTGTCTTCGCGGTAGAACATCACCTGGTCTTTATCGACTGGCTCGTAGAGCTGGCCGACCGACGAGTAGATGCCCAGCTGGCGGAACATGCCTTCCATACCGAAGGTACGGGCTTCGTCCGGGATGATCGGGACGATGCGCTGGCCGATGTCCTTGTCCTTGACCAGCTGCGCCAGGATGCGCACGAAGGCCATGGTGGT
The DNA here is from genome assembly GCF_049325675.2 of Pseudomonas sp. HS6-2. Classification (NCBI taxonomy): domain Bacteria; kingdom Pseudomonadati; phylum Pseudomonadota; class Gammaproteobacteria; order Pseudomonadales; family Pseudomonadaceae; genus Pseudomonas; species Pseudomonas sp. HS6-2. The sequence continues at coordinate 5,872,052 of NZ_CM143906.1, read as the reverse complement.
GGAAATTTCGCGGTCGCCCGAGCCGTCCAGGATCGCTTTCAGCGTTTCCAGTGGCGGGGTCGGCACGCTGAAGCTCTTGGCGCGGCGCTGAGGCACGAAGCCACCCAGGGCATTGCGGCGCTCGGCCAGGTACTTGGCTTCGGCAGAACCTTCTTCCGGCTTGAAGAACGGCAGGTTCTCCAGGTCGGCATCCTTGACCGGGATGTCGAAGCGGTCACGGAAGTGACGCAGGCTGTCGACGTCGACCTTCTTGGTGTTGTGCGCGGTGTTCTTGGCTTCGCCAGCACCGGTACCGTAACCCTTGATGGTCTTGGCCAGGATGACGGTTGGCTGATCCTTGTGGTTTACAGCCTGGTGGTAAGCCGCGTAGACCTTGTACGGGTCATGGCCGCCACGGTTGAGCTTCCAGATCTCGTCGTCGGACAGGTCTTCGACCATGGCCTTGAGCTCTGGGGTGTTGAAGAAGTTCTCACGAACGTACGCGCCGTCTTTGGCTTTGTAGTTCTGGTACTCGCCGTCGATGACTTCGTCCATACGGCGCTGCAGGGCACCGTTGGTGTCCTTGGCGAACAGTGGGTCCCAGAAGCGGCCCCAGACGACCTTGTTGACGTTCCAGCCACCGCCACGGAACACGCCTTCGAGTTCCTGGATGATCTTGCCGTTGCCGCGAACCGGGCCGTCGAGCCGCTGCAGGTTGCAGTTGATGACGAAGATCAGGTTGTCCAGCTTCTCGCGGCCGGCCAGGGCGATTGCGCCCAGGGATTCCGGCTCGTCGCACTCGCCGTCGCCCATGAAGCACCAGACCTTCTGCTTGCCGGCCGGGATGAAGCCACGGGCTTCCAGGTACTTCATGAAACGTGCCTGGTAGATAGCCTGGATCGGGCCCAGACCCATCGAAACGGTCGGGAACTGCCAGAAGTCAGGCATCAGCCATGGGTGCGGGTACGAAGACAGGCCGTTGCCGTCCACTTCCTGACGGAAGTTGTTCATCTGGTCTTCGTTGATGCGGCCTTCCATGAAGGCACGGGCGTAGACGCCTGGCGATGCATGGCCCTGGAAGAAGATCAGGTCGCCGCCATGTTCTTCAGTTGGCGCCTGGAAGAAGTAGTTGAAGCCGATGTCGTACAGGGTGGCACTGGAAGCGAAGCTGGAGATGTGGCCGCCCAGGTCCGAGTCCTTCAGGTTGGTGCGCATCACCATGGCCAGCGCGTTCCAACGCACCATCGAGCGAATGCGGCGTTCCATGAACAGGTCGCCAGGCATGCGTGCTTCGTGGGTGACAGGGATGGTGTTGCGGTATGGCGTGGTGATTGCGTACGGCAGCTGGGAGCCACTGCGGGTGGCCAGCTCGCCCATGCGGGTCATCAGGTAATGAGCGCGGTCTTCGCCTTCTTTGTCGAGGACCGACTCCAGGGCATCCAGCCATTCCTGGGTTTCGATTGGATCGAGGTCTTGCATGGCTTGCTCCAGGGCGGAAAGGCCACCAGAATCGGGGGCCTGAGTTTGCGACTGGCCTTATGGGCAGACGTCGTGAATTCTTGGATTACCGGGGTGTCTCCCGGCGCCGTGTAGTTTTACTACATTTGCTTCGGCATTTCATGCTTTTGCACGCCATGGGTAGTAGTAAAACTACACAAATGCGACGTTTGGTCGCACCTTGGCTTGTGAGGAAAAACGTTCATGTTGGTTGGCGATGTGTCGCGAACAGGTGAATCTTGATGTTTCTTGCCAATGATTCGTTTTTTTCAGCTATTTCCAACTTTTGTATGACAGTCCAACCGAGGTTCGGCTTCCTCTTGGCCGCTTTTTCCCCTTCATTTCACGCCGATCAAGGATAGACCATGCGCCTACCTTTGCCGCTCGAACTGCCTGCTTCCCTGCAACCGCTGGTCGTGCGCAACCAGCAGTTTCTGAGCGATGCCGTGGCAGGCCACGCTGACCTCGACCTGCACACCTGGACCCCGTTGCACCGGCAACAGTTCGATCAGGTTGCCGCTGCCAGCGACTTCGTCCTTGGCATGGCCCAGCGCGAGCCGGCCATGTTGTTCGCCCTGATCGCCAGCGGTGAGCTGGACCGCCGCTACGCCCCGGGCGAGCTGCGCGGGCAAATCGCCGCTGCGGCCCAGGCCGCGCAGAGCGAGGACGAGCTGGCGCGCAACCTGCGCCGCGAGCGCAACCGCCAGCAGCTGCGGATCATCTGGCGCGACATCACCCGCCAAGCCGAGCTGGGCGAGACCTGCCGCGACCTGTCGGACCTCGCCGACGCGGCCATCGATGAAGCCTACCAGTGGTTGTACCCGCGCCATTGCCAGCAGTTCGGCACGCCGATCGGCAACCGCAGCGGCCAGCCGCAGCATATGGTGGTGCTGGGCATGGGCAAGCTGGGCGCGGTGGAGCTGAACCTGTCTTCGGACATCGACCTGATCTTCGCATTCCCCGAAAACGGCGAAACCGAAGGGGTCAAGCGCTCGCTGGAGAACCAGGAGTTCTTCACCCGCCTCGGCCAGCGCCTGATCAAGGCGCTCGACCCGGTGACCGTCGATGGCTTCGTGTTCCGCGTCGACATGCGCCTGCGCCCTTATGGTTCGGCCGGCGCGCTGGTGCTCAGCTTCAATGCGCTGGAGCAGTACTACCAGGACCAGGGCCGCGACTGGGAACGCTACGCAATGATCAAGGCGCGGGTGGTGGCCGGTGACCAGGCCGCTGGCGCGCAACTGCAGGACATGCTGAAGCCGTTCGTGTACCGGCGTTACTTGGACTTTTCCGCAATCGAAGCGCTGCGCACCATGAAGCAGCTGATCCAGCAGGAAGTGCGGCGCAAGGGCATGGCCGACAACATCAAGCTGGGTGCCGGTGGCATCCGCGAGGTCGAGTTCATCGCCCAGGCCTTCCAGCTGATCCATGGCGGTCGTGACCTGAGCCTGCAACTGCGGCCATTGCTCAAGGTGCTGGCAACCCTGGAAGGCCAGGGTTATCTGCCACCCGCCGTGGTCGCAGAGCTGCGTGAAGGCTATGAATTCCTGCGTTACACCGAGCACGCCATCCAGGCTATCGCCGACCGCCAGACGCAGATGCTGCCGGACAGCGAGCTGGACCGTGAGCGGGTTGCCTATATCCTTGGCTTTGCTGACTGGCAGAGCTTCCACGATCAGTTGATGCACTGGCGCGGCCGGGTCGACTGGCACTTCCGCCAGGTCATCGCCGACCCGGATGAAGACGAAGGCGAGGGCGAGCTGGTGGTGGGCGGCGAGTGGTCGCCACTGTGGGAACAGGCACAAGATGAAGAGGCCGCGGGCCGCCAGCTGGAGGAAGCGGGCTTCAAACAGCCGGCCGAAGCGCTGCGCCGCCTGGCCGCGCTGCGTGCCAGCCCGCAGCTGCGCTCGATGCAGCGCATCGGCCGCGAGCGCCTGGATGCGTTCATTCCACGCTTGCTGGCCCAGGCCGTGGAGCATGACAACCCGGACCTGGTGCTGGAGCGCGTGCTGCCGCTGGTCGAAGCCGTAGCGCGGCGATCGGCTTATCTGGTATTGCTCACCGAAAATCCGGGTGCGCTGCGGCGCTTGCTGACTTTGTGCGCCGCCAGCCCGTGGATTGCCGAGCAGATCGCCCGCTACCCGTTGCTGCTCGATGAGTTGCTCAACGAAGGCCGCCTGTTCAGCCCGCCACTGGCGCCGGAACTGGCCGCCGAGCTGCGTGAGCGCTTGACGCGCATCCCCGAGGACGACCTGGAACAGCAGATGGAGGCGCTGCGCCACTTCAAGCTGGCCCACAGCCTGCGTGTGGCTGCGTCGGAAATCAGCGGCAACCTGCCGTTGATGAAAGTCAGCGACTACCTGACCTGGCTGGCCGAAGCCATTCTCGACCAGGTGCTGGCCCTGGCCTGGCGCCAGACCGTGGCCCGTCATGGCCAGCCCAAGCGCAGTGACGGCAGCCTGTGCGACCCAGGCTTCATCATAATCGGCTATGGCAAGGTCGGCGGCCTGGAGCTGGGCCATGGTTCGGACCTGGACCTGGTGTTCATCCACGATGGCGACCCGCAAGCGGAAACCGACGGCGCCAAGCCGATCGACAGCGCGCAGTTCTTCACTCGCCTGGGCCAGCGCATCATCCACCTGCTGACCACCCAGACCAACTCCGGCCAGCTGTATGACGTCGACATGCGCCTGCGCCCATCCGGCGCGGCGGGGCTGCTGGTCAGCTCGCTGGGGGCGTTCGAGCGTTACCAGCAGAGCGAAGCCTGGACTTGGGAGCACCAGGCCCTGGTGCGTGCCCGTGTGCTGGTGGGCTGCAAGCAGGTGGCGACGGCGTTCGAGGGGGTGCGCGCCAAGGTCCTGGGCCAGGCCCGCGATCTGGGCAAGTTGCGCAGCGAGGTGAGCGAGATGCGCGCCAAGATGCGCGACAACCTCGGCACCAAGGCCACGCTTGCCGGTACCGCGGCCAATGCCTTCGAGGCCGGTGTGCCGTTCGATATCAAGCAGGATGCCGGCGGTATCGTCGATATCGAATTTATGGTGCAATACGCCGCTTTGGCCTGGTCTCACGAGCACCCGGCCATACTCCGATGGACCGATAACATCCGCATTCTGGAAGAGCTGGAGCAGGCAGGTTTGATGCCGGCCAGTGACGCGGTGCTGTTGCGTGAGGTGTACAAGGCGTTCCGCTCGGCATCGCACCGCCAGGCCCTGCAGAAGCAGGCCGGGGTGATCGATGCGGCGCAGTTTGCCGATGAGCGCCGCCAGGTGCGGCGGATCTGGGGTGAGCTGGGGCTGTCCTGAAGGCCCGGAAAGGGTCTGAGTGGTACACTGTCCGCCACATAGCCTGAATATAAAGAGGGGAGGCCAGGCTGTATGCAGCCTGTAGCCTCCCCGAGCGTTTCTGGACTAAGCATGAGAATACTGATCATTGGCCCCAGCTGGGTCGGCGACATGGTGATGGCGCAGACCCTGTTCCAGTGCCTGAAACAGCAGCACCCCGATTGCCTGATCGACGTGCTGGCACCCGAGTGGAGCCGGCCGATCCTCGAGCGCATGCCCGAAGTGCGCCAGGCCTTGAGCTTCCCGCTCGGCCACGGCGCGCTGGAACTGGCCACGCGTCGGCGCATCGGCAAGTCCCTGGCCGGCCAGTACGACCAGGCCATCCTGCTGCCCAACTCGCTGAAGTCGGCGCTGGTGCCGTTCTTTGCCGGCATCCCCAAGCGCACCGGCTGGCGTGGCGAAATGCGCTTCGGCTTGCTCAACGACGTGCGCAAGCTGGACAAGGCCCGCTACCCACTGATGATCGAGCGCTTCATGGCCCTGGCCTACGCGCCCGGTGCCGAGCTGCCGCAGCCGTATCCGCGGCCGAACCTGCAGATCGAAGCGCAGAGCCGTGAAGCTGCCATGGCTAAGTTCGGCTTGGCGCTGGACCGCCCGGTGCTTGCGCTGTGCCCTGGGGCCGAGTTTGGCGAGGCCAAGCGCTGGCCGGCCGAGCACTATGCCCAAGTTGCTGACGCGATGATCCGCCAGGGCTGGCAGGTGTGGCTGTTCGGCTCGAAGAATGATCACCCGGTCGGCGAGCAGATTCGCGACCGGCTGATTCCGGGGTTCCGTGAAGAGTCGTACAACCTGGCGGGCGAAACCTCGTTGGCCGAGGCCATCGATTTGATGTCCTGCGCCGATGCCGTGGTGTCCAACGACTCCGGCCTGATGCACGTGGCCGCCGCGCTGAACCGCCCGTTGGTCGCGGTGTACGGTTCCACTTCGCCAGGCTTCACGCCGCCGCTGGCCGAACAGGTGGAAGTGGTGCGCACCGGCATCGAATGCAGCCCGTGCTTCGACCGTACCTGCCGCTTCGGCCACTATAACTGCCTGCGCCTGCTGGAGCCTGGCAAAGTCATCGCTGCCCTGCACAGCCTGGGCGGTCCGAACCTGATCGATACCGTGGCCGAGGTCGACTAAGTGCGGGTACTGATCATCAAGACCTCGTCGCTGGGTGATGTGATCCACACCTTGCCGGCGCTGACCGACGCCGCCCATGCCATCCCGGGCATCCGTTTCGACTGGGTAGTGGAAGAAGGCTTCGCCGAGATCCCCAGCTGGCACCCGGCGGTCGACCAGGTTATCCCGGTGGCGATCCGCCGCTGGCGCAAGAACATCTGGCAGACGATCAAGAGCGGCGAGTGGAAGGCGTTCAAGCAGCGCGTTCGCGAGCACAAGTATGACCTGGTGATCGATGCCCAGGGCCTGGTCAAGTCGGCCTGGCTGACCCGCTACGTCAAGGCCCCGGTCGCCGGCCTGGACCGCTTCTCGGCCCGTGAAGGCTGGGCCAGCCGTTTCTACGACCGGCCGCTGTCGGTTGCCGTCGGCCAGCATGCCGTGGAGCGTGTGCGCCAACTGTTCGCCATGGCCCTGGCCTACGACCTGCCGGAAGGCATCGGCTACTACGGCCTCGACCTTGACCGCCTGCAACTGCCGCCGGCTGCGCCCTACGTGGTATTCCTGCACGGCACCACCTGGGCGACCAAGCACTGGCCCGAAGCCTACTGGCGTGAACTGGCCGAGCGCCTGGGCCGGCGCAAGCTGCAGGTGCGCCTGCCGTGGGGCAACCCGGCCGAGAAGGCCCGCGCCGAGCGCATCGCCCAAGGCTTGAACAACTGCCAGGTGCTCCCCAAATTGAACCTTGCCGGCGTTGCCCGTGTGCTGGCGGCGGCCAAGGCCTGTGTGGCGGTGGATACCGGCCTCGGCCACCTGGCTGCAGCGCTGGATGTGCCGACCATTTCACTGTTCGGGCCTACCAACCCGGGCCTGACCGGCGCCTACGGGCGCGTGCAGGTTCACCAGGCCAGCGATTTCCCGTGCGCACCGTGCCTGCAGAAGAAGTGCACCTATAAACCGAGCGCGGACGACCTGCGCCGGTTCGATCTGAAACGCGAGTGGCCGCTGTGCTTCACTCGCCTGAATCCCGAGCATGTAGCGAGCCGCCTGAGCGCGCTGCTGCTGGCTGAGGATGTTCGTTGATGCAACTGGCTTTCGTGCTTTACAAATATTTCCCCTTCGGCGGGCTGCAGCGCGATTTCATGCGCATTGCCCTGGAATGCCAGAAGCGGGGCCACCAGATCCGCGTGTACACGCTGATCTGGGAGGGTGACATTCCGCCGGGCTTCGAGGTGCTGGTGGCGCCGGTCAAGGCGATCTTCAACCACCGCCGCAACGAGAAGCTCAGCGCCTGGATGGAAGCGGACCTGGCCAAGCGCCCGGTCGACCGCCTGATCGGCTTCAACAAGATGCCGGGGCTGGACGTTTACTACGCCGCCGACGGCTGCTTCGAGGACAAGGCGCAGACCCTGCGCGGTGGCCTGTACCGCCGCTGGGGCCGCTACCGGCACTTCGCCGAATACGAGCGCGCGGTGTTCGCCAAGGACGCGCGCACCGAAGTGCTGATGATTTCCGAAGTGCAGCAGCCGCTGTTCATCAAGCACTACGGCACCCCCGTGGAGCGCTTCCACCTGCTGCCACCGGGCATTTCCCAGGACCGCCGCGCGCCGGCCAATGCCGCCGAGATCCGCGCCGAGTTCCGCAAGGAATTCAACCTGGGCGATGACGAGCTGCTGCTGGTGCAGATCGGGTCGGGCTTCAAGACCAAGGGCGTCGACCGCAGCCTCAAGGCCCTGGCCGCGCTGCCATCGGCGCTGCGCAAGCGCACCAGGCTGATGGTCATCGGCCAGGACGATCCCAAGGTGTTCCAGTTGCAGAGCGCCACCCTGGGCCTGGGCGAACAGGTGCAGTTCCTCAAGGGCCGCAGCGACATCCCGCGCTTCCTGCTGGGCGCCGACCTGCTGATCCACCCGGCGTACAACGAGAACACCGGTACGGTGCTGCTCGAGGCCCTGGTGGCCGGCCTGCCGGTGCTGGTGTCCAAGGTCTGCGGCTACGCCCACTACATCGCCGAGGCCGACAGTGGCCTGGTGCTGGACGAGCCGTTCGAACAGGAACAGCTCAATGCTTATCTGCAGCGCATGCTGGAAGACGGGCAGGCCCGCGCCGACTGGTCGCGCAATGGCCTGGCCTTCGCCGACAGCGCCGACCTGTACAGCATGCCGCAGCATGCTGCCGATGTGATCCTGGGACAGGAGACCGCATGAAGCTGATAGTGGCCGAACCTTTCAAGCGCCTATGGGCCGGGCGTGACGCCTTCGAGGCCGTGGAAGCGCTGCAAGGCGAGGTCTATCGCGAGCTGGAAGGCCGTCGCACGCTGCGTACCGAAGTCCAGGGCGAAGGCTTCTTTGTCAAGATTCACCGCGGCATCGGCTGGGGCGAGATCTTCAAGAACCTGCTCACCGCCAAACTGCCGGTGCTGGGTGCCGGCCAGGAATGGCAGGCCATCCAGCGCCTGCATGAGGTGGGCGTGCCGACCATGACCGCCGTGGCCTATGGCGAGCGCGGCAGCAACCCGGCCAGCCAGCATTCGTTCATCATCACCGAAGAGCTGGCGCCGACCATCAGCCTGGAAGATTTCAGCATCGACTGGGTGAAAAAACCGCCCGAGCCGCGTCTGAAGCGTGCGCTGATTGCTGAAGTAGCGAAGATGACCGGCGGCATGCACCGCGCCGGGGTCAATCACCGCGACTGCTACATCTGCCACTTCCTGCTGCACACCGACCGACCGGTGACGCCGGAAGACTTCAAACTGTCGGTCATCGACCTGCACCGCGCGCAGACCCGGGCGAAAATCAGCCGCCGCTGGCGTGACAAGGACCTGGCCGCGCTGTACTTCTCGGCGCTGGACATCGGCTTGACCCGGCGCGACAAGCTGCGCTTCCTGCGCGGTTATTTCCAGCAACCGTTGCGGCAGATCCTGGCCGAGGAGGCCGCGCTGCTCGCCTGGCTCGAACGCAAGGCGCAGAAGCTCTACGATCGCAAGCAACGCTATGGGGATGCACTCTGATGGCGGGTTGGACACTGGCGCCAGGCTACGAACATCTGGCGTCGGACTTTGGCAGCCTCGATGCGGTCTTTGCCCTCAAGGGCGAACACCTCACGCGTGATCCGCTCAGCGAGGTCATCCGCATCGAGCGTGACGGGGTCAACTACTACGTCAAGCGCTACACCGGCGCTGGCAAGCATATGCGTCGCTACCTGGGCCGGCCACGTATCAAGGCCGAATGGCAGAACCTCAAGCAGTTCGCCAAGTGGGAGATTCCCACGGCCGAAGTGGTGGGCTGGGGCCTGGAACGCAAAGGCCTGGCCTTTGGCCGTGGCGCGATGATCACCCGTGAGCTGCCGCACACCGAAGACCTCTCGGCCTTGGCTGAGCGCAACGACCCACGCCTGGCCGACCGGATGTGGGTCGACAAGCTGAGCCGTCAGCTGGCGCGCCACACCCGGGTGATGCACGAGCACCGTTTCGCCCACAACGACCTGAAATGGCGCAACTTGCTGGTCGACGACCTGGGCACGCTGTTCTTCATCGACTGCCCGACCGGTGACTTCTGGCGCGGCTTCATGTGGCGCCACCGCATGATCAAAGACCTGGCCTGCCTGGACAAGGTAGCCAAATATCACCTGTCGGCGACCCAGCGCCTGCGCTTCTACCTGCAGTACCGTGGGCGTCAGCGCCTGAATGTGCGCGACAAGCGACGCATTCGCCAGGTGCTGAGCTTCTTCGAGGGAAGGGAATGACCGATTACCTGGCCAGCGCGGACCTCGCGCTGCTCAAACGCCATGGCTTGAACGACTTCGAAGCGCTGTGGGCGCTGCAGCTTGACGCCGTGGACGAACCCAACACCGGCCGTGGCGGCTGGAGCAGCGTCTACCGCCTGGAGCTTGAAGGCAAAGGCTATTACCTCAAGCGCCAGAGCGATTACCTGACCCGCACCCTGCACCGGCCGTTTGGCGAACCGACCTTCGCCCGCGAATTCCGCAATATCAGCCGCTACCAGAAACTGCGCATCCCGGCTTTGCAGGCTGTGTTCTACGGCGAGCGCAAGCAGAACGGCCAGCACCGGGCGATCCTGATGACCCGTGCGCTGGACGAATGGAGCGACCTGGAGGGCCTGCTGGCCCAGTGGTCACAGCTTGCCGATGATACCCGGGTGGGCATCCTCAAGGCCTGCGGACATCTGGCGCGTACCCTGCACGGTGCCGGCCAGGTGCACGGCTGTTTTTATCCCAAGCACATCTTCCTGCGCCAACGCCGCGAAGGCTGGGAAGCCCAGCTGATAGACCTGGAAAAGACCCGGCCGTTGCTGTTCGGCATGCGCGACCGCCTGCGCGATCTGGAGCCGCTGCTGCGCCGTGCCAGTGCCTGGAGCGAGGCGGACGTGCGCCAGTTGCTGGCCGCCTACCTGCAGCAGCCTGCTGACAGCGCCCTGGTCGACACCTGGCTGCAACGTCTGATGCAACGCCGTCGTGAAAAAGAGGCCCGTTGATGCGTTTGTCCCAACTCAAAGACGCCGGGCGCAGCCCGACACTGCCCTTGAGCATCACCCTCGCCGATGCCGCCGGCACGGCGGACCTGCAATTGCTCAGTCTGCTGCGGGTGTTGCCTGGCCAGCGCTATGTCGGCGCTGGCATCTGGCGCGGCACCCCGGTGCTGGCCAAGTTGCTGGTCGGCAGCAATGCTGCACGGCATTTCCAGCGCGAACTGGATGGCGTGAAGCTGCTGGCCAAAGAAGGCCTGACCACACCGCAACTGCTGGCCGACGGCCTGAAGGAAGGCGAGGGCGGCTGGCTGCTGTTCGAGTTCCTCGATGGCGCTGAAAGCCTGGCCGATGCCTGGGCTGCGGTGGAAAACCTGCCGGTACTGGCCGACGAGCAGCACCTGGTCCTGGGCGAAGCCCTCACGGCCGTGGCACAGATGCATGCCCAAGGCCTGTGGCAGGAAGACCTGCACCTGGACAACCTGTTGCGCCACGGCGGCAAGCTGTACCTGATCGACGGCGCCGGCATCAAGGCAGAGACGCCCGGTCAGCAGCTGTCGCGCCCACGTGTGCTGGAAAACCTCGGGGTGTTTTTTGCCCAGTTGCCCAAGCGCCTGGAGCCGTTCATCGAAGAGTTGCTGGTGCACTACCTGCTGGCCAACGCCGAGCATGCGCTGCCGATGGAGGCGCTGCAGAAGCAGGTGGACAAGGTGCGCAGCTGGCGGCAGAAGGATTACCTGGAAAAGGCCGGTCGCGAGTGCAGCCTGTTCAGCGTCGAGCGCAGCCTTTCGGGCCTGCGCGCAATTCGTCGCAGCGAGGTGGACGCCATGCTGCCGGTGTTGGAGCAGGCCGACGCGCTGATCGACAAGGGCCACCTGTACAAGACCGGAGGTGCGGCCAGCGTGGCGCGCATCGAGGTGAACGGTCGCAAGCTGGTGCTCAAGCGCTATAACATCAAGAACACCGCGCACTGGTTCAAGCGGTTCTGGCGCCCGAGTCGCGCCTGGCATTCGTGGATCGAAGGGCACCGCCTGGAATTCCTCGACATCGCCACGCCCCGCCCGCTGGCGGTGCTGGAGCAACGGGTGATGGGCCTGCGCAGCCGCGCTTACCTGGTCACCGAGTATGTCGATGGCCCGGACCTGACTGAGTGCTTTGCGCCCTACGTGGAAAATGGGGATGCGCCTGAAGAGCAGGTCGATGCGTTGGTGCATGTGATGCAGCAGCTGATCCGCGAGCGTATCAGCCATGGCGACTTCAAGGGGCACAACCTGTTCTGGCACAACGGCCAATGGTCGCTGATCGACCTCGACGCCATGTGCCAGCACGCCACCCAGCTCAGCTTCGCACCGGCCTATGCCCGGGACCGGGCGCGCTTGCTGCGCAACTGGCCTACGGGCAGTGCTTTGCATCAGCGGCTCGACCGCCTGCTGCCCAAGCTGACCGAGTAAGCCTCAGGCAGGGCCAGCCAGTCGCTGCTGCGCCCAGCCTGACGCAGGCGGATGCGCCACTGGCCATCCCGCCAGCGCAGGATGGCCCATGGCACGACGCCGGCGTTGGTGGCTTCGGGGATCTGCAAGTGATAGTGACCGGCCAGCAGGTGGCGCCGCAGTGGCAGCTGACCGCCCTGGGTCTGCAGGTAGAGCTGTAGATGATCCGTGAACAGGCCCTCGGCGTCGCTGCTCGGTAAGCCGGCCAGCCGCACCTGCAGGCGACAATCGTCGAACAGGCGTACCAGGTCCGGGAGGCCGTCGTACCAGAACAGTGGCGAGTCGATGACCCAATTGCCGTCCGCCAGACGCTTGATTGGCTGCGTGAGATAGGCATCCGGGCGGTCAGGGTCGATGGCCCGCCAGCGGCTGCCATCGAACGTGACCTTGAAGTAACGGCCTTGGGCATCCTGAATGAAGTACTCGGACAAGCCGTCGAAGGCGGAAGTTTTTTCAAACACTTCCTCGCCGTACACGCCGCCGATGCGATAGCGCAGGTTGCTCGTTTCAGGGGTCACACTGAAACGTGGCGGCAGTGGCAGCGGCGGTTGCTTGGGCATTCCCCGCAGCATGCGGCGCATCAGCCCGGTGCTGGCCAGGCTGGTACCCGCATCATTGAGGTGGCTCAGGGCATTGTAGGCATGGTTGAGCACTCCATTGAGGTCCTCCTGGCGGTAGGCGTCAATGCCGTTCCAGATCTCCAGTGCCATGCGCCCGAGTGCCAACGGGACCATGAGTTTGGTCGGCAGGAGGAGGCTGATCAGGTCCAGTAAGGTCCAGCTTAGTTTCAGCGCCTGTTCGGCATCCACTTCGGCAGTGCTGTGGCTGTTGGCGTCTGCCGCTGCCAGCATGCCGCGAACTTCGGCCATGTAACAGGCCAGGAACAAGTCGTCGTCGATGGCCGGTGTCTCTAACACTCGGCCCAGGCGCCCTCTGAGCAGCAGCTTCTCGACCTGCGCAGCGGGCAGGAGCGGCAGGCACCGGGCGAAGTAGGTGCGCAGCAAAGGCTTGTCGCGCAGCAGGCGCAGCAGTGCACGGGGGTTGGCAAATGAGCGCCAGGCGCGTCGGTCCGGTGCGTTGGGTGTATAGAGCACGAAGGCGGTGATGTTGCGTGAGCCACTGGCTAGCAATAGCACTCCCTGCACGGTGTTGCGTTGGATCAACAGCTGGCGGGCAATCACCGCGTGCCCGTCCACGCGCGGGCGCAAGGCATTGTGCGGTTGCGACAGCACCTGCTCCACCCAGCGATAGTGGCGCTCTGACCAGTCCTTGGAGAGGTGTCCGGCGTAACGTGCCTTGGCCGCTTCGGCGCGCATGCGTGCACGGTTGACCATGCTGTGTGCATGCAACCGCCACTTGCCTTCCACTGAGTCGATCAACTGTGTGCGCAGGTAGCTGGCGTAGCTGTCACCAACATTCAGGCTTCTGACCAGCGTCTTGATGTAGCTTGGGTTCAGCTGGGCCGGCAGGGCTGTGCCGTCGCTCCTGGCTACCCGTGCGGTCAGCCAGTAGTCATAGTCGAACCAGGCAAGATTGCGGATGGCCAGCTCATCCAGCGGGTAACTGGCATGGATGGCCTCGACCAGTTCTCCGCCAACGTTCTGGAAGCCCCGCCAGGTCACGTAGGACGAAGGTTGCAAGGGGTTGAGCCAGGGCCCGGTCTGGCGTGTGTACACCACCTTGACCAGGATCTCTGACGGCTCAACGGTCAAGCCCAGGTCATGACGAAGGCGGTTTCGTACGCGTTGCCTGGCCCAGCCCTGCAGCGATTCGCGTTGCTGGAACTGCTTGAGCGTGAGGATGCCGGGAGCGGCGACTTGCTCGCCGGTAGCGATAAGCTCCTGCATCCCTTGCATGATGTGTGCGAGCGCCTGAGGCGTTGCCGAGCGCAGCCAGTCGGGCAGGTTTTTATCCAGGAGCGCCGCATAGCGGGTGTCGAGCAGTGCCTTGCTGCCAGCCTCCACGCGCAGTGCCATGGCCTCGCGCAGCTTTTCGGCCGCTCGCTCCGGGGCGTTGGCCGGCAGTGTCGACCAGGTCTGGTTGAGGCGCAGGCGCTGGGCTTCCAGCAGGCAGTCGACCTGCGCTTGCAACGGGTCATCGGCGTACCACTCGTAGCGCAGGCGGTCGGCCAGGCGGGCATTCTCGATTTGCGCATCGTTCACCAGCAACTGCAGCAATGGCCCGCTTTGAAGTGGATCGTCCAGGCGCTCGCACAGCTCTTGGTGCAGTTCGTGCAGCGAGGAATAGGCTTCCATGCCCTGTGCCAAGCCCAATAGCAGTGCAGGGCCGGTTGCCTGGTCGGCTTCGAGGTTTTGCCCTTCTGCCTTTCCGGTGACGATCACGAACATGCCCGGCAGTGCCGCGCGCCATGCCGGGCTGCCGCGCAAGAGCACCGGGCGGTAGGCCTGGGCGCGACGTGCGAGCGGCTGGTGCCGGCGCTGCCAGGCATGAGGAAGGTCGAGGAAGGTGCCGATGACACTGGCCAGGTCCGCGCTCAACGTCTGGTCGGCCGCGCGCAGGTCGGCCTCGGCATGCATCATCGCCCGGCGGATGTCGGCCAGCCGGGTGGCGCGCGAGCGGCCTTGGCTGTCGGTGGCGGCCCAATAGTCGGCGAGCTCGCCATGCAGGTGCTGACGTGACTGCGGTGGCAGGGTGACAACTGGCATCGCTTCGAGCAAGGCCAGCACCTGGTGGTGCAGGAAATCAATACGTTGCAGGGGTAGCATGTTCCGCTCTCCGCGAGTCAGGGAGCGGGCATGCTCAGGCGAGCAGGTGGCGCCTGGGAGTTAAACGTCTACCTCACTGGAGCAGGCCGCGCAGGCTAAGCCACGCGGGTATGCCAAGGCCAAGCCAGGCGAGCATGTCCCAGGCACCATCACCGAGCAGGGCGGCGAACAGCCCCAGCGCGCCCAGCAAGGCAATGGCGGCTGGCCAGACGAGCACTCTGGCAGTTGATCGCGAACGATGGCTCATGCCTTTGCCTCCCGTGGCCGGCGTTGCTTGCCCCACCAGAGGTACACGCCGCTGCCGAGCACGATGATGGTCAGCACGTCCAGCACCGCCCACAGGATCTGCATCGGACGGCCACCGTAGTCGCCGAAGTGCAGCGGTTGCGACAGCCCCATGGCGTCCATGTACCAGGGCCGCTCACCGACTGCGGTCACCTCAAGCGTGCGGGCATCGATCAGCACCGGTGTGAACAAGTGCGAGCTCAGGTGGCTGGCGCCGTTCATGAACACTGCGTAATGGTGCTCGCTGGAGAAGCGTGTGCCAGGGAACGCGATGAAGTCCGGGCGCATGCCGGGTGCGGCCTGTTCGGCGATGTCCAGCAAGCGGCTGGCTGGCGCCCTTTCGGTGAGCGGCGGGGCATCACGATAAGGGGCGACCATGGCGGCCAGGCTGTCGTTGCGCCAGGCGGCGATGACCAGGTCGGAGAGGGCGCTGATCACGCCGGTGACGCCGACAGTCAAGGCCCAGGCCAGGGTGACCACGCCGATCAGGTTGTGCAGGTCGAGCCAGCGCAGGCGGCGGGACTTGTCGGTGCGTACGGTGGCGAACTCCAGGCGGCGCATGAACGGTGCGTAGAGCACGCTGCCGGAGACGATCGCAACGACGAACAGCACGCCCATGAAGGCCAGCAGCAGCTTGCCGGGGAGGCCGGCGAACATGTCTACGTGCAGGCGCAGCATGAGCATCATGAACCCGCCATTGGCGGCCGGCATCGCCACGGCTTCGCCGGTGCGGGCGTCGAGCATGAAGGTATGGGAAGAATTGGGTTCGGTGCCGGCGGTGGCAGCTGTGATCGCAAGTACGCCGTTGGGTTGGTCCTTATCGAAGCCGAAGTACTGCACGACCTCACCGAAGCGGTGCTGCTCAGCTTTCAGCACCAGCTGTTGCAGGTCCAGGTGCGGGGTGCCAGCGGGCATCTCGCGCAGTTCTGCGGCATCGCCGAGCAGGTGTTCGAGTTCGTGGTGGAAGATCAGCGGCAGGCCGGTGAGTGCCAGCAACAGCAGGAACAGGGTGCAGACCAGGCTGCTCCAGGTGTGGACCACGGACCAGCGGCGGATAGTTGGGCTTTTCATTACATTATGTTTCTCAACGTCCAGAAAGACCAAAGCCGCCCCAGGTGGACGGCTTGGTCGACATGCTCAGCCAGTCAGGTCATCACCACTTGTAGGAAGCGCTGGCCACGACGCTACGTTCGTCGCCGTAGTAGCAGTAGTAGCCATCGCAGGTGGAGAGATAGTCCTTGTTGAACAGGTTGGTGGCATTGACCGCCACCGACGCGCCCTTGAGGCTGTTGCTCAGGCGCCCCAGGTCGTAGTGCACGGTAGCGTCGAACACCGTGTAGGCGTTGGCCTTGCCCAGGTAGGTGTTGGCTTGGTCGCCGTAGGTGTTGCCGGTATAGCGCGCGCCGCCGCCGATACCGAAGCCGTCGAGCATGCCGCTGTGCCAGGTGTAGTCGGCCCACAGCGAAGCTTGCTGGTTGGGCATCAGCTGCAGGCGGTTGCCCTTGTACAGGCCATCCTGCACTTGCGACTTGGCCAGGGTGTAGGCGGCGGTCAGCTTGAGGTTTTCGGTGACGTCGGAAACCGCTTCCAGCTCCAGGCCATGGACTTTCACTTCACCGGTCTGGCTGGTGAAGGTCACACCGCCTTCGTTGTTGGTGACCGAGACGTTTTTTTGCGTCAGGTCATACACGGCTGCCGACAACAGGGTGTTGGAGCCCGGTGGCTGGTACTTGATGCCCAGTTCCCACTGCTTGCCTTCGGTCGGTTTGAACGATTCGGTAGCGGACGCGGAGGCATTGGCGGCCGGCTGGAACGACTCGGCATACGACAGGTACGGTACGAAGCCCGAATCGAACACGTAGCTGATGGCGGCGTTGCCGCTGAACTGCTTGTCCCGCTGGGTATTGGTGGCATCACCCTGGTTGAAGTACTTGGTGCTGGTGTGCACCCAGTCTTCACGACCGCCCAGGGTCAGGCGCCAGTTGCCGAGGGCCATCTGATCCTGGACGTACACGCCGGTCTGACGGGTTTTCTGGTCATAGTCGTAGAACGCTGTGGAGCGGTCCGGGCGGGTGATCGGCACCCCGTAAACCGGGTTGTTCACGTTGCTGTCCGGCACGTTGAAGCCGAAGATCGACAGGTAGTTGGTGTTGACGCGCTGGTGGTCCAGGCCCAGCAGCAGGGTGTGGGTCACGTCGCCGGTGGCGAAGTCGGCCTGGAAGTTGTTGTCCACCGCGAACTGGCTGATGTCTTCATCGGTGTTGGTGGACATGCGGCTGACGGTGCCATCGTCCTTCACTGGCGGCGTGGTTGCGTTGTAGCTTCCGGGGGTGATGGTCTGGAACGCCAGGTCCGTCTTGGTGTAGCGCAGGTTCTGACGGAACTGCCAGACATCGTTGATGCGGTGTTCGAAGGCGTAGCCCAGCGCGTAGTAGGTGCGGTCGTAGAATTCGTAGTCCGGGTCACCCAGGTTCTTGTGGTGGGAAATCTTGCCGAACGGCATGTCGATCTTGGTGCCCTGGATCGGCCGGAACTGGCTGGTGGCGCCGGTATCGTCGCGGGTGAACTGGGTCAGCAGGGTCAGCGAGGTATCGTCGTCGATGTTCCAGGTCAGGCTCGGGGCGATGTTGTAGCGCTTGTCGTCGATGTGGTCGATCTGGGTACCGCCATCGCGGATCACGCCGCTGACGCTGTACAGGAACTGACCCTGGTCATCGATCTTGCCGGTGCTGGCAAAGTTGATCTGGCGGTGATTGTCGCTGCCGTACTGCAGTTCGATTTCGTGGGCGCTTTCAGCCTGCGGGCGGCGGCTGACCATGTCCAGCAGGCCGCCGGGCGGGGTCTGGCCATACAGCGACGAGGCCGGGCCGCGCAGCAGGGCCAGGCGGTCGAGGTTCCAGGTTTCGGCTTTCGGATTGGCATACACGCCGCGAGGCAGTGGCAGGCCGTCGAGGAACTGGGTCGGCTCGAAACCACGCACGCGCATCCAGTCGTAGCGGGTGTCGCTGCCGAAGCTGGCGGAGACGATACCCGGCATATATTTCACGGCGTCGTCCAGGCTGTGCACGCCGCGGTCACTCATCTGCTGACGGGTGGCCACGGAGATCGAGCGCGGGACTTCGACCAGCGCGGTGTCGGTCTTGGTGCCAGCGGCGGTGCGCTTGGCCAGGTAACCGTCGACCGGGCCCCAGGCGCTCTCGTAAGCGCTGGCGGCATTCACGGTGGTTTCCGGCAGGGCCAGGGCGCCCTCCGGTACAGCGACCAGGCTGTAACTGCCGACGCTGCTCTGCTGCAGTTGCAGCCCAGTGCCCAGCAGGGCGGCCTGCAGGGCGCCGAGGCCATCGTACTGGCCATTGACCGGGGCCGAGGTACGGCCGCTGACCAGCGCCGGGTCGATGGCCAGGGCGATGCCCGCCTGGCTGGCGATCTGGTTCAGGGTGCTTGCCAGCGGTGCGGCGGGCAGGTTGTAGGCGCGCGGCGCGGACTGCTCGGCGGCGAACAGTGCGGTACTGGACAATGGTGCGGCCATGGCGATGGCCAGGGCCATCAGGCTAGGACGCAGGATACGATCAACGGCACGGGACATGCAGCGGTTCCTCGACGGATAAGTGCTAACTGCTTCCTTGCCGAGCGAGATTCCAGAAGTGACAGGGGGAATCGGAAGAAAAGTGAGAATTATTTGAATCTGGCTTTTGCCTGCGCTGGCCCGTCGCGGGACAAGCCCGCTCCTTCAGGTGTGTCGCAGATTCAAGGGCTGCGGAAATCCTGTGGGAGCGGGCTTGTCGGGGCGCCGAACCGCCGCGAAGAGGCCGGTACAGGATTACTTGGGAACGACGGTCACCCACCACGGCGTATGCCGCTCGATTTTCACCGGCAGCGCCGGCACCAGCGAAGCCAGGGCCAGGTCGGTGTCGGTCAGCGGGAAGCTGCCGGTCACACGCAAGTCGGCCACTTCATCGGCCACGCCCAGGTGACCGCTGCGGTAGTGGCCCAGCTGTTTCAGCAGGTCGGCCAGGCGCACGTTGTCGACCACCAGCATGCCGCGGGTCCAGGCATCGGCCCCGGCGTGCACCGGACCTATCTGGCCCAGCCCGTTGCTGTTCATCAGCACTTGCTGGCCTTCGTGCAGGACCTGTTCGTCACCGCTGTTGTGCGGCATGGCGGCTACCGACGACTGCAGAACTTCCAGGCGCGTGCCGTTGGCTTCGCGGCGCACCAGGAAGCGCGTGCCCAGCGGCCGAAGGCGGCCATCGTCGGTACGTACCCACAACGGGCGAGGGTCGTCGTGGCCGGTTTCCACCGAAATTTCGCCTTGATGCAGCACCAGCACACGCTGGTCGCCGTCGAAGTCGATATCCACGGCGGTGTGGGTATTGAGGCTAAGCAGCGTGCCGTCGGCCAGGCGCAAGGTACGCAGTTCACCGGTGGCGGTGCGCTGATCAGCGAGCCAGTAACTGGGTGCCAACGAAGGCGTACCGACCCAGCTGAGTATCGCGCCGAGCAGAAACAGGCCGGCAAGCCCGCTTCCGGCCTTGCCGATCCGACGTCGCAGGCTGACGCGCGATTGCAGCAGGGCTTGGCGAGCCGGGCCGGCAGCGACGCTGACACGTTGGTCGAGGGCGCCTAGCTGGCGCCAGGCCCGGGCATGTTCCTCGCTGGCAGCATGCCAGCGGATGAATTCGTTGCGCTCGTCAGGGGTGCCGTTGCCATCGTCCAGGCTCATTTTCCAGGCAATGGCGGCTTCCAGCACCCGCGACGAAACCGGTGTGTTGTTCACGTCGGTTCCCCGTACAGGGCCACATAGCACTGGCGCATGCCTTGGGCGATGTACTGGCGCACGCGTGACACCGAAACGCCCAGGCGTTCGGCAATTTCGGCGTGGCCCATGCCATCCAGGCGGTTGTGCAGGAAGGCTGCGCGGGCCTTGCTCGACAGCTTGCTGAGCAGGCGGTCGATGGCTTTGAGGTCTTCGAGGATCAGGTGCTGGGTTTCCGCGGACGGGTGTTCGGCTTCGGGGATCAGCGCCAGTTCGGCCAGGTAGGCTTGCTCCAGCGCCGCGCGGCGGAAGTGGTCGAACATCAGGCCCTTGGCCACGGCCGCGAGGAAGGCACGCGGTTCGCGCGGGGTGTCGAGTTGCTCGCGCCCGAGCAGGCGCACGAAGGTGTCCTGGCTCAGGTCTTCGGCACGCTGGCGGCAAGCCATGCTGCGCTGCAGCCAGGCGAGCAGCCAGCTGCGGTGGTCGCGGTACAGCGAGCCAACCAGTTCGGCGTGTGGGCTGTGGACAGAAGACACGCAGCGTCCCCCCGGAACGAATGCATTAACTAACGATAATTATTCGCGATTGTTACAGAGGGGAGGGTGTCGGTGCAATGGACGCTTATCGGATGGCCATCATCAAAAACCGTGGTGATGCGCCTTGCGCCGCCGCCAGCCGCCCAGCCGCTGCTCCAGCTGCAGCGGGCTGTCGAGCTGCTGGCGCCGGGCCTGGCTGAACAGGATCAGCGCCAGTTCCGCCGTGACCTGCGCATCGGCGCTGGCATGGTGACGCTCATCCACCTGCAGGCCGAAGTGTGTTACCCAGTCATCCAGCCCGGCTTCGCGCAACACGGTGTCGGGGTTGAGCATCGGCGCCAGTTCTGCCACGTCGAGGAACGGCAACTGCAGGCGATGGCCCAGGCTCTCCTTCAAGGCGCGGGCAAGCATGCGCTGGTCAAACGGTGCATGGAACGCCAGCACCGGGCTGTCGCCGATGAATTCAAGCAGCTCTAGCAAGGCTTCGGCCGGGTCGCAGCCAGCGGCCAGGGCACTTGGCCCGAGGCCGTGGATCAGCACGCTGGCGTTGGTTTTCTGTTCGGGTCGGTGCAAGGTGCGTTCGAACTGCTGGGCGAAATCAATGGCGCCGTCCTCGATGGCCACCGCGCCGATCGACAGCACTTGGTCGCGATTCGGGTTCAGGCCACTGGTCTCCAGGTCGAGCACCACCCAGCGCTGCTCGCGCAACGAACACACCCCTGGCGGCTTGGCCTTGGGTAGCCGTGCCAGGCGCTGACGCAAGGCATCGTCCAGCGGCGGGGCAGCGGGGCGTAACCAGGCGAACAGGCTCATAATTGATACCGCAGGGCCAGGCTGCTCTGCAGGCGCTGGGCCTGGCGCAGCGATTCGCGCAGGATGCGCCGGTCCAAGTGGTTGAGGCTGTCCGGATCGAGGCGATTGGAGTACGGCAGGTTGTCGCGGGTCTGGCGCTGGTGCTGCTGCATGCGGGTTTGCTGGATGAAGTGGTAGGCCTCTTCGTAAGCTGCGCCGTCGAGCGCTTCGATGACCCCTTTGTCGACCAGCTGGCGCAGGCGCTCCAGAGTGTTGCACGCACCAATGCCGTTGGCCAGGGCCAGCAGGCGGGCACCATCGACGAAAGGTGTCAGGCCCTGGACCTTGAGGTCGAGGGTGGCGGCCTTGTCGTTGCCCTGGCGGGTCAGCACGAACTCGCGCAGGCGGCCCACCGGAGGTCGCTGGCGCAGGGCGTTGTCGGCCAGCATGCGCTGGAAGATGCGGTTGTCCGCCACCTGCTCCAGCAGCTGCCGGCGCAGTTGTTCACAGCCCTGTTCATCACCCCAGACCACGCGCAGGTCGAAGTAGATGCTCGAACCCAGCAGGTTCTCCGGGCTGGCCTCGCGCACGAAGCTGGCAAAGCGCCGCGCCCACTGCGCACGTGACAGGCAAAGCTCGGGGTTGCCGGCCATGACGTTGCCCTTGCACAGGGTGAAACCGCACTGGGCCAGGCACTGGTTGATGTACTGCGCCAAGGGCAGCAGGCGTGCGCGAATGGCCTCGGCTTCGGCGTCGTCGGTGGCTTCGAAGAGGATGCCGTTGTCCTGGTCGGTGTGCAGGGTCTGTTCGCGGCGCCCTTCGCTGCCGAAGCACAGCCAGCTGAACGGCACACCGGGGTCGCCACGTTCGGCAATGGCCAGCTCGATCACCCGGCACACCGTGTGGTCGTTGAGCAGGGTGATGATCTGGGTGATCTGCGTCGAGGAGGCACCGTGGGCGAGCATGCGCTCGACCAGCTGGCCGATCTCGCCACGCAGCTGCACCAGCGAGTCGAGGCGTGGCGCATGGCGGATGGTACGCGCCAGGTGCACCAGGTCGACCCGCTGCAGGGAAAACAGGTCGCGTTCGGACACCACGCCACACAGGCGCTGGTTGTCCACCAGGCAGACATGGGCGATATGCCGCTCGGTCATCGCCATGGCCGCATCGAAGGCGCTGGCTTGGGGGCTGAGGTAGAACGGCTTGGCGGTCATGTTCTGCTCGATTGGCGCGCCGAGGTCGGAATCGGCGGCGGCCACCACCTGGCGCAGGTCGCGCAGGGTGAAGATGCCCAGCGGGTGGCGCTGCGGGTCGACCACGACAATGCTGCCGACCTGCTGTTCATGCATCATCCGCACAGCCTCGCGCAGCGGTGTATCCGGCGCGCAGACCACTGGGTGACGCATGGCCAGTTCGCCCAGCGGGGTATTCAGCGAGTATTGGGTGCCGAGGTTTTCCGCTGCGCGCTGGCGGACCTGCTGGTTGACTTGGTCGAGCAGGCTGCTGACACCACGCAGTGCAAAATCTCGAAACACTTCCGACATCGAGAACAAGCGGATGAACGCGGCCTTGTTCAGCTGCAGGCAGAAGGTGTCTTCGCCGGCCAAATGTTCGGTGCGTGTCGCCCGCTCGCCGAGCAGCGCTGCCAGCGGGAAGCATTCGCCGCCGGTGATCTCGAAGGTGGTTTCCACCCCAGGCTTGACCAGGTGCTGGCGCTCGCCGACGACCCGGCCCTGCTTGACAATGTAGAAGTGCTCGACTGGCCCATCCGTAGGTTTGATGATGCTTTCGCCGCTGGCATAGAAGCGCAGCTGGCATTGTTCCACCAGGAAGGCCAGGTGGCTCTGCTCCATCTGGTTGAAAGGCGGGAAACGCTGCAGGAACTGCAATGTGCCCTGGATGTTCTGCAGTACTGCCGTTCTTCCCGCCTGACTGTAGGCGTCCTTTTTGCTCATGACACTGACCGTATCGCTACGCCGAACTATATATATCTATATATAGGAGCGGCCTTGTTGTTCTCGGTCCCCATGGTCGGCTGGCAGCGGGGTGGTGCCCATTGGACGTAAGTCTATGAGTGGCGCTGTCAAAGACCCGACGAAAGGCGAGCCGGGTTACAAGGCTTTTGCGGTCCTAACCACTGAGCGGGATTTTTTTGACGAGATGACCATGGCTGAGCATGACGACATTCTGAGTGACGCCGAACGCGAGGCGTTGGCCGTGGTGAGCGCACCTGTAGCATCCAGCCCGGTGGTGCTGATTGTCGATGACAATACAGTGAACAGCGAGGCGTTGAAGCTGTACCTGAAAAGCAAGGGCATCGAGTGCATGACCGCTGACGGCGCGCAGGAAGCGATGTTCAAGCTGCATTACGAACCGCGCATCGCGCTGATGATTACCGACCTGCGTATGCAGCCGAGCGACGGCCTGGAACTGATCCGGGAGATTCGTGAGTCGGAACGAGCGGCGTTGTCGATCATCGTGGTGTCGGGCGACACCGATGTGAAGGAGGCGGTGGACGTGATGCACCTGGGGGTGGTGGATTTTTTGCTGAAGCCGGTGGATCTGGGGAAACTGCTGGGGTTGGTGAAGAAGGAACTCAAGATCGAGTGACACAGGATCGGGGCCGCAAAGCGGCCCCTTTCACTGATGTTGCTTACAAACCGTTACGCGCCTTGAACTCGCGACGGCGGCGGTGCAGCACTGGCTCGGTGTAGCCGTTCGGCTGCTTGGCACCTTCGACCACCAGCTCGATGGCCGCCTGGAACGCGATGTTGTCGTCGAAGTTCGGCGCCATCGGGCGGTACTGGGCGTCACCGGCGTTCTGCTTGTCGACCACTGCAGCCATGCGCTTGAGGCTTTCCAGCACCTGCTCCTGGCTGACCACGCCATGGCGCAGCCAGTTGGCCAGCAGCTGGGCCGAGATGCGCAGGGTGGCACGGTCTTCCATCAGGCCGACATCGTTGATGTCCGGTACCTTCGAGCAACCCACACCCTGGTCGATCCAGCGCACCACATAGCCGAGGATGCCCTGGGCGTTGTTGTCCAGCTCGTTGCGGATCTCTTCGGCCGACCAGTTGGTGTCGGCTGCCAGCGGGATGGTCAGGATGTCATCGACCGATGCCGGGGTGCGCGACGCCAGTTCGCGCTGACGCGCTTGCACGTCGACCTTGTGGTAGTGCAGGGCGTGCAGGGTGGCGGCGGTCGGCGACGGTACCCAGGCAGTGTTGGCGCCGGCCAGCGGGTGAGCGATCTTCTGCTCGAGCATGGCGGCCATCAGGTCGGGCATGGCCCACATGCCTTTGCCGATCTGCGCACGGCCTTGCAGGCCGGTGGCCAGGCCGACGTCGACGTTGTTGTTCTCGTAGGCGCCGATCCACTTCTCGTTCTTCATGGCGCCCTTGCGCACCACGGCGCCGGCTTCCATAGAGGTGTGGATTTCGTCACCGGTGCGGTCGAGGAAGCCGGTGTTGATGAACACCACGCGCTCGGCGGCCGCCTTGATGCAGGACTTCAGGTTGACCGTGGTACGGCGCTCCTCGTCCATGATGCCGACCTTGACGGTGTTACGCTTCATGCCCAGCAGGTCTTCGACGCGGCTGAAGATCTCGGCGGCGAAGGCGACTTCTTCCGGACCGTGCATCTTCGGCTTGACGATGTACACGCTGCCGCTGCGGGTGTTCTTGCGGCTGGTGTTGCCGTTGAGGTTGTGCAGGGCGATCAGGTTGGTGAACAGGCCGTCCTGGATACCTTCGGGGATTTCGTTGCCCTGGGCATCGAGAATCGCCGGGTTGGTCATCAGGTGGCCGACGTTGCGCACGAACAGCAGCGAACGGCCGTGCAGGGTTACGCTGCCGCCATTGGGCGCTGCGTATTCGCGGTCTGGGTTCATGGTGCGGGTGAAGGTCTTGCCACCCTTGCTCACGCTTTCGGCCAGGTCGCCTTTCATCAGGCCCAGCCAATTGCGGTAGACGATGACCTTGTCATCGGCATCGACGGCGGCGACCGAGTCTTCGCAGTCCATGATGGTGGTCAGGGCCGACTCCATCAGGATGTCTTTGACGCCGGCGGCATCGGTGCTGCCGACAGGCGTGCTGGCGTCGACCTGAATCTCGAAGTGCAGGCCGTTGTGCTTGAGCAGCACGGCGGTCGGCGCCTTGGCGTCGCCATGGAAGCCGATCAGCTGGGCGTCATCACGCAGGCCGCTGTTGCTGCCGCCTTTCAGGGCGACGACCAGCTTGCCGCCTTCGATGCGATAGCTGGTGGAGTCGACGTGCGAGCCGGCCGCCAGTGGTGCGGCTTCGTCGAGGAAGGCGCGGGCGAAGGCAATGACCTTGTTGCCGCGCAGCTTGTTGTAGCCCTGGCCTTTCTCGGCGCCGCCTTCATCGCTGATGGCGTCGGTACCGTACAGGGCGTCGTACAGCGAGCCCCAACGGGCGTTGGCGGCGTTCAGGGCGAAACGGGCGTTCATCACCGGGACGACCAACTGTGGGCCGGCCATGTGGGCGATTTCTTCGTCCACGTTCTGGGTGGTGGCCTGGAAATCGTCGGCTTGTGGCAGCAGGTAGCCGATTTCCTGGAGGAATGCTTTGTAGGCTACGGCGTCGTGTGCCTGGCCTTTGCGTGCCTGGTGCCAGGCGTCGATCTTGGCTTGCAGCTCGTCGCGCTTGGCGAGCAGGGCTTTGTTCTTTGGAGCGAGGTCTTTAATGATCTCTGCCGCCCCTGCCCAGAACTTATCGGCTTCGATGCCGGTTCCAGGAATCGCTTCGTTGTTGACGAAGTCGTACAGGGCCTTGGCGACCTGAAGGCCACCGACTTGAACGTATCCAGTCATTGCTTGCCTCACCTCTGCTCAGCTATTTCGCTCTTCTGTATTAAGCCTGTAGCGCTTCTCTAAACACGTACCAGTGCTTGCCATCGGACTAGACCCGAAGGCGGCTGGGTGCAGCCGGCCAGACAGGCTGGCAGACAGTGTGCGTATTTTCACAGGCGCCTTGGCAGACATCCAAACGACGTTTTGTAGTCCGCGCCACGGGATACTACATGAAGCAGTAGGCGAGGCAAAATCAGACTAAAAGCGCCGTTATGCGACCGGTTGGTCGCGTATGGTCACGCTGGGAGAACGTATGTTCGCAAAAAAGCAGTGGATTGTTCCAGATAAATCTTGAAACAGTACACGATTGTTTGTGCGGATTGCCCTGCGGCAGGTTGACGCGCCTTGCCTATACTGAGTCGATCCCCCGTATTTTCGCCGCCTTGGGCGGCCCGACGCAGAGGAAGGGCCTGTGGATCATCTTGTACTGACCGTGATTGCCCCGGACAAGGCCGGCCAGGTCGAGCGCATTGCCCAGTGCATCGCCGATCATAACGGCAACTGGCTGGAGAGCCGCATGTCGCGGATGGCCGGGCAGTTTGCCGGGATCCTGCGGGTGGCGGTGCCGGCGGAAAACTACGACGAGTTGGTGAAGTCGCTGCAGGCGCTGGGGCAATACGATATTCGCGTGCTCATCGCCGAGAGTGGCATTGAGCCGTCATGTACCTGGAAGCCTATTGCCATGGAGCTGGTGGGCAATGATCGCCCAGGCATCGTGCGTGATATCACCCGCCTGCTGGCGGACCAGGGCGTGAACCTGGAGCGCTTCACCACCGAAGTGCGGCCGGCACCGATGAGCAGTGAGCCGCTGTTCCATGCCGATGCGCTGCTGGCGCTACCGTTGACCTTGTCTCTGGATGACCTGCAGCAGAGGCTGGAGAGCCTGGCGGATGACTTGATGGTGGAGTTGAAGCTGCGGCCGGAGGACTGATTCGAGATTGCCGGGGCTGCGAAGCAGCCCCTTGCGGTTATCCCGATTTCACGGGGAAGGCCCTGTGGATAACCTGGGGGCGCACCTCGCTAGCCCAGGAGCGGCAAGCCTTCCAGAGGTTTGGGCAAAAAACGCGCAAAAATCAGTCGCTTGTGCACAAAGCGCGGGGACGAGGGTGTGGATAACCTTTGGAGAGGTTGCTACAGGCCACGAACGACGTGGCCTGCGCAGTTTTGATCGTTTTTTGATCAGGCGCGCTTGCGCAGATTCAACCAGGCATCGACGCTGTAGAGCGCCAGGCCCGCCCAGATGCAGATGAAGGCCACCAGGCTGCTCGAAGACAAATGCTCATCGAAAAGCAGCACTGCCTGCAGCAGCACCAGCGTTGGCGCCAGGTACTGCAGGAAGCCCAGGGTGGTATAAGGCAAGTGACGAGCGGCGGCGTTGAAGCAGACCAACGGCACCAGCGTCACTGGGCCTGCTGCCATCAGCCACAGTGCTTCGCTGCTGGTATAGAACTCACTCTGGGCACTGACTGCCGTGGGGTTCAGCAGCAACCAGCCAAGTGCCAGTGGCACCAGCATCCAGGTTTCCACCACCAGCCCCGGAAGCGCTGCTACCGGAGCCTGCTTGCGGATCAACCCATAGAAACCGAAGGTCAATGCCAGCGCCAGCGACACCCACGGTAGGCTACCCACCTGCCACACCTGTTGCGCCACGCCCACCGCAGCCATGCCCACGGCCAGCCATTGCAGGCGGCGCAGGCGTTCTCCGAGCAGGAGCATGCCCAGCAGTACATTGATCAGTGGGTTGATGTAGTAGCCCAGGCTGGCTTCAAGCATGCGACCGCTGTTCACCGACCACACGTAGGTCAGCCAGTTGGCAGCGATGAGCGTCCCGCTCAGGGCCAGAATCGCCAGGCGGCGGGGGTTGTCGCGCAGCTCGCGCCACCAGCCTGGGTGTTTCCACACCAGCAGCAGCAGGGAGCCGAACAACGCGGACCAAAGCACCCGGTGGACGATGATCTCCACCGCCGGGACGCTCTGGATGGCTTTGAAATACAGGGGGAACAAACCCCAGATGATGTAGGCCGACAGGCCAAGAATATACCCGCGACGCGGGTTTGCGGCTTGCATGCAGAATCCTTGCTTAGGTAGCTAAATACAGCGACGCCTATTGTAGACAGACCCCTGCGGCTATCTAGAACAATTTCAATGGTTGTTCGTCCAGAGCCGCCGTCTGCTCTCGCAGGGCGAGGATTTGGTCACCCCAGTAACGCGGTTGGCCAAACCAGGGGAAGCTGCGCGGGAACGCCGGGTCATCCCAGCGCCGTGCCAGCCAGGCGCTGTGGTGCAGCTGGCGCAGGGCGCGCAGGGGCTCGATCAGTGGCAGTTCGCGTGGGTCGAAGTCGTGGAACTCGTTGTAGCCGTCGATCAGTTCGGCCAATTGGCCAAGGCGCTCTTCGCGGCTGCCAGCCAGCATCATCCATAGGTCCTGCACGGCCGGGCCCATGCGGCAGTCGTCCAGGTCGACGACGTGATAGACGTCGTCGCGATGCATCAGGTTGCCAGGGTGCAGGTCGCCGTGCAGGCGCATCACCTGATGCGGAGTGCGTGCGTAGATATCTTCGACCCGCTTGAGCAGTTCGCGGGCTACGGATTCGAACGCAGGCAGCAACTCACGCGGGACGAAATCGCCCTCCAGGAGTGTTTGCAGTGAAGCGTGACCGAAGTTGTCCACAGCCAATGTTTCGCGGTGTTCGAACGGGCGAGTTGCGGCAACCGCGTGCAGACGGCCGAGCAACTGGCCGAGGCGGTAAAGCTGGTCGAGGTTGCCGGGCTCCGGCGCGTGGCCACCCCGGCGCGGGAACAGGGCGAAGCGGAAGCCCTTGTGCTCGAACAGGGTCTGGCCGCCGTGTTGCAGCGGCGCGACCACGGGCACTTCGCAGTCGGCGAGTTCGGCGGTGAACTGGTGCTCTTCGAGAATTGCCGCATCGCTCCAGCGGCCCGGGCGGTAGAACTTGGCGATCAACGGTTGAGAATCTTCGATGCCCACCTGATAGACGCGGTTCTCGTAGCTGTTCAGCGCCAGGACCCGGGCATCGCTGAGATAGCCCAGGCTTTCCACGGCGTCCAGGACCAGGTCGGGGGTGAGGGTATCGAAGGGGTGAGACATGGGGGCTCCGGGGGTGGCGGCGTGTTGGCATGGTACCCCATTCCGGGAGTTGCCCAGATGTTGCCTGTGCCGTCCTCTTCGCGGGGTCACCCGCGAAGAGGACGGCACAGGTCAAACCGGTACCCCGAGCAGTACATAGGAAGGATGAAACTGCACCCGCAGTCTGCTCCCTTCATCGACAGCCTTTCCGGCCATCCATTGCGCTCCGGCAAATGCACACAACGTCTGCCCATTGCCCAGCGCCAGCCGCACTTCGCTGTCGCCCTGCACATCCGCCAGTACCTCTTCAACGGTGACGCTGAGCACATTGCTGCCGGCCTCGGCTTCATCCTCCGCTCCCAGCAACTGCACCCATCCGGCCTTGAGTAGCGCCATCACCGTGGTCCCCAGGGTCAGTTCTAGCCGCGCCGTGCTGTCATGGGTAATCAATGCGTCGATTTCCAGCCCGCCGCCCAGCGCCAGGCTGACCCGGTCATGCCGGCCCTCCCTGCGCAGCCCGCTGACCTGCCCCTGCAGCTGATTGCGTGCGCTGGTGCGCAGCATCAGGCGGCCAAGCAGGTCAAGGTCGCTGGACTCTTCCGCCGCTTCGAGAATCTGTGCCTGCAGTGCCTGCACTTTCTGGTACAGGCGCAGCACCCGTTCACCTTCTACCGAGAGCCTTGCGCCACCGCCGCCACGTCCGCCCGTACTGCGCTCGACCAAGGGCTGGCTGGCCAGGTTGTTCAGTTCGTCGATCGCGTCCCAGGCAGCCTTGTAGCTGATGCCGGCAGCCTTGGCCGCGCGGGTGATCGAGCCTTGTTCGGCGATGTGCTGGAGCAGGGCGATGCGCTGCGGGCGGCGGGCAATGTGCTGGGTGAGGAGTGCGGGCAGGGACATGGGTGGCGCCTATCTGGAACTGACCCCTCAAGCTTGCCCCGGTTTTGCCGTGCGTGCCAGGCAATACACATCGACCCTGCGTGCGCCGGCCTCTTGCAGCAGTTGCGCGACAGCCTGCGCGGTGGCGCCGGTGGTCAACACGTCATCGACCACGGCCACGTGGCTGCCCTTGAGCGATGCCGCGCTGGCCAGCGCGAAAGCCTCGCGCAGGTTGCCTCGGCGTGCCCGGGCATCGAGGTTCTGTTGTGCCGGTGTTTCGCGTGTGCGCAGCAACAACCGCTCATCACATTCGATAGCCAGGGCCTTCGACAGCCACCGCCCGAGCATGCCGGCCTGGTTGAAACCGCGCTCGCGCAGTCGACGCCGGGCCAGCGGGACAGGCAACAGCAAGTCTGGCCTGGCCAGGCCATCCTGGTAGCGATGGTGCAAATTGAGGCCGAGCATTTCAGCCATCAACCGGCCCAGCGGCCATTGACCGTTGTGCTTGAAACGGCTGATCAGCGTGTCCAGCGGGAACCCATAGTGCCAAGGCGCGACAACCTGATCGAAAGCCGGCGGGCGGCGGTTGCACTGGGCGCAGATCAGGCCGGCCATCGGCAAGGGCAGGGCGCAGCGCAGGCAATGTTCATCGAGCCACGGAAGTTCCTGCTCGCAGGCGACACACAGCGGGTAGCGCTGTTCGGCGAGTTCACCGCACAGCAAGCAGGTGTGATTAATATTTATACACTTGTAAACCAGTGCTTTTAACCAAGGTTGACAGTTCATAGGCCTTCCATGACTATGCGAGCTAACCGTGATGCGCTGGCGGGCACTTGTGCCTCGGCGCCAGTTACAGCCTAAACAAGGAAACGCCGATGAGCGCCAGCACAACTGCAACAACACGTCACGACTGGTCCCTGCCTGAGGTCAAGGCACTGTTCCAGCAGCCATTCAATGACCTGCTGTTCCAGGCGCAGACCGTGCATCGCGCGCATTTCGACCCGAACCGCGTACAGGTTTCGACGCTGCTTTCGATCAAGACCGGTGCCTGCCCGGAAGATTGCAAATATTGTCCGCAGTCCGGCCACTACAACACCGGGCTGGAAAAACAGAAGCTGATGGAAGTGCAGAAGGTGCTCGAGGAAGCTGCTCGCGCCAAAGCCATCGGTTCCACCCGCTTCTGCATGGGTGCGGCCTGGAAGCACCCGTCGGCCAAGGACATGCCTTACGTGCTGGAGATGGTCAAAGGCGTAAAGGCCATGGGCCTGGAAACCTGCATGACCCTCGGCAAGCTCGACCAGGAGCAGACCGTGGCCCTGGCCCAGGCCGGCCTGGACTACTACAACCACAACCTCGATACCTCGCCTGAGTTCTACGGCAGCATTATCACCACCCGCACCTACGGCGAACGCCTGCAAACCCTGGCCTACGTGCGCGATGCCGGCATGAAGATCTGCTCTGGCGGCATCCTCGGCATGGGCGAGTCGCTGGACGACCGCGCTGGCCTCTTGATCCAGCTGGCCAACCTGCCCGAGCACCCGGAGTCGGTGCCGATCAACATGCTGGTCAAGGTTGCTGGCACCCCGCTGGCCGAGGAAGAAGACGTCGACCCGTTTGACTTCATCCGCATGCTGGCAGTCGCCCGTATTCTCATGCCCAAGTCGCACGTGCGCCTGTCCGCCGGCCGTGAGCAGATGAACGAGCAGATGCAGGCCCTGGCCTTCATGGCTGGCGCCAACTCGATCTTCTACGGCGAGAAACTGCTGACTACCGCCAACCCGCAGGCCGACAAGGACATGCAACTGTTCGCCCGCCTGGGCATCAAGCCCGAAGCGCGCGAAGAGCATGCCGACGAAGTGCACCAGGCGGCCATCGAGCAGGCTTTGGTCGAGCAACGCAGCAGCGAGCTGTTCTACGACGCAGCAATGGTCTGAGATGGCCTTCGACCTGGCGGCGCGCCTGGCCGAACGGCGCGCCGCAGACCTGTATCGGCAGCGGCCGTTGCTGGAAAGCCCGCAGGGGCCGGAAGTCGTGGTCGATGGCCAGCGCCTGCTGGCCTTCTGCAGCAATGACTACCTGGGGCTGGCCAACCACCCTGAAGTGATCGCTGCCTGGCAGGCTGGCGCCGAGCGCTGGGGGGTCGGTGGTGGAGCCTCGCACCTGGTGATTGGCCACAGCTCGCCACATCATGCCGTTGAAGAGGCTCTGGCCGAACTGACCGGCCGCCCGCGTGCGCTGCTGTTCTCCACGGGTTACATGGCCAACCTTGGCGCCATCACTGCACTGGTGGGGCAGGGCGACACCGTGCTGCAGGACCGCCTGAACCACGCGTCGCTGCTTGATGGCGGGCTACTCAGTGGTGCCCGTTTCAGCCGCTACCTGCACAACGACGCTGCCAGCCTGGCCAGCCGCCTGGGCAAGGCCACCGGCAACACCCTGGTTGCCACCGACGGCGTGTTCAGCATGGACGGTGACCTTGCCGACCTGCCAGCGTTGGCCGCTGTGGCCCGCGCCCGCGGTGCCTGGCTGATGGTCGACGATGCCCATGGCCTGGGGACCTTGGGGGCTCAGGGTGGCGGCATCGTCGAGCACTTCGGCCTGGGCATCGACGACGTGCCGGTGCTGATCGGCACCCTGGGCAAGGCCTGTGGCACCGCCGGCGCTTTCGTTGCCGGCAGCGAAGAGCTGATCGAAGCACTGGTGCAGTTCGCCCGGCCCTATATCTACACCACCAGCCAGCCGCCGGCGCTGGCCTGCGCCACGCTCAAGAGCCTGGAGCTGCTGCGCCGCGAAACCTGGCGCCGCGAGCACCTGGCTGCGCTGATCCGCCAGTTCCGCCAGGGCGCCGAGCAAATCGGCCTGCAGCTGATGGACAGCCCGACACCGATCCAGCCGATCCTGATCGGCGACAGTGCCCAGGCCCTCAAGCTGTCGCGCATGCTGCGTGACCGCGGCCTGCTGGTGACCGCAATCCGCCCGCCTACCGTGCCTGCTGGCAGCGCCCGTCTGCGGGTCACCCTGAGCGCCGCGCACAGCGAGGCGCAGGTACAGCTATTGTTGAATGCATTGGCCGAGTGTTATCCACAGCTGGAGGCCGCCGATGCGTAACCGTTTGATACTTCTTCCCGGCTGGGGGCTGGGCACCGCCGCCCTCGAGCCGCTCGCCGCCAGCCTGCGGGCCCAGGACGCACGTCTGCAGGTCGAACTGATGCCCCTGCCGGAACTGGCCGATGCCGATGTGCAGGCGTGGGTAGACTACCTTGACCGCAAGTTGCCCAGCGATACCTGGCTGGGTGGCTGGTCGCTCGGCGGCATGCTCGCCAGCGAACTGGCGCGCAAGCGGGGCGACCACTGCTGCGGCCTGCTGACGTTGGGCAGCAACCCCAGTTTCGTGGCCCGCGCCGATTGGCCACATGGCATGGCCGAGGACACGTTCGGCACGTTTCTCGATGGTTGCCGCAGCCACACCTCGGTGACCCTCAAGCGCTTCCGCACCCTGTGCAGCGATGGTGCCCTGCAACCTCGCACGCTGCTGCGCCAACTGGGTGTCGGCGTGCCGGACACCGACCCGCTGTACCTGGCCACCGGCCTGGAAGTGCTTGCCAGGCTCGATACCCGCGAGGCCCTGCAGGCCTATGGCGGCCCGCAGTTGCACTTGTTCGCCGGCAGCGATGCGCTGGTGCCGGCCGAGGCGGCCAAAGCGCTGAGCGAGCTGCTACCCGACGTGGAAGTCGGCCTGGTCGAAGACAGTTCCCACGCCTTCCTGCTGGAATATCCACAGGAGCTGGCGGCGGGCATCAAGAGTTTCCTGCATGAGAGTGGCGATGACTGACCTTTCCCGTCCAAACCTGCCCGGTGCGCTGCCGGACAAGCGCCAAGTGGCCGCCTCCTTCTCCCGTGCGGCTGCCAGCTACGACAGCGTTGCGGCCCTGCAACGTGCGGTGGGCGTTAGCCTGCTGGACCAGTTGCCGGACGACATGGCGCCGACGCGCTGGCTCGACCTTGGCAGTGGCACGGGGCATTTCAGCCGGGTGCTGGGCGAACGTTTTGCCCAGGCAACCGGAGTTGCCGTGGATATCGCCGAAGGCATGCTCTGCCACGCACGGGGTGAGCCGGCTGGGGCGCGGTATTACGTGGCCGGCGATGCCGAG
Organism: Pseudomonas sp. HS6-2; assembly: GCF_049325675.2. NCBI lineage: Bacteria > Pseudomonadati > Pseudomonadota > Gammaproteobacteria > Pseudomonadales > Pseudomonadaceae > Pseudomonas > Pseudomonas sp. HS6-2. The sequence goes on along the minus strand of NZ_CM143906.1, from coordinate 5,838,089 downwards.
CGCCTGCCGCTGCGTGATGCCTGTGTCGACCTGGTATTCACCAGCCTTGCGGTGCAGTGGTGCGGTCAGTTCGCCAGCGTGCTGGACGAAGCCCGACGCGTATTGCGTCCGGGTGGGGTGCTGGCCTTCAGCAGCCTGTGCGTCGGTACGCTCGATGAGTTGCGTGCCAGCTGGCAGGCGGTGGATGGCATGGTGCATGTCAATCGTTTCCGCAGGTTTGAAGACTATCAGCGCCTGTGTGCAGCCAGTGGCCTCGCACAGGTCAGCCTGCAGCGTCAGGCCCATGTGCTGCACTACCCTGATGTGCGCAGCCTGACTCACGAGCTCAAGGCGCTCGGCGCTCACAACCTCAACCCTGGGCGGCCTTCTGGCCTGACCGGTCGTGCGCGCATGCAAGGCCTGTTGCAGGCCTATGAAGCGTTTCGCCAGCCCCAGGGGCTGCCAGCCACCTATCAGGTGGTCTATGGTGTGTTGCGCAAGCCACAGGCATGAGAGGAGCGACATGAGCCAGGCCTATTTCATAGCCGGGACCGACACCGATGTCGGCAAGACCACCATCGCCGCGGGGCTGCTGCATGCGGCACGGTTGCAGGGGCTGAGTACCTTGGGCGCGAAGCCGGTTGCTTCAGGTTGCACGATGACGGCCAAGGGCCTGCGCAACAGTGATGCCCAGGCGCTGATCGACGAAAGCTCGGTCAAGCTCGCCTACGAAGAGGTCAACCCGTTTGCCTTCGAACCGGCCATTGCACCGCACGTGGCTGCCCGGGAGGCGGGTGTTGCGCTGGAAGTCGCCGTGTTGTCCAGGGCCATGCGCCATGTGCTGGACCAGAGGGCAGACTTCACCCTGGTCGAAGGTGCGGGCGGTTGGCGGGTGCCATTGTCCAACCACGCCAACCTGTCGGACCTGGCAATTGCCCTCAAGCTGCCGGTGATTCTGGTGGTCGGGGTGCGCCTGGGTTGCATAAACCATGCGCTGCTCAGTGCCGAAGCCATTGCCCGGGACGGGCTGCAGCTGGCGGGTTGGGTAGCGAACATCATCGAACCGCGGACTTCGCGGCTGGAGGAAAACCTGGCCAGCCTGGCCGAGCGTTTGCCAGCGCCGTGCCTGGGACGGGTGCCGAAGCTCAAGCACGCTACGGCGGATGCCGTGGCGGAGCACCTGCAACTCGACTTGCTGGATTGAGCGTTGGCAGGTATGCCCATGGCCTATCAAGTAGCAGTGGGCCATTAGGGATTTAAACGGGCCTTTTCGCGCCTGGCCTGCTTTAATTAGCCCTGTTCATATCCAGCGTCATTGGAGTTCTGACATGGAAATCACCGGCAGCACCGCGTACTACGCCGGCCTCAACGCCATCTACAACGGCCAGAACCGCGTCGATCAGGCCGCCGGGCAGATCGCCAATGCCTCGGTCGAGCGCGCCGCCACCAGCCAGTCCAGCGACTTCCAGGCCGAGCGCCTGCGTGGGGTCGACCGCAGCCAGCAGATGGACCTGGCAACCAGCACCGTGCAATTGAACCTGGGCAAGACCGAGGTCGAACTCGGCGCCAAGGTGGCCAAGGCTTCCGACGAAATGCTCGGGCGGTTCATCGATACCTACGCCTGACTCCAGCCTCCTTGGCGAACCCTGTGGGAGCCGGTTTACCCGCGAATGCGTCCACCCGAAATCTCTGATCTCGGGCTGGCCCTTTCGCGGGTAAACCGGCTCCCACAGTCGTTTCTGCCTGCGGTTTCACGAAATGGCATAAACGCCATCTTTCGCGGCGTAAATGGCACTATAGTCCCTCCTTGACATCGGGCGGTCCTAAACGTAAGTTTCAAACAACTGTTTGACCGAAAGCCGACAAGCGCTGGTCGGTATCAGCGGTCCCCTACCGAACTCATCACAGAGGTTCATCGCAATGCCTGATTACAAAGCCCCCTTGCGTGATATTCGTTTCGTTCGCGACGAGCTGCTCGGCTACGAGGCGCACTATCAGAGCCTGCCGGGTTGCCAGGACGCCACACCGGACATGGTCGACGCAATCCTGGAAGAAGGCGCGAAGTTCTGTGAGCAGGTGCTGTCGCCGCTGAACCGTGTCGGTGACCAGGAAGGCTGTACCTGGAGCGAGTCGGGCGTGAAGACCCCGACCGGTTTCAAGGCGGCCTACGAGCAGTTCGTGGAAGGTGGCTGGCCGAGCCTCGCGCACGACGTCGAGCACGGCGGCCAGGGCCTGCCAGAGTCGCTCGGCCTGGCCCTGAGCGAAATGGTCGGTGGTGCCAACTGGTCGTGGGGCATGTACCCAGGCCTGTCCCACGGCGCGATGAACACCATCTCCGCCCACGGCACCGCCGAGCAGCAGCACACCTACCTGACCAAGCTGGTGTCCGGCGAGTGGACCGGCACCATGTGCCTGACCGAGCCACACTGCGGTACTGACCTGGGCATGCTGCGCACCAAGGCCGAGCCACAGGCCGACGGCAGCTACAAAGTCTCCGGCACCAAGATCTTCATCTCGGCCGGCGAACACGACATGGCCGACAACATCGTCCACATCGTGCTGGCGCGTCTGCCGGATGCTCCGGCGGGCACCAAAGGTATCTCGCTGTTCATCGTGCCGAAGTTCCTGCCCAACGCCGAAGGCGGCGTGGGTGAGCGCAACGGCGTGAGCTGTGGCTCGATCGAGCACAAGATGGGCATCCACGGCAACGCCACCTGCGTGATGAACTTCGACGCTGCCACCGGCTACCTGATCGGCCCGGCCAACAAAGGCCTGAACTGCATGTTCACCTTCATGAACACCGCACGCCTGGGGACTGCGCTGCAGGGCCTGGCCCACGCCGAAGTGGCCTTCCAGGGCGGCCTGAAATACGCCCGTGAACGCCTGCAGATGCGTTCCCTGACCGGCCCGAAAGCACCGGACAAAGCCGCTGACCCGATCATCGTCCACCCGGACGTGCGTCGCATGCTGCTGACTATGAAGGCCTTCGCTGAGGGCAACCGCGCGATGGTGTACTTCACCGCCAAGCAGGTGGACATCGTCAAGTACAGCCAGGATGAGGAAGAGCGCAAGAAGGCCGACGCCCTGCTGGCGTTCCTGACCCCGATCGCCAAGGCTTTCATGACCGAGGTCGGCTTCGAGGCTGCCAACCACGGTGTGCAGATCTACGGCGGCCATGGCTTCATCGCCGAGTGGGGCATGGAGCAGAACGTGCGCGACAGCCGCATCTCCATGCTGTACGAAGGCACCACCGGCATCCAGGCCCTCGACCTGCTGGGCCGCAAGGTACTGATGACCCAGGGCGAAGCGCTCAAGGGCTTCACCAAGATCGTGCACAAGTTCTGCCAGGCGCAGGAAGGCAATGACGCGGTCAAGGAGTTCGTCCAGCCATTGGCTGCGCTGAACAAGGAGTGGGGCGAGCTGACCATGAAAGTGGGCATGGCTGCGATGAAGGACCGTGAGGAAGTCGGTGCTGCGTCGGTGGATTACCTGATGTATTCCGGCTATGCGTGCCTGGCTTACTTCTGGGCTGACATCGCCCGCCTGGCGGCTGAAAAACTGGCTGCCGGCACCAGCGAAGAAGGCTTCTACACGGCCAAGCTGCAGACCGCGCGCTTCTACTTCCAGCGCATCCTGCCGCGCACCCGTGCTCACGTGGCCACCATGTTGTCGGGCGCCAACAACCTGATGGACATGAAAGAAGAAGACTTCTCGCTGGGTTACTAAGCCCTGGTGAGCTACTGAAAAAACGCCGCTCCTAGTGAGCGGCGTTTTGTTTTGCTTTAAATTTAATCAGAGCTGCTCGGGCCTGTCGTTGTTGTTTCAGCACTTTTAAATAAGCATGGCTGGCGCAGCGCAACTTTCGTGCGCGTATCGCTTTCGCTCTTCCAAGTTTCAGCTTGGCTTTATTCCACACTTCTCCAACTATTGGCCAGCCGTTCTGTATGAGATAGCAAATACGTTGCCAGGTTTAACCTAAGCTCAGGATGCCTGTAGGCGGGGGCTTTCTGGCGTCTGTGAACGCTTCGTGAACGCAGCATGGGGAATGCCACCCACTAGTGGGGGCGAATTTACACCGGAACTGAGTAAGTTGGGTGGTCAGTATTTATTGGTATGAGTGCCTAAATAAACCGGTATAAAAAATCACTGAATGTTACGCGCCGAAATACTTTGTTACAGCTATGGTGGCATTAAGCGCACTTAGTTGCGTGAACGATAAGCCTGAAAAACCTGAGCCGTCGGGAAGTCCATCATGGTCGACTATCTGAGTAACTTGCGAATCCCCCGTCTGGCCTGTGCGATAGCGATGACGCTCGCCGCCGGCCTCCCTTTGACCAGCGCTCGGGCTGCAGACCCGGCCGGGACCGCTCCGGTGGTGCCGGATGTGCCCAGCCTGCAGTCACTGCGCGGCATGACTCCGCCGGACCCTTCGGGTACCGAAGGTGGCCGCAAGGTCGACCTGATGTCCGATTATGTGATCAATCGCGGGGCGGTGGTGCTGTTGGGCAAGGCCCTGTTCTGGGACATGGCGATCGGTAGTGACGGCGCCACCGCCTGCGCTTCCTGTCACTACCACGCAGGTGTCGATCACCGGGTCACCAACCAGATCAACCCCGGCCAGGCCAATACCAATGCCAACGTCACGTCGATCTTCAACAAGCCGTTCACGGCCGCTGATATTCCCGGCGACGTGCCGAGCTACGCCATGCGTTCCGGTGGCAAGGGCGGCCCTAACTACACGTTGAAAAAGGGCGACTTCCCGACCCACGTGCTGGCCGATCCCCTGGATCGCAACTCGGCGATCGTCTATTCGAGTGATGACGTCATCGGCTCGCAAGGTGTGTTCGATGCCAACTTCGTCAAACCCCGTCAATCGCGCTTCGACAAGTGCACCCAGCAAGCGGACGGCATCTTCCAGGTGGGCGGCATCAACGTGCGCCGCGCCACCGGGCGCAACGCGCCGTCGGTGATCAACGCGGCATTCAACGTGCGCAACTTCTGGGATGGCCGGGCCAACAACGTATTCAACGGCCTCTCGCCGTTCGGTAATCGCGACCCTGACGCAGGGATCTTCGTGACCAAGGATGCCAGTGGCGTGGCGGTCAAGGTGCGGCTGGCCCTCAAGGATGCCTCGGCCGCCTCGCAAGCCGTCGGGCCTCCCGGCAGCGCGGTGGAAATGTCCTGTGGCGGGCGCACCTTCGCCGACATTGGCCGGCGCATGCTCGACACCATGATGCTCAAGGGGCAGAAGATCTCGCCCACCGACTCGGTACTCGGGCCTGTCTCCAGTGCCCGTCGGCCGACCTATCGCGAACTGATCAAGAACGCCTTCCAGCCCCGCCTGTGGAATGCCACGCAGCAGGTTCTGCTGGGCAGTGAGCCCTATACCCAGATGGAAGCGAACTTCCCATTGTTCTTCGGGCTGGCTATCCAGATGTACGAGTCCACGCTGATCTCCGACCAGGCGCCACTGGATGCCTATCTGCAGGGCGACCACACCGCCATGAACGCTCAGCAGGTACAAGGCATGGAGCTGTTCCTGGGCAAGGGCAAGTGTGTCGCCTGCCATGGAGGTGCCGAGTTGACCAACGCGGGCAGCCGGCTGCTGTTCCAGCCTCATGAGCGCATCGAGCGCATGGTCATGGCCGACGGCCTGACCACGCTCTACGACAACGGGTTCTACAACACCGGTGTGCGCCCGACCTCCGAGGACCTGGCGCTGGGTGGCTCAGATGCCTGGGGCAATCCTCTGTCCTTCACCCGTCAGTACAACACCCAGCTGCAAGGCGGGAATATTCCTGACCCACTGGAAGTCGATGTGTGCACCTTCGAGGCGCCGCTGAGCGCTGCGGTCCCCTGCGACCCGACCCTCAAGCCCAGTGTCGGCTTCCGCGACTCGGTCGATGGTGCCTTCAAGACCCCGACCCTGCGCAACATTGCCTTGACCGGGCCGTACTTCCACAACGGCAGCCGGGCAACGCTGCAGCAGGTGATGGAGTTCTACAACCGCGGCGGTGACCGGCGTGGCGAAGACGCCAGCAACACCAGCGGCTTCGAGCACCCGGCAGTCAATCAGCACAACGGCTCCAACCTTGATCCAGACATGACCGCGCTGAACCTGACCCCGGATGAAGTGGATGCATTGGTCAAGTTCATGGAGGTTGGCTTGACCGACCCGCGTGTCGCTTGGGAGCGGGCACCGTTCGATCACCCGTCACTGATACTGCCGCAGGGTGAGAAGGGTGACGAAAACGCGGTTACGCAAAAGCCGGGCAATAGCTCACGGCAAGCATTGGACGCCGAGTTCCAGCTCAATGCTGTCGGTGCCTCAGGTCGCTCCACGCTGCAGGGGCCGCTGCTGCCATTCAATAACGACCTGTAGGGATATCTCTGTGGCTGCGCGGTTCATGTGAGGCCGCGCTTGTCGTGGCGACGAACCGCGGCTAGCTCGGCTCCCACAGGGATCGAGATGACTTCAATCACGGGAAAAGCTCAAGCCCTCCACACCCGCTGCCGTTAACCCCACCGTTGTACTCATCTATTCACGTGTGCTGCCGATGAAGTAGAGGCACAATGCTATTATTGATCTGCCGGGTCGGAGATTGCCCTTGTTTCGTCTAAACGCTGTTCGCGCGAGCCATTTCCTGCCTTCGCTGTTTTTGCTGCTGGCTGGGCTTGCGGCGGCCTATGTAAGAGACCTCAGCGTCTTCTTCACGTCACTGTTCAATGTCCTCCCCACCCTGGTCCTGCTGCTGGGCGGTGCCTACTGCGCTGTGTATCGCCGCCAGCGTGAGCTGTTCCTGATGGTCACGGTGTACATCGCCTATTTCCTGCTCGATACCCAGACCGACTTCTATCGTGACAACGGCCGCGTGCGCGAGGATGCGGCCGTGATCTTCCACCTGGTGTGCCTGCTGTTGCCCGCCTTGTACGGGCTGTTCGGGGCCTGGCAGGAGCGCACCCACCTGGCCCAGGACCTGCTGGCGCGCTTCGCCGTGCTGTTTGCCGTCGGCAGCGTGGCCGTGGCCCTGGAACAAAGCTTCCCGCAGGCGCTGCTGGCCTGGTTGGCGGAGATCCGCTGGCCGTCGCTGCATGGCCAGTGGATGAGCCTGATCCAGATGGTCTACCCGGTGTTCTTCGTGGTGTTTGTCCTGCTGGTCGTGCAATACCTGCGCGAGCCCCGGCCCTTGCATGCGGCGCAGCTGATCGGCCTGGTCGGTATCTTCTGGATGCTGCCCAAGACGTTCATCCTGCCCTTTACCCTGAACATCATGTGCAGCCAGGTGATGCTGATGATTGCCGCCGCGGTATCGCACGAGGCCTACCAGATGGCCTTCCGTGACGAACTGACCGGTTTGCCTGGGCGCCGTGCGTTGAACGAGCGCATGCAACGCCTGGGTCGCAATTACGTGATCGCGATGACCGACGTCGACCACTTCAAGAAATTCAACGACACCCACGGCCATGATGTCGGTGACCAGGTGCTGCGACTGGTCGCCAGCCGGTTGTCCAAGGTCACTGGCGGTGGCCGCGCCTATCGTTACGGTGGCGAGGAATTCGCCCTGGTGTTTGCCGGCAAGACCGCCGAAGAGTGCGTACCGCACGTGGAAGCGGTACGCGAGATGATCGCCAACTACACCATGCACCTGCGTGACCAGAACAGCCGCCCGCAGGACGATTCCACCGGGCGTCAGCGTCGCAGCGGCAGCGCCGGCGGAACGGTCTCGGTAACCATCAGCATCGGCGTCGCCGAGCGATTGGTCGACCACCGCAACCCGGAGGAAGTGCTCAAGTCCGCCGACCAGGCGCTTTACAGTGCCAAGGGAGCCGGGCGTAACTGTGTCATGGTCTATGGTCAACAATCCCAGCGCGGGGCCGTGCGGATGGCGTGACCGGAAAAGACTATGCGGTCGCGTGATGACCCTATGTCTCGCAAAAGTTGTTCGGTTACACTGGATTCAACCCCGGGTTGCTTTTTTCACGAGCCGCCCCGTCCCGACCAGCGAGAGGTTGTCATGGCTGACTATAAAGCGCCCCTGCGCGACATGCGCTTCGTACTGAATGAAGTCTTCAATGTGGCCGAGCTGTGGGCGCAATTGCCCGAACTGGCCGAGGCGGTCGACGCGGATACCGCCATGGCTGTGCTGGAAGAAGCCGGCAAGGTCACCAGCAAGACCATTGCCCCCCTCAGCCGCGCCGCCGACGAAGAAGGCTGCCACTGGGACAACGGTGCGGTGCGTACGCCAGCCGGCTTCATCGAGGCCTACAACACCTACGCCGAAGGCGGTTGGGTGGGCGTGGGCGGTGACCCGCAATTCGGTGGCATGGGCATGCCCAAGGCGATCTCGGCCCAGGTCGAGGAAATGGTCAACGCCTCGAGCCTGGCCTTCGGCCTGTACCCGATGCTGACTGCCGGTGCCTGCCTGTCGATCAACGCCCACGCCAGTGAAGCGCTGAAGGAACAGTACCTGCCGAACATGTACGCCGGCGTCTGGGCCGGCTCCATGTGCCTGACCGAACCGCATGCCGGCACCGACCTGGGCATCATCCGCACCAAGGCCGAGCCCCAGGCCGATGGCAGCTACAAGGTCAGCGGCACCAAGATTTTCATTACCGGCGGCGAGCATGACCTGACCGAGAACATCGTCCACCTGGTGCTGGCCAAGCTGCCGGACGCACCGGCGGGGCCCAAAGGCATCTCGCTGTTCCTGGTGCCGAAGTTCCTGGTCAACCAAGACGGCAGCCTCGGCGCACGCAACCCGGCCACCTGTGGCTCGATCGAGCACAAGATGGGCATCCAGGCTTCGGCGACCTGCGTGATGAACTTCGACGAGGCCATCGGCTACATCGTCGGCGAGCCGAACAAGGGCCTGGCGGCCATGTTCACCATGATGAACTACGAACGCCTGGGCGTAGGTATCCAGGGCCTGGCGTCGGCCGAGCGTTCCTACCAGAACGCCGTGGAGTACGCCCGTGATCGCCTGCAGAGTCGCGCCCCGACCGGGCCGCAGGCCAAGGACAAGGCCGCCGACCCGATCATCGTCCACCCGGATGTGCGGCGCATGCTGCTGACCATGAAGGCGCTGATCGAGGGTGGTCGTGCCTTCTCCACCTATGTGGCGATGCAGCTCGACAGCGCCAAGTACAGCGAAGACCCGGTCACACGCAAACGCAGCGAAGAGCTGGTGGCGCTGCTGACTCCGGTGGCCAAGGCCTTCCTCACCGACCTTGGCCTTGAGTGCACGGTGCACGGCCAGCAGGTATTCGGTGGCCACGGCTACATTCGCGAGTGGGGCCAGGAGCAACTGGTGCGCGATGTGCGTATCACCCAGATCTACGAAGGCACCAACGGTATCCAGGCGCTGGACCTCATGGGGCGCAAGGTGGTGGCCAGCGGTGGCGCGTACTACAAGCTCTTCTCTGACGAGATTCGCCGGTTCATTGCCAGTGCTGATGGTCAGCTGGGCGAATTTACCAAGCCGCTGGGCGCCTACCTGGATCAGCTCGACGGGTTGACCGAGTGGGTGCTGGAGCAGGCCAAGGGTAATCCGAATGAGATCGGTGCCGCGTCGGTCGAGTATCTGCAGGCCTTTGGTTATGTCGCCTATGCCTACATGTGGGCACTGATGGCGCGTGCGGCCATGGCGGGTGAGGGCGACGAGGCGTTCTACTCGGCCAAGCTGGGCACTGCACGGTTCTACTTCGCGCGCTTGCTGCCACGGGTGAATTCGTTGGTGGCCTCGGTGAAGGCGGGCAGTGAATCGCTGTACCTGCTGGATGCCGAACAGTTTTGAAATGTTTGCGAAAGATTACTTCTTGTAAGCCTTTTCCTACATGACGTGGTGACTTTTCGCCACTGGCGCCAGATTGGATCCACAGTTAATCTTTCTACATGGACGTTGCGCAGGAAGCGCAAAGGACAGAACAGGGACAACGAAGGATTTCCTGCCAGGATGGCGGGGCGATAGGGATGTCACAGGGAAACAGTCTAGAGAACCCCGCTTCGGCGGGGTTTTCTTCGTCTGCGTTTTTTCAGCCAAGCACATCCAGCGGCGTGGTACCCAATTGCCGGGCGTCAGCCTCTTCCTCCAGCAACGTGCGCAGCAGTTCAACCGACGCCTGTTGGCGCTGGGCATCTCGGAACACCAAGCCGACCTTGAGCGGCACGCGTGGCTCGCTCAACGGTTTCCACAGCAAACCTTGTTCATCCTCGGCGGCATCCTTGGCCCGCCCAGGCAGGATGGTCGCCAGCGCGGTGTGCTCCAGGCTGTCGAGAATCCCCGCCATGTTGTTCATCTCGGCTTGCACCTGCGGCCTGCGTCCTTGTGCCGCCAGCTGCTCCTTCCAGATCTGGCGGATCTGGAATTCCTCGCCGAGCATCAGCATGGGTAATTCGGCGGCCTGCTTGATGGAGACTTTCTTGAAGTCCTTCAGAGGGTGGTTATCCGGGATGACAACCTGCAATTCATCTTCGTACAGAAGCGAGCCGTGCAGCCCTGGCTGGCGTGGTGGCAGGTAGCTGATGCCGATGTCCAGGTTGCCATTGAGCAGCCGCCGTTCGATCTCCAGCCCCGACAGTTCGTAGATCTGCACCACGAGATGCGGCTGGGCCTTGCGCACACGTTCCAGCAGCTGTGGCACTAGGCTTGGGCGTACGGTCTGCAGTACCCCGATGGCCAGGGTGCGCAGTGACTGGCCCTTGAAGTTGCGCATGGCCTCGTGGGCCCGCTGCAGGCCATCCAGCAGCGGCAGGGCATGGTTGTACAGGGTGTGTGCAGCCAGGGTCGGCAGCAGGCGCTTGTTGCTGCGTTCGAACAGGCTCAGGTCGAGGCTGTGCTCAAGCTGGCGAATCTGTTGTGACAGAGCCGGTTGCGACAGCGACAGGCGTTCGGCGGCGCGGCCAACGTGGCCTTCTTCATACACCGCGACGAAATAACGCAGTTGGCGAAAATCCATAAGTAACACTTATCGAAAAAGCTGAGAAAACGAAATGGCCGCAAACGCCGCCGAGGCCTAGTCTATCGCCGTATTCCAACGGGTTACAGCGATCAATCAGCTCATTGTTACCGCGTTTGAAAAACACTTTTGATAGGAAAGGCAAAATTATCCAGCGCCGGCAGCAAGACCGGACCCCTGGCCGCCCCTTTACCGTGATTGGTTGGAGCCCCAATGAACCTGTTCAACCTGCGCCGTTCGGCCCCTGCCGCGGTTGCCGAGCCCAAGCGTGCGCCGGTGATCGTGGCGGATGCGCCGCAGTTGTCGCGCGAGCGCCTGATGCCGAGCACCGAACGTGCGGCGCAAGTGTTTGTGCGTGGCCAAGGTTCCTGGTTGTGGGACAACGAAGGGCATGCCTACCTGGACTTCACCCAGGGCGGCGCGGTCAACAGTCTCGGTCACAGCCCGACGGCGCTGGTCAAGGCGCTGGGCAACCAGGCCCAGGCGCTGATCAACCCGGGCGCGGGCTACCACAGCCGTGGCCTGCTGGAGCTGGTCAACCGCCTGTGCCAGAGCACGGGTAGCGACCAGGCCTACTTGCTCAATAGCGGTGCCGAGGCCTGTGAAGGGGCGATCAAGCTGGCGCGTAAGTGGGGCCAGCTGCACCGTAACGGCGCCTACCACATCATTACTGCCAGCCAGGCCTGCCATGGCCGCAGCCTGGGCGCGTTGTCGGCCTCCGACCCGCTGCCGTGCAACCGCTGCGAGCCGGGCCTGCCGGGGTTCAGCAAAGTGCCGTTCAACGACCTGGCGGCGCTGCATGCCGAGGTCGATTCGCGCACCGTGGCGATCATGCTCGAGCCGATCCAGGGCGAGGCGGGGGTGATCCCGGCGACACGTGAGTACTTGCAGGGCGTGGAAAAGCTCTGCCGGGAACTGGGCATTCTGCTGATTCTCGACGAAGTGCAGACGGGCATTGGCCGCTGTGGGGCATTGCTGGCCGAAGAAACCTACGGTGTACGTGCCGACATCATCACGCTGGGCAAGGGCCTGGGTGGCGGCGTGCCACTGGCAGCCTTGCTCGCTCGCGGGACAGCCTGCTGTGCGGAACCTGGCGAACTGGAGGGCAGCCATCACGGCAATGCCCTGATGAGCGCTGCGGGTTTGGCTGTGCTGGAAACCTTGCTTGAGCCGGGTTTCTTCGGTCAGGTGCAGGACAGTGGTCGTCATCTGCGAGATGGCCTGAGCCGTCTGGCCGGCCGCTATGGCCAGGGCGAAGTGCGCGGCCAGGGGCTTTTGTGGGCGCTGCAGTTGCAGGAAAACCTGGCCAAGGAACTGGTCGAGGCTGCCTTGCACGAAGGTTTGCTGCTGAACGCGCCGCAGGCCGATGTCGTGCGCTTCTCGCCAGCGCTGACCGTGAGCAAGGGCAACATCGACGAGATGCTCCTGCGCCTGGCCCGGGCCTTTGCCCGCTTACATGCGCAACAACAGGCCCGCCGCGAAATGCCGGCCTGATCAAGAATTCTACGAACCGTCTGGCGTTTCTGCGCATCGCCCCGTGCCTGTTTCATTTGGCCCGGGGCGTTTTTTTTTGCCTGTGGAACCTCCAGCAAGCGCAACGGGTCTTCCTTGTAACCCCTTCAGGAGAGACCCGCATGGACTTCATTCGCATCATCATCGCCATCATCCTGCCGCCGCTGGGTGTGTTTCTGCAGGTGGGGTTTGGCGGGGCGTTCTGGCTGAACATACTGCTGACCCTGTTGGGCTACATCCCAGGGATCGTGCATGCGGTGTACATCATTGCCAAGCGCTGAGGATGCCGGGGCCGCACAGCGGCCCCGGGCTGTCAGCTCTCCAACACCCGGCAATAGAATTTCCACTCTTCCTCCAGCGCATGCGCCAGGTTCTCGGCCTTGCGGAACCCGTGCCGTTCCCCTGCATAGAAATGCCCGTCAGCCTCGATGCCATTGGCTTGCAACGCGGCCAGCATCGAGCGCGTCTGCTCCGGCACCACCACTGCATCCAGTTCACCCTGGAAGAAGATCACCGGCACCTTGATTTGCGAGGCATGTAGCAGCGGTGTGCGCTGGCGATAACGTTCGGCATCTTGCTGCGGGTCACCGATCAGCCAGTCCAGGTAATCACCTTCGAACTTGTGCGTGGCCTGGCCCAGGGCGATCGGATCGCTTACCCCGTAAAGGCTGGCACCCGCGCGGAACACTTCGTGGTAGGCCAGGGCGCACAGCGTGGTGTAGCCACCGGCACTGCCGCCGCGAATGAAGGCCTTGCCAGGGTCGATCAGCCCTTGCCCAGCCAGATACTCGACGGCGGCACAGGCATCCTGCACATCGCTTTCGCCCCAACGCAGGTGCAGCGCCTGGCGGTATGCCCGGCCATAGCCGGTGCTGCCTCGGTAGTTCAGGTCGGCCACGGCGAAACCGCGCCGGGTCCAGTACTGGATGCGCGGGTCGAGCACCGGATAGCAGGCCGAGGTCGGGCCGCCGTGGATAAATACCAGTAAAGGTGCAGGGCCCTTGGTGGCCGTTGCTGGATAGAAGAAGCCATGGGCAAACGCGTCGCCGCTCTTGTAACAGATCGATTGTGGCAGGCTGATATGCGCTGCAGGTAGCACTTCTGCGCCACCGGCCAGCACACTGACCTCATGGTTAGCGCGGGCAATGGCAATCACTGCGGGCGGGCTGATCGGTGACGCCGCGACGGCATAGAGGTATTCGGTATCCATGGCCAGATTGCGGAAGCGCGTATAGGCGCTGGCGAATCGCTCCACCCGTCCATCGTTCAAGCGCAGCCCCAGTTGCCCGAAGCCACCTTCAAACCAGCTGGCCAGGTAGCTCCGCGGCCCCATGGGCAGCCAGGTGCTGGTGCCCAGTTGCCAGGGCGCGGCGGCGTGGTCCGCTGGCTCTGCTGGCAGGGCTTGCCAGCGGCCGTCGATTTCGCCCCACGGTTGCCAGAAGCCATTGCGGTCGGACAGGCAATACAACCGGCCTTGAGCATCGAAGCGGGGCTGTTGCAGTGATTCGTCATCAGCCGCCATGCAGCGCACCGCACCCCAGTTGCCACTGGGGCTGCGCTCTCGGCACATCAGCCGGGTGATGGTCCAGGGCTGAGCCGGGCGGTCCCATTCGACCCAGGCCAGGCGTTGGCCATCGGCGCTGATCGTTGGCGAGGCATAGAAGTCGGCGCCCTCGGCGAGCACCTCGCGGGTGGTACCGTCCAGTGCCACCAAGCGATGTTCGACACTTTCGCTATGGTGCTCTTCGACTGCCAGCACCTTGCCGTCGTGCCACTGCACATCGCCATAGCGGCAATCGGCCTGGTCGGTCAGGGCGCGCGGTGCATCGCCTTCGAGGCGCTGGGTATAGACCTGCTGATCCATTTCGTTAATGAACAGCAGCCCATCGCCACCCAGGCAGAAGCTGCCACCACCGTATTCGTAGACCCGGCTGCGCACGCTGAAACCATCGGGCGTGAGGCAGCGCGCCTGGTGGTCACGCCACTGCCAGATGCGGCAGGCACCATCGGCCGGGCGGAATTCGTTCCAGAACAGCCCCTCGGCACTGACCTTGAGTTCGGCAAAGTCGGTGCCGGCGGCAACGGCCTGGGCGGCGCTGAAGTCAGCCGCGGACGATGACACGGGAGTTGCGCTCATTGCGGAAGGTCATCTCTTCGATGGCGAGTTGGGCGGTCTCCGCCTCCTCGCGGGCCTTGAGGATGATGCCGTGGTCGGCCGACTTGGCGCACACCGGGTCGGCCTTGCTGGCATCGCCGGTCAGCATGAAGGCCTGGCAACGGCAGCCGCCAAAATCCTTTTCCTTCTCGTCGCACGAACGGCACGGCTCGGGCATCCAGTCGTAACCGCGGAAGCGGTTGAAGCCGAACGAGTCGTACCAGATGTGGTGCAGGTCATGATCGCGCACGTTGGGGAACTGCACCGGCAATTGCCGGGCGCCGTGGCAAGGCAGGGCAGTGCCGTCCGGGGTGATGGTCAGGAACAGGCTGCCCCAGCCGTTCATGCAGGCCTTGGGGCGTTCCTCGTAGTAGTCCGGGGTGACGAAGATCAGCTTGCACGCGCTGCCCGCGGCCTTGAGCTTTTCCCGGTACTCGTTGGTGATGCGCTCGGCACGTTCTAGCTGCGCGCGGGTCGGCAACAGGCCCAGGCGGTTGAGGTGCGCCCAGCCGTAGAACTGGCAGGTGGCAAGCTCGACGAAGTCGGCTTCAAGGGCAATGCACAGCTCGATGATGCGGTCGATCTTGTCGATGTTGTGCCGGTGGGTGACGAAGTTGAGCACCATCGGATAGCCGTGGGCTTTCACCGCCCTGGCCATCTCCAGCTTCTGTGCAAAGGCCTTCTTCGAGCCGGCCAGCAGGTTGTTGACCTGCTCGTCACTGGCCTGGAAGCTGATCTGGATATGGTCCAGCCCGGCCTGCTTGAAGGCGGCGATGCGCGTTTCGGTCAGGCCGATGCCGGAGGTGATCAGGTTGGTGTAGTAGCCTAGCCGGCGAGCCTCGCCGATCAGCTCGGCGAGGTCCTGGCGCACCAGCGGTTCGCCACCGGAGAAGCCGATCTGCGCGGCGCCCATTTCGCGGGCCTCGGCCATTACCTTGAACCACTGCTCGGTGCTCAGCTCCTGGCCCTGGGCGGCGAAGTCCAGTGGGTTGGAGCAGTACGGGCACTGCAGCGGGCAGCGGTAGGTCAGCTCGGCCAGCAGCCACAGCGGCAAGCCGACCGGCACCTCAGGCGAGGGTGATCCAGTGTTCGGCACGGGCCACCTCCATGAATTGCTCGATGTCGTCGGCGACTTCGGGCACACCAGGGAATTGTTGTTCAAGGTCGGCAATGATCGCCGCCACGTCACGCTTGCCGTCGATCAGCCCGCCGATCAGGCCGGCGCTGTCGTTGAGCTTGATCATGCCCTCGGGGTACAGCAGCACATGGCCTTTCTGTGCCGGTTCGTACTGGAAGCGGTAGCCGGGGCGCCAGTTCGGCACTTGCTTGCGGTCAAAACTCATAGGGCAATCCCCTTGTGCCAGACCCGTTGCTGGGTGACGGTGTGATAGGGCGGGCGGTTCAGCTCGTAGGCCATGCTCATGGCGTCGAGCATGCTCCAGAGGATATCCAGCTTGAACTGCAGGATTTCCAGCATACGCTCCTGGCCCGCGCGGGTGGTGTAGTGCTGCAAGGTGATCGCCAAGCCGTGTTCCACGTCGCGCCGGGCTTGGCCCAGGCGGGTGCGGAAGTACTCGTAGCCGGCGGGGTCGATCCACGGGTAGTGCTGCGGCCAGCTGTCCAGGCGCGACTGGTGGATCTGCGGGGCGAACAGCTCGGTCAGCGAGCTGCTGGCTGCTTCCTGCCAGCTGGCGCGGCGGGCGAAGTTGACGTAGGCATCGACGGCGAAGCGCACGCCTGGCAGCACCAGTTCCTGGGAGCGCAACTGGTCGGGGTCGAGGCCGACCGCCTGCCCCAGGCGCAGCCAGGCTTCGATACCGCCGTCTTCGCCGGGCGCGCCGTCATGGTCGAGCAGGCGCTGAATCCACTCACGGCGGATTTCTCGGTCCGGGCAGTTGGCCAGGATCGCGGCATCCTTCATCGGGATGTTGACCTGGTAGTAGAAGCGGTTGGCCACCCAACCTTGGATCTGCTCGCGGGTGGCGCGGCCCTCGTACATCGCCACATGGTACGGGTGGTGGATGTGGTAGTAGGCGCCCTTGGCGCGCAGGGCCTGCTCGAATTCGGCAGGTGACATAGGCAGTGCGTCGCTCACGGGGGCCTCCTTACAGCTCGATGCTCATGCCATCGAAGGCGACTTCGACGCCGCGGCGCTGGACTTCGGCGCGCTCGGGGGAATCTTCGTCGAGGATCGGATTTGTGTTGTTGATGTGGACAAGCACCTTGCGCTGCCGTGGGAAGCCATCGAGCACTTCGAGCATGCCGCCCGGGCCGTTCTGCGCCAGGTGGCCCATCTCGCGGCCGGTACGGGTGCCGACACCGCGGCGCTGCATTTCATCATCCTCCCACAGCGTGCCATCGACCAGCAGGCAGTCGGCGCCGTGCATCATCTGCAGCAGCTGGGCATCGACCTGGCCAAGGCCAGGGGCATAGAACAGCTTGCCGCCGGTGCGCGTGTCATGGACCAGCAGGCCGAGGTTGTCGCCCGGGTGCGGGTCGAAGCGGTGCGGCGAGTAGGGCGGCGCGGCGCTGCGCAGGGGGAAGGGGGTGAACGTGAGGTTGGGGCAGGCGTCGATGACGAAACTGCCTTCAAGCTCGATGCGGTTCCACTGCAGGCCACCGTTCCAGTGGGCGAGCATGTTGAACAACGGGAAGCCGGTGGTCAGGTCCTGGTGGACCATGTCGGTGCACCAGACCTGGTGCGGGCAGCCTTCGCGCAGGCTGAGCAGGCCGGTGGTGTGGTCGATCTGGCTGTCGAGCAGGACGATGGCGTTGATGCCGGTGTCGCGCAGCGTACGCGCCGGCTGCATCGGCGCGAAGGCCTGGAGCTGGGCGCGGATGTCGGGCGAGGCATTGCACAGGATCCAGTGCTCACCGTCGTCGGACAGGGCGATGGACGACTGGGTGCGTGCCGTGGCATGCAGGCTGCCGTCGCGATAGCCCTTGCAGTTGACGCAGTTGCAGTTCCACTGCGGGAAACCACCGCCGGCGGCGGAACCGAGAATCTGGATGTACATGGCCACTCCTTCTGCGAAAAGCCGTATCGGAAAAACGACGACGCCCCGGCGGGCCGAGGCGTCGAACCGCAAAGCAGGGCTTAGCGGTTGGCGAAGTACATGGTCACTTCGAAGCCGATACGCAGGTCAGTGTATGCAGGTTTGGTCCACATGGGCGTTCTCCTTCCGGATGGGGTTGGGGTGCTTCAGCTACTCATTGGGTGCCACCTGGAGCTGGAGGTTCCATTGGCTGAGATAGCGTTATCTTACAAGAAAATTTTGTACTGAAAGGTTAATTATTTGATAAGCGCCCTTGCAGTAAACGTAACAATCCCCACGGGATCAGTGCCAGGACGCATCGGGTGCGGGGCTGTTGGCCAGGCAAAGCCAGGCGCAATCGCAGCCGAGCAGGCCGCGTAGCAGGTCGTCCAGATCCGCTTGTTGCGTCATCAGAATAGACCGTTGCAGCGCAAGCAGGTCGCCGGGTTGTGTGGCCAGGTGTGTCTGCCATGCCCATTCGGCGACCTCGGCGTTGGCCATGGCAAGTTCGTCGAATTGCTCGGCCACTGCCTGGCGGGCATGGCTATCGAGGGTGACGCCCTGACCCAGAAGCTGGCGCAGGTGATCGAGGATTTCGCCCTGGCTGGCATGTGGCGACTGCACACCGAACAGCAGGCCACCGATGCCTTCGATCTGACGGAAGGTACTGAAAACGGCATAGCCAAGTTGCAGCTCGACCCGCAGTCGTTGATACACCGGGCCTTGCAGCAGCTGGGCCAGCAGACGACCACTGGCTTGCTGCCCGGCGGGTAGTGGGCAGAACAGCAGCAGGGCATTTTCACTGCCCGGGACCTCGGCATGCTGCCAGCGATGGCCGGTCCAGAGGGCGGCAGGCGTGGGCACCGTGCCTTGTCCTGGGCAGCCTTGCAGCACTGCGCCCAATGCCTGCACGGCGCTGGTGTTGAAGCCGACGGCCAGGCCCTGCCAGTGGCTGTGTTGCCAGGCGTCGTCGAGCAGCGCCTGATCGAGGGTGCAGGGCGGCGTTTCGGCGGGGCGAGTGCCGAGCACGGCGTCAGGTAGCTGATTGATTAGCGCCCTGATCGGTATCAGGGCGAGCGCCTCGGTTGCAGATGGCTGCCAGTTGGAAGGCGCCTGCATCAGCGCCAGGGCCTGGCCTGTGGCGCGTACCACGGCTGCCGGATGGCCAGCGCAACGTAGCTGCCAGTATTCGCCTGAAGCGTTGAACTGCAGTTGCACGCAGGCCTGCTCGCAACGTACTTGCATGGGGTGAAGGGCGCGCTCAAGTACACCCTGCAGATGCTGGCGCATGGCCGATGGCACGTGCCAGCGTAGATAAAGTGCTGCGTATTGCCTGTCGGGTGGAAGCAGGTCGCTGATGCCCAGCGCACGCGGCAGCTCTGCAGTTCGAGCAGTGGGCAGTTCATCGAGCATCAACGGCTCGGCCGCAGGCAGCTGCCATTGCCCAAATGTGTGACGTGGCAGCTGCTCAAGCAGCGCTTCGAGGGCGATCAGCGCTTGTGTATCCAGCGCTGCAAATGGCTGCCCGGTGCTGTCGCGGCGGGCCAGCTCCAATGCGCTGGCGCTGCGTTCGCGACGTTGTTGCAAGCGGCCAAACGCGCTGTTGAGTTGGGCGGGGTCTGTCTGACGGATGAAGTCGAACCAGCCGTGCAGCAGCTTCAGCGCCTCATCGGTGTCGGCATCCGGGACGAGCTTCAGGTCGATGTGCCAGAGCAGTTGCCCGGCGAAGGCATACAACTTCTCGACCTTGCACCCTTTGAGCCAGCCGCGCTGTTCGAGAGCATCCAGCCAAGTGCCGGGGCGGTTGTCGCCGAGGTTGGCCAGCAGCAGTTCCAGCGCCTGCTCTGCACCTGCGGGCAGGCCCTCGTGGGCGAACAGTAGCGGCTTGTTGGCGGTCAAGGCGGGTGGCAAAGCTTGTGGCACAAGGTCGCCCGTTTCGAAGAGCCCGGCGTATTGCCTGCCGAGTTGTTCCAGTTCATCCAATGGCTGCGGGCCACAGAGACTCAGGGTGATCTGGCCGCCCTGGTAGAAGCGCTGGTGAAAGCCCTTGAGCGCTTGCTGGAAGGCAATATTGCGCAAAACGAGGGAATAGCGGTTGCCTGCATGAAAGCTGACCAGCGGATGATCGCCAGCCACCGATTGCAGTAAGGCAAATTGCTGCTGCGCCTGCGGGTTGCGTGACCAGGCGATGAATTCGGCGTGGATGACTTCCCGCTCGCGGCGTTGCCGTTCGATGCTCAGGTCCGGTTCGGCAAGCATCTGGCACAGGCGCTCCAAGCCACCGGCCAATGCGGCGGGCGGTACTTCGAAGAAGAACTCGGTGGTGCGCTCGCGGGTGGAGGCATTGACCTGGCCACCCAGAGCCTGGACGTAGCGCATCAGGCCGTTTTCCAGAGGGAAGCGTGCGCTGCCGAGGAAGAACAAGTGTTCCAGGAAGTGGGCCAGGCCCGGCCATGCGGCTGGAGCATCATGGCTTCCCGCATGCACCCTCAAGGCGGCCGCCGAGCGCTTCAGGTGCGGTGCATGGCGCAGGGTCAGCTGCAAGCCGTTGGCGAGGGTGAGGTGGCGGGTGGTGTCAGGCATGGGAACTCCGGAGCAGGTGTTCATGCTAACCCATTTGTAAGGCAGGCCCGGCCCCTGTCAGCGCTGGCGCAGATGCAGTTCCTGACGCAGATCGCTCAGGTAAGGAAACGCCTCACGCCCCCGCACCACCCGCTCATGCTCCAGCTCAGCCAGCAACTGGCACTCATCGCGCCCGGCCATGGCCAGCAAACTGCCATCGGGCCCGATGATGCTGCTCTGCCCACAGTAGTGGATCTCGTCCTCGGCCCCGCAGTAGTTGGCATACACCAGGTAGCACTGGTTCTCTTGCGCCCGCGAGCGCACGGTCACCTGGCAGACGAAGTCGTACGGCGTCATGTTCGCCGTCGGCACCAGGATCAGTTCGGCACCTGCCAGCGCCAGGCGCCGGGCGTTCTCTGGGAACTCGATGTCGTAGCAGATCAGCATGCCGACCTTCCAGCCATCCAGCTCGACCACCGGGAAATGGTCGGCGCCAGGGCTGAACATCGCCCGGTCCAGCTCGCCGAACAGGTGGGTCTTGCGGTAATTGCACAGGCTGCGGCCATGGGCATCGATCAACTGCACGCTGTTGTAGATCGCCCCGTCATCGGCGCGCTCCGGGTAGCCGTAGACGATGGCGATACGGTGCGCCTGGGCGATCTCCACCACTTCCATGGCCGAGGGACCATCGCCGGTTTCGGCCAGCCGTTCGACCTGCGCCAGGCCGATGTTGTAGCCGCTCAGGAACATCTCCGGGCACACCAGCAATTGTGCGCCACGCTCGGCCGCCAGCTGCGCCTGGTGGCGCAGCCGTTGCAGGTTGCCGGGCACGTCCAGCGGGTTGGGTGCGCCCTGGAACAGAGCGATGCGCATGCTGCCTCCTTGGTTTCAGTCAGCCAGGGCGATGGGCCCGATCTCGTCGAACACATCGCCCGGGCCTGGGTTGTCCGGGTGGGTGTGGCCACCGAAGTGGTTCATGATACCCCACACCGCATTCAGCGACGTCTGCACCGCACCTTCGACCCAGGCCGGGGTCCACGACACATCGTCACCGGCAATGAACATGCCACGCTGCTCGGCGGGCATGTCCTGCTGCATGAAGTGCGCATACATGCGCTGGTTGTAGCGGTAGTGGCCCGGCAGTGCGCCCTTGAAGGCGCCGAGGAAGTGCGGGTCGGCCTCCCAGGAAATGGTGATCGGGTCGCCGATGATATGCCCGGCGATATCGGTCTTGGGGTAGATCTTCTTCAGTGCATCCAGAGCCAGCTGCACGCGCTTTTCCACGGGATGAGGCAGCATCTTCAGGGCGTCGCTCATCCAGGCGTAGGACAGGCAGATCACCCCCGGTTTGTCGTCACCGTTGTCGAACAGGTAGGTCCCGCGGGTGAGGCGATCGGTGAGGGTCATGCTCATCAGGTCGCGGCCGGTCTGCGGGTCCTTGTCCTTCCAGAACGGCCGGTCGACCATGACGAAGGTCTTCGACGACTGCATGTAGCGGGTGCGATCCAGGGCCATCCACATCTTCTGCGAGAACAGCGACTCTTCGCAGTCGATCTGGGTGGTCAGCAGCCAGCTCTGGCAGGTGGCGAGTACCGCACCATAATGGCGGGTATCGCCCCAGTTGTCGGTGACCGCCAGGCGTCCGTCGGCCGCGCGGGCGATGCGCTTGACCCCGGTGCGTGGTGCACCGCCATGCAGCGAGCTGAGACTGGTGCCTTCCGGCCAGTGGGCGCAACGCTCCGGCACATGGCGCCAGATACCTTGGGGCACCTGCTCCACGCCGCCGACGATCAGGTGCTGATGGTCGTCGCAGTTGGTCATCACCACGCGGAAGATTTCCAGCATCGAGTTGGGGAAGTCCGAATCCCAGCCACCGGTGCCAAAACCGACCTGGCCGAACACTTCGCGGTGCTGGAAGCTCAGCTGAGCGAACGAGCGCGAGGTGGCGACGAAGTCGTAGAAGGTGCGGTCGTCCCACAGCGGTACCAGCTTGTTCCACAACTCTTTCAGCCGAGGCACGTCACGGTCACGGATCGCCTGCTGGATGTCGGCGAACCTGGCGCCGCTTTCCAGCGCATCCGCCCAGGCGTCGGCCACTTCATGGAACAGTTTCGGCAGGTCACTGGCCTTTTCGGCGTAGTAGGTCTGGCCTTCGAGGTCGATCACCGTGCTGCCCGATGCGGACGTCAGGGGGTTGGGGAAGGGCTTGGTTTCCAGGCCCAGCTTGTCGACGTAGTGGTAGAAAGCGGTTGAGGACACCGGAAAGCGCATGCCGCCGAGCTCGGCGATGATGCCGTCAGTGCCGTTGAAGGCCTGCGAACGCAGCCGCCCGCCGAGTTTCGAGGCCTCGTACACTACGGGCTTGAGGCCCAGCTTCATCAATTCATAGGCCGCGACCAGGCCGGCGATGCCGGCGCCAACGATGGCTACTTCCTCACCATGGTGCTCGGCTGGAATACTGCCCAGGCCGGCCGGGTGTTCCAGCCAATCGTCGAAGGCGAAGGGGAAGTCCGGGCCGAAGATGGTGATGGGCTGTTTGCCGTCGGCGGGGTGGCGGTTATTCTTGTTCATGAAGTGACCTTGCCAGAGCGGCTGCGCGAGGGGCGGAGCCTGAGTATAGGAGATGGCTGGGGGTCATTTTATGAAGCGGGGTGTTCGTAATTAAGATGCAGAATGATGGCGGAATGTAGTTTTTATCGTCGCTATGACCAGAGCTACATCAGTTTTAACGATCAGCTGATTGCCGCCCCGTTTGCCCTTGTGCCTGAGGGGATCAGAAAATCGGATTTTTCTAAGCCCTCCGGTTCCTCTGATGACATCGCCTGCATCTGGGCAGCTTGGTAAGTGGAGCCCGTCGATGGGCTTCAGCTTATACACGTCGGCGCGCTGAGAGAGCGTCATTGAATTGCAGCTTGTAACGCCTGTAGGAAGTGTCGGGATTACCCGGTAAGACTTTGGCAGTCCGACGGATCAGACAGGCTGCCCGCGATCGACCTTGCTGCTGAGAATGATCGACGTGGTGGTCTTTTCCACTCCCTCGACACTGCCAATCTGGTCCAGCAGCTGGTCGAGTTGCTCCGGCGAATCGCTGCGTAGCCAGGCCACGTAATCGAACTCGCCACTTACCGCGCACAACTGCTGTACCTGCCCCATGGCGCTCAGGCGACGCACTACTTCCTTGCCGGAGCGTGGCTGCACCGTGATCCCGACATAGGCCTGCAGCCCACCGCCAATCAGGCGCTGGCCAAGGCGCACGCCGTAGCCGGTGATGACCTTGTTCTTTTCCAGCCGTTCCAGGCGCGAGTTGACAGTGGTGCGAGCGATGCCGAGCTGGCGGGCGAGGGTGGCGACGCTTTCGCGGGCGTTGATCTGCAGCAGGGCGATCAGCTGGCGGTCGATTTCGTCGAGGGCGATGGGGCGGGAGTCCGACATGGTGAGTCTCTACGGAGGGTTCGTAAGCCTAGCCAGCCGCAGATAAGCAGGGCAAGCCCCAAATTGTCATCCTTCGCGCACAAAAAAGCCGCGCATCGGCGCGGCTTTCGTCATAGCTGGTGGGCCCACACGGACTCGAACCGTGGACCAAAGGATTATGAGTTGCTGGCGATCTCACCAAGCCAAGCGAAATCAATGAAAGCCTAGCATAGGTACAATTAGCTTCCTGTAAGCCGGGACTGTAATTTATCGAAACTGATCGAATCATAGTGAATCGCCCCTGGTTTCGTAGACACCTCCAAGCCTCATAATGAGGCCCAAATAGGAGGTGCCATGAGTCGTCAGCGTTACCCCGAAGAATTCAAGATCGAAGCGGTCAAGCAAGTGACCGAGAAAGGCAAACCTGTCGCCGATGTCGCCCAGCGCCTGGGCATGTCCGTGCACAGTCTTTACGCCTGGATCAAGGTCTACAGCAAGCCCCAAGAGCAGCGTCAGCAAGACGACGATCAGCAGGCCGAACTGCGCAAGCTACGCGCTGAACTCAAGCGCGTGACGGAAGAGCGAGACATCTTAAAAAAGGCCGCCGCGTACTTTGCCAAGGAGTGCGGCTGAAGTACGCCTTCATCAAGAAGCACTCGACTGATTACCCGGTGCGGCGCCTTTGCCAAACCCTCAAGGTGCACCCCAGCGGCTATTACGCCTGGCTGGCCGAGCCTCAATCTGCCCGAGCAAAAGAAGATCAACGTCTGCTTGGCTTGATCAAACACGCTTGGCTGGAAAGCGGAGGTGTATACGGCTACCGCAAAATTCACGATGACCTGCGTGAGCTGGGAGAGGAATGCGGCCGAAATCGAGTCAGGCGCTTGATGCAGGCGGAGGGACTGCGTTCTCAAACGGGCTATCGGCGGCGTCCAGGGTTCTATGGTGGAAAACCAACAGTGGCCTCGCCCAACCACCTCGCGCGGCAGTTCAAGGTAAGTGAGCCGAACAAGGTCTGGGTGACAGATATCACTTACATCCGCACCTATGAAGGGTGGCTCTACCTCGCGGTAGTGCTGGATCTGTTCTCACGCCAAGTAATTGGTTGGTCAATGAAGCCAAGGATGTGCAGCGACCTGGCTATCGACGCGATGTTGATGGCTGTTTGGCGACGCAAGCCTCAGCAGCAAGTTATGATTCACTCAGATCAAGGCAGTCAGTTCAGTAGCTCGGATTGGAAAAGCTTTTTGAAGGCCAACAATGTAATCAGCAGCATGAGCCGGCGGGGAAACTGCCACGACAATGCCGTAGCCGAGAGCTTTTTCCAGCTTTTGAAGCGAGAGCGAATCCGACGAAAGATCTACACAACCCGTGAAGAAGCCCGAAGTGATATTTTCGATTACATCGAGATGTTCTATAACCCTAAACGCCGACACAGCAGTGCTATGCAGCTGTCTCCAGTAGAGTATGAGAAACGCTATTTCCTGAGCTTGGAGAGTGTCTAGAAAACCAGGGGCGATTCAAAGTGATGGCCCGTCTTGTGGAAAAAGGATGGAGGCTTGACGAAGATTTTAAAATCTACAGGTATGTAGATGATTATTTCGTTTTTTATAATAGTGAAGAGTGTTGCTATCAAGCAAAAATGCTGCTCCAGGAGATTTTAAAACGTTTCAAATTGTCTTTGAATAAAGGTAAGGAAGAAACCCTGTCGAGGCCTATGGTTACCCCGATATCTATTGCAAAGAAAAAGATATCCGACTTATTTGATAGGTCGATTACTTGTGACATTGCAAGCGACGTGAAGGATGGTGAAAGCCTTCCTCGAGGGGATATTTATATAGGCCGGTCTGCCCTGGTTACTGATTTCAAGTCGATTCTCTCAGTCTCTGGCGTGGGGTATGGGGATGTACTTAATTATTCACTCTCCGTAGTTGAGAGGAAGGTGGGGACATTAATTGGATCGTATGGAAAAATTGAAAAGCTACCAGGGCTCGATAAGCGTTTTTCTAAAGCGCTAGAGTCTTTATTATGGTTTGTCTTCTTCGTTTATGCTGTGTCGCCCAAGGTGAATACAACTATAAAGCTGTGTAGAATCTGTCAGCGAATATTAGCCTTCTATAAAGAGAACTCGATTGGGCTAAGCTATGGGGCTTTAATCTCGCAAGTTATTAATGAAAGAAGTGCTAGTATCATTGATAAATACTCGGATGGGAAAGGTGCGCGTATTGAAGTTATGTATCTTCTGGTGCTGATGGAGCAGCTCGGGAAGAACTATCGTGTAAGTGAGAGCCTTCTTGCTCGTTGTTTTGGCCTAGAAAAGACGGAAGGTCGTTATATAGTAACAAATGAAATGGATTACTTTTCCATTATTACGCTATTTTTTTATGTGGGGCAGAAAGTTCGATATTCTGAGATTAGAGAGGCGTTAGAGGCCTATGTTCTACACCGGTTCACTCGGAATAGAGCGTCTTTAGTTGGAAGCTCAGAGATGACTCATTTGGCACTAGATCTTTTGGTATGCCCCTACGTTAGTAGAGAAACGAAAGTCTCCATAATGAGTTATTATGGAATGGACGGCTCTGATCTTTCTCGGTTCCAATACTATAACGACTACTGGTTTACAAAATGGGCTAACTTTGACTTTTCCAAAGAGCTGGACGCCAAGGTCAGTCAGGAAGTATACTGATGCCAAGCGCTGCATGCACTATGAAGACCGTTTGCGGTCGCACACACCAGCGCTTTGAGCCAGTTGTTCTATGTACGAAAGCTTGCTCTCCTAGGGTCCGCATGCATCTTGGGGTCTTGACTCCTCGCCACCTCTCAGAAGGCCTAGGCTGACTGAAGAGGTGGCAGGGGGCTAGATTTTGAAACCCTCCTTTTTCCTGTCTTGTAAACTGATTAGGGGCGGCCACTCCAGGCCAAATGAAGACTCACACATTCTTTTTATAATTTTCAATTCGTCTTCACTCCCTCCAGACGCTATTTCTCTTAGCAGCTTTATTGCGTAGCTTGGATTTTTTCTCAGCAGCTTCACCATATAGAGAAAGTGGGAATTATCTCGATTCATAATTTTCTCTTGAAAGATGCTCTAGAATTTCAGTTTGATCGAATGAACTTACTTATTATCTTTGACTATTCTAGACATGATTGGAAGTAGCATGTGCTGGAGTCTACGGAATTCGTTCATTATTGCTTCCACGTCGGTCGGTCTTGCACCTTGGCCGCGCTTCTCTGCGAGCCAAAGTTTCAATATTCCAGCGACCCGCCCGAGATCGCCATTGACCTTGCCCAGATCGACGACGGCTTGTAGATCTACAACCGACCGGATCGGCTCACTCAAACCAACAGCCCGCAAGAACGCTGACTGAGACATACCCGCTTGCGCGGCACGGTCTACCAGCTCGGAGCGCTCGTCCTCGGTCACGAATACCTTAATGTATTCGTTCCGGGGCCGGGTGCCGTAAGTCGTTTTTTTCTTCTCTGCCATTCGTCTCTCGCTCTTGCCGCAGCGACGGCTAGGTGGCGAAGCAGCGCGCCTTTCCTTTGGTGCCGCTCGGGCGTTCAGTGTCTGGTCGCGGCAGCGACGGTAAGCCTCGCAGAGCAAGATGCCGTCGAACCGCAGGTGAGTAAGTGGCGGTGTTGGGGGAGAACAGGCGAAGCCTGTGGACCCACAACACACATCTTGCCGTCTTGTTGTAAGCGATTAAAGGAAATATAAAAAGCAAAATCTACCATCTGCATTAACTTTCAATAAATTGCCTTGAGTTGCCTTGAGTTGCCTTGAGTTGCCTTGAGTTGCCTTGAGTTGCATATAGTTGCGTTTGATTTCATTGGTTTTCGATGTGTAGTTATTTCGTGTTTTCTTAGACTTTCATTCGTGCTAAAACCAACTGCATTAGCAGGAGGAAATGCCGATGCGAAGTGATAGTCTAAAGCGTATCAAGAGAAGAGCTGGGCGCGCCGAATTCTTCTCGGTCAGGGAGGAGTTGGAAACGAAAATACTGCTTGGTCACACACTCAAAACTCTTTATGCCGAATATGTGGGTAGATTTAGTTTTGGATATGTTCAGTTTACACGATACGTATCTCGCTACTGCAAGAAAACAAGGTCATTTGTCATGACAGGCTCACATTGGGGGCAAAAATGAAGCAAGCACTTAGATTAATAGCTGTAGCTATTATTTTTCTTCTCACGCAGCAGAACGCTTTCGCTATCTACTGCGCAAATTGTTCTACATTTTATCAGCAAATGTTTGAATATGCGGAGCAGGTCAACACAGCGCTGAACACGGCCGAACAGTTACAAACGCAGATTCAGCAGTATCAAAACATGGTAACTCAGGGCACGG
The DNA here is from genome assembly GCF_049325675.2 of Pseudomonas sp. HS6-2. NCBI lineage: Bacteria > Pseudomonadati > Pseudomonadota > Gammaproteobacteria > Pseudomonadales > Pseudomonadaceae > Pseudomonas > Pseudomonas sp. HS6-2. The sequence continues at coordinate 5,810,130 of NZ_CM143906.1, read as the reverse complement.
GCTTGCCCGATTCGATGTTCGGCAGCATCGCGGCGGACTTAAAAAGCGCGGTCAATATCTATAACCGCTCGCAGGCTCTGGGCCGCCAAATCCAGAACATGGACTCTCAGTTCCACACGGCTTTTCCCGGCTTCGAGTACTACCTGAATCAAGCAGCGAACTTGGCAGAGGTCCCGGCGCAGGATCGCTATAAAAAGTGGTCGCAACAGGGCCGCGACAACGTGAAAACGGCGATGGAAGCGACGAACCTCAATACCAGCACCTTCGAGTCCGAGGACGCTCAGCTAAACCGAATGGTGGCTCGTTCGCAGTCAGCCGTTGGTCGGATGCAGGCGATTCAGGCGGGCAATGAAATTGCCTCGCAGAACGTGCAGCAACTGCAAAAGCTGCGCGACTTACTGGCCACGCAAATCAACATGCAGGGCAACTACATGGCTCAGCAAGGCGACCGGAAGGCTGTCAGCGAAGCAGCGGAACAACAATTCGAGGCCAGGAAAAATAACTGGGGACCTTCGGAGGATTTCTAACCATGTTTATTTCTAAGATTTTTATTGCTGTGTTGTGCATCGCTTCTGCTCTTGGTGGTGCTTTTGTGTCCGGTGTCGTGGTGTCCATCAACACTAAATGCGTGATTGCTGAGCGGCCTACGCCGACTGACGCTGATAAAAAATTCGAAGCCCGGAAAAACATCTGGGGATCATCTGAGGATTTCTAACTATGCAACGTTCAGCACTTCTCGCGTTCATCGGTGCGGCGCTACTGTTTTCGGTCGGCACTGCTGCCGCAGCAGGAGATATAACCCAGGGCAATGAAATGAATGGTCTTTTGCGGATGCTATATGACGCCGCAAGTGAATGGTCACCACGTCTCCAGGGCTATGCACTCAAATTACTGGGCTCCCTTGCACTAATCCAGCTAGTGTGGACGTTCATGCCTCTAGTCATGAAACAAGCTGACCTAGGCGAGATTGTTGGTGAGCTAATCCGTTTCTTCATGGCAGTCGGCTTTTTCTACGCCATTATTGAGCATTCCGTTCCTTGGGCGACAGCAGCAGTTAGTAGCTTCCGGGAAGCGGCGGGAACGGCCAGCGGTTTGGGTCGAGCGATTCAGCCGGGTGATATGTTTGCAGTGGCTGTCGATTTCTCACGCACTATCGTAGAGGGAATCTCTGTTTTCTCTCCGGGTAAAGCGATCCTCATTGCGATTGTTGGCTGTTTAGTTTTATTGTGTTTCGCATTCATCGCGGCATTCATGTTTGTGACGCTTGTAGAGTCGTATGTCATCATCAACGCCTCCGTGCTGTTCTATGGTTTTGGTGGTTCGCAGTGGACACGCGATTTTGCTATCGCTCCGCTCCGATTCGTTATTGCAGTTGGCGCTAAGCTGTTCGTCCTGACCTTGATCGTAGGAATTATCGTCACTTCAGCGAAGTCGTGGTTAGCAGCATATACCAACGACGAAGCGTCATTGATGACATTGGCGGGCTTGGCTCTGGTATGCGCTTATCTGACTAAAACTATTCCCGAATTGATCGGTGGGATGATTAGTGGCACGTCGATGGGCGGCGGCTCGGCAATCGGTGGTATGGCGGCGGCCGGTGCGGCTGGTGCTGCGGCGGCCATTGCAACCATTGCAACAGCGGGTGCCGCAGCTCCAGCGGCGGCAGCGATTGGTGCGGGCGGGAGTAGCGCAGGCGCTGCCGGTGCGGCTGGCGGCCTTGCGGGCTCGCTCAACTCCAGCATCGCTGCCGGTGCTACCTCGGCCGGTGTGGCGGCAACCTCTGCCGGCGGCACAGCGTCATCCGTAGGTATTGGCACCAGTACCGGCGGTGGGGTCGCCGCGAAGGTTGCGAGTTCGACCGGCTCACGTTTAGGTGGCAGCACTGCTAGTTCGACACAATCGGCTGCACCTACGCAGCCCAGCAGCGGCGTACAGCCGGCCGCCAGACAGGCAGGGAAGGCTGCGCAGGGCAACGACGAAAAAGACCCGCAAGCGACACCAAAAGGGGGATCTGTCAGCGCCGGTAACGCGCTTTCGCAATCGGCCAATGGTGGCGCAAAGATGCTTGGCGTGATGGCCTCGATGGCAGTGCCTGGTATGGAGAATGCGCACTCACTGTCTCTTGGTGCAGGATCTTCGCCGGCTATTCCTGACGGTGCTAGCTCGATCATTCCAGCCAATGGCGCGGAAACAATCGCGGAAGCTGCGCAAACAGAATCTAACGTCATCCGTCCAGCCTCGGACGCAAGCCCCCCTGCAAGTCGACTAGCCTCGTTCAATGTGCCCGGCATGGCCTCAAACAACCACACCTCGGAGAAATAACCATGATGGACATACTGATGTTCGCTGGATTCGTAGTAATCGCATCGACGTTTGCCATCTGCATGTGGGCGCTCGGTCGATGGCTGCGTAGCAAGGGCTACGGGCCGCAACTCGATAGGTTGGATCGTCAGTACACGGCCTTGCAGCTTCGAGTAAGCCCACTCGCCTTGTCGGCTTCCTATAGCATGTTTGCCGGCGCACAGGCTATAAATCGCCTGCCTCTGCTGGGCAGCAAGAATAGCGCAGCCCTGAATCAGCAGGCGTTGCTGGCCATCCAGGCCGCGCAGGAAGCACAGAAGCAGCAGAAAGCACAGAAGTAAGAGAGACCTGCCACTGCCAAGGCTCTCTATCCAGCACTGCTATGCAAATCTATGAATTGAGGGCAGTTTTTCATAGATAGATAGCACATAAGGGGTAAGGAGTTCTCCCAACCAAGCTTCATATTTAGTCTTTCGGCTTAAAAGTCCTACACCAGTTGAGCAGAATATGTCTTGTCAAATAGTTGAAGGTGTGTAAATTGATAGGAACATCTCTCTCTTTCCATTCTCGACTTAACCAGTCTTTCTCTTTCTCGACATTAGGTTTTTCCTCGAATTTAATTGGTGCCTTGGACATTAATGATGGAAAACGTTGACCCGTATGAAGATAGTTTGATCTGTGACCATAAACAGTTGATAGGATTTTTTTTATATTTTCCAAACTCCAGATGACACGAGCATCTATATCATCAGGTCTGCTGCAAGGCTCAGCCGGCAAGTGGCGAAGACAAAATCCAATAAATTTAGAGGTGGCTTTAAGGGTAGGGGCAACAATAGGGGCGACTTTATGTACTACGGTGGGGTCGGCGCAGTTTTGTAGAGTTTCATATAAGGATGGAAAGCTATCTTTTAATACTTGTTCGGGTGGTATTTCAAACTCGGGTTCAACCACAGCAGCTGTTTCAAGAGCTGAAACCATTAAAATCCAACTCAGATTCGGATCATGGTCCACCATGTCAAGGGCATCCTTGTACAAACATGCGGATCGTATAAATGCTTTGTAGCGATCCGGCGTTGCAAATTCAAGGCTTTCCAGGGTTGATAGATGGCCCTCTGACGGTGAGCACATTGCCGCCGTGACGTCTGGAAGAATAGGAAAAAGTTCTGCAATGTGCAGACCGGGAGGTGAGAATTGTTCTGAAAAACAAGGTTCCCCGTACGGGTCACCGAATTTAGAGTTTGGAGGATTAAATCTTCTACTAATGCCGGCACAAAAAACTTTGATACCTAATCCTATCGATATAAGACCAGAGATTTCGTCACCTACATGGGCATCAAAACTCAATGTTTCTTGTTGCTCTTTTTTTGACGAGTTATTTATAAAGAGACGCACCCTTGCGGTTATGAGCGTCTGAGCAATATCGTTTTTTGCTATGCTATTGAAGATGAATGTATAGGGTCCAATTTTAACTTCGCTACACAAAATTGCATTAGGCGAAAATAGCTGGTACTCCTCCATCATAAACCAATTAGTAGTTTTGGATGAGCTCCAATTTTCCAGTGACCAGGGTAATAAACTATTCGACATTTCGACTTCCTTGGCTTTATGAGACTATTCACCTAAGATGGGTGAGGTAGAGATAAACTGGGGCGCATTACTAGTGCGCGATTAGCCATTGACTATAGAAAATTATTAGTAAGAATCGGCTATGCTATATTCATCCTGCATCATTTAAAAGCATTTTGGCGGCTGCTGCGTCGTTCTGGTTGGTCGTTCGCTACTAGACCTTTACTTTTTGTGTGTCCTCGGATGCCGCAGACGGCGCGATGCACTTGGTGGTTTTGGTGGTAGGTGTTCGACGGTGCCGCCCTTCCTTTTGGTGCACAACGGCCGTAGGCCGACCAAGAGCAGCAGGCGATGAGCTGCGCCATCAAGGCGCGGAGCTTAGCGCCCATGATGGAGATTCTTAGAGAATCTTGGATGGAATCTGCGAGCGGCCCGCAAAGGCCCGCCGGTGCTGGGTTTTCAGAAACTGGCGGGGTGCCGTTAAACAGGGGATTGGATACTGTTAAACGGGGGGATGGGTGCCGTTAAACAGGGCGGCGCAGCGTTAAACTCGGATGCCTTGGGTCGCCCGATCTCCCATTTGCCCTTAGCATACTCGTTCAGTCTCCAACCAACGGTAGCAAGCTCAACCAGCGCCTTGCGTGCTGTCTGGCGGCGTTTTTTGATGGTATTCGGGTTCGTCGGTTCATCCGGCCAAACATAGCCGCATAACGTGTTCAGCTCTACCCGCCCCGACTTGCCGAGGTCGATCCAGCCGCACAGTCGTTGATGAATCAGACGGGCAGGATCGGTCTGTAGCTTCCTGACTTCGGCCATGTCTATGCGGATGTGCTGCCCTCCCATGATTGCGCGTGCAATAAGAGGGTTCAATGCTACATACAGCTTGCCCTGCTGCTCATCACTTGCGTACTCGGACAGCAAACGGAAGCCCTGCCGCTTGCTTCCATTTTGCGCAATGATAGAGACTTTCCAGAGCCTCTCAATGCAATCGCGTACTGGCCTCGTATTATCTATGTCCGCATACCCAACCTCACGGGCCAGCGACCGATAACTACCCTTGACCACCATCGCATCCTGCTGGACGGCTTCCCACTTAGGTTCGAGAAATAGCCTGAGCTGACGACCGGCTTCGGTCTGAGGATCGGGAGAAAGTACAAGGCCAGAAGGCCCAGCCATTGCTACCAGTCCTTGCAGAATGCGGAGATCGTCGGCCCCCAGTGGTTCCGGCCCGCTGAACTCGATGCGCTTGCCGTTACCGTAGTCATACGCAACGTCCAGCTTATTGCGCTTGCGTTCGCCACGTTTGAGGCTACGGAACAGGCCGGGTGCAAGACAATGCACCGGGTCGTGCCGGGCATGAGTCAAATCATGCTTGCTCACGTTGACGCCCTTTTCCGCTGTCCTGCTTGACGTTCAACAACTCCACCGGCATCAAAACGCCGCCGTCGCGGCGTTGATACCATTGCTCATGCGGTGCAGCGTCGTAATTCTGTTTGCTGACACCAAAGCGGACAAAGAAGCCGCGCCGGTCGTTGCCGATGGGCTGACGGTCATAGGCGCGGTCGCTGAGGCTCTGGGCCTCGTCCTCTGTCATCTTCGCAACGAAGCCACACCAACGGGCATTGTCGATTAGAGCAGATGCGCCACGTGCTGCCTGCTGTTGATCCGTCTGTCCTTCGCGGGCACTGCCCTTGCTGACATGGTGAAGGTACAAAACTGAGGCCCCAGTGCAGGTCGCAACATGCTCAAGCGTGGCGACGAGTCTTGCCATATCGCCATTGCTGTTCTCGTCCTTGTCATGAATGCGGCTCAGGGTATCCAATACTATCAACCGGCTGCCTTCACAAAACTCAATTAAGCGAACAAGGTGCCGTTCATCCATGACGTTCAGGCGTTTGCCCATGAGCGGCTCCACGATGAGGTTCTGAGCGATTGCGCAACGAGCGTCTCTGTTCAGGTGGTGGCCTATCGCATGAATACGGCGCACTAACGCAACGTTCGGGTCTTCGCCTGCGAGATAGACCACCTTTCCGTTTAGTGCTGGAGAGAGCCCAACAAGGTCGCCTCCGGCAACGCTGCACGCGACAGACATGGCTGCCTCGAGCGCCCAGTAGCTCTTGCCGGTGGCTCCTGGGGCGATCAACGCCCCTACCGTGCCTGCAAGGAAGCCAGGCCATATGAAATCAAGCTGCGGGGGAGGAGTTTCGAAAGCTGCGGCTAGATCGATAGCCATCAAATACGCCCGCCATCTTCGAATGAGTCTGCGCTAAGGACCTCAGCAATTTGAGAGGTCCGGAAGTAGACTCTGCGGCCTATCTTCAGACGGGCTCTGTTGATGGGGAGGGTCCAAGGGTTTTGCGTTCTCAGGCTGATTCTTAGGCCATCTGGTGATCGATCCAAGATCGTCGCCAACTGAGGCAAGCTCAATAGTGGTCCAAATCGCTCCAAAAGGTTTTCTTCGATACCCATCGCTCATCTCCATTTGTGATCGGATTTATCCGTATCGTAGGGAGGGCGCTGGTTGATAACATCCTTTTAATTGATCACTATGGTTGACATGAGCGCAAGCGAAACAGAAATCCCAGTCTGGCCCAACTGTTCACCGATCATGGAAGCGGCGGTGCGAGAGCTCGTCGCCAACTGGCGGCCATACTCAAGCAGCGCGAGACGTTTTCCGATACGCAGGCTGATTGAGCAACTGATCGACCCGGCTATCGCGCTGCTGTGTGTCGATGCGGTGTTTCAGCGATACATATTGGGTGCACCGGGAACTGTCGCCCTGAGTGATCTGATACATTCAATTCACTACAAGGGAGCTATGCAGGCTCAGCGAGTTCTGATCCGTCAGTACATGAGCGCGACGCGTCATACTGGAGAGCAATCGAGAGAAGTGATCGGGACGCTTGAAACATTGGTGGAGGTAATCGAAGCTTGCGGCCGCAAGCGTCCTGCTCGCTCACGATGTACCGTTGAGGGCGTAACTCAAAATGCGCAGCGCAACAGAGACTTTTGTGAGATGTGCGGGCAGCCGTCTGAACTCGCTCATCTGATCAATACAGGTGATTGGCCAGAAAGCGCCGATACCGACTACGCACTGCACCTCAGTAATCGGTATTGCGCTTCCCATCGACCTCGGCATGTTGATGGGACTTGGAACCCGCAGTATCAACGTGCAAAGCGCTCAAAGAATCTCTTTAATCTCGAACTGGCCCGGCTCACAGAACAAAGTGCTCAGCGCACACTGTCACCGAAGCATGACACTCCTGCTGCCGAACTTTTTGCTTTCCATATCACGCATAGCAACGGTCTTACCGCCGCAGATGAAGGTGCACTGCGTGAGCAAGCCCGCTTTATGATTGATGCTCGTCTGACGGACGCCAAGAAACAGATGCTGATTCTTCGGGCGTCCGGTTTGAACCAGAGCGAGATTGCTCGGAGGATGGGCATCAGCCGTCAGGCAGTGTCGAAGGCGCTGGGGTCGATTCCTTCTTCTTTCCAGTTCGCCGACGCGCCAGAACATCCAGTTCATTGACTAGATCTTCAGCTCGTAGATGGGTGTAGCGTCGGAGCATTTGCATTGATTTGTGGCCGCTGATGGCGGCGACCTTTTGGTCGCTGAGGCCACCTTCGACTAAACGGCTGACGGCTTCATGACGCAAGTCATGGAACCTGAAATCGGCCAGACCGAGATTTTTCTTGATGTCTAACCAGACCTTGTTGAAGTTGTAGGGGCGACGCTTACCGTCTTTGCCAGGTTCACCGAAGAAAACCAAATCAGAGTCGAGTGGACGAATCGGGTTGGCCAATGCCTCGCGGAAAGCGGCGGTGGCATCGGTTGTCAGTGGGACGGTTCGAGGCTGTGTGTTTTTGGTATCAAGCAGACGGACGATACGGCGCGCTACATCTACCTGACCGCGGCGCAGGGTTGTGATTTCGGAAGAGCGCATACCAGTTTCTAGTGCGATGCGCACGATCCAATTCAGCATGGGATTGCTGTGCTTTTTAACCGCAGCAATGAGTTTGCGCTCTTCATCAGCGGTAAGGCGGCGGTCACGTCCTTCTCCTGGGCTTGGCTTTCTGATGTTCAGCACAGGATTGAACGTTAGGCCTAATCCCCATTCTTGAATGGCCACTGTGAACAGGTGGCTCAGCAGCGCTAGCTCCAAGCGCACCGTATTGTTGCTGGTTGGCTGACCGCGTGTGGTAAAGGTGGAGAGACGCTTATCCCGGTAATCGGCTATCACTTCGGCAGAAAGTGCAGCGAGCGAGTATTTACCCAGCCCCTTGATTAACTGCTTCGCCTTGGTGATCTCCGCCCGCTGAGTCGTTGGTTTCTTCGTCGGCGTGATTTCCCGTAGATATCGCTGCAAGGCTTTTTCAAGCGTCAGGCGCTCGGACCCGCTGCGCTGGATATACACCCCCCGCACCATTTCATCTTCGGTGCGTCGTGACCAATCCTCGGCGTCGCGTTTGGTGCGGAAGGTCTTGGCGTTGGTCGGCCATCCGGTTTTGCGGATTACGGCCTTCCAGGTGCCGGCTGGGGTTTTGACGATTGTGGCCATCTGAAGGACTCCAAAGGCGTGCAAGCGAAGCCGCACTGTACCTAATTTGTACCTTTGGACCATAGGACTGTATCTGAGGTAGTCCCACCAGAAACACAAAAGCCGCGCAATGCGCGGCTTTCAAGTTGGTGGGCCCACACGGACTTGAACCGTGGACCAAAGGATTATGAGTCCTCTGCTCTAACCAACTGAGCTATAGGCCCTCAGTAAGTGCCCGGATTATAACGAGGGTTTTGAAAGCGTGCCATCCGAAAGATCGGACAGTGCTATACGAAGAAACGTCGCTGCGAACTCATCCGGCGGCAATGGCAGGCTGACGATGTAGCCCTGGATCTGCTCGCAGCCCTCGGCAGCAAGGAAGCGTTGCTGCGCCTGGTTCTCTACACCCTCGGCAATGATCGTCAATTGCATGCTGCGCCCCAGTGCAATGATGGCGCGGGCGATGGCGGCGTCGTGCGGGTCATCCGGCAGGCCGCGGATGAACGATTTGTCGATCTTGAGGATGTCCAGCGGCAGGCGCTTGAGGTAGCTCAGCGACGAGTAGCCGGTGCCGAAGTCGTCGATCGCCAGCTGCACGCCCAGCTTCTTGAGCTGGTGCAATATGGCCAAGGCCTCCTCGGCCTGGCTCATGATGAAGTTTTCGGTGATTTCCAGCTGCAGGTCGCCCGCTTTCAGTTGGTAGACTTTCAACAAATGCTCGATGCGTTTGGCGAGGTTGGGGTGACGCAGCTGCGCGCCCGCCAGGTTGATCGACAGTGGCCCAAAGGCCTGGTAAGTCTTCTTCCAGCGGTGCATCTGCTGGCATGCCTGCTCCAGCACCCAGTCGCCCAGCTGGAGAATGGTGCCGTTCTCTTCGGCCAAGTGAATGAAATGCTCGGGCGGTACCTCGCCGAATGTCGGGTGGCTCCAGCGAATCAGCGCTTCGGCCCCGACTAGGGTCTGGGTCTTGAGGCTCAGCTTGGGCTGGAAGCTCAGGCTCATCTCGTTACGCTCGATGGCGCGGCGCAGCTCGTGCTCCATGGCGATGCGTTCGCTGGCCTGCACGGTCAGGTCACGGGTGTAGGCTTCCACGCGGTTGCGGCCTTTGGCCTTGGAGCGGTACATGGCAGCATCGGCGTTGCGGATCAGCGTGGCGACGTCGGTGCCATCCTGCGGGTAGAGGCTGATGCCGATGCTGGCGCTGGTGAAGAACTCGTGCTCGCCGGCCTGGAACGGGGCGACGAAGCAGGCCAACAGCTTGTTGGCGATGGCATGGGCATCGCTGGGTTTGTGCAGGCCGGGCAGCAGGATGATGAACTCGTCGCCACCCAGACGGGCCACGGTGTCGACGTCGCGCACCTGTTCCTTGAGGCGTTGGGCGATGCCTTTGAGCAGCAGGTCGCCGACCGGGTGACCGAGGCTGTCGTTGATGTGTTTGAAACGGTCCAGGTCGAGGAACAGCACCGCGCCCTGGCGATTGGAGACCTGCGAGCAGGTCAGCACGGCCTGCAGCCGGTTTTCGAATAGGGCGCGGTTGGGCAGGCCGGTCAGTGGGTCGTGGTGGGCCTGGTAATCGAGTTTGGCCTGGGCATGCTTGAGACTGGAAATGTCGGCGAACACGGCGACGAAATGGGTGACGTCGCGCTCGCTGTTGCGTACGGCGCTGATGGTCAGCCAGCCGGGATACAGCTCGCCATTCTTGCGTTTGTTGTAGATCTCGCCCTGCCAGTGACCTTCAGCAGTGAGCTGGTGCCACATGGCAGCGTAGAAAGCGCTGTCATGCTGACCAGAGGCGAGCAGGCGCGGGGTCTGGCCGAGTGCTTCGATCTCGCTGTAGCCGGTGATCTCGCTGAAGGCACGGTTGACTGCGCTGATGCGTTGGTCGGTATCGGTGATCAACACGCCTTCAGCGGTATTTTCGAACACGGTGGCAGCCAGTTGCAGCTTTTCCTGCATCAGGTGGCGTTCGGTGATGTCGCGGGCGATGGTCAGCATGCAGTCGACACCACCGATCGGCAGTGGCCGAGCCGACAGCTCGCAGAGGCGAATCTGCCCGTCGCTGCGGCGCAGGTGGCAACTGAAGTCTCGCACGAAGCCATCGCGGCCAAGCTGGTCGATCAGGCGCTTGCGTTCGTTGAGGTCTACCCAGATCCCCAGGTCGAACGAGGTCTGGTCGATAGGCGGGTTGAATTCGTAACCGGTCAGGCGGCAGAAACCCTCGTTGACCTCCAACAGCAGGCCATCGCTCTGACGCGACAGCAGTAGGCCATCAGGTGATGCGTGGAATGCCTTGGCAAACTTTTCCTCGGAAGTCTGCAACTGTTGCTGGGTTTCCTTGAGCTGGTTGATGTCGCGAACGGCCACGACCAGCGCCAGGGTGCCGTCAAGCTCGAAGGTTTCGGCTGAGGTCAGGCCGGTGAACAACTGGCCGTTGCTGCGGCGGAAGGTCATTTCGATGTTGCGGATGCCGCCTTGGTGCAGGCGTTCGAGCAGCCTCGGGCCCATTCCTTCGATGCCCCACAAGTTGAGCTCGGTGGCGGTGCGGCCGATTACTTCGCCCTGTGTCAGGCCAATCTGCTCTTCGAACGCTTCATTGACCTCGAGCAGCACGCCATCGCTGTGCCGTGCGATCAGCAGAATGTCCGGGCACTGCTCGAACACCGAGGCGAACTTCTGTTCCGACAGGCGCAGGGCGACTTCGGTGCGTTTGGTCTCGCTGATGTCGATCATCAGGCCGCGCATCACGGGCCGGTGGCCGTGTTCGATCATGCTGACGATATTGCGTACCCAAAGCGGTTGGCCGTCGGCGCGCATCACGCGGTAATCGAGGCTGTGGTCACGCCCGGCAGCGGTTTCACTCTCGCAGAAGGCCTGGGCCCAGAGTGCGTCTTCGGGGTGCAGGATGCTGCGCCAGAAGCCGGGCTTGAGCCAGTCGTGCAGGGGGTAACCCAGCAAGTCTTCGGCATGGGGCGAGACATAGCTGTAGGTGAAGTCGTTGGCGTCGGCTTCCCAGGCGATTGCCGACAGGCTCTCGATCAGGCCGCGATAGTGGTATTCGCTGCTGCGCAGCTCCTGCTCCAGGGCGATGCGCCGGGAGATTTCCGAACTGAGCCGGCGATTGATGCGGATGACCACGGCGAGAATGGCGATCAGCAGCAGGACGGCGGGCAGGCCATAGAGCAGCGTGTCACGCCAGAAGCTGCGTTGGTCGACCACGTTGCCAACCCAGCGCTGCTGGATATGGCTGACTTCATCGCTGGACATGTCGGCCATCACCTTGTCGAGGATGCCGATCAGTACCTGCTGGTCACGGGGCGCGGCCATTGCCAGTTGATAGCGGTAGGGCGTTTCGCCGCTCACGTATAGCCCTTCGAGCTTGAGCTGGCGCAAGCTCCAGATGCTCGAGGCGAGGTCGCCGACCACGGCGTCCACCGCGTCCGTGGCCAGTGCCTGCAGGGTCGAGCTGACATTGGGCATCGCCACCAGGTTGAGGTCCGGGTGGTGAGTACGTAGCAGTTCATGGGGCGCGTAGTTTTCCACCACGGCGACCTTCAGCCCGTACAGGTCCTTGAGCGTGCGCGGTTGCGGACCGCCATCATGGGCCAGGATGACGATGGGGAAATCGAGGTAGGGGCGGGTGAACGCCAGGTAGCCCTGACGTTCCGGCGTCGACATGATGCCGGGCAACAGGTCGATACGGCCTTCGCGCGCCTGCTGCAGCACCTCGGTCCAGCTGCTGGGTTCGACCGGTTTCAGTGATACTCCCAGGCGATCCTGGAGCAAGGCGATGTAATCGGCGGCCAATCCCTGGTACCGGCCCTCCTGGTCACGAAATTCAAATGGTGGCCAGGAGGCGTCGACGCCCAGTCTCAACTGCGGGTGGGCAGCGAGCCAGGTTTTTTCCTCGTCTGTCAGGGTCAGGGCGCCGGCCGTTGTGTTCCACAGCATCAGGAGCAGCAACAGAATGGCCGGCTTCGGCAGCATAGCGGCCTCGCATTCAGTTGGTCTGAAGTCGAGTGTAGACGGGCATTCAGCCAGCCGAGCGGCCGATCACAACTATTTGTCGGATAAGAAAAACCCCGGCCTGGGCCGGGGTTTGTCATCACTCGTCGAGGAAGGAGCGCAGGTGCTCGCTGCGAGTCGGGTGGCGCAGTTTGCGCAACGCCTTCGCTTCGATCTGACGGATCCGCTCACGGGTCACGTCGAACTGCTTGCCCACCTCTTCGAGGGTGTGGTCGGTGTTCATGTCGATACCGAAGCGCATGCGCAGCACCTTGGCTTCGCGTGCGGTCAGGCCCGAGAGCACGTCACGGGTCGCTTCCTTGAGGCTTTCGACCGTGGCCACGTCGATCGGGGACTGCATGGTCGAGTCCTCGATGAAGTCGCCCAGGTGCGAATCTTCGTCGTCACCGATCGGGGTTTCCATGGAGATCGGCTCTTTGGCGATCTTCAATACCTTGCGGATCTTGTCCTCAGGCATTTCCATGCGCTCACCGAGCTCTTCCGGGGTCGGTTCACGACCCATTTCCTGCAGCATCTGGCGGGAAATACGGTTGAGCTTGTTGATCGTCTCGATCATGTGCACCGGAATACGGATGGTGCGCGCCTGGTCGGCGATCGAGCGGGTGATCGCCTGGCGGATCCACCAGGTGGCGTACGTCGAGAATTTGTAGCCGCGACGGTATTCGAACTTGTCCACCGCCTTCATCAAGCCGATGTTGCCTTCCTGGATCAGGTCGAGGAACTGCAGGCCACGGTTGGTGTACTTCTTGGCGATGGAGATCACCAGACGCAGGTTCGCCTCGACCATTTCTTTCTTGGCGCGGCGGGCTTTCGCCTCACCGATGGACATGCGACGGTTGATTTCCTTGATCTCGGCGACGGTCAGGCCGGTTTCGGTCTCAAGGTCGATCAGCTTCTGCTGGCAGGCGACGATGGCGGCGTCCTTTTCACCCAGGGCGGCAGCCCACTTGGTGCTGCGCTTGGCCAAGTCACCGGACCAGGTCTGGTCGGTTTCGTTGCTCGGGAACAGGCGCAGGAAGTCGGCACGCGGCATGCGGGCGTCACGCACGCACAGCTGCATGATCGCACGCTCTTGCTGACGCAGGCGGTTCAGGGCATCGCGCACACGCTCGACGAGGACGTCGAACTGCTTCGGTACCAGCTTGATCGGCATGAACAGATCAGCCAGGGCCTGCAGGGCTTCGATGCTTTCCTTGGCGTTGCGGCCGCCCTTCTTCAGGACCTTGTTGGTGGCCTGAAGCTGATCGGCAACGGCGCCGAAGCGCTGAGCTGCAACGACCGGATCAGGCCCGCTTTCGGCCTCTTCCTCGTCGTCACCGCCTTCACTTTCTTCCTCTTCGTCGTCCGACTCTTCCTTGGCCGCAGGGGCCTTGGCGCCAGGTACTGGCACTTCTTCGGTCGGCGCGGCAATGTTGTCGTCAGGGTCGATGTAACCGCTGAGAACGTCGGACAGGCGGCCGCCTTCGGCGGTGACGCGGTCGTATTCGCCGAGGATGTAGTCGACAGTACCCGGGAAGTGAGCGATGGCGCCCATGACTTCACGGATGCCTTCCTCGATCCGCTTGGCGATTTCGATCTCGCCTTCGCGGGTCAGCAGCTCGACGGTACCCATTTCACGCATGTACATGCGCACCGGGTCGGTCGTGCGGCCGATATCGGTTTCAACTGCCGCCAACGCAGCAGCGGCTTCTTCGGCCGCGGCTTCGTCGGTGTCGGCTTCCGCCAACAGAAGGGCATCCGCATCCGGAGCACTCTCGAATACGTTGATCCCCATGTCGTTGATCATGCGGATGATGTCTTCCACCTGTTCCGGATCTGAAATATCCTCAGGCAGGTGGTCGTTGACCTCCGCGTAAGTCAGGTAGCCCTGCTCACGACCGCGGGTGATCAACTCTTTGATACGAGACTGCTGTTGCGCTTTTCCGGACATAACACCCTATCCACTGAAGGTCTTGGCGGGCAAAAAACAAGCCGAGGATTATACCCGAGCATGGGCCTCACGCGCCAGATGAGGTCGGCGTTTGTGCGGGAACATTCCGGCTCAGCAGGGCGAGGAGCTGTGATTTTTCCTCGCTGGTCAATTCGCTTTGACGTGATTTCCTGAGCAGTTGTTCCAGGCTGCGCTCGCGTTGGCGGGCGGACAAGCTAGTTATAGTGTCGAAAAACTGTTGTTCAAGGTTGTCAGCCACGATCAACCATTCCTTTTCAGCCAGGGCCCGCAGCAGGCGGCCTTGTTCAGTGCCGTGCCAACGTGCGATCAGCTGCATTGAGCTTAGCCCAGGATTCTTCTGCGCAGCTTCGATCAGGGCCACCAGCAGTTGACTGTACAGGTGTTCTTCGTCGGCGAAGTGGCTGGCATCCTCGACCTTGCCGGCCAGTAGCGGGTGGTGCAGCAAGGTGCGCAGGGCAGCCAGGGTCGGTGGTTCGACCGGTGCCGGCACCCGCGGCGGCGCTTCGTCGCGCTGCTGCCATGGCTTGCCGCCCTTGCGGTTCTTGTCCCACGGCTTATCGCTCCACTGCTTTTTGCCCCCGTCTTTGTTCGGCTTCCACTCCGGCTCTTGATGAACGGGAGCGTAGTCGTGCTGTGGCATGTCGCCGTAGTCGGGGGTGAAGCTGGCCATGGCATCGTAGTCATAGCCAGGGTCATAGTCAGGCACACTGCTGGCCGCCGGAGCCTGTTGCGACAGTTGCTCGACCTGCTGTGGGTCCAGGCCGGTGATTTCCTTCAGGCGGTTGCGCATCAGCTGACGCAAGTTGGCGCCGGGGATCTTTTCGATCAACGGTGCGGCCAGAGTCGCCATGTGTGCCTTGCCTTCCAGCGAGCGCGGGTCGGCTTCATTGCTCAGTTGCTCGAAGAAATAGTCGGCCAGTGGCTGCGCGTGCTGGTTGATCCGCGCCTTGAAGGCATCGGTGCCTTCGGCACGCACCAGGCTGTCCGGGTCTTCGCCTTCGGGCAGGAACAGGAAGCGCGCACGGCGGCCGTCCTGCAGTGCCGAGAGGGTTGATTCCAGTGCGCGCCAGGCGGCCTTGCGCCCGGCCTGGTCGCCATCGAAGCAGAACAGCACGCTGGGCACCACGCGGAACAGGCGCTTGAGGTGCTCTTCGCTGGTCGCGGTGCCGAGGGTGGCCACGGCATTGCGCAGGCCCTGCTGGGCCAGGGCGATCACGTCCATGTAGCCCTCGACGACGATGATCTCGTCGAGGTTGCGGTTGTGCTTGCGTGCCTCGTACAGCCCGTAGAGTTCCTGACCCTTGTGGAACACCGGGGTTTCCGGGGAATTGAGGTACTTGGGCTTGTCGTCGCCCAGTACCCGGCCGCCAAAGGCGATGATGCGCCCGCGGCTGTCGCGGATCGGGAACATCACCCTGTCGCGGAAGCGGTCGTATCGCTTGCCGCTTTCGGCGTTTTCGATCAGCAGGCCGGCGTCGATCATCACCTTCTGTTGCAGGGTGTCGGCGCCCAGGTGCTTGAGCAGGTTGTCCCAGCCCGGCGGGGCGAAGCCCAGGCCGAAGTCGCGGGCGATTTCGCCCGACAGGCCGCGGCCCTTGAGGTAGTCCACCGCCGCCTTGCGGGTCGGATGGCTGCGCAGGGCCTGGCGGTAGAACTCCGAGGCGGCATCCAGCAATGGGTACAACGGCGAATCGGTCGGCTGGCGCGGCTTGTTGTCGCGACGGCCTTGTTCCCTGGGTACTTCCATGCCAGCTGCGCGGGCCAGTTCTTCGACGGCCTGGGGGAAGTCCAGGTTGTCGTGGTCCATGACGAAGCCGAGGGCGTTGCCGCCAGCACCGCAGCCGAAGCAGTAGTAGAACTGCTTGTCGGGGCTGACCGTGAAGGAAGGGGTCTTTTCCTTGTGGAACGGGCAGCAGGCGGAGTAGTTCTTGCCGGCTTTTTTCAGCTGAACGCGCGAACTCACCACGTCGACAATGTCGAGGCGGTTGATCAGGTCGTCGATGAAGCTTTGGGGAATCAGCCCGGCCATGGCAGTCTCGTCATCTGGCAACTGGCAAGTCTAATCGCTAACGCGCCGCAGAGGGGCGAATGCTGAGTAGGGGAAGTGCGAGGGAATGTGTGCTCGTCTGTAGCCGCAAGGGCCCGTCAGTCAGGACGTGCACGCCTGGCCGAAGCCAGATCTGACGCTTTGATGCATTTGCCCACTGCAGGTTGCGACGGGCGCCTTGGGCTAGCTGCTCAAGGTTTGAATCAAACCGCTGCCATCGGCCCGGCGGTGAACCGGGCAGGGCAGAAGCTCTAGCGTAGAACGTCTGTATTAGTACAGACGAACGGCGCGGCGCTGTTCGCGCTGAACTTTCTTGGCGTGACGCTTAACAGCAGCAGCTGCTTTGCGCTTACGCTCGGCGGTCGGCTTCTCGTAAAACTCGCGGCTACGAACTTCAGCCAGTACACCGGCTTTTTCGCAGGAGCGCTTGAAACGACGCAGAGCTACGTCGAAGGGTTCGTTCTCTTTAACTTTGACGGCTGGCATCCAGGGCTACCTTAATTCATTACCGGGGTAGACGTGCTCCTGGCAAAACAAAGGTGTGCTGGAGAACGTCGGTTTTCAAGGGTTGCGGATGTTAACCCTTAGTACGCCGGAATGCAAAGCCTCTGATCGAAAACCGCTGGTCGGCACCCGGCACGGGGACTATCATGCGCGGCTTCGAATTCAGCCCCCACAAGGGACGAGCCCATGCTAGTACTGGGATTGGAAACATCCTGCGACGAAACCGGCGTCGCATTATACGACAGCGAGCGCGGTTTGTTGGCCGACGCGCTGTTCAGTCAGATCGACCTGCACCGCGTGTTCGGTGGCGTGGTGCCCGAGCTTGCCTCGCGTGACCACGTCAAGCGCATGCTGCCGCTCATCCGCCAGGTGCTGGAGGAGGCTGGCTGCGTCGCCACCGAGATCGACGCCATCGCCTACACCGCGGGTCCTGGCCTGGTCGGTGCGCTGCTGGTCGGTGCCTCGTGCGCCCAGGCATTGGCCTTCGCCTGGGATATCCCGGCGATCGGTGTGCACCATATGGAAGGCCACCTGCTGGCACCGATGCTGGAGGAAAACCCGCCCGAGTTTCCGTTCGTCGCTTTGTTGGTTTCCGGCGGCCATACCCAGCTGGTGCGGGTGGATGGCATCGGTCACTACGAGCTGCTGGGCGAGAGCCTCGACGATGCGGCTGGCGAAGCGTTCGACAAGACCGCCAAACTGATCGGCCTCAACTACCCAGGTGGCCCGGAAATCGCGCGCTTGGCCGAACAGGGGGTGCCTGGGCGCTTCGTGTTCCCGCGACCGATGACCGATCGTCCGGGCCTTGAGTTCAGCTTCAGCGGTCTCAAGACCTTCGCCCTGAACACCTGGCAGCAATGCAAGAATGCTGGCGACGACAACGAGCAAACCCGTTGCGACGTGTCCCTGGCATTCCAGCAGGCGGTGGTGGAGACTCTGACCATCAAGTGCAAGCGCGCCCTCAAGCAGACCGGCCTCAAACGCTTGGTCATCGCCGGTGGCGTCAGTGCCAACAAGGCGTTGCGCGCCTCGCTGGAAGACATGCTGGCCGGTCTCAAGGGCAACGTGTACTACGCGCGTCCGCAGTTCTGCACCGACAACGGCGCGATGATCGCCTATGCCGGTTGCCAGCGCCTGTTGGCCGGGCAGCATCAGGACCTGGCGATCAGCGTGCAGGCGCGCTGGCCGATGGAGCAGTTGCCGCCGGTGTGAAGGCTTGCGGGCGTGTCAGAAATGCCTTTCGCGCCCGGCAAACAAATCGCGCAGATTGTTGCGGTGGCGCCAGACGATCATCACCGTGAGCACAGCGATCGGCAGCAGCGCCTCCGGCTCGCGCCAGGCCAGCAGTGGCAAGGTCAGCGGGGTCGCGACAAGCGCTGCCAGCGAGCTGGTGCGGGTGAGGTAGAAGGTCAGCAGCCAGGCGCCGATGGCCAGCAATGCGGCCGGGAAATACAGGCCCATGAGCATGCCGGCGGCGGTGGCGACGCCTTTGCCGCCGCGAAAGCGGAAGTACAGCGGGAACAGGTGGCCGAGCACTGCGCAGACACCGATCCAGGCCTGCTCCTGCAGGCCAAGGCCGGCAGCGCGGGCGAGCAAAACCGGCAGCAGGCCCTTGCACAGGTCGCCAAGCAGGGTCAGGATCGCCATTTTACGGCCCGCCAGGCGTAGCATGTTGGTGGCGCCGGCATTGCCCGAACCGCTGGAACGCGGGTCCGGGCTGCCCGAAAGGCGGCTGAGGACGATGGCGAAGGACAGCGAGCCGAGCAGGTAGGCGAGCAGCGCCAATAACCAAAACATGCTAACTATTCCGGGCGAGGACGCCCTGATTCTAACGGCGCCAGTCGCCCTTGTCGTGCTGTGGAGAGAAGTGCTTGGACAGAGTGTTCATCGAAGGCCTGGAAGTCGATACCGTCATCGGTGCCTATGACTGGGAACGGGATATTCGCCAGTGCCTGCGCCTGGACCTGAGTTTTGCCTGGGACAACCGTCCGGCAGCGGCCGGTGACGACCTGAACCTGGCGCTCGACTACGCCAGTGTTTCGGCACGAGTCCAAGCATTTGCCGAGCAGGCGCGCTTCGAGCTGGTGGAAACCTTTGCCGAGCGCCTGGTGGCAGCGCTGATGGAGGAATTCCACATTCCCTGGGTTCGCTTGAAGCTGACCAAGCCGGGTGCCGTTCCCGCTGCCCGTGGCGGTGTTGGCGTGGAGATCGAGCGCGGATGTCTCTGAGCACGGTTTATCTGGGCCTTGGCAGCAACATTGATCGCCACCAGCACCTGTGTGCGGGGCTCGATGCGTTGGCGGCCATTCTCAGCGACATGCAATGTTCCCCGGCGTTCGAGAGCCAGGCGGTGGGGATCAAGAGCGGGCCGTTCATCAACTTCGTGGTCACCGGCAAGACCGATCTGCCCCTGATGGAGCTGGATCGCCGGCTCAAGTTCATCGAGGCGGACAACGGCCGCTATGCGCCGGACCGCAAGGGCCTGCCGCTGGATATCGACGTGCTCATGTATGACGACCTGCATGGCACGTTCGATGGGCTGGTGCTGCCTCGGGCGGAGATCCTGAAGAATGCCTTCGTGCTGTGGCCGTTGTCGCTGCTGGCGCCGGAGCTTGTGCTTCCCGGTGCCGGGAAGCGCATGGCGCAGTTGTGGCAGGAGGCGCGGATCGACCAGGTGTTGGCGCCTGTTGCCTTCGAGTGGCGCGGTTTGCAGCTGACTAAGGCGTGAGCCTGTAACGGCCCGTCTTGTAAGTTTCGAGCGCTTTCAGTCGCTCATCTTTGAGAGCCTCGCCCAGGCCTTGCCCGGTCATCCCGGCTTCCACCAGCGGCTTAACATCCACCGCCCGTGCCGCCACCGCTGCTCCTCGCAGATAATCGGCCTGTGGATAACTTCCAGGCGAGGCCATCTCACACGCTGCAATGAAATCCTCGAAACGCTGCGGCCGCCGATAAACGTCGAACTTCTGCAACATTTCCAGCAAATCTGCAGGCGTTAGCTGCAAAGCCTCGTCGGCGCGCATGGCAAACTCACCCACCAGCACGGCCAGTTCCTGGCATTCACGCGGGGCCTTGAAACGCTGGTTGAGCGCCTTGATCGCCACTGGTTCCAGCCCTCGCAGCAAGCACGCCCAGCGCACAGCCAGCGGCTGTTGGTGCTCTGCCGCCCGGTGAAGTGCAGCCAGCGTATCCGCGCTGTGTTCCAGTTCCGGCATCAATTCCTTCAGGGCGCCACAGGCGTGCAGCACCTGGATGAATACGTGCGGCTGGCTTTCCATCAGCGCCCGTTCGATCTCCTTCCAGCTACGTTCGGCTGTCAGCGCCTGCAGCTCGCCCGATTCGGAGATCTGGCGCATCAGTGCCAATGTTTCATCGGCGACCTGAAAACCTAGTGGGGCATAGCGCGCGGCAAAGCGGGCAACGCGCAGCACGCGCAGGGGATCTTCGGCGAACGCGGGCGAGACGTGGCGCAGAATACGTTGCTCAAGGTCGGCCTGGCCGTGGTAGGGATCGTAGACCGCTCCCTGTTCATCCTCGGCCATCGCATTGATGGTCAGGTCTCGACGGATAAGGTCTTCTTCCAGCGTCACGTCGGGGCTAGCGTGAAAAGTGAACCCGCCATAACCGCGCCCACTCTTGCGCTCGGTGCGCGCCAAGGCATATTCCTCGCCGGTCTTCGGATGCAGGAACACCGGGAAATCAGCGCCGACCGGGCGAAAACCCTGGGCGTGCATTTCTTCGACCGTGGCGCCGACCACCAGCCAGTCGATATCGCTGACCGGGCGCCCGAGCAGGCGGTCGCGTACTGCGCCGCCGACTTTGTAGATGTGCATGTGCAGCCTCCATTACTGCCCACAGGATACCCTGTCGGCAGCAATGGCGGTGCATCAGAGGTGGTGGATGACGGCGAGGTCCATGCGCCCGTAGTCGCCGCTCTCGGCATGCTCCCCACGCGGCGGCATGTGATGGGTCTTGACCACCTGGTCGCCCTGTACGGTCTCCAGATGGATATCGAAGCCCCACAGGCGGTGCAGGTGCTTGAGCACTTCCTCGGTGGAATCGCCCAGCGGTTTGCGGTTGTGTTGCTGGTGGCGCAAGGTCAGCGAGCGATCGCCACGGCGGTCGATGCTCCAGATCTGCACGTTGGGCTCGCGGTTGCCGAGGTTGTACTGCGCTGCCAGTTGCTCGCGAATGATCCGGTAGCCAGACTCGTCATGGATGGCCGGTACCAGCAGGTCATCGCGCTGGTCGTCATCGAGGATGCTGAACAGCTTCAGGTCACGCATCACCTTGGGTGACAGGTACTGCAGGATGAAGCTCTCGTCCTTGAAGCTGCTCATGGCGAACTTGATAGTAGACAGCCAGTCGCTGCCGGCAATGTCGGGGAACCAGCGGCGATCTTCCTCGGTCGGGTTTTCGCACATGCGACGGATGTCGGTGTACATGGCAAAGCCCAGCGCGTAGGGGTTTATGCCGCTGTAGTACGGGCTGTCGAAACCGGGCTGGAACACCACGCTGGTGTGCGACTGCAGAAACTCCATCATGAAGCCTTCAGTGATCAGGCCTTCGTCGTACAGGTCGTTCATCAGGGTGTAGTGCCAGAAGGTAGCCCAACCTTCGTTCATCACCTGGGTCTGACGCTGTGGGTAGAAGTACTGGGCGATCTTGCGCACGATTCGCACCACTTCGCGCTGCCAGGGTTCCAGCAGCGGGGCGTTCTTCTCGATGAAGTAGAGGATGTTTTCCTGCGGTTCGGAGGGGAATCGCGCATCGTCGCGCTCGCCACTTTTTTCGGCACCCTTTGGAATCGTGCGCCAGAGGTCGTTGATCTGCCGCTGCAGGTGCTCTTCACGGTCCTTCTGGCGCCGGCGTTCTTCTTCGGCGGAGATCGGATAGGGGCGTTTGTAGCGATCCACTCCGTAGTTCATCAGCGCGTGGCAAGAGTCGATCAGATCCTCCACGGCATCGATGCCGTGGCGTTCCTCGCACTGGGCGATGTACTGCTTGGCGAACACCAGGTAGTCGATGATCGACGTGGCGTCGGTCCAGGTGCGGAACAGGTAGTTGCCCTTGAAGAAACTGTTGTGGCCATAGCAGGCGTGGGCAATCACCAGTGCCTGCATGCACATGGTGTTTTCTTCCATCAGGTAGGCGATGCACGGATCGGAATTGATCACGATCTCGTAAGCCAGGCCCATCTGCCCCCGGCTGTAGGACTTCTCGGTACTGAGGAACTGCTTGCCGTAAGACCAGTGGTGATAACCCAGCGGCATGCCGACGGAGGCATAGGCATCCATCATCTGCTCGGCGGTGATCACCTCGATCTGGTTGGGGTAGGTATCCAGGGCGTAACGCTCGGCCAGCCGGCTGATTTCCCGGTCGTAGGTCTGGATCAGCTCGAACGTCCACTCGGACCCGGTGGAAATGGGTTGGCGTCTCTGTGCTCTGGCGGTCATGTGGCTAACCTGCGCTGGAAGAGTTCACGGAAGACCGGGTAGATATCGCCGGCCGATACCAACTGCTGCTGGGCGAATGTGTCGGGGAAGGCCTCGCCGATTCGCTCGTACTCGTACCACAGCGCCTGGTGCTCACGCGGGGTGATCTCAACGTAAGTGTAGTACTGCACATGCGGCATGATCTGCTTGGACAAGATCTCGCGGCAGATCGGCGAGTCGTCGTTCCAGTTGTCGCCGTCTGAGGCCTGGGCGGCGTATATGTTCCAATCGGCGGCCGGGTAACGTTCAGCCATGATCTCCTGCATCATCTTCAGCGCACTGGAGACGATGGTTCCGCCAGTTTCCCGGGAGTAGAAGAACTCTTCCTCGTCGACTTCGCGGGCGCTGGTGTGGTGGCGAATGAACACCACCTCGATGCGGTCGTAGTTACGCTTGAGGAACAGGTACAGCAGGATGAAGAAGCGTTTGGCGATGTCCTTGGTGGCCTGGGTCATCGAGCCGGACACGTCCATCAGGCAGAACATCACCGCCTTGGAACTGGGGTTGGGCTGCTTGACCAGCAGGTTGTACTTGAGGTCGAAGGTGTCGAGGAAGGGCAGGCGGTTGATGCGTGCCTTGAGCCGCTCGATTTCCTGTTCGACTTCCTGGATGTCGGTGAAGTTGTCGGGTTCCTCGACTTTCAGTCGGTCCAGTTCCTTCTGTGCTTCGCGCAGCAGCGCTCGGCTGCTGCCGGTCAGAGCGATGCGCCGGGCGTGGGCCGAGCGCAGGGTGCGGACAATGTTGATGCGTGACGGGTTGCCTTCGTTGGCGATACCGGCTCTTACGGTCTTGAAGGTGTCGGCGCCGGTCAGGTGACGTTTGACCAGATTGGGCAGTTCGAGGTCTTCGAACATGAATTCGAGGAACTCTTCCTGGGTAATCTGGAAGACGAAATCGTCCATGCCCTCGCCGGAGTTGCCGGCCTTGCCGCGACCACTGCCACCCCCACCGCCTTGCGGCCGAGGGATGTGCTCGCCAGCGGTGAACTCCTTGTTGCCTGGGTGCACGATGGTCTGTTTGCCGCCACGACCATGGTGCAGCACGGGTTCATCGATGTCCCGTCCCGGAATGCTGATCTGTTCACCGTGCTCCATGTCCATGATGGAACGGCGGCTCACGGCCTCTTCGACCGCCTTCTTGATGTGTTCACGGTAACGCCGCAGGAAGCGCTGGCGGTTGACCGTGCTCTTGTTCTTGCCGTTCAGGCGTCGGTCGATAACGTAGCTCATGGTCCCTCCGGTAGCTGGGAGCAGCTGCAAGCCACAAGCTTCAGGCTGCAGAAAAGAGCAGCCGCCGCTGCTGCAAGCTACGGCGCCGGGCTTGCGCCCGGCGCTGGGCAGCTTGAAGCGTGCGGCTTGTAGCTTGCCGCTTTATTGCGATTTCCTGACCCGCAGGTACCATTCCGACAGCAGGCGCACCTGTTTGTCGGTGTAGCCACGCTCCACCATCCGCGTGACGAAGTCGTTGTGCTTCTGTTGGTCCTCCTTGCTGGCCTTGGCGTTGAAGCTGATGACCGGCAGCAGGTCCTCGGTGTTGGAGAACATTTTCTTCTCGATCACCACCCGCAGCTTCTCGTAGCTGAGCCAGCTCGGGTTCTTGCCATTGTTGTTGGCACGGGCACGCAGCACGAAGTTGACGATTTCGTTGCGGAAGTCCTTCGGATTGCTGATGCCTGCCGGTTTCTCGATCTTTTCCAGCTCTTCGTTGAGGGCGATGCGGTTGAGAATTTCGCCGGTCTCCGGGTCGCGGTATTCCTGATCCTGGATCCAGAAGTCGGCGTACAGCACATAGCGGTCGAAGATGTTCTGGCCGTATTCGCTGTAGGACTCAAGGTAGGCGGTCTGGATTTCCTTGCCGATGAACTCGATGTAGCGCGGTGCCAGGTATTCCTTCAGATAGCGCAGGTAGCGCTCGCGTACTTCGGCCGGGAACTGTTCCTGCTCGATCTGCTGTTCCAGCACATACAGCAGGTGCACCGGGTTGGCTGCCACTTCATGCGGGTCGAAGTTGAACACCTTGGAGAGAATCTTGAAGGCGAAGCGGGTTGACAGGCCGTTCATGCCTTCGTCGACGCCCGCCGCATCGCGGTACTCCTGGATCGACTTGGCTTTCGGGTCGGTGTCCTTGAGGTTTTCGCCATCGTAGACCCGCATCTTCGAGTAGATGTTGGAGTTTTCCGGCTCCTTGAGGCGCGAGAGCACGGTGAACTGGGCAAGCATCTTAAGCGTGTCTGGCGCGCAATGGGCCTTGGCCAGCGAGCTGTTGACCAGCAACTTGTCGTAGATCTTGATCTCATCGCTGACGCGCAGGCAGTACGGCACCTTGACGATATAGATCCGGTCGATGAATGCCTCGTTGTTCTTGTTGTTGCGGAAGGTGTGCCACTCCGATTCGTTGGAGTGGGCCAGCAGGATACCGGTATAGGGAATGGCCCCAAGGCCTTCGGTACTGTTGTAATTGCCTTCCTGGGTGGCGGTAAGCAAGGGGTGCAGGACCTTGATTGGCGCCTTGAACATCTCGACGAATTCCATCAGGCCCTGGTTGGCCCGGCACAGTGCGCCCGAATAGCTGTAGGCATCGGCGTCGTTCTGCGGGAATTCTTCGAGTTTGCGGATATCCACTTTACCGACCAGGGCGGAGATGTCCTGGTTGTTCTCATCACCCGGCTCGGTCTTGGCGATGGCGATCTGGTTGAGGATCGAGGGGTACAGTTTCACCACCCTGAACTTGCTGATATCACCGCCGAATTCCTGCAGGCGCTTGGTGGCCCAAGGCGACATGATGGTGTTCAGGTAGCGCCGCGAGATGCCGTACTCTTCCTCGAGAATGGCCCCGTCTTCGGTGGCATTGAACAAGCCCAAGGGTGACTCGAATACCGGCGAGCCCTTGATGGCGTAGAAAGGTACCTTTTCCATCAGCTGCTTGAGTTTCTCGGCCAGCGACGATTTACCGCCGCCTACCGGGCCCAGCAGATAGAGGATCTGTTTCTTCTCTTCCAGGCCTTGGGCGGCATGGCGGAAGTACGAAACGATCTGGTCGATGCACTCTTCCATGCCATGGAAGTCGGCAAAGGCCGGATACCGGCGAATGACCTTGTTGGAGAAGATTCGCGACAGCCTGGAGTTGGAAGAGGTGTCGATCAGTTCTGGCTCACCGATGGCCAGCAACAGCCGTTCAGCCGCCGATGCGTAGGCACTGCGATCCTCTTTGCACAGCTCGAGGTACTCCTGCAGCGAGAGTTCTTCCTGGCGCGTAGACTCGAAGCGTTGTTGGAAGTGGCTAAAAATACTCATGACGTCACCTCGCTCGATACGTGGAGACGACGCCGGATCAGTCAGCTGATGCTGGCATGCAACCGGGTTCGCCGATTGCTGTATACCCCCCAGAACACCCTGTAACGCTACCGATGACCCGCACGCCGGTGTACCGGCTCTCCCCTTTTTCTGGATGGCCTGCGCTTAAGAATAGTTGGTTATCCGCAAGATCAAGGGCGGGCGGCGGAGAAGTTGCGAACGACCGTTCGTCAGGTGGGCTGCGAGCCCGCGTGGGACGCGGGCTGGAGTAAAAATGAAAAAAATTATTCGGCGGTGCCCTGGGCGGTCTCGGCCGGGTAGGTGCTACGCCACAGTTCGAAGCCGCCATCGACGCTGTACACGTCGGAGAAGCCCTGGCCGACCAGGTAGGCGGCTGCGCTCTGGCTGGAATTGCCGTGGTAGCAGACCACCAGGGTCGGTGCATCCAGGTCGGCATTGCGGATGAACTCGGCGACCGAGTGGTTATCCAGATGCATGGCGCCGGTGATGTGGCCAGCGGCAAAGGCTTGCGAGTCGCGAATGTCGACGACTACCGCACCTTGCGCGCGCAGGGCCAGGGCCTGCTCGGGAGGGATGCGCTTGAATTCGCTCATGGGTACGGTTCTCTTCAGGGTTGATCGTTCAGTGTAGTGGCTTGTGGCGGCAGGCGGACATGGCCATCGTCGGTACAGTCGCAGCGCTGGTATTCGCCGCTGTCGACGTTGTACAGGGTCATGGCGCCGCCCCACACGCAGCCGGTGTCGAGGGCGATGATGCCGGGTTCGTTGACCTGGCCTTGGAGGGCAGCCCAGTGGCCGAAGATGATCTTCACGTGGCGCGAGCGGCGGTCCTTGTGCGCATACCAGGGCTTGTAGCCTTTGGGTGCGGTATCGAGGCCTTCTTTGCTCTTGAGGTCGAGCTTGCCTGCCGCGGTGCAGAAGCGCATGCGCGTGAGGTAGTTGGTGATCACCCGCAAGCGCTCGACACCGGTGAGGTTCTTGCTCCACTTGTTCGGCTCGTTGCCGTACATGCCGTCGAGGTAGAGTTGCAGGCGGTTGTCGTCGCGCAGCACTTGCTCGACTTCTTCGGCCAGTTGCAGTGCCTGGCCCAGGGTCCATTGCGGCGGAATACCGGCATGGACCAGGGCGATGCCGCGCGGCTCATCGTAATGCAGCAGCTTCTGCTGGCGCAGCCAGTCAAGCAGTTGATCGGCGTCCGGCGCTTCGATGATCTCGCGCAGGGTGTCGCTTTTCTTCAGGCGCTCGACGTTGTGCCAGGCGGCCAGCAGGTGCAAATCATGGTTGCCCAGCACGCATACCAGCGATTGGCGGATCGAATAGAGGTAACGCAGGGTTTCCAGCGAGTCGGGGCCGCGGTTTACCAGGTCGCCGACCAGCCACAGGCGGTCGACCGCCGGGTTGAAGTTGACCCGTTCGAGCAGGCACTTGAGCGGCCCCAGGCAGCCTTGCAGGTCTCCGACGGCGTAGGTGGCCATCAGTGCAGCGCCCCAGGCACCGCGAGGCGGAAGGGTGCGATGTCGGCTTCGAAGCGCTTGCCGTCTTCGGCGAACATTTCGTAGCTGCCCTGCATGGTGCCGACGCGTGTGCTGATCACCGCGCCGCTGCTGTAGGTATGGCTCTGGCCGGGCTCGATGGTTGGCTGTTGGCCAACTACGCCGGCACCGCGCACTTCCTCGACCTCGCCATCACCGTTGGTGATCAGCCAGTGACGCGACAACAGCTTGGCTTTGACCGAGCCGTTGTTTTGCACGGTGATGGTGTAGGCGAAGGCGAAGCGACTGCTTTCGGGGTCGGATTGATCTTTCAGGTAACGGGTCACGACGCTGACGTCGATCTGATAGCGAGGGTCGGACATGCAAGGGCCTTGGGCGAACTGACGCAATAATGCAGTCTAGGCCATTGGCAGGGGGGAGGGCCAGCGGCGCGCAGCCTCGGGGGAGTGCGGCCTCTTCGCGTCCAACCGTCGCGAAGAGGCCAGTACAGGCTGAATCAGGCCTGCTGGTCGGCCAGCTGATCGGCCAGGCGCACGAAGGCCGCCAGGTCGAGCTGTTCAGGGCGCAGGCTGCCATCCACGCCTGCGGCTTCGATGGCGGCGCTGTCGAGCAGTCCTTTCATGGTGTTGCGCAGGGTCTTGCGACGCTGGTTGAACGCTTCACGCACCACTTGCTCCAGCAACCGTGCATCCTTGGCAGGGTGGGGCAGCACTTCGTGCGGTACCAGGCGCACGATCGCTGAGTCGACCTTCGGCGGCGGGTTGAACGCGCCCGGGCCCACGTTGAACAGGTGTTCCACCCGGCAGTGGTACTGCACCATGATCGACAGGCGGCCCCAATCACCACCGCCTGGGCCGGCCGCCATGCGCTCGACCACTTCCTTCTGCAGCATGAAGTGCATGTCACGGATCAGCCCGGCGTGGCTGAGCAGGTGGAAGATCAGCGGGGTGGAGATGTTGTACGGCAGGTTGCCGACCACCTTGAGGCTGCGCGGCGGCACACCAAGCTGGTTGAAGTCGAACTTCAGGGCGTCGCCCTGGTGCAGGCGGAAATTGCCGCGGCCGGCAAACTTGTGTTGCAGGATCGGCACCAGGTCCTTGTCCAGCTCCACCACGTCCAGCTGGGCGCCACTGCCCAGCAGGCCTTCGGTCAGGGCGCCTTGGCCCGGGCCGATTTCCAGCAGGTGTTCGCCAGCCTTGGCGTTGATGGCGCGCAGGATGCGGTCGATGATGCCCGCATCGTGCAGGAAGTTCTGGCCGAAGCGCTTGCGCGCCCGGTGTTGGTATTGCTCGTTCATGGTCGGTTCTCGGCCATCTGGTAGGCGGTTTCCAGGGCGACGCGCAGGCTGCCGGTGTCGACCTTGCCGCTGCCGGCCAGGTCCAGGGCGGTGCCGTGGTCGACCGATGTGCGGATGATCGGCAGGCCCAGGGTCACATTGACGGCAGCGCCAAAGCCTTTGTACTTGAGTACGGGCAGGCCCTGGTCATGGTACATCGCCAGCACCGCGTCGCAGTGCTCCAGATATTTGGGGGTAAACAGGGTATCGGCCGGCAGCGGGCCGCGCAGGTCCATGCCTTCGGTACGCAGGCGGGCCAGCGTTGGCTCGATGATGTCGATTTCTTCGCGGCCAAGATGGCCGCCTTCCCCGGCATGCGGGTTGAGGCCGCAGACCAGGATGCGCGGGTTGGCAATGCCGAACTTGTCGCGCATATCAGCGTGCAGGATGCGGGTGACCCGCTCCACGCGCTCGGCAGTGATGGCGTCGGCAATGTCTCGCAGCGGCAGGTGCGTCGTCACCAGGGCGACACGCAAGCCACGGGTGGCCAGCATCATCACTACCTGGGCGGTGCTGGTGAGGTCGGCAAGGAATTCGGTATGGCCGGAGAAGGCGATACCGCTTTCGTTGATCACGCCCTTGTGCACCGGCGCGGTGATCATCCCGGCGAATTGCCCGTCAAGGCAGCCTTGGCCGGCACGGGTCAGGGTTTCCAGCACGAACGCCGCGTTGGCCTTGTCCAGCTGGCCTGGCACCACTGGCGCGGCCAGGGGTGTGTCCCACACATACAGGCTGCCGGCAGGCGCAGGCAGGTCGGGCCATTGGCCTGGCATTACCGGCAGCAGGTTGACAGCCAGCCCCAGCTGCGCGGCCCGCTCGGCGAGCAGGTCACGGCTGGTGATGGCAATCAGGGGGTGGGGCTGGGCGTCGGCGGCGAGCAGCAGGCACAGGTCGGGGCCTATGCCGGCTGGTTCGCCGGGAGTGACGGCGAAGCGCAGGGGCTTCACTGTGCGGCCTGGTCAGCGCCAGGCAGCTTGATTTCAACGTAGGCTTCGTCGCGGATCTGGCGCAGCCAGGTCTGCAGCTCTTCGTCGTACTTGCGGTTGCGCAGCACGTTCATGGCCTGTTGCTCACGCGCCTGCTCGGTGCTGTCGGTGGCACGGCGGCCCAGCACTTCAAGGACGTGCCAGCCGTACTGGGTCTTGAACGGTTTGGTCACCACGCCTTGCTGGGCGTTGGCCATCTGCTCGCGGAACTCCGGTACCAGGCTGTTCGGGTCAACCCAGTTGAGGTCGCCGCCGTTGAGTGCGGAACCAGGGTCTTCCGAGAAGCTCTTCGCCAGCTCGCCGAAGTCCTCGCCGTTCTGGATGCGGTCGTACAGGCGCTCGGCCAGCTGTTTGGTGGCTGCTTCGCTGCGGATTTCGCTCGGCTTGATCAGGATGTGGCGGACATGCACTTCGTCACGCAGCACGTTCTCGCCGCCACCGCGCTTCTCCTCGAGCTTGAGGAGGATAAAGCCGTTGGGGATGCGAATTGGCTGGGTAATGTCGCCGACCGCCATGCTGCTGAGCATCTTGGCGAAGTCCGGTGGCAGCTGGGCCGCTTTACGCCAGCCCATCTCACCACCCTCAAGGGCGTTTTCGCTGGCCGAGTTGGCAATCGCCACCTGGCCGAAGTCGGCACCCTGGCGCAATTGCTGGTACAGGTCGCCGACCTTGCGCGCAGCCTTCTGGATGTCGTCCGAGTTGGCGGCTTCCGGGGTCGGGATGAG
The DNA here is from genome assembly GCF_049325675.2 of Pseudomonas sp. HS6-2. Taxonomy (NCBI): domain Bacteria; kingdom Pseudomonadati; phylum Pseudomonadota; class Gammaproteobacteria; order Pseudomonadales; family Pseudomonadaceae; genus Pseudomonas; species Pseudomonas sp. HS6-2. The sequence goes on along the minus strand of NZ_CM143906.1, from coordinate 5,779,852 downwards.
GATGTTGGCCAGGCGGTACTCTTCCGACATCTGCATCTTGCCCATGTCCGAGGCGAGGAAGTTCTTCACTTCCTGCTCGGAAACCTGGATGCGCTCGGCAACGCGGCGCTGACGCACGCGGCTGATGATCATCTCGCGCTTGACCTGCTCACGGGCGTCGTCGAACGACAGGCCATCATGGGCAAGGGCGGCGCGGAACTGCTCCAGGGACATGCCATTGCGCTGGGCAATGGTGCCGATGGCCTGGTTCAGCTCTTCGTCGGTGATGCGGATGCCCGAACGTTCGCCGATCTGCAGCTGCAGGTTCTCGACGATCAGGCGTTCCAGTACCTGCTGCTCCAGTGCGCCAGTCGGCGGCACGCCGCCGCCGCGCTTGGCGATGGTCTGCTGCACCTCGTGGACACGCTGGTCCAGTTGGCTCTGCATGACCACGTCGTTGTCGACGATGGCCACCACGCGGTCGATGGGTTGTACCGCGGCATGCACCGCGCCACTCAGCAATGCAGCGCCCAGCAACACCGGGCGCAGTCGATCAATAAGCTTGGTCTTCACGTGTACGGTAACCTTGAATGCCTTGGTCGAGGAACGATTCCACCTTGTTGCCCACTACGCCGCCGAGGCCTTTCAGGACGATTTGCAGGAAGATGCCGTGGTCGCCTTTTTCGTTTGCAGGGGTAGCCTGGCTGAAGTCGTCGTAGTCGACCCAGTAACGGTTGATCAGGCGCAGCTTCCAGCAGCAGTTGTCGTACTCGAAGCCGCCCATGGCTTCCAGGGTACGGTTGCGGTTGTAGTCATGCTGCCAGCGGGCGATCACGTTCCATTGCGGTACGACCGGCCAGATGACCGAGAAGTCGTGCTGCTGGATCTTGTAGTAATCCTTGATGTAGTTCGGATCGCCCGGCGTGCCATAGTCGCCGCCGCCCACTTTCCAGGTACCGGTAGTGGAGTCGTAGGCGATGGTGTCGTTGCGGTAGCGATAACCGACGTTGACGATCTTGTTCGGGTTGTCTTCAGGCTGGTAGTGGAACATCGCGCTGCCCGAGCGGGTGCTGCGGCTGTCCGGGTCCCAGTTGAAGTCCGAATTGAAGCGCCAGTCGCGGTTGAAGTAGTAGTTGTACAGCAACGCGTACGGCGACACATCCGACAGCGAGTCCTTGCGGGTACGGTAGTCGATGCCTGGCAGCTGGACCTTGCGGTCCTTGAAGTAGTAAGCCTGGCCGATGCTGAAATTCTGACGCTCGAAGCCGTTGTCCTCGATCCAGCGCGTGGTCACGCCCAGCGACAGCTTGTTCTCGTCACCGATGCGGTCGGTGCCGGAGAAGCGGTTGTCGCGGAACAGCGAGTCGTAGCTGAACAGGGTTTCACCCGTATCGAACAGCGGGATGTCCTTCTGGTCCTTGTACGGGACGTAGAGGTAGTACATGCGCGGTTCGAGGGTCTGCCGGTAGTTGGTACCGAACAGCGACGTGTTGCGGTCGAAATACAGGCCGCTGTCGACCGAGGCGATCGGAATGTCACGGTTCAGCGTGCTGTTGTAGCTGCCGTATGCCGGGTTGGCCGATTGCGCAATCGCCTGTGCCTGGCCTTGGCTGTCCAGGTCGAGGTCATAGTGCGTGTACGCATACTTCAGCTTGGGCGTGATGTAGCCATAGCTGGCTTGCATCGGCAGGCTGATCGACGGCGCGACATTCAGGCGCGTACCGTTGGCCCGCGCAATACCAGTGATGTTCTGGTCCAGGCGGCGGCCATCGGGACCGGCGGTGGTGTCGAGGTTGCCGTCCTTGTCGAATACCTTGTCGTTCTTCAGGTCACGATCAAAGCGTACCGCTTCGGTTTCGTAACCCATGTCCAGGCCACCTGGATGGAACGGCAGCGCGCCGTTGAGGGTGATCTGCGGCAGTTTGTCGTACGGGGTGATCTGCGACAGGGTCGCCATCTCGTACGCTTGTGCATTCAGGCGGGCGGTGTAAGTGTCGCCACGCCAGGTCAGGGCACCTTGCTGGTTGACCACGTCCCGGCTCTTGACGCCGATCTGGTCGGTTTCAAGGTCCTGGAAGTAGAACGGATCGCTGATGTCGGTGTAGTCAACTTCAGTCATCAGGCGCTCGTCCAGGCCACCTTTGTGCTGCCAGTTGATCATCCAGCGTTCTTTCTTGTAGTCCGTCTGCAGCTTGCGGTCGTCGTCCTCGTCATTGAGGTAGCCGCCACCGAACTGGCCTTCGCTGGACTTGGTCAGGTAGCGGAACTCGCCTTCCATCAGCATGCCGCGCTTGGTCATGTAGCGCGGGTACAACGTGGCGTCATAGTTGGGCGCCAGGTTGAAGTAGTAAGGCGTGACCAGCATGAAGCCGGTGTCGCTGGTGCTGCTGAACGACGGCGGCAGGAAGCCGGACTGGCGACGGTCATCGATCGGGAAGTAGATGTACGGTGTGTAGAGCACCGGGAAATCTTTGACCCGCAGGGTGACGTTTGTCGCGGTACCGAAACCGGTCGCCGGGTTCAGGGTGATGTTGTTGCCCTTCAGCTGCCAGGCGTTGCTGCCCGGTTCGCACGTGGTGTACGTACCGTCCTTGAGACGGATGATGGCGTTTTCGCCACGCTTGGCGTACAGGGCGTTGCCGCGAATGTGCGACTTGTGCATCACGTATTCGGCGTTGTCGACCTGGGCTTCGCCGGTATCGAGCTGAATCTGCGCCTGGTCACCGACGACCAGCGAGCCGTTGTCGCGGATCTTGACGTTGCCCTTGAGCTCACCACGGTTCTCGGCCTGGTACAGGTTGGCCTCGTCGGCTTCGGCCTGCATGCTGCCCTGACGCATGACCACGTCACCGGCGAGGGTAGCGATCTGCTGCTCCTGCTGGTACTTGGACACCTTGGCGTTGATGTAGGTCGGCGATTCGTCCTTGGGCGTGGAGTCGGCCATGCCTGGGCGAGTGGGCTCGATGTACGCGCCACCGCAGTACGGGCCGGTTTCGGCCAGCTGGGCTGCAGTGAGCTTCTCGCGTGGAACCCAGTCGAGGTGGCTGTAGTCTTCGCTGCGCGACTTCAGGCCACGGCCCTTGGCCTCGGTGACCAGCATCGGCTTGTCAGCGGACTCGGCCGGCTCGGCTTCGGTGCCCGACGTGAGCGCGGCGCCTTCATGCACCGGGCGCGGAGGCAGGTTGTTGGCTGGGGTCTTGGGCTTGCAGTCCCAACCACCGGAGGCGGACACTTGGCAGTCGAACTGCTCGGCAGCCACCACATAGGGGGTGGCCAAAGGTTGCATGGCCAGCAGGCCGCCGGTCACCAGCAACGGAAACTTTCTACGAAACGCGGGGGATTTCAATGCCATCTTATTAGTCCGGGCTTCCTGCGTGCCATCTGCCCGCGTGTGGGGCCGCACGCCTCTCGATGGTCTGAAAAAGATGCTGGATAATAAAGCATGACCCGCTTGACGGCTAGGGCCGTCGGAGACCCTTGTAATGCCTGAACACGATGTACGCCTGCAACAACTGACCGTCTGGCTCCGTGAGCAGCTCGATCAGCTTTTCCGCGACAACGCCTGGGGTGAGGTGCCTGAGGGCAGCCTGACTGCCGCCAGCAGCGATGCCAGCTTCCGCCGTTACTTCCGCTGGCAGGGCGCAGGCCACAGCTTCGTGATCATGGACGCGCCACCGCCACAGGAAAACTGCCGACCATTCGTCGCCATTGATCATCTGCTGGCCCGCGCAGGCGTGCATGTGCCGCAGATTCATGCGCAGGACCTGGAACGTGGTTTCCTGTTGCTGGGTGATCTGGGCCACCAGACATACCTGGACATCATTCAGGCTGACAACGCCGATGCATTGTTCGCGGATGCCATCGAGGCTCTGCTGGCTTTCCAGCGCCTGCCGATGGACGCGCCGCTGCCCAGCTACGACGACGCCTTGCTGCGCCGTGAAGTCGAACTGTTCCCAGAGTGGTACGTTGGCCGCGAGCTCGGCCTGGCCCTCACTGATGCGCAGAAAGCCAGCTGGCAGCGTATCAGCCAACTGCTGATCGACAGCGCCCTGGCCCAGCCCAAGGTACTGGTGCACCGGGACTACATGCCGCGCAACCTGATGCAGAGCACCCCGAACCCAGGGGTACTGGACTTCCAGGACGCGGTTTATGGGCCGGTCACCTACGACATCACCTGCCTGTTCAAGGATGCGTTCCTCAGCTGGCCGCAGGCGCAGGTCGAAGGCTGGCTGCGCAGCTACTGGGAGCAGGCGCAGGCTGCGGGCATTCCGGTACAGCCGGTATTCGACGATTTCCAGCGCGCCAGCGACCTGATGGGCGTGCAGCGCCATCTCAAAGTGATCGGTATCTTCGCGCGAATCTGCCATCGTGACGGAAAACCGCGTTATCTGGCCGACGTCCCGCGATTCTTCGCCTATATAGATGAAGTGGTCAGCCGTCGCCCGGAGCTTGCCGAACTGGGCCAGCTGATCGCCGAGTTGCAAGACGGAGCGCGTGCATGAAGGCGATGATTCTTGCAGCAGGCAAAGGCGAGCGCATGCGCCCGCTGACCCTGCATACCCCAAAACCGCTGGTGCCAGTCGCGGGTCGGCCACTGATCGAGTATCACCTGCGCGCGCTGGCGGCGGCCGGGTTTACCGAGGTGGTGATCAACCACGCCTGGCTTGGCCAGCAGATAGAGGACCATCTGGGCGATGGCAGCCGGTTCGGCCTACGCATTCGCTACTCGGCCGAAGGTGAGCCGCTGGAAACCGGCGGTGGCATCTTCAAAGCCCTGCCATTGCTGGGGAATGAACCGTTCGCCCTGATCAACGGCGATATCTGGACCGACTATGACCTCAGCCTCCTGCGCGCGCCGCTGCGCGGGCTGGCGCATCTGGTGCTGGTCGATAACCCCGGCCATCACGGGCGTGGCGACTTCCGTCTGAGCGAGGGTCGGGTGGTCGATGGTGACGACGCCCCCGGCACGCTGACCTTCAGCGGCCTCTCGGTGCTGCACCCGGCCTTGTTCGAAAGCTGCCAGGCGGGCGCCTTCAAGCTGGCGCCGTTGCTGCGCCAGGCGATGGCGTCAGGCCAGGTGAGCGGTGAGCATTTCCGCGGCCACTGGGTGGATGTCGGTACCCTGGAGCGCCTGGCCGAGGCCGAGCGCTTGATCGGCGAGCGCGCCTGACATGTGGTGGCCAGGCACGGTAATCGGGCTGGGCGCAGGCTTTGCGGTCGCCAGCATCCCCGGTGCGTTGCTCGGTGCCTTGTTGGGCCAGGCGATGGACCGACGCATTCGCTTGCAGGGCTGGGACGACATGTGCGAGCGCCTGGGCGGTCGCCCGGTCTTGCAGGACGATGAATTGCTGTTCGTCTTGCTCGGGCGGCTGGCCAAGAGCGATGGCCGTGTGGCCGAGCAGCACATCCAGCAGGCGCGGCAGGAAATGGTCCGCCTGGACATGGCCGAGGCTGCGCGTTTGCGGGCCATAGCCGCGTTTAACCGAGGCAAGGCTGGCAAAGACCGGCTGTCCGGTCACCTGCGCCGCATCCGCCTGCAGCCGCATGCCGCCGAGGGTACCTTGCGAGCCTGCTGGCGCATGGCCTGGGCCGACGGCAAGGCTGGGCGGCACGAGCGTGAACTGCTGCTGGAGTGGGGGCACAAGCTGGGCCTGAGCCGGCGTCAGGTGCAGGCGATGTCACTGGAGTACGAGCCGCGCAAGGCACCGGTGTCAGCGGGTGTGATGAACTTCGCGGCAGCGCTGCGCTTGCTGGGCGTCGAGGCCGACACCGAGGGGGACCAGGTCAAGCAGGCTTACCGGCGCCTGGTCAGCAAGCATCATCCCGACAAACTGGCGGGCAGCGGAGCAAGCGAGGCGCAAGTGCGCGAGGCGACCGAGCGGACCCGCGAGCTGCACCAGGCCTATGCGATCGTTCGCAAGCGGGGCGGGTTCTAGAAGGGGGCGCCTGGGCGCCCCTGGCAACCTGAAACTACTGTTGCGGGCTCATCCAGCCCCGAACCCTGCGGAACAATTGCTCCTGTTCACCGTCCTTGTTGGCCGGCATGGCAATCAGTGACAGCTGCTTGTATTGGCTGTCCTTCTGCCGCTTGCTGGCCTGCAAGCGCTGCGCCGCCGCATTGCGGTCCCCTGTACGGGTGGCGTAGTAGAGGTCGGCCGTCGGCACTTTGAGGGTTGGCGCAAGGCTTTCCAGGTCGTGCTCGACCCGGGCCGGCGTCTGTGCGGCAACCATCACCAGCTTCTGCACCTGCGGCGGTTGCTTTTCGCTCAGGTAGCGTGCTGCCCAATAGGCGCCACTGCCGTGGCCAATCAGCACGATGCTGCGCGAGTTGTGCTGTTGGGCATAGGCCACGGCAGCATCCAGGCGAGCGAAGATGCGTTCGGCATCGGCCGCGTCGTTCTGTTCGCTGGCCTGCTCGGCGTCGGTGCTTTCTGCGGTATCGGTGTCGGCGGCGGTGGCCTGGGCGATGTTGGCGTTGGCGTCGGCGGGGGTGTCTTTGGCCGGTGCGCTTTCGCCTGCTTTCTTCTCAGGCGCTGGCGCCGGCCTGTCCTCTACCCGCGCTTGCGGGGCGTCAGCGAGCAGGTCGGGCAGGCTCACGCTCAGGCTGTGCCAGCCGATATCCGGGAACTTACGCCGTAACGGGCCGACTGTGTTGGGCCAGTCGGCATTCTCGCCAGCGCCCGGGACGATGATCACGGCACCCTGCGGATCACTGTCGTTGGCCGGCTTCCACAGGGCCAGGAAACTGTCCGCTCCGGCCTGCAGGGTCTGTTGTTCGGCTTTTGGCACCAGGCGCTCCAGGGCTTGCGCGTCTTCCTGGCTACGCTCCAGCAGCGGCGGGCGTGGCGCCGGGGCGGCGGGCGCCTCGGCTGGTGCCTCCGGCTTGGCGGCGTCAGCGGCCAGGGCGCCGAGTGGTAGGAGCGAGGCCAGGCAGCACATTGCCAGCGTCGTGCGATAAAGTGTGGACATGAATCAACCCAAGGCCAGAATGATACCGGCAGCCTAATAGTATTTGCCCGCGGCGGCCATGCTGCATGGCCGCCCTTGCCAAGACGAGCGTGTAGATGAAGCGATTGCGTCGCCTGTTGGTTATCGGCTGGTTGTGCCTGCCCTTGATCGCCTTGGCACGGCCGCAAGTGCCGCCAACGGTGACACTGGAGCCTGCCCAGCAGCAATGGCTCGAGAGCCATCGCAGCCTGCGTGTCGGCTTGGTGCTGCAGGCGCCCTACGCTCAGTTTGACCGCCGCCTGCAGCAACTTTACGGCGCCAACGTCGAGTTGGTGAACTGGCTGGGGCAAGCGCTGGGCCTGGACCTGACCTGGCGCAACTTCACCGACCAGGCCAGCCTTGAACATGCCTTGCAAGCGGGGGAGATCGATTTCGCCCCGGGGCTGACGCAAACACCGGCCAGCTTGCGCCTGTGGCTGTTCAGCGACCCTTACATGCGAGTACCGCAGCTGGTGGTGGGGCCGCGTACCGGGGCGATGGCCGTGGAGCTGGAAAAGCTCGATGCTGAAACCCGCGTCGCAGTGCGCATGCCCAGTGCCCTTGCCGACTATCTGCGTGGCAACTACAGCGGCCTCAATCTTCAGGGCGTGCCCAGCGAGCGCGAGGCTTTGCAACTGGTGGTCGGTGGCCAGGCCAGTTACGCCGTGCTCGATGAGGCACAGCTGAGTCGGCTATCACGGGAAAGTGAGTTCGCCGAGCTGGTGGTGGTAGGTGATATTGGTTTGCCGCAGTTGCTGCGAGTGGGTTCGCGACGCGACTGGCCGGTGCTTGCCGATGTGCTCGAACGCGGGCTGCAGGCCATGCCGGCCAAGGAACTGGAGCAACTTCATCAGCGTTGGTTGCAGCCCAAGTACCCGCGCTTGAGTGAGTCGCCGGGCTTCTGGCAGAACCTGGCCTTGCTGTTCGGCATGTTGCTGCTGTGCGCCCTGGCCACGCTGGTGTGGCAGCGTCGGCAGCAACGCCAGCTGGAACGCAGCCTGCTGGCCGCACGGGAAAGCCTGACCGAGCGGCAGGGGCGCGAAGAGGCACTGCGCCTGAGCCAGTTCGCCATCGATCAGAGCACGGTGGGCATTCTCTGGGTCAACTGGGACAGCCATGTACGCTACGCCAACCATGCGGTGGAACACATGCTCGGCTATGCCGAGGCCGAGCTGCTGGAGCGCCCGCTGATCGACTTCGAGCCGAACCTGACCATGGACCGCTGGCTCGAACTGTGGAAGGGCGCCCGTGCCGGCGATGGCGGTGCCCGACAATTCGAAACCCAGTGTCGACGCGCCGACGGCAGCTTGCTACCGGTGGAACTGTCGCTCAGTTTCCTGCGCTTTCGCGATGCCGAATACCTGGTGGTATACCTCGCCGATGTCACCGAGCGCCATCGCGCACTGGCGGCCTTGCGCGAAAGCGAGGCGCGGCTCAAGGGCATCGCCGGCAACGTGCCGGGCCTGGTGTTCCGCCTTGAGCCAGCACCTGCCGAAGGTGAGCCGGAATTTCCGTACATCAGCGAGGGCAGCGAGGCGCTGGTCGGCTACACGCCCGCGCAGATCCAGCACCCACTGATGGGTTTGCGCAATCTCGTTCACCCAGACGATCGGGCCGATTATCACCAGGTCCAGGATCTGGCGATTGCCAGCGATCAGGACTGGTCGTGGCAGGGGCGTATCCTCACCCGTCAGGGCGAGCAGCGCTGGGCCGACATCAAGGCCAGTGCCCGGCGTTTGCCCAATGGCCGGGTGGCGTGGGACGGTATCGTCTGGGACATCACCCAAGGCAAGCGCGCCGAGCTGGCGCTGGCCCAGTCGCAGGAGCAGCTGCGCGAGCTGTCGGCGCACCTGGAGAGCGTGCGCGAAGAAGAAAAGGCCCGCATCGCCCGTGAAGTGCACGATGAACTTGGGCAGATGCTGACCGTGCTCAAGCTGGAAGTGTCGATGTGCGAGCTGGCGTTTGCCGAGCTGGATCCTGGCCTGCACCAGCGCCTGGGCAGCATGAAGCGCCTGATCGCCCAGCTGTTCCAGCTGGTGCGCGACGTCGCCACCGCGTTGCGTCCACCGATCCTCGACGCGGGCATCGCCTCGGCCATCGAATGGCAGGCGCGGCGCTTCGAAGCGCGCACGCAGATACCGTGTCTGGTACAGGTACCGGATAATCTGCCAGCATTGAGCGATGCCAAGGCCACCGGCCTGTTCCGCATCCTGCAGGAGGCGCTGACCAACGTGATGCGCCATGCCCAGGCTCACAGCGTTGAGATCGAGCTGGTGCGTGAAGACGGGCAACTGCGCATGACCGTCAGTGACGATGGCACCGGCTTCTGCCAGGACCAGCCCAGGCCCACGTCGTTCGGCCTGGTCGGCGTGCGTGAGCGGGTGCTGATGCTCGGTGGCAGCATGGCGCTGGACAGTGAACCAGGCGAGGGCACCAGCCTGAGCGTGGCCATTCCCTTGGAGTAGGAGAGCGAGCGTGATTCGAGTGCTGGTGGCCGAAGACCACACCATTGTCCGGGAAGGTATCAAGCAGTTGATCGGCCTGGCCAAGGACATGCAGGTGGCGGGGGAGGCCGGGAATGGCGAGCAATTGCTCGAGACCCTGCGCCACACGCCTTGCGAGGTGGTATTGCTGGATATCTCCATGCCGGGGGTAAATGGCCTGGAGGCGATTCCGCGCATCCGCGCGCTGAACGATGCCCCGGCGATCCTGATGCTGTCGATGCACGATGAGGCGCAGATGGCTGCCCGCGCGCTGAAAGCCGGTGCAGCGGGCTATGCGACCAAGGACAGCGACCCGGCCCTGTTGCTCACGGCGATTCGCCGGGTGGCAGGGGGCGGGCGCTATATCGACCCGGCACTGGCCGACCGCATGGTTTTCGAGGTGGGCCTGACCGAGAGCCGGCCACTGCACACGCTGCTGTCGGAGCGCGAGTTCTCGGTGTTCGAGCGCCTGGCCCAGGGCGCCAACGTCAACGACATCGCCCAACAGCTGGCACTGTCGAGCAAGACCATCAGCACCCACAAGGCCAGGCTGATGCAGAAGCTCAAGGTCAATTCGCTGGCGGAACTGGTGAAGTACGCCATGGAGCACAAGCTGGTCTGATTGCGACATCCTTGTAGGGATTGCCCTACAACAAATCTTCCAGCGGGATGATGGCATTCTCTCAGCACCGCCGATTTCCGGGCGCTTGCGGCTCTTCTACTCTTTTGCCTACGCAGTCATTCCAACAAGAAGGTGCAGGCATGAGCGAGGCGAATTCGAACGCTGCCACCGGCGAGACGCTGGTCAGCTTCCGTGGTGTGCAGAAGAGCTACGACGGCGAATCGCTGATCGTCAAAAACCTCAACCTGGACATTCGCAAGGGTGAATTCCTCACCCTGCTCGGCCCTTCCGGCTCGGGCAAGACCACCAGCCTGATGATGCTGGCCGGTTTCGAAACCCCCACCGCCGGTGAAATCCAGCTGGCCGGGCGTTCGATCAACAACGTGCCGCCGCACAAGCGTGACATCGGCATGGTGTTCCAGAACTACGCACTGTTCCCGCACATGACCGTGGCCGAGAACTTGGCCTTCCCGCTAACCGTACGCGGCCTGAGCAAGACCGACATCAGCGAGCGGGTCAAGCGGGTACTGAACATGGTCCAGCTCGATGCCTTCGCCAAGCGCTACCCCGGCCAGCTTTCCGGTGGTCAGCAGCAGCGTGTGGCGCTGGCCCGGGCGCTGGTGTTCGAACCTCAGCTGGTGCTGATGGACGAACCGCTGGGCGCCCTCGACAAGCAGCTGCGTGAACATATGCAGATGGAGATCAAGCATATTCACCAGCGCCTCGGCGTGACCGTGGTCTACGTGACCCACGACCAGGGTGAGGCGCTGACCATGTCCGACCGCGTGGCGGTGTTCCACCAGGGCGAGATCCAGCAGATCGCCGACCCGCGCACTCTCTATGAAGAACCCTGCAACACCTTCGTCGCCAACTTCATCGGCGAGAACAACCGCATCAACGGCACCCTGCTGGCCAGCGATGGCAAGCGTTGCCAGGTGCAGCTGGCCCGCGGCGAGCGGGTCGAGGCGCTGGCGGTGAACGTCGGCCATGCCGGCGAGCCGGTGACCCTGTCGGTACGCCCCGAGCGCGTGCGCCTCAACGGCCACAGCGAAAGCTGCGTCAATCGCTTCTCTGGCCGCGTGGCCGAGTTCATCTACCTGGGCGACCACGTACGGGTGCGCCTGGAAGTCTGCGGCAAGGCCGACTTCTTCGTGAAGCAGCCGATCGCCGAGCTCGACCCGGCGCTGGCCGTGGGCGATGTGGTACCGCTGGGCTGGGAGGTGGAGCACGCCCGCGCGCTCGATCCGATTGCCGAAGCCCACTGATGGATTGCTTCACCAACCCTGTACTGTGGAGAGAATAATAATGCGCAAGCAGTTGAAACTGACCGCCCTGGCCCTCGGCCTGTGCGTCGCTGGCCAGGCCATGGCGGCGGACCTGACCGTGGTTTCCTTCGGCGGTGCCAACAAGGCGGCCCAGGTCAAGGCGTTCTACGAGCCATGGGAGAAGGCCGGCAAGGGCAAGATCGTCGCGGGCGAGTACAACGGTGAAATGGCCAAGGTCAAAGCCATGGTCGACACCAACAGCGTGTCGTGGAACCTGGTGGAGGTGGAGTCGCCAGAGCTGGCTCGTGGTTGCGACGAAGGCATGTTCGAGGAGCTCGACCCGGCGCTGTTCGGCAACGAGTCCGATTATGTGAAGGGTGCCATCCAGCCTTGCGGCGTGGGCTTCTTCGTCTGGTCCACGGTGCTGGCCTACAACGCCGACAAACTCAAGACCGCACCCACCAGCTGGGCTGACTTCTGGGACACCAAGAAATTCCCGGGCAAGCGTGGCTTGCGCAAGGGCGCCAAGTACACCCTGGAGTTCGCCCTGATGGCCGACGGCGTTGCGCCGAAGGATGTGTATCAGGTGCTGGGTACCAAGGAGGGTGTGGACCGCGCCTTCAAGAAGCTCGACGAGCTCAAGCCGAGCATCCAGTGGTGGGAAGCCGGCGCCCAGCCGCCACAGTACCTGGCCTCGGGTGACGTGGTCATGAGCTCGGCCTACAACGGCCGCATCGCCGCGGTGCAGAAAGAGAGCAACCTAAAGGTGGTGTGGAACGGCGGTATCTACGACTTCGACGCCTGGGCGATCCCGAAAGGCGCCAAGGATGTGGAAGAAGCGAAGAAGTTCATCGCCTACACCGTGCAGCCAGAGCAACAGAAGACCTACTCCGAGAACATCGCCTACGGCCCGGCCAACTCCAAGGCCGTCCCGCTGCTGGCCGATGCGGTGAAGAAGGACATGCCGACCACGCCTGAGAACATCGCCAACCAGGTGCAGATCGACGTGGCCTTCTGGGCCGACAACAGCGAGCAGCTGGAGCAACGCTTCAACGCCTGGGCGGCGAAGAAGTAACAACCCGGGAAGCGGGGCCGCTGTGCGGCCCCAATTTCAGCCTGTATCGCGGAGTTCGCCATGGCCATTGCAGTGCCCCTCAACGAAGGCGCAGGTCCAAGCCTCAAGCAGCGCCTCAAGCATGCCGAGCGGGTCAACCGCTGGAAGGCGCAGGCGTTGATCGCGCCGCTGGCGCTGTTTCTTCTGCTGGTGTTCCTGGTGCCGATCGCGGCGCTGCTGTACAAGAGCGTCGGCAACCCGGAAGTGGTCGGCGGCCTGCCGCGCACGGTCGAGGTGATCAGCCAGTGGGACGGCAAGAGCCTGCCGGGCGAAGACGTCTACAAGGCACTTAGCCAGGACCTGGCCGAATCGCGCAAGAACCAGACCCTGGGCGACCTCTCCAAACGCCTGAACATGGAGCTGGCCGGCTACCGCAGCCTGTTGGCCAAGACTGCACGGGCGCTGCCGTTCAAGGCCGAACCTGCCTCCTATAAAGATGCCTTGCAGGCTCTCGACGAGCGTTGGGGCGACCCGGCCTACTGGCAGGCAATCCGCCGCAATACCAGTTCGGTGACTTCGTTCTACCTGCTGGCTTCGCTCGACCACCGTATCGATGACCTCGGCGAGCTGGCCAAGGCTACCCCCGACCAGGCCATCTACCTGGATATCTTTGCCCGCACCCTGTGGATGGGTGTGGTGATCACCGCCATCTGCCTGGTGCTGGCCTATCCGCTGGCCTACCTGCTGGCCAACCTGCCGACGCGGCAGAGCAACCTGCTGATGATCCTGGTGCTGCTGCCGTTCTGGACCTCGATCCTGGTGCGGGTGGCCGCATGGATCGTGCTGCTGCAGTCCGGCGGCCTGATCAACAGCGCGCTGATGGCGATGGGCATCATCGACCAGCCGCTGGAGCTGGTGTTCAACCGCACCGGGGTGTACATCTCGATGGTGCACATCCTGCTGCCGTTCATGATCCTGCCGCTGTACAGCGTGATGAAAGGCATTTCGCCGAGCTACATGCGTGCGGCGATTTCGCTGGGCTGCCACCCGTTCGCCAGCTTCTGGCGGGTGTATTTCCCGCAGACCTACGCCGGTGTGGGTGCCGGTTGCCTGCTGGTGTTCATTCTGGCCATCGGCTACTACATCACCCCGGCACTGCTCGGCAGCCCGAACGACCAGATGGTCAGCTACTTCGTCGCCTTCTACACCAACACCAGCATCAACTGGGGCATGGCCACCGCGCTGGGCGGGCTGTTGCTGCTGGCGACCGTGCTGCTGTACCTGATCTATAGCTGGCTGGTCGGCGCCAGCCGCCTGCGCCTGAGCTGAGGAGCCTTGAGATGCTGAGCCCCTACATGTCGCCCGTCGAGCGGGTGTGGTTCTACACCCTGCGCATCCTCTGCGGTCTGATCCTGCTGTTCCTGGTATTGCCGGTGCTGGTAATCGTGCCGTTGTCGTTCAACAGCGGCAGTTTCCTGGTGTACCCGCTGCAGGGCTTTTCGCTGCAGTGGTACCACGACTTCTTCGCCTCGGCCGAGTGGATGCGGGCGCTGAAGAACAGCATCATTGTGGCGCCAGCGGCCACGGTACTGGCCATGGTGTTTGGCACCCTGGCGTCGATCGGCCTGACCCGTGGTGATTTCCCGGGCAAGTCGCTGGTGATGGCGCTGGTGATTTCGCCGATGGTGGTGCCGGTGGTGATCATCGGTGTGGCCAGCTACCTGTTCTTCGCCCCGCTGGGCCTGGGCAACAGCTTCATCTCGCTGATCCTGGTGCACGCGGTGCTGGGTGTGCCGTTCGTCATCATTACCGTGTCGGCGACCCTGCAGGGCTTCAACTACAACCTGGTACGTGCGGCGGCCAGCCTCGGTGCCTCGCCTTTGCTGACCTTCCGTCGAGTGACTTTGCCGCTGATTGCCCCCGGGGTGATCTCGGGAGCGCTGTTCGCCTTTGCCACGTCGTTCGACGAAGTGGTGGTGACGCTGTTCCTCGCCGGGCCGGAGCAGGCAACCTTGCCACGGCAGATGTTCAGCGGCATTCGCGAGAACCTCAGCCCGACCATTGCGGCGGCGGCGACCCTGTTGATTGCCTTCTCGGTGGTCTTGTTGCTGACCCTGGAGTGGTTGCGTGGACGTAGCGAGAAGCTTCGTACCCAACAACCCGCCTGAAGCAATGGTGTGGTCGGGGTTGATACCAATCAGCCCCGATCCGTTTCCCTGAGTTACAATGCGCGCCACCGTGATTCTGCCAACAGGTGCGCCATGCAGCCCTACGCTATTGCCCCCTCCATTCTCTCTGCCGATTTCGCCCGTCTGGGCGAGGACGTCGACAAGGTTCTGGCCGCGGGTGCCGACATCGTTCACTTCGATGTCATGGACAACCACTACGTACCCAACCTGACCATTGGCCCGATGGTCTGCACCGCACTGCGCAAGTACGGCGTGACCGCGCCAATCGACGTGCACCTGATGGTCAGCCCGGTCGACCGCATCATCGGCGACTTCATCGAGGCCGGCGCCACCTACATCACCTTCCACCCGGAAGCCTCGCAGCACATCGACCGTTCGCTGCAACTGATCAAGGATGGCGGCTGCAAGGCCGGCCTGGTGTTCAACCCGGCCACCAGCCTGGACGCCCTGAAGTACGTGATGGACAAGGTCGACATGGTCCTGCTGATGAGCGTCAACCCAGGCTTCGGCGGGCAGAAGTTCATCCCCGGTACCCTCGACAAGCTGCGTGAAGCCCGCGCGCTGATCGACGCCAGCGGCCGCGATATCCGCCTGGAGATCGATGGTGGCGTCAACGTCAATAACATCCGCGAAATCGCCGCCGCTGGCGCTGACACCTTCGTGGCCGGCTCGGCGATCTTCAACGCCCCGGACTACCAGGAAGTCATCGCCAAGATGCGCTCCGAACTGGCCCAGGCCCGCCCATGAGTGGCTTCGAGCAGCTGTTCCCGGGGACGCTGCCCAGGCTGGTGATGTTCGATCTGGACGGTACCCTGATCGACTCGGTACCCGACCTGGCTGCCGCCGTGGACCGCATGCTGCTCGAACTGGGGCGCCCGCCCGCCGGCCTTGAGGCCGTGCGCCACTGGGTTGGCAACGGCGCCCAGGTGCTGGTGCGCCGCGCCCTGGCCGGTGGCATCGAGCATGATGCCGTGGACGATGCGCTGGCGGAAAAGGGCCTGGCGCTGTTCATGGATGCCTATGCCGAAAGCCATGAGCTCACCGTGCTCTACCCTGGGGTGAAGGACACCCTGCGCTGGCTGCAGAAGCAAGGCGTGGAAATGGCGCTGATCACCAACAAGCCGGAGCGTTTCGTCGCGCCATTGCTCGACCAGATGAAGATCGGCCGCTATTTCCGCTGGATCATCGGCGGCGATACCTTGCCGCAGAAAAAGCCCGACCCGGCAGCGTTGCTGTTCGTCATGCAGATGGCCGGTGTCAGCCCGCAGCAGTCGCTGTTTGTCGGCGATTCGCGCAGCGATGTGCTGGCGGCCAGGGCGGCCGGCGTGCAATGCGTGGGCCTCACCTACGGCTACAATCATGGCCGGCCGATCACCGAGGAGTCCCCCAGCCTGGTGATCGACGACCTGCGCGCACTGCTGCCCGGTTGCGCAGACCCGGCCACTGGGATAACGTTGGCGGACCTTCAAGCCTCCCAAGACAGAGAGTCCACCGTGGCGGTCACTGGCAAATTCTGGATGAAAGTCATCAAGGCCCTGGCCCGTTGGCGCTGGCGCGCCTGACTTATGCCCGCCGGCGCCTGCCGGCCCGTCCGCTTGCCCGACCCCATTGCTGCTTGCCACGAGGCTACCCATGACCCGCGAAGAATTCCTGCGCCTGGCCGCTACCGGCTACAACCGCATCCCTTTGGCCTGTGAAACCCTGGCCGACTTCGACACGCCGCTGTCGATCTACCTGAAGCTGGCCGACCAAGCCAACTCCTACCTGCTCGAGTCCGTGCAGGGCGGCGAAAAGTGGGGCCGTTACTCGATGATCGGCCTGCCGTCGCGCACCGTGATGCGCGTGCATGGCTACCACGTGAGCATCCTGCAGGATGGCGTGGAAGTGGAAAGCCACGATGTCGAGGACCCGCTGGCCTTTGTCGAAAGCTTCAAGGACCGCTACAAGGTCGCCGACATCCCTGGCTTGCCGCGTTTCAACGGCGGCCTGGTCGGCTACTTCGGCTATGACTGCGTGCGCTATGTCGAGAAGCGCCTGGGTGACAGTCCAAACCCGGACCCGCTGGGCGTGCCGGACATCCTGCTGATGGTTTCCGACGCGGTGGTGGTGTTCGACAACCTGGCGGGCAAGATGCACGCCATCGTGCTGGTCGACCCGGCAGAAGAGCAGGCCTTCGAGCAAGGCCAGGCACGCCTGCAACGCCTGCTGGAGAAACTGCGCCAGCCCATCACCCCTCGCCGTGGCCTGGACCTGAGCGGGCCGATGGCTGCCGAGCCGGAATTCCGTTCCAGCTACACCCGTGATGACTACGAGAACGCGGTGGGCCGTATCAAGGAATACATCCTGGCCGGTGACTGCATGCAGGTCGTGCCGTCGCAGCGCATGTCGATCGACTTCAAGGCTGCCCCCATCGACCTGTACCGCGCGCTGCGCTGCTTCAACCCGACGCCGTACATGTACTTCTTCAATTTCGGCGACTTCCATGTGGTCGGCAGCTCGCCGGAAGTGCTGGTGCGGGTGGAAGACAACCTGGTCACCGTGCGCCCGATTGCCGGAACCCGCCCGCGTGGAGCTACCGAGGAGGCCGACCGTGCTCTGGAAGACGACCTTCTTTCGGACGACAAAGAGATCGCCGAGCACCTGATGCTCATAGACCTGGGCCGCAACGACGTGGGCCGGGTGTCCTCGACCGGTAGCGTGCGCCTGACCGAGAAGATGGTGATCGAGCGCTACTCGAACGTGATGCACATTGTGTCCAACGTGACCGGCCAACTGCGTGAAGGCCTGACCGCGATGGATGCGCTGCGGGCAATCCTGCCGGCGGGTACCTTGTCGGGCGCGCCGAAGATTCGCGCGATGGAGATCATCGACGAGCTGGAGCCAGTCAAGCGTGGCGTTTACGGTGGTGCGGTCGGTTACTTCGCCTGGAACGGCAACATGGATACCGCGATTGCCATCCGTACTGCGGTGATCAAGGACGGCGAACTGCACGTGCAGGCTGGTGGCGGCATCGTTGCCGACTCGGTGCCGGCGCTGGAGTGGGAAGAGACCATCAATAAGCGCCGGGCAATGTTCCGTGCCGTGGCGCTGGCTGAGCAGACTACCGCCAAGTAAATCGATTGGGGCCGCAAAGCGGCCCCAATGTTTTAGAAGTCCACGCTGACTCCAAGGCTGACACCTTGCTGAGTCAACTCATCACTCTTGCGCCAGTTATAGTTCCCGCGCAGATGCACCCCCGCCATGAGCTCATGAGTCACCCCCAGGCTCGCCCGAGTCAGATCACTGTGCGGCGTATACCCGGTCAACGTGAAGTCATTCGCTGGCAAAGTGGTCAGGTGCAAGGTCACATCCTGCTGATCATCCTCGAATTCATGCTCCTGCGCCACCTCGGCGAACAGCCGGGTGCTCGGCAGTACCTGTACGCTGCCTAGCAGCCCAACGCCCAGGCGCCGTGAAGTCCGCTCCTGGTCATCGACGCCCAGTGCTGTCGAGCGCCCGCTTTTCTCGTCATAGCCATCGACCTTCACCCGCGCATAATCGGCACTGATAAACGGTGCCAGTTGCCAGCGACTGCTGTCGGCCGCCAGGTTGTAGCCCATCCGGGCCGTCACGGCCCAGGCCTCGCCATCGGTGTCGCCCTTCTCGCTGCGGTCGTTGACGCCAAGCGCAAAGGTGCGCTTGAGGTCGTGGTAATCCAGATGGCCGGCGCTCAGTGCGGCGTCGGCCCACCAGCGGTCTTGACGAAACTGGGCGAAGGCGCTGGCCAGGTAGCTGTCGAGCTTGTAGTCCGAGTCTTGTTCACCGGCCTCCAGCTTCTGCCGGTACACGCCACCGGCAAGGCCCAGGCGCCAGGCATCATTGAGCCGGTAACTGCCGCCCAAGGTCAGGTTGTAGCCGTGCCCGTCAGCGCTGGCCGCACTGTGCTGGTCATCGAAGTCCAGATCCTGCCCGCCAGTGCTGACGAAGGCCTGCCATTGGCCCACTGCCTGCCAGGGTGTCTGCCACTGGTTGCGCAGTTCGTCCTGGTGCGCGCGGAGGCTGGCGTGGGCCATTTCCGGCAGCAAGGTCAGCTCCCAAGGGGCGGAAATGATCGAGTAGGCGTAATCCGCGATCAGTTGCTGCCCGGCGATGGTCGGGTGTACCGAGTCGTTGAACAGCAGTTTGGTTGGGTCTGGCGTTATGCCGTTGATGCCATATACCGGGTTTTGCACGCATCCTTCGCCGCTGTAGCAGGTGCCAACAAGGTTCTGGCCGGTGGCCAGACCGAACTGACTGGGGCTGGCCAACGCCTCGCTCAGTAGCACAGGAATGTTCAGGGGGATGATTTCGGCATCGACCTGCCTCAGTTGGCTGAGCAGCGACTGGTTAAACGCGCTGGACAGCTGCGACAGCGGGTTCTGCTGTGGCGTACCGCTGAAGTTGGGGGTCTGCCCCAGGTCGGGCAGCAGCCAGACCACGATGTAACGGGCGCCGCCTTGCTGCAGGGCCTGGGCGCTAGCTGCCAGGCGGCCTCCGGCGGCCACGGCGTCGGCAGGGCTGTTTATCTGGCCCTGAAGAAAATCATTGCCGCCACCGGTCAGGTAGTAAAGGGCATTGGGGTCGGCGCGCAGGCCGTTGGCCAGGTAGCCTGGCTTTTCTCGCAATACCTGCCCGGCGCCGGGGCGCCCTGGCGGGATGATCGTCTCAGACGTGGTGGTGATCGAATCCAGAATCTGCTGGGTGGTGTAGCCACCGACCGCCCAGTTGTTGCCATCGGCAAGTCCCAGCGCCTGGTTGACGGGGGAGGTGGAAGGGCCCAGCTCTGTCGGGCTCACACCCAACCGCCCGCCCAGGATCATCGGCGACACCGGGGCATAGTTGCCATTGGCATCGCGGTTGGTGAAGCGCGCGCCACCAAACTGCCCGGCATCACTGAGGCTGTCGCCAAACACGATCAGGGTGGAGTAGGGCGAGGGGGCGGCGAAGGCCTGGCTGCAAGCCAAGGCCAATGAGGCAAAGGTAAAGCGCAACAACGGTGCTTTTCGCATCAGAGAACATCCTTTTCTTTATTTTTATCAGGACAACCCGATCGACCTTAGCAAATTGCCGCGCATCCCTCCCAAGTCCATTCGTTTCCCCGTGTTTACGGGCATATTGCGCCCGCCGCCCCGGTAGGCTACTGTGCGTGCAAGTATGAGCGAGACCTATCCTGTGTTGATCGTCAGCAAACTCTTGATGCGCGTTATCAAGGCCCACGCCCGTTGGCGTTGGCGCGCCTGACTTTATCTCCTGCCGGCCCGTCCGGCCCGCCCCCGTTTGCCTTCCTGTCCGTTTAGCGACCGCCCCTCGTGGCAAAGCCGTGCCCATGGCCGGTGTAGGAAGGTTCGTTTTTTGAAGTCAGTAGATTCAAGAGGTTTAGCCCGATGTTACTGATGATCGACAATTACGACTCATTCACTTACAACGTCGTTCAGTACCTTGGCGAGCTGGGTGCCGAGGTCAAGGTCATTCGCAATGATGAAATGACCATCGCCGAAATCGAAGCCCTCAACCCCGAGCGCATCGTTGTTTCCCCAGGCCCGTGCACGCCGAGCGAAGCTGGCGTGTCCATCGAAGCCATCCTGCATTTTGCCGGCAAGCTGCCGATCCTCGGCGTTTGCCTGGGTCATCAGTCCATCGGCCAGGCCTTTGGCGGTGATGTGGTGCGTGCCCGTCAGGTCATGCACGGCAAGACCAGCCCTGTGCACCACCGCGACCTGGGCGTGTTCGCCGAACTCAACAACCCGCTCACGGTGACCCGTTACCACTCCTTGGTAGTCAAGCGCGAAACCCTGCCGGACTGCCTGGAAGTCACCGCCTGGACTGCCCATGAAGACGGTTCGGTCGACGAGATCATGGGCCTGCGACACAAGACTCTGAACATCGAAGGGGTACAGTTCCACCCCGAGTCCATCCTCACCGAGCAGGGCCACGAGCTGTTCGCCAACTTCCTCAAGCAGACCGGCGGCCGCCGCTAAGGATCGACCATGGATATCAAGAGTGCATTGAGCCGCATCGTCGGCCACCTGGACCTCAGCACTGATGAAATGCGTGATGTCATGCGCCAGATCATGACCGGCCAGTGCAGCGAAGCGCAGATCGGCGCCTTCCTGATGGGCATGCGCATGAAGAGCGAGAGCATCGACGAGATCGTCGGCGCGGTCTCGGTGATGCGCGAGCTGGCAGACAAGGTCGAACTGAAAAACCTTGATGGCGTGGTCGACATCGTCGGTACGGGTGGTGATGGCGCCAACATCTTCAACGTTTCCACCGCGTCGTCGTTCGTCCTCGCTGCCGCTGGCTGCACCGTGGCCAAGCATGGCAACCGCGCGGTATCGGGCAAGAGCGGCAGCGCCGACCTGCTGGAAGCCGCTGGCATCTACCTTAACTTGACCCCGACCCAGGTCGCCCGCTGCATCGATAGCCTGGGGATTGGCTTCATGTTCGCCCAGAGCCATCACAGCGCCATGAAATATGCCGCTGGCCCGCGTCGTGATCTGGGGCTGCGTACCCTGTTCAACATGCTCGGCCCGCTTACGAATCCGGCCGGTGTGAAGCACCAGGTAGTCGGCGTGTTCACCCAGGCGCTGTGCCGTCCACTGGCCGAGGTGCTGCAGCGCCTGGGCAGCAAGCATGTGCTGGTGGTGCATTCGAAGGATGGTCTGGACGAATTCAGCCTGGCCGCGCCAACCTTTGTTGCCGAGCTGAAGAACGACGAGATCACTGAGTATTGGGTCGAACCCGAAGACCTCGGCATGAAGAGCCAGAGCTTGCATGGCCTGGCGGTGGAAAACCCACAGGTGTCGCTGGAGCTGATCCGCGATGCCCTGGGCCGGCGCAAGACCGAAAACGGCCAGAAGGCCGCCGAAATGATCGTGCTCAATGCCGGCGCGGCCCTGTATGCCGCTGACCATGCTATGAGCCTGAAAACTGGCGTGGAACTGGCCCACGATGTACTGCACACCGGGCTGGCCTGGGAAAAACTGCAGGAACTGGGCGCCTTTACTGCAGTATTCAAGGTGGAGAACGAAGCATGAGTGTGCCGACGGTGCTGGAAAGGATCATCGCCCGCAAGTTCCAGGAAGTGGCCGATCGCAGCGCGCGCGTCAGCCTTGCCGAACTGGAGCGCCTGGCCAAGGCAGCCGATGCCCCGCGTGGCTTTGCCAATGCGCTGATCGAGCAGGCCAAGCGCAAGCAGCCGGCGGTAATCGCCGAAATCAAGAAGGCTTCGCCAAGCAAAGGCGTGATCCGCGAAAACTTCGTGCCTGCAGACATCGCCGTCAGCTACGAGAAAGGTGGGGCGACCTGCCTGTCGGTGCTGACCGATGTGGATTACTTCCAGGGCGCAGACGAGTACCTGCAGCAGGCTCGCGCGGCTGTTTCGCTGCCGGTTATCCGCAAGGATTTCATGGTCGACTCGTATCAGATCGTCGAGGCCCGTGCCCTGGGTGCTGACTGCGTGCTATTGATCGTGTCGGCGCTGGATGATGTGAAGATGGCGGAGCTGGCTTCGGTGGCCAAGGATGTCGGCCTCGACGTGCTGGTCGAGGTGCATGACGGCGATGAGCTGGAGCGTGCGCTGAAAACCCTGGATACGCCGCTGGTGGGGGTGAACAACCGTAACCTGCACACCTTCGAAGTCAGCCTGGAAACCACCCTCGACCTGCTGCCACGCATTCCACGAGACCGTTTGGCGATTACCGAGAGCGGAATTCTCAACCGCGCCGATGTCGAGCTGATGGAGATCAACGAGGTCTACTCGTTCCTGGTCGGTGAGGCGTTCATGCGCGCCCCGCAGCCGGGGCTGGAATTGCAGCGGTTGTTCTTCCCGGAACAGGTGAAGAAGACTGTTCAGCCTCTGGACTGATCAAAATCGAAGCCGGCTTTATGCCGGCTTTTTTGTACGCCTGTTACGGCCCATTCGCGGGCTTGCCCGCGAAGAGACCGGTAAACCCAACATCAAAGGTGGATCAATGACCGATCAACCCCTGGCCCTCACCGTCGAACAGGGCCTGCATGCCGAGCAGGAGCTGCTGGCTGCTGTGTGCCGCGGCGAGCGCGATTGCGGCGTGCTGTTCTGGCGTCCCACCGATCACGCCCTGGTCATGCCGCGCCGCATGAGCCGCCTGGACAACTTCGAAGCAGCCTGTTCGGAACTGGCGGTTGCCGGCTGGCCGGTCCTGCTGCGTGAAACCGGTGGCGAGCCGGTTCCGCAGTCGCAAGCGACGGTGAATGTTGCGCTGGTTTACGTGGCGCCGCGCAGCGAAGGCGATCATGGCCGTATCGAAAGCGCCTACGAACGCCTGTGCCTGCCATTGTGCGATGTATTGCGCGAGTGGGGTGGCGTCGCTTCGGTGGGTGAAATCGACGGTGCCTTCTGCGACGGCCGTTACAACGTCAACCTCAACGGCCGCAAACTGGTCGGCACGGCCCAGCGCTGGCGCCAGGGTCTGGGTGGCAAACGCCCGGTGGTGCTGGTGCATGGCGCGCTGCTGCTGGACAACGAGCGCGAATCGATGGTCGCGGCGGTCAACCGCTTCAATGAATGCTGTGACCTTGAGCAGCGCTGTCGCGCCGACAGCCATATCGCCCTGCACGAAGTTGCGCCCGAGGCGCCCTGGTTCGAGCGCCTGTCCGTGGCCTACCGCGACGTGCTGGCGGCGCTGCCCAAGGATTAACGGGTGCCGTACACCACCATGGTCTTGCCCTTGACCTGTACCAGGCTGCGTTCTTCGAGGTCCTTGAGGACGCGGCCGACCATCTCCCGTGAGCAACCGACGATTCTGCCGATTTCCTGACGGGTGATCTTGATCTGCATGCCGTCCGGGTGGGTCATGGCGTCCGGTTGCTTGCACAGGTCGAGCAGGCAACGGGCGACGCGGCCGGTAACGTCGAAGAAGGCCAGGTCGCCGACCTTGCGCGTGGTGTTGCGCAGGCGTTGGGCCATCTGGCTGCCCAGGGCGTAGAGAATCTCCGGGTCCTGGCGGGCCAGTTCGCGGAACTTGTCGTAGCTGATCTCTGCTACTTCGCACTCGGTCTTGGCGCGTACCCAGGCGCTGCGCTGTTGCTCGCCGCCTGCCGGTTCGAACAGGCCTAGCTCGCCGAAGAAGTCGCCATTGTTGAGGTAAGCGATGATCATCTCGTGGCCTTCGTCGTCTTCGATCAGGATGGTGACCGAGCCTTTGATGATGAACGACAACGTTTCGGCAGGGTCACCGGCGCAGATGATGTTGCTTTTGGCGGTGTAGCGGCGGCGCTGGCAGTGAACCAGCAGCTTGTCGATGTTCTTGATCTTGGCGGGTAGGGCTGAGGCAACCATCACGAAATCCTGTTCGATGCGAGGCATAGGCTCTTGTTAGGCCTTGTCTGACGCGACGCGCCAGTCAATTGGCGCCAGCTTATCAGACAGCGCTGGAAAATTTGACACTAAAGCGACTCGCATTGAGCTTTTCCGACAGGCATACAAGGCTTAAGCTGACACCCTTTTGCGAAATCCAGGAGTACGGACAGATGAAGGCACGCATCCAGTGGGCCGGTGAAGCGATGTTCCTCGGTGAATCGGGGAGCGGCCACGTGGTGGTGATGGACGGCCCACCCGAAGCCGGTGGCCGCAACCTGGGCGTGCGCCCGATGGAAATGCTCCTGCTCGGCCTCGGTGGCTGCAGCAGCTTCGACGTGGTGAGCATCCTGAAGAAGTCGCGCCAGGCGGTGGAAAGCTGCGAAGCGTTCCTGGAAGCCGACCGTGCCAGTGAAGACCCGAAGGTGTTCACCAAGATCCACATGAACTTTGTGGTCAAAGGCCGTGGGCTGAAAGAGGCTCAGGTCAAGCGTGCGGTGGAGCTGTCGGCAGAGAAGTATTGCTCGGCGTCGATCATGCTTGAGCGTGCCGGCGTTGAAATTACCCATGGCTACGAAATCGTAGAGTTGGGCTGACTTCGAGATTTTGGGGCTGCACAGCAGCCCCGGCGATTTCCAGTCAGTCGCGCAGGGCCGGAAGGGCGACCAACAACCATTCCGGCAAGCTGCTTCTGACCGCCAGGCTCAACTGCTCCCGCCGCTTCTGATACCCCAACCCCAAGCCAATCACCGCCAGCCCGATCAAAGTCAGCGCCACCGGGAACAGTAGCGAGTCGGCAAACACTTCGTAAGACAGATACCCCAGATAAGCCGCCACCCCCAACGCTCCGAAGACCATGAACACCGGCCGGCGCAACAGCACCGCCATGCCCATCAGGCCCAGGTTGATCAGGCAATACAGCGCTTTGCCCAGTTCGCTGTCGCTGTCCATCATCGTCAGCCCACCCCAGAATGCCGCCAGGCCGGCCAGGTAGCCCCAATGGGCGAAGTCCTGGCGGGTACGACCGTCGATAGCCAGGAACACCAGCAGCAAACCGAGCCCGAACCACAGCGACACCGTGCGCCGCTGTTCCCAGGAGAAGGGCGAGCCAAATACCCATTCGCTCAGATCCATGGACATGAACCACAGGGCTACGGCAATTGGCATCACTACGAAGGGGTAGGGGATCAGGCGCAGCATCAGCAGCCCGGCAACCACTGTGGCGGCCTCCATCAGCAGCCAACCGCCCTGCACGTAGGTGTAGTACTGGTGGTAGTCCGCTTGTGCATCATCCAGTGGCCACCAGCCCGTCAGGCGTTCGATGGCGAACACGACCAACGGCACGATGCTGACCGCGACGGCGGCCAGTACACCGGCGGCAACCGGTTGCTTGCGCTTTTGCAGGTTGAGGGCGAACGACGTGAGGAGGACGATATAAAGCGTGGCGACTGCCAGTAAGGCGCCATCGCCAATACTCATCCAGGCTTTGGTGAGCAGCCAGCCCATCGCCCCCATGATAAGCAGTGCGCCGAAGTAGAAGGCGACATGGGCAAGCTGGAAACTGCCACGGGTGGGCGGTTGCCGGCGCAGAAACGCCAGCAAGGCCTGATCCTGGCCTGGCTGGAGAATGCCGGCTTGAACGGCGCGCGCCAGGTCCTTGGCGTCGATACGGTCCGTCATGGGTGCGCCCTTGTCAGATGCGGTAGGTGCTTTTGGTCATGACCTTGGCCAGCAGGCTCATGCCGAAACGCACCGGCATCGGGAAGCGATAGCCGCCAGCTTCGAGTGCTGACTCGGCGTGCTGCTCTTCATCCATGCGCATCTGTTCGAGGATGGCGCGGGATTTCTCGTCTTCCTGCGGCAGCTGTTCCAGGTGTTCGTCCAGGTGCTTGCACACCTGATGCTCGGTGGCGGCGACGAAACCAAGGCTGACTTTGTCGCTGACCAGGCCGGCGAGGGCGCCGATGCCGAACGACATGCCGTAGAACAGTGGGTTGAGCACGCTCGGGTGGCTGCCCAGCTGGCGGATGCGCTGTTCGCACCAGGCCAGGTGGTCGATTTCTTCCTCGGCGGCATGCTCCATGGCCTTGCGCACTTGCGGCAGCTTGGCGGTCAGGGCCTGGCCCTGATACAGCGCCTGGGCGCAGACTTCGCCGGTGTGGTTGATACGCATGAGCCCGGCAATGTGGCGGGTCTGGTCGTCGTCCAGCTCAGCATCCGGTTGGATGATCGCCGGCGATGGGCGGGATGGTTGGCCGCTGAAGGGCAGCAAGGTGCGCATGGCGGTATCGGCCTGCAGCAACAAGCGGTCGAGCGGCGAGTAGTGACGTTCGGTGGCCATCGGGCACCTCCGCTTAAGTGATGCCCGACAGTTTACCTCAATCGCTTGGGAGGAGCTTGCCTTGGGTCAGCCCGGTGGCCAGTGCATCTGGCGCTGGCCAAGCACGTGCATGTGGATGTGGTAGACGGTCTGGCCACCTTTCGGGTTGCAGTTCATGACCACGCGGAAGCCTTCTTCGCAACCTTGCTCGACCGCCAGGCGTTGTGCGGTGAACAGGATATGGCCGGCCAGGGCCTTGTCCTCTTCGGTCAGGTCGTTGAGGGTGCGGATGTGTTTCTTCGGGATGACCAGAAAATGTACCGGCGCCGCTGGGGCGATGTCCTTGAAGGCCAGGATCTGGTCATCTTCATAGATGATATCCGCCGGGATTTCCCGGTTGATGATTTTGAGGAATAGATCGTCCACAGCACGTGCTCCATGGTGAGTGTCGGCCGAGTGTACTCAGCCGGGCGCCACTCGCCCAGAGGCTATTCCATGCCGACCGGGCAGTAACGGCGGTGGATGAAGCCGGCCAGCTTGCGCGTCAGCCAGCGCGGCAGCAGGCGCGGAGCGAAGGCCAGCCAGCGATTGCGGCGTACCGGCATGATCACTGCGCGATTTTTGGCCAGTGCGCGCACGGTATACAGCGCCACTTCTTCAGGGCTCAGGCAACGGGTGTTGCCTTCAAGCCTGGGGATGCGTCGGCGCGCCGAGCGTACCGGGCCGGGGCAGAGTACCGATACCTTGATGCCAGCGGGCTTGAGCTCTTCGCGCAGCGCTTCGCTGAAATTCATCACATAGGCCTTGCTGGCGGCATAGGTGGCCATGCCCGGCCCCGGGGCGACGGCGGCCAGGCCGGCGACGTTGAGGATCTGCCCGCCACCTTGCACCGCCATCAGGTTGCCAATGGCGTGGCACAGGCGGCTCAGGGCGAGGATGTTGACCTCCAGCAGGTCCTGCTCGTCGGCCCATTCGTGCGCCAGGAACGGGCCATAGGTGCGCTGGCCGGCGCAGTTGACCAACAGGTCGATGCGTCGTTCGCCTTCTTCCAGTTCCAGCACGAAACCGGACAGCCGCAGGGGCTGGCTGAGGTCGCAGGCGCGCAGCAGCACTTCGACGCCGAAGCGTTGGGCCAGTTCGAGCGCTATCGGCTCCAGCGTTTCTCGATGGCGTGCCACCAGGATCAGGTTGCGCCCGCGCCGTGCCAGGGCTTCCGCCAGGGCCAGGCCCAGGCCGCTGGAAGCTCCGGTAATCATGGCGTAACGGGTCATGCAAGGCTCCTGGGGGCTGAAGAGGGCGCCTAGTGTACAGCCTGGCCAGGCGAGTTGTTGCCTTTTGCTACAAGGCCTTGACGCGCAAGGCTTGGATACGCTCCAGAGCGGTGCGGTACTCGCCGTGCAGGCGTTCGATCAGCATGGCGGCAGTGGGCAGGTCATGGATGTCGCCGACACCCTGGCCGGCGGACCAGACGGTTTTCCAGGCCTTGGCTTCATCGTCGATCGGCTTGAGCTTGCCTTGCTCGTGCCCGGATTTAAGTGCGGCCATGTCATAGCCGGCCTGTTCCAGGCTGGGGCGCAGGAAGCTGGCGGGGATGCCGGACACGGCGGGGGTGTGAACGATGTCTGCGGCTTGGGCCACAAGCAGCATCTGCTTGTAGGCCGCTTGGGCATGGCTTTCGTGGGTGGCAATAAAACGTGTGCCCATGTAGGCCAGGTCGGCACCGAGCAGCTGCGCGGCGAGAATCTCATGGCCGTGGTTGATGCATCCGGCCAGCAGCAGGGTCTTGTCGAAGAACTGGCGGATCTCGGCTGCCAGGGCAAACGGGCTCCAGGTACCGGCATGGCCACCGGCGCCCGCTGCCACGGCGATCAGGCCATCGACGCCGGCTTCGGCGGCTTTCTCCGCGTGGCGCCGGGTGGTGACATCATGAAACACCAAGCCGCCGTAGCCGTGCACCGCATCCACCACCTCCTTCACGGCGCCGAGGCTGGTGATGACAATGGGTACACGGTGCTCGACGCACAGTGCGAGATCGGTCTGTAATCGCGGATTGGTCGGGTGGACGATCAGGTTCACAGCATAGGGCGCTGGCGCCAGCAACTGTGCCAATCCAGCCTCGATTTCTTCCAGCCAGGCTTTGAAGCCGGCGCTGTCACGCTGGTTCAGCGCCGGGAAGCTGCCGACCACGCCGCTGCCGCAGCAGGCCAACACCAGCTGGGGATTGGAGATCAGGAACATCGGCGCCGCCACCACAGGCAAGCGCAGGCGTTGTTCGAGCGAGGCGGGCAGGGACATGGGTAAGGCTCCATCGGGTTATGTCAGAACGGTTTGACCACCACGAGAATCACGATGCCCAGCAGGAACAGCACAGGCACCTCGTTGAACCAGCGGTAGTACACGTGACTGCGGGTATTGCTGCCCGCTGCGAAGCGTTTGCGCTGGGCACCACAGATGTGATGGTAGCCGGTCAGCAGGATCACCAGGGTGAGCTTGGCATGCAGCCAGCCTTGGCTCAGCCAGCCTGGGGTTAGGTAGAGCATCCAGGCGCCGAACACGTAGGTGGCGATCATTGCCGGGTTCATGATGCCGCGGTACAGCTTGCGCTCCATGGTGACGAAGCGTTCCTGGCTGATGCTGTCCTGGCTCTGGGCGTGGTAGACGAACAGCCTGGGCAGGTAGAACAGGCCGGCGAACCAGCAGACCACGCTGATGATATGCAGCGCTTTGATCCATAGGTAAAGCATGGAGGGAGTTCCTTCAGGTGATCACGGTCGTCAGATAGTAGAGCTCAAGCGCCCGAAGGGGCACCCCAAGAGTTGTTACAGACGCTTTGCGCCCCTATTATCGTGCGCTTTCCAGACGGCTCGTTGATAAGGGGCAAGCGTTATGATCAAGGTCGGTATCGTCGGCGGCACGGGTTACACCGGCGTCGAACTTTTGCGTCTGCTGGCACAGCATCCACAGGCCGAAGTGGCGGTCATCACTTCGCGCTCCGAAGCGGGCGTGGCGGTCGCCGACATGTATCCGAACCTGCGCGGTCACTATGACGGCCTGGCTTTCAGCGTGCCGGACAGCAAGACTCTGGCCGCTTGCGACGTGGTGTTCTTCGCTACCCCGCACGGTGTCGCCCACGCCCTGGCTGGCGAACTGCTGGCTGCCGGGACCAAGGTCATCGACCTGTCTGCAGACTTCCGGCTGCAGGACGCGACCGAATGGGGCAAATGGTATGGCCAGCCCCATGGCGCTCCAGAGCTGCTCAAGGACGCCGTGTACGGCCTGCCTGAAGTCAACCGTGAAAAGATCCGCCAGGCGCGCCTGATTGCGGTGCCGGGTTGCTACCCAACCGCCACCCAGCTGGGCTTCCTGCCGCTGCTGGAAGCCGGCCTGGCCGACCCTTCGCGCCTGATTGCCGACTGCAAGTCGGGCGTCAGCGGTGCTGGCCGTGGTGCAGCAGTCGGCTCGCTGTTCTGTGAGGCTGGCGAAAGCATGAAGGCCTACGCGGTCAAGGGGCACCGTCACCTGCCCGAGATCAGTCAGGGCCTGCGCCTGGCCGCTGGCCAGGACATCGGCCTGACCTTCGTGCCGCACCTGACCCCGATGATCCGTGGCATCCACGCCACCCTGTATGCGACCGTCACCGACAAGTCGGTAGACCTGCAGGCGCTGTTCGAGAAGCGCTATGCCGATGAGCCGTTCGTCGACGTGATGCCGGCCGGCAGCCACCCGGAAACTCGCAGCGTGCGCGGTGCCAACGTCTGCCGCATCGCCGTTCATCGCCCGCAGGGTGGTGACCTGGTGGTGGTGCTGTCGGTGATCGACAACCTGGTCAAGGGCGCGTCGGGCCAGGCAGTGCAGAACCTCAACATCTTGTTTGGTCTGGACGAGCGCATGGGCCTGTCACACGCCGGCCTGCTGCCGTAAGCGCTTGTTGATGGAAAAGGCCCGCCATGGACGCGCCATGTGCGGGCCTTTTTGTTTGTCGCGACTAAAGCCGCACAATTCTTGACCAATTTTCTCGGAGAAGCGGATAATGCGCGTCATCGAGTTTTATGGCGGCTACTGCGCCGGGAGAATCAACATGAGCGTCGAAACCTTCACCCCTACGGCTTTGGAATTCACCCACGGCGCCGCGCAAAAGGTGAAGAACCTGGTTTCCGAGGAAGGCAATGACCGCCTGAAGCTGCGCGTGTTCGTCACCGGTGGCGGCTGCTCGGGCTTCCAGTACGGTTTCACCTTCGATGAAGATGTGGCCGAAGATGACACCATTGTCGAGCGTGAAGGTGTTTCGCTGGTGGTCGACCCGATGAGCTACCAGTATCTGGCCGGTGCCGAAGTGGACTATCAGGAAGGCTTGGAAGGTTCTCGGTTCGTGATCAAGAACCCGAATGCCGCGACTACCTGCGGTTGTGGCTCCTCGTTCTCGATCTGAGGCCAGGCTGTATGAAAACGCCGCGCAATTGCGCGGCGTTTTGCATTCTGGCTTGGGATCAGGCCGGGTAGATCGCGCCGAGTACGCGTAGCCCCTTGGCTGCCGTGACGCTTGGGCGATTGGCGGGTATGCCTTCAAGGCAGCAGTGGGCAAGCCAGGCAAAGGCCATGGCTTCAACCCAGTCCGGGTCCACGCCATGGGCGCCGGTGCTGGTGACCTTGGCCTTTGGCAGCAGTTCGGCAAGCCGAGCCATCAGGGCACCATTGCGAGCACCTCCGCCGCAGACCAGCAGCGCCTCGGTATCTTGCTGGGCGTTCTGCAGCGATTCGATGATGCTGCGCGCGGTCAGCTCCAGCAGGGTAGCCTGGACGTCTTCGTCACGGAAGGCAGGCAGATTCGCCAAGTGGCCATCCAGCCAGGGCAGATTGAACACTTCACGGCCGGTGCTTTTCGGGCCGCTGCCGGCGAAGAACGGGTCACTCAGCAGGCTGCTGAGCAAATCGCCTTGCAGCTTGCCACTGGCAGCCCAGGCACCATCGGCATCATAGGCCTGGCCTCGCTTTCGCTCGATCCAGGCGTCCAGCAATACGTTGCCTGGCCCGCAGTCGAAGCCATGCACTGGCTTGTCGCGTTCGATCAGGCTCAGGTTGCTGAAACCGCCCACATTGAGCACCGCCAGGCGTTGGCCGAGGTGGCTGAACAGGGTTTCATGGAATGCCGGCACCAGCGGGGCACCCTGGCCACCTGCCGCTACATCGCGACGGCGGAAGTCGGCAACCACGCTGATGCCGGTCAGCTCGGCGAGCAGCGCCGGGTTGCCGATCTGCACAGTGAAGCCGCGAGCCGGCTCATGGCGGATGGTCTGGCCATGGCTGCCGATGGCGCGGATGGCGTCGGCCTGGAGCCCGTGCTTGGCCAGCAGTTGCCGCACACCTTCACCTGCCAGGCTGGCCCAGCGGTTTTCTGCCAGGGCGGCGCGGGCAATCTCGTCAGCGCCGCTGCTGCAGAGGCTGAGCAGTTGCTGGCGCAGCTCGGCCGGCATGGGGACGTAGTGAGTGGCGAGCAGCTGAAGCCGCTCGCCTTGATCTATCAAGGCGATGTCCAGGCCATCGAGGCTGGTGCCGGACATCACCCCCAGATATAGCGCCATGGATCAGCGCTTGTTCGCTGCGAGCATGGTGGCCTTTTCCTGGTCCATGCGGGCGATCAGTGGTTGGCTCTGCTGCAGGAAGCGCTGACGTTCGTTCTTGGCGATCGGGTCAGCCATCGGCACCTTCTGGCTCAGCGGGTCGACGTGCACGCCGTTGACCTGAAACTCGTAGTGCAGGTGCGGGCCGGTCGACAGGCCGGTAGTGCCGATGTAGCCGATGATCTGGCCCTGCTTCACGTTGCTGCCGGTCTTGATGCCCTTGGCAAAGCCCTGCATGTGACCGTAAAGGGTCTTGTAGCTGTTGCCGTGGGCGATGATCACGGTGTTGCCGTAACCACCGCGGCGGCCAGCCAGTTCGATGCGACCATCACCGGCTGCCTTGATCGGCGTACCACGCGGGGCGGCGTAGTCCACGCCCTTGTGCGCGCGGATCTTGTTCAGGATGGGGTGCTTGCGGCCGGCGGAGAAGCGCGAGCTGATGCGGGCGAAGTCCACTGGGGTGCGGATGAACGCCTTGCGCAGGCTGTTGCCGTCGGCGGTGTAGTAGCTGGTGTTGCCCTGCTTGTTGGTATAGCGCACGGCGGTGTAGGTCTTGCCGCGGTTGGTGAAGCGTGCGGACAGGATGTTGCCGGTACCGACCACCTTGCCGTCCATGACCTTCTGCTCGTAGACCACGTCAAACTCGTCGCCCGGGCGGATATCCTGGGCGAAATCGATGTCGTAGCCCAATACCTTGGCCATGTCCATGGTCATGCTGTGGGACAGGCCGGCGCGCTGGGCCGAGGCCGACAACGAACTCTTGATCACGCCATGGGCGTAAGCGGTGCGGACCACAGGCTTGCTGATCTCGCGATCAAAGGTGTAGCCCTTGGCGGTCTTGGTCAGGCGGATGGTTTCGAGGTTGCTCACTTTGCTGTGCAGGCTGGCCAGTTGGCCATCCTTGTCGAGTTCGAACTGCAGCACCTGGCCATGCTTCAGCTGGCTGAACTGCTTGGCTTGCTTGTTGCTGGCCAGCAGGTCGTGCACTGCATTGGCCGGCAGGCCGACCTTGGCGAACAGGGTAGACAGCGTGTCGCCGCGGGAAACGGTGACCTCGCGGTGGCCGGGCTCCTTGGCTTCAGGCTTTTTCTCGCTGGCAGGCGCTTCTTGTGCTGCCTGTTCGGTGTTGGTTTCGGCGCCGTCGATCTGGGCGAAGGGAGAACCCTGATCGCCTTGAGTCTGTACCAGCGGGGCGGCGTTGGACTCATCCTTCAGCTGCTCGGCCGGGCTTTCCAGCTCCAGGCTGAGGGTGGTCTTCTTGGCTTCGACTTCGCTGGAGGGAAATACCAGCAGTGCCAGGCTGAGCAGGGCGGCGATGCCGCTGGCGGCCAACAGATGGCTTTTCGGATAAAGCGGGGGCGCTTTAGGCGTTTCGTTGGTCATAGGTAAGGTGACTTTGAAGAAAAATGAATATGGAAAAGATGAATGACATGATGAAGATGAAATAACTGTATAAAATATAACCAAATCTACTTTCGCGCAAGGGCGCGTAGACGCCGTGACGCGTCGGTCGGGTCACATTTCATTTCGAAACTTGTAATTGACGGCCGATCTTGTATGGTTGGCTCCCTTTGAATCTGAGCCTTGCGGGTCTGTCTATGAAGTCGGTTGAAGAGCAGCTGGCGCTTATCAAGCGCGGTGCGGAAGAGGTATTGGTCGAGTCGGAACTGGTCGAGAAGCTCAAGCGCGGCCAGCCTCTGCGTATCAAGGCAGGCTTCGACCCGACTGCGCCGGACCTGCATCTGGGGCACACGGTGCTGATCAACAAGCTGCGCCAGTTCCAGGAGCTGGGGCACCAGGTCATCTTCCTGATCGGTGACTTCACCGGCATGATCGGTGACCCGAGCGGCAAGAGCGCCACGCGTCCGCCGCTGACCCGCGAGCAGGTGCTGGACAACGCCGAGACATATAAGCAGCAAGTGTTCAAGATTCTCGATCCGGCCAAGACCGAGGTTGCGTTCAACTCCACCTGGATGGACAAGCTGACGCCGGCCGACTTCATTCGCCTGGCATCGCAGTACACCGTTGCGCGCATGCTCGAGCGTGACGACTTCGACAAGCGTTACACCACCAATCAGCCGATTGCGATCCACGAGTTCCTCTACCCGTTGGTGCAGGGCTACGATTCCGTGGCGCTGAAGGCTGATGTGGAGCTGGGTGGTACCGACCAGAAGTTCAACCTGCTGATGGGGCGCGAGTTGCAGCGTTCCTATGGGCAGGAGGCACAGAACATCGTGACCATGCCATTGCTCGAAGGGCTTGATGGCGTGAAGAAGATGTCCAAGTCGCTGGGTAACTATGTTGGCATCCAGGAAGCGCCGGGTGTGATGTACAGCAAGCTGGTGTCGATCCCGGACACCCTGATGTGGCGTTACTTCGAGCTCCTGAGCTTCCGCTCGATGGAAGAGATCGATCAGTTCCGTGCCGACGTTGCCAACGGTGCGAATCCGCGTGATATCAAGATCAAGCTGGCCGAAGAGATCGTTGCGCGCTTCCATGGTGAAGAGGCTGCGGCCAATGCTCACCGTGCGGCGGGTAACCGCATGAAGGAAGGCGAACTGCCGGAGGATCTGCCAGAGATCGAAGTGGCTGCAGCTGAAGACTTGCCAATCGCTGCCGTGCTGAATCGTGCGGGCCTGGTGAAGAATTCGGCGCAGGCGCGTGACCTGCTCAGTGGTGGGGCGGTGAAGGTCGATGGTGCGGTGGTCGACAAGGATTTCATGTTTGCCCTCGGCGCGACTCATGTGTGCCAGGCGGGTAAGAAGTCGTTTGGCCGGGTTACCCTCAAGGCTGAGTGATCGCCTGGTGGTGTAGCTATATAGAAGCGGGGAGGCCGATAGGCCTCCCCGCTTTGCTTTTCAGCGATGTTGAAGTTTCTTGAAATTAAAGGTTGACGCGCTTTCGAATCCCCTTATAATGCGCCCCACTTCCAGCGACATCGGAACGACAAACTCCTTGGAATTCAATGAGTTAAGTAGTTGAGGTGATGTTGGAGGGGCTTCGATCGAAAGATCGATAGCGGTTGAGATGAAGGTTGACAGCGGTTTTAAACGCTGTATTATTCGCCTCCCGCTAGCGAGTGATCGCAGCGAGTCAAGTGTTTGAAGCTAAACGAGTTTCTCGGAAAAAACTTCAAAATAAACGCTTGACAGTAAGTGAGGAAAGCGTAGAATGCGCGCCTCGGTTGAGACGAAAAGCTCTTAACCAAACGCTCTTTAACAAATCGAATCAAGCAATTCGTGTGGGTGCTTGTGAGTACGGACTGATAGTCACAAAGATTATCAGCATCACAAGTGGCCATGCGAGAAATCACATAGTCATTTGAGATTGCTGAGCCAAGTTTAGGGTTTCTTAAAAACCCAAGCAGTATTGAACTGAAGAGTTTGATCATGGCTCAGATTGAACGCTGGCGGCAGGCCTAACACATGCAAGTCGAGCGGATGACGGGAGCTTGCTCCTTGATTCAGCGGCGGACGGGTGAGTAATGCCTAGGAATCTGCCTGGTAGTGGGGGACAACGTTTCGAAAGGAACGCTAATACCGCATACGTCCTACGGGAGAAAGCAGGGGACCTTCGGGCCTTGCGCTATCAGATGAGCCTAGGTCGGATTAGCTAGTTGGTGGGGTAATGGCTCACCAAGGCGACGATCCGTAACTGGTCTGAGAGGATGATCAGTCACACTGGAACTGAGACACGGTCCAGACTCCTACGGGAGGCAGCAGTGGGGAATATTGGACAATGGGCGAAAGCCTGATCCAGCCATGCCGCGTGTGTGAAGAAGGTCTTCGGATTGTAAAGCACTTTAAGTTGGGAGGAAGGGCAGTAAGTTAATACCTTGCTGTTTTGACGTTACCGACAGAATAAGCACCGGCTAACTCTGTGCCAGCAGCCGCGGTAATACAGAGGGTGCAAGCGTTAATCGGAATTACTGGGCGTAAAGCGCGCGTAGGTGGTTTGTTAAGTTGGATGTGAAAGCCCCGGGCTCAACCTGGGAACTGCATCCAAAACTGGCAAGCTAGAGTACGGTAGAGGGTGGTGGAATTTCCTGTGTAGCGGTGAAATGCGTAGATATAGGAAGGAACACCAGTGGCGAAGGCGACCACCTGGACTGATACTGACACTGAGGTGCGAAAGCGTGGGGAGCAAACAGGATTAGATACCCTGGTAGTCCACGCCGTAAACGATGTCAACTAGCCGTTGGAATCCTTGAGATTTTAGTGGCGCAGCTAACGCATTAAGTTGACCGCCTGGGGAGTACGGCCGCAAGGTTAAAACTCAAATGAATTGACGGGGGCCCGCACAAGCGGTGGAGCATGTGGTTTAATTCGAAGCAACGCGAAGAACCTTACCAGGCCTTGACATGCAGAGAACTTTCCAGAGATGGATTGGTGCCTTCGGGAACTCTGACACAGGTGCTGCATGGCTGTCGTCAGCTCGTGTCGTGAGATGTTGGGTTAAGTCCCGTAACGAGCGCAACCCTTGTCCTTAGTTACCAGCACGTTATGGTGGGCACTCTAAGGAGACTGCCGGTGACAAACCGGAGGAAGGTGGGGATGACGTCAAGTCATCATGGCCCTTACGGCCTGGGCTACACACGTGCTACAATGGTCGGTACAGAGGGTTGCCAAGCCGCGAGGTGGAGCTAATCTCACAAAACCGATCGTAGTCCGGATCGCAGTCTGCAACTCGACTGCGTGAAGTCGGAATCGCTAGTAATCGCGAATCAGAATGTCGCGGTGAATACGTTCCCGGGCCTTGTACACACCGCCCGTCACACCATGGGAGTGGGTTGCACCAGAAGTAGCTAGTCTAACCTTCGGGAGGACGGTTACCACGGTGTGATTCATGACTGGGGTGAAGTCGTAACAAGGTAGCCGTAGGGGAACCTGCGGCTGGATCACCTCCTTAATCGACGACATCAGCCTGCTGATGAGCTCCCACACGAATTGCTTGATTCATTTGCTGATCAGAACTCAGTAATGAGCATTCCCTGTGAATGTTGATTTCTGACTTTTGTCAGACCGTTCTTTAAAAATTCGGATATGTGATAGATATAGACTGAACACCAGTTTCACTGCTGGTGGATCAGGCTAAGGTAAAATTTGTGAGTTCTGCTCTTAATTGAGCGAAATGCGAATTTTCGGCGAATGTCGTCTTCACAGTATAACCAGATTGCTTGGGGTTATATGGTCAAGTGAAGAAGCGCATACGGTGGATGCCTTGGCAGTCAGAGGCGATGAAAGACGTGGTAGCCTGCGATAAGCTTTGGGGAGTCGGCAAACAGACTGTGATCCAGAGATCTCTGAATGGGGGAACCCACTCAGCATAAGCTGAGTATCTTGTACTGAATACATAGGTGCAAGAGGCGAACCAGGGGAACTGAAACATCTAAGTACCCTGAGGAAAAGAAATCAACCGAGATTCCCTTAGTAGTGGCGAGCGAACGGGGACCAGCCCTTAAGTTGGTTTGAGATTAGTGGAACGCTCTGGAAAGTGCGGCCATAGTGGGTGATAGCCCCGTACACGAAAATCTCTTATCAATGAAATCGAGTAGGACGGAGCACGAGAAACTTTGTCTGAACATGGGGGGACCATCCTCCAAGGCTAAATACTACTGACTGACCGATAGTGAACCAGTACCGTGAGGGAAAGGCGAAAAGAACCCCGGAGAGGGGAGTGAAATAGAACCTGAAACCGTATGCGTACAAGCAGTGGGAGCCTACTTTGTTAGGTGACTGCGTACCTTTTGTATAATGGGTCAGCGACTTATATTCAGTGGCGAGCTTAACCGAATAGGGGAGGCGTAGCGAAAGCGAGTCTTAATAGGGCGTTTAGTCGCTGGGTATAGACCCGAAACCGGGCGATCTATCCATGGGCAGGTTGAAGGTTAGGTAACACTGACTGGAGGACCGAACCGACTACCGTTGAAAAGTTAGCGGATGACCTGTGGATCGGAGTGAAAGGCTAATCAAGCTCGGAGATAGCTGGTTCTCCTCGAAAGCTATTTAGGTAGCGCCTCATGTATCACTGTAGGGGGTAGAGCACTGTTTCGGCTAGGGGGTCATCCCGACTTACCAAACCGATGCAAACTCCGAATACCTACAAGTGCCGAGCATGGGAGACACACGGCGGGTGCTAACGTCCGTCGTGAAAAGGGAAACAACCCAGACCGTCAGCTAAGGTCCCAAAGTCATGGTTAAGTGGGAAACGATGTGGGAAGGCTTAGACAGCTAGGAGGTTGGCTTAGAAGCAGCCACCCTTTAAAGAAAGCGTAATAGCTCACTAGTCGAGTCGGCCTGCGCGGAAGATGTAACGGGGCTCAAACCATGCACCGAAGCTACGGGTGTCATCTTTGATGACGCGGTAGAGGAGCGTTCTGTAAGCCTGTGAAGGTGAGTTGAGAAGCTTGCTGGAGGTATCAGAAGTGCGAATGCTGACATGAGTAACGACAATGCGAGTGAAAAACTCGCACGCCGAAAGACCAAGGTTTCCTGCGCAACGTTAATCGACGCAGGGTTAGTCGGTCCCTAAGGCGAGGCTGAAAAGCGTAGTCGATGGAAAACAGGTTAATATTCCTGTACTTCCAGTTATTGCGATGGAGGGACGGAGAAGGCTAGGCCAGCTTGGCGTTGGTTGTCCAAGTTTAAGGTGGTAGGCTGAGATCTTAGGCAAATCCGGGATTTCAAGGCCGAGAGCTGATGACGAGTGCTCATTAGAGCGCGAAGTGGTTGATGCCATGCTTCCAAGAAAAGCTCCTAAGCTTCAGATAACTGGGAACCGTACCCCAAACCGACACAGGTGGTTAGGTAGAGAATACCAAGGCGCTTGAGAGAACTCGGGTGAAGGAACTAGGCAAAATGGCACCGTAACTTCGGGAGAAGGTGCGCCGGCGAGGGTGAAGGACTTGCTCCGTAAGCCCATGCCGGTCGAAGATACCAGGCCGCTGCGACTGTTTATTAAAAACACAGCACTCTGCAAACACGAAAGTGGACGTATAGGGTGTGACGCCTGCCCGGTGCCGGAAGGTTAATTGATGGGGTTAGCGCAAGCGAAGCTCTTGATCGAAGCCCCGGTAAACGGCGGCCGTAACTATAACGGTCCTAAGGTAGCGAAATTCCTTGTCGGGTAAGTTCCGACCTGCACGAATGGCGTAACGATGGCGGCGCTGTCTCCACCCGAGACTCAGTGAAATTGAAATCGCTGTGAAGATGCAGTGTATCCGCGGCTAGACGGAAAGACCCCGTGAACCTTTACTATAGCTTTGCACTGGACTTTGAATTTGCTTGTGTAGGATAGGTGGGAGGCTTTGAAGTGGGGACGCCAGTTCTCATGGAGCCATCCTTGAAATACCACCCTGGCAACTTTGAGGTTCTAACTCAGGTCCGTTATCCGGATCGAGGACAGTGTATGGTGGGTAGTTTGACTGGGGCGGTCTCCTCCCAAAGAGTAACGGAGGAGTACGAAGGTGCGCTCAGACCGGTCGGAAATCGGTCGTAGAGTATAAAGGCAAAAGCGCGCTTGACTGCGAGACAAACACGTCGAGCAGGTACGAAAGTAGGTCTTAGTGATCCGGTGGTTCTGTATGGAAGGGCCATCGCTCAACGGATAAAAGGTACTCCGGGGATAACAGGCTGATACCGCCCAAGAGTTCATATCGACGGCGGTGTTTGGCACCTCGATGTCGGCTCATCACATCCTGGGGCTGAAGCCGGTCCCAAGGGTATGGCTGTTCGCCATTTAAAGTGGTACGCGAGCTGGGTTTAGAACGTCGTGAGACAGTTCGGTCCCTATCTGCCGTGGACGTTTGAGATTTGAGAGGGGCTGCTCCTAGTACGAGAGGACCGGAGTGGACGAACCTCTGGTGTTCCGGTTGTCACGCCAGTGGCATTGCCGGGTAGCTATGTTCGGAAGAGATAACCGCTGAAAGCATCTAAGCGGGAAACTTGCCTCAAGATGAGATCTCACTGGGATCTTGAATCCCCTAAAGGGCCGTCGAAGACTACGACGTTGATAGGTTGGGTGTGTAAGCGCTGTGAGGCGTTGAGCTAACCAATACTAATTGCCCGTGAGGCTTGACCATATAACACCCAAGCAATTTGCTAACGCAGATTGCGGTGGTGAAGACGAAAGAACCGAAAGTTCGCAACATCACAAATTCACATATCCGAATTCGCCAAGAGTGTTCAACAGACATTCTGGCTACAGAATTTCTTGACGACCATAGAGCATTGGAACCACCTGATCCCATCCCGAACTCAGTAGTGAAACGATGCATCGCCGATGGTAGTGTGGGGTTTCCCCATGTGAGAGTAGGTCATCGTCAAGATTCATTTCGCAAAACCCCTATCTGCGCACGCAGGTAGGGGTTTTGTCTTTTCTGGCCGAAATACGCGGTCATGTGGCGCTCACCTGCAGCCCTTTTCCTATGCAAGTCAACGACCCCTAGCTATCATGCCAGCCTTATTCCAAGTCGAGACTGGCATGCTGAAGTTGTTGAATCTCCTCAAGGATGGCCGGTTCCATTCCGGAGAAACCTTGGGGGCAGCCCTCGGGGTAAGTCGCAGCGCCGTTTGGAAACAGCTGCAACACCTGGAAAGTGAGCTGAACCTGACCATTCATAAAGTTCGTGGGCGTGGCTACCAGTTGTCGGCGCCGCTGAGCTTGCTTGATGCGCAGGCGATCGCAGAGTTCTCCGAAGGTGA
This sequence comes from Pseudomonas sp. HS6-2, assembly GCF_049325675.2. Classification (NCBI taxonomy): domain Bacteria; kingdom Pseudomonadati; phylum Pseudomonadota; class Gammaproteobacteria; order Pseudomonadales; family Pseudomonadaceae; genus Pseudomonas; species Pseudomonas sp. HS6-2. The sequence continues at coordinate 5,739,278 of NZ_CM143906.1, read as the reverse complement.
GCGCTGGCCCGTTTTCATCCATGAAACCATCGATTCGACCAATGCCGAAGGCTTGCGCCTTGCCAGCGAGGGGCAAACAGCGCCATTTCTGGTCCTGGCTGAGCGCCAGAGTGCCGGGCGTGGGCGACGCGGTCGCATGTGGATAAGTCCATTTGCAGAAAACCTCTATTACAGCCTGGTCTTGCGCGTCGATGGTGGCATGCGTCAGCTGGAGGGCCTCAGCCTGGTGGTCGGGTTGGCCGTGATGCGTACGCTGCAGGGGTTTAACGTAAAGGACGTGGGGTTGAAGTGGCCCAACGATGTCCTGGTTCGCGGACAGAAGATCACCGGCATTCTCCTTGAGCTTGTGGGTGATCCTGCAGACGTCTGTCATGTCGTGCTTGGCATCGGCATCAATGTGAACATGCAAGTCAATGATCAGGTCGATCAGCAGTGGACCTCGATGCGACGTGAAGTTGGCGTGACAATTGATCGCAACCGGCTGGTGGCCATGCTCAGCCAGCAGTTGCAACATGAATTGGCCCGTCATCGACGCTACGGTTTTGCGGCATTCCAGGAAGAATGGGAGCAAGCGCATCTGTGGCAGGGGTGTAATGTGTCTCTCATTGCGGGTACCAGCCGCATCGATGGTGTGGTGCTGGGCGTGGACGGGCAGGGCGGCTTGCGCCTTGAGGTCGACGGTGTGGAAAAGAGCTTCAGTGGTGGTGAGCTCAGTTTGAGGTTGCGTGATGATTCTTGAGCTCGATTGCGGTAACAGCTTCATCAAGTGGCGTGTCATTCACGCTGCCGACGCCACCATTGTCGGTGGTGGTATTGTCGATTCGGACCAAGCACTGATAGGCGAGGTCGCGGCGCTCCCATCATTGCGCCTTACGGGCTGTCGAATCGTCAGTGTGCGTAGCGAGGATGAAACCGCAGCCCTCTGTGCACTGATTGCCAAGGCTTTTGCGGTCGTTGCCAGTGTTGCCGAACCTGCGCAGGAGATGGCAGGTGTACGCAATGGTTATGACGACTACCAGCGCCTCGGCATGGATCGCTGGCTGGCGGCATTGGGTGCGTTCCATCTCGCCAAGGGCGCGTGCCTGGTCATTGATCTGGGCACTGCGGCCAAGGCGGATTTCGTCTCGGCCGATGGTGAGCACCTGGGAGGATACATCTGCCCCGGAATGCCACTCATGCGTAGCCAACTGCGTACGCATACCCGCCGTATCCGCTACGACGACGCTTCGGCTGAGCGTGCCGTAAGCAGCCTTGTCCCAGGGCGCTCCACTGTAGAAGCAGTAGAGCGCGGTTGTGTATTGATGCTTCAGGGTTTTGCCCGCACGCAGCTCGAGCAGGCTCGGGCCTTGTGGGGTGAAGACTTCACGGTGTTCCTGACAGGCGGGGATGCGCCGCTGGTGCGAGAGGCGGCGCCGCAGGCCAGGGTAGTCCCTGACCTGGTATTTGTCGGCCTGGCCATGGCCTGTCCACTGGACTGAGGTGCTTATGCGTTGGTTGTTTCTGCTGTTGCTGGTGCTCAACGTCTTCTATTACGTGTGGCACCAACAGGAAGCCCCGCTCAAGGCGAAGGATGTCGCGCCGTTGTCGTTGTACAAAGGTAATCAGCAAGAGATTCGCCTGCTCAAGGAAACGGGAGCGTCTGCACCGCCCCGGCGACGTGACGAATGCCTGGTGGTAGGAGGGCTGGTTGCTCGCGATCAGCTCGATGCGTTGCGACAACGCCTGCTGACCCTGGATATCAATGCCGCGCCAGTGTCTGGCCAGCTACCTGGAGCCGAAGGTTTCTGGCTCAAGATTTCCCCGGAAAGCGAGCGTTTGCTGGACCAATCCGTCCTCGAGACTCTTTCCAACGATTTCAAAGACTTAAAACATAAAATTATTTTCTGCCAGGGTATTGCAACTGGCGAATAGCTTGATAGAATGGCGCCCGCTTCACAGGGAACACCACTCAGGTGGTCGATCCGGAAGCGAGTGTCAAAGCAGCTAAGTTTCAGATTTGATTGAAAAAATTTGAAAAAAAGCTTGACACTAGGACGGCAGACAAATAGAATGCCGGCCACATCTGGAGGGATTCCCGAGCGGTCAAAGGGGACGGACTGTAAATCCGTTGCGAGAGCTTCGAAGGTTCGAATCCTTCTCCCTCCACCAGTTTTAGCGAGAGCCGCAAGCTCCGCGGGTATAGTTTAGTGGTAGAACCTCAGCCTTCCAAGCTGATGATGCGGGTTCGATTCCCGCTACCCGCTCCAAGTTTGCTGGATTTTGCGCAAAGTGTTTCGCTCTTGTAGCTCAGTTGGTAGAGCACACCCTTGGTAAGGGTGAGGTCAGCGGTTCAAGTCCGCTCAAGAGCTCCATATAAACAAGGCAGATATGAAAATATCTGCCTTTGTTTTATCAGCGTAAGACTATTTTCTTCTGCGGAGGATTGTATCGATGGCTAAGGAAAAGTTTGATCGTTCCCTTCCCCACGTTAACGTCGGCACTATCGGCCACGTTGACCACGGTAAGACCACTCTGACCGCAGCTCTGACTCGCGTCTGCTCCGAAGTTTTCGGTTCGGCCGTCGTTGAGTTCGACAAAATCGACTCGGCTCCAGAAGAAAAAGCGCGCGGTATCACCATCAACACCGCTCACGTCGAGTACAACTCGAACATTCGTCACTACGCTCACGTTGACTGCCCAGGTCACGCTGACTACGTGAAGAACATGATCACCGGTGCTGCCCAGATGGATGGCGCGATCCTGGTTTGCTCGGCCGCCGATGGTCCGATGCCGCAAACCCGTGAGCACATCCTGCTGTCCCGTCAGGTTGGCGTTCCGTACATCGTGGTCTTCCTGAACAAGGCTGACCTGGTAGACGACGCTGAGCTGCTGGAACTGGTCGAGATGGAAGTTCGCGACCTGCTGTCCACCTACGACTTCCCAGGCGACGACACCCCGATCATCATCGGTTCGGCTCGTATGGCGCTGGAAGGCAAAGACGACAACGAAATGGGTACTACCGCTGTCAAGAAGCTGGTAGAAACTCTGGATGCCTACATCCCTGAGCCAGTTCGTGCCATCGACCAGCCATTCCTGATGCCGATCGAAGACGTATTCTCGATCTCGGGTCGTGGTACCGTTGTTACCGGCCGTATCGAGCGTGGTATCGTCCGCGTTCAGGATCCGCTGGAGATCGTTGGTCTGCGTGACACCACCACCACCACCTGCACCGGTGTTGAAATGTTCCGCAAGCTGCTGGACGAAGGTCGTGCTGGCGAGAACTGCGGCGTTCTGCTGCGTGGTACCAAGCGTGACGACGTTGAGCGTGGCCAGGTTCTGGTCAAGCCAGGTTCGGTCAAGCCGCACACCAAGTTCACCGCAGAAGTCTACGTCCTGTCGAAGGAAGAAGGCGGTCGTCATACTCCGTTCTTCAAAGGCTACCGTCCTCAGTTCTACTTCCGTACCACTGACGTGACCGGTAACTGCGAACTGCCGGAAGGCGTTGAAATGGTAATGCCAGGTGACAACATTCAGATGACTGTTACCCTGATCAAGACCATCGCAATGGAAGACGGTCTGCGCTTCGCTATCCGTGAAGGCGGTCGTACCGTCGGCGCCGGCGTCGTAGCAAAAATTATTGAATAAGTAGTTGATTTTCCTAATCAGGCCGGTATAATGGCCGGCCTGATACAGCGTTACAGGTCAGTAGCTCAATTGGCAGAGCGACGGTCTCCAAAACCGTAGGTTGGGGGTTCGATTCCCTCCTGACCTGCCATTTCACCTCGGTGTGATGGCTTTCTTCTTACAGGATCCTCCTCGATGACCCCCAAAACTGAAGCCCAAGAATCGCGTTTTGATCTGTTCAAGTGGCTGGCTGTAGTGGCTTTGGTGGTTGTTGGTGTCGTGGGTAATCAATATTACTCCGCTTCTCCGATTCTGTATCGCGTCCTTGCACTTCTCGCCCTGGCTGCTGTCGCAGGCTTTGTAGCTCTGCAGACTGCGAAGGGTAAGTCGTTCTTTGCGCTGGCGAAGGAAGCTCGTACCGAGATCCGTAAAGTCGTGTGGCCGACCCGCCAGGAAACCACCCAGACCACGCTGATTGTCGTGGCTGTCGTGCTGGTTATGGCACTGCTGCTGTGGGGTCTTGATTCCCTGCTCGGCTGGGCGGTCTCCCTGATCGTTGGCTAAAGGTGTCCCGTGGCTAAGCGTTGGTATGTTGTGCATGCTTACTCGGGTTACGAGAAGCATGTAATGCGCTCCCTGATCGAGCGTGTGAAGCTGGCTGGCATGGAAGACGGTTTCGGCGAGATCCTGGTCCCGACCGAAGAAGTCGTTGAAATGCGCAACGGCCAGAAGCGCAAGAGTGAGCGCAAATTCTTCCCTGGCTATGTACTGGTCCAGATGGAGATGAACGAAGGGACTTGGCACTTGGTCAAGGACACCCCTCGTGTGATGGGCTTCATCGGTGGTACTGCAGACAAGCCTGCGCCGATTACCGATAAAGAAGCTGAGGCTATCCTGCGTCGCGTTGCCGACGGTAGTGACAAGCCGAAGCCGAAGACGCTGTTCGAGCCAGGTGAAGTGGTTCGTGTCATTGACGGTCCGTTCGCTGACTTCAATGGTAGTGTCGAAGAGGTTAACTACGAGAAGAGCCGCCTGCAGGTTGCAGTGCTCATTTTCGGTCGCTCTACTCCGGTGGAGCTCGAGTTCAGCCAGGTCGAAAAGGTCTAGGCGGACGAAGCATCCCATACCCCGCAGCCCTGTGTGCTGCGGGGTTTTGTCGTCACTGGGATAAAACGCAAGTCATCCGGGGAGCCAATAGGCGTTCGTACCCGATTTTGGAGTAGCTCATGGCTAAGAAGATTCAGGCTTACATCAAGCTGCAAGTTAAGGCCGGCCAGGCCAACCCAAGCCCACCCGTCGGTCCAGCTCTGGGCCAACACGGTGTGAACATCATGGAGTTCTGCAAGGCCTTCAACGCCCGTACTCAGGGTCAAGAAGCCGGCCTGCCGACTCCAGTGATCATCACTGTCTACAGCGACCGTAGCTTCACCTTCGAGACCAAGAGCACCCCTGCCTCGGTTCTGCTGAAGAAAGCTGCTGGCCTGACCAGTGGTTCGGCTCGCCCGAACACCGTTAAAGTCGGTACCGTTACCCGTGCTCAGCTGGAAGATATCGCCAAAGCTAAACAGGCTGATCTGACTGCCGCTGACCTGGACGCAGCTGTACGCACCATCGCTGGCTCTGCCCGCAGCATGGGCCTGAACGTGGAGGGTGTGTAATGGCTAAGCTGACCAAGCGCCAAAAGGCAATCGCCGAGAAAATCGAAGCAGGCAAGGCCTACAACTTCGAAGAAGCTGCAACCCTGCTCGCTTCGCTGCCGGCTGCCAAATTCGTAGAATCCTACGACATCGCCGTTAACCTCGGTGTTGACCCGCGTAAATCCGACCAGGTCGTTCGTAGCGCTACCGTGCTGCCACACGGCACTGGCAAGACCGTACGTGTTGCTGTCTTCACCCAGGGTCCAGCTGCTGAAGCCGCTCTGGCTGCCGGCGCTGACCGTGTAGGTATGGACGATCTGGCTGCCGAAATGAAAGGCGGCGACCTGAACTATGACGTCGTCATCGCATCGCCTGATGCCATGCGCGTTGTAGGTCAGCTGGGTCAGGTTCTGGGTCCTCGCGGCCTGATGCCTAACCCGAAAGTTGGTACCGTGACTCCAGACGTAGCCGGCGCTGTCAAAAACGCCAAGGCTGGTCAGGTTCGCTACCGTACCGACAAAAACGGTATCATCCACACCTCCGTTGGCAAAATCGGCTTCGAAGCTGACAAGCTGAAGGAAAACGTTGAAGCCCTGATCGCTGATCTGAAGCGTATCAAGCCGGCCTCTTCGAAAGGTATCTACGTTAAGCGCGTTACCCTGAGCACCACCATGGGCCCAGGTCTGGTCATCGATCAGAGCTCGCTGAACGTGTAAGAACATGGTGGCGCGACGTGTCGCGCCACCAGCAAAAATTGGGGTCCCTGCCTGGCGGGGGCTATCCAAGACCGTAGGCGGCGCAAGCCTTAAAATACCAGCCCACGCAGATGGTGCTCCCGATTCGTTTATCGAATCAGACACCAAAACGACATCCGGCTTCGGCCAGATGAAACGGTAGAAACCAGGAGTAAACCCGTGGCAATTAAACTCGAAGACAAGAAGGCCATCGTCGCTGAAGTCAACGAGGCTGCCAAAGTCGCTCTGTCCGCTGTCGTGGCCGATGCCCGCGGTGTGACTGTAAGCGCAATGACCGGACTCCGTAAAGAGGCCCGCGAAGCTGGCGTTTACGTACGTGTCGTACGTAACACCCTGCTCAAGCGCGCTGTTGAAGGCACCGAATTCTCGATCCTCAACGACGCGTTCAAAGGCCCGACCCTGATTGCTTTCTCCAACGAACACCCGGGCGCTGCTGCCCGACTGTTCAAAGAGTTCGCCAAGGGTCAGGACAAGTTCGAGATCAAGGCAGCCGCATTTGACGGCAATCTGATTGCAGCGAACCAGATCGACGTGTTGGCTTCCCTGCCGACCCGCGACGAAGCTATTGCACGACTGATGAGCGTTATTCAAGGCGCCACCAGCAAGCTGGCTCGTACTCTGGCAGCCATTCGCGACCAGAAAGAAGCTACCGCTGCCTAAGGCACGCGAATTCTTTCAAAATCATACGTTTAATTTGATGGCTGCGTAGGCTGTCACCCCAATACAGGATTTAAGTCATGTCTCTGACTAACGAACAAATCATCGAAGCAATCGGCCAGAAAACCGTTCTGGAAGTTGTTGAGCTGATCAAAGCTATGGAAGAAACCTTCGGCGTTACCGCTGCTGTTGCCGCTGCTGGCCCAGCTGCTGCTGCTGCCGTTGTCGAAGAGCAGACCGAGTTCAACGTTGTTCTGGTTGAAGCCGGCGACAAGAAAGTGAACGTGATCAAAGCCGTTCGCGAACTGACCGGTCTGGGCCTGAAAGAAGCCAAAGAGAAAGTCGACGGCGCTCCTCAGGTTGTAGCTGAAGGCGTTTCGAAAGAAGCCGCTGAAGACGCTAAGAAGAAGCTGGAAGAAGCAGGCGCTAAAGTCGAGCTGAAGTAATTTCGACTTTGCGATGCCAGCCTGAGCGTTGAGCGAAAGGCTGATGGCTGGTGGCTTATGCCACCGGCCTTTTTCCGTTATTGGTGGCTGGTCAAGCCGGCCCCGATAACACGCTGCAAGACACCCATGTGGGTGCGCAAACCAAGGGGTTTGCACGATTTTCTGGCTGCTCCCGCCGGGAGAAGCCAAACAAGCAGGTGACCAAGCTGGGGAACGCTGATGGCTTACTCATACACTGAGAAAAAACGTATCCGCAAGGACTTTAGCAAGTTGCCGGACGTCATGGATGTGCCATATCTTCTGGCCATCCAGCTGGATTCGTATCGCGAATTCCTGCAAGCGGGAGCATCCAAGGATCAGTTCCGTGACGTCGGCCTGCACGCGGCCTTCAAGTCGGTATTCCCGATCATCAGCTACTCCGGCAATGCTGCCCTGGAGTACGTAGGCTACCGCCTGGGCGATCCCGCCTTCGATGTGAAGGAATGTGTCCTGCGTGGCGTGACCTTCGCGGTCCCACTGCGGGTCAAGGTGCGCCTGATCATCTTCGACAAGGAATCGTCGAACAAAGCGATCAAGGACATCAAAGAGCAAGAAGTCTACATGGGTGAAATCCCCCTGATGACTGAGAACGGTACCTTCGTTATCAACGGTACCGAACGAGTAATCGTTTCCCAGCTGCACCGTTCGCCTGGTGTGTTCTTCGACCACGACCGTGGCAAGACGCACAGCTCCGGCAAGCTGCTGTACTCCGCTCGCATCATCCCTTACCGCGGTTCGTGGCTGGACTTCGAGTTCGACCCGAAAGACTGCGTGTTCGTGCGTATCGACCGTCGCCGCAAATTGCCGGCCTCGGTACTGCTGCGCGCGCTGGGTTACAGCACGGAAGAAGTGCTCAACACCTTCTACACCACCAACGTATTCCACATTTCCGGCGAAAAACTCAGCCTGGAACTGGTACCTCAGCGTCTGCGTGGTGAAGTCGCGGTCATGGACATCCATGACGACAGCGGCAAGGTCATTGTCGAGCAGGGTCGTCGTATTACCGCGCGTCACGTCAATCAGCTCGAGAAGGCTGGTGTCAACCAGCTGGACGTGCCGATGGAATACGTCCTCGGTCGTACCACCGCCAAGGCCATCGTTCACCCGGCCACTGGCGAGATCCTGGCCGAGTGCAACACCGAGCTGACCACCGAGCTGCTGATCAAGATCGCCAAGGCTCAGGTTGTCCGCATCGAGACCCTGTACACCAACGACATCGACTGCGGTCCATTCATCTCGGATACCCTGAAGATCGACACCACCAGCAACCAGCTGGAAGCTCTGGTCGAGATCTACCGCATGATGCGTCCAGGCGAGCCGCCGACCAAGGATGCTGCCGAGACCCTGTTCAACAACCTGTTCTTCAGCGCCGAGCGTTACGACCTGTCCGCCGTTGGCCGCATGAAGTTCAACCGTCGTATCGGTCGTACCGAGATCGAAGGTTCGGGCGTGCTGAGCAAGGAAGACATCGTTGAGGTTCTGAAGACCCTGGTCGATATCCGTAACGGCAAAGGCATCGTCGACGACATCGACCACCTGGGTAACCGTCGCGTTCGTTGCGTTGGCGAGATGGCCGAGAACCAGTTCCGCGTTGGCCTGGTACGTGTTGAGCGTGCGGTCAAGGAACGTCTGTCGATGGCGGAAAGCGAAGGCCTGATGCCGCAAGACCTGATCAACGCCAAGCCGGTAGCGGCGGCGGTGAAGGAGTTCTTCGGTTCCAGCCAGCTCTCGCAGTTCATGGACCAGAACAACCCGCTCTCCGAGATTACCCACAAGCGCCGTGTTTCCGCACTCGGCCCTGGCGGTCTGACCCGTGAGCGTGCTGGCTTCGAAGTCCGTGACGTACACCCGACCCACTACGGCCGCGTGTGCCCGATCGAGACCCCTGAAGGTCCGAACATCGGTCTGATCAACTCCCTGGCAGCCTATGCCCGCACCAACCAGTACGGCTTCCTGGAAAGCCCGTACCGCGTGGTGAAGGAAGGCGTGGTCAGCGACGACATCGTGTTCCTGTCCGCCATCGAAGAAGCCGATCACGTCATCGCCCAGGCCTCGGCCGCGATGAACGAGAAGAAGCAGCTGATCGATGAGCTGGTAGCCGTTCGTCACCTGAACGAATTCACCGTCAAGGCGCCGGAAGACGTCACCCTGATGGACGTTTCGCCGAAGCAGGTTGTTTCTGTTGCTGCGTCGCTGATTCCGTTCCTCGAGCACGACGACGCCAACCGTGCATTGATGGGTTCCAACATGCAGCGTCAGGCTGTGCCAACCCTGCGTGCCGACAAGCCGCTGGTAGGTACCGGCATGGAGCGCAACGTTGCCCGCGACTCCGGTGTCTGCGTGGTTGCTCGCCGCGGTGGTGTGATCGACTCGGTCGACGCCAGCCGTATCGTCGTTCGCGTTGCTGATGACGAAGTCGAGACCGGCGAAGCCGGTGTTGATATCTACAACCTGACCAAGTACACCCGTTCGAACCAGAACACCTGCATCAACCAGCGTCCGCTGGTCAGCAAGGGTGACAAGGTTCAGCGTGGCGACATCATGGCCGACGGCCCGTCCACCGACATGGGTGAACTGGCACTGGGTCAGAACATGCGCATCGCGTTCATGGCGTGGAACGGCTTCAACTTCGAAGACTCCATCTGCCTGTCCGAGCGTGTGGTTCAGGAAGACCGCTTCACCACCATCCACATCCAGGAACTGACCTGTGTGGCGCGCGACACCAAGCTTGGCCCAGAGGAAATCACTGCGGACATCCCGAACGTGGGTGAAGCCGCTCTGAACAAGCTGGACGAAGCCGGTATCGTCTACGTGGGTGCCGAAGTCGGCGCTGGCGACATCCTGGTCGGCAAGGTCACGCCAAAAGGCGAAACCCAGCTGACTCCGGAAGAAAAACTGCTGCGCGCAATCTTCGGTGAGAAGGCCAGCGACGTTAAGGACACCTCCCTGCGCGTGCCAACCGGCACCAAAGGTACCGTCATCGACGTACAGGTCTTCACCCGTGATGGCGTCGAGCGCGATAGCCGAGCCCTGTCCATCGAGAAGATGCAGCTGGACGAGATCCGCAAGGACCTCAACGAAGAGTTCCGCATCGTCGAAGGTGCAACCTTCGAGCGTCTGCGTGCTGCCCTGAACGGCCAGGTGGTCGACGGTGGAGCGGGCCTGAAGAAAGGCACCGTGATCACTGACGAAGTGCTGGACGGTCTGGAGCACGGCCAGTGGTTCAAACTGCGTATGGCCGAAGATGCACTGAACGAGCAGCTGGAAAAGGCTCAACAGTACATCGTCGACCGTCGCCGTCTGCTGGACGACAAGTTCGAAGACAAGAAGCGCAAGCTGCAGCAGGGCGATGACCTGGCTCCAGGCGTACTGAAGATCGTCAAGGTCTACCTGGCAATCCGCCGTCGCATCCAGCCGGGTGACAAGATGGCCGGTCGTCACGGTAACAAGGGTGTCGTCTCGGTGATCATGCCGGTAGAAGACATGCCGCATGACGCCAACGGTACTCCGGTTGACGTGGTACTGAACCCGCTGGGCGTACCTTCGCGTATGAACGTCGGTCAGATCCTCGAAACCCACCTGGGCCTGGCGGCCAAAGGTCTGGGCGAGAAGATCGACCGCATGATCGAAGAGCAGCGTAAAGCCGCTGAACTGCGCACCTTCCTCACCGAGATCTATAACGAGATCGGTGGTCGTCAGGAGAACCTGGAAGAGTTCACCGACGAAGAGATCATCGCCCTGGCGAACAACCTGAAGAAAGGTGTGCCGATGGCCACCCCGGTCTTCGACGGTGCCAAGGAGCGTGAGATCAAGGCCATGCTGAAACTGGCAGACCTGCCAGAAAGCGGCCAGATGGTGCTGTTCGACGGCCGTACCGGCAACAAGTTCGAGCGCCCTGTGACCGTTGGTTACATGTACATGCTCAAGCTGAACCACTTGGTGGACGACAAGATGCACGCGCGTTCCACTGGTTCCTACAGCCTGGTTACCCAGCAGCCGCTGGGTGGTAAGGCGCAGTTCGGTGGTCAGCGTTTCGGGGAGATGGAAGTGTGGGCGCTGGAAGCATACGGCGCGGCATACACCCTGCAAGAAATGCTCACAGTGAAGTCGGACGACGTGAACGGCCGTACCAAGATGTACAAGAACATCGTGGATGGCGATCACCGTATGGAGCCGGGCATGCCCGAGTCCTTCAACGTGTTGATCAAAGAGATCCGTTCGCTCGGTATCGATATCGATCTGGAAACCGAATAACACGTGACGCGAAGGGGAGTGGGGCAGGTAATGCTCGCTCCCTGCTCCGCCAGGAGGAAAGGCCTTGAAAGACCTACTGAATTTGCTGAAAAACCAGGGTCAAGTCGAAGAGTTCGACGCCATCCGCATCGGTCTGGCGTCGCCTGAAATGATCCGTTCGTGGTCGTTCGGTGAAGTTAAGAAGCCGGAAACCATCAACTACCGTACGTTCAAGCCTGAACGTGACGGCCTGTTCTGCGCCAAGATCTTTGGCCCAGTCAAGGACTACGAGTGCCTGTGCGGCAAGTACAAGCGCCTCAAGCACCGCGGCGTGATCTGCGAGAAGTGCGGCGTTGAAGTGGCCCTGGCCAAGGTTCGTCGTGAGCGCATGGCGCACATCGAACTGGCCTCGCCGGTTGCCCACATCTGGTTCCTGAAGTCGCTGCCGTCCCGTATCGGCCTGCTGATGGACATGACGCTGCGTGACATCGAGCGCGTGCTCTACTTCGAGAGCTACGTGGTGATCGATCCGGGCATGACCACCCTCGAGAAGGGTCAGCTGCTCAACGACGAACAGTACTTCGAAGCGCTGGAAGAGTTCGGTGACGACTTCGATGCCCGCATGGGTGCCGAGGCTGTCCGCGAGCTTCTGCACGCGATCGACCTGGAGCACGAGATTGGCCGCCTGCGTGAAGAGATTCCGCAGACCAACTCGGAAACCAAGATCAAGAAGCTGTCCAAGCGCCTGAAGCTGATGGAAGCTTTCCAGGGCTCGGGCAACCTGCCTGAGTGGATGGTCCTGACCGTCCTGCCAGTGCTGCCGCCGGACCTGCGTCCGCTGGTACCGCTGGACGGCGGCCGCTTCGCGACCTCCGACCTGAACGACCTGTATCGTCGGGTGATCAACCGTAACAACCGTCTGAAGCGCCTGCTCGATCTGTCGGCGCCGGACATCATCGTGCGCAACGAAAAGCGCATGCTGCAGGAAGCGGTCGACGCCCTGCTGGACAACGGCCGTCGCGGTCGCGCCATCACTGGCTCGAACAAGCGTCCGCTGAAGTCCCTGGCCGACATGATCAAAGGTAAGCAAGGTCGCTTCCGTCAGAACCTGCTCGGTAAGCGTGTGGACTACTCCGGTCGTTCGGTAATTACCGTAGGCCCGACCCTGCGTCTGCACCAGTGCGGTCTGCCGAAGAAGATGGCCCTCGAGCTGTTCAAGCCGTTCATTTTCGGCAAGCTGGAAATGCGTGGTCTGGCGACCACCATCAAGGCTGCCAAGAAGATGGTCGAGCGCGAGCTGCCAGAGGTGTGGGACGTGCTCGCCGAGGTGATCCGCGAACACCCCGTACTGCTCAACCGTGCACCGACCCTGCACCGTCTGGGTATTCAGGCCTTTGAACCGGTTCTGATCGAAGGTAAGGCTATCCAGCTGCACCCGCTGGTCTGTGCCGCGTACAACGCCGACTTCGACGGTGACCAGATGGCCGTTCACGTGCCGCTGACGCTGGAAGCCCAGCTCGAAGCGCGCGCGCTGATGATGTCGACCAACAACATCCTGTCGCCAGCCAACGGTGAGCCAATCATCGTTCCGTCGCAGGACGTTGTACTGGGTCTGTACTACATGACCCGTGAAGCCATCAACGCCAAGGGCGAAGGTCGCGTATTCGCCGACCTGCAGGAAGTCGACCGCGTGTTCCGCGCCGGCGAAGCTGCCCTGCACGCGAAAATCAAGGTTCGTATCAACGAAACCGTGAAAGACCGCGATGGCAGCATCACCAAGAACACCCGTATCGTCGACACCACCGTCGGCCGTGCGCTGCTGTTCCAGGTGGTTCCGGCAGGCCTGCCGTACGACGTGGTCAACCAGCCGATGAAAAAGAAGGCGATCTCCAAGCTGATCAACCAGTGCTACCGCGTGGTTGGTCTGAAAGAGACCGTTATCTTCGCTGACCAGCTGATGTACACCGGTTTCGCTTACTCGACCATTTCCGGCGTTTCCATCGGTGTTAACGACTTCGTTATCCCGGACGAGAAAGCCCGCATCATCGGTAACGCTACCGACGAAGTGAAGGAAATCGAGAGCCAGTACGCCTCCGGCCTGGTAACCCAGGGCGAGAAGTACAACAAGGTCATCGACTTGTGGTCGAAGGCGAACGACGAAGTGTCCAAGGCGATGATGGCCAACCTCTCGAAAGAGAAGGTCATCGACCGCGAAGGCAACGAAGTCGACCAAGAGTCCTTCAACTCGATGTACATGATGGCTGACTCGGGTGCGCGGGGTTCCGCAGCCCAGATCCGTCAGCTGGCCGGTATGCGTGGCCTGATGGCCAAGCCGGACGGCTCGATCATCGAGACGCCGATCACCGCGAACTTCCGTGAAGGTCTGAGCGTACTCCAGTACTTCATCTCGACCCACGGTGCTCGTAAGGGTCTGGCGGATACCGCACTGAAGACTGCGAACTCCGGTTACCTGACTCGTCGTCTGGTAGACGTTGCACAAGACTTGGTCGTGACCGAGATCGACTGCGGCACCGACCAGGGCCTGCTGATGACCCCGCACATCGAAGGCGGCGACGTTGTAGAGCCGCTGGGTGAGCGTGTACTGGGTCGTGTCATCGCCCGTGACGTGTTCAAGCCAGGCACCGAGGACGTCATCGTTCCGGCCGGTACCCTGGTCGACGAGCAGTGGGTCGAGTTCATCGAGCTGAACAGCATCGATGAAGTGATCGTGCGTTCGCCGATCAACTGCGAAACCCGCTTCGGTATCTGCGCCAAGTGCTACGGTCGTGACCTGGCTCGTGGTCACCAGGTGAACATCGGTGAAGCTGTCGGCGTTATCGCTGCACAGTCGATCGGTGAGCCGGGTACCCAGCTGACCATGCGTACGTTCCACATCGGTGGTGCTGCAAGCCGTACTTCGGCTGCCGACAGCGTCCAGGTGAAGAACGGCGGTATGGTTCGCCTGCACAACCTGAAACAGGTTGAGCGTGCCGACGGTAACCTGGTTGCCGTATCGCGTTCCGGCGAGCTGGCCATTGCCGACGAATTCGGTCGTGAGCGTGAGCGCTACAAGCTGCCTTACGGTGCGGTGATTTCGGTCAAGGAAGGTGACAAGGTCGAAGCTGGCGCCATCGTCGCCAAGTGGGACCCGCACACCCACCCGATCGTTACCGAACTGAAAGGTACCGTGACCTTCGTGGGCATGGAAGAAAACATCACCATCAAGCGTCAGACCGATGAGCTGACCGGCTTGACCAACATTGAAGTACTGGACGTCAAGGATCGCCCTGCCGCAGGCAAGGAAATCCGTCCGGCAATCAAGATGGTCGACGCCGCTGGCAAGGACCTGTACCTGCCGGGTACCGACGTACCTGCCCAGTACTTCCTGCCAGCTAACGCCTTGGTAGGTGTAGCTGACGGTGCTCAGATCGGTGTTGGTGACGTTATCGCGCGTATCCCGCAAGAAACGTCGAAGACCCGTGACATCACCGGTGGTCTGCCACGCGTTGCCGACCTGTTCGAAGCGCGCCGTCCGAAAGAAGCCTCGATTCTGGCTGAAGTCAGCGGCACCATCGCGTTCGGTAAAGAGACCAAGGGCAAGCGTCGTCTGGTCATTACTCCGACCGACGGCAGCGATCCGTACGAAGAGCTGATTCCGAAGTGGCGCCACCTGAACGTCTTCGAAGGCGAACAGGTAAACCGCGGCGAAGTTATCTCCGACGGCCCGAGCGATCCGCACGACATCCTGCGTCTGCTGGGTGTGAGCGCGCTGGCGAAGTACATCGTCAACGAGATCCAGGACGTTTACCGTCTGCAAGGCGTTAAGATCAACGACAAGCACATCGAGACCATCCTGCGTCAGATGCTGCGCAAGGTCGAGATCGCCGAGTCGGGTGACTCCAGCTTCATCAAGGGCGACCAGATGGAACTGACCCAGGTGCTGATGGAAAACGAGCGCCTGGCAGGGGAAGACAAGTTCGTCTCCAAGTTCACCCGCGTGCTGCTGGGTATCACCAAGGCGTCGCTGTCGACCGAATCGTTCATCTCCGCGGCTTCCTTCCAGGAAACCACCCGCGTACTGACCGAAGCGGCAGTAACCGGCAAGCGCGACTACCTGCGCGGCCTGAAAGAGAACGTGGTCGTGGGTCGTCTGATCCCGGCTGGTACTGGTCTGGCCTACCACAGCGAGCGCAAGCGCCGCCGTGATGCCGACAAACCGCTGCGTGTGAGCGCCAGTGAGGTGGAAGCCGCACTGACCGAAGCGCTGAACTCCAGCGGCAACTAAGTACAGGGCAGGGCCCCGGCAAGCCTCGAACGGCCATCGGTGACATGAAATGTTGCCGATGATCGGGCGAGGAGGGCCGGGGCCTCGTCTTGACTGGGTGCAAGATCCTCCGTAGACTTTTGTACCCTTAAATTTGGTGAGGCTCCGTCTCGCCAATTTTTGGCTTTCTTGCAAGACAATAGAGTCGCAAGACAATCAGTGGAGCTAGTAGATGGCAACTATCAACCAGCTGGTACGTCAGCCGCGCAAGCGTTCGGTCGAGAAGTCCGACGTTCCTGCGCTGCAGAACTGCCCGCAGCGTCGTGGCGTGTGCACCCGCGTGTACACCACCACGCCGAAAAAACCTAACTCGGCACTGCGTAAAGTATGCCGTGTGCGTCTGACCAACGGTTTCGAGGTTTCCTCGTACATCGGCGGTGAAGGCCACAACCTGCAAGAGCACAGCGTCGTCCTCATCCGTGGCGGCCGTGTAAAAGACTTGCCAGGTGTTCGTTACCACACCGTTCGCGGCTCTCTGGATACCTCGGGCGTTAAAGGCCGTAACCAGGGTCGTTCGAAATACGGTACCAAGCGTCCGAAGTAATCGGCCGTTTGCAGACATCCATTTTTTTGAGTCGATAAGAGTAAGGTCGGGCAGGGGTCGAAGACCCACGTCCCGGGCTAACCTGAAGACCGTTTGAGGGCTTATCATGCCAAGACGTCGTGTAGCAGCAAAACGTGAGATCCTTGACGATCCGAAGTACGGATCCCAGATCCTCGCCAAGTTCATGAACCACGTGATGGAAAGCGGCAAGAAGGCCGTAGCCGAGCGCATCGTTTACGGTGCCCTGGATACCGTCAAAGCACGCAAGAACAGCGACCCCCTGGAAATCTTCGAGAAAGCTCTCGACGCCATCGCTCCGCTGGTCGAAGTTAAGTCCCGCCGTGTAGGCGGTGCCACTTACCAGGTTCCGGTTGAAGTTCGTCCATCCCGTCGTAACGCTCTGGCAATGCGCTGGCTCGTAGACTACGCCCGCAAGCGCGGCGAGAAGTCGATGGCTCTGCGCCTGGCCGGCGAACTGCTGGATGCTGCCGAAGGCAAAGGTGCTGCAGTCAAGAAGCGTGAAGACGTGCACCGTATGGCTGAAGCCAACAAAGCGTTCTCGCACTACCGCTTCTAATTCAAGCATCAATCATTTTGCGAGGGCTTTATGGCTCGTACTACAGCAATTAACCGCTACCGTAACATCGGTATCTGTGCCCACGTTGACGCGGGCAAGACTACCACTACCGAGCGGATCCTGTTCTACACAGGTCTGAGCCACAAGATGGGCGAGGTGCATGATGGCGCCGCGACCACCGACTGGATGGTGCAGGAGCAGGAGCGCGGTATCACCATTACCTCCGCTGCCGTTACCACCTTCTGGAAAGGTTCCCGTGGTCAGTACGACAACTACCGCGTAAACGTCATCGATACCCCCGGCCACGTTGACTTCACCATTGAAGTAGAGCGTTCGCTGCGTGTGCTCGACGGCGCGGTCGTTGTGTTCTGCGGTACTTCCGGCGTTGAGCCACAGTCCGAAACCGTATGGCGTCAGGCCAACAAGTACGGCGTTCCACGTGTTGTCTACGTGAACAAGATGGACCGTGCTGGTGCCAACTTCCTGCGCGTTATCGGTCAGATCAAGAACCGCCTGGGTCACACCCCGGTTCCGGTCCAGCTGGCTATCGGTGCGGAAGATGACTTCCAGGGTCAGGTTGACCTGATCAAGATGAAAGCCATCTACTGGAACGACGACGACAAAGGTACTACCTACCGCGAGGAAGAAATTCCTGCTGAGCTGGTGGACCTGGCCAACGAATGGCGCAGCAACATGGTCGAGGCTGCTGCCGAGGCCAACGAAGAGCTGATGAACAAGTACCTTGAAGAAGGTGACCTGTCCGTCGAAGACATCAAGGCTGGTCTGCGCGCCCGTACCCTGGCGAGCGAGATCGTTCCTGCTGTCTGCGGTTCCTCGTTCAAGAACAAGGGCGTTCCCCTGGTTCTCGACGCCGTTATTGATTTCCTGCCTGCGCCAACCGAGATCCCTGCGATCAAGGGTATCCACCCTGATCTGATCGACGTGCCGAAGGACGAGGTCACTCCAGAGCAGTACGACGAGCGTCCTGCTGACGACAACGAGCCGTTCTCGGCCCTGGCGTTCAAGATTGCCACCGACCCGTTCGTTGGTACTCTGACCTTCGTTCGCGTTTACTCGGGCTTCCTGACCTCCGGTGACTCCGTCATCAACTCGGTCAAGGGCAAGAAAGAGCGCGTTGGTCGTATGGTTCAGATGCACGCCAACCAGCGTGAAGAGATCAAGGAAGTACGTGCAGGCGACATCGCTGCTCTGATCGGCATGAAGGACGTCACCACCGGTGACACCCTGTGCAACGCCGACAAGCCGATCATCCTTGAGCGTATGGACTTCCCTGAGCCGGTGATTTCGCTCTCCGTAGAGCCGAAGACCAAGGCTGACCAGGAGAAGATGGGTATCGCACTGGGCAAGCTGGCCCAGGAAGACCCGTCGTTCCGCGTCAAGACCGACGAAGAGACGGGTCAGACCATCATCTCCGGTATGGGTGAGCTGCACCTGGACATCCTCGTTGACCGCATGAAGCGCGAGTTCAACGTCGAGTGCAACGTCGGCAAGCCGCAGGTTTCGTACCGCGAGAAGATCACCAAGTCCAACGTCGAAATCGAAGGTAAGTTCGTTCGTCAGTCGGGTGGTCGTGGTCAGTTCGGTCACTGCTGGATCCGTTTCTCGGAGCCGGACGTCGACGAGAAGGGCAACATCACCGAAGGTCTGGTGTTCACCAACGAAGTCGTTGGTGGTGTGATTCCTAAGGAATTCATCGCCCCGATCCAGAAGGGTATCGAAGAGCAGATGAAGAACGGCGTTGTTGCCGGCTATCCGCTGCTCGGCCTGAAGGCTACGGTATTCGACGGTTCGTACCACGACGTCGACTCCAACGAAATGGCGTTCAAGATCGCTGCTTCGATGGCGACCAAGCAACTGGCCCAGAAGGGCGGTGGCGTGGTGCTTGAGCCGATCATGAAGGTCGAAGTTGTAACCCCGGAAGATTACCTGGGTGACGTGATGGGTGACCTGAGCCGTCGTCGTGGGATGATCCAGGGTAATGAAGACTCGGTGTCCGGCAAGGTAATCACTGCTGAGGTGCCGCTGGGAGAGATGTTCGGTTACGCAACCGACGTTCGTTCCATGTCTCAGGGTCGCGCAAGCTACTCCATGGAATTCTCGAAATACGCTGAAGCTCCGTCGAACATCGTCGAAGCTCTCATTAAAAAACAAGGCTGATTCAGCCCCTTTAGGCTAGGAGTTCACTGTCGTGGCTAAAGAAAAATTTGATCGTTCCCTTCCCCACGTTAACGTCGGCACTATCGGCCACGTTGACCACGGTAAGACCACTCTGACCGCAGCTCTGACTCGCGTCTGCTCCGAAGTTTTCGGTTCGGCCGTCGTTGAGTTCGACAAAATCGACTCGGCTCCAGAAGAAAAAGCGCGCGGTATCACCATCAACACCGCTCACGTCGAGTACAACTCGAACATTCGTCACTACGCTCACGTTGACTGCCCAGGTCACGCTGACTACGTGAAGAACATGATCACCGGTGCTGCCCAGATGGATGGCGCGATCCTGGTTTGCTCGGCCGCCGATGGTCCGATGCCGCAAACCCGTGAGCACATCCTGCTGTCCCGTCAGGTTGGCGTTCCGTACATCGTGGTCTTCCTGAACAAGGCTGACCTGGTAGACGACGCTGAGCTGCTGGAACTGGTCGAGATGGAAGTTCGCGACCTGCTGTCCACCTACGACTTCCCAGGCGACGACACCCCGATCATCATCGGTTCGGCTCGTATGGCGCTGGAAGGCAAAGACGACAACGAAATGGGTACTACCGCTGTCAAGAAGCTGGTAGAAACTCTGGATGCCTACATCCCTGAGCCAGTTCGTGCCATCGACCAGCCATTCCTGATGCCGATCGAAGACGTATTCTCGATCTCGGGTCGTGGTACCGTTGTTACCGGCCGTATCGAGCGTGGTATCGTCCGCGTTCAGGATCCGCTGGAGATCGTTGGTCTGCGTGACACCACCACCACCACCTGCACCGGTGTTGAAATGTTCCGCAAGCTGCTGGACGAAGGTCGTGCTGGCGAGAACTGCGGCGTTCTGCTGCGTGGTACCAAGCGTGACGACGTTGAGCGTGGCCAGGTTCTGGTCAAGCCAGGTTCGGTCAAGCCGCACACCAAGTTCACCGCAGAAGTCTACGTCCTGTCGAAGGAAGAAGGCGGTCGTCATACTCCGTTCTTCAAAGGCTACCGTCCTCAGTTCTACTTCCGTACCACTGACGTGACCGGTAACTGCGAACTGCCGGAAGGCGTTGAAATGGTAATGCCAGGTGACAACATTCAGATGACTGTTACCCTGATCAAGACCATCGCAATGGAAGACGGTCTGCGCTTCGCTATCCGTGAAGGCGGTCGTACCGTCGGCGCCGGCGTCGTAGCCAAAATCATCGAGTAATCACTCGACCGATTGAAAAAAACCCCCGCTCAGCGGGGGTTTTTTTTATTGGGTTGACACTAAATTGGGGCGTCTATAGAATCACGCCTCCTTTTAGCGGGCGTAGTGCGTCCGTTGGGAACAGCCTGGAGTCTGAAATCCAATGCAAAATCAGCAAATCCGTATCAGGTTGAAGGCTTTCGACCATCGCCTGATCGACCAATCCACCCAGGAAATCGTGGAAACCGCGAAACGTACTGGTGCACAAGTGCGTGGTCCAATTCCACTGCCTACCCGCAAAGAGCGTTTCACCGTTCTGGTCTCCCCGCACGTCAACAAAGACGCGCGTGACCAGTACGAGATTCGCACTCATAAGCGTGTTCTGGACATCGTCCAGCCAACGGATAAAACCGTTGACGCGCTGATGAAGCTTGATCTGGCGGCAGGTGTGGAAGTACAGATCAGCCTCGGCTAAGACTTCGGTCTAGTCGTGTAACGCTCTGAAATGGGCGGCCATAGCGGGTGAAAGCCCCGTACACTCATGAGGTTTACAACATGACTATTGGTGTAATCGGTCGCAAGTGCGGTATGACCCGCATTTTCACCGAAGAAGGTGTCTCCATTCCGGTCACGGTCATTGAGATCGAGCCGAATCGTGTCACCCAGTTCAAAACTGAAGAAACCGATGGCTACCGTGCAGTGCAAGTCACTGTCGGCGAGCGTCGTGCTTCGCGTGTGACTGCCGCTCAGGCAGGTCACTTCGCCAAGGCCAACGTTGCCGCTGGTCGCGGTGTCTGGGAGTTCCGTCTTGAAGAAGGCGAGTTCCAGGCTGGCGACTCTATCAAAGCTGAACTCTTCACTGCAGGCCAGCTGGTTGACGTTACTGGTCAGTCCAAAGGTAAAGGCTTCGCCGGTACCATCAAGCGCTGGAACTTCCGTGGCCAGGACAACACCCACGGTAACTCCGTGTCGCACCGTGTCCCGGGCTCCATCGGCCAGTGCCAGACTCCTGGTCGTGTGTTCAAGGGCAAGAAAATGTCCGGTCACATGGGCGCCGAGCGCGTGACTGTTCAGTCCCTGGAAGTAGTTCGCGTAGACGCTGAGCGCAACCTGCTGCTCGTCAAGGGTGCCGTTCCTGGCGCTACTGGCGGCGACGTGGTTGTACGTCCAGCTGTCAAGGCTCGCGGTTAAGGGGATACTGACATGCAACTTAATGTAAATGACGCTCAGGCGATCGAAGTTTCCGAACTGGCTTTCGGTGGCGAATTCAACGAGACGCTGGTACACCAAGCAGTCGTGGCCTACATGGCCGGCGGCCGTCAGGGCACCAAGCAGCAAAAGACCCGTTCCGACGTGGCTGGTGGCGGTAAGCGCCCATGGCGTCAGAAGGGTACTGGCCGTGCTCGTGCTGGTACCACCCGTGGTCCGATCTGGCGTGGCGGTGGTGTAACCTTCGCAGCTCGTCCTCAAGATCACTCGCAGAAGCTCAACAAGAAGATGTATCGCGCAGCTCTGCGCTCCATCCTCGCTGAGCTGGTGCGTAGCGACCGTCTGGTCGTGGTTCAGGACTTCGCTGTTGAAGCGCCGAAAACCAAAGATCTGCTGAACAAGCTGAACGGCATGGGTCTGAACGACGTACTGATCGTTTCCGACGCTGTTGATCAGAACCTGTACCTGGCTGCTCGCAACCTGCCGCACGTCGACGTACGTGACGTTCAAGGTTCCGACCCGGTCAGTCTGATCGCATACGAGAAGGTGTTGATCACCGTCTCGGCCGTGAAGAAATTCGAGGAGCTGCTGGGATGAACCAGGAACGCGTATTCAAAGTCCTCCTTGGCCCGCACGTTTCCGAGAAGGCTACCGTTCTGGCTGAGAAAAAAGGCCAGTTCGTATTCAAGGTTGCTACCGATGCAACCAAGCTGGAAATCAAGAAAGCTGTCGAAGGCCTGTTCAACGTAAAAGTTGAAAACGTGTCGACTGTTAACGTTCTGGGTAAAACCAAGCGTACCGCACGTGGTCTGGGCAAGCGTAATGACTGGAAGAAGGCGATCGTCTCCCTTCAGCCAGGCCAAGATCTCGATTTCAGCAGCAGTGCTGAGTAAGGAAGGGGTGCATCATGGCAATCGTTAAATGCAAACCGACTTCCCCTGGCCGCCGTTTCGTGGTCAAGGTGGTCAACAAGGAGCTGCACAAAGGCGCTCCTCACGCACCGCTGATCGAGAAAAAATCGAAGTCTGGTGGTCGTAACAACAATGGCCGCATTACCACTCGTCACGTTGGTGGTGGTCACAAGCAGCATTACCGTCTGGTCGACTTCCGTCGCAACGACAAAGATGGCATTCCAGCCACTGTCGAGCGTATCGAATACGATCCAAACCGTACTGCTCACATCGCCCTGCTGTGCTACGCAGACGGTGAGCGTCGCTACATCATCGCCCCTAAAGGCGTGAGCGCTGGCGACCAGCTGATCGCAGGTGCTCTGGCCCCAATCAAGGCCGGTAACTCCCTGCAGCTGCGCAACATCCCAGTAGGTAGCACCATTCACGGCATCGAACTGAAGCCGGGTAAAGGTGCTCAGATCGCACGTTCCGCTGGTGCTTCGGCTCAGCTGATCGCCCGCGAAGGTGTCTACGTGACCCTGCGTCTGCGCTCTGGTGAAATGCGTAAAGTCCTGGCTGAGTGCCGTGCGACCCTGGGCGAAGTCTCGAACTCCGAGCACAGCCTGCGTTCGCTGGGTAAAGCTGGTGCCAAACGCTGGCGCGGCGTTCGCCCAACCGTTCGTGGTGTTGCCATGAACCCGGTTGACCACCCACATGGTGGTGGTGAAGGTCGTACCTCCGGTGGTCGTCATCCGGTATCGCCATGGGGCTTCCCAACCAAGGGTGCGAAGACCCGCGGTAATAAGCGTACCGACAACATGATCGTCCGTCGTCGCAAGTAACTAGAGGGATACGACAGTGCCACGTTCTCTGAAAAAAGGTCCTTTTATCGATCTTCACCTGTTGAAGAAGGTCGAAGTGGCGGTGGAGAAGAACGATCGCAAGCCAGTTAAAACCTGGTCGCGTCGCTCGATGATCCTGCCACAAATGGTCGGTCTGACCATCGCGGTTCACAACGGTCGCCAGCATGTCCCAGTTCTCGTGAACGAAGACATGGTCGGCCACAAACTGGGCGAGTTCGCCGGTACCCGCACCTATCGCGGGCACGTGGCTGACAAGAAAGCCAAGCGTTAAGGGGTAAGGAAATGGAAGTAGCCGCTAAGTTGTCGGGCGCTCGCATCTCCGCCCAGAAAGCCCGCTTGGTCGCCGACCAGATCCGCGGGAAGAAGGTGGGCGAAGCGCTCAACCTGTTGGCCTTCAGCAGCAAAAAAGCCGCTGAAATCATGAAGAAAGTCCTCGAGTCGGCCGTAGCCAACGCCGAACACAACGAAGGCGCAGACGTTGATGACCTGAAGGTCTCCACCGTCTTCGTCAACGAAGGGCGTTCGCTGAAGCGCATCATGCCACGTGCCAAAGGCCGTGCTGATCGCATCGTCAAGCGGTCTTGCCATATCACTGTCAAGGTTGCGGACAAGTAACGGAGTCGATCAGATGGGTCAGAAAGTACATCCCACTGGCATTCGCCTGGGAATCGTCAAGGAGCACACCTCCGTCTGGTACGCAGACGGTGCTACTTACGCAGATTACCTGTTGAAGGATCTGAAAACGCGTGAGTACCTCCAAGACAAACTAAAAAGCGCGTCCGTAAGCCGTATCGATATTCATCGTCCGGCTCAAACTGCACGCATCACCATCCACACCGCTCGTCCAGGTATCGTTATCGGGAAGAAAGGTGAAGATGTCGAGAAGCTGCGTCAGGACCTGACCAAGCAGATGGGTGTGCCTGTGCACATCAACATCGAAGAGATCCGCAAGCCGGAACTCGACGCTATGCTGGTTGCGCAGAGCGTAGCTCAGCAGCTGGAACGCCGCGTAATGTTCCGTCGCGCCATGAAGCGCGCCGTACAGAACGCCATGCGTATTGGTGCCAAGGGCATCAAGATCCAGGTGAGCGGTCGTCTCGGCGGTGCTGAGATTGCTCGTACCGAGTGGTATCGCGAAGGTCGTGTGCCTCTGCACACCCTGCGTGCCGATATCGACTACAACACCTACGAAGCTCACACCACTTACGGTGTGATCGGTGTGAAGGTTTGGATCTTCAAAGGCGAAGTTATTGGTGGTCGCCAAGAAGAACTGAAACCACAAGCACCAGCGCCTCGTAAAAAAGCTGCTAAGTAAGGGGTACGCCAAATGTTGCAACCAAAGCGTACAAAATTCCGCAAGCAGATGACTGGCCACAACCGTGGTCTGGCACTGCGCGGTAGCAAAGTCAGCTTCGGCGAATTCGCCCTGAAAGCTGTTGCTCGCGGTCGCCTCACCGCTCGCCAGATCGAGTCCGCACGTCGTGCGCTGACCCGTCACGTTAAGCGTGGCGGTAAGATCTGGATCCGTGTGTTCCCGGACAAGCCGATCTCCAAGAAGCCTCTCGAGGTTCGTATGGGTAAAGGTAAAGGCTCCGTGGAATACTGGGTTGCCCAGATCCAGCCAGGCAAAGTCCTGTACGAGATCGAGGGTGTTTCTGAAGAGCTGGCGCGCGAAGCTTTCGCCCTGGCTGCTGCAAAGCTGCCTCTCGCCACCTCCTTTGTTAAGCGGACGGTGATGTGATGAAAGCGAATGAACTTCGTGAAAAATCTGCACAGCAACTGAATGAGCAACTGCTCGGCTTGCTGCGCGACCAGTTCAATCTGCGTATGCAGAAAGCAACTGGCCAGTTGGGGCAGTCGCACCTGCTCTCGCAAGTTAAGCGTGACATCGCTCGCGTGAAAACTGTGCTTAACCAGCAGGCAGGTAAGTGATCATGGCTGAAGCTGAAAAAACCGTCCGTACGCTGACTGGCCGTGTCGTCAGCGACAAAATGGACAAGACCATCACCGTTCTGATCGAGCGTCGCGTAAAGCACCCGATCTACGGTAAATACGTTAAGCGTTCGACTAAGCTGCACGCGCACGACGAATCCAACCAGTGCAAAATCGGCGACAAGGTTTCCATCCGTGAAACCCGTCCGCTGGCCAAGACCAAGTCCTGGGCACTGGTTGAAGTCCTCGAACGCGCTGTTGAAGTCTAAGGGCTAGGGGTCGGAGAAATTTTATGATTCAGACTCAATCCATGCTCGATGTGGCCGATAACAGCGGCGCTCGTCGCGTCATGTGCATCAAGGTGCTCGGCGGCTCGCACCGCCGTTACGCCGGCATCGGTGACATCATCAAAGTAACCGTCAAGGAAGCAATTCCGCGCGGTAAGGTCAAAAAAGGCCAGGTGATGACTGCTGTTGTCGTCCGTACCCGTCACGGTGTACGTCGCGCTGACGGTTCCATCATTCGTTTCGACGGCAACGCTGCTGTTCTGCTGAACACCAAGCAAGAGCCGATCGGCACTCGCATTTTCGGGCCAGTGACCCGTGAACTTCGTACTGAGAAGTTCATGAAGATCGTCTCGCTCGCCCCTGAAGTGCTGTAAGGAGATCCGACATGCAAAAGATTCGTCGTGACGACGAGATCATCGTGATCGCCGGCAAAGACAAAGGTAAGCGCGGTAAGGTGCTGAAGGTTCTGGCTGATGACCGTCTGGTCATCGGTGGCGTGAACCTGGTTAAGCGTCATACCAAGCCTAACCCGATGGCGGGCGTTCAGGGCGGTATCGTCGAAAAAGAAGCGCCTCTGCACGCTTCCAACGTTGCCATCTTCAATGGCGAAACCAACAAGGCTGACCGCGTTGGTTTCAAAGTAGAAGACGGTAAGAAAATTCGTGTCTTCAAGTCGACCCAAAAAGCGGTTGATGCTTGAACACTGCTAGGTAGAAGACCATGGCACGACTGAAAGAGATTTACCGGAACGAAATCGCTCCTAAGCTTAAGGAAGAACTTAAGCTGTCGAACGTGATGGAAGTTCCGCGCGTTACCAAGATCACCCTGAACATGGGTCTGGGCGAAGCGATCGGCGACAAGAAAGTCATCGAGCACGCTGTAGCCGACCTGGAAAAGATCACCGGTCAAAAGCCGGTCGTGACTTTCGCTCGTAAATCCATCGCGGGCTTCAAAGTCCGTGAGGGATGGCCGATCGGCGTCAAGGTGACCCTGCGTAGCGACAAGATGTACGAATTCCTGGACCGCCTGCTGGCGATCTCCCTGCCTCGGGTACGCGACTTCCGCGGCCTGAATGCCAAGTCCTTCGATGGCCGTGGCAACTACAGCATGGGCGTGAAAGAGCAGATCATCTTCCCGGAAATCGATTACGACAAGATCGATGCTCTGCGCGGTTTGGACATCACCCTGACCACCACTGCTCGTTCGGATGACGAAGGCCGCGCTCTGCTGCGTGCATTCAAATTCCCGTTCCGCAACTGATTGGAGTAGGAAAATGGCCAAGAAGAGCATGAAAAACCGCGAGCTGAAGCGTCAGCTCACGGTAGCCAAGTTCGCCAAAAAGCGTGCTGAGCTGAAAGCGACCATCGTCAATCTGAACGCCTCTCCAGAAGAGCGTTTTGCTGCCGTTGTCGCTCTGCAGAAGCAGCCGCGTGATGCCAGCGCTGCGCGTCTGCGCAACCGTTGCCGCCTGACCGGTCGTCCTCACGGTGTATACCGTAAGTTCGGCCTGGGCCGTAACATGCTGCGTCAAGCTGCAATGCGCGGCGACGTACCAGGCCTGGTCAAAGCCTCCTGGTAATCGCTGCAGGTGTGATCCCGGCGGAAGGGGAGCGATCTTCCGACCGCCGGTGACCTCGCCAACAAACAAGCCCCTTCATGGGGCTTGTTTCGTTTCTGCCTTGTGTCTAGAATGACCGGCTCACCCGAGCCTGGGTTTTTTACCCTGCCCGCTTGGGTGGTTGTGATAGCCGCAAGGCTAATATTTCTTGTATCAGGAGCATCTAGCCCATGAGTATGCAGGACCCGTTAGCGGACATGCTAACTCGCATCCGTAATGCCCAGATGGCTGAAAAGTCCGTCGTAAGCATGCCTTCCTCCACCCTGAAGGTCGCGGTTGCCAAAGTTCTGAAAGACGAAGGTTACATTGCTGGTTACCAGGTAACTGGTGAGGCCAAGCCTTCCCTTTCGATCGAACTGAAGTACTTCGAAGGCCGTCCGGTCATCGAGGAACTGAAGCGTTCCAGCCGTCCTGGCCTGCGCCAGTACAAGGCCGTCACCGACCTGCCGAAAGTTCGTGGCGGTCTGGGCGTGTCTATTGTCTCCACCAACAAAGGTGTGATGACTGACCGCGCTGCGCGCGCTGCCGGTGTCGGCGGCGAAGTTCTGTGCACAGTGTTCTAAGGGGAGATAGGCATGTCTCGCGTCGCTAAGAACCCCGTTAAGCTGCCATCCGGTGTCGAAGTCAAATTCGCCGGTCAGCAGCTTTCGGTGAAGGGTGCCAAAGGCACTCTCGAACTGAACGTTCACTCGTCTGTTGAAGTTACCGAAGAGTCTGGCGAGCTGCGTTTCGTCGCTCGCAATGGTGACCAGCAAGCTCGCGCCATGGCCGGTACTACCCGTGCCCTGGTGAACAACATGGTCCAAGGCGTAAGCCAAGGCTTCGAGCGCAAGCTCCAGCTGGTCGGTGTTGGTTACAAGGCGCAGGCCAAAGGCGAAATCCTGAACCTGGCCCTGGGCTTCTCTCACCCAGTGGACTACGAACTGCCAGCCGGCATCACCGCTGAAACGCCTAGCCAGACCGACATCCTGATCAAGGGTATCGACAAGCAGCTGGTAGGTCAGGTGGCCGCTGAAATCCGCGGGTTCCGTCCGCCAGAGCCTTACAAAGGCAAGGGTGTACGTTACGCGGACGAAGCAGTCCGTCGTAAAGAAGCCAAGAAGAAGTAGGGCCTAGCAAATGACCGACAAAAAAGTTATTCGACTGCGTCGCGCTCGCAAAGCACGCCTCAAGATGCACGAACTCGAAGTCGTGCGCCTGTGCGTGTTCCGCTCCTCGCAGCACATCTACGCCCAGGTCATTTCGGCCGACGGCAGCAAGGTTCTGGCAAGCGCCTCGACCTTGGACAAAGACCTGCGTGATGGCGCCACTGGCAACATCGACGCGGCCACTAAGGTTGGCAAGCTGGTAGCTGAGCGTGCGAAAGCCGCCGGTGTATCTCAAGTTGCCTTTGACCGTTCCGGCTTCAAGTACCACGGCCGCGTCAAAGCGCTGGCTGATGCTGCTCGTGAAGGCGGGCTGGAGTTCTAAGTTATGGCAAATAACGATCAAAAGCGCGACGAAGGCTACATCGAGAAGCTGGTTCAAGTTAACCGCGTAGCTAAAACCGTTAAAGGCGGCCGTATCTTCACCTTCACCGCGCTGACCGTGGTTGGTGATGGCAAGGGTCGCGTCGGTTTCGGCCGTGGCAAGTCGCGCGAAGTACCTGCTGCGATCCAGAAAGCCATGGAAGCTGCTCGTCGCAACATGATCCAGGTTGACCTGAAGGGCACTACCCTGCAGTACGCCACCAAGGCTGCCCACGGCGCCTCGAAGGTTTACATGCAGCCTGCCTCGGAAGGTACCGGTATCATCGCCGGCGGCGCCATGCGTGCCGTCCTGGAAGTTGCTGGTGTTCAGAACGTCCTGGCCAAGTGCTACGGTTCGACCAACCCGGTGAACGTGGTTTACGCCACCTTCAAGGGTCTGAAAGCCATGCAATCTCCTGAGTCCATTGCTGCCAAGCGCGGCAAGAGCGTTGAGGAGATCTTCTAATCATGGCAACCGTAAAAGTAACGCTGATCAAGAGCGTCTCGGGCCGCCTGCCTAACCACAAACTGTGCGTTAAAGGTCTGGGTCTGCGTCGCATCGGTCACACTGTAGAAGTCCAGGATACTCCCGAGAACCGCGGGATGATCAACAAGGCTTACTACATGCTGAAGGTCGAGGGTTAATCGATGAAACTCAATGATCTGAGTCCAGCGCCGGGTTCCCGTCGCGAGAAGCATCGTCCAGGTCGTGGTATCGGTAGCGGTCTGGGTAAGACCGGCGGCCGTGGCCACAAAGGTCAGACCTCCCGTTCCGGTGGTTCGATCGCTCCTGGCTTCGAAGGCGGTCAACAGCCGCTGCACCGTCGTCTGCCGAAGTTCGGCTTCGTTTCCCTGAAAGCCATGGACCGCGCTGAAGTGCGTCTGTCCGAGCTGGCCAAAGTGGAAGGCGACGTGGTTTCCGTACAGTCCCTGAAGGACGCCAACGTGATTGGCCAGAACGTACAGCGTGTGAAAATCATGCTGTCTGGCGAAGTCACTCGCGCAGTCACCATCAAGGGCATCGCAGCCACCAAGGGTGCGCGTGCGGCTATCGAAGCAGCTGGCGGCAAGTTCGAGGAATAAATGGCTAAGCAAGGTGCTCTCTCTTCGCTCGGTAAGGGCGGGATGTCGGAACTCTGGGCTCGTCTGCGCTTTCTGTTCATGGCGATCATCGTCTATCGGATAGGTGCGCATATCCCGGTTCCTGGCATCAATCCGGACCGTCTGGCGGATCTGTTTCGGCAGAATGAGGGGACCATTCTTAGCTTGTTCAACATGTTTTCCGGTGGCGCGCTTGAGCGCATGAGCATCTTTGCACTGGGGATCATGCCGTACATCTCGGCATCGATCATCATGCAGCTGATGACGGCGGTCAGCCCGCAACTGGAGCAGTTGAAGAAGGAAGGTGAAGCTGGCCGTCGCAAGATCAGCCAGTACACCCGCTACGGCACCGTTATCCTGGCACTGGTTCAAGCCATTGGCATGTCCATTGGCCTGGCCAACCAGGGCGTGGCGTTTTCTGCGGGTCTCGGCTTCTATGTCGTTGCTGTCTCCACCTTTGTGGCAGGCGCGATGTTCATGATGTGGCTGGGCGAGCAGATCACCGAGCGCGGTGTGGGCAACGGTATCTCGATGTTGATCTTCGCAGGTATCGTTGCCGGTCTTCCGAGAGCAATCGGGCAGTCTTTCGAGTCTGCACGCACAGGCGATATCAACATTTTCGCCCTGGTCGCAATCGGTTTGCTTGCAGTAGCGATCATCGGTTTCGTGGTGTTCATTGAGCGTGGTCAGCGTCGTATCGCCGTTCACTACGCCAAGCGTCAGCAGGGCCGCAAGGTCTTCGCTGCGCAGACCAGCCACTTGCCGCTGAAGGTGAACATGGCAGGGGTTATCCCGGCCATTTTCGCGAGCAGCATTTTGCTGTTCCCGGCTTCGCTGGGTGCCTGGTTCGGTCAGTCCGAAGGTATGGGCTGGCTGCAGGACATCTCGCAGTCGATCGCTCCTGGTCAGCCGTTGAACATTCTGCTGTTTAGTGCAGGGATCATTTTCTTCTGCTTCTTCTACACAGCGTTGATGTTCAACCCGAAAGACGTAGCGGAAAACCTGAAGAAGTCCGGTGCCTTTATTCCGGGTATCCGTCCTGGTGAGCAGTCCGCACGCTACATTGATGGCGTTCTGACTCGTCTGACCATGTTCGGTGCTCTTTACATGATGGCCGTCTGCCTTCTGCCCCAGTTCCTGGTGGTGGCAGCAAATGTGCCGTTCTACCTTGGCGGGACCTCGTTGCTGATTGTGGTAGTGGTTGTGATGGACTTCATGTCCCAAGTACAATCGCACCTCGTTTCGCACCAGTACGAATCCCTGATGAAGAAAGCCAACCTGAAAGGCTACGGCGGCAGCGGTCTGCTGCGCTGATACGCCCCTAAGGTTCGAGGAGTCGGTAATGAAAGTTCGTGCATCGGTGAAAAAGCTGTGCCGTAACTGCAAGATCATCCGTCGCGAAGGCGTCGTACGAGTGATCTGCAGCGCGGAACCGCGTCACAAACAGCGCCAAGGCTGAGTGTGATCTGCGCTTCAAACCCAGCAGCTAGTGTGCTGCTGGGTTGATTATTCGTTTCTACAGCGATATTATCTCGCGCCCTATTTCTTGGCTTCCGGGGCGTAGGTAGCTGTCAATTGGAGTCCCACTGAATGGCCCGTATTGCAGGCGTCAACATTCCAGATAACAAGCATACTGTTATCTCGCTGACCTACATCTATGGTGTCGGTCGCACAACTGCACAGAAGATCTGTGCAGACGCTGGTGTCAACCCAGCCGCAAAGATCAAGGATCTGAGCGACGAGCAAATCGAAACCCTGCGTGGCGAAGTCGCGAAGTTCACCACCGAAGGTGACCTGCGTCGTGACATCAACATGAAGATCAAACGCTTGATGGACCTGGGTTGCTACCGCGGCCTGCGTCATCGTAAAGGTCTGCCGGTTCGCGGTCAGCGCACCAAGACCAACGCACGCACCCGTAAGGGCCCGCGTAAGCCGATCCGCAAGTAATCGCCCAGGAATATAGACATGGCAAAACCTGCTGCTCGTCCTCGTAAGAAAGTCAAAAAGACAGTGGTTGATGGCATCGCCCACATCCACGCTTCTTTCAACAACACCATCGTGACCATCACCGACCGTCAGGGCAACGCACTGTCCTGGGCTACTTCCGGTGGTTCGGGTTTCCGTGGTTCGCGCAAATCCACCCCGTTCGCAGCCCAGATTGCTGCTGAGCGTGCTGGTCAAGCTGCGCTGGAATATGGTCTGAAGAACCTCGACGTCAACGTCAAGGGTCCAGGTCCAGGTCGTGAATCCGCCGTTCGTGCATTGAACAGCTGCGGCTACAAGATCGCCAGCATCACCGACGTGACGCCAATCCCGCACAACGGGTGCCGTCCGCCGAAGAAGCGTCGCGTGTAATCAGGAGACAGAAGAATGGCACGTTACATTGGTCCAAAATGCAAACTGTCTCGTCGTGAAGGCACCGACCTGTTCCTGAAGAGCGGCGTTCGCGCTCTGGAATCGAAGTGCAACATCGAAGCAGCCCCAGGTATCCACGGCCAGCGCCGTGGCCGTCAGTCCGACTACGGTACCCAGCTGCGCGAGAAACAAAAAGTCCGTCGTATCTACGGTGTTCTGGAGCGTCAGTTCCGCGGTTACTACCAAGCTGCTGCCTCGAAAAAAGGCGCAACCGGTGAGAACCTGCTGCAGCTGCTCGAGTGCCGTCTGGATAACGTCGTTTACCGTATGGGCTTCGGTTCGACTCGTTCCGAATCCCGTCAGCTGGTTTCGCACAAAGCGATCAGCGTCAACGGTAAGACTGTAAACATTCCATCCTACCAAGTTCGTCCGGGTGACGTGGTCGCGGTTCGCGAGAAGTCGCTGAACCAGCTGCGCATTGTTCAAGCCCTTGAACTGTGCGCCCAGCGTGGCCGAGTTGAGTGGGTAGACGTAGATTCCGCTAAGAAGTCGGGCGTTTTCAAGAACGTTCCAGCTCGTGGCGATCTGTCTGCCGACATCAACGAAAACCTGATTGTCGAGCTCTACTCCAAGTAAGGGCTAGAAAATAGGTGCATCCATGCAGATTTCGGTAAATGAGTTCCTGACTCCCCGCCATATTGATGTGCAGGTAGTCAGTCCGACCCGCGCCAAGATTACGCTCGAGCCTCTCGAGCGTGGTTTCGGCCATACCCTGGGCAACGCGCTGCGCCGCATCCTGTTGTCCTCCATGCCTGGCTGTGCAGTAGTCGAGGCCGAGATCGATGGCGTACTCCATGAGTACTCCGCGATCGAAGGTGTTCAGGAAGACGTAATTGAAATCC
Source organism: Pseudomonas sp. HS6-2 (assembly GCF_049325675.2). NCBI lineage: Bacteria > Pseudomonadati > Pseudomonadota > Gammaproteobacteria > Pseudomonadales > Pseudomonadaceae > Pseudomonas > Pseudomonas sp. HS6-2. Next base: position 5,706,416 of record NZ_CM143906.1, on the reverse strand, counting down.
TGTTGAACCTGAAAGGCCTGGCTATCAAACTGCACGGTCGTGACGAAGTTACGCTGACCTTGTCGAAAAAGGGTTCGGGGGTGGTTACCGCTGCCGATATTCAGCTGGATCACGATGTCGAGATCGTCAACCCCGATCACGTAATCGCGAACCTGGCGTCCAACGGCGCCCTGAACATGAAGCTCACCGTAGCTCGTGGTCGTGGTTACGAGCCGGCTGACTCCCGTCAAACCGACGAAGACGAAAGCCGTAGCATTGGCCGTCTGCAGCTGGACGCTTCGTTCAGCCCGGTGCGTCGTATCGCCTATGTGGTCGAGAACGCCCGTGTTGAACAGCGTACCAACCTGGACAAGCTGGTCATTGATCTGGAAACCAACGGCACCCTGGATCCTGAAGAGGCTATCCGCCGCGCTGCGACCATCCTGCAACAGCAGCTGGCCGCGTTCGTCGACCTCAAAGGTGACAGTGAGCCTGTCGTAGTCGAGCAGGAAGACGAGATCGATCCGATCCTGCTGCGCCCGGTTGACGACCTGGAACTGACTGTACGTTCGGCCAACTGCCTCAAGGCGGAGAACATCTACTACATCGGCGACCTGATTCAGCGTACCGAAGTAGAGCTGTTGAAGACTCCTAACCTTGGCAAGAAGTCCCTGACTGAAATCAAGGACGTTCTGGCCTCTCGTGGTCTGTCTCTCGGCATGCGCCTCGACAACTGGCCGCCTGCAAGTCTTAAGAAAGACGACAAGGCGACCGCCTGATCGTCGTAATCACCGAACGTAGTGTTTGGTAAGGAATGAATCATGCGTCATCGTAAAAGTGGACGTCACCTGAGCCGTACCAGCTCTCACCGCAAGGCTATGTTCCAGAACATGGCAGTGTCGTTGATCGAGCACGAGCTGATCAAAACCACCCTGCCGAAAGCCAAGGAACTGCGCCGCGTTGCCGAGCCGCTGATCACCCTGGCCAAGGAAGACAGCGTTGCTAACCGTCGTCTGGCCTTCGACCGTACCCGTTCGAAGTCCGCTGTTGGCAAACTGTTCAACGACCTGGGCAAGCGTTACGCCACCCGTCAGGGCGGCTACCTGCGCATCCTGAAGTGCGGTTTCCGCGCTGGCGACAACGCGCCTATGGCGTACGTCGAGCTGGTTGATCGTCCGGTCGGCGGTGCTGTAGAAGCTGCTGAGTAAGACGTTCTGTCTGCTACAAAGAACCGGGCCTAGTGCCCGGTTTTTTGTGTCTGCAGATATTGTTTATTTCTATTGATACAAGTCATGTAATGAATTTGTTCTGAAACAACCGCTCGTCGATACTCCTTCTCAAGCCGTTTAGCCGGCGCCTGAAGACCGATAAGGAGAGCCCATGAGCAAAATTCTCACCACCGCCAGCGGTGCACCTGTAGCCGACAACCAGAATTCCCGCTCGGCCGGCCCACGCGGCCCGCTGCTGCTCGACGACTTCCACCTGATCGAGAAGCTCGCCCACTTCAACCGTGAGAACATCCCTGAGCGCCGTGTGCACGCCAAAGGCTCGGGTGCCTACGGTACCTTCACCGTCACCCGCGATATCACCTCGCACACCAGTGCCAAGTTGTTCGAACAGATCGGCAAGCAGACCGAGACCTTCCTGCGATTCTCGACGGTCGGCGGCGAGCGTGGCTCGGCGGATACCGAACGTGACCCACGTGGTTTTGCGGTGAAGTTCTACACCGAGGAAGGCAACTGGGACATCGTTGGCAACAACACGCCGGTGTTCTTCATCCGTGACCCGCTCAAGTTCCCGGATTTTATCCACACCCAGAAGCGCCACCCGCAAACCAACCTGAAGAACGCCCAGATGATGTGGGACTTCTGGTCGCATTCGCCCGAGGCGCTGCACCAGGTCACCATCCTGTTCTCTGACCGCGGTATCCCGGACGGGTACCGGCACATGCACGGCTTCGGTAGCCACACCTACAGCCTGATCAATGCCAAAGGCGAGCGCACCTGGGTCAAATGGCACTTCAAGACCCAGCAAGGCATCAAGAACCTGGTTCCGGCCGATGCCGCACGCCTGGCCGGTACTGATCCGGACTACGCCCAGCGTGACCTGTTCGAAGCCATCGAGCGTGGCGACTTCCCGCGTTGGACCGTGTGCATCCAGGTGATGAGCGAGGCCGAGGCCGCCAACCGCGACGAGAACCCGTTCGACGTGACCAAGACCTGGTCGCAGAAGGACTACCCGCTGATCGAGGTCGGTGTACTGGAGCTCAACCGCAACCCGCTGAACTACTTTGCCGAAGTGGAACAGGCGACGTTCGGCCCCAGCAACATGGTCCCGGGTGTCGGCCTGTCGCCTGACCGCATGCTGCAGGGCCGCGTATTCGCCTACGCCGATGCACACCGCTACCGTGTGGGTACCAACCACCAGCAACTGCCGGTGAACGCCCCACGCAGCCCGGTGAACAGCTACCAGCGCGATGGTTCGATGACCATGGGCAGCTATGGCAGTACGCCGAACTATGAGCCCAACAGCTACGCTGATGCGCCGAAGCAGTCGCCACGCCACGCCGAACCCGCACTGGCCCTCAGCGGTGCAGCGGACCGTCACGACCACCGCGAGGACAACGACTACTACAGCCACGCCGGTGCGTTGTTCCGCCTGATGAGCGACGAGCAGAAGGCGCTGCTGATCAGCAACATCGCCGGCACCATGGCGGGCGTCAGCGAAGACGTGATTCAGCGCCAGTTGCAGCACTTCTTCAAGGCCGACCCTGCCTATGGCGAAGGCATCGCCAAGGCATTGGGCGTGAATCTCGCCTAAGTCGAAGTGATAAGTAGAACCGCCCTCATTTGGGCGGTTTTTCAATGAAAATCACTACTGTTTAACCGATTTTTTGCATGTAATTGCGCGCTTTTCAGTGACCGCGCGCAAAAGCTGGTTCACACTATGTGCATCAAGCCGTTTTCACAGGGAGAATCAGGGCGATGCAAGGTCACCCGGACGTAATCAACTACCTCGTCACGTTGCTGAAGGGCGAACTGGCGGCTCGCGACCAGTATTTCATTCACTCGCGCATGTACGAAGACTGGGGCCTGTCCAAGCTCTACGAGCGTATCAACCACGAGATGGAAGAAGAGACGCAGCACGCTGATGCCCTGATGCGTCGTATCCTCATGCTCGAAGGCACTCCCGACATGCGCGCGGACGACCTCGAAGTGGGCAGCACCGTGCCGGAAATGATCGAGGCCGACCTCAAGCTCGAGTACAAGGTGCGTGGCGCGCTGTGCAAAGGCATTGAGCTGTGCGAATTGCACAAGGACTACATCAGCCGCGACATCCTGCGCGCGCAGCTGGCTGACACCGAAGAAGATCACACCTACTGGCTGGAGAAGCAGCAGGGCCTGATCAAGGCCATCGGCCTGGAAAACTACCTGCAGTCGCAGATGTAAGTTATCCACAGCTTCACAAAAAAGCCCCTGGCACCATAGGTACCAGGGGCTTTTTCATGTCACCGGCAACCCTCAGGCCCGGTCACGCTCCAGCAGTGGCTTGAGGTAGTGCCCGGTATACGACTGCTTCATCTTGGTCAGCTCTTCCGGGGTACCGCAGGCAATGATCTGCCCGCCCTTGGAACCGCCTTCCGGCCCCAGATCTACCAGCCAGTCGGCGGTCTTGATCACATCCAGGTTGTGCTCGATCACCACCACGGTGTTGCCGTGGTCACGCAGGCGATGCAGAACGTCCAGCAACTGCTGAATGTCGGCGAAGTGCAGGCCGGTGGTCGGTTCGTCGAGGATGTACAAAGTCTTGCCAGTGTCGCGCTTGGACAGCTCACGGGACAGCTTCACCCGTTGCGCCTCGCCACCGGACAAGGTGGTCGCCGATTGCCCCAGCTTGATGTACGAAAGCCCCACGTCCATCAGCGTCTGCAGCTTGCGCGCCAGCGCCGGCACCGCATCGAAGAACTCGCGGGCATCCTCGATGGTCATTTCCAGCACCTCGTGGATGTTCTTGCCCTTGTACTTGATCTCCAGGGTTTCGCGGTTGTAGCGCTTGCTCTTGCACACGTCGCAGGGCACGTAGATGTCCGGCAGGAAATGCATTTCGACCTTGATCAGACCGTCGCCCTGGCAGGCCTCGCAACGCCCGCCCTTGACGTTGAACGAGAAGCGCCCCGGGCCGTAGCCGCGCGAGCGCGATTCCGGCACGCCGGAGAACAGCTCGCGAATCGGCGTGAAGATACCGGTGTAGGTCGCCGGGTTCGAGCGCGGGGTGCGGCCGATCGGGCTCTGGTCGATGTCCACCACCTTGTCCAGGTGCTGCAGGCCGTCCATGCTGCTGTGCGGTGCGGCTTCCAGGCTGCTCGCGCCGTTGAGGGCGGTGGCGGCGAGGGGGAACAGAGTGTTGTTGATCAGCGTCGACTTGCCCGAGCCGGACACACCGGTCACGCAGGTCAGCAGGCCAATCGGAATCTCCAGGTCGACGTTCTGCAGGTTGTTGCCCCGCGCGCCCTTGAGCTTGAGCTGCAGCTTCTTGTTGCGCGGGGTGCGCTGGGCCGGCACGACGATCTTCTTGCGCCCGGACAGGTACTTGCCGGTCAGCGAGTCAGGGTGGTCCATCACCTCTTGCGGCGAGCCCTCGGCAACGATCTGGCCACCATGCACACCGGCACCCGGGCCAATGTCCACCACGTAGTCGGCGAGGCGGATGGCGTCCTCGTCGTGTTCCACCACGATCACCGTGTTGCCCAGGTCGCGCAGGTGGTTGAGGGTGGCCAGCAGGCGGTCATTGTCGCGTTGATGAAGACCGATGGACGGTTCGTCGAGGATGTACATCACCCCGACCAGGCCGGCACCGATCTGGCTGGCCAGGCGGATACGCTGGGCCTCACCGCCAGACAGCGTGTCGGCACTGCGGTCCAGGGTCAAGTAGTCGAGGCCGACGTTGACCAGGAACTGCAGGCGCTCGCAGATCTCCTTGAGGATCTTCGCCGCGATCTCGCCGCGGCGGCCGGTCAGGGTCAGGTCGCCGAAGTAGCTGCTGGCTTCCCCGATCGGCAGGTTGGTCACCGCTGGCAGGGTCTTCTCGCCAACCCACACGTGGCGGGCTTCGCGGCGCAGGCGGGTGCCGCGGCAATCCGGGCAGGGCTGGGTGCCGAGGAACTTGGCCAGCTCTTCACGCACGGTGGCGGATTCGGTCTCACGGTAGCGGCGTTCGAGGTTCGGCACGATGCCTTCGAACGGGTGCGAGCGCTTGACGATATCGCCGCGGTCGTTCAGGTACTTGAAGTCGACGCTCTGCTTGCCGCTGCCCTGCAGGATCACCTTCTGGTGGTCGGCTGACAGTTCGCCGAACGGCTCCTCCAGGCTGAAGCCGTAATGCGCGGCCAGCGAGCCGAGCATCTGGAAGTAATACACATTACGCCGGTCCCAGCCGCGGATCGCGCCTTCGGCCAGAGTCAGCTCGCTGTTGACCAGGCGCTTGGTATCGAAGAACTGCTTGACGCCCAGGCCGTCGCAGGTCGGGCAGGCACCGGCCGGGTTGTTGAAGGAGAACAGCTTCGGCTCCAGCTCGCTGATCGCGTGGCCGCACACCGGGCAGGCGAAGCGTGCGGAGAAGATCATCTCTTCGCCAGGCTCGTCGTCCATTGGCGCCACCAGGGCGATGCCGTCGGCCAGCTTCAACGCGGTCTCGAACGACTCGGCCAGGCGTTGTTGCAGGTCGGCGCGCACTTTGAAACGGTCCACCACCACGTCGATGCTGTGCTTTTTCTGCTTGTCCAGCTTGGGCAGTTCGTCCAGCTCATAGAGCTTGCCGTTGACCCGTGCACGGACGAAGCCCTGGGCGCGTAGCTCATCGAACACCGCCAGGTGCTCACCCTTGCGTTCGCGCACCACTGGCGCCAGCAGCATCAGCTTGCTGCCTTCCGGGCGCTCCAGCACCAGGTCGACCATCTGGCTGATCGTTTGCGCTTCCAGCGGAATATCATGGTCCGGGCAGCGTGGCGTACCGACGCGCGCGTACAGCAGGCGCAGGTAGTCGTAGATCTCGGTGATGGTGCCGACCGTGGAGCGGGGGTTGTGCGAGGTCGACTTCTGCTCGATGGAAATGGCCGGCGACAGGCCTTCGATGGTGTCGACGTCGGGTTTCTCCATCATCGACAGGAATTGCCGGGCATAGGCCGATAGCGATTCCACGTAGCGGCGCTGGCCTTCGGCGTAGAGGGTATCGAACGCCAGGGACGACTTGCCGGATCCGGACAGGCCGGTGATCACGATCAGCTTGTCCCGCGGCAGGGTCAGGTCGATATTCTTCAGGTTGTGGGTACGCGCCCCACGAATCAGGATCTTGTCCACTGCGGCCTCGCTCGGCGGGCATAAACAAGGAAGTATACGGCGCGCTGCCAGTACGCGGCAAAGCGTCGCGTAGATGCCGTCAAGCTGTCGGACTGATAGAATCGCCGCCGGTTCACACGAGGTTTATCCATGCACGACACCCACAACGAGCGCATGAGCAGCGGCGAAACCCGCGCTGCTAGCGGCCTGGCCCTGGTCTTTGCCTTTCGTATGCTGGGCATGTTCATGGTCTTGCCGGTGCTGGCCACCTACGGCATGGACCTGGCCGGCGCCACCCCCGCGCTGATCGGCCTGGCCATTGGCGCCTATGGCCTGACCCAGGCAGTATTGCAGATCCCGTTCGGGATGATTTCCGACCGCATCGGCCGCCGGCCGGTGATCTACCTGGGGCTGGTGGTCTTTGCCCTGGGCAGCCTGTTGGCGGCCCAGGCCGATTCCATCTGGGGCGTGATCGCCGGGCGAATCCTGCAGGGCGCCGGGGCAATTTCCGCTGCGGTCATGGCCTTGCTCTCGGACCTGACCCGCGAGCAGCACCGGACCAAGGCGATGGCGATGATCGGCATGAGCATCGGCCTGTCGTTCGCCGTGGCCATGGTCATTGGCCCATTGCTCACAAGCCACTTCGGCTTGTCAGGATTGTTCCTTGCCACCGCAGGACTTGCCCTGGTCGGCATCCTGTTGATCGCCTTCGTCGTACCCAATACCCACAGCACCTTGCAGCACCGCGAGTCGGGTGTGGCGCGCCAGGCCCTCGGCCCGACCCTGCGTCACCCGGACCTTTTGCGCCTGGACGTGGGCATTTTCATTCTCCACGCCATCCTCATGGCCAGTTTCGTCGCGCTGCCCCTGGCGTTCGTCGAGCGCGGTGGCCTGCCCAAGGAGCAGCACTGGTGGGTCTACCTGACCGCGCTGCTGATCTCATTTTTTGCAATGATCCCGTTCATCATCTACGGCGAAAAAAAGCGCAAGATGAAACGTGTGTTGGCCGGTGCGGTCAGTGTCCTGCTGCTGACGGAAGTGTTCTTCTGGCAGTGGGCTGACGGTTTGCGCGGACTGGTGATTGGCACCGTGGTATTCTTTACCGCATTCAACCTGCTGGAGGCCTCGTTGCCTTCGCTGGTGAGCAAGGTGTCGCCTGCTGGTGGCAAGGGGACGGCGATGGGGGTGTATTCCACCAGCCAGTTCCTCGGCGCCGCCCTGGGAGGAATCCTCGGTGGCTGGCTGTTCCAGCACGGCGGGCTGAACATGGTGTTCCTTGGTTGCGCAATCCTGTGTGCCATCTGGTTGGTCGTTGCCTTGCGCATGAACGAGCCGCCCTATGTGACCAGCCTGCGCATGCCGCTGACGCCAGAGGCAGTTCGGGAAGCCGGCTTGACCGAGCGCCTGATGGCCGTGCCGGGTGTGACCGACGCCGTGGTGGTGGCAGATGAAGCCGCCATCTATATCAAACTGGATACGAAAATTTTGGACCGTGCGACCCTCGAGCGACTGGTGAATCCAGCCTCTTCGGCGTGCGAAGCCTAGGAGAACGTTATGGCCCGTGGGGTTAACAAAGTCATTCTGGTCGGTACCTGTGGCCAGGATCCCGAAGTCCGCTACCTGCCCAACGGTAACGCCGTGACCAACCTGAGCCTGGCCACCAGCGAGCAGTGGACCGACAAGCAGTCGGGCCAGAAGGTCGAGCGTACCGAGTGGCACCGTGTGTCGCTGTTCGGCAAGGTTGCCGAAATCGCTGGCGAATACCTGCGCAAAGGTTCGCAGTGCTACATCGAAGGCAAGCTGCAGACCCGCGAGTGGGAAAAAGACGGCATCAAGCGCTACACCACCGAGATCATCGTCGACATCAATGGCACCATGCAGCTGCTTGGCGGTCGTCCGCAGGGCCAGCAGCAGGGCGGTGACCCGTACAACCAGGGTGGCGGCAACTACAACCAGGGTGGTGGTCAGCAGCAACAGTACAACCAGGCTCCGCCACGCCAGCAGGCCCAGCGCCCGCAGCAGCAACAGCGCCCGGCGCCACAGCAGCCTGCGCCGCAGCCGGCTGCTGACTTCGACAGCTTCGATGACGATATTCCGTTCTGATCGAGCGGCAAGGCGTCTAGCTGAAACAGAAACCCAGGGCAGTTGCCCTGGGTTTTTTTATGCCCTTCCTACAACCCCGCTCAATAAAACAATCGCGGCTCCGGGGAATCCAGCAGGCTCGCCAATTTGGTCAAGGCAAAGCCCAGCTCCTGGCGGCTGGGGGACATCAAGGCAATGCGCACACCACAGGTGGCATGGCTGCGCTCGGGCAGGAACTGGCTGCCGCTGACCACTGTGACGCCATTGTTGCGTGCCAGGTTGGCAAACTCGTCACTGGTCCAGGGCTCGGGCAATTCCAGCCAGATATGGAAGCTGTTGGGCTGGCTGCGGATCCTGTACTTGCCCAGAATCTCTTGCGCCATGTGCTGACGCGCAGCCGCTTCCTCCTGCTGCACCTGCACCAACTGATCGGCCATGCCGCTGTTGATCAGGTTGCTGGCCAGTTGCGCCATCAATGGCGATGGCATCCAGACGCTGCTGCGTACCATCGATGATAGCCGCGAGAGGGTTTGCGGCGGGGCATACAGGTAGCCGATACGCAGTGCCGGCAGCACGCTCTTGGACAGGCTGGTGAGGTACACCGACCGCTCAGGGGCATACGCGGCAAGCGGCTTGTAGTCCGGGGTGGGTTCAAGAAAACCATAGATGTCGTCATCGACGATGAACAGGTCGAACTCGCGAGCGATTTCCGCGATGGCTTCGCGCCGGGCATGGGGCATGATCGAGTTGGTCGGGTTCTGGTGCGTGGTGACGCAAACCAGCAGCGAGGGGCGATGTTCCAGGCATGCCGCACGCAGCGCCTCGGGAATCAGCCCGAATTCGTCCATGGCCACGCCACGCAGGCGACGTCCCATGCTGTGGGCCAGGGAGATGATGCCTGGGTAGCAAAACGATTCGCAAAGCACCACGTCGTCGCTCTTCGACAGGCTGCTGATGGCCACCAGCAAGCCATGCTGGGCGCCGGACGTCAGCACCACCTGTTGCCAGCGGGCCTCGGGCAGCCAGCGCTGGATCCAGGCCGCACCGGCCTGCTTGTGGGTCGCATGGCCGCCCTCGGTGACATAGTCCAGCACCTGGGCCAGGTCGGGCGACTGGGCCAGTTCGTTGATGGCGCCGCGCAGCCAATCGGTCATGTGGGCGTCATTGGGCTTGATGATCGACAGGTCGATCTGCCCGCTCTCGCGCTCGGCGCTGCTTGGGCTGGGCCGTGCAGGCGCAAGTGGGGCAGGGGGCTGCGCCTGGCGTTGCGGGAGCACGAAAGTCCCGCGCCCAACCTCACCCACCACCAGGCCACGCTTGGCGGCTTCGTCATAGGCTCGGCCGATGGTGCCGGGCGTCACGTCCAGGGACTCGGCCAGGTCCTTGAGGGTTGGCAAGCGTTCGCCAGCCACCAGCCGGCCACTGCCGATGTCCTGCTCCAGGGCGTCGGCGATCATCAGGTAGACCGGCTGCGCCAGGTCGCTGTAGTGAGGAACCCACATAGAAATGGCACCAGAATCTGCGAGAACGCGGAAGCCTAGCACGAAAGGTCTGATGGAAGTAATTGTGTTTTCTTACGTGTAAATTACCTTGATTGAATCGCATCGATCAGTCGATCACGGACCTTCAAGCGTGGCCCTGATTGAGATAAAGCGGGTCTGCATCCTGCGCGGTTTCGCCACGTTCGCCAGAAACCTTTTGAAATCAATAAGTTGATTGAATCGACTTAATTGTCTGTCGAGGCCTTTCGGAAAATGGATTGAATCGACGTTATTTTTGTAATTACAATGATTGAGTCGATTCAATTCGCTGGCCTCTCGATGGATTCAGCTGCTTGCATCGCCCCGCTGTGACCGGCTTCAAAAACATAAACATCTGCCGCCGACACCGATTGGCCTCAAGCCAGCAACATGGAATATCACTGCAAATGGAAAGTGCACACCTGCATCAAGGCGCCGAGCTTCAAGCCTCACTGGAGATCCGTCTGCCCTGGGTCATCTCCAGCGCCTGGCAAACCTTGCTGAACAACACACCGCTCGACTTCGAGACGAGCAAGGAGCTTTATCCACAGCTCAAGGACCAGGCCCAGGACGTGCTGGGCAAGGCGCTGTGCCAACAGATCCGTGGCTTTGTCACGGACCCGTACCTGACCAGCATGATCGTGCGCAATTGCCCGCGTGACCGTGACATCCCACCCACACCTTATTCGGGCGTACTCAGCCCGCGCAGCACGCCGGTTGCCTGCCTGGTCAGCCTGACCATGCAGAGCCTGATGGGGATCAACCCGGTGGTCTACGAGGGTGAGAACGATGGCCGGCTGTTCCGCCATGTCATTCCTTCGCGCCATTCTTCCAGCCACAAGAGCTCCCATGGCTCGAAGCTGCGCTTCTCCTATCACGTGGACAACCCGGACCTGCCGCTGTCATCCGAGCCGCTCGGCGACACGTCCTGCTGCCCGGAATACCTGTCGTTCTTCGGCATGCGCTGCGATCCGCGCATCAGCACCACACTGGTGAGCCTCGATGCCGTTGTGGCGGCACTGCCCGCTACCACCGTGCGCGAACTGTGCCTGCCTCAGTTCGAGATCCGCCGCCCGGATTCCTTTAGCGGCAACCGCCGTCGCACGGCCGAACTCCCGGTGCTGGTGCGCGGCCAGGCCGGTGAATGGTTGTGCCGTTTCGACAGCGAGAACACCCACGGCCTCAACCTGCGGGCCGAGCAGGCACTGGCCAGCCTGCGGAGTGTGTTGGAAACCCGTCGCTTCGACGAACCCCACCTGCTGCTGCCGGGCGACTTCATGGTCTTCAAGAACCAGCGTGTGCTGCATGCCCGCGATGGCTTCGAGCCGCAGAACGATGGCGCCGACCGCTGGCTGCTGCGCCTGTTCGCGGTCAACGACCTGAACCGTGTGCATTTCGCTCGGGCCGATCACCTTTACGAAGTGCTCTCCTGATTCTTTTTTACTGACTCGACGGACGTACCGATATGGAACTGTTAGGCGCCTTCTGGGCGGAACACTGGTTACTGGCGATCCTGATGCTGGGCGCTATCGCATTCGTTGCAGGCTTTGTCGACAGCATCGCCGGCGGTGGTGGGCTGTTTCTGGTGCCCGGCTTTCTGCTTGTGGGCATGCCACCGCAGGTTGCCCTGGGGCAGGAGAAGTTGGTCAGCACCCTCGGCACGCTCGCGGCCATCCGTAACTTCCTGGCCAACAGCAAGATGGTCTGGCAGGTGGCGCTGGTCGGGGTGCCGTTTTCTTTGCTTGGGGCTTATCTGGGCGCGCACCTGATCGTGTCGATCCCCCAGGAAACCGTGGGCAAGATCATCCTGGCGCTGATCCCGTTCGGCATCCTCATCTTCCTCACTCCCAAGGACCGCCCGGTGGAAGAGCGCGAACTATCGCCGCGCATGCTGTTCACCGTGGTTCCGCTGACCTGCCTGGCCATCGGCTTCTATGACGGCTTCTTCGGCCCCGGCACCGGCAGCATGTTCATCATCGCATTCCACTACCTGCTGCGCATGGACCTGGTCTCCAGCTCCGCCAACTCCAAAACCTTCAACTTCGCCTCCAACATCGGCGCCCTGGTGGCGTTCGTCATGGCGGGCAAGGTCGTGTACTTGCTGGCGCTACCGCTGGTGGCCTGCAACATCCTCGGCAACCACCTGGGCAGCGCCCTGGCCCTGCGCAAAGGAAATGAAGTGGTGCGCAAGGCGTTGGTGTTCTCGATGCTCTGCCTGTTTACCAGCCTGGGTGTGAAGTACCTGGCCTGACCCCTTTCAAAGGAGATAACTGATGAAAACTGCATTCGTGACCGGCGCTTCTTCGGGCTTTGGCCGGGCCATCTGCCGCACCCTGATCGGCAAGGGTTATCGTGTGATCGGCGCCGCCCGGCGCATGGACAAGCTGCAAGTGCTGGAGGCCGAGCTAGGCGACAATTTCATTGCACTGGCGCTGGATGTCACCGATCCGCTGTCGATCGAGTCGGCGTTCGACCAAGTCCGTGACGCCTCGCTGCAGATTGACCTGCTGGTGAACAATGCCGGGCTGGCGCTGGGTGTCGACCGCGCCCAGGCCAGCAGCAGCGAGAACTGGCAGCAGATGATCGACACCAACGTCACCGGCCTGGCGATGGTGACCCACAAAGTCCTACCGCAGATGGTGGAGGCCGACAGCGGCATGATCATCAACATGGGGTCCATCGCCGGCACTTACCCGTACCCGGGTGGCAACGTGTATGGCGCCAGCAAGGCCTTCGTCCGCCAGTTCAGCCTCAACCTGCGCGCCGACCTGGCCGGCACCCGTGTGCGGGTGAGCAATATCGAACCGGGGTTGTGCTCGGGCACCGACTTTTCGGTGGTGCGCCTGAACGGTGACCTGGACGCTGTGCAAGCCCTCTACCGCGATGTGGAGGCCATCTTGCCGGAGGACATCGCCGCCACAGTGGCGTGGATTGCCGAGCAACCGGGGCATGTGAACATCAATACCGTCGAGATCATGCCGGTGGCCCAGAGCAGTGCGGCACTCAATGTGGCGCGTAACCTGCCGCGCTGTTGATTGGCGCACTCCCTGACCCATGTCATCGCACCTTCTCGTTTCTTGACTAGTCTTATCTACTGGCGGCCATCAATTAGCCGCCACCGTGACTACCAAGAGGCGCCGGCCACGTTCCGTGCGTCCAAACCTGATCAGGAGTGCACGATGGATCTCAACCGTCGGCAGTTCTTCAAGGTCGCCGCAGTGGGCCTTGGAGGTTCGAGCCTGGCGGCGTTGGGCATGGCCCCGACGCCGGCCTTCGCCGAGCAGGTGCGTCACTTCAAGTTGGCGCACACCAAAGAAACCCGCAACACCTGCCCCTACTGCTCGGTCGGCTGCGGCCTGATCCTGTACAGCCAGGGCGATGCGGGCAAGAACGTCAAACAGAACATCATCCACATCGAAGGCGACGCCGATCACCCGGTCAACCGCGGCACCCTGTGCCCGAAAGGTGCCGGGCTGCTCGACTTTATCCACAGCCCGAGCCGCCTCAAGTACCCCGAGGTGCGCAAGCCGGGCAGCAAGGAGTGGGTGCGGGTCGGCTGGGACGAGGCGCTCGACCGCGTCGCCGACCTGATGAAGCAGGACCGCGACGCCAACTTCATCGAGAAGAACGCCCAGGGGCAAACGGTAAACCGCTGGCTCACCACCGGTTTCCTCGCTGCCTCCGCCGCCTCCAGCGAGGCCGGCTACCTGACCCACAAGGTCGTCCGCGCAACAGGCATGCTGGGGTTCGATAACCAGGCACGTGTCTGACATGGCCCGACGGTGGCAAGTCTTGCCCCGACGTACGGCCGTGGCGCCATGACCAACCACTGGTCCGATATCGCCAACGCGAATCTGGTCCTGGTGATGGGTGGCAACGCAGCAGAAGCGCATCCGTGCGGCTTCAAATGGGTGACCGAAGCCAAGGCGCACAACCAGGCGCGGCTGATCGTGGTCGACCCGCGGTTTACCCGTACCGCTTCGGTGGCGGACTATTACGCGCCGATCCGTACCGGTACCGACATCGCCTTCATGGGCGGGTTGATCAACTACCTGCTGAGCAACGACAAAATCCAGCACGAATACGTGCGCAACTACACCGACGTGTCGTTCATCGTCAAAGAGAACTATGGCTTCGAAGACGGGCTGTTCAGCGGCTACGACGAGGCCAAGCGCGTGTATGCGGATAAATCCGGCTGGGGCTACGAGCTGGGCGAGGACGGCTTCGCCAAGGTCGATCCGACCCTGCAGCATCCGCGCTGCGTGTACCAGCTGATGAAACAGCACTACAGCCGCTATACCCCGGAACTGGCCAGCATGACCTGCGGCATGCCGCAGGACGCCATGATGAAGATCTGGGAAGAGATCGCCAGCTGCTCGGTACCGGGCAAGACCATGACGATCCTCTACGCACTCGGCTGGACGCAGCATTCCATCGGCGCGCAGATCATCCGCAGTGCGGCCATGGTCCAGCTGCTGCTGGGCAACGTCGGCATGCCGGGTGGCGGAGTCAACGCCCTGCGCGGGCACTCCAACATCCAGGGCCTGACCGACCTCGGCCTGCTGTCCAACTCGCTGCCGGGTTACCTGACCCTGGCGGGCGACGCCGAGCAGGACTACGCCACCTACATCGACAAGCGTGCGTCCAAGCCGTTGCGCCCGGGGCAGCTGTCGTACTGGCAGAACTACGGCAAGTTCCACGTCAGCCTGATGAAGGCCTGGTACGGCCCCAACGCAACAGCGCAAAACAATTGGGGCTACGACTGGCTGCCCAAGCTGGATGTACCGGCATACGACGTGCTGCGCATGTTCGAGATGATGAGCCAGGGCAAGGTCAACGGCTACATGTGTCAGGGTTTCAACCCGATTGCTGCGCTGCCGGACAAGAATCGTGTCACCGCAGCCTTGGGCAAGCTCAAGTGGCTGGTGATCATGGACCCGCTGGCGACCGAAACCTCGGAATTCTGGCGCAACGCCGGGCCATTCAACGACGTCGACACGGCCAGTATCCAGACTGAGGTGATCCGCCTGCCCACCACCTGTTTCGCCGAGGAGGATGGTTCGCTGGTCAACAGCAGCCGCTGGCTGCAGTGGCACTGGAAGGGCGCCGACGGCCCGGGCGAGACCCGCACCGACGTGCAAATCATGAGCGAGCTGTTCATTCGTCTGCGCCAGCGTTACCAGGCCGAAGGCGGTGCCTATCCGGACGCCATGATGAACATTCACTGGCCGTACAAGATTCCTGAAGAACCTTCGCCCGAGGAGCTGGCCAAGGAGATGAACGGCTGGGCAGTGACCGATGTCACCGACCCGACCGGCGCGGTCATAAAGGCCGGCCAGCAACTGGCGGGCTTCGGTCAGCTCAAGGACGACGGCAGCACCGCGTCCGGCTGCTGGATCTTCGCCGGCTGCTGGACCGAACAGGGCAACCAGATGGCCCGGCGCGACAACAGCGACCCGTACGGCATGCACCAGGTGCAGAACTGGGCCTGGGCCTGGCCAGCCAACCGCCGCATCCTCTACAACCGCGCCTCCAGCGACCCGCAAGGCAAGCCGTGGGACCCGGAGAAGAAGCGCTTGGTCTGGTGGAACGGCAAGGCTTGGACCGGCACCGACGTGCCCGACTTCAAGGTTGACTCGCCACCGGAGGCGGGGATGAACCCGTTCATCATGAACCCCGAAGGTGTGGCGCGTTTCTTCGCCATCGACAAGATGGCCGAAGGCCCGTTCCCCGAGCACTACGAGCCATTCGAGACACCGATTGGCATCAACCCGCTGCACCCGCAGAACAAGAAGGCCACCAGCAACCCGGCCGGGCGGATCTTCGATTCAGTGTGGGACACCCTCGGCAAGCACGACGAGTTCCCATACGCGGCGACCACCTACCGGCTGACCGAGCACTTCCACTTCTGGAGCAAGCATTGCCGCCTCAATGCCATCGCCCAGCCCGAGCAGTTCGTCGAGATCGGCGAGGTACTGGCCAATGAGAAAGGCATCAAAGCCGGTGACCGGGTGCGGGTGTCGAGCAAGCGGGGGCACATCGATGCGGTGGCGGTAGTGACCAAGCGGATTCGCCCGCTGCAGGTCAACAACCAGACCGTGCACCAGATCGGCATCCCGCTGCACTGGGGGTTCACCGGGACCACCCGGCATGGCTACCTGACCAACACCCTGGTGCCGTTCCTCGGTGACGGCAACACCCAGACGCCAGAGTCCAAGTCGTTCCTCGTCAAAGTGGAGAAACTCTGATGGCCAGCCAAGACATCATCGCCCGCTCGGCCACCACCACCGTTCCGCCCTCGGTACGCCAGCTGGAAGAGGTCGCCAAGCTGATCGACACTACCAAGTGTATCGGCTGCAAGGCCTGCCAGGTGGCGTGCTCGGAGTGGAACGAACTGCGTGACGAGGTCGGCCACAACCACGGCACCTACGACAATCCCCAGGACCTCACTGCCGAGACCTGGACCCTGATGCGCTTCACCGAGCACGAGCGCGAGGACGGCAACCTGGAGTGGCTGATCCGCAAGGACGGCTGCATGCACTGCGCCGACCCCGGCTGCCTGAAGGCCTGCCCGAGCCCGGGCGCGATCATCAAGCACGCCAACGGCATCGTCGACTTCAACCAGGACCATTGCATCGGCTGCGGCTACTGCATCACCGGCTGCCCGTTCAACATCCCGCGCATTTCGCAGAAGGACCACAAGGCGTACAAGTGCACCCTGTGTTCCGACCGCGTGAGCGTGGGCCTGGAACCGGCCTGCGTGAAGACCTGCCCGACCGGTGCGATCGTGTTCGGCAGCAAGGAGGAGATGAAGGTGCATGCCGCCGAGCGCATCGTCGACCTCAAGTCGCGCGGGTTCGACCAGGCCGGGCTGTACGACCCGGACGGTGTCGGCGGCACCCACGTGATGTATGTGTTGCACCATGCCGACACGCCAAAGCTGTATGCCGGCCTGCCGGACCAGCCGGTGATCAGCCCGCTGGTGGGCTTGTGGAAGGGCTTCACCAAGCCGCTGGCGCTGCTGGCCATGGGCGCGGCGGTGTTGGCCGGGTTCTTCCACTACGTGCGGGTTGGCCCACAGCGGGTGGAAGAGGACGAACACCCCACGCCGCCGGACGACAGCGTGCATAAGGTGGACCCGTCGGTCCATGTCTATGATCCGACCAAGCCCGGTGGGCAAGGGGAGCCGCGGCCATGAACGACAACAAACCCATCCTGCGCTACAACGCCAACGAGCGGACCAACCACTGGATCGTCGCGATCCTGTTCATGACGGCGGGGCTTTCCGGGCTGGCACTGTTCCACCCGGCGCTATTCTGGCTGAGCCACCTGTTCGGCGGCGGGCCATGGACGCGCATCCTGCATCCGTTTCTGGGCGTGGCGATGTTCGTTTTCTTCCTTGGCTTGGTGTTCCGCTTCTGGCGTGCCAACTTCATCACCGCCAACGACCGCCTGTGGCTGCGCCGCGTGGACCGGGTGATGCTGAACAAGGAGGAGGGCGTGCCGCCGATCGGCAAGTACAACGCAGGGCAGAAGCTGCTGTTCTGGACCCTGCTGGCGTGCATGCTGGTGCTGTTGCTCAGCGGCGTGGTGATCTGGCGCGCGTATTTCAGCCACCTGTTCGGTATCGAGGCCATTCGCCTGTCGGCGCTGGCCCATGCCGTGGCAGCGTTCGTGCTGATCCTCAGCATCATCGTGCACATCTACGCCGGTATCTGGATCAAGGGCTCGATCGGCGCCATGCTGCATGGCTGGGTCAGCCGCGCCTGGGCACGCAAGCACCATGAGTTGTGGTACCGCGAAGTGACCGGCGACAAGACGCCGGGCAATCACGGACGAAAAGAAGGATGAGCGCTTGAGCACGATACTCGAACCCGGGCAGATCGAAGCGTCGGCGGTGATGCCGCCGTTTCTGCATCTGCCGCCTGCCAATCTGTTTGCACTGCGCGCAGTGCGCCTGGAATACCTGGCCGAGGGCAACACCCTGGGTGATTACCTGCTGTTGATCGCTCAGTTGTGCCGCGTCCAGCAGCAGCTTGTGGATGACCCTCCCGGCGGGTTGCCGGTGGCCGAGGAGCGTCAGCGCCTGTGCATAAGTCATGGCCTGCCGCCGCTGGCAGCTGACAGCCTGGTGCGTGAGGGGCCGTGGCTGGTCTGGTTGCAGGCCTTGCTTTCGCACTTCGATAGCGAGGCCAGTGGCGCGCTGGGTGAGGCGCTGCAAACCCTGCGTGACAGTGACGAGACTCAGCGCAAGGGCTGGGGTATCGCCTTGCTGTCCGGGCAATACGACGCGGTGCCGGCGGCGTTGGTACCGTTCATTGGCGCTGCCTTGCAGGCCGCCTGGTCGAGCTGGTTGCTGGCGCTGCCTGCCCCTGAATTGAAGGCTGCCGGTAGCCTGGCGCAGTGCCCGGCCTGTGGTTCGCCGGCAATGGCCGGGGTGGTGCGCAACCGTGGCAAGCACAACGGCCTGCGTTATCTGGCCTGTTCGCTGTGCGCCTGTGAGTGGCATGTGGTGCGGGTCAAATGCGTGTATTGCGAGTCGAGCAAGGATTTGCGCTACACCAGCCTTGAAGACGACCGCCATGTGCCGGGGAAGGCGCCGCTGCGGGCCGAATGCTGCCCGGAATGCGAGAGCTACCTGAAGCAGAATTACCTGGAAAACGATGCGGCGGCCGAGCCGTTGGCCGACGACTTGGCCAGCCTGGCGCTGGACATTCGCCTGGACGAGGAGGGCTTCCATCGCCTGGCACCTAACCTGATGCTTGCGCCTGGGTAGTGAGGGAGTGTCTACACTGTAATACCGAGTCGCCTGTTTCGCTGGACAAGCCCGCTCCTACAGGGACATGCGTTCTCCCTGCAGGAGCGGGCTTGTCCAGCGAAAGGGCCATCAATGACAACGGATCAGTCCAAGGTAGTACCGCATGTCCTCCAGCCTAGCCAGCGACACCCCACGCCTGCCCTCCATCGACACCCTCCTGCGCCACCCGGCCTGCCTTGCGCTGATCGACCGCCACGGTCGCGACGCCGTGCTGGCCACCTTGCGCCAGCTGCTCGATGACCTGCGTGACCCCGCCCGCAACGGCGAGCTCAGCGGCGCCGAACTGGCCCCTGAAATCCTCCTTGGCCGTACCGGCGAACGCCTGTCGATTCAGCAGCGCAGCCAAGTCCGCCGCGTGTTCAACCTCACCGGTACCGTCCTGCACACCAACCTCGGCCGCGCACTGCTGCCCGAGGAAGCGGTCGAGGCCATGCAGACTGCCGCCCGCTACCCGCTCAACCTGGAGTTCGACCTGGCCACCGGCAAGCGTGGCGACCGTGACGACCTGATCGAAGGCCTGATCCGCGAGCTGACCGGCGCCGAGGCCGTCACCGTGGTTAACAACAATGCCGCCGCCGTGCTACTGGCGCTCAACAGCCTGGGCGCACGCAAGGAGGGCATCATTAGCCGCGGCGAGCTGATCGAGATCGGCGGTGCCTTCCGCATCCCCGACATCATGGCCAGGGCCGGGGTCAAGCTGCATGAGGTCGGCACCACCAACCGCACCCACGCCCGCGACTATGAAGCCGCCATCGGCCCGCGCACCGGCCTGCTGATGCGCGTGCACTGCAGCAACTACAGCATCCAGGGCTTCACCCATCAGGTACCGACGGCCGAACTGGCGCGCATTGCCCACCAGCATGATCTGCCACTGCTCGAAGACCTCGGCAGCGGCAGCCTGCTCGATCTCACGCGCTGGGGCCTGCCCGCCGAACCGACAGTACGCCAGGCCCTGACCGATGGCGCCGATATTGTCACTTTCAGCGGCGACAAGTTGCTGGGCGGCCCCCAGGCCGGGATCATTGTCGGTCGCAAAGCGTTGATCGCCAGGATCAAGAAGAACCCGCTCAAGCGTGCACTGCGCGTCGACAAGATTACCCTTGCGGCACTCGAGGCGGTGCTGGCGCTGTACCGCAACCCCGACCGCCTGGCCGAGCGCCTGCCGAGCCTGCGCCTGTTGACCCGCAGCCAGGCCGAGATCCAGGCCCAGGCCGAACGCCTTGCCCCCGAACTCAAGGCACACCTGGGTGAACAGTGGCGGATCAGCGTCGAGCCCGCGCTGGGCATGATCGGTAGTGGCAGCCAGCCGGTGGCGCGCTTGCCCAGTGCGGCGCTGTGCCTGCGCCCGCAAGTATCGAAGAAGCTGCGCGGGCGCAGCCTCCATGTGCTGGAGCGGGCCCTGCGCGACCTGCCGGTGCCGGTGCTCGGGCGTATCGATGACGACGCCTTGTGGCTCGACCTGCGCCAGCTTGACGATGAGGCCCAGTGGCTGGCGCAACTGCCGGCCTTGCAGTTGGGGCCAGTGCAATGATCGTCGGCACTGCCGGCCACATCGACCACGGCAAGACCGCGTTGCTTCAGGCCCTCACCGGGCAGGCCGGTGACCAGCGCCAGGAAGAACGCGCCCGTGGCATGACCATCGACCTCGGCTACCGCTACGCGGCGCTGGCCGAAGGTGCGGCGCTGACCGGTTTCATCGATGTGCCGGGGCATGAGCGGTTTATCCACAACATGCTGGCCGGCGCTCATGGCATCGACCTGGTGCTGCTGGTGGTGGCCGCCGACGACGGGGTAATGCCGCAGACCCGCGAGCACCTGGCGATCATCGAGCTGCTGGGTATTCCCCAGGCATTGGTGGTGATCAGCAAATGCGACCGGGTCGAGCCCGAACGCCTGGCCGAGGTGCAGGCGCAGGTCAGGGCATTGCTGGTAGAGGGGCCTTATGCCAAGGCCCGGCAATTCCCCGTGTCGAGCGTCACCGGGGAGGGTATCGATGTTTTGCGCCGGGCCTTGCTGGAGGCCGAAGTGCGGGTGCGCCAGCGCAGCGTGCGCGGCGGTTTTCGCCTTGCGGTCGATCGGGCCTTCGCCGTGACCGGCGCCGGGGTGGTCGTGACCGGCACGGCACTGGCCGGGCGCCTCAGTACCGGCGACACATTGCTGCTGGGCAAGGCCGGCAAGCCGGTGCGGGTGCGTGGCCTGCACGCGCAGAACCAAGTGGCATTGGTGGCAGAGGCCGGCCAGCGGGTGGCGTTGAACATCACTGCCGAACGCCTGGCGGTGGAGCAGGTGCACCGAGGCGACTGGTTGGTGCCCGAATGGCTGCATGCACCCAGCGTGCGGGTGGACATCGAACTGTGCCTGCTGCCCGGGGAAACCCGCATTTTCGAGCATTTCAGTGCTGTTCACGTACACCTCGGTACCCAGGATGTGACGGCCCGGGTGGCCTTGCTCGAAGGCGAAACCCTGGCCGCTGGCCAACGCATGTTTGCCCAGTTGCTGCTCAACGCGCCGTTGCAGGCGGTTCACGGTGACCGCCTGGTGCTACGGGATCAGCGTGCCCAGCGCACCCTTGGCGGCGGCAAGGTGCTCGACCCATTCGCGCCGAGTCGGCAGCGCCGCAGTGAAGAACGCCTGCGCCAGCTACAGGTGCTGCGTGATGCCGAGAGCCTGGAGGAGGCACTGCCGGCCTTGCTTGCCAGTGCGCTCGGTGGCCTCGACCCGCAGCGCCTGGAGCGCCAGTTCAATCGCCAGCGCGATACCTGGTTGTTGCCCAATGATGTACTGGTGGTAGCCACACGCCAGGGCCCGTTGCTGTTTGCCAAAGGTCGATGGCTTGCGCTGAAGCATCAGGTGCTGCAGCAGCTGGCGCGTTTTCACGAACAGGAGCCTGACCAGCTCGGCCCGGACCGTGACCGCCTGCGGCGCTTCGCCGCCTTGCCGCTAGAGCGTCCCGCGTTTGTCAGCTTGATCGATGAGCTGCTTAATGAGGAGGTGATAGCCAGCAGCGGACCATGGCTGCATTTGCCTGATCACAAGGTGCAGTTGAGCGCCGCCGACAGTGTTTTGTGGGAACGACTGCAGCCGAAGTTGCTGGCAGGGCAATATGACCCGCCCTGGGTCCGGACGTTGGCTGCTGAAGAAAACTGCGCGGAGGCGGATGTGCGCCTGCTGCTGCGCAAGCTGGCCCGTCTGGGCCTGGTGCATCAGGTAGTGCGCGACCTGTTCTACCCTGAGGTGACGCTAGGGCGCATGGCAGAGCTGCTGCTGGGGCAGGCCAGCGAGACGCCGATAGTGCAGGTTGCTGCGTTTCGCGATATGTTGGGCATCGGTCGCAAGCGCAGTGTGCAGATTCTCGAATACTTCGACCGCATCGGCTTGACCCGTCGGGTGGCCGACCAGCGCTACATTCGCGCCGACAGCGCCCTGGCCCAGCAGCAGGCCAGGCACTGAGTTCAAGGAAGGCAATCGCGCCCGGTGGCGCGGCCGGGCTTCAAACCCGGTTGGGGACGGCAGCCGTTCCCGGGCAGGTTCGACTCCCGCTGCCTTCCGCCATTCTTACTGCCAGTCAGGGCCTTTGTGTGAGCGGGCTTGCCCCGCGAAGAGGCCCTGGCAGGCGATAATCAGGCTCGCTCCCCGCACAGATCCAGCGCAAACCACCGCTCCGCCGCATCGACATCCAGCCCAGCCCCCAGCAGCGCAAACATCTTGCCCAGCGCCGCCTCACGGGTCATGCCACCACCACTGACCAGTCCGGCGCCACGCAAGCGGTTACCCGCTGCATAGGTATCAAACACCACCGCCCCTTCCGGACACTGGCTGATGGCAGCCAGCAGCACACCACGCTGGCGCGCTTCACGTAGCACGTCGAGCAGCGCCTGGTCATCCGACGGCCCGGTACCGCTGCCATAGCATTCCAGCAGCAGACCTTGCACGCCGCTGTCGAGCAGTGCCTTCAGGTGCCCGGCCTGCAGGCCCGGGAACACCGGCATCACCGCCAGGTTGACTGGCTGGCGCTGCTGCCGATAGCCCAGGGCAGCAGGCAGTTCGGCGGCACGCTCACCGTCACGATGGCGCGGCAGCGCGGCAAAGGCATCGAAGGCCTCGCTGCGCAGCTTCGAAGCCCGGCAGCCATGCAGCAGCTGGCCGTGGAAGTACAACTGCACGCCAGCTTCCAGGCCCTGTTCGACCAGGCGCAAGGCCCCGCACAGGTTAGCCCAGGCATCGCTGCCCGGCGCACCGGCCGGCAGCATCGAGCCGGTCAGCAGCACCGGCACCGGCAGGCCCAGCAGCAAGAACGACAGCGCCGCGGCGCTGTAGGCCAGGCTGTCGGTGCCATGCAGCACCAGCACACCGTCATGGCCGGCGTCCACCGCCTCGACGATGGCATCGCGCATCGCCAGCCAGTTGTGCTGCTGCATGTTGGCGCTATCGAGCAGCGGGTTCATATCCTGTAGTGTCCATTGCACCTGGGGCGCATCGGTCAGCTGGGCGAGGTGTTCGCGCATCCGCGCATCGAAACCACCGGCCGGTGCCAGGCCTTCGGCGGTTTCGAGCATGCCGATGGTGCCACCGGTGTAGAGGACAAGGAGATTCTTGACTGCACGCATGGAAAACATCCGTAGCGGTGAGCGGAGGTAGAGCAGCCGCCCACGGACGGGGCGGCTGGGCAGGGCAGGATATCAGCGCTGCAGCTGAGCTTGGCCGACTGCTTTGTCAGTGGCTGTTTCCGCCTGCAGATTGGCAGGCCAGGCGTTGCGGTCCAGATCCAGGTCGGCGAACTTCGACGAGTCGAACACTGGCTGCTTGATGCCAGCCTTGCGCTGGTCATCATAGTCGCGCATCACCCGCAGGCCGACCTTGAACAGCAGGGCCAGGGCCACCAGGTTGACGAAGGCCAGGCAGGTCATGGTGATGTCGGCGAAGGCGAACACGGTCGACAGGTCCTGCATCGAACCCCACACCACCAGCGCCAGTACCAGGGCGCGGAACGCCAGCAGTACCATGCGGTTGCGGCTGAGGAACTGCAGGCTGTTCTCGCCCAGGTAGTAGTTGTAGAGAATGCAGGTGAATACGAACAGCGACAGTGCCACGCTGACGAACAGGCGACCCCAGTCACCGACCACGGCGGCCAGCGAGTTCTGGGTCAGGACGATGCCGTCACCTTCGAAGCCTGGGGTGTAGAAGCCCGACAGCAGGATCAGCAGCGCGGTGCAGGTGCAGATCACGAAGGTGTCGAGGAACACGCTGAACGCCTGGACCACGCCCTGGGCGCCCGGGTGCTTCACCGCAGCCACGGCGGCCACGTTTGGCGCACTGCCCAGGCCTGCTTCGTTGGCGAACACGCCACGCTTCACGCCCATGACGATGGCGCTGCCGAGCAGGCCGCCGAATGCCGGGTCGAGGCCGAAAGCGCTCTTGAAGATGGTTTCCAGCATGGCCGGCACGTGCTCGATCTGGGTGCCGATCACGTACAGGGTCACGCCGATGTAGGCCAGGGTCTTGATCGGTACCAGCAGGTCCGACACCGCCGCGATGCGCTTGATGCCACCGAGGAAGGTGATGGCCAGCAATACGGCCAGGACAATGCCGGTGTGGCGCGGGTCGAAGGCGAAGGCGTTCTGCAGCGAGTGGGTCACGGTATACGACTGCAGGCCGATGAAGGCGAAGCCGTAGGTGACCAGCAGCAGGATCGAGAACACGATGGCCATGCTTTTGCGCTTCAGGCCGTGCTGGATGTAGTAGGCCGGGCCGCCACGGTACAGGCCGTCGCCGTCGGCGCGCTTGTACACCTGGGCCAGGGTGCATTCGAAGAAGCTGCTGGCCATGCCGACCAGGGCAGTGACCCACATCCAGAACACCGCGCCTGGGCCACCCAGGGTCACGGCGATGCCGACACCGGCGATGTTACCGGCGCCCACGCGGCCGGCGAGGCTCAGCATCAGGGCCTGGAAGGAGCTCAGCTGGCCTGCCTGGCCACGCAGCGATTCCTTGAATACAGCGAACATGTGGCCGAAGTGGCGGAACTGAACGAACCGGGAACGGATGGTGAAGTAGCTACCCAGCCCCACGATCAGCACGATGAGAAGTTTCCCCGAGAGGAAATCGTTGATTACTTCGAGCATTGGAAAATGACCTCGATTCTTATTGTTCGCGTGGAAAGACAGCGGACGGCAGGCGCACCGCTATTCGTTGGGGCGCATGGTTGGCCATGACAAAGGTGGTTACAATTTCGCGGGTTGCTCTGATTTGGTGCGACTTGATGCTAGACTGGCATCATTCGCGTCACCTGAGCCCCCTGTCATGAGCGATCATTTCGCGACCAACCTCAAACTGGCCTGCAGCCATTACCGCTCTATCTCGGAAGTTTGCCGCCAGCTGTCGATCAACCGCGCGCAGTTCAACAAGTACCTGAGCGGCCAGAGCCGCCCGACGCCGTTCAACCTCAAGCGCATCGGTGATTTCTTCGGTGTCGAGGATTACGAGCTGAATTTGCCGGCCGAACAGTTCGCTCGCCTGATCGGCGCACGTGTGTCGGCGGTCTCCGACCAACCCGACGACCCGATCAGCGAACTGTTCCGCCCACTGCACGAACACGCCGGCAACCTGTCACGCTATTGCGGCTATTACTTCGAGTATTCCAACTGCATGTCGGTACCCGGCACCATCCTGGTGTCGCTGGTGCACCTGTGGGAAGAACGCGGCCGCTTCCTGTTCGAGCGCCAGGAACGCCAGGAGCGCTCCAGCGCCACCGACCAGCATGCCGAGGTGCGCTGCCGCTACCTGGGCGCGGCGTTCCAGCTGCAGGACCGGATGTTCCTCATCGACTACGAGTCGCTGACTTTCAACGAGATGAGCCAGACCATCCTCATCCCCAGCTTCAAGAGCCGCATCACCCGCCTCAACGGTCTGAAGTCCGGGGTGTCCAGCGGCGACCGGCGCAACCCGGCATGTACCCGGGTGGTGTGGGAATGCCTGGGGGAGGAGATCAACCGCATCAATGCCTATCGGCAGGTCAGGCTGTACCGGCCGGATGACCCACGCATCGATGACGATGTGCGTGAGCGGTTAAGTGTAGGGCCGTTGCGTAACAGCCTGTTCGAAATCGAATGATGACGCCTTCAAAGCGTCAGCCGGCGTAGCCACTCGCCGATTGGGTTGCCTGAGTCGAGCAACAACTTGGTTGCCATGATGCAGCACACGCAGACCAATAATGGTTTGATCAGGCGGGGGCCGAAGTACACGGCGCAGCGAGCGCCCAGTTGAGCACCGACAAACGCCGCGCTTGCCATGGCCAGCGCTAGAGGCCAGATGATTGCTCCGCTCAGTGAAAACACTGACAGTGCGCCCAGGTTGCACGCGGCGTTCAGCAGCTTGCTGTTGCAAACGGCCTGTAGCAGATGCTGGCCCAACAGGATGACGCAGGCGAGCATGAAGAACGAGCCGACGCCTGGGCCGAAGATCCCGTCATAGAAGCCAATGACTGGCGCCACGGCAATGCAGAACACGCTGGTTGAAAGCTTCGCCTTGCGCGACTGCTCATTGGGTTTCGGGCTGAACGCGAAATACGCGGCTACCAGAATCAGCAGTATGGGAACGGATGCCTGCAGTAGCGTCTTAGGTATCAGGCTGACTGACAAGGCGCCGAGCGCGCCGCCGATGAAAGACATAAGTGCCATTGGGCTGCCACGTTTCCAATCGATCATGCCTTTACGGGCAAAGGCGCATGTAGCCGATACCGTAGCCGAAGCGGCCTGAAATTTGTTGGTGGCAATCGCCGCCAGAGGTTCGATACCGGCTACAAACAATACCGGCAGTGTAATCAGGCCGCCGCCGCCGGCGATCGCATCGAAGAAGCCGGCGGTGAAAGCGACTAGGGCGAGTATGAGAATGAATGAAAAATCGAGTTCGATCATCGGGTAACTTCCTGTTCTCTGCCACGAACCAGCAGCGGGTCTTCAGCGATCACGATGGGTGCAGCGAAACGGGAGTATCCGAACTGGCGCACCAGTAAGCGTCGGTTGTCCTGAATGATGTTGCGGCCATGCAAGGCGCGCCCGTTGTTGATCAGCAGCGCGGTGTCAGCCTGCAGGTCGAACGTCTCGGGTTGCGCGCTGTGCACGGCTTCCTGAAATGCATCAAAAGCACGGGCAACTGTGCTGTCAGCATTGTCATTGAGCGAAAAGCGGTAGCTGTTGTACCGAAGCGAGAAGCCGCCATTGGCGTTGTACTGCAGTATCGACACGGCTTTGCCTGGATTGCCGTGCCCGTGAGCGAAGCAGTCACTGCGGGTGAAGTCGAAAGAAGGCGAAGTAAGGGCAAGTACATCAAGGCTGGCCATGCCTTCGATGATGCCGCGAAGTGGAATTACATGCGTCGGTTCATGGGCAGGGTTCCAGCGTGCGGTGAGGATCAGTGCGCAAGGCGCGGGTGAGTGGCCATCACTGGCAATTGTTGAACAGTTGTAGGGCGCTTCGGTGTGTGGTCCCAGCTGCAATCCCGCATGTGAGCTGATTTCGATTTCAGCATCGGGTCTCTCGTCGGGCCTGGGGATGCAGCCGCCCCCTTTGAAGTTACCGACCAGGCGCACTTGCTTGCCTTCATTGTCGATGTCGAAAGCGAAACTTCGATGTTGCGCCAGCGCCAACAGCACTTGGTTGCGTGAAGCCAGGTATTGGCAGCGGTTGCTGCGCGCCATTACTGAAATGTCCGCCAACTGCTCTGGGGCCGAATCGGTGGGGCAAGGCATTCCCCTGAACATCAACGCGGATAGCAAGCCGTCGCTAAAACGCTGCAGTGTCGATTTTTGATCAGTACTCAATGTTGATTTGAGCTGCTTGGCGAACAAGCTTGCCTGATCTGCCACTTTTCCAGCCTGAGGTCCCCCTAAGCCGTTAAGAAAATCGCTTGCAAGGTCTATGGCGTGTGCTTGCCCCTGGTTGAAGTCCAGATACGCGACTTCTGAATGCGGCATGGAACGTTCCTTGTAAAAATGGGTGAAGTACCCCTGCCGCCGCTCGAAAAATGCTTCAGCAACCGGCAAGTAGACAGGTCAACAATTCAATGTCGTTATGCTGTTGAACTAAAGTCAGCTTGTTCGTTGAGAGCTGTAGGAGAATTCATCTTGTAATCGCGCTGATCGATGAGGAACCTGGACATTGGTGCCGTCCAGACCCCGTGTTGGACTTCCCCGCCCGGAAACCGCAAAATGGCTCCTTTCCTTCTATCAACCTGTTCGGATCTGCTGACTCTATGCGTATGCGCCTGATGCTGTTGGGTGGTGGCAATGCCCTCGGGCAAGCGCTGATTCGTCTCGGGGCCGAGGAGGACATCGCATTCCTGGCACCTCGCCCGCCGGAGAACGGCTGGGCTCCGGCCAGCCTCACTCAGCTGCTTGACGATCATCGCCCCGATGCCGTGGTCAACCTGGCCTACTACTTCGACTGGTTCCAGGCCGAGTCGGTCAGCGATCAGCGCCTGGCTCTGCAGGAGCGGGCAGTGGAGCGGCTGGCGGAGTTGTGCCAGCACCACCAGATCACCCTGGTGCAGCCTTCTAGCTACCGGGTGTTCGACGGTTCGCGGGCCACGGCCTACAGCGAGAAGGATGAGCCGGTACCGCTGGGCCAGCGTGGCCAGGCCTTGTGGCGTATCGAGCAGAGCGTGCGCGCGGCGTGCCCGCAGCATGTGCTGCTGCGCTTCGGCTGGTTGCTGGACGAAAGCATCGACGGTGCCCTTGGCCGCTTCCTGACCCGTGCCGAGCAACCGCAGGAGCTGCTGCTGGCTGATGACCGCCGCGGCAACCCGACGCCGGTCGACGATGCCGCGCGGGTGATCCTCTCGGTGCTCAAGCAGCTCGATTGCAGCGCACCGCTGTGGGGCACCTACCATTACGCCGGCAACGAAGCGACCACGCCGCTGGCGCTGGGCCAGGCAATTCTCAGCGAGGCTGGGCAGTACCGTCAGCTGGCCGTACAGGCGCCGACCGCGCAGGCCCATGCCGCACGGCCGGATGCCAGCGAAGAGCCGCAGCACGCGGTTTTGGCCTGCAAGAAAATACTTCACACTTTCGGCATCAAGCCGCGTGCCTGGCGCGCAGGCTTGCCGCCACTACTGGATCGATTCTACCGCCATGGCTGATGCCCCCATCCTGATCACCGGCGGTGCCGGCTTCATTGGCTCCCACCTGTGCGATGCGTTGCTGGCCAAGGGCTTTGCCGTACGTATTCTCGACGACCTTTCCACCGGCAAGCGCGACAACCTGCAACTGGGCAACCCGCGCCTCGAACTGATCGAGGGTGATGTGGCCGATGCCGAGCTGGTTCAGCGTGCCACTGCCGGTTGCGGTGCCGTGGTCCATCTGGCTGCAGTGGCGTCGGTGCAGGCGTCGGTCGAAGACCCGGTGAAGACCCATCAGAGCAACTTCATCGGCACCCTCAACGTGGCCGAGGCCATGCGCGTACATGGCGTGCGCCGCGTGCTCTTTGCATCGAGCGCGGCGGTATATGGCAACAATGGCGAAGGCGAGTCGATTGCCGAGGACACGCCGAAGGCGCCGCTGACGCCCTATGCGGTGGACAAGCTGGCCAGCGAGCAGTACCTGGACTTCTACCGCCGCCAGCATGGCCTGGAGCCGGTGGTGTTCCGCTTCTTCAACATCTTCGGCCCGCGCCAGGACCCATCCTCGCCGTACTCCGGCGTGATCAGTATCTTCAGTGAACGGGCGGTGCACGGGTTGCCGATCACCGTGTTTGGTGACGGCGAGCAGACCCGTGACTTCCTCTACGTCGGCGACCTGGTGCAGGTGATGGTGCAGGCGCTTGAGAAGCCGCAGGTGGAAGAGGGCGCGGTGAACGTCGGCCTGAACCAGGCAACTTCGCTGAACCAGATGCTCGAGGCACTGGAGCAGGTGGTGGGCAGCTTGCCGGCGATCAGCTACGGCCAGGCGCGCTCGGGTGACATTCGCCATTCGCGGGCGGACAACCAACGATTGCTGGCGCGCTTTGCTTTCCCTCAGCCGACCCCGATGGTCGAGGCTTTGGCCAAGCTGCTCGGCAAGGCTTGAGATAGCCGGGGCCGCAAAGCGGCCCCAGGTTCATGAATGCCGCACAACCTTGCGCAGGCAATCCTCCGCTGCCAGAAGCCTGCCATCCTCGGATCGCACCTGCAGAATTCCGACTGGTCGCCCCTTGGCACTGTCCACCAACTCCGACCGCGCTTCCCCCGTCGCGAACAGATACCGCTCCCCCCACTGGCGCAACCCCACCACTATCGGAAACAACGCCCGCCCTTTCTCGGTCAGCACATATTCCTTGTAGGCGCTGCCATCGGACGCCGGCTGCAACGCCAGCAACCCACTCTCCACCAGCAGCTTTAGCCGCGACGCCAGGATGTTCTTCGCCAGCCCTAGGTTCTTCTGGAACTCGCTGAAACGGCGTAGGCCATCGAAGGCATCACGCAGGATCATCAGCGCCCAACGGTCACCCAGCACTTCCAGCGCTCGGGCCACAGGGCATTGAGCATTCACTTCATCGAGCATTGGCAGCACCTGCATGATTCATCTGGTTGCAGATTAAAACCACATTTGCTAAATATCCATCATGTGGTTTCAAATTGAAACCAGATGTGAAGGAGTCAGCCCGATGAATCGCTGGATAACCCTGTTGCTTGCCGCCACCTGCGCCATGGCAGTGGCCACGGTCTATTTCGCCCAGCCTCTGCTCGAGTCGATCGCCAGCGATCTGGGGGTGGCGCAGCAGCAGATCGGTTGGGTAGTTGGTGCGACCCAGGCGGGTTATGCCCTTGGGTTGATCCTGATCGTACCGCTGGGCGATCTGATCGAGCGCAAGCGCCTGCTGCTGGTGCAGTTGCTGGTTGCCGCTCTGGCCCTGGTCGGTGTTGGCCTGGCACAGGACTGGCTGGGTCTGCTGGCAGCCCTTGCCCTGGTCGGGCTGATGGCGGTCATGGTGCAGGTGATGGTCGCCCACGCCGCGACCCTCGCCACCCCAGCCAGCCAGGGCCAGGCGGTGGGTACGGTCACCAGCGGGGTCGTGCTGGGCATCTTGCTGGCGCGTCTGGTCTCGGGAGCGCTCGCCGACCTGGCCGGATGGCGCAGTGTGTACTTCGTGGCGGCGGCACTGCTCATGCTGATGGCCGTGGTGCTCTGGCGCTGGCTGCCAGTGAGTCGGTTACCCGCGCAACGACCTGGCTACCTGCAACTGATTGGCTCTTTGTACGCCTTGTATCGCCACGACAGCCTGCTGCGCCGGCGTGGGTTGCTCGGCCTGCTGATCTTCGCTGCATTCAGCGTGCTGTGGAGTGCCATGGTGCTGCCCCTGAGCGCACCTGCGCTTGCGCT
Organism: Pseudomonas sp. HS6-2; assembly: GCF_049325675.2. Classification (NCBI taxonomy): domain Bacteria; kingdom Pseudomonadati; phylum Pseudomonadota; class Gammaproteobacteria; order Pseudomonadales; family Pseudomonadaceae; genus Pseudomonas; species Pseudomonas sp. HS6-2. The sequence goes on along the minus strand of NZ_CM143906.1, from coordinate 5,675,330 downwards.
CAGCCATACCGAGATCGGCCTGTTCGGCCTGGCAGGTATCGCCGGCACCTTGGCGGCGTCGCGAGCCGGGCGTCTGGCTGATCGAGGGCTGGGCGAGCGCACCACCGGCCTGGCGCTGGCGCTGTTGACGCTGTCATGGCTGCCGACAGCCTTCGTTGGTCAATCGTTGGCGTTGTTCGTGCTGGGTGTGCTGATGCTGGATTTCGCCGTGCAGGCGGTGCATGTCACCAACCAGAGCCTGCTGCTGGCGGGGCGTGGTGCGATGGCCAGCCGCTTGATCGGCGCCTACATGTGTTGCTACTCGATCGGCAGCGGTTTGGGGGCGGTGCTGGCGAGCTGGGTGTATGCGCGCTGGGGCTGGACTGCGGTATGCGGGCTGGGGATGGTGATCAGTGCGCTGGCGCTGGGGTACTGGTCGTGGGGGCAACGAGAAAGGGCGGCCGAAGCCGCCCTGCCGTGTTCAGGTCAGAACTTGTAGCCAAGGCCGACCATGTACACCCAAGGGTCGACATCGACGTCGACTTTGGTCTTGCTGTAGCCCAAGGCGGTCGGGCCGTTGACGCTGGCCTTGGTGTCGATGTCGACGTACCAGACCGAGGCGTTGACCAGCAGGTTGTCGGTGATCATGTAGTCCATGCCCAACTGGCCGGCGATACCCACCGAATCCTGCAGCTTGAGGTTGCTGAAGCCCTGTTGCTTGCGCTCGCTGGTCAGGTCTTCGTCGAAGAACAGGGTGTAGTTGATGCCGACGCCGGCATAGGGCTGGAACTTGGAGTTAGGCTCCATCGGGTAGTACTGCACGGACAGGGTCGGTGGCAGCTGTTTGATGTCGGCCAGTTTGCCGTCCAGCCCGCCGCCCAGGCCTTTGACGCCTACGCTGTGCTTGAACGGGGTTGCGGCCAGCAGCTCCAGGCCGATGTGGTCGGTGAGCATGTAGGCGAAGGTCAGGCCCAGCTGGGTGTCGCTGTCCAGGGTCGCCTTGGTGCCCGACACCTTGTTGCCGTCGAATTTCAGGTCGCCGCTGCTTTCGTTCGGGGCAGTGGTGATGGCACCGGCACGGACGATGACATCACCCGCCTGGTGGGCGTGGGCAACAGGGGCGGCGAGCGCAAGGGCCACAAGCGAGGCGCCGAGCAAGGACTTGTTCATGGAAGCTCCCAAAGGACGTGAGTAATCGAGTAGTCCAATGGTACGGATGCGTCTGAACCGAAAGTTTGACCCAGCTCAAAGAAGCGTCGTCACGAATTCGAAACAGTTCTCACTTGAGAACATAAGCGTATATTTTCTCTGCTTCCATCTGATATCCGGCGTCGGCCAATTCGCTGCTGGAGGCTCTAACCTGCATCTTTCCCTCGATCCAGTAGGGCTGGTAGAGGTCCTCCACACGCACACCCATTTCGCTGAAAATGTGCACGATCTGGTTCGAGGGCGGGGGCGGCACATGGATGCAGGCGCCGTAGTAAGGCACCAGCAGGAACTCCGTGGTGCGGCCTTCTTCGCTCACCTCCAGCGGTACGATGTAGCCCGGGATCTTGACCTGTTGGCTATCGAGGCTTTTCACCACCGGGGCGTCGGGCGCCTGCTGGCGTGCCGGCGGGGCCGACTCGGCAGACAGCGCGTCGCTCAGCTGCGACATGTCGTGCAGCGGTGCCAGTTGTGGCGGGATGACCGGCGCGCCTTCGGGAATCAGCGCGGGCCAGTCCAGTTCGCGTACCTCGCCGGCCCACACAGGGGCGGCAAGGAACAGGATCGATAGCAGTAGTACGCGGAGCATGGTGCGTTCTCAAAGGTGAATGGACAGGCCATCGGCCAGCGACTGCCGATAGGCACGCCAGGCCGGTACGCTGCCCATCAGCAGCGCTGCGCCAAGGATGATAGCCAGCAGCGTCCATTCATGTGCGCTGGGCAAGGTCAGGGGCAGGTACAGTCCATAGTTGGCCTGAAGGTAGCCCTGGGCCAGGGCGATGCCCGCATACAGCAACCCAAGCCCTGCGGCGATGCCCGTCACCGCCAGTGCCAACGCTTCAAGCACCAGCAGCCCGGCGATATGCCATGGCCGCGCACCCACCGACCGCAAGATCGCCATCTCCCGGCGGCGTTCGTTGAGGCTGGTGAGAATCGCTGTGAGCATACCGATCAAGCCGGTCAGCACCACGAACAGCGACACCACGAACAACGCCTGCTCGGCGGTGCCCATCAGGCTCCACAGCTCCTGCAAGGCAACCCCAGGCAAGATCGCCAGCAACGGCTCGTTGCGGTATTCGTTGATCTCGCGCTGCAGGCTGAAGGTGGCGATCTTGTTGTTCAGGCCAAGCATGAACGCGGTGATGGCTGCTGGCTGCAGGTCCATGGTCCGCGCCTGTTCCGCACTGATGCGCCCTGCACCGCGGGCCGGCACGCCGTTGTGCCAGTCGATGTGGATGGCCTCCATGCCGCCAAGGCTGATGTGCAGAGTGCGGTCGACTGGCGTGCCGGTGCGCTTGAGCACGCCGACCACGGTGAACGGCTTGTCGTCGTGCTTGACCAGGCTGATCGCGGCGACACCGTGCGCCAGTACCAGCTTGTCGCCCAGCTTGTAGTGCAGCGCGTCAGCTACTTCGGCGCCGAGCACCACTTCGAACGGGTCGCTGGCGAATTCACGGCCCTGGCTCAGCTCCAGATGCTGCTTGCGCCCGTACTGGTAATGGCTGAAGTAATCGGTGGTGGTCCCCATCACACGGTAGCCACGGTGCGAGTCACCCAGCGAGATCGGGATCGCCCACTTCACCCGTGGGTCCTGGGCATAGTGCTGGAAGCTGTCCCAGCGGATGTTGTTGGTGGCGTTGCCGATACGGAACACTGAATACAGCAGCAGGTTCACCGAACCCGAGCGGGCGCCGACGATCAGGTCGGTGCCGCTGATGGTGCTGGCAAAGCTGGCGCGCGCTTCGGTGCGCACGCGTTCGACGGCCAGCAGCAGGCACACCGACAGGGCGATGGCGAAGGCGGTGAGGAATGCGGTGAATCGGCGGTTGGCCAAGCTGGCCAAGGCAAGACGGAGCAGGTACATCAGGCCTCCTGGGGCTTGGCGGCGCGGTTGAGTTCGGCCAGGGAAAGATGACGGTCGAACAGCGGTGCCAGGCTCTGGTCATGGCTGACGAACAATAGGCTGGAGCCGGCTGCGCGACATTCGTCGAACAGCAGGCGGATGAACGCTTCGCGGGTGTCGGCGTCCAGGGCCGAGGTCGGCTCGTCGGCTATCACCAGTTCGGGCTGGCCGATCAGCGCGCGTGCAGCAGCAACGCGCTGCTGCTGGCCGATCGACAGGCTGTCGGCACGCCGTGCGAGCAGCGCCGGGTCACCCAGGCCCAGGTGCGCCAGCAGCTCGCTGGCGGCCTGGTCGACACTACCGTGGCGCTGGATGGCACGCTCGGCGCGGCTGCGCGAGAAACGGCAGGGTAGCTCGACGTTCTCGCGCACCGAGAGAAACGGCAGCAGGTTGAACTGCTGGAAGATGTAGCCGGTATGGTCGACCCGGAAGCGGTCACGCGCACCCTGGCCGAGCAGGGCGAGGTCCTGCCCGAGCAACTGGATACGCCCCTGGCCCGGCCGGTTGACCCCGCCGAGCAGGCCCAGCAGGGTGGTCTTGCCACTGCCGCTGGGGCCCTTGAGGAACAGTGCTTCGCCGGCTTCCAGGCAGAACGCCGGGATATCCAGCAGCGGCGCCTGGCCGGGCCAGGCGAACACCAGGTCCTGCAGTTCAATCAACGCCTGGCTCATTTCAGAACGCGACCACGGCCTTGGCCGGCGAAGTCTCGACCCCTTTCTGGCCGTTCGGGCCGATCAGTTGCACGTTGATCTTCTGGGTGGCCGGGAAGGCCTTGTACAGCGGGGAAAGGTCGATCTGGGCGAGTTTTTCCGGGGTGGCGCAGGTCAGCTGGTAGTGGGCATTGATGTCGCTGTGCACGTGGCCTTTCTCGTGCTCGTCACCGTCGTCGTCAGCCTTGGCTGCATCGCCGAACAGCGGGCTTTCCAGCTCTTGCTGGTCTTCCTTGCAGCCGGCGGCCGAGGCCAGGGCGAACAGCTTCAGCGGCTGTTCGAGTTGCTGGCGCACGGCGGCAACCTTGGCCTTGTCGGCGTCGCTGCTGGCCATGTGCTCGAAGCCGACCAGGTTCATCGCCGGGCTGTCCAGCTCCAGCTCCAGGGTGTTGCCGTCGAGCACGGCATTGAGCTTGGCCACGCCATGCTCGTGGGCGCCGAGGGTGCCGTGGGCGTGATCATGGTCATGTTCGTCGTGGGCATGGGCCACGGCCAGGGGCAGCAGGGCGAAGGGCAGGGCGAGCAGCAGACGACGCATGGACGACTCCGGGAGCGGGCTGGAAGATTCGGTTATGTTATAACAACTTTTCTTCGCGTCGCCAGCCTGTGTGGCGCAGGTTTCATGTTGCGGTAGCATGGTGCATTGACCTGAGTTCAAGGAACGCATCGTGAGAATTCGTGGACAGATTGGTGACTGGCCGGTGGACCTGACCATCGAACTGGAGCCGCAGGAGTGGGCGCAGTTGGGGCGGCAGATCGAGGTGCCGGGGGCTGAACCGGTCGCCGCGGTAGCAGCGCCGCGCCAGGATGATAGGCAGTGGCACGCGGCATGTGAGGTGCTTCGCCTGGCCGGGCAGATGAGCGGGCCGGAGTTGCTCGACCGGCTGGAGGGGCTGGCCGGGAGTACGGCGGCGGGCAAGCGGCTGCTGGTGCGCTTGCGGCACAGCAGTGAGGTGAAGGTGGAAAGTGGCGTGGATGCGCCGGTGTATCACTGGGTGGGTTGAGGCTCTGGATTCTGGGGCCGCAAAGCGGCCCCGGCAATCTCAAATTCAGAACATGGCGGAGGACAAACGGCGGCGGTAAACACCCACCAGCGGATGATCACTGCCCAGCAGTTCGAACACTTGCAGCATCGCCTTCTGCGGCAAGCCGTTCTCATACCCACGATTACGCTGGAACAGCTTCAGCAACCCGTCCAGTGCTGCTTCATACTGCTGACGCGCCAACTGCTGTACACACAGCTGGTAGGTCGCCTCATCATCCTGCGGATTCTGCGCCAAGCGGCTCTTCAAGTCGGCAACTTCCGGCAGGCTGGCGGCCTGGCGCAGGAAGGTCAGCTGCGCCTTGGCACCGGTCAGTGCAGCCTTGTGCTCGTCAGTCTTGACCGCATCCAGCACCACTTGAGCCTCGCCCAGTTCGCCACGCTCGGCCAGGCAACGGGCATACAGGATCAGTGCTTCGGCATTGCTGTTGTCTTCACCCAGCAGTGCCTTCAGCGCAGCCTCGGCCTCGGCGAAACGGCTTTCGGCGAACAGCACCTTGGCCTGCTCCAGCGGCGAAGCGGCTGGCGCGGCCGGCAGCTGCACATGAGGCTCGAGCATGGCGCGGATCGCCGATTCCGGCTGCGCACCGGCAAAGCCGTCAACCGGCTGGCCATCCTTGAACAGCACCACGGTCGGCAGGCTGCGGATGCCGAACTGGGCCACCACTTGCTGCTCGACGTCGCAGTTGATCTTGGCCAGCAGCAGCTCGCCCTGGTAGCCCTCGGCGATCTTCGCCAGCAGCGGCATCAGCGCCTTGCACGGCGCGCACCACTCGGCCCAGAAGTCCACCAGCACCGGTTTGTGGAAGGAGTTCTCGATCACCAGTTGCTGGAAGGTGGCATCGGTAGCGTCGAAAATGTAAGGCGTGTCTTGGGTCATCGCGACTCTCGCAAACTCGTGGATAACACCACTATAAGGTGTCGCGGCTGGCGTGGTACAGGCTGACCCGGCGGAATTCGTGCGGCTCGGCCAGGTCCGGCAGGGTCAGGGCTTCGAGCACGCCAAGCTGGCGGTAAAGCGGGTGGCTGAAATCACGGACACGCGAGTCGGCCACCAGTGCCTGGCGGCCACGGCTCAGGAAGGCATCGAGCAGCGGCAGGTTGGCGCAGTCATAGAGCACGTCGGCGACCAGGATCAGGTCGAAGCGGTCGGCTTCGGCGAAGAAGTCGCTGCTGTATCCCAGTTCGACATCGTTGAGCAGGGCATTGGCACGGCAGGCTTCCAGGGCCAGCGGGTCGAGATCACAGGCGATCACTTCCAGTGCCCCGGCACGGGCCGCCGCGATCCCGGCGATGCCGGAGCCGGCGCCAAAGTCCAGCACGCGCTTGCCGGCGACCCACTCGGGGTGCGCACCCAGGTAGCGGGCCATGGCCAGGCCGCTGGCCCAGCAGAAACTCCAGTACGGCGGTTCTTCGAGGATGCGCCGGGTTTCCTCACTGCTGAAGGCGCGGTCCATGTTCTGATCATCGATCAGCCACAGCTTCAGTTCGCACTCGGGCAAGTCGCTGACCACCAGGCGCGCTTCGCCGATCAGGCCGCTGAGGGCCTGTTGCAGGGCAAGCGGCGCCACTTACGGCGCCTTCTCGAAGCGCAGCGGGCCAGTGGCCTGGGTCTGGGCCTGGATGATACGCACGGGGGGCAGGTGCATGATCAGCTGGCCGGAACTGCTGGCGCGCCCGCGCAGCTCGACGCGGGCCCCGGCAGGGAAGGCTTCGGGGTTGAAACGCAGGTGATAGGGCAGGGCCTGGCCGGTGCCGGTCAGGGTGCTGCTGGCCAGCAGCTGTTGCGGGCGGTCACGGTCGTCGATGACCAGCAGTGCCAGCTCCACGTCGGCGCCGGCGGGGATTTCCAGCAAGGTGCCGCTCAATTCACGCTGATAGGCCGGCAGCGGGCCAAGCGGTTCGGCATTTTTCGCCACCTTGGCCGCTGTTGGTGCGGGGACTGCTTCGGTCTTGGGGCGGTCACTGCCGCAGGCAGCGAGCAGGGAAGCGCAGCACAGCACGACGAGCGCACGAAGATGCATGGGTGGGTCCTTCACGGGCAGAATTGTATGGATGTTAACCCCTTTGGCTTGTCTTGCCAGTGCAATGCGCTACCATGGCCCTCCCTTTTTTTGTTGCCTGCCACCATGCACTGTCCCTTTTGCGGTGCCAACGACACCAAGGTCATCGACTCGCGTCTGGTCGCCGAGGGCGAACAGGTGCGCCGCCGCCGTGAATGCGTTGCCTGCGGCGAGCGCTTCACCACCTTCGAAACCGCAGAGCTGGTATTGCCCCGGCTGATCAAGCAGGACGGCACGCGCCAGCCCTTCGATGAAGACAAACTGCGCGCCGGCATGCAGCGTGCGCTGGAGAAGCGCCCGGTCAGCGTCGAGCGCCTGGAAGCTGCGCTGGCGCATATCAAGAGCCGCCTGCGCGCCACTGGCGAGCGTGAGGTCAAGTCACTGGTGGTAGGCGAAATGGTCATGGCCGAGCTGCGCAAGCTCGACGAAGTGGCCTATATCCGCTTCGCCTCGGTGTACCGGCGCTTCCAGGACCTTGACGAATTCCGCGAAGAAATCGACCGCCTGGCCCGCGAGCCGGCCAAAGAGTGAGCATGCCCAGCCAGACCGCGATCCTCGACGCCCATTACATGGCCCGCGCGCTGGAGCTGGCGCGCAAGGGCGTGTACACCACCCACCCCAACCCGCGCGTGGGTTGCGTGATCGTCCGCGATGGCGAGGTAGTCGGTGAAGGCTGGCATGTGCGTGCCGGCGAGCCGCATGCCGAAGTGCATGCCCTGCGTCAGGCCGGCGAACTGGCCCGCGGCGCCTGCGCCTACGTGACCCTGGAACCGTGCAGCCACCATGGCCGCACGCCGCCGTGCGCCGAAGCGCTGGTCAAGGCCGGCGTGGCCCGTGTGGTCGCCGCCATGCAGGACCCCAACCCGCAAGTCGCAGGCCGAGGCCTGCGGCGCCTGGCCGATGCCGGCATCATCGTGGCCAGCGGCGTGCTCGAAGCCGAGGCCCGCGCCCTCAACCCCGGGTTCCTCAAACGCATGGAACACGGCCTGCCGTTCGTTCGCGCCAAGCTGGCCATGAGCCTGGACGGCCGCACCGCCATGGCCAGCGGCGAAAGCCAGTGGATCACCGGGCCCGCAGCCCGCTCGGCGGTGCAGCGCCTGCGCGCCCGCTCCAGCGCGGTGCTGACCAGCGCGGCCAGCGTGCTGGCCGACAACGCGCGGATGACCGTGCGTGGCGCCGAGCTGGGCCTGGATGCCGAAACCACCGCCCTGGCGCTGAGCCGCACGCCGTTGCGCGTGCTGATCGACGGCCGCCTGCGTTTGCCGCTGGACGCGCCGTTCTTCCAGGCCGGCCCGGTACTGGTGGTCACCGCCGTCGCAGATGACCCGCGCTTTGCCGCTGCCGGCCATGAACTGCTTAGCCTGCCGGGCGACAATGGCCAGGTCGACCTGCCAGCACTGTTGCAGGTGCTGGCTGCGCGCGGCGTCAACGAAATCCTGCTGGAGGCCGGTGCCGGCCTGGTCGGCGCCTTTGCCCAGCTGGGCCTGATCGACGAATACCAGCTGTTCGTCGCCGGCACCTTCCTCGGCTCCCAGGCCCGGCCATTGCTGGACTGGCCGCTGGACAAGATGAGCCAGGCACCGCGGCTGAAAATCACCGAAATGCGCGCAGTGGGCGATGACTGGCGGGTCACGGCCATCCCTCTGCCAGCGCCCGGCGTATAATGCCGGGCTTGCCCCGCGCAACCTGTTTCTGAGGAAGTCCCCATGTTCACCGGCATCATCGAATCCATCGGCACCATCCGCAGCCTGACCCCCAAGGGCGGTGACGTGCGCGTCTACGTCGAAACCGGCAAGCTCGACCTGGGTGACGTAAAGCTCGGCGACAGCATCGCCGTCAACGGCGTGTGCCTGACCGCCGTCGAGCTGCCGGGCAACGGGTTCTGGGCCGACGTCAGCGTCGAAACCCTCAAGCGCACCGCGTTCATCGACCTCAAGAGCGGCAGCAAGGTCAACCTGGAAAAAGCCCTGACCCCGACCACCCGCCTGGGCGGCCACCTGGTCAGCGGCCACGTCGACGGCGTCGGTGAAATCATCTCGCGCAGCGATAACGCCCGCGCCATCCAGTTCCGCGTGCGCGCGCCCAAGGAGCTGGCCAAGTACATCGCCCACAAGGGTTCGATCACCGTCGACGGCACCAGCCTGACGGTCAACGAGGTCAATGGCGCCGAATTCGAGCTGACCATTGTCCCGCATACCCTGTCCGAAACCATCATGGCCGACTACCGCGCAGGGCGTCGGGTCAACCTTGAGGTCGACTTGCTGGCCCGTTACCTGGAGCGTTTGCTGCTGGGCGACAAGGCTGCCGAACCGAGCAAGGGCAGTGGCATCACCGAAAGCTTCCTGGCCGCCAACGGCTTCATGAAATCCTGATTGAGAAGGGGGTGCCGAGTGGCGCTCAACAGCATCGAAGAACTGGTCGAAGACATCCGCCAGGGCAAAATGGTCATCCTCATGGATGACGAAGACCGCGAGAACGAAGGCGACATCATCATGGCGGCCGAGTGCTGCCTGCCTGAGCACATCAACTTCATGGCCAAGCACGCCCGCGGCCTGATCTGCATGCCGATGACCCGCGAGCGCTGCGAAACCCTGAAACTGCCGCTGATGGCGCCGCGCAACGGTTCGGGCTTCGGCACCAAGTTCACCGTGTCGATCGAAGCCGCCGAGGGCGTCACCACCGGCATTTCCGCCGCTGACCGCGCGCGCACCGTGCAGGCTGCCGCTGCCAAGGACGCCAAGGCCGAAGACATCGTCAGCCCAGGCCACATCTTCCCGCTGATGGCCCAGCCGGGCGGCACCCTGGCCCGCGCCGGCCACACCGAAGCAGCTTGCGACCTGGCGCGCATGGCGGGCTTTGAGCCGAGCGGCGTGATCTGCGAAGTGATGAACGACGACGGCACCATGTCGCGCCGCGCCGAGCTGGAAGTGTTCGCCGCCGAGCACGGCCTGAAGATCGGCACCATTGCCGACCTGATCCACTACCGCATGATCCACGAGCGCACCGTGCAGCGCGTCTCCGAGCAGCCGATCGAGAGCGAGCTGGGCGAGTTCAACCTGGTTACCTACCGTGATGCGGTGGAAGGCGACGTGCACATGGCCCTGACCCTGGGCAACATCTGCGCCGAAGAGCCGACCCTGGTGCGCGTGCACAACATGGACCCGCTGCGCGACCTGCTGCTGGTCAAGCAGCCGGGCCGCTGGAGCCTGCGCGCGGCCATGGCCGCCGTGGCCGAGGCGGGCAGTGGCGTGGTACTGCTGCTGGGCCACCCGCTGGACGGCGACGTGCTGCTGGCGCACATCCGCGAGAGCGCGGGCGATGCACCGACCAAGGCACCGACCACCTACAGCACCGTCGGTGCCGGTTCGCAGATCCTGCGTGACCTCGGCGTGCGCAAGATGCGCCTGATGAGTTCGCCGATGAAGTTCAATGCGATATCCGGATTCGATCTGGAAGTTGTAGAATACGTGCCCTCCGAGTGACTTGAGGCGGCATTGACGCCCTGAGCTCGAGTCCAGACCCCTGTCGAGGCCGCTTGTATGCGGCCTCGCTCTTGAAGATGAGAATATCGGAATGACCCTGAAGACCATCGAAGGTACCTTCATCGCCCCCAAAGGTCGCTATGCTTTGGTGGTTGGCCGCTTCAACAGCTTCGTCGTCGAAAGCCTGGTAAGCGGCGCCGTTGATACCCTGGTACGCCACGGTGTCAGCGAAAGCGACATCACCATCATCCGTGCCCCGGGCGCGTTCGAAATCCCGCTGGTGGCACAGAAAGTCGCCCAGCAAGGTGAATACAACGCGATCATCGCCCTGGGCGCAGTGATCCGTGGCGGTACCCCGCACTTCGAATACGTGGCGGGCGAATGCACCAAGGGCCTGGCCCAGGTGTCCATGGAGTTCGGCGTTCCGGTGGCCTTCGGCGTTCTGACCGTCGACTCCATCGAGCAAGCCATCGAGCGCTCCGGCACCAAGGCTGGCAACAAAGGCGGTGAAGCTGCCCTGTCCGCTCTGGAAATGGTCAGCCTGCTGGCGCAGTTGGAGGCCAAGTGATTAGCGACGAAAGCGATCGTTTCAACCCGCGCGATCCAAAACCTGCGGATGCCGGCAAGCCATCGAAGAGCGCCAAGCGCCGCGAAGCCCGCAAGCTCGCGACCCAGGCTCTGTACCAGTGGCACATGGCCCAGCATTCGCTGAACGAGATCGAAGCGCAGTTCCGGGTGGATAACGATTTCACCGATGTCGACGGTGCCTATTTCCGCGAGATCCTCCACGGGGTCCCGGCGATCAAGGGCGAAATCGACAAGGCGCTGGTGCCTTGCATGACCATCGCCCTGGAAGAGCTCGACCCGGTCGAGCTGGCCGTGTTGCGGCTGTCCACCTGGGAACTGATCAAGCGCGTCGACGTACCGTACCGCGTGGTGATCAACGAAGGCGTGGAACTGGCCAAGGTCTTCGGTGCCACCGACGGCCACAAGTTCGTCAACGGTGTGCTGGACAAGCTCGCCCCGGCCCTGCGTGAAGCAGAAGTCAAGGCGAACAAGCGCTGATTCTGGCGCTGCCTGCCCATGGGTGAGTTCGAGCTGATCAACCATTACTTCGCCGCCGCGCCTTGTGCGCAGGGCGGCGAGGGTGTGGCCCTGGGTATCGGCGACGACTGTGCCCTGCTGGACCTTCCACCCGGTGAACAACTGGCGGTGTCGACCGACACCCTGGTCGCCGGGGTGCATTTCCCCGCGGTGTGCGATCCGCTGCTGCTTGGCCAGCGCACGTTGGCCGTGGCGGCCAGTGACCTGGCGGCCATGGGCGCGACGGCGATCGGCTTCACCCTCGCCCTGACCCTGCCTGATGTCGGCCCCGACTGGCTGGCGGCCTATGCCGACGGTCTCAGCCGTATGGCCCACCGTTGCCGCATGAGCCTGATCGGTGGGGATACCACCCGTGGTCCGCTGAGCATCACTGTCACCGTGTTCGGCCGCGTGCCGGCCGGCCAGGCGTTGCGCCGCAGCGGCGCACGGCCGGGCGACCTGCTGTGTGTCGGCGGCTCGCTCGGCAAGGCGGCAGGGGCGTTGCCGCTGGTACTGGGTGAGCGCGAGGCGCCGGTGGAACTGGCCGAGCCGCTGCTCCAGCACTACTGGTCGCCGATGCCTCAGCTCAACCTGGGCCAGCTGCTGCGCGGCCGGGCCACGGCGGCGTTGGACATTTCCGATGGCCTGCTCGCCGACTGTGGGCATATCGCCAAGGCGTCCGGGGTCGCACTAGAGGTGAACCTGGCGCAGGTGCCAGTGTCTCCTGCATTGGAAGCCTTCCTTGGCCAGGATGCGGCACGGCTGGCAGCGCTGACCGGTGGCGACGACTATGTACTGGCCTTCACCCTGCCGCCTGCGGCGCTCGCCCCGCTGACCGACCTCGGTTTCGCCGAGGTGCACGTGATCGGCCGCGTGCTCGAAGGCCAGGGCGTGACCCTGCGCGACTCGCAGGGCCAGGACATCACCCCGGTTCAACGGGGCTATCAACACTTTAGGGAGACACCGTGACCGACCACCCCAACCAGGTGCCTGCGGAGTTCGTTCCGCCATCGGTCTGGCGCAACCCGTGGCACTTCATCGCCTTTGGCTTCGGCTCTGGCACCCTGCCCAAGGCCCCCGGCACCTGGGGGTCGATGGTTGCGATCCCGTTCATCCCGCTGTGGCAGATGCTGCCCGACTGGGGCTACTGGCTGCTGCTGGGCGTGATGATGCTGTTCGGCTTCTGGCTGTGCGGCAAAGTTGCGAATGACTTGCGTGTGCACGACCATGAAGGCATTGTCTGGGACGAGATGGTCGGCATGTGGATCACCCTCTGGCTGGTGCCGGAAGGGTGGCAGTGGATCCTCGCCGGGTTCCTGATGTTCCGCTTCTTCGACATTCTCAAGCCATGGCCGATTCGCTGGATCGACCGCCATGTGCACGGGGGTGTCGGGATCATGCTCGACGATATCCTGGCCGGTGTTTTCGCCTGGCTGGGCATGCAGATTCTGGTGTGGGCGGTAGGCTGAAGCGGGGAGCGTTTCGATGGCCATAAGGACTGTGCTGCTGGCAATGATGCTGAGCCTTGCTCCTTGGGCGATGGCGGCCGATGCGCTACCGAAGCAGATTCATCTGGTCAGCGAAGAGTGGATTGATTACACCAACGCCGATGGCAGCGGTGTGGCCTGGGATGTGTTGCGCAAGGTGTTCGAGCCTGCCGGGGTCAAGGTGGTGCCTCAGAGTGCGCCTTACAGCCGCGCGGTTGGCCTGGTCAAGCGTGGCGAGGCGGATGCCTGGGTCGGGTCGTACAAGGAAGAAAACGACGACAACCTCTACCCGCGCTGGCATTTCGATATGGACCACATCTATGCCCTGGGCCTGGCCAGCAAGCCGGTGCCGACCTTGGCCACCGTCGGCCAGTACCGCCTGGCCTGGGTGCGTGGCTATGACTACAGCAGTTACCTGCCCAACGCGCACAACTTCCGCGAAATCCAGCGCCGTGAAGGCATCCTGCCGATGCTCGAACATGAGCGTGTGGATTTCTACATCGATGCGCAGACCGAAGTTGACTATGTGCTCGGGCAGGCCTCGCAGCCGGAGCGTTTTCGCAGCACCCATGTGGCCGAGCTGCCGTTGTACCTGGCGTTCTCCAGGAGCGAGCACGCCAAAGCCCTGTGCGACCTGTTCGACAAACGCATGGCCGAGCTGGTGCACAGCGGCGAGCTGAAGCCGATCTTCGAGCACTGGAAGCAACCGTATCCCTTCACAGCGGACAGCAAACCGCAATAACCCGTTCTGGCACAGCTCGCTCCCACAGTGACAGCTAAGCATCGAACTTTTCGATCTTAAGCCACGGTATTCAACGAGCGCACACGCGGCGACCTGCTGATACAATCGGCTCACGAGAAATTTCCTACTTTATCCAGGAGCACAACGTGCCCGTCGTCTTTGTTGCCGCCTCGAAACTCCCGACTCCTTTTGCGATCTTCACCATGCATGGCTTCCTCGACGAAGCCACTGGCCGTGAGCACGTGGTGCTCAGCCTGGGTGATATCGCCGACGGCGAGCCGGTGCTGGGGCGTCTGCACTCCGAGTGCCTGACCGGCGATGCCCTGTTCAGCCAGCGCTGCGACTGTGGTTCGCAGCTGGAAGCCGCGCTGCAGGCCATCGCCCGCGAAGGTCGTGGCGTGCTGCTGTACCTGCGTCAGGAAGGCCGCGGCATCGGCCTTTTGAACAAGATCCGCGCCTATGAGCTGCAGGACGGTGGTGCCGACACCGTCGAGGCCAACGAGCGCCTGGGCTTCGCCGCCGATCAGCGCGACTATGCCATGTGCCTGCCAATGCTCGAGCACCTGGGTGTGAAAGCGCTGCGCCTGATGACCAACAACCCGCGCAAGGTCAAGGCGCTGACCGACATGAACATCAAGGTCGCCGAGCGCGTGCCGCTGCACACCGGGCACAACCCGCACAACCGTTACTACCTGGCGACCAAGGCCGGCAAGCTCGGTCACATGCTGGGTAACGAACACCAGGGCGAGGTGCCCCAGGCGTGACCCGCGGCGAGGTCAAGCGGCGCCTGGCGCTGGCCTGGTGGCAGTACCTGGCAGTCGGCCTGGTGCCGCTGCCGGTGATGGCCTGGGCCTTTGGCGGCGGCGATGCGCTGATCCCGGTGCTGGCGATGCCGCTGTTCATCGCCGGTGCCGCGACCATGTTCCTCAGCCTGCCGCGCTTCGGCGCCTACAAGCGGGCACTGATCGCCACCTCGAAGGTGCTGGGCACGGCTGAAGAGCCAGCCGCCTGGATCATCCTGGCGCGGGTGCGGCGCATGGCCATGCTGTTTGCCTGCTTCCCGGCCTGGATCGCTGCGCTGTCGGTGCTGGTCGGGCTGGAGGCGGTGCCGCAGATCCTCCTCGCGCTGTCCACCGTGGTGCTGCTCTACCTCTACCGCATTCCGCGTCAGCTGGGCTGATGCGCATCCTGCTTTGCCTGCTGGCATTGCTGGCCCTTGGCGCAAGGGCCGACGAGCCTTTGCGCGTGGTCAGCCTCGCGCCGTCGATGAGCGAAATCATGCTCGAACTGCACGCCGATGACCTGCTGGTGGGCGTGCTCGACGGCGGTGAGCGGCCGCAAGCGCTGCATAGGCTGCCTTCGGTCGGGCGCCAGGGCCAGCTGGACATGGAAACCCTGCTCAGCCTCAAGCCCGACCTGCTGCTGCTCTGGCCCGGTAGCGTGGCGCCCGCCCAGCGCGACCAGCTCAAGCGCTTGGGCATTGCCACTTACAGCGCCGAACCCCACGACCTGAATCAGCTGCTCGAGCAGATCGAGGCCATTGCCGTGCACGTCGGGCGGGGCGAGCAAGGCAGGCCCTACGTGCAGGCGTTGCGCGAGCGCCTGCAGCAGCTGCGCCAGCAGTACCGGCGCGAGCAGCCGTTGCGGGTGTTCTATCAGGTGTGGGATCGGCCGCTGTACACCCTGGGCGGGCGGCAGGTGGTCAGCGATGCCCTGGCCGTGTGCGGGGCGCGCAATGTCTTTGCCGATCTGAGCCAGCCGGCACCGCAGGTGAATGTCGAGTCGGTGCTGATGCGTGACCCGCAGGTGATCCTGGCGGCTGATGAGGCGCAGCTTGCGAGCTGGAAAGCCTGGCCACGGCTGAGCGCGGTGGCCAGCGAGGGCTTGCTGGTGGTGCCGGACAAGGGCCTGGAGCGGCCCAGTGGGCAGATGATCGAAGCCACCGCCCGCCTGTGCGCGCTACTGGCGGCTAGAGTGCCGGCGTCCAGGTGACGCTGAACAGCGCGGTGCGGCCTTCTTCGCGGTAGCCGTAGCTGGCCCCATCGAAGCTGTACAGCGCCCGGCTGTAGTCTTTGTCCAGTAGGTTATCCAGCTTCATTTCCAGCTTCAGTTCCTCGGTTACCAGCCAGCCTGCCCGAAGGCCCAGCAAGCCGTAGCCACCGAGTCGATTGCGGTTGGCTTCGTCATCGTAGCTGGCGCTCACGGCCTGCCAGCTGGCGCCCAGAGTGAAACGTTCGAACTGGCGATCCAGGTCAAGGCTCAGGGTACGGCGGGCGCGGCGGGCGAGGGTATGGCCACTGTCGCGGTCGCGAGGGTCGATCAGCGCCAGGCCAAGTTGGCTGCGCCATTCGCCCCATTGCTGATCCAGTGCCATTTCCAGGCCGTTGATACGTGCCGTAGCGACGTTTTGCGGAATCGAGTCCTGGCCGAAGATGATCGCGTCGCGCAGGTCGGTGCGGTACAGCGAGGTCTCCAGGCGGCTGTCGTGGGTCAGCTGGCTGCGCCACTGTACTTCATAGCTCTTCGAACGCTCGGGCTTGAGGTCCGGGTTGCTGAATTGCGGGTAGTACAAGTCGTTGAACGTCGGGGCGCGGAAGCCTTCGCTGTAGGACAGCAGCACGTCATTGCGGGCATTCAGCGGCACGGTGAGGCTGCCGCTCCAGGTGGTCTGGCCGCCGAACTGCTGGTTCTCGTCGTGCCGTACACCCAGCTCGGTGGAGAAGTCTTCACCGCTGTAGCGGTGCTGGATGAAGGCCGCACGGTTCCAGCGGCTGTCTTCGGTAAAGTCGGTGCTGCCATGCACGCGGTCTTCGTACCAGTCACCGCCCAGCAACAGGTTGTGCCGCTCGGCCAGCTTCAGGTCGTTCTGCCAGGTGATCTGGTCGCGGTAGGTGTTGAACACGAAACGCTCGTCGCTGAGCTTGTCGCGCTTGTCGTCACGGTTTTCGCTGTGGGCAAGTTCCAGGCGCGAATGCCAGACATCGTTGAGCTGAGCGTCAAGATAGCTGCCCAGGCTGCTGACGCTGAAGTCGGTGTAGGGCTTTTGCCCGAAGCTCTCGAAGGTGACCGGGTCGAAGCGGCCGAATGGGTTGTCGTATTCGCTGCGGCCACGGCTGTCGAGCAGGTTCATGCCGGCCTCGAAGCGCTCGTCGAAGGTATGACTCAGGCTCAAGTTGAGCGACTGGTTGCGGTAGGCGTCGTGGTCGCCGTCACTGGCAAACGACGGGCCAGTCGAGTCGATGCCAGCGGTTTCATCGAGGCTGGCGCCGAGGTTGAAACGGGTTGCATCGTCACCGCCGGACAGCCCGAGGCTGCGCTGGAACGTCTGGTTACTGCCTGCTGCCAGGCGCAGGCGCGGTTGCAGGCCGGGGCCGCTGCTGCGGCGGGTGAAGATCTGGATAACCCCGCCAATGGCATCGCTGCCATACACCGCCGAGCGCGAGCCGCGCAGTACTTCGACGCGTTCGATCTGGTCGACATCGAGAAACTGCAAGCCGCTGTCGCCGGAGGTGGCATTGGCGATGCGCACGCCATCGACCAGCACCAGGCTCTGAGCGGTCTTGGTGCCACGGATGAAGATGCCCGGCAGGCTGCCGCGGCCTCCAGTGGGCGCGACTTGCACGCCGGGCACGCGGGTGAGCAGGTCGGTGACGCTGCTGGGTTGCAGGCGGTCGATGTCGGCGCGGGTGAAGACGGTGTTGGCGGCGCTGGTGGCGGTACGCGATTCGACCTGGCGGTTGGCGCTGATCAGCATGTCGGGGAGCTTGAGGGCGTCGTCGCGCTCGGCGGCCAGCAGGAAGGTGGGGGCGCAGAGTAGCGCGGCACAGGCAGACTTTTTCATGGGCAGTTCCATAGCATTCGCGGGACAAGTCGGGTCGCCGCACCGCCGCTCCTACAGGATCGTGAAGACCTGGAGGAGCGGCGGTGCGTCGATCCGACTTGTCCCGCGAAAGGGCCTTACAGGCCGAGCTTGGCCATTCGAGCTTTGACGGAGGCCTCGATACCAGCAGCATCCAACCCGCACTCGGCCAGCATCTGCGCAGGCTTGGCATGCTCGACATAGATGTCCGGCAGCCCCAGGTGCAGCAGCGGCTTGACCACGCCCTCATGGGCCAGGAACTCGCCCACGGCCGCCCCGGCGCCACCCATGATGCTGTTTTCCTCGATCGTCACCAACAGCGCATGGCTGGCAGCCAGTTCCAGCACCAGGGCTTCGTCCAGCGGTTTGACGAAGCGCATGTCGACCACGGTGGCGTTGATCTGCTCGGCAACCTGCAGGGCCTCGGCCAGCTGCACGCCGAACACCAGCAGGGCAACGTTCTCGCCTTTGCGGCGAATCACGCCCTTGCCGATCTCCAGCGGTTCGAGGTCGCCACTGATCGGTGCATTCGGGCCGGTGCCGCGCGGGTAGCGCACAGCGGCCGGGCCGTTGTACAGGTGGCCGGTGCTGAGCATCTTGCGCAGCTCGTTCTCGTCGCTCGGGGTCATCACCAGCATGCCAGGGATGCAGCGCAGGTACGACAGGTCATAGGCGCCGGCGTGGGTCGGGCCGTCTTCGCCGACCAGGCCGGCGCGATCGATGGCAAACAGCACATCGAGGTTCTGCACCGCCACGTCGTGGATCAGCTGGTCGTAGCCACGCTGCAGGAAGGTAGAGTAGATCGCCACCACCGGCTTGCTGCCCTCGCAGGCCATGCCTGCGGCCAGGGTCACCGCGTGCTGCTCGGCGATCGCCACGTCGAAGTAGCGCTCAGGGTAGCGCTCGCTGAAATCGACCAGATCGGAACCTTCCTTCATCGCCGGGGTGATGCCCACCAGGCGGTTGTCGGCGGCGGCCATGTCGCACAGCCACTGGCCGAACACCGCAGAGTACTTCGGCCCGCTGACCTTCTTCGGCGCAGCTGGCTTGTCGGCGGGTTCGAGCTTGGTGATGGCGTGGTAGCCGATCGGGTCGACCTCGGCCGGGGCGAAGCCCTTGCCCTTCTTGGTCACCACGTGCAGGAACTGCGGGCCTTTGAGGTCACGCATGTTGCGCAGGGTGGCGATCATGGTCGGCAGGTCATGGCCGTCGATCGGGCCGATGTAGTTCCAGCCCAGCTCTTCGAACAGCGTGCCCGGCACCAGCATGCCCTTGGCGTATTCCTCGGTGCGACGGGCAATTTCCCAGGCGCCTGGCAGGCGCGACAGCACCTTCTTGCTGCCCTCGCGCATGCTCGCGTAGGTGCGGCTGGAGAGGATCTTGGCCAGGTAGTTGGACAAACCGCCGACATTGCGCGAAATCGACATGTCGTTGTCGTTGAGGATCACCAGCATGTCGGCGTTGACTTCCTGGGCGTGGTTCAACGCTTCGAAGGCCATGCCGGCAGTGAGGGCACCGTCGCCGATCACGGCGATCGACTTGCGTGCGCTGTTCTGCAGGCGGGCGGCGATGGCCATGCCCAGCGCGGCACTGATCGAGGTGCTGGAATGGCCGACGCCGAAGGTGTCGTACTCGCTCTCGCTGCGGCGCGGGAAGGCGGCGATGCCGTCCTTCTGGCGCAGGCTGAGCATGCGCTTGCGGCGCCCGGTAAGGATCTTGTGCGGGTAGGCCTGGTGGCCAACGTCCCACACCAGCCGGTCGTCCGGGGTGTCGAAGACGTAGTGCAGGGCGATCGTCAGTTCGATGACGCCCAGGCCGGCGCCGAAATGCCCACCGGTCTGACCAACGGTGTAGAGCAACTCCTGGCGCAATTCGTCGGCCAGGGTCTCCAGGTCGGCTTCGGCCAGCCGGCGCAGGCCGGCAGGCGTGTCAGCGCGGTCGAGCAACGGCGTGACCGGGCGTTCGCGGGGGATCTCTTGAAACGTCGTGGGCATCAGGCGAGTCGTTATAGGTGTGTGAAGACGCGGCAGTTTACCCCATTGTGGGAAAAGTGCCCATTCGACCACGGGTTGCGCGAACCCTGTGGGAGCGGGTAAACCCGCTCCCACAGGGGATTGCTATCAGGCCTTAATGGCGGCGTTCGACGATATAGCGTGCCAACGCCCGCAGCGGCTCGGCATTTTCGCCAAACCCTTGCAGTGCGACCAGCGCCTGGTCGCGCAGTTCGATGGCATAGGCCTTGGCGGCTTCCAGCCCCAGCAGGGCCGGGTAGGTCGGTTTGTCACGGGCGATGTCGGCACCCTGGCGCTTGCCCAGGGTGGCGGTGTCGCTTTCCACGTCGAGGATATCGTCCTGCACCTGGAAGGCCAGGCCAATGGCCTGTGCATAAGTCTGCAGGGCGTCCAGCTGCGCTTGCTCGGCGCGGGCACTGGCCAGGGCGCCCAGGCGCACGCTGGCTTCGATCAGCGCACCGGTCTTGTGCCGGTGCATGAATTCCAGGGCCTGCTGGTCAAGCTTCAGGCCGACCGAGCCGAGGTCGATGGCCTGGCCACCGACCATGCCTGCAGGGCCTGCAGCCTTGGCCAGGGCCTGGACCATGGCCAGGCGGGTGCTATCGGCCTGCGGGCTCAGGCGTGGGTCGAGCAGGGCGCTGAACGCCAGGCTCTGCAAGCCGTCACCGGCGAGAATCGCGCAGGCTTCGTCGAAGGCCTTGTGGGTAGTTGGCTGGCCACGGCGCAGATCGTCGTCGTCCATGGCCGGCAGGTCGTCATGGACCAGCGAATAGGCGTGGATCAGCTCTACCGCACAGGCGGCACCGTTGGCTTGCTCGGCCGGCGCGCCAAGGGCTTCGCAGGCAGCGTAGGCGAGCAGCGGGCGCACGCGCTTGCCGCCGTTCATTACGCTGTAGCGCATGGCGGCATACAGGCGTTCAAGCTCTTTGGTCGGGGCGATGAACAGCGGCTCGAGGGCAGCATCGACACGGGCCTGGCAGCTGGCCTGGTAAGCGGTGATCATGCTTCTGGCTCCGCATCGAACGGCTGCGCGGCGAGTTCGCCGTCACGTTCCAGCAGGATCTGCACCTTCTGTTCGGCCTGGGCCAGGGCGCCCTGGCAATCGCGGGTCAGGGCGATGCCTTGCTCGAACGCGGCCAGCGAGTCTTCCAGCGACAGTTCGCCGTTCTCCAGGCGCTCGACCAGGGCTTGCAGGTCGGCGAGGGATTGTTCGAAATCGATGGAGGCTTTTTTGCGGGCCATGGCGACAGTCTCGTTGGCGGATCAGAACCGCGCGACGTTAGCAGAGCGGGGCTAGGGGAGCAAACTTCCGCTGGATTTGCCGGCCTCTTCGCGGGGAAAGCCTGCTCCTACAGGTATCGCACAGCCTCACAGCGCCCTGTAGGAGCGGGCTTGCCCCGCGAAGAGGCCGCAAAGCGGCCCCGTGCGGTCTATCAGGCCGGCTCGGCTTCCAGCTCCACCATGGCTTCACGGCACCGTGCCAGCTCTTCGATGGTCAGCACCGGCAGGTTGTACTGCCGCGCATACACCGCCACCTGCTCGCCCCGCGCCATGCTGCCATCGGGGTTCATCAGCTCGCACAGCACCGCCGCCGGCCGCAGACCGGCCAGGCGTGCCAGGTCCACCGAGCCTTCGGTGTGGCCGCGGCGGGTCAGCACGCCACCATCACGCGCACGCAGCGGGAATACATGGCCCGGGCTGACGATATGGCGTTGCTCGGCGGTCGAACGCAGCGCCGCTTCGATGGTGGTGATGCGGTCCTGCGCGGAAACGCCAGTGCTCACGCCTTCGGCCGCTTCGATGGTGACGGTAAAGCCGGTGCCGTGACGGGCCTGGTTGTTCTGCACCATCGGCGCCAGCTGCAGGGCATCGACCGTGGCTTCGTCCAGGCACAGGCAGACGATACCGCTGCAGTCGCGGATCATCATGGCCATGGTCTGCAGCGGCAGGTTCTCGGCGGCGGCGACGATGTCGGCTTCGTCCTCGCGGTCGTCATCGTCGAGCAGCAGCACAGGGCGCCCGGCCTGGAAGGCGGCGATGGCGGCGAACACATTGGGAAATTGTTTTTGCAGCAAAGGGGACATGAAACGCTCCTCGTGATTGATCGATGAACGTCTCGGGGCGAACAAAATGCGCGCGCAGGGGCGCCCGAATGGCCCCTGCCTGACGCCTTCTTTCATCCGGACTATGACCGTCGGCTCTGGAGTCGCACCAGATCTGCTGACCCCCGGCATGGCCGGGGCGCTCGCGGGCTCATCTTTCGATTTACCGCCGGTGGGGACTTTCACCCCGCCCTGAAGACCGGCCAAGCATACAGCACTGTGCCACCTTGCTGGCAAGCCGCTGCTCTACGACCTTCGGCGGTATCATGCAGGCATGGCTCAACAGGAACAGCTCCATGGACATTCTCCAGGTCGCCGGTGGCAAGCCGGTCAAACTGTGGACCGACGGCGTGCCGGTCGAAGACGACGCCCGCCGGCAACTGCTCAATACGGCGAAGATGCCGTTCATCTTCAAGCACCTGGCGGTGATGCCGGATGTGCACCTGGGCAAGGGCTCGACCATTGGCAGCGTGATCCCCACGGTCGGCGCGATCATCCCCGCCGCGGTGGGCGTCGACATTGGCTGCGGCATGATCGCCGCGCGTACCTCGCTGCACGCGCGTGACCTGCCGGACAACCTGCACGGCCTGCGCAGCGCCATCGAGCAGGCGGTACCCCACGGCAAGACCTTCGGCAAACGCGACCAAGGTGCCTGGGAAAAGGTACCGGGCTTGGCAGACAAAGCCTGGGGCCAGCTCGCCGGGCGTTTCAAGGCCATTACCGACAAGTACCCGCGCCTGGAAAAGACCAACAGTCGCCACCACCTGGGCACCCTGGGCGGCGGCAACCACTTCATCGAAGTGTGCCTGGACGAGGCCGACCGGGTGTGGTTCATGCTGCACAGCGGCTCGCGCGGTGTCGGCAATGCCATCGGCAACCTGTTCATCGAACTGGCCCAGGCCGACATGCGCCAGCACCTGGCCAACCTGCCCGACAAGGACCTGGCCTACTTCAAGGAGGGCAGCCGCCATTTCGCCGACTATGTCGAGGCGGTGGAATGGGCGCAGGACTTTGCCCGGCGCAACCGTGAATTGATGATGCAGGCTGTGGTCGCCACCACCCGCAAGGCCCTGGGCAAACCCTTCGAGGCAAGCCTGGAGGCGGTCAACTGCCACCACAACTATGTGCAGCGCGAGCAGCATTTCGGCCGCGAGGTACTGGTGACGCGCAAGGGCGCGGTTTCGGCGCAGAAGGGGCAGCTGGGCATCATTCCCGGCTCCATGGGGACCAGGAGTTTCATTGTGCGGGGGTTGGGCAACGAGGAGTCGTTCTGCTCCTGCAGCCATGGCGCGGGCAGGGTAATGAGCCGGACCCGGGCCAAGAGCCAATTCACCCTGGAGGATCAGCGGCGGGCGACGGCACATGTGGAGTGTCGCAAGGACAAGGACGTGATCGACGAGATTCCGATGGCGTACAAGGACATCGATGCGGTGATGCGGGCGCAGAGCGAACTGGTGGAGGTGGTGCACACGCTGCGGCAGGTGGTGTGTGTGAAAGGTTGACCTGTACTGGCCTGTTCTTCCAAGGTGAAAACCAGACCCACCCATTGTTCCGCATCGAACCCGGCATCCCCTGCCACGATGCCCGCGAGCTGGCCTCGGAATTGATGGGCTATGTGCGCTTTACACCTTGCTCCATCTGATTGTCCGGAAATTCGGGATAGGAGGTGTAAACCTTTATTCAAGACGGGACAAAGGGCATTAAAAAGCCGGCTTGTGGCCGGTGTTCTTATTAAATATGTTGTTGATTTTAAAATACTTTATTTTTGCTTGTCGTATTGACCCACACTTTGACCCACACTGATGCGAGTTGCTGCCCTGGGAGGCTGATCTCAGATGTTCCTAGGGCTCATCATTTCATGCTTCGCTAGGACGGCCCTGATTGCCTCCTGGATCTCGCGCATTCGCTTCTCGGCAATCCTGTTAGCTTCTGACTCCTGCTCAGCCGAAAGTTCGGGGGTCTGTTCGTTGAGGTATACCTGCCAGCCAGCCAGTCGTCTCAGGCTGGCGTCCAGGTGCTTGGTGGTCACCTCGAGCCTGATCTTGTTCAGCTCCTGCGCAAGCTTGCTTGAGTTGCGGGTGATTGTTTTCTCCAGGGCCTCGCGTCGCTTTCCCTCTTTCTGATCTTGGCTCGACTGCAGGGCGCCTGCGATCAGGCTTTCTATGATCGCTGTTTCGGTGGTGTCAGCATTTTTTGCAAGGATTTTTAGCTTGTCCTTGGTGTTGAGAGGCAGGGTGAAAGAGCACGTTTTTCGCCCGCCTTCCGCCAGTCTATAGCGCCGCTGTCTGATGGAGTTTCTCATCCGTTCAATGAGCTTTACGCCTGCTGCATATTTTTCTAGCTCATGGATCGACTCGGCGAGCGAGTGGTAAAGCATGGGGGGTGTCGGGCTGGGCTTGGCCTTAAGCCCTTCAGGCCATCGCTTCGACAGGTAGCTCGCTGCCCACTCCGCCTCTTTGCGATCGAGTTCATTTAGCCAGCTTGGCGCATTTTCAGTCTCAGCCATCCCCTCTTACCCCTCCCGTTTAGCGGTGCCGGTGCGCCGCACTCGTTCGATTTTTGACGATCGTTAACAGTGAGATTAACAGATCTGTTAATTGGCATACGTCATGCGTGTTTAATGGTAAGGTTAACTCATTCATTACAGGATGTGTTAATCGTCCTGTTACATGAATTATGGTTTGTGGGAAAATAGGGTATAAAGTCTGATCTAATTTGATCATGAAATTTTAGGTTAAGAGCTATGATAGCCTTCTTGAAGATTGATGTTGAGGCTGAATCAAGATTCTTCCTGCAAGCATTTCTATGCATGAATGACTTGAGTCTGGAGGCCCCTTACAAGATCAAGTCGGTAGCGAAGCAGCTCTGCTTGACGGAGAGATTTGTCCGGGACGCATCGCAAGAGTTGGTCAGGGCTAGGCTTCTGAGGGAAAGCAAGCAGGAAGGCGGGGTTGGGCGTCCTGGTGTTGGATACGTTGCCTCGGAGCGCTTGCTTAGAGTGCTCGCCGAAGTAGGCAGAGAATTCACCCACCAAGAGCTAATGCTTCGCCTTTTTCTTGAGCCGGACATTTACGCAGTTGGAGAGGGTGAAACGTCGGCATCGACAGATCAGGAGGAAAAGTCATCCCGCTCCGCTACCCGCAAAGACGGTCGACCTGCTGCCCCTGGTGCCAAGGGGCGGCTGGGGGCTGCCTCCCGGATGTTATTGGCCGCTCTTCTCAGCGAGGCTGACGAGTGCGGTGTCGTGACTGGGCTTGGAGGGCCGAGGCTCAGGGCCATGACTGGACTCGACTCCTTATCGATCAAGCATCAATTGAAGCGTCTTTTGAGCTTGGGGTTCGTTCGTAGCTATGTGCCGGGGCTGTCGAATGGGGTTTTCGTTGGCTCAAAGGTCACGAGCATTTACTACCTGAACCTTGATCACCCACAGCTCCGTGTGAAGCAGAGGCAGCGGGGATTGGTGGTGTACGCAACTCAGGGGCCGAACAAGTACGACATGCTTGAATCGGCAATGCCTACGACAGAGGCACTAAAAGTATTGGGGCCTAGAGCTTTGGATATGCTCTATCACAAGCTGGCAAGCCATACATCCCACCTGCTGACGGCTATTTGGGCGGCCCCTGAGTACGAGCTTGTTGACGTTAAAGCGGCAGTTCTTGAAAGGATTGCTGGTGAGCTGGGTGGGCCACTGACTGTTGGTGCTGATCGGGGTGTGCCTGGCCCATGGGATGGCTTGATGGAAAGCTTCCATGCTGAAGCGTGTAGATGGGCCGAGAGCATCTACAAAGGGCTGCGCCGAATGAAAGTGTGGCAAGGATACAGGCCCCAGCTGGTTAGACTCATCCCTGCTCCAGTCAGAAGCGATGGCTGGAGCATTGTGTCGCTGGTTGTCTATCCAGCCCCCAGAGCCAGCAATACATGTCTTTGGGTATGGGACGTGCGCGGAGGGAGGCTTGACTCGTATGTGCGAGAGGATGCATTGGACCTGGCGCTGCGCTATGAGGTGGCGCTTTTGACCAAGGCACCCTAGGCGAGCTACAGGCCGGTCATTTTTTACCGCCACCGCAGATCCTCTGAGCCATACAGAGGAGCCTGCTCATGCGAATCATGCGATTGAAAGAGGTAATCGATACAACTGGCCTGTCTCGGTCGACCCTGTACAAGTACATCGGGGAAGGCAGGTTCGTTTCCCCGGTCTCGCTAGGCGATAGATCAATTGGATTTGTCGAAAGCGAGGTCTTTGATTGGATTCTGGCCAGGATCGAAGAGCGTGACCTGGCGGAGGAGGCTGCAATGCGTTCCACCAGCCGCCTAAGTGTAGCCAAGTAGAGCCGATCATAAACGCCATGACTCGCTAAGGCTGGTCATGGCGTTTATGCCGTTGGGGGGCAAAGTTCTCAGCTAACTCTCCCAACGTTAAGCGCGGCGAATCTCTCGGCTGGCCGAGCAATGTTGCTCCCATTGCTCGGCCAGCCTGGGGTGGCCGCTGGGGCTTGGATCGGGATCTAGTTATATAGCTCTGGACTATCAATTTATAACCACGCAATAGCCTGAGCTCTAATGGCAGCACGAACTCTAACACCCTGCCTATGGGTTAGGTCATCGGTGAAAAAATACACATCACGTACCTGATATGCCAAAAACTAATCAGGTACACAACCATGACCAAACGAAACACCCACACCAGTCCATCCCGGTCCGATACCTCTATCCGGATTGAGCGTCTCATCAACGCCATCCAGCGTTCAGATAGCCAAGCCTACCGAATCAGATACTCGAAGCATGGTGATGAACTGGTCAGTGAAACCAGGCTGTCAAAGTACTTCGATGGGATCGAGCAGATGATCGCGCTGTTCGAGGGAGATGTGGAGTACCAGTCCAGCTGGCACTTGAGCCTCTTTCAGCAAGCCTGCCAGACCATTGGGGTTGAGCTCAGCCCATGTGGCATTACCTGCTTGAGCGAGGACGGAACACGCTACCTGAGCACCAGCGAGACACTGAACGAACTGACCAAGTGCATCCGTACTCTCCGCACCCAAAAGAGGTTCATGCGTCGGGACGCTGACCAGCGCTACCTGGCTATTCAGCAGGAGATCGAGATCGGTAGCTACGTGGATGCCGTGCTTGATCGCTATGCCCGTACCTGCGTGGTCAGGGTTGATCTGTATTACCGGACAGAGGTCCAAGCGAGGTTGCGTGTGGAGCGCGTATTCGACGACCTGAATCGGTTGATTGCTGAGCGTGAGCGTAACCTGATTTTTGACCATGAAACCGGCTACATCTGCAGCGTTGAGCAAGGCGAGGATCGGGGCTATCACATCCATGCTGCGTTCTTCTTCAACGGTGCTGAAGTGAATGCCGACATCTACAAGGCCCAGCGGATCGGTGAGCTGTGGGAGCGCATTACCCGTGGTCAGGGCTGCTTCAACAACTGCAACCTCGAAAAGGATAAATACCAAGACAGGCTTGGCATTGGCCTGATCCACCGGCGAGACCTGAACGCGCGGGGTAACGTGCATTACGCCATGCGTTACCTGGTCAAGAATGATCAACACCTGCGACTCAAGCCGGTTGGTGCTCGTTGCTTGCGTAAGGGGCAGGCAAAGAAAGGCTTGCGGGGCGACTAATCGGTTCGCTCCCCTGGCGACCATATTGATCACGCAGGTTGGGTCGGTAGTTCAAGCTCGCGCTGGTGATCTGGTGGGTTGCCAGCGTGCTGGACGCTAGCGCGGTGCCTGTGGAGTCCTGGTCGGCCGATGGTTTAGGCTCTGTCCAGGAATCTAAGGCTGCTGTGAGTGCTGTGGGATGACAGAGAAAGGAGAACGATGCCGGCAGCATTACCAGTCGGTGTATGAAAGGAATCAGCCTGCACTCGGCAAAGGCCGTGCTCTTGATGAATCTTTGCATCATTTCTTGGATCAGCGGCCTGCAGGTAAAAACCTCTCTGCACTTGACCGCGCGACTGGCCTGGCTTCAGCACCGTTTTGGCATGATGCGGAGGCGGTCACTCGCTCCGAGCTGGCAAGCCTTGCTCTCAGTCGGGTGCTGCTCTTCGACAATGCAGTCAGTGTCGACCTACTGCTGGAGCTGGCCAGCCATGCCCCAGACACCCTCAGATGGGCAATCCGCTACTCGAAGCTGTTTGAGCGTACTGCTTCGCCGCTATGGCTTGCGCTTCGTGCAGCGCTCGTGGGGGGAGAGTGGCAGATATTCTTCGGTGTCTGTGACCGTTTGCTGGATCAGCTCAAGCCCTTTGATGAGCTGATTGGCAACGCTGAAAAACAGCTTGGGCACTTATCCCTGCTGGAATTGTTTTCCTACCTCAGCGTGCTGGCCTATCAGGCGTTTTCTGAAGACGCTTCCGATGATCGTTCCGGTCAGCAGTGGAAGCTCTACAACCGCATTATCCTGAGGAAACTCCAGGCTTGCCCGGAGGAAGATTTTCGCCTGAACGAGTCACGGCTCGGGCAGTCGCTGAAGCGCCACCTGTCACCGATTATTTTCCCCGAATCGTCCACCGCTGATGCAGCTAGATGTCGTGAAAACCTCGAATGGCTGGCTGTTCTGATTGCGGCAACCCAAGAGCGGATCGACTACGAGGGTTCGATTGACTGGTTCTGCTTCGGTCCGGAGTGCAATTACCAGCTAAAACCGGGTGTCGAAGGAGCGGCAAACACCGTTGTGGGATGGACCTTAATGCTCTGCAAGGAGGGGTTCGGAATATCTTCCCAATTTCGTACCGTTCAACCGAAGATTTCGTCCAGATCCACCTCCTGTTCTTCCCCTATCGAAAGATCCAGCGTGTTCTCGATGTGATTCAGGTGCTCTATCACGAGCCTGACCGCCTCCTCAGTTTCGCCTGACTTGATAGCGTTCACGATCTCAAGATGCTCATGGTTTGGGCATGCCGGCACATTGGGCGCGTCGTACAACAGGATAATCAGACAGGTCAGCGAAGACAGCTCTCGCATAAGTTTCAAAAGTGGGGGACTGCCGACCATTTCTGCGATCCGTAGGTGGAACTCTCCAGACAAGCGAATAACCGCGCGCTTGTCATTGTTTTCCCGAGCAGCGCGCTCTAGGGCCACATGGTCATAGAGTTGAGTGATCTGGTTTTCACCCGCGTGCGCTACGAGCGTCCGAATTAGCGCCGGCTCCAGAATCCTGCGTGCGTTAAATATATGCCGAGCTTCCTCTACAGACGGACTGGCTACGAACGCGCCACGGTTGGGAATCGTGGTGACAACACCTTCATGTGCGAGCCGGGCGAGCACTTCGCGAATGCGGGTGCGGTTGACCTCAAATACGCTGGCAAGCTTCTCCTCCACAAGCTTGGTACCAGGGATGAGCCGGTGTTCCATCACCGCATTCAGGATGCGCTCATAAATGGCGTCGCGTTTCTCGGCTGTTCCAAGAATCTGGCCAGTAGTGCGGGCTTTGCGAGGACGTGCTGTGGGTGAGTCGTCGATGAGCATGGGTGCCGTCTGCATGGTTTGTTACCAAAGAATTAGCGATTGTCACAGAATTACCCGGGATTGTTCAAATGTGCACCTCGAATGACCACGAATCATGGGTGCGCACCGAGAGTGAGCAAGAACTCGGCCAGGGTTGGTTGGTGCTTGACTGGCTGTTGGCTTACCCCGTTGCACATCGTGAAGTTCCTGATTTCGGGGCCTGTAAGACTATTGTCATTGACGTTCAAACCGGGAGCGAAGTTTTGTCACACCGATGGCACAGGGATTGCTATGTGATTGTCACAATTTCAAATTGTTTAGCAACAATCTTGGGGCTGCATGTCAGCTATCGATTCTCTCACTGCCCAAGCCATAGACAGCCATTCTAGAGCGGGGGGGGTGAGCCATAAGTTTATTGGCATCACGTCTTCGTATTTGAGAAGGGCTTACTCAATCACCTCCAACCAAGAATCCTATCCTATGAATACGAAAATAATGCGGTTCCTTCTGAGGCCCGCTGCGCAGGCGCTGGCAGTCGTTTCGCTACTTGGTGGGGCTGTTGCTCCGAATGCATTTGCCCAGAATGCGAGCGCCATCCTGGTGGTTGCAGGCCCTCGCACGCCTGAGTCGCTCGATCAGGAATATCCGCCGACCGAAGCCACCCACGAAGCCAAGCGCAACATCTACGAGCGCCTGCTGGCCTACGACACCAAGGTCGTCGACGGTGTGCAGGTGGAAAACTTCGACAAGCTGGTGGGGGCGCTGGCTGAAAGCTGGACGGTGGCAGACGACAAAACCTCGATCACCTTTCATTTGCGCAGTGGCGTCAAGAGCGCAGCGGGCAACACCCTGTCCGCCGACGATGTGATGTGGTCGTTCGAAAGGGGCTGGAACAAGAACGCGAATTTCCGCTGGTACATGAGCCAGATCCTCGGCATCAAATCCTTTGAAGAAGCGTTCAAGAAGCAGGATGAAATGACCGTCACGGTCACCTTGCCCAAGACCTCTCCGCTGATCGAGCGAATCTGGGTCAACAATGACCTCGGCATTCTGGACGCCACTGCTGCCCGCAAGAACGTCACCAGTGACGACCCTTACGCATCCAGTTGGCTGGCCACTCACTCGGCCTCGTTCGCGCCCTATCAGGTGACGAAATTCCAGTCAGGCCAGGAGGTGGTGTACGAAGCCAACCCGAATTATTACCGGGGCGTGCCGCGTCTTTCGAAAATCATATTCCGCGAAATGCCGACATCGGCCAACCGCCTGGCAGCACTGCAAGCTGGGGCCGTGGATGTAGCCGAATGGCTTTCGCCACGTGAGCTGGCGATGCTGGAGAAGAATCCTCAGCTGAAGATTTGGCAGGTGTTTGGCAACTACATTCACCGCGTTGAAATGAACAACACCACACCTCCGTTCGATAACCCCAAGGTTCGCCAGGCGTTGAATTATCTGGTGCCGCGCGAAGATATTCTGAAGGCGGTGTATTACGGCAAGGCACGGGCAACCAAGAGCCCGATCTCTGAAATCTATCCGTCCTATACCGATGAATATTTCACGTACACCCAGGATGTGGAGAAGGCCAAGGCACTGTTGAAAGAGGCGGGCCAGGAATCGGGCTTCAAAACCCAGCTTGGCTACCGTACCGGTGATCAGATCGAGGAAGAGATTGCCGTCATCCTCAAGACCGCGTTCGCCCGCGCCAACGTTGACGTGGAACTGGTGAAGTTGCCCGCCTCGACGCTGGTGGAGAAGTACTCCAAGGGCACGATCCCCATGTATTTCTTCCGCGACATGGCCATTGTCCCCGATGCGGCTTATGTGGCGAATCTCTGGCTTAACAGCGCCTCACTTATCAACTACCCGAAATTCAACAATGCCGAAGTCGACAAGCTGATCAACGACGCGTTGTCGAGCACGGACGAGGCGGCGAGGGATGCTGGCATGAAGCGCGTCCAGCAAATTGTTGTGGACGAGGCGCCTTGGGTGTTTTTGATGAATCCAGGCTACCAACTGGCCACCCGCGCCAATGTCGCTGGTTTCAGTTGGTACACGCCCAACAGCAACAGTTGGTACGACCTCTACAAGAAATAAGTAGAGCCAGCAGCGGGGTGGTGCTTTGCCCCGCTAGCTGCGCAAGACTACTTGCAAGGAAACCAGTATGAGACTTAGCAATTCATTGCGGTCGCTGCCTCGCCCACTACGTATCGTACTGGCCAGGCTGACTATTCTTGTTCCGCAGATGTTTGGCGTGCTGCTTGCCACGTTTCTGCTGATTCGTTTACTGCCTGGTGACCCGGCCCTGCTGATGCTAGGCAATATGGCCACGCCCGAGCAGATTCTGAGCCTGCGCGAGCGGCTGGGCCTCAACGGCAGCATCTGGTCGCAGTTCACGAGCTACCTTTCAACGGTCGTTCACGGTGACCTGGGAACGTCGATGTTCACCTCCAACCCTGTGGCCGTTGATTTGCTCGACCGGGTGCCGGCAACGCTCGAGCTGATTACCTACGCAATGATTCTGACGATCATGGTGAGCGTGGTGCTTGCGGTTGTTGCAGTGACCAAGCCCAACGGAATGATCAATCGGTTCAGCAAGGTCTACGGCCTGGCGGCGGGCGCGGTGCCTGACTTCTGGGTGGGTCTGCTGCTCATCTACTTTCTGTTCAATGTCGCCGGCATTGCTCCCGCACCGTTCGGCAGGCTGGACCCGATACTCACTGCGCCGCCAGCCGTTACCGGGTTTCTGACCATAGACACGTTGCTTGCCGGTGATACCGCCGCATTCGCCTCGGCTGTCGGCCGCCTGTGGTTGCCGGTGCTTACGCTGACCATCGTCAACGCCGGCGCGTTGATGAAGATGACCCAGATTGTTTTCGCCGATAACTACCGCAGCGAGTTCATTCGTCATGCACGGGCGAGCGGTCTTTCTGAATGGCAGTTGGTTCGGATCGCGATGCGCAACAGCCTGCCACCGATCATCACCATGGTCGGTTTTCTCTTCGGTTTTCTGCTGGGCGCGGCGGTTCTGGTTGAAACGATTTTCGCCTGGGGCGGCCTCGGCCAGTACGCGGTATCCGCTGTCATGAACAGCGATTACCCCGCGTTACAGGGATTTGTGCTGGTCGCTGCCGCTTTCATTCTCATCGTTTACACCGTCGTAGATGTTCTGTACGGCATTGCTGATCCGAGGATTGAAGTATGAGACCGCTATCTGCACAGCGTAGCGTTGCCGGCAAGGCAACCTTGATCATCGGCCTGGTGCTGCTGGCTATTCAGTTTGTGGCGATCATCTTTGCGCCATGGATTGCCCCTTACTCGCCGGAAACCGCTGATCCGATAAATGCACTGCAAGAGCCATCGTTGATTCATTTTTTCGGCACCGATGTGTCCGGCATGGACATTTTTTCCCGTGTCATTTTCGCGACCCGAATCAACCTTCTGATCAGCGTGACCGCCGTGGCCATCGCCTTTGTCATTGGCGTTCCACTCGGGCTCGCCATTGGCTACTACAAAGGCTGGGGCAGCTCCCTGGCGATGCGTTTTTTTGACTTTATCCAGTCATTTCCTGTGTTTGTGCTGGGCATGGTGCTGGTGTCCGTCATGGGCCAGGAAATATGGAACGTTGCCATTGTGCTGGCCGTACTTTTCACACCGGTCTTCGCCCGGCTGATCCGGGCTGAAGTCTTGTCGCTGCGTGATCGTCCGTTTATTGCCGCGGCCAGATGCAGTGGTGCCACGGACAGCGCAATCATGTTCCAGCACATCCTGCCAAATGCGTTGACGCCTGCCATCGTGCAGATATCCATCAGCATCGGCATGGCCATTCTGCTGACGGCGGGCCTGTCCTTCGTCGGTGCCGGCGTGCGCATGCCTACTCCGGAATGGGGTCTGATGGTCAGCAACGGCGCGCAGCAAATGATCCTGGGTATCTGGTGGGTCGCGCTGTTTCCAGGGCTCGCCATCGTTTTTTCAGTACTGACGTTTGCGCTTCTCGGAGACGCGGCCAAGCAACTGTTCGACCCGCAGACAAGGAGCTCCTCATGACAAACACCAACGAACCCTTACTTGAGGTACGCAACATCAGCGTCGGGTTTTCGGACCGATCAATGCCGCCTGCCTTACAGGAAGTGAGTTTCTCGCTGAAGAAGGGGGAGATTCTCGGCATTGTTGGTGAGACAGGTGCAGGAAAGTCGCTTCTTGCGCGCGCCATTATCGACATGCTGCCAGGCGACGGATGCATTGTTGACGGCGAGATACGGGTCAACGGGCACGCGATTTCCACGATGACACCGCAGCAAAGACGCGGCTATCGAGGCGGCGAGGTTGCGCTGATCGGAACCAACGCTAAATCGTTGCTGGACCCGGTAGTGAAGGTGGGCGAGCAAATCGCCAGAGTTCTTCGGGCCCATCGAGGGATCAACAAAAAAGACGCATGGCAGGAGTCAATTCGCCTGTTTGAGCAAGTCGGAATTGTGAACCCTGAGAAAAGGGCGCACGCCTACCCGCATGAGCTTTCCGGTGGTATGGCGCAGCGGGTGGTAATCGCCATGGCGTTGATCGCACAACCGAAAATTCTGCTCGCCGATGATGCGACCCTGGGGCTTGATGCAACGATCCAACTGCAGGTGCTGGACCTGCTAGTGGAAAAAGGGCGTGAGCTTGGGCTGGCGGTTGTTCTGATTACCCATGACCTCGGCATGGTGGCCAGCTACTGCGATCGGGTCGGCATCATGAAAGCCGGGCGTTTGGTGGAGCTCACCACCATCCGCTCTTTTCTTAACGATGGTCCTCAGCATCCCTATAGCCGGGAGTTGCTGGAGGCAGCCCGTGTACGTCCGTTGCCGATGGATGGCCAGCCGGCACAACCCGGCGCCGAGGCTGCACCGCTGCTAGAGGTCACGAACCTGGTGAAGTTGTTCCATGTGGAGGGCTCCACTGAGCCGGTTCGCGCGGTAGACCATGTGTCGCTGACCATCCGCAAAGGGGAGACCTTGGCCCTGGTTGGGGAAAGCGGATCCGGCAAAACCACGACCGGCCAATGCCTGGTTCGTTTACTGCAATCGGACTCGGGCTCGATCCGGTTCGATGGCCAGGAAACACTGACCCTCTCTGATAAGCAGTTCAGAAACGTGCGCCGGCGGATGCAGATGGTGTTCCAGGAGCCTTATGTGGCGCTTAACCCCAGGTGGCGGGTGCGCGATCTCGTTGCCGAGCCTCTCAAGTTGGGCGCACCGCTGACCCGCGCGGCCAAACAGGCGCGGGTTTTGGAGTTGCTCGATCTGGTTGGCATATCCAGGGCCAAGGCAGATGTTTACCCCCATGAGCTGACGGCCGGCGAGCAGAAGCGCGTAGGCGTGGCCAGGGCCTTGGCGGTCAATCCTGATTTTGTGATTTTCGATGAGCCGACAACGGCACTCGACATTCGGGTTCGAGCGCAGATCATCGACCTTGTGCGGGATTTGCAAAAGCGTATGGGGCTGTCGGCGCTGTTCATTACCCATGATTTGAACTCAGTCCGGTCATTGGCGCATTACGTTGCCGTGATGCGCCACGGCAAGATCATCGAGCAAGGCCCGACGGAGGAGATTTTTGCCAATCCGAAGGAGGCCTATACCCGCAAGCTGCTCGAGGCCGAACTGCCTATCGAGGTCCGAGAAGAGGCGCCAATGCGCGCCCCACAGGCGGAGCTGCGCGCATGAGTTTCGATCAATCGATAAGCAAACCGGTATTGGTCACCGGAGCGGCAGGGTTGGTAGGTCGCCAGGTGGTGCGTCGTCTGGTCGAGCAGGGCCGACCGGTGCTGGCACTGGATCGGCTCGCCTCGGTCACCCAGGAGGGGGTCAAGATCACAGCGTGCGACCTTGGCGATATCCATCGCCTGCATGCCATCGCTCTGGATGGAGTCGATTCCATCATTCATTGCGGTGCGTTTTCCGGGCCAATGGTGGCGCGTGATGCGCCGTATTCGATGGTGCAAGTGAACATTGTCGGTACCGCCAACGTACTTGAGTTGGCGCGTGTTCACGCTGTTCGGCGCTTTGTGTATTGCTCCTCGACCAGTGCTTATGGGGTGGTCGAGTCGGGTCCCGCTTACGAAGACGTTTTACTCAAGCCAGGCAGCCTCTACGGTGCCAGCAAGGTTTCTTCCGAGTACATCACCACGGCCTACGCCGAACAGTATGGGCTGTCTGCGGCGAGTGTTCGACTGTCCTGGGTCTACGGCCCGGGGAGAACCACTGACTGTGTGATTCGTAAGATGATTGAAGATGCCTTGGCCAGGCGCGCCACCCGAATGTCTTTCGGAGCGGACTTCCCCAGGCAATTCATTCACGTTGAAGACGCCGTTCAGGGCTTGCTTTGTGCGCTGGATGCCCCCGTGCTGCCACGCACCACCTACAACGTCACCGGCGACACCCGTGTAACGCTTGAAGAGATCGCGCAGGTCGTGCGCACTATCTTTCCCGGTGCCGATATCGCCCTTGAGCCGGGCGCGGATCCTGTCGATGAATTCCAGCAGAAATTCAGTATTGATGCGGCGCGCCGTGACCTGGGTTACGTGCCAAAAATATCCCTTGATGACGGCATTCAAGCGTACGCGCGCTGGCTGGAATCGACTCACCTTCCTCATAGTTTCGAGGTGCAGAAAGCATGAGTGATCTTCAACGAGATTTTGTCGGCTATGGCCGTAATCCTCCTGATCCTAAATGGCCCGGGGGCGCCCGACTCGCACTGAATTTCGTCATGAACTATGAGGAAGGCTCGGAGCCGTCCATTCAGGACGGCGAGGACAGTAGCGAAACGTGGTTCACCGAAAGCAGCGGCCTCAATACCGGTGTAAAGGGCCGGGATCTGGCCGCTGAAGGGCTATTCGAATATGGCAGCCGAGTGGGTTTCTGGCGGGTGATGCGCCTGTTCCAGGAGCGTTCCCTGCCAGCGACCATCTATGGCTGCGCGCTCGCCCTGGAGCGTAATCCGGATGCCTGTGAAGCCATCCGCGAATCGGGCTTCGATGTGTGCTCCCACGGCTGGCGGTGGATCCAGCACTACCAGCTCAGCGAGGAACAGGAGCGCGAGCACATCCGTAAAGCGGTGGAATCCCTTGAGCGTACAACGGGCGTTCGGCCCCAGGGTTGGTATTGCCGCTACTCCCCGAGCGTCAACACCCGTCGGCTGCTGGTCGAGGAGGGCGGGTTCACCTACGACTCGGATTACTACGGGGACGAGTTACCGTTCTGGACCCAGGTAAGCGGCAAACCTCACCTGATCATCCCGTATTCGTTGACCAACAACGACGGACAGTTCGCGGCTGGCGTCAGTACCGGAAGCCAATGGTTCAGCTTCCTCAAAGATGCGTTCGACATGCTCTACAAGGAAGGAGAAACCCAACCCAAGATGATGTCGGTCGGTCT
The DNA here is from genome assembly GCF_049325675.2 of Pseudomonas sp. HS6-2. Taxonomy (NCBI): domain Bacteria; kingdom Pseudomonadati; phylum Pseudomonadota; class Gammaproteobacteria; order Pseudomonadales; family Pseudomonadaceae; genus Pseudomonas; species Pseudomonas sp. HS6-2. Next base: position 5,638,800 of record NZ_CM143906.1, on the reverse strand, counting down.
GCACCTGCGCTTGGTGGGGCATCCGGCCCGGGCAGCTGCATTGGAGCGATTCCTCGATTACGTTTTGAGTTTCCCTGACGTATGGATCACTCGACGCATCGATATTGCCAACCACTGGCAGAGCGTCCATCCCGCTCGAACACTGGGAGTCGGTCATGAGTAACGTGTTTGATCTTTCGGGCCGCAAGGCTGTTATCACCGGCGCAAGCAGGGGAATCGGTGCGGCGATTGCGCAATTGTTTCTGGAGCATGGTGCAGAAGTTGCCATTTGCCATGTGGCAGATCATCAGAATGCCGAGGCGTTCCAGAATCGCGTGCGCTCGCGAGGCCTTGAACTACACGCCAGCGAATGCGACGTCTCTGATCCAGCGGCGGTAAACCGTTTCTGCACCTGGGCGCAGGAGCGTTTGGGGCAGGTCGACATCGTGGTCAATTCGGCCGGTGTGGGTGGCGGCGACCGTCCATTTGCCATGACCGATGATCAGGATTGGGATCGTATCATCGGGATAAATCTGCGCGGGACGATGCTGGTCACTCGCGCCTTTTTCGCCGGGATGCTCGAACGCCAGTATGGCCGCGTCATCAACGTTGCTTCACAACTGGCATACAAGGGCGCGCCAGGGCTGGCGCATTACTGTGCGGCGAAGGCCGGGGTGGTGGGGTTTACCCGAGCACTGGCTTATGAGGGTGCGCCACACAATGTGATGGTCAACGCGATTGCGCCGGGGCCGGTCGATACCGACTTGTTGCGCAATCACAGCGCGCAATGGCTTGAGGCCAAGAAAGCACAGTTGCCGGTGGGGCGCTTCGGCCAGGTAGATGAAATCGCACCTACCGCTTTGCTCCTGGCTTCGAGCGCTGGCGCATTTTATGCCGGGCAAACACTGTCCCCCAATGGCGGCGATGTAATGCTCTGACTACGTAATGCGCGCGCGAGGCATGGCATTCGAGCGACGCAATGTGAACCCGTGATTCCAGATACCACCCGTAGGTTCGAACGCTTCGAGCAGCCGGGCGTGGCTTGCTACGCCCGGAATAACGGTGGCTGGCTCCTGCTTGAAAGAGGTTGATATGCAAATTCTGGACACTGTTATCCGTAATGCCCGCGTGGTTACAGCCGCTGACATTTTTACCTGCGACATCGGCATTCGTGATGGACAAATTGTTTCACTGGCGACTGACTTGCCCACTGGATTGAAAGAGATTGACGCGGCGGGGCGGCACGTTACGCCGGGGGGCGTCGATAGCCATGTGCACCTGGATCAGCCGACCGGCGACGGTTCTGTCATGGCGGACGACTTCTACAGTGGCACCGTATCTGCCGCCTGCGGTGGCACTACCACGGTCATTCCCTTTGCCAGCCAGCAGAAAGGCGAGAGTTTGCGTGCCGCTGTCGAGGACTACCATCGGCGAGTTGGCGACAAGCCGGTGATCGATTACGCATTCCACCTTATCGTGACTGACCCCACGCCTGATGTGCTGCAACGGGAGTTGCCCGCTCTGATTGCCGAGGGCTATACCTCGTTCAAGATCTACATGACCTACGACGCGTTGAAGCTCGGTGACCGGGAAATTCTCGAGACGCTGTCGGTGGCACGTCGGGAAGGAGCCATGGTGATGTTGCATGCCGAGAACAGCGATTGCATCGCCTGGCTTACCGAGCGCCTGCTGGCTGCAGGCCTGGACGCGCCCCGTTATCACGCCACCTCCCGGCCCATGCTGGTTGAGCGTGAGGCCACGCATCGAGCGATTGCATTGGCCGAGTTGGTGGATGTGCCAATTCTGATCGTCCATGTGTCTGGTCGTGACGCAGTCGAGCAGATTCGCTGGGCGCAGAGCAAAGGCCTGAAGGTCTACGCCGAGACCTGTCCTCAGTATCTGTTCCTGACGGCGGCTTCGCTCGGATGCGACGACAGCTTTGAAGGCGCGAAATGCATCTGCAGCCCACCACCGCGCGATCCTGCCAACCAGCAGGTCATCTGGGACGGCCTGGAAAATGGTTCATTCGAGGTGTTTTCATCGGACCATGCGCCGTTCCGGTACGAAGGCCACGACGGTAAAAAAGCCCATGGTGAAAGCCCGACGTTTGAACAAGTCGCCAATGGTATTCCTGGGATCGAAACGCGAATGGCGCTTCTCTGGTCCGAAGGTGTTCGCAAAGGCCGGATTACCCCGCAGAGTTTCGTCGCACTCACATCCACCAATGCCGCAAAAATGTATGGTTTGTACCCACGCAAAGGCAGCGTCGCAATTGGCGCCGATGCTGACCTGGTCATCTGGAACGAAGGTGAGCCAGTACGCATTACCAACGAAATGCTGCACCACAATGTGGATTACACCCCCTATGAAGGTATGCAGTTGAGTGCATGGCCGGCCATAACGCTGGCACGAGGAGAGGTCGTTTGGGACGGCGAACCAAGAGGCGCCGCGGGCCGCGGGAAGTTTTTACCGTGCCAGAAGCCTGCTCCCGCTCAAACTCGTCGTCGCCCGCATGAACTGCCGCTATGAACGGCGCGACCCAGGTAGCGGCGGCATTGGTCCAAGCATGGCGACAGCGGCGTAATGTGCCATATGACGGGCTTGGTTTGCTGACTGAAGCCGATGCTTACCAGGTTCAGGAACTTGTCGCCGCCGAGCTTGGCTGGTTCGGTGACTCGTCGGAGACTGCGTGGAAGCTTGGCGGCAGCCCTGGAAGGCTGGTCAGCACTGCGCGCGTGCCGAGCCACTCCATTCATTTATCGGGTTGGGCGGTCCCTGAGGGCTATTGCAGCCGTTTCGGCATCGAAGGTGAGCTGATCGTGCGACTTGGGCGAGATGTCGATGGCGATTCCGATCATGCAGCAGCCTATGAAGCGATTGATGCATGGCATGTCGGGATCGAGCTGTGTGATACCCGCTTTCAACAGGGAGAGCAGGCGCATCCCTTGCTTCGCCTGGCTGATCAGCAACTCAACCGCGCATTGGTGCTGGGCGAAGCGACTCAGCCTCCGGCAAACTGGTCGCAGCAGGCAGTCGAGGTCTGGGTGGATGGGCGGCTGCAGATAGTTGATGTTGGAAGCCATCCCTTCACTGATCCACTGGCCTCGCTGCCGTGGTTGGCGAGGCATGCTGCATCGCAGAACCGGCCCTTGAGGGCTGGTGATCTGATCGCCACAGGAAGCTGGACAGGCCTTTTTTGGGCCCCGCCAGTCGCAAATGTGAAAATTAAATTTCCAGAATTAGGAGAGGTATTGCTCTCAACAGGACCCGCTTAGAGGCGACTTGAAGCTGCCACCCGCCCTGAGAGCGTTGAAACATGGCGTTTATGGAATGCGAGGAGTTATGGCGAACCGCGCAATCTGATGGCGATGCTGCGCGAGAGGTTCTGAAGGTAAAGGGTAAGCCAGCCTCTGGTTTCCGACAGTTCAATTCTGTCGGCGTGGGAAAAAACGCCCCGACAAAACCCTAAAACAGGGACTCAGATAGCTGAGTCTTTGCAGGAAATGGCTGATTAGTCGGTGCGCATCAAGCCGAATTTTCTGGAATCAACGATAACGCCCCCGGGCAGCTACTTCGTTCGTAGCTGAAGCTCTCAATCTGATGCTTGGCAGACGGCTTCCAGATTTACCTCATCAGGGCCTAGCACATAGGCCGCGTAATATCCGGCGTGGTAATGGGACCTGATTCCTGGCGCTCCGTTGTCTTGACCCCCAGCGACCAGCCCGGCCGTATGGAACGCGTCGACTGCCTCATGACTCTGGGCGATCAAAGCTATATGCGCCCCGATGCTAGGGGAGGTGGTGGCATGCACCCAGAGAAATGGCTTGCCAGAAGAGCCGAAGCCCAATCTCCGAGGAGCTGATTGCGGAGGGGGGCTTCTATGCTCGCGAGGAGGGTAATCCCCAGCGGCTTCAGCGCTTGTTCGTAGAAGGCGCGAGCATGTGAAATGTCCGAAACACCAATACCCAGATGATCGATTAACGAACCAGAAAATTCATCCATCAGAGTGTCCTAAGGAAGTTGAAGTTAGGTAGGTCAAGCTCACATTGGCCGCGGGCGCCGCATTGGTCCGTCTCCCAAGGTCGCCAGAAGCAACGTCGCCGGCCAGCGTGAGGACAATGCCGCCATAGCAAAGGTCGCGGCCGATCCAGCAAATGAACTTGTTCGGTGCCAAGAATGTATGTGTACGCAGCGGCACCTAGAGCATGGCCTATCTGCTGATCCCTTTGCGTCAGTCCTTACACGCTACCGGGGTTCCGCCTGGAGGCTCTACGTATACCCGCACCGGCAACACGACACCACGGCGACGGTCCAGCATCCGCACCAGCACTACACCGATGCAGCTTCCTTAGAAATCCACCTAAGGGTCGGCGTTAACCGGAGCGAATGGTTGGTGGCCTGCTCAGGTCTGGGAGGCGCCGCCGTCCGCGAACAGTTCGGCGCCGTTGACGTAGCTCGACGCATCGCTCGCCAGGAAGAGCGCGGCGGCCCCAATCTCGTCTGCTTGGCCGATGCGGCCCAGGGTTCTCTGTTCGTCATAAGGCTGCGAGGCTTGGTCAAACACTGCCAGAAATTCAGCATTGCCCGATGAACAGGGGAAAAAAGAAAATACTCCTGTTCCAGTATGGGCAGCCTTGCGACTGCCCATACTGATGATGCCGCTTACCGAGGTGCTCCTCGTGAAGATTTCAGCAACCGATTGACGATCCAGCATGCCAGCACCACGGCAATCAGCAGTGGTGGAAAGCGCACCATCAGAAGTACCAGCAGCAGAAGGGCCAGGCAGCCCGCGAGGATGCCGGCGAACAGGAACACGGCAGCAAAGATCCGCAGTAGCTTCATCGTCGTGTTCTCCTCACAGGTAGCCCAGTTCCGCCAGCGATACGCAGCCCTCCTGGCCCACCACGATATGGTCCAGCGTTCGCACCCCGACTAGGTTCAGGGCCTCCCGCAGTTTGTGGGTCAGGGTGAGATCTGATTGGCTGGGTTCCGGATCACCGGAAGGGTGGTTGTGGACCAGCACGGCTGCCGCGGCGTTGTGCTCCAGGGCAGCCTTGACGACTTCTCGGGGATAGACGCTGGCGCTGTCCAGGGTGCCCCGGAACAGTTCATGAAAGACGATCACCCGGTGCCGGCTGTCGAGCAGAAGCAGGGCGAATACCTCATGCTCGTAATCGCCCAGCAGCGCCTGCAGGTGGCCGAACACTTCCTTCGGTGAGGTCAGTGCTCGCCCCCGGCGCAGGCGCAGACTCGCCAACTGGCGGGCCATCAGCAGGATGTCGGTTTCGGTGACCGGTGAATCGACCAGGTAGGTGCCGGTCGATTCACTGGCCTTCAGCTTGTGCAGGCGCATGGTGGGCTCCTTGATGGTTATCGATCGGTGGGGTGTGGCGCTGGGCTTGTGCGTCCAGCTTCTCGGCCAGGCTGGCTTTCGCAGAGCGCTGGGAGGTGTTGGGGGATGGAGATTGGCTTTCCTCGGCGGGGTAGAACTCTTCGGCGATGGCACCAGAGTCTTCCTCGCTGTCCTCGAAGGCGCCATTGCCGAAGCCACGCTGCGCCGCTTCATCCAAGGCGGCCTGATCGAAGCCTGCTGCTTGCCGCTGTGCATCGAGCCCATTGGCGGCCTGCAGCGCCTCCGTCATCACCATACCGCCGCGTACCGTCAGGTCGACGTAGAAGATCGGCGTACCATGGCTTTGCCGGGTGGACTTTCCACGCAGACGCAGCTCCAGCGGCAGGCAGGCCAGGCGGTTGCCGGAGATGGCCTGGAAGTAATGCAGGCGAGCCGCCAGAGTGCGGATGCTGTTGAAGCCGGTGGTGCGGAACACGAAGCTGCCCAGCGGATCGTCGTCGCCGATGATCACGTTCAGCCGGCCGTAGGGCCTGCAGGCATTGCCTTTGGCTAGCGGGCAGGCATCCGGCGAAGGGCAGGGCAGTGTCTGCATGCCGTCCTGGGTGACGCGCCTGCAGGTTTCGCCATTGCCGACGCAGAGCGGGCGCCCGGACTGGCGGTCGAACAAGGTGTAGTCGGCGCGGAAATTCAGTTCCGGCTCGTTGAACAGCAGGCGTACCGGAATGTTGCGCAGCTTGTCGTCCTTGCTCTGGCGCAGCTCGTCATTGAGCGGGTGGAGCAGCCAGCCGTCCTTGCCTTGCACCTGTGAGGTGATGGTGAACTGGTCATCCTTTTCCGGCAGGCGCTTGCCGTTCTTCTCGACGACCTTGCCTATCGAGATGCGGCCGAGCACCGGCGGGGTGATAGCTAAACCTTTGAGCATGATGGCTCTCCTGGAAATGAAAAAAGGCCAGCTACGCAGCGCGAACTGCATGGACTGGCCAAGGGGAGGGAAGAGTTGATGGAGACGGAAATCAGCTGACCAGGAAACGGCGCGCACCGGGTTTCAGCAGCGGGTACTTGGCCTGCAGGTAGGGCTTGTCCTGGAGCAACTGAGCGACATCGAGACCGATGCTGTCCTTGGCCTTGCGCCAGCTGACGTAGCCGCTGGAGAATTCCACCCGACTGGCATCGCCCATGGCCTGCTGCAGCATCTGCTTGAGCTCGGCCTCGCGTTTTTCCTTGTCGGCAATCGACTGACGCACGGCTTTCAGCTCGATGTAAGCCGCTGACAGACCAGCATGCTGGCTGAGGTCGATGACCTGGCCGTTGTCCTCCGGGTAGAGGCAGCGCAGGGCTGATTCAGCGGAGGCGGTGCCATCGGCCGGCGGTGGGGTGTCGGTTTCCACGTAGTGCCAGAACTTTCGCTCCAGCTCGATCAGCCGAGCGATCATCTGCTCATCTCGCTCGATGCGGTGGATCTCCAGCATCTGGCCACCCAGCAGTACCGCCACATCCGCCGCCTGCTTGCCGGTGACGGCGAGCTGGTGCATCACCTGCAGCTGCACATACTCCGGCACGCCCTCCTTCCAGAGGCGTGCCCCGTTTATGCCGGCTGTTTTGCATTCGAGGATCTGCACGTCGTCCGCCCCGATCACCTCGCGGTCGATGTTGGCCAGCATCCAGGGCAGCTCCGGATCCGGATGTTGGAGCACGGCATTGATGCGCCGTACCTTGTTCTTCGTGCGCTTGCTGTAATGCCAGGCCACGATGGGCTCCAGCACGTTGCCCCAGTACATAGGGCTTTCCTCATCCTGAGGATCAGCCTTCGGCATGCCGGCATCACGCCCGGTCTTTTCAATCCACAGCTCCAGTTGCGACTTGTAGGGGTTCAGTCCTACGGCTGCGGCAGCGTCCGAACTGCCAATACCTTGCTTGCGGATCTGCAGCCAGTCTTCGCGCGGTAGCTCCTTGGTGCTGACCAGGCGCAGGGCAGGGCGTTTCTTGCCGGTGCTGCTGTTCAATGACGTTGCTTTCATGGGATTCACCTGCAGACATAAAAACGCCCGACCAGCACAAGGCTGACCGGGCGCGAGGGTTGATGTGAGTAAGGGTTAAGCGGCGAGCTGCAGCGCGGCATCCATGGCGCGTTGCTTGATCTGCGCGCCTTGGCCGAACCAGGCCGAGTCCATGCGGTACTCGTTGCTGCGCGCACGGCGCTCGTGGTCGACGTATTCGGTCACGGCGTTGAGCAGGCCCCAGGCGGTGCCGCGCGCCGAGTCCAGCTGGCTACCGCGACCACGGCCTTCGTACAGCTCCTGGACCTTGCGCAGGGCGCGCTCGTTGGGCAGTTGCTCCGGCAAGGCGCCGGTCGGGCTGGTCTCGCACAGCACGTTCATGAAGAAGCCCAGGGCCTCATGCCACTGAACCTTGCGCTCGGCCAGCACGCGCATGCGGTACATGAAGTCGTCCCATTGCGAGGCGGCGATGCCGAGCTGCTTCTTCACCACCTTGGGATCGAAACGGGTGTTGTGCGGTACCTTGATTGCCCGGCTGGTGCCATCCAGGGCGATGGTCAAGGTGTTGTTGCACACCACGCGCACTGTGGTCGGCGTTGCCGTGGTGGCCAGGGTTCCGTCGCAGGAAGTGGCCAGCAGCAGGTAGCCATTCACCTGATCGTTACCCTTGAGCGCAGCGCCTTGCCCGGTACGCGCCAGCGCCCAGAACTTGCGTCCGCCTTTGAGCACGCCAGCGGTCTCCAACTCGTAGCCGGAGACCTCGGTGAGATCCCTGTAGAACTCCAGAACTTCCCGAGGCTGCACGGTGTGATAACGCTGCGAGACCACCGACAGCGGCGCCTTGGTGTCGGAGCGGAAGAGCACCTTCTGCTCGGGAAAGGAGTGGATAGCGCCCAGATGCCCGGCGACTTCTGATTTGAAATGCACCGGGCTTTCGAGGATCTGCCAGTCCATGCCGGCTTCGCGTTGCCAGACTTCGATGGGCTGTTTCTGAGTCAGCTGATTGCCCAGGCCGTGCCACGGAGTAGCGCCAGCGTAGGCCATGGTTTCGACGAGATGTGCCATGAGAGTGATTCCTTTGGGTGCAGGTCGGCATAAAACGCCGCGCCAGGCGCAGCACCGACCGGACGAGAAATAAGAGGAGAGAAAGAGCCGGGTCAGGCCGGCAGGTTGAAGCGGTGACCGCAGAGCAGGCAGAGGTTATGGGCCAGGACGTGGCGGTCGAGCGACTCACCGAGCTGGGCACCGAGCGCACAGCCACCGACGCCTCCGGCAAGACCGCCGAGAATGGCACCGGATACCGAGCCCAGGGTTATACCGACAGGGCCGGCAATTACGCCGAGCGCTGCGCCGGCCTTGCCGCCAGCCAGAGCAGCGCTAACGCCACGTGCGATGCCACCGACCGCGCCGATAGCAGCGCCGGCCTTCATGGCGTGATGGAAAGAAGCGACTTTGGGGGAGTGACAGCGAGGGCACTGCAATGACATGGGACGAACCTCCTTGGTGCTGATGTCATTGCGGTAATGTGTGGTTGAGATTTTTTTCGATCGAATGGCTGCTTTTCAGCAGCGCTAACTGAGTGCGAACTGGCTGGAGTCGGCCAGAAGCAGTCATTCGATGGGCCTTCAACAGTGCATCTCCGGCTCCCCTTACTCCCAAAATGAGTTTATGTAATCACAATCTTCTCTTCGCAGTTTGTTCACAACAAGACCAAACTTGCGATACAAAAAACCACCCGAACGGTGAAGGATCGAGCGGTTTTTTGGGGGGGAGCGGTAAGGCTTAGCCCAGTATCTCGCTGGCCACGTGATCGACCGCACTTTTGGTGATGTCGACAATCAGGTCGGCCTCCTCCTCGGTCAAGATCAACGGTGGTGCAAAACCGAGAATGTCGCCATGGGGCATCGCTCGGGCAATCATTCCGCGTTCAAGACAGGCTGCCGATACTTTCGGACCGACCTTCAACGCAGCATCGAATGGTGTGCGTTGCTCACGATCGGCCATGAACTCGACCGCGGCAAGCATGCCGTCGCCGCGCACTTCGCCCACCAGTGGATGACCTTCCAATACTTCCCGCAATCGACGATTCAGATAGCTGCCAACATTCTCTGCGTTGGCCGTCAGGTTTTCCCGCTCCAGGATGTCGAGGTTGGCCAGGGCCGCCGCCGCGCAGATCGGATGCCCGGAGTACGTCCAGCCATGTCCCATGGCACCTTGAGATTCGGAGGCTTTTTCGATCACGTCCCAGACTTTTTCACCGACAATCACTGCTGACAAAGGCGCATAGGCACTGGTCAGGCCTTTGGCCGTGGTGATCAGGTCAGGACGCATGCCATAGCGCCGACTGCCCATCTTCGAACCCAGGCGACCGAAGGCGCAGACCACTTCGTCGGCGATCAACAACACGTCGTATTTGTTCAACACCGCTTGTATGGCGGCCCAATAGCCGGCCGGCGGAACGATGATGCCGCCGGTGCCCATCAGCGGTTCGCCGATGAACGCGGCGACGGTGTCCGGCCCTTCGGCCAGGATCATTTTCTCCAGCTCGTCGGCGCAATAGCGCACGAAAGTGGCTTCATCCATACCTGCCGGTGCCTTGCGGTACCAGTGCGGACAAATGGTATGTTTAACGCCTTCGGCCGGGAGGTCGAAATGCTGGTGGAAAGTCGGTAGGCCGGTCAGGCTGCCGGTCATGATGCCTGAACCGTGATAACCGCGATCACGGGAGATGATTTTCTTCTTCTGCGGGCGACCCAATACGTTGTTGTAGTAACGCACTAGTTTGATCTGGGTTTCGTTGGCGTCGGAACCGGACAGGCCGTAGTAGACCTTCTTCATGCCCTCCGGCGCCCAGTCGATGATGCGGCTCGACAGCTCGATGATCGCTTCGGTTGAGTGCCCGACATAGGTGTGGTAATAGGCCAGCTCCTTTGCCTGCTTGTAGATCGCATCGGCGACTTCGGTGCGCCCGTAGCCGATGTTCACGCAGTACAGCCCGGCAAAGGCGTCGATGAAGTCGCGGCCTTCGTGGTCGCGGATACGAATGCCTGACGCGCTCTTGATGATGCGTCCCTTGAGCGTGCCGCTGGCGTGGTCATGGGCATGGGTTGACGGGTGCATGAAGTGCGCACGGTCTTGTTCGAACAACGAATCGAGTTTTTGGCTCATGGCGGATCTCCTTAGAACTGGCCTTGATGGTGCAGGCAAAAGTATTTGGTTTCGACAAAGGCTTCGAAGCCCTCGGTACCGCCCTCGCGGCCCAGCCCCGAGGCTTTCATGCCACCGAACGGGATCGGATGGCCGGTGAACTTGACGCCATTGACCGCGACCATGGCGTGGTCGAGGCGGCGAATCAGGGGGTAGATTAGGTCCAAGCGGTTGGAACAAATGTAGGCAGCCAGACCGTATTCGGTGTCGTTGGCCATTTCGATGGCTTGCTCGAGGGTGGCGAAAGGCATGACGCCAGCAATCGGCGCGAAATTTTCTTCGCGGTAGATACGCATCTGCGGCGTAACGTCGGCCAGCACCGTCGGCTGATAGAACAATCCGCCGAGGGCATGCGCTTCGCCGCCCACCAGACGTTGCGCGCCCAGCTTCAGCGCATCAGCCACACGCTCGACGGTCACATCGAAGGCGGCCTGATGCATCAGCGGGCCGATGTCGACGCTTTGCTCTTGATCACCCACCAGCGCGGGGCCGACCCGCAGTTCGCGCACCGCAGAGGCAAAGCGGCTGAGGAACGCCGGATAAATCGAGCGTTCGACCATAATCCGATTGGCCGCGCAGCAATCCTGGCCGGAGGTCTGGAACTTGGCCTCTACCGCGACTTTCACCGCCAGCTCCAGATCGGCATCGGCGCAGACAATGAACGGCGCATTGCCGCCCAATTCCAGCGATACCTTCTTCACATCCTGGGCTGCCGCTTGCAGGACCAACTTGCCGACCCGGGTCGAGCCGGTGAAGCTGACCGAACGCACGCGAGCGTCCTGCACCAGGGTTTGCATGGTCATTTGCGGTTCGCCCAGCACCACGTTGAACACGCCGGCGGGGAAGCCTGCTTCTTCCGCCAATTGCGCCAACGCGAACGCCGAGTAAGGCGTTTCGTGGGCCGGTTTGATGACCACAGTGCAACCGGCGGCCAATGCGGCGGCGGCTTTGCGGGTGATCATCGCCGAAGGAAAATTCCACGGCGTCAGCAGTGCACAGACGCCAACCGGTTCCTTGATCGTGCCCAGATGCGCGCCGGGGATATGGCTGGGGATGTTCTGCCCGTAAAGGCGCCGCGCCTCTTCGGCAAACCATGGAATGAAACTGGCGGCGTAGGCGATTTCGCCGCGGGACTCGGCCAGGGGCTTGCCTTGTTCCTGGCTGAGAATCCGCGCCAGGTCTTCCTGATGCTCAAGGATCAACGCCGCCCAGCGCCGCAGAATCGTTCCGCGGTCATCGAGGCTTTGTTCACGCCAGGCTGAAAACGCCCGGTGTGCGGCATCTACGGCGGCGATGATCTGAGGCTGATCGAGCATCGGCACATGACCGATTAACTTCTGATCGGCCGGATTGTGCACGGCGACGCTATGGCCGCTGTCACTGTGGACCCAATGGCCGTCTACGTAGCAAAGTGCTTTGAACAACAGCGGATGTTTGTATGTCATGGCGTTCACTCCAAACCGTGTGCGTGAATCCATGCTAGGGCAGCGCAGCCAAGATGATTTGGCGTTTGGCGGGGTGTAACCATAGGTTTTTTCTGATTGAACGCCGGTAAACAGGGACTTTTTGCGGTGAAGGTTTTGCCCCGATTTATGGTTCTTGCGCCACCTCGGCCGGCAAGGCACCCGCGGTCTTGATGGTTTTAGTGACGATGTAGGTGAAGTAGCGCTCAATGCCCAGGTCATCGAGCAACAACTGGTCGATAAACCGCTGGTAATGGTCAATGTCCGGCGCCTGGATCATCGCCATGTAATCAACACCGCCACCGGTGGCGTAACAGAATGCCACTTCGGCGGCCTCGTTCATGCGTTGCTCGAACCGCCGCATGTCCTGGGCGGTGTGTCGGGCCAGGGTGATTTCCACCAGCACCTGCTGGCCTTTGAACACCGCGTTCCAGTCGATCTGTGCCCGGTAGCCCTTGATAAGCCCTAGCGACTCCAACTTGCGAACCCGCTCCCACGCCGGGGTCACCGAGAGATTGATCGCCTCGGCCAGGCTCGACTTGGTGATCCGACCATCTTCGGCGAGGATTCGCAGGATTTTCAGGTCATAGCGATCGAGCTTGTGCATGGTCCGAGGACCTCCGGGCATTGAAAATTGTGGCAGAACCTGTGGGAGCGGGCTTGCCCGCGAATGCGGTATGTCAGTCACATCGATGCTGGATGTGCCGCCGCCATCGCGGGCAAGCTCACTTTCACAGGGGTTGGGGTCAGGTCAATACATCGGCGATGACTGCAATGATATCGCCGCACTGCACCATTCCTGGAAAGTGGCGCGCCGCCAGCAGCCCGCTGCGGGCCGCGCGATATTCCACCGGAGCGACGCCGCTACGGGTAGCGTCGTAAACGCGGGCAATCACTTCTCCCTTGCTCACGTTGTCGCCCAGATCGCGGCACATTTCCAGCAAGCCATCGTGTTCGCTATCGATGAAGCAAGTGGCATCGGGCATGCCTAACATGATTGACTCCGCGGGCTGGATCTCACCTTCAAGAATCCCTGCATGCACTAGCAGATTGCGCACCCCGCGCTCGGCAATCGCCACACTGCGCGCCGTGGACGAACCACCGCCACCCAGTTCGGTCGTGACAAAGACTTTGCCCTGACGCTCGGCGGCGGTGTCGTACATCGACCCTGCATCGAGCTCCAGCATGCGCATGCTGTAAGGCGCATTGAAAGCGCGCATGCCGGCTTCGCATTGAGCCTGCTGTTTTTTGTCGGGCAGCACATGACAGGCTGCAAAAGGCAGGAAATCCAGGGTGCGGCCACCGGAATGGATGTCCAGCACGATATCGGCCAAGGGCAACAGAGTCCGATTGAAGTAATCGGCAATTTTCTCGGTCACGGTGCCGTCCGGCTTACCGGGGAAACTGCGATTGAGATTGCCCTTGTCGATCGGCGACGTGCGCCGACCAGCATGGAACGCCGGGGTGTTCATGAACGGGACGATAATCACCCGCCCCGTTACCTCGGCGGCCGTCAGGCCCTGCGCCAGCTTGCTCAGCGCCACCGGGCCTTCGTATTCGTCACCGTGGTTACCGCCGGTAAGCAGCGCAGTCGGACCCTGGCCGCGCTGAATCACCGTTACCGGAATCATCACCGCGCCCCAGGCCGAATCGTCCCGGGAATACGGCAATTTGAGGAATCCGTGCTGCACGCCTTCGCGGGCAAAGTCCACCGTGGCATTGATCGGATTGTCAGGTAAATCGCTCATGGCTCAATCCTTCACGAACAGTTGGCGTGGCACATTGCACAGTGTCTCGACACCGGTCTCAGTGATCAAAATGCTTTCGGTGATCTCCAGTCCCCAATCGTCCATCCACAGGCCCGGCATGAAGTGGAACGTCATGCCCGGTTGCAACACACTGGTGTCGCCGGGACGCAGGCTCATGGTGCGTTCGCCCCAGTCTGGCGGATAGCTGATCCCGATCGGGTAGCCGCAACGGCTGTCCTTGTGGATGCCGAATTTCTCCAACACTTTGAAAAACGCCACAGCGATGTCGCCGGTGGTGTTGCCCGGTTTGGCTGCTTCCAGTCCCGCGGCGATGCCTTCGACCACCGCTTTTTCGCCGTCGAGGAAGTGCTGTGGAGGTTTGCCCAAATAGATCGTGCGCGACAGCGGACAGTGATAACGCTTGTAGCAACCGGCGATTTCAAAGAAGGTCCCGGCGCCTTTTTCGAACGGCGAATCGTCCCAGGTCAGGTGCGGCGCGCTGGCGTCGGCACCCGTGGGCAATAGCGGCACGATGGCCGGGTAATCGCCGCCATGACCGTCAGCGCCGAGGATCCCGCTGCTGTAGATTTCAGCCACCAGTTCATTTTTGCGCATGCCCGGCTCGATTCGTTCGAGGATCCGCCCGTGCATGTTTTCGACGATGCGCGCAGCGATGCGCATGTAAGCGATTTCCTGGGGCGACTTGATCGCCCGCTGCCAGTTCACCAACCCGACCGCGTCGATCAGCTTGGCCTGCGGCAGGTTTTTCTGCAGCGACAAATACGCGGCGGCGCTGAAATAATAGTTATCCATTTCCACGCCGATGGTCAGCGCGTCCCAACCCCGGGCACTGATGACTTCCCGCGACAGGTAATCCATCGGATGGCGTTCCCGGGACTGCACGTAGATGTCCGGGTAACCGACGATGTTCTCGTGCTGCATGAACACCGTGCGCTTGGCGCCGTTGGCGTCTTGCCCGCGACCGAACCAGACTGGCTCGCCGTCGAGCGCCAACAACACGCATTGGTGAACGTAAAACGACCAACCGTCATAGCCGGTCAGCCAGGCCATGTTCGACGGATCGGTGACCAGCAACAGCTCGATGCCCTGAATCTGCATGGCCGCTCGAACCTTGGCCAGACGCTGGGCGTATTCCTCCCGTTCGAACGGGAGATTGATGACTATCTGAGACATGCACATGCCCTCTGATAAATGACGCACGGATGAAAAAAGTGGATTAGCTGCCGAACTGAAAACCCTTGCCGGCCGAGCGCGCGCGCTCGAAGGCCAGATTGGCCATGGCGGTGTCCTGGGCGCCGGTGCCGGTGAGGTCGCACAAGGTGACTTGCGCCTCGCTGGTCCGACCTGGGCGCTGGCCTGCGAGCACTTGCCCCAATTCGGCCAAGCCCGATTCGTCGGTAATAGCGCCGGCCGCCAGAGCGTGATGCAACTCGCCGAGGATTCGCGTCTGGCTCAAGCGATCCGCCACGTAGCGGTCGACCTGCGCCAGCGCCTGGGGGGAAATTTCGTTTTTGTGTTCGGCGTCCGAGCCCATGGCTGTGATATGCAAGCCGGGGTGCAGATGGCGCGCTTCGATCAAGGGTTCGCGGCTCGGGGTGCAGGTGATCGCAATGTCCACGCCGGTCATGGCCTCGTCGATGCTCGCGCAAGGCGTGACCGTCAGGCCGCTGTCGCGCGCCAGTTCAGCGCTGAAGTCTTGAGCCTTGGCGCTATCACGTGCCCAGACTTGAACGGATTCAATCGGTCGCACCAGGCGCAATGCCTGAAGCTGTAACGCGGCCTGCTCGCCGGCACCGATCAGCGCCACGCTGCGACTGTCGACCCGCGACAGGGCGCGAGCCGCCACGGCGCCCGCCGCGGCTGTGCGTACGGCGGTCAGATAACCGTTGTCCAGCAGCAAGGCGTCGAGCAAACCGGTGCGCGCCGACAGCAACATCATCATGCCGTTGAGGCTCGGTAGGCCGAGTTTCGGATTGTCGAAAAAACCCGGACTGACCTTGATCGCAAAACGCTCCAGGCCCGGCAGGTACGCAGTCTTCACGTCCACTTCGCCATTGTGCTCGGGGATGTCCAGACGCAGGATCGGCGGCATTGCCACCGCTGCTGTGGCCAGCAGCACAAAGGCTTGTTCGATGGCTTCGATGCTCGGCAGGTCTAGTGCTACGCAGGCACGCAGATCCGCTTCGCTCAATAAGGTGATGTCACTCATCAATGCGGCACTCCATTCAGTCGTTATTGTTGGGGTTCACGCATCTGCGCCCGCGAGGACGCGCAGGTGCTGATCGATGTCGACGTTACGGCCGCTGACCACCACCACGATCGGCCCGCGCGGCTCAATCAATCCATCAAGCAACGCGGCAATCCCGACCACGGCCGCGCCTTCCAGCACCAGACGCTCTTCGCGATAGGCATGGCGTAGGGCATTGGCGATGGAAGTCTCGCTGAGCAAATGCAGGTGGTCACACAGATCGCGAGTCATGTTGAAGGTGTAACGGTTGTTCAGGCCGATGCCACCGCCGAGCGAGTCGGCCAGGGTCGGCAGCTCTTCGACTTCCACCGGATGCCCGGCTGCGAGGCTGGCGTGCATGGCTGCACCGCGTTGCATGCTGATGCCGTGGGTGATGATGTTCGCGCTGACGCTTTTGATCGCCAGCGCAACCCCGGCAAACAAACCGCCGCCGGACAACGGCACGAGAATTTGCACCACGTCCGGTTGCTGTTCGAGGATTTCCAGCCCCAGCGTGCCCTGCCCGGCGATGATGGTCGGGTGATCGAACGGCGGCAGCAATGTCGCGCCTTGCTCGTTGGCGATCCGTTCGGCTTCACGCTGGGCGTCGTCCTGAGACTGGCCGACGATGCATACCTCGGCGCCCAGATCACGAATGGCTTGAACCTTGTTCGCCGGCACCAGATGCGACAGGCAAATCGTCGCCTTCACGCCTTGCCGGGAAGCGGCATACGCCAGAGCACGACCGTGATTACCGGTCGACGCCGCCACCACGCCACGCGCTTTCTCCTCGGCGCTGAGCTGCGCCACGGCATTGCTCGCGCCGCGCAATTTGAAACTGCCGGTGATTTGCTGGGATTCGAGTTTGAGGTACACCGCCACGCCCAATCGTTGCGAAAGGCTGGGCGAGTATTCCAAGGGGGTACGCCGGACAAGCGATTCGATGCGCTGGCGAGCGAGGTAAACATCATGTAGCTGCAACGTTGACATGACCGCGTCCCGACTGTGGTGTTGGGCGCAGTCTAAGAGGACTGGATTGTCGTAATGAATGTACTAGGGCAATTTATCCGACAAACTTTTTTGCGGACTTTTTCCCGGTCAAAAATCATGGATTTGCGGGTACTGCCCGAATATCTCGCGCATGCTTATCAATGCATCACGCATTTCTTCGTCGCTGCATTCGGCGCCGACACACACCCTCACCGCTCGAGCTCGCGGCGTTCCACGCACGGTGAACGGATCAGGCGATGCGACAGCGATGTGCCGGTGACGCAAGGCCCGCACCAGGCTGTCGACCTCCCAGTGTATTGGAATGCCAACCCACGCGTTCAGTGCATGAGGATGCTGGCCGAGCAGGTGCTCGCCCAGGTATTTGCTGACTATCGCCTGCCTGCCGGCCAACAGTTTGCGCTGCAATCGCACGAGCGTGTCGGCGCGACCGTCACGAATCCAGCGCGCAGCGATTTCGGAGACCATGGGCGTGGCCATCCAGCTGTTGACCCGCAAGATACTTTCGGTGCGCAACGCCAGTCGCTTGGGCACTACCAAATAGCCGATGCGCAAACCGGTCAGCACTGACTTGGTCATGCTAGTGCAATAGAACGATAACTCCGGCAGGTAATGGCTGATTGGCGGCGCGCGATGCTCATCCAGCAACGGCCCGTATACATCGTCTTCAATGATGTGCACACCGAAACGCCGGGCGATATCGGCAATCTCCCGCCGACGACTGTCGGGCATCAGGCTGGTGGTCGGGTTGTTCAGGTTGGGCGTGCACACCAGCGCGGTGATGCGCTCATTGCTGCACATGTCTTCGAAGTGTTCCGGGTCTATGCCATAGCGGTCCATTTCCAGGCCTTTGAGGGTGAATCCCAATACCTGAGAGTTGCCGATTACCCCGTGATCGGTGATCCCTTCGCAGAGCACGACATCATCGGGACCGGCCAGAGACGCCAGCGCAAGGAAGATGCCGTGAGCGGCGCCGTTGGTAATCAGGATGTCATCACGCTCGACCCGCAGTCCTTGCCGTCCGATCCAGTGCGTGGCCTCTTCGCGGTGCGACTCGAAACCCGCAATCGGACGAAATGCGTGTATCCACGGCTGATCCTCTTCCGTGCTGAGTTCGAGACAGGTGTCACGCCAGAACTGGTCGTGCTCGCGGGTGTGCAGGATCCGCGCGATGGAAAAATCCACCAGGGCCCGTTCGGGGCTATCGAGAATATAGGTAGCCACTCGATCGCTCATGCGCCGCGACACAAAACTGCCGCGCCCGACTTCGCAACGCACCAGCCCCTGACGCTCCAGCTCTTTATAGGCGTTGGTGACCGTCTGCACGCTGATGCCCATGGTATCGGCAACATGCCGCTGCGGTGGCAGGCGCTGATCATTGGCCAAGACACCCTGCTCGATATCATCGGCAATCGCCTGCACCAGAATCTTGTACTTTGACTCGCCACTGCGGGCGATATCCAGTGCCGCTTTCCATTTGTCCATCAGCGCTAAAACTCGGGTCTGTGCTCGTCGGGACAGCATCGCGCTAGTATCCATGCAATGCAATTGTCCTAGTGCAATACAATGATGCTCAGCGCTTTTGTATGCTCGGCTCAAGGTCGACAGCGGGCACCTTAAAGCCCACAACAAAATCAATCGACCTGTACCGGACTGCGCCCAGCTCCATGAGATCAGTCCTTGTACGCTTTGCTCTTGTAACACTGCCTCCTACCACAGAGCCGTCACCGACGGGTCAACAAGAAACAGGAGATTTTATCGATGAGCAATTTCCCTTCCCGCAGCACCCATGCATTGCGTCACCTGTTCATAGCTTGCGCGATGTTCGGCCTAGCCGCCGGCGCCCAAGCCGCTACGACACTGGAAACCGTCAAACAGAACAGCAGCATCCGTATCGGTTATGCCAACGAAACCCCATTCGCCTTTACCGAAACCGACGGCAGGGTCACCGGTGAATCACCGGAAATCGCCAAAGCCATCTTTGCCAAAATGGGCATCAAACAGGTTGACGGCGTGTTGACCGAATGGGGCTCGTTGATCCCGGGTCTGCGCGCCGGGCGCTTCGACGTGATTGCCGCCGGCATGTACATCACGCCGGCTCGCTGCAAGCAGGTGCTGTTTACCGATCCGCAGTATCAACTGCCAGACGCGCTGCTTACGGCCAAAGGCAACCCGAAGGGGCTGCACAGTTACGAAGACATCGCCAAGAATCCCGAGGTGAAGCTGGCAATCATGGCCGGCACGGTGAACCTGGGCTATGCCCGCGACTCGGGTGTAAAGGATGAGCAAATCCTCCAAGTACCGGACACCACCGCCCAGTTGCAAGCCGTGCGCGCCGGTCGTGCCGATGCGGCAGTGGGTACTCAACTGACCATGAAAGGTTTGGCCGCCAAGGGTGGTGAAAAAGTTGAAGCAGTCACCGAGTTCAAGGATGACCCGTCACACATTGGATACGGTGCTCTCGCCTTCCGTCCGGAAGACAAAGACCTGCGCGATGCGGTCAACGCCGAGTTGAAAAAATGGTTGGGTTCCGAAGAGCACCTCAAGGCAGTTGCCCCTTTCGGGTTTGACAAATCCAACGTGACAAGCAAAACGGCTGCCGAGCTCTGCGCTCAATAGTCGAAACAGGCATGGCGCCACGGCGCGATGCCTATTTCCCTGCTTAACCCGGATGGACAGGTTTAAACCATGGGTGAATTACTTCCGCTATTGATACAAGGCGCTTGGGTGACGCTCCAGGTGACGATCTTCGGTTCGCTGCTGGCGATTGTCGCGGCGATTCTCGCGGCCCTGGGGCGCATGTCGCCCTGGCGGCCATTGCGCTGGTTTTCCATTGCTTACATTGAAGTGTTTCGCGGCACGTCGTTACTGGTGCAATTGTTCTGGCTGTTTTTTGTGCTGCCGCTGCCGCCCTTCAACCTTGAACTGAGCCCCTACAGCGTGGCCATCGTCGGCCTAGGCTTGCACATTGGTGCTTACGGCGCCGAGGTGATGCGCGGTGCGATCAGCTCCGTCGCCAAGGGTCAATACGAAGCGTCCACGGCACTCAACTTCAGCGGCTACAAACGCTTTCGCCGCATCATTCTTCCGCAGGCGTTGCTGGCCGCTATACCGCCGGGTACCAACCTGCTGATCGAATTGCTTAAAAATACTTCGCTGGTGTCGTTGATCACCCTGTCAGACCTGAGCTTCAGGGCTCGTCAACTGGATCAGGCCACTTTCCAGACCCTGGAAATCTTCAGTCTGGCGCTGGTGATGTATTTCATCCTGGCGCAAGCCATCAACATCGGCATGCGCCGCATTGAGCAGCATCTGGCTCGCGGGCGGTTGCGTGGAGGTCTGTCATGACACTGTTCGACTGGACCTATGCCTGGCATATCCTTCCCGATTTGCTGCGCGCCTCGCTCAACACCGTGGGCATTACCCTGATCGGTTTCCTGATCGCCATTGTGCTGGGACTGTTCCTGGCTATCGGCCGACGGAGCCGCAGAGTCTGGCTGTCGTGGCCGACCACCGCTGTGATCGAGTTCATTCGCAGTACGCCACTGCTGATCCAGGTGTATTTCCTTTACTACGTGCTGCCCAATTACGGCGTCAGCATGACCGCCATGCAAGTGGGCATTCTGGGTATCGGCCTGCATTACGCCTGTTACATCGCCGAGGTGTATCGCGGCGGCCTCGATGCGGTGCCGCGCGCACAATGGGAAGCAGTCACGGCGCTGAACATCGCCCCGTACAGCGCATATCGCAACATAATCCTGCCGCAGGCCCTGCGGCCGATCCTGCCGCCATTGGGTAACTATCTGGTGGCAATGCTCAAGGATACGCCGGTGCTGTCGGCGATTACCGTGGTGGAAATCATGCAACAGGCCAAGAACATCGGCTCCGAGAACTTCCGCTATCTGGAGCCGATCACCATGGTCGGTCTGTTTTTCCTCGCCCTAAGCATCGCTTTGGCTTATCTGGTACGGCGCCTTGAAGTGCGCCTGGAGCTACGCTAATGACTACCCCACTGTCGACACCCGGTGACCTTTCAAGGCACAGCAACCCGACCCCGCTGCATCCGCAAGAGGCCACGGCCATGCAGAAAACCAAACCGGTAAAGCCGATCGTCAGCTTCCAGGACGTTACCAAGAGCTACGGCAACTTTACCGTGCTCGATCATTTGAACCTAGACGTCACGCCGGGTGAAAAAGTCGCGATCATCGGCCCCAGCGGCTCCGGAAAATCCACACTGCTGCGGGTACTGATGACACTCGAAGGCATCGATGACGGACTGATTCGCATTGAGGATGACTTGCTGACCCACATGCCCAATCGCAACGGTGTATTGGTGCCCGCCAATGACCGGCACATCCGCCGAGTGCGTGGCAAGATCGGCATGGTGTTCCAGAGTTTTAACCTGTTCCCTCACATGACAGCGTTGCAAAACGTTATCGAGGCGCCGGTGCAGGTGCTCGGCATGAAACCGACCGAGGCCCGTGAACGTGCAGCAGACTTGCTGGAACTGGTGGGTCTGGGCAGCAAGCTCGGGCATTACCCATCGCAGTTGTCCGGTGGTCAACAACAACGGGTGGCGATCGCCCGGGCACTCGCCATGCGCCCGAAAGTCATGCTGTTCGACGAAGTGACCTCCGCCCTCGACCCGGAACTGTGCGGTGAAGTGCTCAACGTGATCCGCAAGCTCGGCACCGAACACAACCTGACCATGCTGATGGTGACGCATCAAATGGGTTTCGCCCGTGAGTTCGCTGATCGTGTGTGCTTTTTCTACAAAGGGCAGATTCACGAGCAGGGCACCCCGGCGCAAATCTTCGAACACCCGCAGCAGGAACGCACGTGCGCGTTTCTCAGTGCGGTGAAAGAAGCAAACTAGGCAAGCTCACCAGCCCTGGCCGCCACTCGGGTCGATTACGCGTTGGGATTGCAGTTCATCGTCCCGCTGGGGGATTTGGTAAAGCCAAAAGGAGTAGTTCATGACTTGCTTGATTTGTGGTGAAACTGCGGCGGTCGTTGAAACTGATGGTGAATACGAGGAAGGAATCTGTCCGAGCTGTGGGCATTGTCGAATTACGGGTGCGGCGCTTGTGCTGATGAAAACCCACGGCCGGTATTTCGATATAGAGCTGACTCGGAAGTGGATCACAGAGCACCAAGGCATCGGATTTATTCCAACAATTGATTCGCGCCAGGCAGTTCGCCTGATTGACGTTTAATCGGCGACTCAATTCAGATCCGTCACTGTCCCGCTGAGGCAAATACGCTTTTCTGTGGGCATAGGGGCCCAATCCAGGGGCATGTCCTGGCGGTGACGTGATTCGGATTTATGGGCTATTGGTTGATGGCCCGGTATATGGTCTGATTCAGGAGCTTTGTAATGACAGATACCCCCTTACAGAGATGCCGACGTGGTGTTGGCGTGCCCAAAATGTGGAAGCAACCACTTTGAACGTCCGCTTCCGCGAAAGTCGTAAGACCGCTTAGGGTCGATTTTTGCCTGTCGCCACCCTCAGATATGTGGCTTGGGGTTGGCGACCATTTAAACATTGAGAGTGGGATCGGGTGATGGTTTTAAATCCAATCCGGGATACGACTAACGCCCCTAATATTTGAGGCTTCAATCGACACGAATCTGTTGGGTGGCCCGCGGTAAAGTGAATGCGGCATGATGCCCAGCGGGCGAAAAGTGAGAGTACCCACTTACATCGGTTTGACCGAGACTACTTCCACAAACCTGAATTTTTTTCTGGCCGTCTTTGTAGCTTCTTGTTCTGCAACTAGGGAGCTCAGCGTATCGGCCTCATGCACCATCTCGTACATCTCGCCTTCAAATTCGTTTCCCACACGGAGCGTAACTCTCAACCTAGGAGTGAAGCCTTTTGAGACTGCCTTTTTCTTCGCTGCCTTCACCGGTTGTACGATCACAACATCCGGGACTGTGTCCTGCACGTCTGAGTTAATTGCCGGCGCAGAGGGCTCAGAATCACCGAATAGCGCCCGGCGCATCTCATCTTCCATCAATTCCGTATTCATACCATTTCTCAGAAGGGTGTTATCTATAACCTGATCGATTCTATCAGGATGGCCGGACTCTGTAGTAAAGCGTCGTTGGGTCTGACCTGAGGTGACAAAGGCCAACAGAGCAGATACCGGCGAGCGTCAGCATCTGTCCATCTGCCGCCTATCATGGCGGGCAGCTGTCGGCCAGTCTCAGCCAAAGACGAGATGAGCTAGGCTTCCGGCATCATTCCTCAAGGACGACCGCCATGCCAGATAACTCAGACTGCAAGATCGCCACGGCGGACGCTCTGACATTGCTCCTCCACAACCAGCACGCCTTAAGTGCAGCTATAGAAGAAATAACCAAGTGGCTCTCAGAAAATGGGGTAGGAAGCGTCGCCGCTAATGCGATGTCGGCTATGGAAACGCTGGACACTAATGCTCAAGCCATCACAGATTCCATTTTGAGGATACGCCAGTCATAAATTACTCAGCGCAAGACTGCCCTCTGATTTGAATGCCCCCCGATTTTGTAGACACAATTGACTGGCGGCTATGGGACGGATAGCGACGGTCTAGCATCGACCGTCGCAGTGAATGGTCAGACTTCCGTCTGCTCGGCCATTTCCAAGGCATCATCGACCTCGATTCCCAGGTATCTGACAGTGCTTTCAAGCTTCGTATGACCAAGCAGGAGTTGGACGGCTCTCAGGTTCTTCGTCCTGCGATAGATCAACGAAGCCTTGGTTCTCCTTAGCGTGTGGGTTCCGTACATGGTTGGATCAAGGCCAATAGCTGTCACCCAAGCTTTGACTATTCGAGCGTATTGCCTGGTGGAAAGATGGTCTGAGGCGTGCAACCGGCTCGGGAACAAGAAGTCCTCGCTGCGGAGACGCGCCTCGCGCATCCAAGCCTCCAGAACCGTTCGGGTTTGCTCAGTGATTTCAAACTGCACTGGGTGCTGAGTTTTTTGCTGCATCACGATGGCCCGTGACGACACATGCTCCCCATGGGCGATGTCTCGGACTCGCAACTTGGTTAAGTCACAGGCACGCAGCTTGCTATCGATGGCCAAGTTGAATAGCGCCAAATCACGCGCCTTCTCAGCAAGCTGAAGTCTTACTCGGATAGCCCAGATATCTCTGACTCGGAGCGGGGCTTTCTGACCGACAAGCTTTCCCTTGTTCCAAGGCTGATGGCTGTATGTAGCAATGGTGTTCATGGCTCGTCCTCCACGTTGAGGGAGGACAAGAGTGGATCAGTCACAATGGCTGGTGGTCGCTATCCGACCCATAGCTGTCGTTCACCAGCGGAAAACTGCTCCGCAACGGACTGTCGAAAATAGCTCGGCGGAGAAATCAAAAACCTTCATCAGATTGTCGAGGTTTCAAGCGTATCGGCTTCATTGAACAGTTCGCGCATCACCACCACGAACGCTTCAGCCGGGCGGGATGGGTTCTGGGTTTGCGACGAGGCGATCACGACTCGTTGCGGTGGGATGCTAGCGTCAAATGGGCGACACACGATGGGTCGCCCGTCGTAGCTCAAGTCTCCAGCGGGTCGAGTGACGAGAATCGACACTCCGTGCCCATGTGCCACGAGTGAGCGCACCATTTCCACCGAGCGCAACTCCATAATGACATTGGGCTCTACACCGCCCGAGCGGAACAGTGACAGGAAATAGTCGCGACTGTGAGGTAGGTCTAGAAGGATAAAGGGCTCGGTTTGCAAATCCTGAATACACAAGCTGGCTTTTGCTGCCAGATGATGCCCTTCGGGCAGCAGCACATAAGGTGATTGCAGTCCCACCGCCTGTAGCTTGACCTTACGAGCCAGGTTCATGTCATAGATCAGCGCTAAATCAAGGGTGCCGCGCTCCACCCGTTCAATCAGTTCCTCGGTGTCACCTTCGACAATGGCGACTCGTACCTCAGGAAAGCGCTGCTTGAAGCGCTCGACCATGGTGGGGACATGTCGCGCGCCCAACGTTGCAAAGCAACCCACCGAAAGGTCCCCCACCACGCTATCAGTCTCCTTGGCAGAGAGCTGCGCGGCACTTTGCAGTAGCTGCCTTGCTTGCTGGTAACGGCGGGTTCCGGCGGAGCTGAGTTCGATCCCTTTGCCTGGAATCCTCACGAACAAGCGCTCATCCCATAAGGCTTCCAACTCCGCAATCGCGTTTGATATCGAGGGTTGGGACACACTCAGCGACTTCGCCGCATTGACGGTACTTCGACATTGGGCCGCTGCTACAAAATATTCGATTTGCCGAAGGCTGAAGTGAATCATTATTTTTAATTCGCTGTATCAACAGTGCATATTTTTAATTATATACCCCGCCGCTTAACCTCAGTCCATCCACAGCCTGTGTCCTTCCAAAAAACGCGCTGATCTGGCGCAGATGCTGCACTAACAATATCGAGGATTCGCCCATGGCTAGTTCAACTGCGCCTGTTGCACCGAGGTCGGTAATTGAAACCCGCTCCATCGATTACATACCGGAAAACGAGCGCCATGGCAGCGCCTTCGGTCAGTTCACACTGTGGCTGGGTGTGAACCTGAACATCACGGCCATCGTCACCGGGGCTTTGGCGGTGGTGCTGGGAGGCGATGTATTCTGGTCGTTGATTGGCCTTCTGATAGGCCAAGTACTTGGCAGCATCGTCATGGGCCTGCAAGCTGCCCAGGGGCCGGCGATTGGCCTGCCACAGATGATCCGCAGTCGCGTGCAGTTCGGTGTCTATGGTGCGGTCATTCCGCTTGTACTGGTGAGTTTGTTGTACGTGGGGTTCTCGGCGGGCGGCACGTTGCTGGCCGGTCAATCGGTGGCGAAAGTGCTATCGATCGCGGACTGGCAGGGCATCATTCTGTTCGGCCTGGTAACCCTGTTGTTGGCGACCCTTGGGTATCGCACCATCCACTCCATCGCCAAAGTAGCCAGCGTGGTGGGCGTCATTGCCTTTATCTACATGTTCGGTGCGTTGCTGGCCCGGCACGATATCCATGCGCTGCTCGACAATCGTCACTTCGTCGCTGCCAACTTCGTGTTTTCGATCTCGTTGGCAGCCGCCTGGCAGATTTCGTATGGGCCATATGTAGCGGACTACTCCCGATATTTGCCCAGTCAGACGTCCAAGTTGAAGATCTTTCTGGCTGCATCGCTGGGCACAGTACTGGGATCACAGGCCGCCATGACCTTCGGTGTGTTTGCCGCAGCCCTCGCCGGAACCGCCTTCTCGGGCCATGAGGTAGAGTTTGTCGTCAGCCTGGGCTCGACGGGTGTGTTGGCCATGATCCTGTATCTGGTGGTCGGCTTCGGCAAGATCACCATGATGACCCTCAACGCTTACAGCAGCTACATGTCCAGCGCGACCATTGTCAGCGCGTTCTGCGGCGTCAGCAGAGTGTCTCTGGCCCATCGCTTCATCTATGTGCTGGGAATGGTGTCCGTTGCAGTGCTGATTGCCCTGGCCGGTTCCCACAGCTTTATCAGTGCGTTTTCTTCCTTCCTCATTTTTCTCCTGGCGTTCATCACCCCCTGGAGCGCGATCAGCCTGGCCGACGTGTTCTTCGTCAACGGCACGCGCTATGACCTGGCAGCTCTCAATGATCCCGCTGGCCGCTATGGCCGTTGGAACTGGCCGGTTATTGCCACCTACTGCTGTGGGGTACTGATGGAGTTGCCGTTCATTTCCAGCGGTTTCTACACCGGACCGGTCGCCCGTGCGCTGAACTATGCAGATGTTTCCTGGGTGGTCGGCCTGCTGGGTACCGGAATGCTTTATTGCCTGGTCAGTCGGCGAATGGCCGCCAGGGTGCCACCGTCCCTGACGCCTGCTCTCGACAGCAAAGCCTAACTGGATTTCCAATCCAATCAGCCTTCACTTCACTCTCAGGTAGTCTTTTCATGACATCGGATAAATCCCGCTTCGCACGCGAAAACTTGCCCGGCGACCCATACGCAATGCTGTTGCACTGCGCGAACCGCTGGCCGGACAAGGAGGCGCTCGTATTTGACTCCACACCTCAGCGGCTGACCTTCAGCCAATGGTTGCTTGCTTCCCAGACACTGGCCTGTGCCTTGCGGCGGCGCGGGATTCAACCCGGCAGCTCGGTGGCATTGTGGGCGGAAAACAGAATCGAATGGCCAATCGCGCAGGTCGCCATCGCTGCCATTGGTGCGGTGCTGGTGCCGGTTAATACGCACTTTCGCGAGGACGACCTCCTGCATGTGCTGGACCACAGTCAGTCGGTGGCGATCTTGCTTTCCGCGCGCTTTCGCTCCAGTGACTATCTGTCCATGACACTGGACACTCGTAACCGGTTACCCCTTCTGCGCGACGTGATTTGTTTCGACGGACCTGGGCTTCACGCTGAGAATTGCTGGAGTTACGCAGCACTGATGAGCGAAGGACCGCAGCTGCCATTTCAGGCGTGGCCCTGGTCGCCTCGCGAGCTGGCCAGCATCCAGTACACCTCCGGCACCACAGGGCGGCCAAAGGGCGCTGAACTGTGCTTCGAAGGCATGTTGATGAATGCACGAGGAACCGTCGCGCGTCTGGCGGTTACCGCCGAGGATCGCTGGACTTCCATCATTCCGCTATTCCACTGCGCGGGCTGCATTATGAATGTGCTCTCAGCGCTGGCCGCAGGGGCTACGTATGTGGGGGTCAGTGCCTTCGAAGCCGAGCGAATGTTGCACCTCGTGGAGGCCGAGCGCTGTACGCTGCTGACGGGCGTTCCCACCTCTTATCTGGCCATGCTGGAGCACCCGCGACGAACACAGTACGACCTTGGCTCGTTGCGGGCGGGCACTTGCGGTGGCGCCGATTGCGACCCGGCTTTGCTCGAACGCTGCGCGTCTGCGTTCCCGATTCCAGGCCTGGTACAGGTGTACGGCCAGACTGAAGCCAGCACCCTTATCGCTTTGGACAGTTGCGAGAGTGCGCAGCGATTCACCACCGCCGGCATGCCATTGCCAGGCATGCAGGTGCGCGTGTGTGATCCGGACAACGGCCAGGTGCTGGCCTGCGGTGAGACCGGGCAGGTTCAGGTGCGCGGGCCCATGGTGATGCTCGGTTATCATCGTGACCCGCTGGAGACTACTCGTTGTATCGACCTCGATGGCTGGATGCAGACGGGGGATCTCGGACGCGTTACCGCCGATGGCCGAGTGGAACTTGTGGGAGGACGGTTACGCGACATGATCATCCGCGGTGGCGAGAACATCTACCCGGTGGAGGTGGAGAACCTGCTACGCGGCCACCCGGCGATCACCGAAATCGCTGTATTTGCCATGCCGGATCCTTTCTACGGCGAAGTGGTCGCCGCGGCGGTCGAGTTGGGTGGGGCGCTCTCCGCTGCGCAGGTGAAGCAAGCGTGTGCCGGAAAAATCGCTGGGTTCAAGCATCCATCCAGGGTGTTCAAGGTCAGCCAATGGCCCATGACGTCCAGTGGAAAAATACTCAAGCGCGAGCTGAAAGCCCAAGCCATGGCGATGCAGTTGGAGGAATTGCCATGAGCACACCGATCATCGGCCACCGGCATCACTGCGCATTCGTACCAGGGCTTCAACAGACGGCTGCCGCCATCGGTAATGCCGGGGTGCAGGTGGTATCTACGCCGGCACTTATTGCTCTGCTGGAGGAAACGGCGGGCAGTGGCGTTCAGGCTTTCTGCGTTCCGGGATGGGGCACGGTTGGCACTAAAGTGGATATTGCGCATTTGAGCCCGGCCTGGCCGGGCATTGAGGTCCAGTGCGAAGCCGTGTTGGAGTCGACCAAGGGCCGCACGTTGAGTTTCGCGGTGAGCGCGAGCCAACAAGGGCGGTTAGTGATGCGCGGCCATCACGAACGAGTGAGGGTCGACCTCAGCCGCTTCTCCCTACCGCAACCGATCAGTGCGGGCGAGCCAATTGAGTTTTTTTTCGATTTTCACAGTCCATGGTGCTACCTGGCTATGCCGCGCTTGCGAGAAATCGCCGCTGCCCATGGTCGAGCGATTCATTGGCGGCCTATGCACTTGGCCAACCTGATCGATCACATCGGGGGGCGGCGACCACTGGAAGCATCGCCAGCATTTGTGCGGTGGTTTCAGCAGGATTTGCAGGATTGGGCTCGACTGAGACGCTTGACGCTAAGCTACCACCCTCAGTTTCCATTACGGCCTTCCCGAGCTTTGCGTTGCAGCTTGTATGCAATCGAGAAGGGAAAGGGCGTGGAGTTCATCTTCAACGTGATGCGAGCTTACTGGAGTGAAAACCGGGATATCAGCGACCTGGAGATCCTCGGCGATCTGGCGATTGCAGCAGGCCTGGACCGAAGTGCAACTATTCAAGCTGCTTCCGATGAGCGATTCAAACTGGCACTGGAGGCTAACAACGATCAAGCCGTGCAGGTAGGCGTTTTCGGTGCTCCGACCTTCATCGCCGATTCGAAGCTGTTCTGGGGCAATGATCGGCTGGAAATGATGGGAGATTATCTAGCCCAGAGTAACGGTCAGAACAATTAGTCCCTGGCGATGGAGGAGCGTTGAATCAGGCTTAAAGAGTGGGAAGGTTTCTGTATTGCTTCATTTGACGAACCGCTCCTCAATTCATACCCGGGAGCAAGTCGACTGACTGCTTATGGCCGGTTTCTGCCTGTTGTTACCGGCTGCTTTGGGCTGGCTGTGGGTCACTTCTTGCTCGTGCAGAACTTGGCCCATTCCGCCATCAGTGCCCTGCGCTTCTCCAGAAGGTCGGAGCGCGAATAGGCCGCCTCGGTCTGGTCGCGTTCATCATGGGCAAGCGCAAGCTCGCATACCTCTCGCGGGTAGTTGGTGCATTCGTTTGCCCAGTCCCGGAAGGTCGATCGAAAGCCATGTCTCGTGATGTCTGCATATCCCAGCTTGTGCAGCAGGTTGCGTATGGCGTTGCCATGCATGACACCATTCTTCCCTTGCCCAGGGAAGAGATATATTGAATGAGTCGTATTCATGATATCCAGCATCTCGACTACCGGGGGCGATAGAGGAATGACGAAAGGTTTTCGCATCTTCATGCGCTCAGCCGGCAGTGCCCAAGTGCCAGTTTCGAGGTCAAACTCAGACCATTGAGCATGTTGGATCATGTGGTAACGAGCACCGGTCAGAATCAGTAATCTGGTTGCGATGGCGTCACGTGTATCGATGTTGGCCAGGGTGGATATCAGCTTCGGAGTGTCTTTCCACTGCAGTGCTGGGAAGTGTTGGCGCTGCCTGGCCTTCTTCTTCTCTGCCTTGCTCAGCAAGTTGTCCAAGTGCCCGCGCCAGCGGGCAGGATTGTCTCCCTCGCGTAAACGCCGAGTCTTGGCTGCATCCAGTATTTGCTCGATCTGGCCCCTGATTTCATCAGCAGTCCGTGTCTTGGTTACCCAGATGGGTTGCAATGCAGCAAGCACATGCTCGGTGCTGATGATGTCAGCCGACAACTTGCCCATGGTCGGGAAGGCGTAGAGCTCCAGTTTGCGCAGCCAGCCTTTCCGCCACTTCTCAGACCAACTGCTGCCGTGTGCTTGTTGGTATTCGCGAGCGAGATCTTCGAACGTCGTGCGACGTGCTGCAGCCTGGCGTTCCGCTTCGCGCTTGGCTTCCTTTGCTGCATCGCGGGTTGCCAGTGGGTCGCTTCCGGAAGCTAGAAGCTTGCGTTGATCGGCGGCCAACTGCCGGGCTTGGCTGAGTGTGACGGTTGGGAAGGGGCCTAGCCCCATTTCGCGGCTGCGGCCATCCAGCTTGTAGCGGAAGATCCAGCTGGTGCCGCCGCTCTTGGATACCTGGAAGTACAGGCCATCGCCATCATTGGTTTTTCCTGGCGTTGCAGCCTTGGTTATCGACTCCACGGTCTTGCTGGTCAGCTTGCCCATTACTAGCTCCTACTCCAACCCACACCCCTCGACCCACACTTTGACCCACACCTTGGTCGCGGATTTTATGGATGGTTACTGGATGTCCTAGGACGAATGCTAAGCTGCAGGGCCCGTATTTGCTAGTGCTGTAGGATCTTGTCGGATTTCTTCGGGCAATAAAAAAGCCGGCTTGTGGCCGGCTTCTCGGGGACGGTTCCGACTAATTTATGGTAAGTCGCAACCGCCTTAACTGTGTGGCCAGCAAGGGCCTGAAAGAGATGGCAAACGGTCGTGTGGAGCGTCGCCTAGCCCTCTGGAACGCGGCTTGCGCCGGCCGGGGCTGAATGTGCCGCGTAGCATACAAGGGCTGGCGCGGTATGCCCAGAAAAAAATGGCACAGCGTGTGTCAGCCGGGGCGTCGCTGGCGGTAATGCGACCAATGGAACACCCAGCCGAGTACTTCCAGCTTCTGCGCCTTGCGCTGTAACGGTGTGTAGCGCTCCACCACCTCACGCCGGTTGTGGCTGTGCAGGCACAGGGTGCCTTGGTGGCCGAGGCTCAGGCTGTTCACCCTGAGCCTGCCGTTGTGCAGCAGGGCATAGATCTCGCCATCAACCACCCGGGTGTAGCTGAGGTCGATCGCCAGGATGGCATCGCGCGGAATCCACGGCGCCATGTTGGCGGCCGGCATGGTCATGCAGATGGCTTGCTCCACGGGTACGGCCAATGCCTCCAGCGCAGGTGCCGGCATGGCCAGGTGATGGCCGTCGAGCGCGATGACCTGGCCATTGCGCAGCTCGTGGAAGGGCACTTGAACCAGCGGGACAGGCTGGTCCGATGACGCACCGAATGCGTCTATCGGCATTGCCTGTGGCGCGTACATGCGCAGAAGCGAATGCGGGTGCTTGGGGCCTTCGCCCGTTTGCAACCAGCGACGCTGCACACAGAACAATTCGGCCATTTCATCGAGGCGGGCAATCGGGATGCCGCGGGTGAACCAGTTGTTGATGTGCTGCGACGTGACGCGGCGCTGGGCAGCGAAGTCTGCGGGGGTCAGGCCACATTCCCGGAGGAGTGCCTTGAGTCGGTCACCGGATCTGTTCATGACGCCGAGTGTAGCGGCCGGTTGCCAGTAGCGAAATGAACGTGATGTTGACGTGAACGGTGTGAAAACGGCCTGAAGGTAGGGCAAATGTGTAGGGCTGCGTAGGAATTTTTACCTACCTTCGGCGTCGCCCATAAAAAAACCCGCCGAGGCGGGTTTTTTTATGCAAGGCGGTATCAGCCCTTGTAGGCAGCGACCGACTTGGTGATCGCGGCACGGGCGGCGTCAGCGCCTTCCCAGCCTTCGATCTTGACCCACTTGCCCTTCTCGAGATCCTTGTAGTTCGCGAAGAAGTGCTCGATCTGCTGGATCAGCAGGGCTGGCAGGTCGGTGTATTCCTTAACGTCGACGTACAGCTGGCTCAGCTTGTCGTGAGGAACGGCGATGACCTTGGCGTCGCCGCCGCCGTCGTCGGTCATGTTCAGCACGCCGACCGGACGGGCACGGATGACCGAGCCTGGAGCAACCGGGTATGGGGTCACGACCAGCACGTCCAGCGGATCACCGTCGTCGGCCAGGGTGTTCGGGATGAAGCCGTAGTTGGCCGGGTAGAACATCGGGGTGGCCATGAAGCGGTCGACGAACAGGGTGTCGCTGTCCTTGTCGATTTCGTACTTGATCGGCGCGTGGTTGGCCGGGATCTCGATGGCGACGTAGATGTCGTTCGGCAGGTCTTTGCCAGCCGGAATCTTGCTGTAGCTCATTGGGCAGTGCCCCCGTGTTTGATCAAAAAAGTGGCGGCGATTATAGGCATATTCCGCCAGGCCATGCCACGTGTGGACGGATGTGCGGCCGCATCAGGCGTGGCTTTCACGGTAATCCGGGTGCCCGGCCTGCAGCTTCAGCAGGCGCTCGAGAGGGTTCTGCCGGTAGAACAGCGTCAGCTGCCGGTACACCTGTGGATAAGCCTGCTCCAGCAAGTCGGGAGCGCTGAAGAAGTACTCACTGGTGACGGCGAAGAATTCCGCCGGGTTTTCCGCGGCGTAAGGGTCGATGGCGGTTTCGGCATCGGGGTTGGCGTCGAGCTGGCGATTGAGGTCGTCATAGGCTTGCTGCATGGCTGCAGCCCAGTCTTCCACGTGCATGCCTGGGTGCAGCGGCGGCAGGCCGTTGGCATCGCCATTGAGCATGTCGAGCTTGTGCGCCAGCTCGTGGATCACCAGGTTGTAGGCCTCCCAGCCGCCACTGGCCAGCACTCCGGCCCAGGCCAGGATGATCGGCCCCTGTTGCCAGGCTTCGCCGCTGTGCTCGGCATCCCACACGTGCTCTACGCCGCTGGCATCGCGGTGGCGTTGCGGGCTCTTGAAGTCGTCGGGGTAGAGGATGATCTCGTGGAAACCCTGATACCAGTTCAACTCGCCCAGGTGCAGCAGTGGCAGCTGCGCCTGGGCGGCAAGAAACAGGCGCTGCTCGTCGTCAAGTTCGACCCCGGGGAGGGTGGTCAGGTGCTTGTCGAGCAGGAACAGGATGCATGCTTCGCGCAGCCACTGGTCTTCCGCATCGCTGATGCCATCGAGCATCGGCAGGCGATCACGGATCACCTGCCATTGCCCTGGCTCGATCGGGTAGCGCGCGAGGTTGCGCTTGCGCCGCCAGGCGCTGAAGGACCACATGTCGGCTGTCAGTGGGCCTTGGCGGTGCGGCCCAGGCGGCTGCGCAGCAGGCCGAGGATCATCGGCACCAGCGACAGCACGATGATGCCGACCACCATCAGCGACAGGTGCTGCTTGATGAACGGCACGTTGCCGAAGAAGTAGCCCAGGGTCACCAGGCCGCCGACCCACAGCAGCGAACCCGCCACGCTGAAACCGAGGAAACGCGGGTAGTGCATGTGGGCGATACCGGCTACGAACGGTGCAAAGGTGCGCAGGATCGGCAGGAAGCGCGCCATGGTCACGGTCTTGCCGCCATGGCGTTCATAGAACTCGTGGGTGCGCTGCAGGTAGTCGCGCCGGAAGATCTTCGAATTGGGATTGCTGAACAGTTTTTCGCCCGTCGTGCGGCCGATGATGTAGTTGGTGCTGTCGCCGAGAATGGCGGCGGCCATCAGCAGGCCCGCCAGCAGGACGGGGTCCATGCCGCCACCGGCGGCCACGGCGCCGGCGATGAACAGCAGTGAGTCGCCCGGCAGGAACGGCATCACCACCAAACCGGTTTCGCAGAAGATCACAGCAAACAGGATCGCGTAGATCCAGGGGCCATAGTTGCTAACCAGCAGGTCGAGGTAGGTATCGAGATGCAGGATTAAGTCCAGCGGGTTGAATTCCATGTACAGCACCTGTGTTCTTGACCCGCTTTACGGGCACGCGATGACGGACAATGCCCTGGGCGTCGGCATGACTACCTGTGGGTGGGGAAATTTCACACATGACAGGTCGAAGCATTATACGGCGAAGTCGGAAACCTGCCCGGGGAGTTTGTAGCGGGGGGTTACTGCGTCAAACGTACCGGCTCTTTCGCGAGGCAGTTGGCTCCCACAGGCATCATGTAATCATTGGGCCTGTGAAAATCCTGTGGGAGCGGCACTTGCCGGCGATGGGCCGGTACAGGTCAGTCCGGATTGATCGGCAGAATGTAGTTCTCGAACTCGGTGTCTTTGCGAAAGCCCATCGACTCATAGGTCTTGCGCGCCACCTCGTTGTTGGCGCTGGTCGAAACCCGCATGCGCACCGCGTTGGTTTCCTTGGCCATCTTCTTGGCCTCGCGCATCAGGTGGTCAGCTACCAGCATGCGCCGTGAGTCTTCGGCCACGAAGATGTCATTGAGAATCCACACCCGCTTCAGCGACAGCGACGAATAGCTCGGATAAAGCTGACAGAAACCCAGCAATTTGCTGTCATCGTCAACCGGCAAAGCCAGGTAGATGATTGATTCACTGCGCATAAGGCGCTTTTGCAGAAACTTGCGCGAACTGTCCGGATAAGGGAGCTGCCCATAGAACTCGCGATATCTGACGAACAGCGGGGTGAGCAGGTCGAGGTGTTCCAGGGTTGCCTTGATGATGCGCATGTGCGGCCCTCAGAGTCCATTTGGGGAAACAGCGGAATGCCTGCAGCTTTCATGGGCATGCTGCCCCAATGCTGGCCATCAGCGCAATCCGCCTTCCGTTACATGTTCTTTAACGTTCACCGAGCAGGAAGTTGCCTCGCTGGGTGGGGGCATTTTCACTGTCGATGCTATGGACCTCGGCCTCGTCCTTAAGATTCACACCGGAAAGCTGTCGCCTGCAGGCTTCGCGCATCAGGTATAGGAGGCGATGGGCCGCCATGCCGTAACTCAGGCCTTCCAGGCGGATATTGGAGATGCAGTTGCGATAGGCATCGGTCAGGCCGACCTTGGGCGCGTAGGTGAAATACAGGCCCAGGCTGTCTGGCGAACTCAGCCCCGGGCGTTCGCCGATCAGCATCACGGTCATGCGCGCCCCGAGCAGCTGGCCCACTTCATCCGCCACCGCCACCCGGCCTTGCTCTACCAGCACCACCGGGGCGCTGGTCCAGCCATCGGTAGCGGCCTGCTCCTCGAAGCGGGCCAGGAACGGCAAGGTATGGCGGTGCACGGCCAGGGCCGAGAGGCCGTCGGCGACCACGATGGCCAGGTCGACGCCATCGGGGTTGGCTTGGGCATGCTGGCGCAAGCGTTCGGCCGAGTCTTCGTTCAGCCGCCGGCCCAGGTCGGGGCGTTGCAGGTATTGGTGGCGGTCGCTGGCGGCACTGTGCAGCACCAGGCTGTCGCGGCCACGGTCCTTGAGCTGTTCGCTCAGGGCTGCGTGGTCGAACGCCAGGTGCACGGCGTCGCGGGCCTGGGCGTGGGCGAACTGGAAGTCCAGTTGCGCGCCGGTGGGCAGGCTGGTGCCGCAACGGCCCAGGGCGATACGCGCCGGGGTCAGGTTGCGCAGGGCCAGCCAAGGGCTTTCCTGGGTAGAGAGCGTGGGTGGGGATCGGTCTGCCATGGTCACCTCTTATGCCAGTTGCGCCAAGGCCTGGCGGAATGCCGGCGGCAGGTTGTCGCCAAAGCGCACGCGGCCATCGGCCTGGGTGAAGATGCCGGTGCGTTGCAGCCAGGCCTCGAATTCCGGCCCGGGCTTCAGGCCCAGGGTCTGGCGCGCATACAGCGCGTCGTGGAATGACGTGGTCTGGTAGTTGAGCATGATGTCGTCGGAGCCGGGGATGCCCATGATGAAGTTGATCCCGGCCACGCCCAGCAGGGTCAGCAGGGTGTCCATGTCGTCCTGGTCGGCTTCGGCGTGGTTGGTGTAGCAGATGTCGCAGCCCATCGGCACGCCGAGCAGCTTGCCGCAGAAGTGGTCTTCGAGGCCGGCGCGGATGATCTGCTTGCCGTTGTACAGGTATTCGGGGCCGATGAAGCCGACCACGGTGTTGACCAGGAACGGCTTGAAGTGGCGGGCCACGGCGTAGGCGCGGGTCTCGCAGGTTTGCTGGTCGACACCGTGGTGGGCGTTGGCCGACAGCGCGCTGCCCTGGCCGGTCTCGAAGTACATCAGGTTCTGCCCGAGGGTGCCGCGCTTGAGCGACAGGCCGGCCTCGTAACCTTCCTGCAACACGTTGAGGTTGATGCCAAAGCCGGCGTTGGCCGCCTCGGTGCCGGCGATCGACTGGAACACCAGGTCCAGCGGCACGCCGCGGTTGATCGCTTCGATCGAGGTGGTGACGTGGGTCAGCACGCAAGCCTGGGTTGGGATGTCGTAGCGCTGGATGATGGCGTCGAGCATTTCCAGCAGGGCGCAGATCGAGGCGATGCTGTCGGTGGCGGGGTTGATGCCGATCATGGCGTCACCGTTGCCGTAGAGCAGGCCGTCGAGGATGCTGGCGGCGATGCCGGCCGGCTCATCCGTCGGGTGGTTGGGCTGCAGGCGGGTGGACAGGCGCCCGCGCAGGCCCATGGTGCCGCGGAACTGGGTGACCACGCGGATCTTCTGCGCCACTAACACCAGGTCTTGCACGCGCATGATCTTTGACACCGCGGCGGCCATTTCCGGGGTCAGCCCTGGGGCGAGGGCACGCAGGCTCTGTTCGTTGGCCTCTTCGCCGAGCAGCCAGTCGCGCAGGCCGCCAACGGTCAGGTGGCTGACCGGGGCAAAGGCTTGGGCATCATGGCTGTCGACGATCAGCCGGGTGATCTCATCCTCTTCGTAGGGGATCAGCGCTTCATTGAGGAAATGGCTGAGCGGGATGTTGGCCAGGGCCATCTGCGCGGCGACCCGTTCGCCGTCGTTGCTGGCGGCAACACCGGCCAGGAAGTCCCCGGAACGGGCCGGGCTGGCCTTGGCCATCACCTCCTTGAGGCTGTCGAAGCGGTAGACCAGGTGGCCCACTGTGTGTACGAAACTTGCCATACAGAATCTCCAGAGCCGCGGGCTGGCCCGCGGCAGGTGGCGGCGATCAGTGCAGGGCCTCTTCGGCCTTCTGGATCGCGGCGAATTCCTCTTCCGGTGTGCCCGCCACCAGGTGGTGGCGGCTGTAAAACGCAAAGTAGGCAATAAGTACCGCATAGATCACCGCAGCGCCAATCACCACCCGTGGGTCGACCAGGAAGCCCGCGACCACGGCGATGCAGGCCAGCACCAGGGCCAGGCCCGAGGTGAAGATGCCGCCCGGGGTGCGGTAGGGGCGTTCCATTTTCGGCCGACGGATGCGCAGGGTGATGTGCGCAGCCATCATCAGCACATACGACAGTGTGGCACCGAATACCGCCACCAGGATCAGCAGGTCGCCCTGGCCGGTCAGCGACAGGGCGAAACCGATGATGCCCGGGATCACCAGCGCCATGACCGGGGCCTTGCTCTTGTTGGTTTCCGACAACTTGCGCGGCAGGTAGCCGGCGCGGGAGAGGGCGAAGATCTGCCGCGAATAGGCGTAGATGATCGAGAAGAAGCTGGCGATCAGGCCGGCCAGGCCCACCAGGTTGACGAAGCTGCCCATCCAGGTGGCGCCGCCGTAGGCCTTGGCCAGCGCCTCGACCAGCGGGTTGCCCGAGGCCTTCAGGGCTTCGGAACCCGCACCGCCAGGGCCGACCACCAGGATCAGCAGGGCGAAGGCCAACAGCACAAGCATCGCGCCAATCAGGCCGCGGGGCAGGTCACGTTTGGGGTTCTTGGTTTCTTCGGCGGCCAGCGGCACGCCTTCGACGGCTAGGAAGAACCAGATGGCGTAAGGGATCGCGGCCCACACACCGACATAGCCGAATGGCAGGAAGCTGCTGGCGCCGGCGGCGTCCGTTTTGGCGATGTCGAACAGGTTGGCTGCATCAAAATGGGGCACCATTGCCACCAGGAACACGGCCAGGGCGATAGCCGCGATGGCGGTGATGATGAACATCAGCTTCAGCGCTTCACCCACACCGAAAATGTGGATGCCGATGAAGACCACGTAGAACGCCAGGTAGATCATCCAGCCGCCGATGCCGAACAGTGACTGGCAATAGGCGCCGATGAACGTGGCGATGGCGGCCGGGGCGATGGCGTATTCGATGAGGATCGCGGTGCCGGTCAGGAAGCCTCCCCATGGGCCGAAGGCGCTGCGGGCAAAGCCGTAGCCGCCGCCCGCAGTGGGGATCATCGAAGAAAGTTCGGCCAGCGAGAAGCACATGCACAGGTACATGGTGGCCATCAGCAAGGTGGCGAGGAACATGCCGCCCCAGCCGCCTTGGGCCAGGCCGAAGTTCCAGCCGGCATAGTCGCCGGAAATCACGTAGGCAACGCCCAGGCCCACCAGCAGTACCCATCCGGCGGCGCCTTTTTTCAGTTCACGTTGCTGGAAATAGTCCGAACCGACTTTTTCGAAGTCGACGGAAGACCCTGCCGGCGCACCGGCGGAATGATCGCTTGGCATAGATTCACCTGTTCTTTTTCTTGATGGCCGGAAGGGGGCCGGCCGATGGTGATAGGTACTGCAGGAAGCGAGCCAGAGCGGTTGGGGCCGCCATTCGGCGGCCCCAGTGCACTGTTTTAGAAGAAGCCCAACGGGTTGATGTCGTAGCTCACCAGCAGGTTCTTGGTCTGCTGGTAGTGGTCGAGCATCATCTTGTGGGTTTCACGGCCGACGCCGGACTTCTTGTAGCCACCGAACGCGGCATGCGCCGGGTACAGGTGGTAGCAGTTGGTCCACACGCGGCCGGCCTTGATGCCGCGGCCCATGCGGTAGGCGCGGTTGATGTCGCGGGTCCACACGCCGGCACCGAGGCCGAACTCGGTGTCGTTGGCAATCGCCAGGGCTTCGGCTTCGTCCTTGAAGGTGGTGACGCTGACCACCGGGCCGAAGATTTCTTCCTGGAACACGCGCATGCGGTTGTTGCCCTTGAGCAGGGTCGGCTGGATGTAGTAACCGGTGGCCAACGCGCCTTCGAGTTTTTCCACCTTGCCGCCGGTCAGCAGTTCGGCGCCTTCGTTCTGGGCGATCTCGAGGTACGAGAGGATCTTCTCGAACTGCTGCTGCGAGGCCTGGGCGCCGACCATGGTGTCGGTGTCGAGCGGGTCGCCGCGCTTG
The DNA here is from genome assembly GCF_049325675.2 of Pseudomonas sp. HS6-2. Lineage (NCBI taxonomy): Bacteria > Pseudomonadati > Pseudomonadota > Gammaproteobacteria > Pseudomonadales > Pseudomonadaceae > Pseudomonas > Pseudomonas sp. HS6-2. The sequence continues at coordinate 5,599,328 of NZ_CM143906.1, read as the reverse complement.
ATCTGCAGCACCTTCTTCATCACCACTTCCATGAACTGCGGGTAGATCGACTCCTGCACCAGGGCGCGCGATGGGCAGGTGCACACCTCGCCTTGGTTGAAGAACGCCAGCACCATGCCTTCGGCGGCCTTGTCGATGAAGCTCGGCTCGGCCTGCATGATGTCTTCGAAGTACACGTTGGGCGACTTGCCGCCCAGCTCGACGGTGGACGGGATGATGTTCTCGGCCGCGCATTTCATGATGTGCGAGCCGACCGGGGTGGAGCCGGTGAAGGCGATCTTGGCGATGCGCTTGCTGGTGGCCAGCGCTTCACCGGCCTCGCGGCCATAGCCTTGCACCACGTTGAGCACGCCCTTGGGCAGCAGGTCACCGATCAGCTCGACCAGCACGGTGATGCCCAAAGGGGTCTGCTCGGCCGGCTTGAGCACCACGCAGTTGCCGGCGGCCAGGGCCGGGGCGAGCTTCCAGGCGGCCATCAGGATCGGGAAGTTCCACGGGATGATCTGCCCGACCACGCCCAGCGGTTCGTGGATGTGGTAGGCCACGGTGGTTTCGTTGATTTCGGCGGCGCCGCCTTCCTGGGCGCGGATGCAGCCAGCGAAGTAGCGGAAGTGGTCGACGGCCAGCGGGATGTCGGCGTTGAGGGTTTCGCGGATCGGCTTGCCGTTGTCCCAGGTTTCGGTGATGGCCAGGAGTTCCAGGTTCTGTTCGATACGGTCGGCGATTTTCAGCAGGACGTTGGAGCGGTCCTGGACCGAGGTGCGGCCCCAGGCGTCGGCGGCGGCGTGGGCGGCATCCAGGGCCTTTTCGATGTCTTCGGCAGTGGAACGAGGGAATTCGGCGATCAACTGGCCGTTCACCGGCGAGGTGTTCTCGAAGTACTGGCCTTTGACCGGGGCCACGAACTCACCGCCGATGAAGTTGCCGTAACGGCTCTTGAAGGAAACCTTCGCGCCCTCGGTACCGGGATGTGCGTAACGCATGGTGTGTCTCCTGGCTGTTATGTTTGTTGAGGAGTTGAAAAGCGTAGAGCAAAGGTTGGGCCAGCGTGGTGCACCCTCGTGGAATCAACGACTTGGGTCATGCCCAGGTGCAGCGGGAAGGCGCGCTGTGCCAGGCCTGGCACGGCCGGGGTGACACTTTGTACCGTTTGCGACACGTGGCGGGCGGGCACGTTGCAAAGCCTGCGCGGGTGGAGGATGCTGGCGTGAATCTCTATCTGCGGAGAACAACAACAAATGCAGAGCAACTCATTCAGCCGCCATGCCCAGCAGGTGCATACCGTTGCCCGAGGCGAAGCGGGTAGCGATCCGTCCATTGCCCGCTCTTGGTTGCGCTGCCTGGACGACTATCACCTCGACCCGTCGGTGATCGAGGCTCCGGTGGTGCTTGAGCACGGCCGCCTGCTGGAGAGCCGCGAACGGCTGCGCCAGGTGCTGAAGATCGCCGACAACGAAATGAACAGCCTGCACCAGCAGCTATCCGGCGCCGGCCATGCGGTGCTGCTGACCGATGCCCGTGGGGTGATCCTCAACTGCGTGACCGCGCCCTCCGAGCGGCGCAACTTCGAGCGCGCCGGGCTGTGGCTGGGGGCGGACTGGAGTGAGGCCCGCGAGGGCACCAACGGTATCGGTACCTGCCTGGTCGAGCGCCAGGCCCTGACCATTCACCAGAATGAGCACTTTCGCGGCCGCCATACCGGGCTGACCTGCTCGGCGAGTCCGGTGTTCGACCCGCACGGTGAACTGCTGGCAGTGCTCGATGTGTCCTCGGCGCGGCCGGACGTGTCGCGCCAGAGCCAGTTCCACACCATGGCACTGGTCAACCTCTCGGCGAAGATGATCGAGAGCTGCTATTTCCTGCGCCATTTCGAGCAGCAGTGGTTGCTGCGCATTCACGTGCAGGCCGAGTCGGTCGGCCAGTTCAGCGAAGGGTTGCTGGCGTTCGACGGCGATGGCCGCATTTGCGCCGCCAACCAGAGTGCCCTGAACCTGTTAGGCACCATTCGCGGTGGCGTGCTGGGCAAACCGCTGGAAATGTTCTTCGCCTGCAGCCATGACGAGCTGTTCAGCCGTGCCACGCCCGGTGGCAGTACGGTCTGGCCGTTGCGCACCCGTGATGGCCGCCAAGTGTTTGCAAGCCTGCGCGGGCAGGCGAGGGCGCCGCTGTGGACGGTGCCGGCCAGCCTGCCCCAGGCCAGGGCCGCCGCGGAGCCGGGCATCTGCCTGCTGGACCCGGCCTTGCAGCACGACTTCTACCGTGCCGTGCGCGTGTTCGAGCGCGATGTGCCGCTGCTGCTGTGTGGCGAGACCGGTTGCGGCAAAGAGGCCTTCGCCCAGGCCGTGCACCAGGCCAGTCAGCGCCGTGGCAAACCTTTCGTAGCGGTGAACTGTGCCTCGATTCCCGAGAGCCTGATCGAGAGCGAGCTGTTCGGCTATCGCGGCGGAAGTTTTACCGGCGCGCGCAAGGAGGGCATGCGCGGCAAGCTGCTGCAGGCCGATGGCGGTACCTTGCTGCTGGACGAGATCGGCGACATGCCGCTGGCCTTGCAGACCCGCCTGTTGCGGGTGCTGGAAGAGCGCCAGGTGGTACCGATCGGGGGTGAGCCGCAGGCGGTGGATGTGCGTATCGTCAGTGCCACCCACCGGGACCTGCTGGAGCGGGTGGAGCAGGGCAGTTTTCGTGAAGACCTGTACTACCGGTTAAATGGCTTGGAAGTGGCGCTTCCAGCGGTGCGCGAGCGTAGCGACAAGGAGGCGTTGCTGGACTTTCTGTTACGCCAGGAGGCGCAGGGGCAGGTTGTGCAACTGGCGCCAGAAGCGCGTCAGGCGCTGCTGAGCTTTGCCTGGCCGGGGAACGTGCGGCAGATGCGCAATGTGTTGCGGACCTTAGTGGCCCTGTGTGAAAACTCGCTTATCAAGTTCTCGGATCTCCCCGCCATCATCAAAGCTCATGAGACCTCTGTAGGAGCGGGCTTGCCCCGCGAAAGCGTCCGGCCAGGCTTTTACACTGGTGCTGATGGCCTCTTGGCGGGGCAAGCCCGCTCCTACAAGTCGGGTTTAGCTATGGACGGGGGCGCGCTTCTTCAAGATGCCGAGCGTCAGGCGCTAATGGACATCCTGGAGGCAAAACACTGGCACTTGACCCGGGTCGCCGAGCACCTGGGCATCAGCCGCAATACCTTGTATCGAAAACTGCGCAAACACGGCATCGCCAGGGGCGTATGAGCAAAACACCGGGTGCGATTTCCCGCGCCCTGGGCTACCCTGCCTCGAAGTTTTGCGAGGTCGACCATGCATATTCATATTCTCGGTATTTGCGGCACTTTCATGGGGTCGCTGGCAGTGCTGGCCAAAGAGCTCGGCCACCGCGTCACCGGCTCCGACGCCAACGTCTATCCGCCAATGAGCACCCAGCTCGAAGCCCAGGGCATCGAGCTGACCCAGGGTTACGACCCGGCTCAGCTGGACCCTGCACCTGATCTGGTGGTGATCGGCAACGCCATGTCGCGGGGCAACCCGGCGGTGGAGTATGTGCTGAACAAAGGGCTGCCCTATGTGTCCGGCCCGCAGTGGCTGGCCGACCATGTGCTGCAGGGCCGCTGGGTACTGGCCGTGGCGGGCACCCACGGCAAGACTACCACCAGCAGCATGTTGGCCTGGGTGCTGGAGCATGCCGGCATGAGCCCGGGCTTCCTGATCGGCGGCGTGCCGCAGAACTTCTCGGTGTCGGCGCGTCTGGGCGGCACGCCGTTCTTCGTGGTGGAGGCCGACGAATACGACAGCGCCTTCTTCGACAAGCGTTCGAAGTTCGTGCATTACCACCCCCGCACCGCGATCCTCAACAACCTTGAGTTCGATCACGCGGACATCTTCCCTGACCTGGCGTCCATCGAACGGCAGTTCCACCATCTGGTGCGGACCATCCCGAGTGAAGGCCTGGTCATTCACCCGACCACCGAGCAGGCGCTAGAGCGTGTGATCGGCATGGGATGCTGGACCCCTGTGCAGACCACCGGCGAAGGAGGCCAATGGCAGGCGCGCCTGCTCAGTGCCGATGGCTCGCGTTTCGAGGTGCTGTTCGAGGGTGAAGTGCAGGGTGTGGTGGACTGGGCCCTGACCGGCCAGCACAACGTCGCCAACGCCCTCGCCACGCTGGCCGCTGCCCGCCATGTGGGCGTGGTGCCGGCCATGGGCATCGAAGGCCTGAGTGCGTTCAAGAGCGTCAAGCGGCGCATGGAGAAGGTTGCTGATGTTCAGGGTGTGACCATCTACGACGATTTCGCCCACCACCCGACCGCCATCGCCACCACTCTCGACGGCCTGCGCAAGCGGGTTGGCGAAGCGCCGGTCATCGCCATCATCGAGCCGCGCTCCAACTCCATGAAGCTCGGCGCCCATCGGGACGGCCTGCCGGAAAGCGTCAACGACGCCGACCAGGTGATCTGGTACGCACCCGCCAACCTGGGGTGGGACCTGGCTGCCACTGCCGCGCAGTGCAAGGTGCCAAGCGTGGTCGCCGACAGCCTCGACGCGATCATCGAGCGGGTCAAGGGCCAGGCCCGCCCGGGCACTCATGTGGTGATCATGAGCAACGGCGGCTTCGGCGGCCTGCATGGCAAGCTGGCCGAGGCCTTGAAGTGAGCGGACCGGAACGTATCACCCTGGCCATGACCGGCGCTTCCGGGGCGCAGTATGGCCTGCGCTTGCTCGATTGCCTGGTGCGTGAGGACCGTGAGGTGCATTTCCTCATCTCCAAGGCTGCGCAACTGGTGATGGCCACCGAGACCGATGTGGTCCTGCCGGCCAAGCCGCAGGCCATGCAGGCGTTTCTCACCGAATACACTGGTGCTGCCGACGGGCAGATCCGTGTATACGGCAAGGAAGACTGGATGTCACCGGTGGCCTCGGGCTCCGGTGCTCCAGCGGCAATGGTGGTGGTGCCGTGTTCTACCGGCACCTTGTCAGCAATCGCCACCGGTGCCTGCAACAACCTGATCGAGCGGGCCGCCGACGTCACTCTCAAGGAGCGCCGGCAGTTGATCCTGGTGCCGCGCGAGGCACCGTTTTCGACCATTCACCTGGAGAACATGCTCAAGCTTTCGCAGATGGGGGCGGTGATCCTGCCTGCGGCGCCGGGCTTCTATCACCAGCCGCAGACCATCGATGACCTGGTCGACTTCGTCGTGGCGCGCATCCTCAACCTGCTGAACATTCCGCAGGACATGTTGCCGCGCTGGGGCGAGCATCATTTCGGGGCGGATGATTGAGGCGTTTCATGGCCGGGTTGCTGGCGGCAAGCCTGCTCGGCGGCTGCGCCACGGTGCGCACGCTGGATGCCAACAAACCAGGGGCACCGGTGGTATACGCCGGGACCCGGCTGGACATGTATGTGATCAATGGCGGGTGTTGCCCCAGGGATCGCTTCGGGGCTGAGGCGCCAGCGTATCCGCACCTGGACCTGCCTGGCAGCATGCTGCTGGATACACTTTTCCTGCCGCTGTCATTGCTGACGGCGGCAGGCATAGGGTTTCAGGCTACGGGCGGCCTGTAGGGGCTATTTCTTGCCGAGTTTGCGCAACTCGTCAGACTCGATAACCCGAATGCCGTCTTCTTCCTCCAGCGCCAGGCGCCAGAGTGCACGGGCCAGGGTGCAGGCCTCGATCCCCCGGTATTTGCCCGGTATCAACTTCGAAAACGGTGACGCCAGTTTCTCGCCCAACCGTGGTTGTATCCGTTCTCCGAGCAACAGCGAAGGCCGCACGATGGTCAGTTGAGGCCAGTCCTGAGCCTTGAGCGCTTCTTCCATCTCACCTTTGACCCGGTTGTAGAAGATCGACGACTTGGGGTCGGCACCAAGGGCGCTGACCACCAACAGGTGGCGCGCACCCATTTCCCGCGCGCGCTTGCTGAAGGCGACGACCATGTCCAGATCGACGGCGCGAAACGCCTGCTCCGAGCCTGCCTGCTTGAGGGTGGTACCCAGGCAGCAGTAGGCAATATCGACCCGACCGGCCAGTTGCGGGAGAAACACTGCCGGGTCGCCCACCGGGTTTTCCAGGTGAGGGTGTTCGGCCAGTGGCCGGCGGGTCGGTGCCAGCACGCGACTGATGGTGGGTTCGTTGAGCAGGCGGTCGAGCAGGTGCTCACCGGTAAGGCCGGTAGCTCCGGCAAGCAGGACATGCTGAGGCGTCAAATACATGATGTCTCTCCCTTGTTACACACAAGCTTAGCGGCTGGCAGGCGTTTTTGCCTGTTCCTCGGCCTTGGCCTGTGCCGCATTGCGCAAGGCTTCTTCGGCCTGTTGCTGACGCAGTTGCTGCCAGTGTGCCAGTACTGCGGGCGGCGCCCAGAATTGTGGCTCGGAGGCTTCGAAACCTTCCCTTCGTTCTCTTTCGGCAACACTGGTGCGCGCCAGTTCAAACGCCTGTTTCAGGTCGTCGGTCTGGTTCAGCGCCTCGGCGAACAGGGCATCGCCGAAGTAGGTGAAATCGGCTTCTTCCGAACAGCCGAACGACACCCGGTCGGCGCGTGCCGCAGTCATGATCAACGTGCGATCGTCCTTTAGCGGAGCGATGTAGCCACCTGAATAACAGGCGGAGATGACAATGATCTTGTCGCGGTCCTTGAGCGGTGCCAGGGCGCTGGCCAGTTCGTCGGCGGACAGGTCGGCCAGTTGCAGTCGTGGCTGATCGAGTACCAGCTGGTGGTCCTGGCTGCCGTGGCTGGTCAGGTAGATGAAGATCAGGTCTTCCGGGCCGCTGCGCTCGGCCAGGGTGCGGGCGGCGCGCGTGAGGTTCTCTCGGGTAGCCATGGGGCGGGTGGCCATCTGGTCGCGGTGGTTGACCAGGGTGACCTGGCCGCGGGCACCGAAACGCACCTTGAGCATGTTGCTGACATAGTCCGCTTCACGCAGGAACACGCTCTGCTGGCCATCGCCGGCCAGTACCAGGCTGTACAGCTGGATGGGGGGGGCCGAGCGCGGTACCCGGGCCAGGGCTTCTTCGAGCAGGCGGCCTTGGTTGAGCAGGGCCAGGTCCAGCGGGTCGGGCAGCAGTTTGCCTTTCTGGTCGCGAATGCGCACGCCATTGGCCCAGATGCCGCTTTCGACCTTGCCACTGGCCAGGGTCAGCTTGCCGTGACCCTGGTAGGCATCGTTGTCGAAACCGCCGACGTACTTGCTGCCATCAGGCAGCTGCAGGCTGCCTTGGCCGGAGAGGCGCCAGTCAACGAAGGTGCCTTTATAGTGGCTGCCGTCGCTGCCGAGCAATTCACCTTCGCCAACCAGTGAACCGTCCTTGAAATCGCCGATCCACACGTCGCCGTCGGCATTTTCATAACGGCCGCGGCCTTCCAGGCGGTTGTCCTTGAATTCACCGATGTATTGCTCGCCATCGACGCTGTCGTAGGTGCCGCTGCCTTGCAACTGGCCATCGACAAAGTGGCCGCTGAACTGGTTGCCGCTGGCATCGCTGCGCACGCCTGCGCCATTGGGCTTGCCTTTGGCGAACAAGCCCTGGTAACGGCTGCCGTCAGCCATTTCGAGTATGCCTGCACCTTCGTACTGGTCGTCCTTGAATTGGCCGCGGTAGGTCTGATCGGCCTGCTTGAGGCTACCTTCACCGTCGCGCCGGCCGTGGCTGAACGTGCCGGCATAGTGGCTGCCCGGGGTGGTCAGGTCGCCCAGGCCGTGAAACAGCCCCTTGTCGAACTGGCCACGGTAGATCTCGCCATTGCTGCCGTGCCACTCGCCCTGGCCATGCCATTGGCCGTCCTTGAAGCTGCCGGCGTACCAGCTGCCGTTGGGGTAGTCGATGCGCCCCTCGCCCTGCAGCAACCCATCGACCACCTGGCCCCGGTAGCGGCCACCGTCGGGCAGGCGCGCGTCGGGCGGGGACAACGACTCACCATCGCCACAGGCAGCGAGCATCAGGAACAGTGCGAAGGGGAGCAGTGGACGCATGGCGGAATCCAGGCAAAAAGTCTGCCGAGTATGCCGCAGAATGGGGGGCGCAGGTATCTGTGATCTGGCTGAATCAGTACTGAATTCTTCGCTGGTAAACCCGCTCCCACAGGGGGCCGTACAGCTTCAGGCTGGCGCGGTACCGCTGGGAGCGGGTTCATCGAGGCGTCGAACCGTCGCGAATAGGGCCAATCAGACGAAGCAGAGCGAGAGGGGTTCGGCGATATAGGCCGGTTTCTCTTCGCCTTCGATCTCCAGAGTAACGGTGGCTTTCAGCAGCCATTGCCCAGGCTTCTTCTCGATCACCTCACCCAGGTCCACCTTCAGTCGTACCCTGCTGTCGACCTTCACCGGCTGAATGAAGCGCACGCTGTCCAACCCGTAGTTGACAACCATCTTCACCCCCTCAGGCAGCAGCAGGATGTCCAGCATCAGCATGGGGATCAGCGACAAGGTCAGGAAACCATGGGCGATGGTGGTGCCGAACGGGGTTTTCGCCGCCTTTTCCGGGTCGACATGGATGAATTGGAAATCGCCGGTGGCCTCGGCGAACAGGTTGATGCGCTGCTGGTCGATCTTCAGCCAGTCGGAACGTCCCAGCTCCTTTCCAACGTACTGCGATAGCTCGTTTACCGGTACATAGGGCATCGCGACTCTCCAGGTTGTCATTTGGTACGAGAGTGCAAGATCAGCACGGCGAACCGTTTCAGTCAAGATGCCCGCTTTTCGGCGAATATCGGCTTACAGGCAGCCCATGCTTATAATGGCCGGCATGCCTGAAGGAGATACTTATGCTGTTGCGTGGTTTGACCTGGCTGGTGCTGTTTCAGCTGCTGGGTACGGCGCTCAATCACTTGTGCGTGCCAATTCTACCGGGGCCGATCATTGGCCTGTTGTTGCTGCTGTGCTTCCTCATGGCCCGTGGCGAAGTCGGCAAGCCGCTGAGCGAGGCCGCCGGTAGCCTGCTGCGCTACCTGCCACTGCTGCTGGTGCCGCCGGCGGTGGGGGTGATGGTCTATGCCAAGGACATTGCTGCAGACTTCTGGGCGATTGCCGGTGCCTTGCTGATTTCCTGCCTGGTGACCCTGGTGTTCGTCGGCCTGTTGATGCAGAAGCTCATCGATCGCCAGCATGGCAAGCGTGAGGAGCGGCCATGATTCTTGACTGGCAAGGCGCGCTCGACGCAGTCATCCATCATCCCTTGTTCGGCATCGGCATCACCTTGGGTGCCTATCAGATCGTACTGGCAGCCTATGAAAAGACCCGCTGGATCTTCCTGCAGCCGGTGCTGGTATCGATGCTGCTGGTGATCGGCGTGTTGCTGACCTGCGGCATCAGTTACGCCGAATACCGCAAGAGCACCGAAATCATGAACATCCTCCTCGGCCCCGCCACCGTGGCCTTGGCGGTACCGCTCTATCTCAACCTGCGACGCATCCGGCAGCTGTTCTGGCCGACTTTTACTACGCTGGTAATCGGAGGCCTGTTCGCCACGGTCTGCTGCCTGCTGCTGGGCTGGTGGTTCGGTGCCGAGCACATGATCCTGATGACCATGGCGCCGAAGTCGGTCACTTCGCCGATCGCCATGCTGGTGGCCGAGCAGATTGGTGGTGTGGCGGCTTTGGCGGCCGTGTTTGTATTGATTACTGGCGTGATCGGGGCGATCTTCGGCCCTGCGCTGCTGACCCGCCTGGGTGTGCTCAGCCCGGAGGCGCGTGGCATGTCGCTGGGGGTGACGGCCCATGCCGTGGGCACTTCGGTGGCCTTGCAGGAAAGTGATGAATGCGGCGCTTTTGCCGCGCTGGCGATGAGCCTGATGGGGGTGGCCACGGCGGTGTTCCTGCCGTTGGCGGTCAGCCTGGTGGCTTGAGGAATTGTGATGACGCTACCGCTGTTTCCCCTCAATACCGTGTTGTTTCCTGGTTGCCTGCTGGATCTGCAGATCTTCGAGGCGCGCTACCTGGACATGATTGGCCGCTGCATGAAGCAGGGCACCGGCTTTGGCGTGGTATGCATCGTCGAAGGCGAACAGGTCGGCAAGGCGCCGCCAGTGGTGGCGTCGATCGGTTGCGAGGCGGTGATCCGCGACTTCGTCCAGCAGGACAACGGCTTGCTGGGTATTCGGGTGGAGGGTGTACGACGCTTCGAGCTGAGCCAGACCGAAGTGCAGAAGGACCAGTTGCTGTTGGGCGAGGTGCATTGGTTGACGGAGCAGCCGGACAGCCCGCTCACCGAGCACGACGATGACCTGCTGGCGCTTTTGGTGGCGCTGGGCGAGCATCCGATGGTCGAGGCGCTGGACATGCCGCGGGAAGTCGACGGGCGCCAGGCGCTGGCCAACCAGCTGGCCTACTTGCTGCCATTCATGGAAGAAGACAAGCTGGACTTGCTCGCGATCGACTCGCCGGCGCAGCGACTGGAAGAGATCCAGAAGCTGCTGGAGCGGATTCAGGGCGAATTGTTCGCCTGATTGAATTCAGTGGCCTGTACCGGCCTCTCAATATTGGTAACGCAGCAGGGCGTGGGGCAACGCATGCATGGCAAAGAATGCCAGCAATGCGATACACGCCGGCAAAACCAGCCACCACACCTTCTGCGGCAGCGCAGTCAGCGGCTGTCGATGCTGCACCAGCGTCAGGCTCAGCGCACACACGCAACAGGCCAGCAAGGCCCCGGCCATGATGTCGGTCGGCCAATGCGCGCCCAGATACACCCGCGACAAGGCAATTGCCAGCGCCGGAATGCAGCCCAGCATCACCCAGGTCAGGCGCATGCGCGGCGGCATGCCGCGCCCGGCGAGTACCGCCAGGGTCAGGAAGAACGCGAACGAAGCCGAACTGTGCCCGCTGGGCATGCTGTAGCTGGTCAGCGGGTCGCTCAGTACTTCCGGGCGGGCACGGGCGAACAGCCATTTCAGCGTACCATTGGCCAGCGCCGTGCCAATCAGCGTGCCGCCCGCGAACAGGGCATGGCGCCACTGACGCGCCAGGAGCAGCAAGCCGGTCAGCAAACCGCCCAGGAAAAACTGAGTCTTGAAGTCGCCCAGCCGGGTCACCAGCACCACGGTGCCGTCGATCACCTTGCTACGGTGCTCCTGCACCAACGTCATCACCCCCTGGTCGAAGGCCTGCAGGTAGGGCCAGCCAAGAAACACCGCTGTCAAGGCGATGAAACTGAGGCCGGCGATCAGTCGGGTGCCATGACGCTGATCGCGCAGGCTGCTGTTCAGGCTCAGGCCGATCAGCACCGCCAGGGTCCCGGCAATGATGCCCGCATCCAGCCAGAAGCCTTCCGGCAAAGGCAGGCGCATGGCCGCACCGGTGGCCCAGCCTGGCAGCAGATAGGCGACCGACCAGCCCGCGCCCGCCACCAGACTGACGGCGATGAAGCGTGGCAGCGGCATGTCGAACATCCCGGCGACCATCGGCAGCATCGGCCGCAGCGGGCCGATGAAGCGGCCGACCAGCAGGCTGGCAATGCCGTAGCGCTGGAAGTAGGCCTCGGCGCTGCCGATCCATTCCGGGTGGTGGCGCAGCAGCGGCAGGCGGCGGATGTTCTGGTGGAAGTACTTGCCGATGGTGTACGACAGCGCGTCCCCGAGCAGGCCGCCGAGGAACCCCAGCAGCAGGGTTTCACCCAGGCTGAAGGCGCCACTGCCCGCCAGCACGGCAACGGCGAACAGCAGTACCGTGCCTGGCACGATGATGCCGGCAATGGCCAGGCATTCCACGCAAGCCACGAGGAAAATCGCCAGGCCAAGCCACTGGGGGTGAGCACTGAGCCAGCCGGTCAGGCTGTCGAGCCATTGGCCCATGTTTCAGCTTCCTTGTTTGAGGATGAAAAAGTCTTGCCCTTCGACTTGGCCCCGTCGCAGCGGGTTCCGGGTGCAGAAACGGGCGAATTCGGCATCGACGAAGCGGTACGGCAGGTGCTCGTCGCGCCCATGGGGTATGCCCAGGCGCGCGGCCTGGATCACCCGTGGCACGGCGATGTTGCAGTCTTCGACGTACAGGCGCTCAGGGTCGAAGCGTTGCGCGTCCCAGTGCGGCACTTTCAGGCCCATGGCCTTGCACAGCAGGGTCTGCCCGGCGCACAGGCGCTCGGGTGGGCGCAGGTTGCCGCTGGCGTCGGGGTTGTTCAGCTGCATCTGTGCCAGGCTGTTGGCATCGGAGATGGCATCGACCCAAGGGTAGGCGGACTTGATCAGTACCGCGTTGCCTGGGCCCTGGGCGCTGAAGTTGAGCGAGTCGCCACCGCGGGCGTAATACATGTAGATGTGCCCGCCGTCGAGGAACAGCGCCTTGCGTTTTTCGGTATAGCCGAGCGAGGCATGGCTGCCTTTGTCGGTGAGGTAATAGGCCTCGGTCTCGATGATCCGTGCGGCCAACCACAGGTTGCCATGCCGATGACGGATGACTTTGCCCAGCAACGCCTTGGCCAAAGTCTGGGCGTCGCGGTCGAAGAAGCTGTCAGGGAGGGCGCGTGCAGGGCAGGGAGCTGGGGCTGGCATGCTGGCGGTTCGTGGCATTAAAGGCGGGGATGATAGCAATGAATAGCTTAATCGAGGCTTAACCGGGACAGTTCGATAAGCGCAGTTACATCTTTCTTATGGATTCTTGCGAGCCATTTTCTACCATCCGCCACCCGCCGCTGGGCGTATACCTGCGCGACAGTTATAATCAGCCGATTTCCCCTTCGCCAAGACACCGAACCCATGACTGAGTCCGTTCTTGACTACATGACCCGCCTGGGTCGCGCCGCTCGCCAGGCTTCCCGCGTCATCGCACGTGCCAGCACCGCGCAGAAGAACCGCGCCCTGCAGGCCGCCGCCGATGCGCTGGATGCTGCGCGCGCCGAGCTTGCCGCAGCCAACGAACTGGACTTGGCCGCCGGCCGTGCCAATGGCCTGGAGCCCGCGCTGCTTGACCGCCTCGCACTGAGTCCCGCGCGCATCGACGGCATGATCACCGGCTTGCGCCAGGTGGCCAGCCTGCCAGACCCGGTCGGCGCGATCCGCGACATGAGCTACCGCCCGTCGGGCATTCAGGTCGGCAAGATGCGGGTGCCACTGGGAGTGATCGGGATCATCTACGAGTCGCGTCCGAACGTGACCATCGATGCCGCCAGCCTGTGCCTGAAATCGGGCAACGCCACCATCTTGCGTGGGGGCTCCGAGGCCATTCATTCCAACCGCGCTATCGCCATCTGCATCCAGCGTGGCCTGGCTGCGGCGGGCCTGCCGGCTGCCGTGGTGCAGGTGGTCGAGACCACTGATCGCGAAGCCGTTGGCGCCCTGATCAGCATGCCCGAGTTCGTCGATGTCATCGTGCCGCGCGGCGGCCGTGGCCTGATCGAGCGCATCAGCCGCGATGCCCGCGTGCCGGTCATCAAGCACCTGGACGGCATCTGCCACGTCTATGTGGCCGAGCACGCCGACCTGGACAAGGCCTGGCGCGTGGCATTCAACGCCAAGACTTACCGCTACGGCATTTGCGGCGCGATGGAAACCCTGCTGGTCGACCAGCGCGTGGCCGAAGGCTTCCTGCCGGAAATGGCCCGCCGCTTCCAGGAGAAGGGCGTCGAGCTGCGTGGCTGCGAGCTCACGCGTGCGCTGATCGACGCCAAGCCGGCCACTGAAGACGACTGGCACACCGAGTACCTCGACGCGATCCTGTCGATCCGCGTCGTCGACGGCCTGGACCAGGCCATCGAGCACATCAACCAGTACGGCTCGCACCACACCGACTCGATCATCACCGAACACCAGGGCCAGGCCCGCCAGTTCATGGCCGAGGTCGATTCGGCATCGGTGATGCTCAACACCCCGACCTGCTTCGCCGATGGCTTCGAGTATGGCCTGGGCGCGGAAATCGGTATTTCCACCGACAAGCTGCACGCCCGCGGCCCGGTCGGCCTGGAAGGCCTGACCTGCGAGAAGTACGTGGTGATCGGTGACGGCCAGCTGCGTGGCCAGGAGTCCTGCTGAGTTGAGCAAGGCCCAGGCAGTCCGGCGCATCGGCATTCTTGGCGGTACCTTCGACCCCGTGCACATCGGCCACCTGCGCAGCGCGCTGGAGGTGGCCGAGTTCATGGCGCTTGATGAGCTGCGCCTGTTGCCCAACGCCCGCCCGCCACACCGCGATACCCCGCAGGTGGCGGCGCAGGATCGCCTGGCCATGGTCCGTGAAGCAGTGCAGGGCGTTGACTGCCTCAGCGTCGATGCCCGCGAGCTGGAGCGCGACAAACCGTCGTACACCATCGACACGCTGGAGTCGATCCGCGCCGAGCTGGGCGTCGACGACCAGCTGTTCCTGGTGCTCGGCTGGGATGCCTTCTGCGGCCTGCCCACCTGGCACCGCTGGGAAGAACTGCTGCAACACTGTCACGTCCTGGTGCTGCAACGCCCGGATGCCGACGTTGAACCCCCTGACGAGTTGCGCAACCTGTTGGCTGCGCGCTCGGAGAGCGATCCCACCGCCATGTCCGGCCCGGCGGGGAATATTTCGTTCGTCTGGCAGACGCCGCTCGCGGTGTCGGCTACACAGATCCGACAGCTGCTGGCCAGCGGCAAATCGGTGAGGTTCCTGGTGCCGGACGCCGTACTGGCCTACATCGAGGCGCACGAACTGTATCGTGCCCCTAACTGACGGTGCCCCAGGGCGCCTCATTCAAACGAGTTGAAGAGTTTTATATGAGCAAGCAGAAAATCAATGGCGAAGCACTGGTCAAACTGACCATCAGCGCCCTGGAAGACGTCAAGGCCCAGGACATCCAGGTCATCGACGTGCGCGAAAAGCACAGCCTGACCGACTACATGATCATTGCCACCGGTACCTCCAACCGCCAGATCAACGCGATGCTGGAAAAGGTCCGTGAAACGGTCAAGAAAGAAGGCGCGCAGCCGCTGGGCGAGGAAGGCAAGGGCGACAGCGACTGGGTACTGCTGGACCTGAACGACGTCATCGTGCACATGATGACCGCCGCTGCCCGTCAGTTCTACGACCTGGAGCGCCTGTGGCTGGGTGCCGAGCAGAGCCGTGCCGTTGATGCCAAGCACCACAGCCCGGAAAACGCCAGCGACTACTTCACCGACAAGCTGAAAGACCGGGAATAAGGAAGCGTCGTGCGTCTGCGCCTGATCGCGGTCGGCTCGCGCATGCCCAAGTGGGTCGAGGAAGGCTGGCATGAATATGCCAAGCGCCTGCCCCAGGAGCTGTCGCTCGAGCTGGTGGAAATCCCGCTGAACACCCGTGGCAAGAATGCCGACGTCGCCCGCCTGATCCGTCAGGAGGGCGAAGCCATGCTGAGCAAGGTTCAGCCTGGGGAACGCATCGTCACCCTCGAGGTCCATGGCAAGCCCTGGAGTACCGAGCAGCTGGCAACTGAGCTGGACCGCTGGCGCCTGGATTCGCGCACGGTGAATTTGATGGTGGGCGGCCCGGAAGGGCTGGCGCCTGAGGTCTGTGCGCGCGCCGAGCAACGCTGGTCGCTGTCGCCGCTGACCCTGCCGCACCCGTTGGTAAGGATACTCATCGGCGAGCAGATCTACCGCGCCTGGACCGTGTTGTCCGGGCACCCTTACCACAAATGAGCCTGTAAGCAGTCCGATGTCGCAGCCGATCCGTCTCAAGGACCACGAGAAAGACGCCCGCCTGGTGCGTAACCGCGTCGTGGTCGGCGCGGTGGCGGTCATCCTGCTCATCTGCGTGCTGGTCGCGCGGCTGTACTACCTGCAGATCATCCAGTACGACTATCACTCGACGCTGTCGGAGAACAACCGGGTGCATGTGCAGCCGATTCCGCCTACACGTGGCCTGATTTTCGACCGCAACGGGGTGATCATCGCCGACAACCGGCCTAGCTTCAGTCTGTCGATGACCCGCGAACGCGCAGGCAACTGGCAGGAGGTGCTGGATAACATCGTCGAAGTGCTGGACCTGACGGCGGACGACCGGGCGCTGTTCGAGAAGCGCATGAAGCAGGGACGTCGGCCGTTCGAGCCGGTGCCGATCCTGTTCGAGCTGAACGAAGAGCAGATCGCCCGCGTGGCGGTCAACCAGTTCCGCCTGCCGGGTGTGGAAGTTGTTGCCCAGCTGGTGCGCCACTACCCACAGGGCGCGCACTTCGCTCATTCGGTTGGTTATGTCGGCCGGATCAACGAAAAAGAGCTGAAAACCCTCGATCCGGTCAACTACAGCGGCACTCACCATATCGGCAAGACCGGCATCGAGCGCTTCTACGAGCCCGAGCTGCATGGTCAGGTCGGTTATGAGGAAGTCGAGACCAACGCTCGCGGCCGGGTCCTGCGGGTGCTCAAGCGCACCGACCCGAAGCCGGGCAAGGACATCGTGCTGAGCCTCGACATCAAGCTGCAGGAAGCCGCCGAGGCCGCCCTGGGTGGCCGACGTGGCGCAGTGGTGGCGCTCGACCCGCGTACAGGTGAGGTGCTGGCGATGGTCAGCCAGCCGAGTTTCGACCCCAATCTGTTCGTCACCGGCATCAGCTTCAAGGCCTATGCCGAGCTGCGTGATTCGATCGACCGGCCACTGTTCAACCGCGTGCTTCGTGGCCTGTACCCGCCGGGCTCGACCATCAAGCCGGCGGTGGCCATCGCCGGCCTCGACAGCGGGGTGGTCAATGCCAGCAGCCGAGTATTCGACCCTGGCTACTATCAGTTGCCCAACTACGATCACAAATACCGTAACTGGAACCGTACCGGTGACGGTTGGGTCGACCTGGACACCGCGATCATGCGCTCCAACGACACCTACTTCTACGACCTTGCCCACAAGATGGGTATCGATCGGCTGTCCGGCTACATGAACAAGTTCGGCATCGGCCAGAAGGTTGCCCTCGACATGTTCGAGGAGTCGCCCGGGCTGATGCCGTCGCGCGAGTGGAAGCGCGCCACCCGCCGCCAAGCCTGGTTCCCGGGTGAGACACTGATTCTCGGCATCGGCCAGGGCTATATGCAGGCCACGCCGCTGCAGCTGGCCCAGGCCACCGCGCTGATCGCCAACAAGGGCGTGTGGAACCGTCCGCACCTGGCCAAGACCATCGAAGGCCAGCCGCCGGTGGACCCCAACCCGATGGAAGACATCGTCCTGCGCGACAAGTCTGACTGGGCCAAGGTCACCCACGGCATGGAGCAGGTGATGCACAACGCCCGCGGTACCGCGCGCAAGGCCGCAGCCGGCGCCCAATACCGCATCGCCGGCAAGAGCGGTACCGCTCAGGTGGTAGCGATCAAGCAGGGCGAGAAGTACGACCGCAACAAACTCCAGGAGCGCCACCGCGACCACGCGCTGTTCGTGGCCTTTGCCCCGGCCGACGATCCGAAGATCGTGGTTTCGGTGATGGTCGAGAACGGTGAGTCCGGCTCCGGCGTCGCCGCGCCAGTGGTGCGGCAGATCATGGACGCCTGGCTGCTCGACGAGAGCGGCCGGCTGAAAAGCGAATTCGCGCCTGCCACCGTCGCCCAGGAAACGGCCCAGTGAAGAACAATTTCGATCGCATGCTCTCCAGCGAGGACGTGATGCGTCGACGCGCCAGCTTCCTGCAGCGCATCCACATCGACGGCCCCTTGTTGATCATCCTGCTGACCCTTGCGGCCGGCAGCCTGTTCGTCCTCTATTCGGCTAGCGGCAAGAACTGGGACCTGCTGCTCAAGCAGGCTACCTCGTTCGGCATCGGCCTGGTCTCGATGTTCGTCATCGCCCAGCTGGAGCCACGCTTCATGGCGCGCTGGGTACCGCTGGCGTATCTGGTCGGGGTGTTCCTGCTGGTGGTGGTGGACGTCATGGGCCACAACGCCATGGGCGCCACGCGCTGGATCAACATCCCCGGGGTGATCCGCTTCCAGCCCTCGGAATTCCTCAAGATCATCATGCCGGCGACCATCGCCTGGTACCTCTCCAAGCGCACCTTGCCGCCGCACCTGAAACACGTGGCAATAAGCCTGGTGTTGATCGGCGTGCCGTTCATTCTTATCGTCCGTCAGCCTGACCTGGGCACGGCGCTGCTGATTCTCGCCTCCGGTGCATTCGTGCTGTTCATGGGTGGTCTGCGCTGGCGCTGGATCCTCAGCGTGCTCGCGGCGACGGTGCCGGTGGCGGTGGCGATGTGGTTTTTCGTGATGCACGACTACCAGAAGCAGCGTGTACTGACCTTCCTCGACCCGGAGAGCGACCCGCTGGGTACCGGCTGGAACATCATCCAGTCGAAGGCGGCGATCGGCTCCGGTGGCGTGTTTGGCAAGGGCTGGCTGCTGGGTACTCAGTCGCACCTGGACTTCCTGCCGGAGAGCCACACCGACTTCATCATTGCGGTGCTTGGCGAAGAGTTCGGCTTGGTCGGTATCTGCCTGCTGCTGATCGTCTACCTGCTGCTGATCGGCCGCGGGCTTATGATCACCGCACAGGCGCAGACCCTGTTTGGCAAGCTGCTCGCGGGCAGCCTGACCATGACCTTCTTTGTGTATGTGTTCGTCAATATCGGTATGGTCAGCGGCTTGTTGCCCGTGGTGGGCGTGCCGCTGCCCTTCATTAGCTATGGCGGAACTTCGTTGGTGACGCTGCTGTCAGCGTTTGGCGTTCTGATGTCGATCCACACGCACCGCAAGTGGATTGCGCAGGTTTGAATAAGGTGAAGAATTTCATGCAAGCAGTGCGTAACTGGGCTGCCCGTTGTGCGCCGTGGATCGGCGCGGTGGGCCTGTTCGGCGCTGTACAGCTGGCCCATGCCGGCGATTACGACGGCTCGCCGCAAGTGACCGAGTTCGTGCTCCAGATGAGCCGCGACAATGGGTTTGCCCCCGAGCAATTGAATGGTGTGTTTCGCGAGGTGCAGCGCAAGCAGTCGATCCTCGACGCCATCTCGCGCCCGGCCGAACGGGTCAAGCCGTGGAAGGAATACCGGCCGATGTTCATCACCGACGCGCGCATCGCCCGTGGCGTTGACTTCTGGCGCCAGCACGAAGCGGTGCTGGCCCGTGCCGAGCGAGAATATGGCGTGCCGGCGCAGTACATCGTCGCGATCATCGGCGTGGAAACCTTCTTCGGCCGCAACACCGGCAATTACCGGGTGATCGATGCCTTGTCGACCCTGGCCTTCGACTACCCGCCGCGCGCGGAATTCTTCCGCAAGGAACTGCGTGAGTTCCTGCTGCTGGCCCGTGACGAGCAGATCGATCCGCTCACCCTCAAGGGTTCTTATGCCGGGGCCATGGGCCTGCCGCAGTTCATGCCGAGCAGCTTCCGCAACTACGCGGTGGACTTTGACGGCGACGGCCACATCAATATCTGGAACAACCCCGACGACGCCATCGGCAGCGTGGCCAGCTACTTCAAGCGCCATGGCTGGGTAGCCGGCGAGCGCGTGGTCAGCCGCGCCCAGGTCAGTGGCGCACAGGCGGATCTCGGCCTGACCACCGGTATCGAGCCGGCGAAAACCTTCGGGGAGTTGCGGGCGCTGGGGTGGTCGAGCCATGATGCTTTGCGCGATGATCTGCCGGTTACTGCCTTCCGCCTGGATGGCGACAAAGGCCCCGAGTACTGGATGGGCCTGAAGAACTTCTACGCGATCACTCGCTACAACCGCAGCGTGATGTATGCCATGGCGGTGCATCAGCTTGCGGAACAGCTGGTCCAAGTACGGGGCGTCAAGTAATGCGCGCAATCCTCTCTGGCAACATCTTCAAACTGCTGACCTGCATGACCGTCGGCATGCTGCTGGTCAGCTGTTCTTCCAGCCGCCCGACCTCACAGGGCAGTGGCAACGTTGTCCGCTCGCAGCCCGGCCTGGACATCAACCGTGCCCACAAGGACGGTGCGCCGTGGTGGGATGTGGACGTCAACAAGATCCCCGATGCCACCCCGACCATGCATACCGGTGCCTATAAGGCCAACCCGTACACCGTGTTGGGCAAGACCTACTATCCGATGCAGGACGCGCGCAACTATCGTGCCGAGGGCACAGCGTCGTGGTACGGCACCAAGTTCCACGGCCAGAACACCGCCAACGGTGAGCTGTACGACCTGTACGGCATGAGTGCGGCGCACAAGACCCTGCCATTGCCGGCCTATGTAAGGGTGACCAACTTGGCCAACGGCCGCAGTGTGATCCTGCGGGTCAACGACCGTGGCCCGTTCTATTCCGACCGCATCATCGACCTGTCCTACGCCGCAGCGAAGAAGCTCGGCTACGCCGAGATCGGCACCGCGCACGTGCGAGTGGAGGGTATCGATCCGCAGCAATGGTGGGCACAGAAGGGCCAGCAGCCGCCGTTGATGCTGAAAGAGCCGCAGGTCGCCCAGACCCAGGCGATTCCGGCCAGCACCGGGCGGGTCGAGCAGTGGACCCCGCCGCCGCAGCAGCACGCGGCGCCAGTGGTGCCGGTGCAGGTGGGTGGCGGCAACGTGCCAGCTGGCGCTGCTGGCAACGTCCTTCAGGTGGGCGCCTTCGCCAACCCGGATGCTGCCGAACTGCTGCGCTCCAAGCTCAGCACCATGGTCAGCGCGCCGGTATTCATCAGCTCCATCGTGCGTAACCAGCAAACCCTGCACCGCGTGCGCCTGGGGCCGTTCAGCAGCCAGGGCGAGATCCAGCAGGCACAAGACAGCATTCGCCTGGCGAACCTTGGCCAGGCCAAGCTGGTCACAGCTGACTGACAGTTCTGTGGGGCCCCTGGCCCCCACAAACTGTCGGTTTTGTCATGAATTGCCGGCCCCGGCCATGTACAATGTCGGCTTTTGCCCGCAGCGACATAAAGCCGCACCCTGATTCAGCCGTTCAGGGGTGGGCCGGCCATGGCCATCAAAACTAGACTGACTGGCGCTGGGCACACGATGTGGCCCAGGGAACATCAGACCATTAGCGATTTTCGAGAGACGGATGAACATCACCAACCTTGCCAAACGACTTTGCCTGCCCGTACTGCTGATGCTCACGCCTGCTGCCTTTGCAGCAGAGCAGATGATGCCGGCGCCACCGCAACTGGCAGCCAAGTCTTACGTACTCATGGACGCGTCCAGCGGCAACGTGCTGGTCGAGAACAACGGTGACGAGCGTCTGCCGCCAGCCAGCCTGACCAAGCTGATGACCGCCTACATCGCCACCGTCGACATCCGTCGTGGCCAGATCGGCGAGAACGACCCGGTCACCGTCAGCGAAAACGCCTGGCGTACCGGCGGTTCGCGCATGTTCATCAAGGTCGGCAGCCAGGTCACCGTCAGCGACCTGCTGCACGGCATCATCATCCAGTCGGGCAACGATGCCTCGGTCGCCCTGTCCGAGCACATTGCCGGCAGCGAAGACGCCTTCGCCGACATGATGAACAAAACGGCTTCTGAACTGGGCATGTCCAACAGCCACTTCATGAACCCGACCGGCCTGCCGAACCCGGAGCACTACTCCTCGGCTCACGACATGGCCCTGCTGGCCCGCGCGATCATCAACATCGACCCGGCCCACTACGCGATCTACTCGCAGAAAGAGTTCTTCTGGAACAACATCAAGCAGCCAAACCGCAACCTGCTGCTGTGGCGTGACAAAACTGTCGACGGTCTGAAAACCGGCCACACCGAAGAAGCTGGCTACTGCATGGTGGCTTCGGCCGTACGTGACGGTCAGCGCCTGATCGCCGTGGTGTTCGGTACCAACAGTGAACAGGCTCGTGCCGCCGAGACCCAGAAGCTGCTGACCTACGGTTTCCGCTTCTTCGAAACCCAGACTTTCTACCAGAAGGGTACCGAGCTGGCCCAGGCTCCGGTCTGGAAGGGCGCTACCGGCCAAGTCAAGGCAGGCCTGGCCGACGACCTGACCATGACTATGCCTAAAGGCCAATTGAAGCGCCTGCAGGCTTCGATGACCATGAACCCGCAGCTCACCGCACCGATCGCCAAAGGTGACGTGATCGGCAAAGTGGAAGTCAAACTGGACGAGAACGTGGTTCACAGCGCCGACCTGATCGCCCTCGATGGCGTCGAGGAAGGTGGTTTCTTCCGCCGTATGTGGGATAGCATCCGTCTATTCTTCTACGGGTTGTTCAACTGATACGTGACCTGCAAGCCCCCGCGCATCCTGCGGGGGCGTTGTTGTTGCCACGGCTTACGAGGCCGTTTCCGCCATGAGCGAACCTGACGTCAAGTCGCACAAGATCGAATTCCCCTGCGCCGATTACCCGATCAAGGTCATCGGCGATACCGTTGTCCATTTCAAGGACACGGTCATCGAGATCCTCAAGAAGTACGCCGAAGTCGATATGACTACTTTGGCCGAGCGTCAAAGCAAGGAAGGCAAGTACACCACGGTGCAACTGCATATCGTTGCCACCAGTGAAGACCAGCTACACGACATCAACAGTGCCCTGCGTGCCACCGGCATCGTGAAAATGGTGCTCTGATGTCGCTTAGCCTCGGTATTCGCGAGCTTGGCCTGCAGCCCTATGAACCGGTGCTGGAGGCCATGCGTCGCTTCACCGAGCAGCGTAGCCCGGACAGCCAGGATGAAATCTGGCTGGTCGAGCACCCCGCGGTCTTCACCCAGGGCCAGGCCGGCAAGGCCGAGCACTTGCTGGTACCGGGCGACATACCGGTGGTGCAGACCGATCGCGGTGGCCAGGTGACCTACCATGGCCCCGGGCAGCTGGTGGCCTACCTGCTGCTGGACGTGCGCCGTCTGGGCTTTGGCGTGCGCGAGCTGGTCAGCCGCATCGAGCAGACCCTGATCGACTTGCTTGCCAGCTATGGCGTCAATGCCGTGGCCAAGCCCGATGCGCCGGGTGTCTATGTCGACGGAGCGAAAATCGCCTCCCTCGGCCTGCGAATCCGCAACGGCCGTTCCTTCCACGGCCTTGCTCTGAACGTGGACATGGACCTTGCGCCATTCCGCCGAATCAACCCCTGCGGGTATGCGGGGCTGGCCATGACCCAGCTGCGCGACCTGGCAGGCCCGATCGAACTCGACGAGGTCAGGACAAGGCTGCGCGGACAGCTGGTCAGGCACCTCGACTATGCTGAGCAGACGACCCTCACGGGCGGAATCGACTGAATATGACAACTGTGCAAGAAGCCGTGCCGAACCTGATCCCTACCCAGGATGCCACCGCGCGCCCAGCGCCGAAGAAAGTGGAAGCCGGGGTTAAACTGCGTGGCGCCGAAAAGGTCGCGCGTATCCCGGTGAAAATCATCCCCACCGACGAACTGCCGAAAAAGCCTGACTGGATCCGCGTGCGCATCCCGGTATCCCCGGAAGTCGACCGCATCAAGCAGCTGCTGCGCAAGCACAAGCTACACAGCGTGTGCGAAGAGGCGTCCTGCCCGAACCTGGGCGAGTGCTTCTCCGGTGGTACCGCAACCTTCATGATCATGGGCGACATCTGCACCCGTCGCTGCCCGTTCTGCGATGTCGGCCACGGTCGGCCGAAGCCGCTGGACCTGGACGAGCCGAAGAACCTGGCCGTGGCCATCGCCGACCTGCGCCTGAAATACGTGGTGATCACCTCGGTGGACCGTGACGACCTGCGTGACGGTGGTGCCCAGCACTTCGCCGACTGCATTCGCGAAATCCGTGCCTTGTCGCCGGGCGTGCAGCTGGAAACCCTGGTGCCGGACTACCGTGGCCGCATGGACGTCGCCCTGGAAATCACCGCGCAAACGCCACCAGACGTGTTCAACCACAACCTCGAGACTGTACCGCGCCTGTACAAGGCCGCGCGCCCTGGTTCGGACTACGACTGGTCGCTGGACCTGCTGCAGAAGTTCAAGCAGATGGTTCCGCACGTACCGACCAAGTCGGGCCTGATGCTCGGCCTGGGCGAAACCGACGAGGAAGTGATCGAAGTAATGCACCGCATGCGCGAGCATGACATCGACATGCTGACCCTCGGCCAGTACCTTCAGCCGTCGCGCAGCCACCTGCCGGTGCAGCGCTTCGTCCACCCGGACACCTTCGCCTGGTTCGCCGAGGAAGGCTACAAGATGGGCTTCAAGAACGTCGCGTCGGGCCCGTTGGTACGTTCGTCGTACCACGCCGACCAGCAGGCTCACGAAGCCAAGATCAAGCTCTGATCCGCGCGCCCGCTGAACATGCCGATGCACGCTGAAAGGCGGCATCGGCATTTTTTATGGGGGATTTTATCCCCGTGGGTGAGGCTGGTGATCACGAAGATAATCGCCAGCCATCTACCAGCAAGGAGTTGTGCGATGAATTGCCCTGAGAATATTGAGTCCTACCTAACCCGTCCATTGTCGCAAGGTGCCTGCTTCGCCATCGTTGCTCCGGCCGGCCCGGCCCGTCTGGATGTGCAGAAGGCTGGCCAGTGGTTCACCGAGCGTGGCTACCGCTGCCGTATCTACCCGGGCGTTCACGAGGCCGAGGGTTACCTGGCCGGTAGCGACGAGCAGCGCCTGCAGGACCTGCATGCGGCCTTTGCCGATACTGAGGTCGACGCGATCCTGTGCATGCGCGGTGGCTATGGCAGCATGCGCCTGCTCGATAGGCTCGATTTCGAGCTGATTCGTTGCAACCCCAAGCCGCTGATCGGCTACAGCGATATCACCGCGCTGCACACGGCGATCTATCAGCGTACCGGGCTGATCACTTTCCACGGCGCGATGCTCAATGCCGACCTGTTGGGGGCCAAGTTGCAGCCGACCGAGTCGTCGCTGCTGGCGCAGTTGGCCGGGCTGCTGGGGGAGGGTGATCAGATTGTCCACCCGGGCGACTTCGCCTTGAGTTGTGTGATACCCGGTGTCGCCAGCGGTCGCTTGCTGGGGGGGAACCTGTCGATGCTGGGGGCGACCCTGGGGACGGTGGCGGAAATCGATACCCGAGGCTGCATCCTGTTCATCGAGGACGTCAACGAGCCGTTGTATCGTGTGGATCGTTTGCTGACCCAGTTGCGCTTGGCAGGCAAGCTAAAGGGCATCAAGGGCGTACTAGTGGGGGATTTTGCCGGAATAACCGTTGCGGCGTTGGTTCCACTGCTGGAGCAGACCTTCGGGCCGCTGGGCGTGCCGGTGCTGGCCGGGTGGCGCAGTGGGCATTGTGATCCGAATGTGTGCTTGCCGCTGGGGGCCTGGGTGAGGCTGGACAGTGATAAGCAGACGCTGATGCTGGATCAGGATTTGTTCAAGGCTTGAAATAGCCGGGGCCGCCAAGCGGCCCCATGTGCATCAGCGCTGACGCAGGCTATCGAGCAGCTTGTGGGTTGGATAACCGTCCGCCGGCCACCCCAGCTGCTGCTGGGCATTACGAATCGCCTTGCGGGTATTGGCCCCGATGATGCCATCCGGGTTCCCCGCCTCATGCCCGCTGGCATTCAGCAGATTCTGCAACTCCATCCGCTCGCTGCGGCTCAATGGCAGGTCTTCTTTCGGCCAACTGCCGCTGATGAAGCCCCAGCCCGAGAAGCGATCACCCAGCAGGCTCACCGCCAGGGCATAGGACGACGAGTTGTTGTACTTGAGGATCGCGCGGAAGTTGTCCAGCACCAGGAACGCCGGTCCACGGGCACCGGCCGGCAACAGCAGGGCCGCTGACAGCTGGTTGCTGCCGGCTGGCAGCTGGGTACCCGCCGGTAGTTTCACGCCCATCTGCAGCCACTCGTAGACCGGCTTGCGCAGCGCGCCGTCGGCCTGCCAATAGTCGAAGCCTGCTGGCACCTGCACTTCGAAACCCCACGGCTGGCCATGCTTCCAGCCCGAGCTTTGCAGGTAGTTGGCCGTCGAGGCCAGGGCATCGGGTGTGCTGTTCCAGATATCGCGACGGCCGTCACCGTCGAAGTCCACCGCGTAGGTGTTGTAGGTGGTCGGGATGAACTGGGTCTGGCCCATGGCACCGGCCCACGAACCACGCATGGCCTCAGGCTGGATATCGCCATGCTGGATGATCTGCAGGGCGGCGATCAGCTGGTCCTGAGCGAACTGTGGGCGACGCCCTTCATAGGCCAGGGTGGCCAGCGAGCGGATCACCGACTTGCTGCCCTGGAACTGGCCGAAGTTGCTCTCCATGCCCCATACCGCCACCAGCGCCTGGCGGTCGACGCCATAGCGCTGCTCGATGCGGGTCAGCAGATCGGCGTTCTGTTCCAGCAGCTTCTTGCCATTGCGCACGCGCAGGGGCGACAGCGCTCCATCGAGGTACTCCCACACCGGGCGGGTGAATTCGGGCTGGCTGCGGTCGGCCTTGATCACGTCCATGTCTGGCGTGACGCCGAGAAATGCACTGTCGAAGGTGCTTGCCGCGATGCCGGCCTGCAGTGCCTGTTGGCGGAAACCGGCTTGCCATTGAGCGAAGGTTTGCAGCGGCTGTATTTCAGTGCTGACGTCGGGCGTGGCGCCAGGCAGGGTAACCACCGGGGCAGGCTGGGCGGGGGCCAGCGGCAGGGCGTCGGCGGCGGTGGGTTTTTCCGCGCAGGCGACGAGCAGGATGAAGCTGGAGGCCGCGAGCAACTGGCGGGAATTCCAACGGGGGAGAAGACTCAAGAGCATGCACAGATCCAGAATTGCAGGTCAGGTGCCGACCATATCATGCCTGCGCTTGCGATGCTTTCATGCGGCCAAAAAGTAGGAAGCCTCCCAATCTCTCGATTGGAAGGCTTCGCGGCGGTAGCTGCCTTTGCCCTTTTCCGGTCGTTCCTGGCGGCAGCGGAACAGCGGTTGGGCGATGATCGACTTGGCCTTGTTGGGGCCGTGCTTTTTCGGCTTTTTGCTCATGGCGGGGTTCCCGATTGGGTGGGTTTCGGGGTGCACTCTAGGCCTGAGAGGGTGGCGGGGCCAATTGATTGTGTTTATGGCTGAGGCCTTGGGGCCGCTTCGAACTTATTCCGAAGGAAGCACCAATCGCTGCCCGGCCATCAACAGCGCCAACCGCGACAACCCGGTCCAGGGCGAGCCCTCGGCCTGCCCCTTGATCTGCGCATCGATACGCTGGGCATCCTGCAGCAACTGCGCCCAACGCTGTGCCGAGAGGCGCTGCAGGGCCTTGCTGACCAGTGGTCGGCGTTTGTCCCAGACGGGTGGGCGCGCCTGGCTGAACGCCTTGTCCAGCGGCACACCTTGACTGAACTGTTGCGCGAGCCCGGCCAGTAAGCGCAATTCACGGGCCAGTGCCCAGAGAATCACCGGAGGTTCCACGCCTTCTCCACGCAGGCCTTCGAGCATGCGCAGGGCATGCGCGGCTTCGCCATTAAGGATGGCATCAACCAGCCCGAAGACATCGAAGCGCGCACTGTCGGCCACAGCAGCCTGCACCGTTTCGACGGTGATCTGGTTGCCTTCTGCCAGCAGCTTGAGCTTTTCGATTTCCTGGGCGGCGGCCAGCAAGTTGCCTTCGACCCGTGCGGCGATCAGGTCGACCGCGTCGCGTTGGGCCGACAGCCCGGCCTGAGACAGGCGCTGGTTGATCCACTGGGGTAATTGCTGGGCATCCACCGGCCAGATCTGGATGAACTGGCAGTGGGCACCTTCGATCAGTGCCTTGCCCCACTTGGTCTTCTGCGCACTGCCATCGAGCTTGGGCAGGCTGATCAGCAGCAGGGTGTCTTCGGCGGGCTTGGCGCAGTACTCCATGAGCGCCGCAGCGCCTTTGTCACCGGGCTTGCCTGAAGGCAGGCGCAGCTCCAGCAGACGCCGCTGGGCGAACAGCGACAGGCTGGCACCCGCTTGCAGCAGGGTGCCCCAGTCAAAGTTGGCGTCGGCGCTGAACACCTGGCGCTCGTCAAAACCTTGCTGGCGCGCCGCATTGCGGATGGCGTCGGCAGCTTCCTGGCACAGCAGCGGGTCGTCACCGCTGACCACGTAGACCGGGGCCAGGCTGCCTTGCAGGTGCTTGTTGAGTTGGGCGGGGGCGAGTTTCATGGGAGCAGGAGGGGCACCGGAGTGCCCCGCGCGGGCTTAGTTGCCCGGGACTTCCAGAGGCGACTGCTGCGGCGTTTCCGCCTGCTGGCGGCGCGCGGCCTCCAGTGCGTCAGCTTCAGCCTTGGCGCGTGCGTCGGCCTTGCGTTGCAGCTCATCGAGCTGCGAAGGGCTCAGCAGTTGCAGGCGCGCAACCATCGACTGCACCAGGTCGCGGCGCATTTCTTCGCGCGCCCGCTGGGCTTCCTGATCGGAGCCGGTGATATTGCCGCCGTCACGCACATACACTTTGCGTACGTCGACTTTGTCGCTCAGCAGCTCGAGGTTGTTCAGGCCCACGATGCTGTAGTTGAGCGTGGTGGTGAGCTCGTATTCGGCTGTGCTGTTGCCGCCGGCGTAGCTCGCCGAGCGCGAATTTTCCTGCTCGTTGGTCAGTACCAGGCGATAAGGTGCGCCGGTGTGCACATTGACGCCGCTGCGCTCAAGTGCCTGGCGCAATTGCACCACGGTCTGGCCGTAGGCGTTGCGCGCGCTGACGTCCATCTCCTTGACGCTCAGGGCGTTGGTGCCGGTGCCGCGCAGCTGGAAACCGCAGGCGCTGAGCAGGACAGCCAGGCCCATTACCAGCAGATTGCGTTTGATCATGTTGTTGCTCCCTTGTGGGCCGATACCGCCCACCCGCATGGGGTGCAGGTGGGCGTTGCCATCAGTTGGCGACGATGTTGACCAGTTTGCCCGGTACCACGATGACCTTGCGGATGGTCAGGCCATCGATGAAGCGCAGGACGTTTTCGTTGCTGCGGGCAGCGGCTTCGACTTCCTCGCGGCTGGCGGCGGCGGGCATTTCCACCTGGCCGCGCAGCTTGCCGTTGACCTGCACTACCAGGGTGATGCTGTCCTGTACCAGGGCGCTCTCGTCGACCGCCGGCCAGCCAGCGTCGATGACAGCCTGATCGTGGCCCAGCTGCTTCCACAGCTCGTGGGAGATGTGCGGGGTGATCGGTGCCAGCAACAGGGTCACGGCTTCCAGGCCTTCCTGCAGCAGGGCACGGTCCTGTTCGCTGGCTTGCGGGGCCTTTTCCAGCACGTTCATCACGGTCATCACCTGGGCGATGGCGGTGTTGAACTTGTGGAACTGGCCCACGTCGGTGCTGGCCTGCTTGATCGCGGCGTGGATGGCGCGGCGGATGACCTTCTGCGCGTCGTCCAGTGCGGCGACATCCAGCTTGCCCGGCAGCCCTTGGGCAACATGAGCCTGGGCCAGGCGCCATACGCGGCGCAGGAAGCGGCTTGCACCTTCGACGCCGGAGTCGGACCACTCCAGGCTCGCGTCGGGCGGCGAGGCGAACATCATGAATAGGCGGCAGGTATCGGCGCCGTACTGGTCGATCATCGATTGCGGGTCGACGCCGTTGTTCTTCGACTTCGACATCTTCTCGGTGCCGCCGATTTCCACCGGCAAGCCGTCGGTCTTCAGGCGGGCGCCGATGATCTTGGCCTTGGCATCGCGCTCGATTTCGACGTCGGCCGGGTTGAACCAGTCCTTGCCGCCGTTGCTGGCCACGCGGTAGTAGGTCTCGGCGACCACCATGCCCTGGGTCAGCAGGTTCTTGAACGGCTCGTTGGAGGTGACCAGGCCTTCGTCGCGCATCAGCTTGTGGAAGAAGCGCGCGTACAGCAGGTGCAGGATCGCGTGTTCGATACCACCGATGTACTGATCGACCGGCAGCCAGTGGTTGGCGGCTTTCGGGTCGACCATGCCACCTTCGTAGTTCGGCGAAGCGTAGCGGGCGAAGTACCAGGACGATTCCACGAAGGTGTCCATGGTGTCGGTTTCGCGCTTGGCTGCGGCGCCGCATTTCGGGCAGCTGCATTCGTAGAATTCGGGCATGCGTGCCAGCGGCGAACCGGCGCCGTCCGGCACCACGTTTTCCGGCAGGGTGACTGGCAGCTGGTCTTCCGGCACTGGTACGTCGCCACACGATGGGCAGTGGATGATCGGGATCGGGCAGCCCCAGTAGCGCTGGCGGCTGATGCCCCAGTCGCGCAGGCGGAACTGGGTACGCGATTTGCCCAGCTCCTTGCGGATCAGGGCCGCTTCGATGGCGTCGAAGGCACCGGCGAAGTCCAGGCCGTCGAACTCGGCGGAGTTGATCAGCTGGCCATGCTCGCCATAGGCGGCCAGCCACTCGCTGCCGACGTCATCGCCAGCGCTGGTGCGCACCACGGCCTTGACCGGCAGGTTGTACTTGTGGGCGAACTCGAAGTCGCGCTCGTCGTGGGCCGGCACCGCCATCACGGCGCCGTCGCCGTAGTGCATCAGCACGTAGTTGGCGACCCACACCGGCAGTTTCTCGCCGGTCAGCGGGTGCTCGACGAACAGGGAAGTGGGCATGCCCTTCTTCTCCTGGGTGGCCATGTCGGCCTCGGCGACGCTGCCGCTCTTGCATTCGTCGATGAACGCCTGCAGTGCCGGGTTGCCTTGGGCGGCCTGGGTGGCCAGCGGGTGCTCGGCGGCAACGGCGACGTAGGTGGCGCCCATCAGGGTGTCCGGACGGGTGGTGAAGACCTTCAGGGTGCCTTCGTGGCCAATGCTGGCCTGGTCGAACGGGAACTGCACTTCCATGCCGCGCGACTTGCCGATCCAGTTGCGCTGCATGGTCTTGACCTGTTCAGGCCAGCCCGGCAGCTCGTCGAGGCTTTCCAGCAGCTCGTCGGCATAGTCGGTGATGCGGAAGTAGTACATCGGGATTTCGCGCTTCTCGATCAGCGCGCCCGAACGCCAGCCACGGCCGTCGATGACCTGCTCGTTGGCCAGTACGGTCTGGTCGGCCGGGTCCCAGTTCACGGTCCCGTTCTTGCGGTAGATGATGCCTTTCTCGAACAGGCGGGTGAACAGCCACTGTTCCCAGCGGTAGTAGTCCGGCTTGCAGGTGGTGACTTCACGCGCCCAGTCGATGGCCAGGCCCAGGCTCTTGAGCTGGGTCTTCATGTAGTCGATGTTTTCGTACGTCCACTTGGCCGGGGCGACGTTGTTCTTCATCGCCGCGTTTTCCGCAGGCATGCCGAAGGCGTCCCAGCCCATCGGTTGCAGGACATTCTTGCCCAGCATGCGCTGGTAGCGGGCAATCACGTCACCGATGGTGTAGTTGCGCACGTGGCCCATGTGTAGCTTGCCGCTCGGGTACGGGAACATCGACAGGCAGTAGTACGTGTCCTTGCCTGGCTGTTCGGTAACAGCGAACGATTGTTGCTCGTCCCAGAAGTTCTGGGCGGCGGCTTCGATATCACGGGGCGTGTATTGTTCGTGCATGGCTACTTTTTGCTGAGAGAGAAGAGACCTTGTTCCAGGCAGCGGAACCTCGCTGCGTCCGGCACTCCGGTGTCGTTTAGAGTGAACGCCGTAGCATACAGCAGCGCCGCGCATCGTGGGAAACCTTGATTGCGAATGCCCGCTGGTCGCGGCATCCGGCTGCTTTTTGCTGCGACGCTAAGCTCAGGTGTGGGGGGAGATAATCTTTATCTTCAATGAGGTGAACGGATGGGAGAGACGCAGCTACCCGCAAGCAAACCGGAGCTTTACGAACGCCTGATCGACCGTCTTGGCCTGGCACTGGAAGTCGCCAGGACCTCGGTGAGATTACGCGACGAGATGCCAGCCGAACTGGAGTTGCGTGGCTTGAGCCATGCAGAGTTCGAAGTGATCAAGGCTTACCTGGAGTCCCTCCCGGAACGCCGAAATGCCTGCGCCGGTACATTCCCGCAAGCGGAACCGGCAACGGCCAAGATTATCTGGCTCAAGGACAAGAAACGCCCCGCCAATTCGGCGAGATCCAGGACGCTGCCACATCGCTAGCCGTTCAGGACGCCAGGCGCGGGCTATCGCGCGCCGGTTCTTCAACACACTTCCCATGATCGACGCCGGCCCGGACTTGTTGGCCGGCGTCGATCCTCTATAGGCTGCACACCTTCCATGGAGGTGTGTCGATGCCGATTCGGTTCTTCATCAAGCAATGGCTGATGCCGCCTGGCGTCCTGTTTCTGCTGCTGCTCGCTGCGTGGTGGTTGCGCAGGCGGCGCCCGCGGCTGGCGGCGCTGTGTTTTGCCGTGGGGCTGGGAGGCCTGTGGCTGATGAGCTTGCCGCTGGTGGTGCAAGGGTCCGCCCGCCTGCTGGAGACCGAGCCGCCTCTGTCGACGGGTGATTGGGCCGGCCTGGCGAGCAGGGCGGACGCCATCGTCGTGCTTGGCGCTGGGCGCGAACGCGGTGACCCGGCCTGGGGCGGTGATGACCAGCCTGCGGCTACGGCCCTTGAGCGCATGCGTTTTGCTGCTCGGCTGGCGAAAGCCTCGGGGTTGCCGGTGCTGACCAGCGGTGGTTTGCATTACGGTACGCCGCCTAGCGAAGCACAGTTGATGGCGGATCGCCTGCGCGAAGATTTCGCCGTCGAGGTGAAATGGAAGGAAGAAGCCAGTCGCACCACCTGGGAGAATGCCCAGCTGAGCGCCAAGGTGTTGCGGCCGCTGGGTATACGCCGCGTGGTGGTGGTGACCCAGGCGTGGCACATGCAGCGCTCACGCTGGAGCTTCGAGCGGGCCGGGTTCGAGGTGGTGCCGGCACCGGTGGGGTACCTGGGGCGCGATCATGCACGGCCGTTCGGTGGCTTGCTGCCCGAGAGCCGGGCCATGTGGCAAAGCGGGCAGTTGCTCAATGAAGCGGTGGGGTTGGTGGGGTATCGGTTGTTCTACTGAGCCTTGTTGCACCTGCACTGGCCTCTTCGCGGGGCAAGCCCGCCCCTACAACAGAATGCGTTGCCGTGTAGGAGCGGGCTTGTCCCGCGAAGAGGCCAGTGCAGGAAGCCTCAAACTGTCTTGGCGATACGCCCGGCCAGCAGCGCCCAACCCAGCAACAGCACACACAGAATGGCCAGCGGCCAGGATCGCCACTGCAGGTAAGGCGTCAGCTGCTGCATCGGCACCACTTCGCCATACAGCACAGCCCGCTGGAATTGCGGCACTTCTGCGGTGATCTTGCCAAACGGGTCGATCAGTGCAGTCACGCCATTGTTGGTGGCGCGGATCATCCAGCGGCCGGCCTCCAATGCACGCATCTGTGCCATCTGCAGGTGCTGCAGCGGGCCGATCGAGGTGCCGAACCAGGTGTCGTTGCTGATGGTCAGCAGCAGGTCGCTGCGTGCTGCCAGGCCTGCGGCGAACTCGGGGTAGACCACCTCATAGCAGATGAACGGCGCAATCTGGTAGCCCTTGGCCTGCAGCAGTGTCTGGTCCGCCGGGCCGCGGGCAAAGTCAGACATCGGCAGGTTGAAGAACTCGATCGCGCCGCGAAGCAGGTCCTGCAAGGGGACATATTCGCCAAACGGCACCAGTTTCTGCTTGAGGTAGGTACCGTCGCCTTCGCCGGTAACAGTGACGCCGTTGTAGAAGCGGCGCTGGTGATGCACCACTTCACGCACCGGCACGCCGGTGATCAGCGCTGAATGCCGGTCGGCGGCAAAGCGGCCCATCACATCGATGTACCCCTGGGCCTGGTCCTTGAGCACCGGCACAGCGGTTTCCGGCCACACCAGGAGGTCAACCGGCTTGGAGCTGAAGCTCATGTCGCGGTACAGCGCCAGCTGCGCGTCGATGTGCGCCGGGTCCCATTTCAGGTCTTGCTCGACGTTGCCCTGCAGGGCGGCAACCTTGAGAGGGTCTCCGGCTGGCTTGGTCCAGGCGTGGCCCTTGAGGGCCATGCCGATCACCCACGGTGCCAGCAGCAGTACTGCACCGATGGCCAGGAACGACGGGCGCTCGCGCAAGCGGTGCAGGTTGCACAGCAGCGCGGCGCTCAGTGCCAGGGCGAAGGAAATCAGCCACACGCCACCCAGCGGCGCAAGGCCCGCCAGCGGGCCATCGAGCTGGCTGTAACCGGCATACAGCCAAGGGAAGCCGGTAAGGAACCAACCACGGAAGGCCTCCTGCAACAGCCACAGGGCGGCGAAGCACAGGGCGTCGGCCAGGGGCGCCTCATTACGCCTGAACCAGCGCGCCCACAACCAGGTGGGCAAGGCGAAGAACCAGGCGAGGGCGGCGAAGAACGCCAGCAGCAACACGATCGCCAGCAGCGGCGAGGCGCCGCCGTAGGTGTTCATGCTGACGTAGATCCACCAGGTGCCTGCGCCGTAGAGGCCAAAGCCGAACCACCAGCCACGCCACATGGCCTGGCGCGGGCTGAGCTCGCGCAGGCCAAGGTAGAGCAGGGCGATGGACAGCAGGGCCAGCGGCCAGATGTCGAACGGCGCCAGGGCCAGGAGGGTCGATGCGCCGGCCGCCAGGGCCAGCAGGTTACCGGGCCAGCCGGGGCGGGTGATCCAACGCATGTTTGTCCTTAGCGGGTGATCGGGGTCAGGCGCAGCAAGTGTATCCGCCGGCTGTCGGCATTGAGAATACGGAACTTGTAGGCGCCGATCTCGGTGGTCTCGTTGCGCTTGGGCAGGTGGCCGAAGGCGCTCATCACCAGGCCGCCGACGGTGTCGAACTCGTCATCCGAGAACTCGCTGTCGAAGAAATCGTTGAAGTTGTCGATCGGGGTCAGTGCCTTGACCAGGAAATCGCCGCTGGGCAGCGGCTTGATGTAGCTGTCTTCCTCGACGTCGTGCTCGTCCTCGATGTCACCGACGATCTGTTCCAGTACGTCCTCGATGGTCACCAGGCCCGCCACGCCGCCGTATTCGTCGATGACGATGGCCATGTGGTTGTGGTTGGCGCGGAACTCCCGCAGCAGCACGTTCAGGCGCTTGGACTCCGGCACGAAGGTGGCCGGGCGCAGCAGGTCCTTGATGTTGAAGCTGTCGCCGTTCTCCTTGAGGATCAGCGGCAGCAGGTCCTTGGCCAGCAGGATCCCGAGCACATCGTCATGGCTTTCGCCGATCACCGGGTAGCGCGAGTGGGCGGCGTCGATGACGGCCGGGAGGAACTCGCGCGGCGATTGGGTCGCCTTGATGCTGATCATCTGCGAACGCGGAACCATGATGTCGCGAACCTGCAGGTCGGCGACCTGGATGGCGCCTTCGACGATGGTCAGCGCTTCGCTGTCGAGCAGCTTGTTCTGATGGGCTTCGCGCAGCAGCTCAAGGAGCTCCTGGCGGTTTTTCGGCTCATGGGCAAAAGCCTGGGTCAGTTTACCCAGCCAGGACTTTTGCCCGTTGCTCGATCGATCTTCGCTCATGGCGGTTCTCGTGATCCTTGGTGTATCAGTGTGTGAGAGGTTCGTTTTCATCGTCGGCGTACGGGTCAGGGTGACCCAGTTCTGCCAGCAATTCCCGTTCCAGTGCTTCCATTTCCTCGGCCTCATCGTCTTCGATGTGGTCGTAGCCGAGCAAGTGCAGGCAACCGTGGATGACCAGGTGAGCCCAGTGCGCTTCCAGTGACTTGCCCTGTTCGGCCGCCTCGCGCTCGACCACCGGCACGCAGATCACCAGGTCCCCCAGCAGTGGGATGTCGAGCAGCTCATCGGGCACGTCGGCCGGGAACGACAGCACATTGGTCGCGTAGTCCTTGTGCCGGTAGGTGTGGTTGAGTTCGCGGCCTTCGGCTTCGTCGACCAGACGAATGGTCATTTCCGAGTCGGCGGTACGCTGACGCAGGGCCAGCTCGCACCAGCTACGGAAGGCGGCGTCATCCGGGGCGGCAGCATCCGTGGCCCGTTGCAGGTCAAGTTCAAGCATCTTTGCCGGGGACCTCGGGCTTGGCCTGGCGCGCTTCGAAGCGGTCGTAGGCCTCGACGATACGCTGCACCAGTGGGTGACGAACCACATCTTTGGGTTGGAAATGGGTGAAGCTGATCCCCGGTACGTCCCTGAGCACTTCGATAACATGGGCCAGGCCCGACTTGGTGCCACGGGGCAGGTCGACCTGGGTGATGTCACCGGTGATCACCGCGGTCGAACCGAAGCCGATACGGGTGAGGAACATCTTCATCTGCTCGAGCGTGGTGTTCTGGCTCTCGTCGAGGATGATGAAGCTGTTGTTCAGGGTGCGGCCGCGCATGTAAGCCAGCGGGGCGATCTCGATCACCTGGCGCTCGATCAGCTTGGCCACGTGCTCGAAGCCGAGCATTTCGTACAACGCGTCGTACAGAGGGCGCAGGTACGGGTCGATCTTCTGGGCCAGGTCGCCAGGCAGGAAGCCGAGCTTTTCGCCTGCCTCGACCGCCGGGCGCACCAGCAGGATGCGGCGCACCTGCTCACGCTCCAGGGCATCGACGGCGCAGGCCACGGCAAGGTAAGTCTTGCCTGTACCGGCCGGGCCGATGCCGAAGTTGATGTCGTTGCCGAGGATTTCCTTGACGTAGCGCTGCTGGTTGACGCCGCGGGGGCGGATATTGCCCTTGCGCGTGCGCAGCGAGACGCTGACCTCGTTGACCGCCGGGTTGTCGATGTTCTCCACCGTCGACTCCTGGAGGTACAGGTGCACGGTTTCCGGCGACAGGTCTGTGGCCTTGGCCTCGCGATAGAGGCGGCGCAGCAGTTGTTCGGCAGCGGAAGTGGTCTTGGGTTCGCCGATCAGCTCGAATTGGTTGCCGCGGTTGCGGATTTCGATAGCCAGGCGTTGTTCGATCAGGCGCAGGTGCTCGTCGAACTGGCCGCACAAGTTGGCGAAACGGTGGGCCTCGAAAGGTTCGAGGATGAAACGATGGGGTTGTATGGGTGCGTTCAAGGTCGTTTTTAGCCGCTCGACGGCAATGAATGTGAACTCAAGAATAACCCTTGAAGGGCAGTGGCGAAAGCACTGAAACGATCAAGGGTTGCTACAGGCCGTGTACCTGCGCAGGCCAGGGCCTGCTCTGCTATGATGCGCGCCTTTTCTTACGCATGTGTTATCCCGCCGAACATGAGCAAACGCGAACCCGCCATCTATAAAGTGATCTTCCTCAACCAGGGGCAGGTCTTCGAGATGTATGCCAAGCAGATCTACCAGAGCGACCTGTGGGGTTTTCTGGAAATCGAAGAGTTCGTTTTTGGCGAACGCACCCAGGTGGTGGTCGACCCGAGCGAAGAGAAGCTGAAAAATCAGTTCGAAGGGGTGATCCGCAGTTTTGTGCCAATGCATTCGATCGTGCGCATCGATGAGGTGGAGCGCCTGGGCACGGCCAAGATCAGCGAGGCCAAGGCCAGTGGCAATGTGATGCCGTTCCCCATGCCGATGCCGGAGAAGTAAGAATCAGGGAAGTGGTGAGAACGGCGTGCGCCCTTCGGCGTTTTGCAGTTCCAGCAGGTATTTGCGGAAGATCTGGCCGAGCACCTGGGTGGCGTGCTCCAGTTCGTCGCGCGGCATTTGCTCGGTCACTTCGTCGGCCATGTCCAGCGCATCCTCGGCGCCGTTGACCGCGGCCATCTTCAGCAGGATATAGGCCTGCACGTTGTTGGCCTTGACCCCTTCGCCATGGAAGAACATGGCGCCAAGGCGGTACTGGGCTTCGGCGTGGCCTTGCAGCGAGGCCTTTTCGAACCAGTCCAGGGCCTTTTTCAGGTTTTTCGGCGTTAGTGTGTAGTAGTACTCGCCCAGCTCGAACTGTGCCTGGGCGTCCCCGGTCGCCGCTGTCTCCTCGCAAGCTTTCAGCGCGTTCTGCAGGTCTTCTGGCTGAACATTGAGCGTGCAGCGCCCCGTTGCCGGAATCAGCAACGAGTTACCGCCCTCCGCCATAGCCAGCAGGGGCTGAAGAAGCAACAGGCAGCCCAAGGTCAGGGCGCGGCCGGTGCGGTTCATGGGGATCGACTTACCTCTGCAAAGCTGCGGCCAATGTCTCTGGTGGCACATTATGGGATAAGCAGCGCCAACCTTACAAAGTTTTACGCGAAAAACTGTCCGGGTGGGGAAGATAACTGATTGTGCAGGGGCTTTTATTGCCTGTGCCGGTCTCTGTGGAGCGGCTTAAGCCGCGAAGAGGCCGGCACAGTTGCCACATTACTTCAGTGCAGCGAACGCCCGCTCAGCCGCATCCAGGGTGATCTGCAGCTCTTTCTCACCGTGGGCGATCGAAGTGAAGCCGGCCTCGAACGCACTCGGCGCCAGGTACACGCCACCGTCGAGCATCAGGTGGAAGAAGCGCTTGAAGCGTTCGGCATCGCTGGCCATCACGTCGTCGAAGGTGACGATATCGTCGGCACCGCTGAAGTACAGGCCGAACATGGCACCTGCCTGAGTGGTGACGAACGGCACACCCGCAGCATCGGCACGTTGCTGCAGGCCATCGAGCATGCGGCTGGTGAAGGCGGTCAGTTCGTCATGGAAGCCTGGGCGGCTGATCAGCTTCAGGGTGGTCAGGCCGGCGGCCATGGCCAGCGGGTTGCCCGACAAGGTGCCGGCCTGGTAGACCGGGCCCAACGGGGCGATGCAGCCCATGATTTCGCGTTTGCCACCGAAGCAGCCGACCGGCATGCCACCGCCGACGATCTTGCCGAAGGTCGACAGGTCTGGCTTGATGCCGTAGTAACCCTGGGCGCCGCCGAGCGAGACGCGGAAACCGGTCATCACTTCGTCGAAGATCAGTACCACACCGTGCTTGTCGCACTGCTCGCGCAGGCCTTCGAGGAAGCCTGGCGCCGGCGGTACGCAGTTCATGTTGCCGGCCACCGGCTCGACGATGATGCAGGCCACGGTCTGACCGACTTCGGCGAGGGTCTTCTCGACCGCAGCGATGTCGTTGAACGGCAGGGTCAGGGTGTGCTTGGCGAAGTCCGCCGGTACGCCTGCCGAACTGGGCACGCCTTGGGTCAGCAGGCCGGAACCGGCCTTGACCAGCAGGCTGTCGGAGTGGCCGTGGTAGCAGCCTTCGAACTTGATGATGGCGTCACGGCCGGTGTAGCCGCGGGCCAGGCGGATGGCGCTCATGGTCGCTTCGGTGCCGGAGCTGACCATGCGTACCATTTCCATCGACGGCACCAGCGAGCAGACCAGGTCGGCCATCTCGGTTTCCATCGCAGTCGGTGCGCCGTAGGACAGGCCGTGCTCCAGCTGGCGGCGTACCGCATCGAGCACGTCCGGGTGGCCGTGGCCGAGAATCATCGGGCCCCACGAGCCGACGTAGTCGACGTAGCGCTTGTCATCTTCGTCGACGACGTAGGCGCCTTCGGCATGCTTGAAGAACAGTGGGGTGCCGCCGACGCTCTTGAAAGCGCGGACCGGCGAGTTGACGCCGCCAGGGATGTGCTTCTGGGCTTGGGCGAACAGGGCTTCGGAACGGGACATGGGATCTTCTCTCGAAATCAGGAAGCGAACAGGGCGTTGAAGGCGCGGGCGCGGCGGGTGACTTCTTGCGCGCTGTCGGCACCAAACAGGCCGTGGATCACCGCCAGCAGATCGGCGCCATGGGCGATCAGCGGGGCGGCGTTGTCGAGGGTGATGCCACCGATCACGGCGATCGGCAGTTTCACCTGGGCGCGGGCCTGTTCCAGCAGATCGACGTTGGCAGCCGGCGCACCGGGCTTGGTGACGGAATTGAAAAAGCGGCCGAAGGCCACGTAGCTGGCGCCTTCGCTGGCAGCCTGGGCGGCCAGCTCGAGGCTGGCGTGGCAGGTGGAGCCGATGATCGCCTGGCGGCCGAGCAGCGCGCGAGCCGGTGTCAGCGGGCCGTCGGTCTGGCCCAGGTGCACACCGACGCCCAGGCGCGCGGCCAGTTCGGCGTCGTCGTTGATGATCAGCTGGGTGTCGTAGCGCTCGCAAAGCTTCATCAACGCTTCGGCCTCGCGCAGGCGCCGGGCGGCATCGTCGCTCTTGTCACGGTACTGCAGCAGGCACACACCGCCTTCCAGCGCGGCTTCGACGTGAGACAGGAAACGGCCGGCGAGCAGCTGGCTATCGGTGATTGCGTACAGGCCGCGTAGCTTCATTTAAAGCCTCGTATCAGGAGCAGAAATCCAGGGGCAGGCGGCGCGGAACGTACTGGCCCTTGCCCAGCTGTTCGGCATCGCGCAGGGTGCGCCAGGTGTAGTCCAGGGCGCTTTTCACCGCGCTTTGCAGTTGCTCGCCAAGGGCCAGCCGACCTGCCAGGGCGCTGGCAAGGGTGCAGCCCGAGCCGTGGTAGCTGCCCGGCAGACGCTGGCAGGTCCAGGTGTGGCTCTGGCCGTCGCGGCTGTACAGGCGATTGTGGATTTCATCCTCGTCGCCGTGACCACCGGTAATCAACAGGTGTTTACAGTACGGCAACAGTTTTTCGGCACACTCGTCGGCGGTGCCTTCAGGCAGTTCGGCCAGAATGCGCGCCTCTGGCAGGTTCGGCGTGGCGATGGTCGCCAGCGGCAGCAGGCGTTCGCGCAAGGCATAGCCGACTTCGTCCTTGCCCAGGCGGCCACCGCCACCGGCACGCAGCACCGGGTCGCAGACCAGCGGCAGGTGCGGGTGGGCACTGAGCAGTTCGGCGACGGTGTCAACCATGTCGATCGAGCCGAGCATGCCCAGCTTGACGGCGGCGACCGTGGAGTCGGCCAGCACGGCATTGGCCTGGGCCAGGACCCACTCGCGGTCGAGCACGCGGAAGTCGGAAACGTTGACGGTATCCTGCACGGTCAGGGCGGTCACGGCAGGAGCGGCGTGACAGCCTTGGGCGATCAGGGCTTCGATATCTGCCTGCAAGCCGGCGCCGCCACTTGGGTCGTGGCCGGAGAGACAGAGGACAACGGGGCGGGAGCTGTAGGTATTCATGGTCGGCGAGCTTACCACCAAACCCATTTGTGCGGATCGTCCTACAAACGAGATTTGTTGATCGAGCGGTCAGATTATTTTGTTAATTTTCTTTGAAAGCATTGTTCTAGAGCCTTTTCTTTGAAAATCACAGTAGCCCGTCGACAGCGTTGAAAGCTATGCTAGAGTGCTCGGATAACTCGACAAACGGGCTCTGCCGGATTTCGTCGTCTCAAAAGGATCGGAGGCCATCGCGACGCGACCGGACAAGCCATGCTGGGGCTGTATGCGCTATTTGCTGATTGTGCTTCTGGGCTTGCTGCCCGTGCTGGCCGGAGCCGTCGAATTCGACGAGGCGACCCGGCACCTTCCATTGGGCAAAATCATGCAGGTCTATGAGGACCGTGATGGTAGCGCAAGCATTGCCCAGGTCAGCGCGCCGATCTTTGCCAGCCGTTTCCGCACGCATCACCAGGACGTGCTGAACGCCGGTTACTCGACTTCGGTGTTCTGGCTCAAGGTCGACCTGCACTATGTGGCCTCTGCCGATGCGCAGCCGCGCCAGTGGTTGCTGGAGCTGGCTTACCCTCCCATGGACCATATCGAGCTGTACCTGCCGGGCAGCGATGGCACGTTCCGCCTGGCCCAGCGTACCGGCGACGCCTTGCCCTACGACAGCCGGCAGATACGCCAGAACAATTACCTGTTCGAATTGCCGCTGCAGCCCGGACAGTCGATCACCGCCTACCTGCGCCTGCACAGTCAGGGTTCGGTACAGGCACCGCTAGCGCTGTGGTCAGCCGAAGCCTACATGGAAGACCAGCCGACCCGCCTCTATGTGCTGGGCATGATCTATGGCGTGCTGCTGGTGATGGCGGTGTACAACCTGTTCATCTCCCTCAGCGTGCGAGACGCCAGTTACCTCTACTACATCCTCTACATTGCCTCGTTCGGCTTTTATCAGGTGTCGGTCAACGGCGCAGGAGTTGCCTACTTCTGGCCTGACAGCCCGTGGTGGGCCAACGCCGCGACGCCGCTGTTCATCGGCGCTACGGGCCTGTTCGGTTGCCAGTTCGCGCGCCACTTCCTGCAGTTGGGCAAAATCAGCCGCAGCTTCGACCGGCTGCTGCAGCTGTTGATGCTCGGTGGCGTGCTGGTGATGGTGTTGTCGGTGAGCATGCGCTACGGAATAGCCTTGCGCATGGCCACGGTGCTGGCCCTGCTGTTCACTGTGGGTATCTTTGCCGCAGGGTTGTATGCCTGGGTACGTGGCCTGCGTGTGGCGCGTTGGTTCATCATCGCCTGGACGGCATTCCTGCTTGGCGGGCTGGTCAATACTCTGATGGTGCTGGGTTACCTGCCCAACCTGTTCATCACCATGTATTCCAGCCAGCTGGGCTCGGCGCTGGAGGTGGCATTACTGTCGCTGGCGCTGGCCGACCGCATCAACAGCATGCGCGAGCAGCAGGCGCAGACCCTGCGTGATACCGGCGAGGCGTTGGAGCAGATGAACCAGCAACTGGCCAGGAGCAATCATCTGAAGGACGAGTTCCTCGCCACCGTTACCCACGAACTGCGCACACCGATGAATGGCGTGATCGGCTCGCTGGAATTGATGCACACACTGCCCATGACCGCCGAGATGGCCCAGTACCATCGCACCGCAGTCGGCTCGGCCCAGGACATGATGGGCATGGTTGACGACATTCTCACCTTGACCGAGCTGCAGGCCGGCCGCATGCGCCCGCAGGCGCTGCCGTTCAGCCTGCGGCGCACGCTGCAGGACCTGCGTGCCGGCTATGCCGGAACAGCCCTGGGCAAGGGTTTGTACCTGAGCCTGGATATCCCCGCCGAGCTGCCCGACGAGTTGCTGGGCGATGCGCAAAAAGTCGCCCGCTGCCTGGGCTGCCTGGTGGACAACGGCCTGAAGTTCACGCATCACGGTGGAGTGATGGTGCAGGTCCGTGGCCGTCGCCTTGGCCCGGACAGCCTGGCGTTGACCTTCACCATCAGTGACAGTGGCATCGGTTTCGATGACCTGGACCAAGCGATTCTCTATCAGCGGTTCTTCCAGGTGGATGGTTCGATGACCCGGCGCTACGGCGGGCTCGGTATTGGCTTGTCGATCTGTCGGCAGTTGGCCGAACTGCTCGACGCCAAGCTGTCCCATGAGTCGACGCGTGGGTTGGGGAGCCGCTTCGAGCTGACTTTGAATGTGGCGATTGCACAGGTGCAGATCCCGCCG
This sequence comes from Pseudomonas sp. HS6-2, assembly GCF_049325675.2. NCBI lineage: Bacteria > Pseudomonadati > Pseudomonadota > Gammaproteobacteria > Pseudomonadales > Pseudomonadaceae > Pseudomonas > Pseudomonas sp. HS6-2. Next base: position 5,556,587 of record NZ_CM143906.1, on the reverse strand, counting down.
GGCAGAGTTGTGTCGGGTGCTACTCGATTCTGATTCAGGGGGCTTTTCCAGGGCTGCTGGCCACATGTTTAGTCATTATTGTCACTTTGACTGACCCGCAGGGAGTGCTTCACTGGGCCTTTCAGGCATGCCCGGATCCAGGAGCTCCCAATGAACCTGCACCAGTACGCTGAAACCCACGAAGTCACCAACCAACCGCCGTCACTCGACGGTGCCAACCTGTACCGCCTCGACCTGCCGCTGCAGGAGTGGTCGCGGCGTTTCGGGGCCGGTTGGGCCGAAGCGCGGATCGACGCCTATGGTGCCTTGGCCGGCGGGCCGTTGATGGCCGCAGGCTTCCTGGCCAATGCGCACAAGCCGGAATTCAGCAGCCATGACCGCTACGGCCATCGCATCGACCTGGTCGAGTTCCACCCCGCTTATCACGAGCTGATGCGCACCGCCGTCGAACACGGCCTGCCATCCTTGCCTTGGGCCGAACCTCGCCCCGGCGCCCATGTGGCGCGGGCGTCGATGACCTACCTGCACAGCCAGGCCGAGGCCGGTAGCGGCTGCCCGCTCACCATGACCTTTGCAGCCGTGCCGGCTTTGCGCTTGCAGCCCGAGCTGGCCGAATACTGGCTACCGAAGATCCTCGCCCGCGAATACGACCCGCGCAATGTCGGTGACCGCCACAAGGCCGGTGTGACCCTTGGCATGGCCATGACCGAGAAACAGGGTGGCACCGACGTGCGCGCCAATACCACCCGCGCTTATCCGGTCGGCAGCCCCGGCCCGGGGCAGGCCTACGAACTGGTCGGGCACAAGTGGTTCTGCTCGGCACCGATGAGCGACGCCTTCCTGACCCTGGCGCAAACCGACAAGGGCCTGAGCTGTTTCCTGCTGCCGCGCCATCGGCCTGATGACAGCCGCAACCAGTTCTACATCCAGCGCCTGAAGAACAAGCTGGGCAACAGCTCCAACGCCTCCAGCGAAGTCGAGTTTCGCGGTGCCCTGGCGTGGATGGTGGGAGAGGAGGGGCGTGGCGTGCCGACCATCATCGAGATGGTTGCCATGACCCGCTTCGACTGCATGGTCGGCTCCAGTGCGTTGATGCGCCAGGCGCTGACCCAGGCGGCACACCATTGCGCCCATCGCAAGGTCGGCGGCCGGGTGCTGAGCGAACAACCCCTGATGCAGAACGTGCTGGCCGACCTGGCCCTGGAAAGCGAGGCCGCTCTGGCCCTGAGCCTGCGAATGGGGCAAGCCCTGGAGCAGCTCGACGATCCGCAGCAGGCGCACTTCGCGCGGCTGGTCACGGCGGTGGGCAAGTACTGGATCTGCAAGCGGGCACCGGCCATGATCAACGAGGCCGCCGAGTGCCTGGGCGGTGCCGGTTATGTCGAAGATAGCATCCTGCCACGGCTTTATCGCGAAGCGCCGGTCAACTCGACCTGGGAAGGTTCCGGCAACGTGCAGTGCCTGGACGTGTTGCGGACGTTGTCCAAGGAACCCGGGGTGCTCGATGCGCTGTTCGCCGAGCTGGGCGACGGGCACGGCGACCCGCGTCTGGCCACGCATATCGGCAACCTCAAGGGGGCCTTCGCCGATACCAGCGATATCCAGTACCGGGCACGTCAGTTGACCGAGGACATTGCCTTGGCACTGCAGGCCAAGCTGTTGCTGGAAGCAGGCAATGCCGTGGTCAGCGATGCCTTTATCGGGAGTCGGCTGACCGGTGGCGGGCGGGTGTATGGCGCCTTGCCGCGTGGCATCGATGTCGGGGCACTGGTGGCGCGGGCGACACCGGCCTGGCCAAGTTGAATATGACGGCTGACCACCGGGGATGTATTTAGCAACAAAGGCAGGCAAGATGGCTGACATGCATTTCCAGACAGGAAGCCCAGTGTGAGCCAAGCTTTTGTAGTCGTTGATACCCCCGAACAGGCCGTCGACCGTCTGGCGGCCTTGCATGAACAGGCCACCGGGGCTCTGAGCCAGGCCCTCAAGCGTTACCTGAAGGACCGTACCGAGCCGGGTGCCGACGAGCGCGCCTTGTACCGCTACCCGGCACTGCGCCTGACCTATTACAGCCACGGTGAAGTGGCCGCCACCACGCGTGCCTATGCCAAGGTCCAGGTGGCGGGCACCTACAGCGTCACCGTTACCCAGCCTGCGGCATTCCGGGGTTACCTGCTGGAGCAGCTGCGCCCGTTGATGCATGACTACACGGTGACCGTGGAAGTCGGCGTCAGCGAGCAGAACATCCCGTACCCCTATGTGGTCGACCAGGGTGATGAGCTGGCCGGCAGTGGCATCACCGCCGCCGAACTGGCGCGGGTGTTCCCCAGCACCGACCTGTCCGCAGCTACCGACAACATCGCCGATGGGCTGTGCGACTGGGGCAATGCCGAAACCCTGCCACTGGCGCTGTTCGATGCCGCCCGCGTGGACTTCTCGCTGCGCCGCCTGGTGCATTACACCGGCAGCGACTGGCGCCACGTACAGCCGTGGATCCTGCTGACCAACTACCACCGTTATGTCGACCAGTTCATCAGCCACGGCCTCGAGCAGCTACGCGAAGACCCGCGCTTCGTGCGCATGGTGCTACCGGGTAACGTGGTGATCGAAAAGGGCATGGACCACGGCGAAACCCAGGCCTTGGTGGCCAGCGTGGTCTGGCACCGCTATCAGATGCCGGCCTACCACCTGATCGCTGGCGACGGTGATGGCGTGACCCTGGTCAATATCGGCGTCGGCCCGTCCAATGCCAAGAACATTACCGACCACCTGGCGGTGCTGCGCCCGCACTGCTGGCTGATGATCGGCCACTGTGGTGGCCTGCGTCAGTCGCAGACCATCGGCGACTATGTCTTGGCCCACGCCTACATGCGCCGCGATGGCATTCTCGACCGTGTGGTGCCGCCGAACATTCCGATTCCGGCCCTGGCCGAAGTGCAGCTGGCGCTGCAGGAGGCTGCGGCACAGGTTACCGGCGAGCGTGGCGAAGAACTGAAGAAGCGCCTGCGCACCGGCACCGTGCTCACCTACGATGACCGTAACTGGGAGCTGCGCTGGGCCCAGGAACGACCGTTGATCAACCTGTCGCGTGCCGTGGCGGTGGACATGGAAAGCGGCACCATCGCTGCCCAGGGTTATCGCCTGCGGGTGCCATACGGCACCTTGCTGTGTGTTTCCGACAAGCCGCTGCACAGTGAAATCAAGCTGCCGGGTTCGGCTAATGCCTTCTACAACCGTGCGGTCAGCCAGCACTTGAAAATCGGCATCGCCGCCCTCGACCTGCTGCGCACCGAGCTCAATTCGTTGCACTCGCGTAAACTGCGCAGCTTCGATGAGCCGCCGTTCCGCTGAGGATCCATGCCACTGCCACCCCGTTCCAAGCCGCGCCGCCCCCAGGCGCGGCCAGTCGGCCCCCGTCGCCAGCCCAAGGCGCCACCGGCCGAGCCACGCCTGATCCTGTTCAACAAGCCATTCGACGTGCTGACCCAGTTCAGCGACGGAGAAGGGCGCGCGACGCTCAAGGATTTCATCGACATCCCGGGCATCTACCCGGCCGGGCGGCTCGACCGAGACAGTGAAGGCTTGTTGCTGCTGACCAACGATGGCGGGCTGCAGGCGCGTATTGCCGATCCGAAGCACAAATTGCCCAAGACCTACTGGGTGCAGGTGGAAGGCGAACCGAGCGACGAACAGATCCAGCGATTGCGCGATGGTGTGGAGCTCAATGACGGGCCTACGTTGCCTGCTGAAGCCCGGCGCCTCGACGAGCCCGAGCTATGGCCGCGCAATCCGCCGGTACGTTTTCGCAAGAGCGTGCCGACCAGTTGGCTGGAGCTGGTGATTCGCGAGGGGCGTAATCGCCAGGTGCGGCGGATGACTGCTGCAGTGGGCTTGCCGACCTTGCGCCTGGTGCGGGTGCGGATTGGTGAATGGGCGCTGGATGGGCTGGAGCAGGGGTGTTGGCGCGAAGTGGCCCCGAAGCTCACACGTTAACGGCCTAGACCCCTTCGAGAAACGCCACCACCACGCTCTTGATGATAAACGCCAGCACTCCCAGGCCGAGCACGAAGAACAGGATCAGCGTGCCAAAGCGCCCCGCCTTGGACTTTTTCGCCAGGTCCCAGACAATGAAGCCCATGAAACCGATCAGTACGGTGACCAGCACGATCATCATCCACTCTTCGAATACGGCGGGATCCATCTGTGTTCTCCAGGCAGGCTGAGCTTGCGATTATACGCGGGCGAGCGGGCGTTTAGCGCAGGTGGGTCAATGGCAGCTCGGTGCTTGCCAGTACCTGATTGAGCACGAAGCTCGAACGCACGCTGGTCACGCCTTCGATACGGGTCAGGCTGCCCAGCAGCAGTTTCTGATAGTGGTCCATGTCCGGCACCACCACCTTGAGCTGGTAGTCGGCATCCATACCGGTGACCAGGCTGCATTCGAGCACCTGCGGCAGATTGCGGATGGCGGCTTCGAAGGTTTCGAAGCGCTCCGGCGTGTGCCGGTCCATGCCGATCAGCACGTAGGCGGTCAGGCTCAGGCCGAGCTTCTTGCGATCGAGAAGGGCGACCTGGCGTGAGATATAGCCGTCGTCTTCCAGTTGCTTGACCCGACGCGAGCACGGCGATGGCGACAGGCCGATGCGCTCGGCCAGCTCCTGATTGGAGATGCGCGCGTCGCGCTGCAATTCGGCGAGGATGCTCAGGTCGTAGCGGTCAAGTTTGCTCATGGAAAAGGCCTTTTCTGTTCGGATTGCGGTGAATTATCGATCCAGGGTTAAAAATTGCGCAAGTGCTATTTATCTGAGCAATCTTCGCAATCCTCTGCCGCAGCCAATCCCGTATCGTTACCTACAGAATCACTGCCCGGACATCAGTCCACGGCGACGCGCCCTAGGCGGGCGGTCGCGGCCAGCCATCCAACAGGATCTGCAGGCCCCCGGGCTACACAGCTTCCAGAAGACGCTGTGAGGTGAGCCGGCGCCACAAGTGCCGAGCACGGACGACAATTCTCAAAGGGAGGCCAATGGCCTCCCTTTTTTCATGTCCGCGATTTCATCTGTCCGTGGTACCAGCGCGGTAGACTGGCAGCATGCCGTTTTCTTTACCGTGAGGAACAACATGAAGTCGCGCATCTGGCAGTTGGCAGGTGTTGGTTTGCTGGGTTTGAGCATCAGCCTCGGGGCCATGGCCGAAGGGCCGGATGAGGGGCATGGCGAAGGGCATGGCAACGAGGGTGGCCCTGGCCGCCCGCTCAACTCGCGTGGCGAAGTGCAGCAGACCCAGCCCGCGCGGCAGGGCTATTACCAGGATATCCCCCGACATAACGGCGACAACCGTCATTGGCAAGCTGGCGGCCCGGGGCAACGGCCCGGCGGCGACTGGCAGGGGCGCCCGGATGGCCACGGCAATGGCTGGGGCCCCGGGCCGCAGTATCGCCCAGGGCACACCATCGATCACTTCCCGGACCGCTACTGGAAGGTGCCGTACCGCGGCAATGACTACTTCTACTCCGGTGGCTACTGGTACCGCCCGCAGGGTGGCAGCTATGTGGTGGTGACCCCGCCTTACGGCGTGCGGGTCAACTACCTGCCTTCCTATGCGCGGGAAGTCTGGCTGGGCGGCGCACTGTTTTTCCTGGTGGCCGACACCTATTACCAGTACCTGGCCGACAGCCAGGAGTATGTCGTGGTCAACCCGCCCGCCATGGCCCCGGCCCCGTTGCCGGCGGCAGCCCCGGCCAGCAACAGCTACGACGTGATTGCCTACCCGATGTATGGGCAAGGGCAGGAGCAGCAGGACCAGGACCGCTACCAGTGCCACCGCTGGGCTGTGAGCCAGTCAGGCTTTGACCCGGCAACGGCACCCTATGCGCCACCTGTCGAAGTGGCGAGCAATTACCGACGGGCGCTGAGTGCCTGCTTCAGTGGCCGAGGCTATAGCGTCAACTGATTTACACCGGATCGGCATGCACCATCACATCCGCCCGTGGATAACGCTGGCGGATGACTGCCGAAGCCTGCACGCACAGGTCGTGGGCTTCAATCAGTGGCAGCTGCCCCGGCAGCTCAAGGTGCAGTTGCACGAACCACTGGTTGCCCGACACCCGCGTACGCAGGTCATGTACGCCTTGCACGCCGGGAATGCCCAGGACCAGCTCGACCATCCCTTCGCCAATGTCGCCGGGCAATTCCTTGTCCATCAGGGTCGCCGTGCTTTCGCGGGCGATCTGCAGGGCACTCCAGAGGATGTAGAACGCGATGCCGAGACCGAACAGCGCATCCAGCTGCGGCCAGCCGAAGCGCGCCAGCAGCAGGGCGAGCAGGATGCTGCCGTTAAGCAGCAGGTCGGAGCGGTAATGCAGCGAGTCGGCGCGCACCGCAGTGGAACCGGTCAGGCGAATGACCTTGCGCTGCAATGCCAGCAAGGCCACGGTAAGCGCCAGCGATAGCAGCATCACAGCGATGCCGATTGCTGTGTCGCCCAGCGGTTCGGGCGCTTTCAGTCGCTCGACAGCCTGCACCCCGATCAACACCGCGCTGACCCCGATGAACAGAGCCTGGGCCATGCCCGCCAGGGCCTCGGCCTTGCCGTGGCCGAAACGATGGTCGTCATCGGCCGGGCGCAGGGCGTAATGCACGGCGAGCAGGTTGAGGAACGAGGCAACGGCATCCAGTGCCGAGTCGGTCAGCCCGGCCAGCAGGCTGACCGAGCCACTCAGCCACCAGGCGACGGCCTTGCTTATGACCAGAATGCTGGCCACCGCCAGCGATGCGCGGGTGGCCAGGCGCAGCAGGCGCTGGTGTTCGGTCGGGGTAATCATGCCCAGGGTCATGTCCTTGTGAAGATCAGGCTGCAGGTACCAGACCCAAGGCCGCCAGCTGCTCGACGCTGCCGCGGTGCTGGATCAGCCGTGGGTCATCCAGCGGCAGGCGCTGGCCCAGTTCGCTTTCCAGAATGGCCTGCAGCTTGAGGTTGTCGACCTTGCCATCGGGGCTTACGGCGTCACGCAGTTTTGCCGGGTCGACCTGGGCCGTGTGCCCGCCCTTGTAATAGATGGCGCCCGTGGCGAAGTCGATGCCAAAGGCGATCAGGCCCGGGATCACATAGAACAGGATGCCGATGGCGTCCATCGCGGCAACCACGGGGTCGATCTTGCCGCCAATCTGGCCACGGCGTTCGGGATAGAAGATGGTGCCGCAGGCCGTCAGCTGGGTCAGCAGGGTGACGATCAGGGCGCCACCAATGACGCGGGATGGGATGCGCATGTAAATCTCCGAAAAGTATTCAGCAGGGCAAGCGAAGCGCCAGCACCTGAAGCTAAGACCATGATAGAGCAGGCTGGGTTCGCCGTTATACTCGCCAGACTGTTCGAGGACCACCATGATTTCTTTACCGATCGATGCTGTCTTGCCCGCCTTGCGCGAAGCCTTGGAAAACCGCGACGAAGCCGTGCTCGAAGCGCCCCCCGGTGCGGGCAAGACCACCCGCGTGCCGCTGGCGCTGCTCAACGAGCCGTGGCTGGCCGGGCAGACCATCCTCATGCTCGAACCGCGCCGGCTGGCTGCGAGGGCGGCGGCCGAGCGCCTGGCCAGCGAACTCGGTGAAAAGGTCGGTGAAACCGTCGGCTACCGTATCCGCCTGGACAGCAAGGTCGGGCCGAACACACGCATCGAGGTGGTCACCGAAGGTATCCTCACCCGCCGTTTGCAGGCCGACCCGGCACTCGACGGCGTAGGGCTGCTGATTTTCGATGAATTTCACGAACGCAGCCTGGATGCCGACCTGGCCCTGGCGCTGAGCCTCAATGCCCGCGAGCTGTTGCGTGACGACCCTGCGCTGAAAATCCTGCTGATGTCGGCGACGCTGGAAGGCGAGCGCCTGTCGCGCTTGCTGGGCGACGCACCGGTGGTGAGCAGCGAAGGCCGCATGCACCCGGTGGATATCCGCTGGGGTCGTCCGTTCCAGCCGGGCGAGTTCATCGAGCCGCGGGTTGTGGACAACGTGCTGCTGGCATTGGCCGAACAACCCGGCAGTGTGCTGGTGTTCCTGCCTGGCCAGGCCGAGATCCGCCGTGTGCATCAAAGTCTGCAGGACGCTTTGGGTGAGCGGCCGGATGTGCTGCTGTGCCCGCTGCACGGCGAACTGGACCTCAATGCCCAGCGCGCCGCCATCGACCCGCCGGCCGAGGGCTTGCGCAAGGTGGTGCTGGCCACCAACATTGCCGAAACCAGCCTGACCATCGACGGTGTTCGCGTGGTCATCGATGCCGGCCTGGCGCGCGTACCGCGTTTCGATCCGGGTAGCGGTATGACCCGCCTGGACACCCAGCGAATCTCCCGCGCAAGTGCCACCCAGCGCGCCGGCCGGGCAGGGCGCCTGGAGCCCGGGGTGTGCTACCGCCTGTGGTCCGAAGCCCAGCATGACCAACTGGCCGCCCACGGCAGCGCCGAGATCCTCCAGGCCGACCTCGCAGGCCTGGCCCTGCAGCTTGCTCGCTGGGGTGTTACCCCTGACCAGTTGCGCTGGCTAGACCAGCCGCCGGCAGCCGCCTTCTCCCAGGCCCAGGACCTGCTGGCGCGGCTGGGCGCGTTCAAGCCGGGCAGCCGCGACAACCTCAGCGACCACGGCCAGGCCATGGCCGAGCTGCCGGCTCACCCACGTATCGCTCACCTGCTGTTGCGTGGTCAGGACCTTGGCCTGGCAACGATGGCCTGCGATGTCGCCGCCTTGCTGGGCGAGCGCGATATCCAGCGCGGTGGCGGCGCCGACCTGCACAGTCGCCTGGCGCTGGTCAGCGGCGAAAGCAAGGCCAATCGGGGTGGTCAGGGTGGCGTGCAGCGTGCACGGCAACTTGCTCGGCAATACCGTGGCCTGTTGCGCGGCAAGGCCGCAGCGGCGGTTGCCGACCCCGATCATCCGCGCTGGCTTGGCGCCTTGCTGGCGCTGGCCTATCCCGACCGGGTTGCCCAGCAGCGTCGCGAGGGTGGCGCTGAATATCGCTTGGCCAATGGCCGTGCCGCCTTGTTCGCCGAGGTTGACGCGTTGATGAAATGCCCGTGGCTGGTGATCGCCGACCTCGGTAGCCGCCAGGGCCAGCGGGATGAGCGCATCTACCTGGCGGCCGAGTTCGACCCGGCGCTGCTTGACGATGTGCTGGCCGAGCAGGTCGAGCGCATCGACATCCTCGACTGGGACGAGCGCGAGCAGGCGCTGCGTGCCGAACGCCAGACCAAGGTCGGCGAGCTGGTGCTGGGCCGCGAACCGTTACCCAAGCTGGATGATGAAGCCCGGGCCAAGGCGCTGCTTGGCTTGGTGCGGCGCAAGGGCCTGAACCTGCTGACCTGGACTCCGGAGCTGCGCCAATGGCAGGCGCGGGTGGCGCTTTTGCGCCAGCTGGATCTGGACAAGGAGCGGCAAAGCGAATGGCCCGATCTGGGTGACGAGACACTGCTGGCGACCCTGGAAAACTGGCTGCAGCCCTACCTGGGCAAGGTTTCGCGCCTGAGCCATTTCGCCGCCCTGGACCTGTCATCAATCCTGCGCAATCTGCTGCCCTGGCCATTGCCACAGCGGCTGGACGAATGGGCACCAGCGCATCTGGCAGTCCCGTCCGGCTCGAACATCCGCCTGGACTACAGCGAAACCCCGCCGATTCTTGCCGTGCGCTTGCAGGAGCTATTCGGCTTGGCTGATACCCCGCGTATTGCCCAGGGGCGCCAGCAGGTGAAACTGCACCTGTTGTCACCCGCGCGGCGGCCAGTGCAGGTGACTCAGGACCTGGCCAACTTCTGGCGCACGACCTATGCCGAAGTGAAGAAGGACTTGAAGGGGCGCTATCCCAAGCTATCATGTCTCGTTAAATGAAAGTGTTTATCGTGAAACATTCTGACATTGACTGATATCTTGTTTTTCTTACGCATAACATTCAGGCTTGACACTCGAAGAATGGGTGGGGCGGTTTGGTGGCAGCGTTTGAAAATCCGGCACACAAAGGCCGCATTGTAATAATCCCCGAAGTCAGCGAAGTTTTTGCTGAACTGCACGTTAGTAATGAACCTTCTAATTCAATGCCAGTAACTATTAATGGCATTAGTGAAAGTATCATTGCTTATCAAGTAAATGAGGCGGCGCTTCCTGATGCGCTCACTAGGGCTGTATATAATCTGCCGTTTATCTTTCATAAAGATGGCACTCCGTGGATAGAGGCAAATTCTTTCCTGCTTAGTTTGATTCAGAACAAGCATGCACAGAATCGCCCAACAGATGATGCGAGAAGAAAGGCAAGTCGCCTTCTCGATTATTTGATGTTTTGTGAAAGCCATGGTATCGACTGGCTGGACTTTTCTGGGCGACGCCTTCCGCAGCGACCAACATACAAATACCACAGATATCTGCTCGATAATCCAAATCGCGGTGCGGCGGTTGCCAATCAATATACGGGTGTGGTTTATCAGTTCTACAAGTATGTGTCTAGATTTTGGCATGATCTAGATATAGAACGTGTTGATACAGTTAAGCAAATAAGTATCTATATTGAAGGGGCTCACGGGTTCCAAAAGAAGGTAACTGTAGAAAAACGTAGCCAAACCAGAGCATTAGCGCCGAAAGCCCCTACGCCAGCTGGATTTGTTAATGATGAAGGTGAGCTTCTACGGCCTTTAACGAATGTTGAGCTAGCGCATGTTGTGAAAGTAATTGAAGGCGACGCTTGGACAGCTCAAGAGCGACTGATCGTCTTGTTCGCGCTTATGACAGGCGCGCGCAAACAAACCGTGCTGACGCTGAGAGTGAGGCATGTTGAAGCGCTAGCGAATGGGTTGCTACAGCCAGATGGCTCCTATCTTTTGAAGGCTGGCCCTGGTACTGGGATCGACACTAAATTTAGTAAGGCTCAAAACCTATATGTCCCTCAGCAATTGGCTCAGGACTTGCTGACGTATTTGCGAAGCCCCTTTGCTATAAAAAGGCGTGAAAAATTCCAATCTGAGTTTACCCTAAACCATCCAGGGCTTGAAAAAATTGATGATAAGGATATGTATGTTTTCTTGTCTGAGCAGTGTAATTGTTATTACATGGCGTCGACGGATCCGAGGTACATGTACGCGAAGTCACGACCAGTAGGTGCTGTTGCGAACACATTGAAGAAAAAACTTTTAAGAAAAGCGAATAAAGAGCTTTCCACGGAATTTACATACCATTGGCTTCGTGCGACGTATGCATATCAGATTTATCAACGACTAGTTCCCCGGATAGCTGACGGTACACTTCAGCCCGGAGAAGAAATCACAATTATTCAAGCTCGGCTTCATCATGAAAGGCGTGAGACGACGGAGAACTATCTTAAATTGTTCTTGATGACGTCCGAGAAGATCAGTGCTCAAGAAAGCTACGAGAATGTGCTTTTCAAAATGTCTGGTTACAGTGACTTGATTTTGGATAATGTTGATGTCGGCTAATCGTGTGCCTCGTAAAATCCACGCTATTGATTTGTCCTATGTTGGTCAAGAACATGAGATTCTCCATCCTGAGAGTTTAGCTCTTTCACTGTCAAATCGAGTTTCGGCCTTAGATATCGGCGTGTTCGTATATTCTGTGCGTGAAAAAATACGGGGAGCTGGATATTGGGTGGATGAGAGCTCGCTGATTCCTAGTCGACGGAAGATGGTCATCGCCTGGCTTGACAAAATGTGGTCGTCAGGCACTAAAGGGAATAGCATTGAGACTGACGTAAAGAATTTTGAGTACGCAATAAATTGGTGCGATGGGTATGGTTACCGTGATGTAATGTGTACGCCTGAAGGCGCTCAGCGTGCATATATGGCGTTCACCAGCTATCTGTATCAGGAAATCGCCAGTGGCCAAGCGAAGCCACTAAGTTGCCAAGCCCGTCAAACTATTCTTCGTAGAGTTCTGGCGTTGCAATTTCCGGAAGACTATGGGTACATAATCGCAAGTGCTCCACCAATAAAAAATCGTCGTGAAGGTCTGGAACCGCCTGATGAAGACGACGTAAAGCTATACATAGACATCACACTAAATATTGCGCTATCTGTATCAAGGTTCTTGGTGGGTTTTCAAGCCTTCCCTCTAAGATTCGATACCAACGAATATCATACGTATTTTTTTCCAGGTACCGGTAAATTCATTACTCCATTGACAGAGGGTGAACATGGTTATTCTGCGTACGATTACCGAGAGGGCCGCCTCCTTACTATCGAAGAGCTAAGTATAGCTAAACCTGAGGCTAGACTAGCTGACCTGCGCGAAACTCTTAAGCGAGCTCAGCGTGTGATTGATGATGCAAATGCGGATTCCCATCATCAATTTAGGGTAAGGCTGGCAGGCCTCGCCATGAAGGCTTACGCGTGTCTTATAAACTTAGTGGTCGGAGCCAACTCCGGTGAGGTTATACAGTTTCTTTACGAAGACGCCCTTGAAGTTGTCCGTTCTCCTTTGAAAAAAGAGCTGTCAGCAGTGAAATTGAGAGCGAAGGGGTTAGTAGTTAACTACTCTATAGGCAGAGGGCCTGGCATGAAGCTTCTGCGCGAATATCTTGAGTTTCGTAGCTGGATCCTGAACGGCCGCTCATCAGAACTGCTTTTCTTTCATGTAGTTGATGGTCGAGGGCTGCCGTCCACTGATTTCCCTAGTCTCGAAAATAATTTCTCCACGAAATTTTATAACAAATTGCAAGGGGTTTTTGTTAGTAATAGTTCGAAGAATATTCCACCTAGGCTTGTCCGCAAGTTTAAGAGTTTGACTCTGCACCATCTGCGTCATTCGCCAATGCTGGTGAGTGCAGTGCTTAACCATACTGAGCGCACGAATGCGCAGTTTTACAGTGGAGTAACTGATAAACAGCAGAAGGAAGAGTTTGGAGGGTTCTGGGCCTCAATGCTGGAAGCAGCCAAGCGCTTTAGTTCTGAAAGCCAAGTGGGAGGGATACCTATTGCTGCAGGCCACTGTGACGGTTTGAATGATCCAGTGGCAGAAATTCCCGTGGTTACTATTGAACCTGATTGCAATAGCCAGTATGGATGTTTGTACTGTATACATTACTTGGTGCACTCTGATGAGGCTGATATCCATAAGCTGATGAGCTTCAAATATGTAGTCGAAGCCATTAGGGAAAATGCTCCGAATTTTGAATTCTCCGAAGAAGTTTTAAAAGGCGTAATCGTCCGTATTAGTTTTATTTTGGAGGGGATTTCAAAAAGATCCAAGAGTGCGTCTGATTTGATAGGGGTTATGAATAAGAAGGTTTTTGAACTGGGTATCCTCACTCCTTTCTGGGAGCGCCGCTTACAACGCTATGAGAAAATGGGGATCTACATCTGATGAAAAACTTTTTTGATGAATTGAATCAGGGGTTACAGGTTGCAGAAGTTATTCAGCAATCGCATGGCAAAAGCTGGAGGCCTTCGGCGGACTTTGTTCTTTGTAGGGATCTTGAGGGAAACCCGACAGCTGTCTTTGGTAAGCCTTATTGGGACTTCAATCCAATGCGGCTTAGAGCTAACAAAATCTGGGCCATTCGCTTTGATGGCGTGTTTGGCACAAGTGGCACAGCTCAAAACTCACTGACCGAGGAGATCAAGTGGATTCTTTTTTGTTTGCTTTTTTTTGTCAGCACTGGCCATATTGGTCGGATGAGCGTAAGTATGCTGTCACAGTATTTTCTAACACTGCGTACCGCTGCGCGATTTTGCTATGAGAAGGGTGCTGGTGAACTGGCGGGAGTGATTTCCCTACAAGAGCTTCTTACCACGCCTGCCTACTTGACGGCATACGCTCGCTGGATGAAGGTTAATGAGGTTGGAAGCACGCAGCGCAAGCTGATGCGAGCCCTTCTCGGCCATCTGGTGAGCGTGGGCGAGGATCGGCTTGGCTATAAGTTACAGGGGGTATTTGATATCGATTTCGATATTGATGAAGACGCTAAACAGCACCCTGTGATTCCGACCAAAATCTATCTTGCTGTAATCAATGCACTTGGTCTGTCTCTTGATGTTCTTTATGATCATCGCGAGCCGCTTGAGCAGTACTTGGGCGAGTTCGATAATCCTCGTTACGGGTATACTCATTATCACCAAAAAAAGGTCAATGGAAACAAAGCCCCTAAATCTTATGAGCCAGTCTTCGAAGAAACTTTGAAGATTCATAAGATAGAGTCTCTGTTCAGTGGTGATTTCTCATGCTCAGGAAGAGGCGTTTTGTCATCAACTGTTTTGAAGATGCAGTGGGTAGCTAAGACGGTTATTCATTTGTATACAGGCATGAGAGACCAGGAGGTGTTGCGATTGCCTTACGATTGTATCGATCAAGACGAAGTGGTGTCAGCTACGCTCGATGAGGGTGGCTTGGCACGGGATAAGCCCATCATAGTCAAGGTTTTGTCTACCACTACTAAGTTTACCGGGTATCGTAAAACAGTATCTTGGTTAGCCACTGATGAAGCTGTTCGCGCGGTAGAGGTGGCCCGTGCCATATGTCGTGGTATTTCCAAGTTGTACGGTGTTGACCCTAAAGCAATGCCGCTATTCTTAAATCCGGCCATCATTAATCGTGCTCAAACTGAAATCGGCGTACCGTTTTGGAATGATGTTTCGAAGCCGGACTTCCTGCTGGAAGGGTTTATTATAACTCCATCTGATTTAGAAGAGTTGCAGCTCACCGACCCCAGTCGTGATTTTTCAAATGAGAAATTTTTCCAGGTAGGGAGCCCATGGAATTTCACTAGCCATCAGTTTCGTAGGTCACTGGCATTCTATGGCAGCAGCAGTGGTTTCATATCCATGCCTAGCCTTAGGAAGCAGTTCAAGCATTTGTGTACTCAGATGACACGTTACTATGCCAATAACTTTGAGCTTCTCAAAACGATATTTGGATACTATGACGAGAAGAAGGGTGAGTACGTACTTCCTAAGACTCACGTTCTCTTTGAGGTGCAGACCGGTGTGCCAATGAACATCGCATATGATCTTTTGGCACATGCATTTGGAGATGACGCTCCTCTGTTTGGTGGAGTTGGTAGCTATATTTCAAATCAACGTGGCAAATTAGAAAGCGGTGATGTGCATATAGTTGACATGCGAAAGGAAACGGAGAGGCAGGCTGCCGATGGCAAGATCTCATACCGTCCGACCTTGCTAGGTGCATGCACACGAACTGGCAAATGTGAGCACTTCCTACTCGGTGCGGCTGTGAGCTGTCTAAGTTGCGCTGATGGCATTATCGAGAAGGAAAAACTCGACGAAGCTATCGAGGATAACGAGCGTGATCTCGAATTGTATGAGCCCGGAAGTGGTGAGTATCAAGTTGTACAGTATGAGCTGAGCAATATGAGAAAATTCAGGGAGCGTCTCATTCCAGCAGTGGAGGTAGCCTGAGATGGCGAGTGATGGTGTAAAAGCCTGCGTAGAGGCATTTGAGCGTCTTAAGGCTGGGAAGCCTCACGTTGCTGCTCACGTTGGACTTGATGGCACGAAGATCACTGCTGGGATCGTCAGCTTTGAGGCCGGTTTCGACAGAGGCTACCTCAAGAGAAAGAGACCCAGTCACCAGGCATTGATTGCTCAGATTGAGGCGTTCCGCACTAGCTTCGGTAACTTGGCTGCCTCAAAAACTCTTCAGATAAAGCGCGCTAACGATAAGGTCGTCAAGGCTCGTAGTGAGCTGGATGTAGTGCGGGAGCAGTTGTATCAAGTGATGACGCACAACATCCAGCTTGTAGAGCGGGTGAGGCTTTTGGAGGATCAGTTGAAGCGTCTATCCAACGTCAAGACCATGCCGAAGCGAGAGTAGCGCCGGCTAGGCGAGGCGCCCCTAGCAAGGTCGCCTTAGCTTTTCCAAGGTCGCCCTTTTTCACCGACTTCACCTGCCCTCTGTCTCCTATCGAACGCTTGTATACTGCCGAGCATTAAGCAGGAGTACACATGAGTTCGTTGCCAATTGACGCTGCGTTGCCAGCTCTTCTCAAAGCCCTTCGCGAACGCAATGAGGTGGTGCTGCAGGCGCCACCTGGTGCAGGTAAAACGACGAAAGTCCCGCTCGCTTTGCTCGAGGAGTCCTGGCTGCAGGGCCAAACGATCATCATGCTCGAACCACGTCGTCTTGCCGCACGCGCCGCTGCGGAGCGAATGGCCAGCGAGCTTGGTGAGAAGGTTGGCGAAACGGTGGGCTATCGGATTCGCCTCGATAGCAAGGTCGGGCCGAAAACCCGTATCGAGGTGGTGACTGAGGGGATTCTTACGCGCCGCCTGCAGAGCGATCCTGCCCTCGAAGGTGTCGGCCTGGTGATCTTCGACGAATTCCACCTTCGAAACTTGGATGCCGATCTCGGTTTGGCGCTGACGCTCAATGGGCGCGAGCTTTTCCGGGACGATGCTCCATTGAAGGTGCTGCTGATGTCGGCAACGCTCGAAGGTGAAAGGTTGTCGCGCCTGCTGAATGACGCTCCGATCGTGACGAGCGAGGGTC
Organism: Pseudomonas sp. HS6-2; assembly: GCF_049325675.2. Classification (NCBI taxonomy): domain Bacteria; kingdom Pseudomonadati; phylum Pseudomonadota; class Gammaproteobacteria; order Pseudomonadales; family Pseudomonadaceae; genus Pseudomonas; species Pseudomonas sp. HS6-2. Next base: position 5,540,105 of record NZ_CM143906.1, on the reverse strand, counting down.
GAATGTTCCCGGTCACCACCATCTGGAGCAAGCCGCAGCAACCGGGTGAGTACATCGAGCCCCGGGTCATCAGCGCATGCCTGGACGCCCTCACCGATCAGGCCGGCAGCCTTCTGGTTTTCCTTCCCGGCCAGGCCGAAATTCGCCGCGTGTTGTCAGGGCTTGAGGAAGGGCTCAATGCCTCACCGTCGCTGCAGAAAAACACGCTGCTTTGCCCGCTGCACGGCGAGCTCGATCTTAATCATCAGCGAGCTGCAATCGATCCCGCCCCTCCAGGCATGCGCAAGGTTGTGCTGGCCACGAATATCGCAGAGACCAGTGTGACCATCGACGGTGTGCGTGTGGTCATCGACGCTGGCCTTGAGCGTGTTCCGCGTTTTGATCCTCGCAGTGGCATGACCCGGCTGGATACTCAGCGGATATCCAAGGCCAGTGCCACCCAACGGGCAGGGCGTGCCGGTCGACTGGAACCGGGTGTCTGCTATCGACTCTGGTCTGAAACCCAGCACGACCAAATGGCGGGTTTCAGTTCGCCCGAAATTCAACAAGCGGATCTCACAGGTTTAGCCCTGCAGCTTGCTAAATGGGGCGTTCATCCAAGTGACCTGAAGTGGCTTGATGCCCCACCTGCAGCTGCTTACTCGCAAGCGAACGATTTGCTTCGACGGCTCTGCGCCTTGCAACCAGATGGGCAACTTACTAAGCACGGCCAAGCGATGGCCGAGCTGCCGAGTCATCCACGGATTGCTCATCTCCTGCTGCGAGGTCACGAGCTGGGACTGACTGAGACAGCGTGCAACATCGCAGCATTGCTCGGTGAGCGCGATATTCAGCGTGGTGGCGGAGCAGACCTTCATAGTCGTTTGGCCATCCTATCTGGTGAGCAACGTGCGCAAAGAGGTGAGCAAGGTGGTGCTCAACGTGCGAAGCAACTCGCCAGGCAGTATCGGTCATTCTTGCGTGGCTCAGGATCGCAATCAGTCGCTGATTCAGACCACCCGAGGTGGGTGGGCTGCCTTCTTGCGTTGGCGTATCCCGACAGGGTCGCTCAACAGCGTCGTGCGGGTGGAGCTGAATATCGATTGGCAAATGGTCGTGCAGCGATGTTCACCGAGACCGATGCACTGATGAAGCATTCTTGGCTGGTGATTGCCGACTTGGGTAGCCGGCAAGGCCAGCGTGAGGAACGTATATACCTCGCTGCCGACCTAGACGAAGCGTTGTTCGACACTGTCTTGAAAGACCAGGTCAGCCAAGTAGATGAACTTGAATGGGATGAGCGGGAGGGGGGACTCCGCGCTGAGCGACAAGTGAAAGTAGGGGAGTTGGTTCTGTCCCGCGCGCCGCTAACGAACCTAGGTGATGAAGCGCGAGTTCAAGCGTTGCTCAACTACGTGCGTCGAAAAGGGCTGGAGCTTCTGCCGTGGACACCTGAGCTCCGTCAGTGGCAGGCGAGGGTCGAATTGCTGCGCGTGCTTGATGAGGAAGCTGGTAGTAAGAGTGCGTGGCCTGATTTACGTGATAAAACATTGCTGCAGTCGCTGGAGGAGTGGTTGGGGCCATACGTGGGAAAGGTGACCCGGCTCAGTCATTTTGGCCAGCTCGATCTGTCCAGCATCATTCGCAACTTGTTGCCCTGGCCTCTGCCGCAACAGTTAGACACACAGGCGCCTCAGACGATTGCAGTACCCTCGGGATCGAACATCCGTGTGGACTATGGTGAGCGTCCCCCTGTACTTGCCGTGAGGCTACAGGAACTCTTCGGGCAAGCGGATACGCCGCGCATTGCTAATGGTCGCCAAGTGCTCAAGCTGCACTTGCTATCGCCTGCTCGCCGACCGGTTCAGGTTACTCAAGACTTGGCGAACTTCTGGGCTTCCACTTACGTTGAGGTGAAGAAGGATTTGAAGGGTAGGTACCCCAAGCATTTCTGGCCTGACGATCCCCTTGTCGCACAAGCAACTGCAAGAGCTAAGCCTAGGGGGACATGATCTAGATGTGAGGCATGACCACGTCTCAATGTCGCATACGTGAAGTGGCGGTCGACCTATAGCGTTCCGCCATCTTACGTCACTGATCTGCAACTGGCATGTGCCAGAACTTGTGGACTGTGGAATATGGCATTTCCAGCTTCACTGAGGTCTCTTTTTGAGTGAGGCCCTCTGCCTTGCAGTCGAGGATTGCTTGAATTCTGTCTGGTGGGATTGGCGGCTTACCTGATTTCGCTGCGATCAATGCTTTACCCGAGAATTGCGCAGGCAGGCTTTCCATCACACGCATCTCACCCAGCTTGCCCAGCTCCGCCCAGAGGTGGGTCATAAACTCTTCGAGTGATTCCTGGCGTTCGTAGGAGGCGGCAGCGGCGAGGAGTGCCACCGAATCGACGTCCAAGCGCTTACTGATGTCTTCGAGCATCTCGAGGCTGACATTGGATTTCGCGTGCTCGATCTTGTGCAAATGACTAGGCTCCACCGTGGAGGCGAGCTGTTCTTGGGATAGGCCACGAGCGGCACGCGTGGTGCGAAGGACTGCTGCCAGAGTGTATCGCGTTGGCATGGGAGAGCTTCCCGCAAAGGGAAGCATAAGGCCACACTGAAAACTCTACATCCACGTACTATAGGCAGTGAATGTGGAATGGTGGTATGGTGGTCTCACTAGCTCCCACAGATGACTTGCGTTCTGCATGGACATTTACTGCTGGGCGCAAAGTTGTCAATTTATATGAATCGTTTCTGGGCGAAGTGCTAGCTAGTTGCCCCGATTGATAGGTGGAGTGTGTTGTGCTGGTCACCCAAAGAACCAAACTCCGAGGGCAGTTTTTAGCTCTGGACAGCCTGAATCTGTTTTGGGATTCAGCAAGTCTCAATCCCGATTGCTATTACTTTGTCGTTGAAGGAAGTGGCTTCGTGAATGGATGCCTAGGCCCGTCTGTGCGTTTGGTGTCGAGCGTTGAGGTGGTTGACTCCCTGTGCAAAGGGGATGCGGTGGATTTCCTGAGTGTCAATCGAGTTCATTTGCTTGCTCCACCGGCGATGACCAATCAATCCGAGTTTTCGATGAAGCTGCTTTCCGAGATTCGGATCAAGGATGGTACCCAGCCGACCCCGGTTTACGAATTTGTCACGTCTGAAGGACACGTCTACTCGAGCGCGAGAGGTTGATTCATGGCGGTCACGTTGGATGAGGTTACAGAGTTTCTTTACGGCGGCGGCGAGGTTGTCCATGGTTGGGCTGACGATAGAGGAGAGCTGGTTCAAGCAGCAGAGCAGCGCTTTCCAGGAAAAGCGTTTTGCTTGGTGAAGCGTTGGATCATCGTTGAGATTCCCGCGAATGAGGTTGAGCCGTTGCCGGACGGGATCGCGCCGATGATTGTGCTCGCTCATGAGGTCATATACGACAGCCGTGGACGGTTCGTACCTGGTTGCTGGGTGAGATCTACGTACGCGATCTCGCATGAGCATCCTTGGATTTTTGAGACTCGCAACACCGTCTATCTGCTTATCGGCGACGGATACAAGAAGCAAGCCTCGCTCGAGATGGTTCTGTCATTTCGTCCGTGATGACCCAGTTCTTGAAGCCCGGGCGTCCGTCGGACGGGCCCGGGATTAGCGACCCAGCCCTTGTATCATGGAGCGAGGTATGAAGATTGCGGTTTACTCCGACCTACACAACGAGTTCTCCGAGTTCGTGCCACCTATGCTGGACGTCGAGCTGGTCGTGCTCGCGGGTGACATCTCTGTGCGCGGTCAAGGGGTCGAGTGGGCAAACGCGGCGTTCGACTGTCCAGTGATCTACGTCCCTGGGAATCACGAGTTCTACCGGGGGCACTTAGACCGAACGCTGACGAAGATGCAACAGGCGGCAGCTGGGCATGTTCATGTTCTGGATAACCATACACTGATCGTTGGTGATGTGAGATTTTTAGCGGCGACGGGGTGGACAGATTTTACGTCCACAGGGGATTACCGCGTAGCGATGTCGTTGTGCTGGGAGTGGATGAGCGACTTCACGCAGATCCGAATCGGCGAGGGCTTTAGGAAGCTTCGCCCTGTCGATCTCATCGCTCGCAACATTTGTGCGCGGGACTTTCTGGCTACGGAGTTGGCTAAGGACTTCGGTGGCAAGACGGTCGTCGTCACGCATCATTGCCCGATTGAAGCGGTCGCTGGTGATGCTCATGAGGGCCACCTCGGTGCTGCGTACTTCAACCAGTGGGGTGACCTAGTTTCGCAGGCTGATGCCTGGATCTTCGGCCATATGTCGGCGCTGATTGAAAACTGACCCACCCTGCCGATTGAAAAATGACCCAGGGCTGCTTGCCGATTTAGACCCCGGCAATTGTGGATAAGCCTAGCAGTCGACAGCGTCGTGAAAGTGCTGACCCTGCACTCAGCAAGGCCAGCCCAAAGAGGTCAAAACGGGTCGTCCTCCGATTCCTCGACATCCTGCCGTCTGCGCTCCCTCGCCTGGATCTTGGTCTTGGCCACCAAGGTGCTGTTTTGCAGGCGGTATGATTCATTCCCCGTCTCGACGATGTGGCAGTGGTGTGTCAATCGGTCGAGCAAGGCCGTGGTCATCTTGGCGTCGCCAAATACGCTCGACCACTCGGCGAAGCTGAGGTTGGTGGTGATGATCACGCTGGTGTGCTCGTAAAGCTTCGAAAGCAGGTGGAACAGCAGGGCTCCGCCGCTCTGACTGAAAGGTAGGTAGCCAAGCTCATCAAGGATTACCAGATCTGCACGCAGTAGTCCTCGGGCGATACGCCCTGTCTTGCCCTCATGTTTTTCACGCTCCAGCAGGTTGACCAGATCGACTGTGGAGTGAAAACGCACACGCTTGTTATGTTGGGTGATGCCGGCCACTGCCAAGGCAGTAGCGAGGTGCGTTTTACCGGTGCCAGGGCCACCGATGAACACCACATTTTGCGCTGTGTCGGTGAAGGCCAGAGTGGACAGTTCCCTGATCAATCGGACATCGGCGCTGGATACACCGAAGTCGAAGCCAGCCAGGTCACGGTGCATGGGCAGTTTCGCCATGCTCATCTGATGATGCACCGAGCGTACTGCTCGGTCGGCGTGCTCTTGATCAAGGAGATGCTCGATCAGCCATTTCGATGACGCAGTGGAAGATTCGCCTTGTGCGGCCAGCTCTGCCCAGGCATCGGCCATGCCGTGCAGGCGTAAGTCTTTGAGTTCCTCTGTGAGATCACGCATTGCGCACCTCCTCATCCGTGCTGCGCAACCGGTCATAGCGTGCGGTATTGGCAACAGGGGTAACGTTCAGTTGCAGGTTGGTTTCGACCGAGGGTGGTGCTTCACGAGCGGTCAGACGGGCCACGATGTTGAGGATGTGGTCAGCGCTCAGGCTGCCAGACTCCAAAACCAGCTCAACCGCTACGAGAACAGCATCCAGGCCAGCGATGGGCACGGCGGCCAAGACCTGGGTCATAACCCGGTCACCCTGTAGATTCCGCAGCAGCCCGCGCCTGAGCAGGCGTAGTGGCTTAGGCAGATCGGCAAACGGGGCACCATTGCGTAGGGCCCCCGGTTTGCGTTCAATGAGGGGGATGTAGTGTTGCCAGTCGTAGCTGACCTGATCGCGATCAAACAGGCGCTCATGGCTAGCAATCACACCCTCATCGGCAATCACGACGATTCGCGAGGGATAGAGCCGACTGCTGACCCACTGGCCAACACGCTCACAGGGTACTGAATAGCGGTTGCGAGCCACGTTGATCAGACAGGTGCTGGAAACGCGAACCGTGCGTTCTACATATCCGTCGAAAGGCGTCGGCATCGGCATCATTTCGACGCGCTCCAATTCCAAGACTTCTGCGACGGTAAGGCCGTTGTACTGCGGATGAATCAGCTCATGCCAGAGAGCCCGGCAGCGCTGGGCAAGCCAGGCATTCAACTCTTCGAAGCTATGGAAAGTATTGTCGCGGGCGGACAGCCAGATGCGGCGCCGACTGTCTTGGACATTCTTTTCGACGATACCTTTTTCCCAGCCGGACGCTACGTTGCAGAAGTCCGGGTCGAACAGGTAGTGCGAGCACATCACCATGAAGCGAGCATTGACCGTGCGGCCTTTACCCTTGGAGACCTTGTCGACCGCAGTTTTCATGTTGTCGTAGATGCCGCGACGCGGCACGCCACCTAAGGCGGCGAATGAGCGGGTATGGGCATCGAACAGCATTTCATGCCCTTGGCTGGGATAGGCCACTAGCCAGAAAGCTCGGCTGGCACATAGCTTCATGTGCGCGACCTGGACGCGCCTGAAAACACCGCCAACCAGCAGGCCTTCCTCGCTCCAATCGAACTGGAAGGCCTCGCCCAAGGCGAATGCCAACGGCACAAATGCCCGTACCGCCTTGCCTTGCTCTCCGCGCCAATGACGAACGAAGGCAGTGAGCTGGCTGTAGCCGCCGTCATAGCCTTCAGCGCGGATCATGGCCAGCAGCGCCTTGGCACTGCGACGATGTTGCTTGGCCCTTAAGGCATCAGCCCGCAGCGCTTGCTCCAACATCTCGTGAAAGGGACTGAGCTTGTTGAACACGGCTCGACGCTGATAAACCGGCTGTTTGGACTCCGGCGCTCTGACCCATTTTCGGATGGTGTTGCGCGACAGTCCGGTGCGCTTGGCTATCTCATGCAACGACAGCTTGTCGCGGAAATACATCCGCCGAATTTTGCCCATCATTTCCATGCTGATCACCCTGTGTTCTCCTGCTCAAAAATTGAGCAGGTGCAGTGGAACACCTGGGTCAGTTTTCAGTCAGCACAACGGGCGAAACTGGGTCAGTTTTCGGTCAGCGGCAACACTGTTGAGCTTCTACCGGTTCTCTTTCCATCAGCATGCCTTCGAGATCACGTGTTCTCATTCCGACAGGGCTATCTGGCGTCTGGTTCGTCTTATGTGAGCGCTGCGTAAATAGAGGGAATTTAGAATTGGCATGGATATCTCATGTAAAGCGAGACACAAGGGAGCTTCGTTGCCTCGCATTTACCCTGCAGGGAACAAGAACAAAAGGGGGCTTACATGAGTTGTCTGATTTGCGCGGGGCAAGCTGAGTCCGTTGAATGCACCGGTGGCTGGGTGAATCGCCCCTGGTTTCGTAGACACCTCCAAGCCTCATAATGAGGCCCAAATAGGAGGTGCCATGAGTCGTCAGCGTTACCCCGAAGAATTCAAGATCGAAGCGGTCAAGCAAGTGACCGAGAAAGGCAAACCTGTCGCCGATGTCGCCCAGCGCCTGGGCATGTCCGTGCACAGTCTTTACGCCTGGATCAAGGTCTACAGCAAGCCCCAAGAGCAGCGTCAGCAAGACGACGATCAGCAGGCCGAACTGCGCAAGCTACGCGCTGAACTCAAGCGCGTGACGGAAGAGCGAGACATCTTAAAAAAGGCCGCCGCGTACTTTGCCAAGGAGTGCGGCTGAAGTACGCCTTCATCAAGAAGCACTCGACTGATTACCCGGTGCGGCGCCTTTGCCAAACCCTCAAGGTGCACCCCAGCGGCTATTACGCCTGGCTGGCCGAGCCTCAATCTGCCCGAGCAAAAGAAGATCAACGTCTGCTTGGCTTGATCAAACACGCTTGGCTGGAAAGCGGAGGTGTATACGGCTACCGCAAAATTCACGATGACCTGCGTGAGCTGGGAGAGGAATGCGGCCGAAATCGAGTCAGGCGCTTGATGCAGGCGGAGGGACTGCGTTCTCAAACGGGCTATCGGCGGCGTCCAGGGTTCTATGGTGGAAAACCAACAGTGGCCTCGCCCAACCACCTCGCGCGGCAGTTCAAGGTAAGTGAGCCGAACAAGGTCTGGGTGACAGATATCACTTACATCCGCACCTATGAAGGGTGGCTCTACCTCGCGGTAGTGCTGGATCTGTTCTCACGCCAAGTAATTGGTTGGTCAATGAAGCCAAGGATGTGCAGCGACCTGGCTATCGACGCGATGTTGATGGCTGTTTGGCGACGCAAGCCTCAGCAGCAAGTTATGATTCACTCAGATCAAGGCAGTCAGTTCAGTAGCTCGGATTGGAAAAGCTTTTTGAAGGCCAACAATGTAATCAGCAGCATGAGCCGGCGGGGAAACTGCCACGACAATGCCGTAGCCGAGAGCTTTTTCCAGCTTTTGAAGCGAGAGCGAATCCGACGAAAGATCTACACAACCCGTGAAGAAGCCCGAAGTGATATTTTCGATTACATCGAGATGTTCTATAACCCTAAACGCCGACACAGCAGTGCTATGCAGCTGTCTCCAGTAGAGTATGAGAAACGCTATTTCCTGAGCTTGGAGAGTGTCTAGAAAACCAGGGGCGATTCATCGCATCTAATGCCCGGCTATCTCGGGGAGTGAACCTGACCTGAACTTTGCCTCGTACATTGGCTTCTTTTATTCAAAGACAAGGGTAGGAGAGCAAGATGAAGAATGAGAGCGATAGGCAAAATGCAGGTGCGCAGACGAGGCCGCATGGGGAAGAGGAGCGAGACAACGATGCTCATCGTCCGGACGGATCAACGGGGACAGCCCACGACTCCACGGCGCAAAAAACGGCCCGTGATCACGATCAGCAAAAACGCTGAAACTGCCCACGAAAAGGGTTTGAGGCTCGCCAACTCGGCGAGCCTCTTTTCGCTAGGGAATCTCCGAACAAGCCTTCAGTTATGCGAGAATCCCCGCAACACCTGATCCGAGCCGCCCATGAGCCAGATGAGCTTTTCCGACTTTGAGTACGCCGGCAAGCGCAAGCAAACCCGCCGAGAGCGCTTCCTCGCCGAAATGGATCAGGTGGTGCCCTGGGCAGGCCTGCTGGAGCTGATCGAACCGTTCTACCCCAAGGCCGGCGGCGGTAGAAAACCCTATCCTCTGGAAACCATGCTGCGCATCCATCTGTTGCAGAACTGGTTCTCCCTGAGCGACCCGGCCATGGAAGAAGCGCTCTACGAAATCACGCCCATGCGCCAGTTCGCACGCCTGACGCTGAGCGCGCCAATCCCCGAAGACACCACGATCATGAACTTCCGGCACTTGCTGGAGAAGCATCAGCTCGCACCGGCAATCCTTGCGGTCATCAATGGTTATCTGCAGGAAAAAGGCCTGTCGCTGCGCCAAGGCACCATCGTCGATGCCACCATTATTCATGCCCCCAGCTCGACCAAAAATAAAGAAGGCAAGCGTGATCCCGAGATGCACCAGACCAAGAAAGGCGGTCAGTATTTCTTCGGGATGAAGGCGCACATCGGTGCCGATGTCGAGTCCGGCCTGGTGCATCACGTCCATGGCACCGCTGCCAATGTGGCCGATGTCACGCAGGTGGCTGAACTGCTGCATGGCGAAGAAAACGCCGTGTATGCAGATGCCGGTTACACCGGTGTCGAAAGGCGCGAAGAGCATGAAAATCGGGGGGTGATCTGGCAGATTGCAGCGCGTCGCAGCACCTATTCCAAGCTGAACCAGCGCAGCGTACTGTACAAAGCCAAGCGCAAGATCGAGTTCTGCAAGGCTCAGACACGGGCCAAGGTCGAGCATCCGTTTCGCGTGATCAAGCGGCAGTTTGGTTACGTGAAAGTACGTTTTCGTGGGCTGATGAAAAACACGGCTCAGTTGACCACGCTGTTCGCCCTGGCAAACCTGTGGAGGGTTCGAAAACAGCTCATGGGTATGGGTGAGGTTCGCGTTTAACACGGAGAACCGGTCGAAAAAGCTCTCCGTACATGATTTTTCGGTCACTTTTCGTCCAATGACGCTGTAGGTGCCTGGAAAATTGCAACTTGCCGCGGCTGCACGACAAGTTGATCGGAGCATCCCTAAAGGATCGGTTTACCGCCAGTCACTGCGTAACGTGAGCCACTGATGTAGCTGGCCTCGTCGGAGCCCAGCAGCACGTAGATCGGCGCGACTTCGACCGGCTGCCCCGGGCGCCCCATCGGGTAGCTGGAACCGAAGTTCTTGACGGCCTCGTCCGGCATGGTTGCCGGAATCAAAGGCGTCCAAATAGGGCCTGGCGCGACGCTGTTGACCCTGATGCCTTTCTTGGCTAGCAACTGAGCCAAGCCAGCAGTGAAGTTGGCAATGGCTCCCTTGGTCGTGGCATAGGCCAGCAGGCTGGGGGATGGATCGTCGGAATTGACCGAGCTCGTATTGATGATCGAGCTTCCCTTGGGCATGGAAGGCAGAGCCGCCTGGCAAATCCTGAAGATCGCGGTGATGTTGGTATCGAAGGTCTTCACCCATTCGTCATCGTCGATTTCTTCCAAGGTCTCGTGGGACATCTGGAACGCCGCGTTGTTGACCAGGATGTCGATGCGCCCGAACTGGCTAACGGTCTTTTCGACGATGTCGTAGCAGTGCTGTTTCTGCGCCAGGTCTCCGGGCAACAGCAGGCATTGACGGCCTGCGGACTCAACCCAGCGCGCGGTTTCTTGGGCGTCTTCATGCTCATTCAGATAAGCGATGGCGACGTCGGCTCCTTCACGGGCATAGGCAATCGCTACTGCCCGCCCGATGCCGCTGTCTGCTCCGGTGATGAGTGCAATCTTGCCTTCGAGTCGATTGTGGCCGGTATACGATTGCTCACCACAATCCGGGTAGGGCTCCATCTTGCGCTGTGAGCCGGGGACATTTTGAGGCTGTGAAGGGAAGGGCGGGGTAGGGAAGTCTCGCATGGTGGAAGCTCCTGCAGTTGAGAACGCTTGTTATCGTTCGAACGGAGCTAAGGGCCGACGTTGAGATGAATTCAGGGTTTGAACGACGGGCGGTCACTCCTTCTATCTCCATTGAATTATCGGGAATTGGTCGGCTCTACCGCTGACCCGTGTCGCGCTTTCTGTGTGAGGCTCCACTACATCCAGCTGGCGTGACCCGCGCCCTCCAGGTGCCTGAGGCATCACCGGAGGGCGCGAAGCAGAAAGCTGGACTCAGCCTGCCAGCGCTTTGATCAACTGTTCGTTGAAAGCCGGAATATCGTCTGGCTGGCGGCTGGTGATCAGGTTGCCGTCCACTACAACCTGCTCATCCACCCAATTGCCGCCCGCATTGCGAATGTCGTCCTGCAATGTCTTGTAGCTTGTCATCCGCTTGCCTTTGGCCAAGCCACTGGACACCAGGAGCCAGCCTCCGTGGCAGATGACGGCCAGCGGCTTGCCAGCCGCGTCGTGGCTCTTCACCAGGTTCTGCGCACCGGGGATCAAGCGAATCGTGTCGGAGTTCTGAACGCCGCCGGGCAGCACGAGGGCATCATAGAGATCGAGTTGGGCACCTTCGAAGGTTGCATCCACGGCAAACTCGTCGGCGGGCTTGTCGTGATTCCAACCACGCACAGTGCCTTCCTTATCAGCGAGGATGTCGATCACCGCACCAGCTTTCTCCAAGGCCTCACGAGGCCCTGTTAACTCGACTTGTTCAAAACCATCAGTCACCAGGAAGGCAACGCGCTTGCCACTCAGTTGTGTACTCATCTTTGAATCTCCATTTTCGATAAAGCTGACAGGGGAGGCCTCAACGGCGTCGACGTTGGGCATGAGCGATGAGAAGTCCCGCGAGCAGACCGATGACTGCCGCACTTAGCAACAGCGGTATCTTGTCTTTAGGGGTTAGGCCGATGCCGTCCATGCTTCCCGGCCTACCTGTTGGCGTGGACAGATTCTCGGAGGACTCCAGTGCGTCGGAACTGCGGTTCAATGGTGTGTCCGGACTGGACTGAGCGACGGGCTCAACCTCCTCAGCCGTGGCGCTGACGTCCAATTGGTTCAGCTTCAACGCTGTGCCGTCCACCAGGGTCAGTGTCAGGTTTTCAATGTCTCCCGCTGCGCGACCTGGAAAAACCGGTTCGCCTGCAGCATCGAGGTTGTCGTAAATGAAGCGCTTGCCCTCCAGCCAGCCAACGGCTGTGAGTAACTCGGGGCCGAGGTAGTATTTTCCATCGAGGAAGAAGCCTGGAAACTGGTGAGCGCGTTCGACGTTCTCCACGGAGTAACGCTCACCCGCCTTCATGCCTGTTGTTGGATCAATCATGACCACGACCTCCGTATGCTGGTATAGCCATGGAGGTTGCCGAGGCAGTACGTGTTCCTAAGGGATGACCAATGGACTTCAGTCCAATCTGTTGGTGGGTGGCCGGTGGTTGAGCGCAGGGTCTGCCGTCTGACTTTTCAATTGAATTTTTACGCGTACATCCCCCTCTGTAAATTTGGGTCAAAGGGAGATACTCACGTGCCTGGGCAGCAATTATTTGTTATCGATTACACACTCCATGGCGAGAGCCGGGCGTTCATTATTCGCTTGGAAAAAATGGACGATCCCGTGGCCTGGCACTGGGCTAGTTGCGATGCCGGTGTTGGCATCATCCCGCGATTCAGTCAGCAGAACATCAAGCTGGTCAGTCGTCCAATGGCAGAGGGCTATGGCATCGCGAACGTGAAGTGGCGACTTGCCGGCAATGGCCCTGAATTCATTCCCCAACCTATCGATGTCGGCAAATTTTCAGGTGCTGGAGAAGGTGCCTGAACCCCTGAGGCCGGCCACTTTTTTGGAGATGTTGCTATGCAGCCTAAAACCGAAGGCTCTGAAGAGAAAGGCCCAAGCGACTTACCTTTCATTAACGATCCGGAAAAGCCCACGTCGCCTCCTTTGAATGACGCTGATGCCACTGAAGCAGCCGAGGCAGAGGAAGACATTGAGGATGACGGCCAACCCATATGAGCCAGGAGGAGCACACGATGGACAATTACCACCTCAGCCCTACAGCAAATGGATGGGAATTGAAGAAAGCCGGTGCTGAACGCGCCTCCAAGCGAGCGGCGACTAAGCATGAATTGGTCAGCGCCCTCGCAGATTTCTTTGATGGCAAGACGGCATCGGTGAAGATCCATAAGGCGGATGGCACTATCGAAGAGGAGCGCACCTACCCACGATCTGCTGACCCGCGCCGTAGTAAAGGTTGAAGACCGTAAATGCCTGTGATCTCGGCATCGAAGTCACGGATGTCGGGGGTGTGTTCAGGTGGTTGATGGCCAGCTTTCTCATGGGCAAGCGCATACGATCTACTGTCGCCTTGAGGGCGTACCGGATACTTGTCGATCAGCAGGGGCTTGATACGCCGCAAAAGCTTGCGCAGGCCACACATGCGACCCTTGTGAGGCTGCTCGGGCAGGCTGGGTATGCGCGATACGATGAATCCACTGCCCGACGATTGCATGCCCTTGGTAAGAAGGTAGACGCGGAATTGGGTGTTCAACTTGAGGCGCTGCGGGACGATCCAGGTTGTGAGAACTTCAAGCGCTGGCTGCTAAGCTTCGAGGGTATAGGCCCTAAGACGGTGGAGATTTTCATGCGAGAGGCGCTTGGCTATTTGTCAGTGTCGGAAGGCCATTGAGCGGATGACGGCGATTGGCCTCCATCGACGCGCGTCCAGATGAGTGGAACACTCAAAGAATCAATTATGGACTGGAGAGGGTGATGAAGCTTGACATCGAGAGTTTATCGCTATCAGGGAAGACAGTAGTTGTCGTGGAAGATGATCCAACGCTTCAGACCCTGCTGGTGGAGATCCTAATCGAGTTGGGCGCCGCCTGCGATGCCTTCGATAACGCCGAAGACGCTTTGATTCACTTGATGGGACTTGGGAGCGACTGCTCGTTGATCGTCGCCGATCACGGTGTTCCTGGAAGCATCAAAGGCATGGAGTTCATCTCCATGGCCCACGAAAGGTGGCCAAGATTACCAGCCATTCTCACCTCGGGCTATCAGCTTGATCCATCGCAGGTCACCCCACCTGTCACTTACCTGTTCAAACCATGGTCAATTGACGAGCTCGCTGAAGCTATTAACCAGGCGCTCAGCTCTGCAAGTGTTCCGCCAGCTCTGCCCGCATCGTCCGACCATAACGCTCTTTAGCGCTGCAGGTTGTCTCGATCTGCATCGTCCGCCCGCTGCTCGCTAGACATTTGGTGGGGCGTCTCGCAGTGGCTGCCCATCGCCTGATATTCCTTGCGAAGTTTATGGATTTCTCGATTGTCGAGTGCTTCAAGATCGAGCACCGACTGCTCTGCGGATTTTGTAGCACGGATAAGCTCGTCGAGCTTCACGTGGATGATGTCGTTGTCCCGGTTCTGGGTATTCTGAATCAGGAAAACCATCAGGAATGTGATGATGGTGGTCGACGTATTAACGATGAGTTGCCAGGTGTCGTTGTAGTGAAACCAGGGCCCGGATGCAGCCCATGTGGCAATTAGTACCACGGCGATCAAGAAGGTACTCGGTTTACCGGCGTGGTTAGCGAGCGATTGGCAGAACTGGGCGAATTTCATGACGATAACTCCAATGCGACCTATCGGTTTTGACAGCAGAGGAGCGCTGAAATCTTTTTTTACATTTCGCCGTGATGATGGACGAACGTAGTAAGTGCAGCGGAACGACGTGTTTAGCCAGAAAGTCAAAAAATAATCGAAAATTCTCCCAAGGCTTCTGCGCAGATGACCTTCATCGTCTGGTTCGCCATGCTGGGTGCAGTGCTCCTGCTACTCTCGCTTTCATCCTCGTACCTGCGCTGGATTCCAGTTACAACGTCCGTTGTGTGCCTTGGCTTAGGTATGGCTCTGGGAACATCGGGCCTGGGTTTCCTACAGCTCGACTTGAGCAAGTCGAGTGGCTGGATGGAGCACCTCACCGAAGTCGCGGTGTTGTTTTCGCTGTTCTTCAGTGGCCTGAAGTTGCGCTTGCCCTTGCACAACCGCAGCTGGTTGAGCGCTTTCTATCTGGCGGGGCCGGTGATGTTGCTCTGCATCGGTGGGGTAACGCTGGTGCTGCATTACGGCCTCCACCTGGGGTGGGGAGTGTCCGTTCTGATTGGAGCTATCCTGGCACCCACAGACCCGGTGCTGGCAACCCTGGTACAGGTGGTTGATGCCCAGGACGATGATCCTGTCCGTTTCAGCCTGTCCGGTGAGGCAGGGCTCAACGATGGAGTGGCTTTTCCCTTCGTCATCCTCGGCCTGTTCCTGCAACAGGATACCGGGCAAGCCTGGTTCTCTAGCTGGCTCCTCAAGGACATGCTGTGGGCAGTCACTGCAGGTCTGCTGCTGGGCTATTGGATGGGGCGTGGCTTGGGCAAACTCACGCTTTTCTTGCGTTTGCGCAACGACGACAGCACCGTGTCGCCCAACGACTATCTCGCCCTTGCCCTGATCGCGCTGGCTTATGTGAGCGCCGAGACTATTCAGGCCTATGGGTTTCTCGCGGTGTTCGCTGCGGGCCTCGGTTTGCGCCAGGCGGAGGTTCACACCTCAAATAGCCCCGAGGATCCAGCTGCCGAGCATCTAGTACAGCCTGTGGTAGGACACCAGCATGTCGCGCCGGAGCTGGCCGTCAAAGGTGATGTGGAAGGGCTCGATGACTCACAGGTGGCAGCGGGGATAATGTTGGGGGACATGCTGGCATTCGGTAGCTTGATCGAGCGGGCACTGGAAGTGTTTCTCGTCACCATGCTCGGGGTAGTGCTCATTGAACATTGGGACTGGCGGGCAGTGCTGGTAGCCGGCGCCTTGTTCTTTGTCATTCGCCCCGTCAGCATTCTGCTTTTCCCGGCTCGGGGAATGCTGGATATCCGTCAGCGCGGGCTTCTGGGGTGGTTTGGCATCCGAGGTATCGGCAGCTTCTACTACCTGTTCTATGCCCTCAATCATGGGCTGCTTCCCACCTTGGCCGCACAGAGCATTAGCTTGGTTTTGTCGGTGGTGGCGTTGAGCATTCTGCTACATGGATTGAGCGTTCAACCGCTGCTAGCCAAATACGAAGCATGGAAGGGGTAGGCAGCGTTCTTTGGATCAAGCTTCTACTTGCGGCGGGAGCGTTACTAATTTGTTGATCAGCGAGGCGAGATCAGAAATCTCCCAAGGTTTGGGGAGAAATGCTGTCCGAGCAGGCAGCAAACCGGTGTCGATTACTGCGTCGCCCGAAGTCAGAATCACTGGCAGGGTAGGCCATCGACGCCAAATCTCGTGTGCAAGGCCTAAACCGTCCATGCTTCCAGGCATATGAATATCGGTCATCACCAAGCTAGGGACATCCTTATTGCAAAGGTAATGCAACGCCTCGTCAGCATTTGCGCAGCACGTCATAGCAACGGCGTAGAGTGACGAGAGGCTCTCGGCAGTTAGGTCTCTCAGGAGGTCGTCGTCTTCCACAATGAGGATGGTTTTCGGCATGTAAGGTTTGCTCGCGGGTCATATGCATTAGGGCTCTGGGCCTCTACGCCGTTGCTCCTGGGCGATAAGTGGTGCCCTAGGGAATCTCCGAACAAGCCTTCAGTTATGCGAGAATCCCCGCAACACCTGATCCGAGCCGCCCATGAGCCAGATGAGCTTTTCCGACTTTGAGTACGCCGGCAAGCGCAAGCAAACCCGCCGAGAGCGCTTCCTCGCCGAAATGGATCAGGTGGTGCCCTGGGCAGGCCTGCTGGAGCTGATCGAACCGTTCTACCCCAAGGCCGGCGGCGGTAGAAAACCCTATCCTCTGGAAACCATGCTGCGCATCCATCTGTTGCAGAACTGGTTCTCCCTGAGCGACCCGGCCATGGAAGAAGCGCTCTACGAAATCACGCCCATGCGCCAGTTCGCACGCCTGACGCTGAGCGCGCCAATCCCCGAAGACACCACGATCATGAACTTCCGGCACTTGCTGGAGAAGCATCAGCTCGCACCGGCAATCCTTGCGGTCATCAATGGTTATCTGCAGGAAAAAGGCCTGTCGCTGCGCCAAGGCACCATCGTCGATGCCACCATTATTCATGCCCCCAGCTCGACCAAAAATAAAGAAGGCAAGCGTGATCCCGAGATGCACCAGACCAAGAAAGGCGGTCAGTATTTCTTCGGGATGAAGGCGCACATCGGTGCCGATGTCGAGTCCGGCCTGGTGCATCACGTCCATGGCACCGCTGCCAATGTGGCCGATGTCACGCAGGTGGCTGAACTGCTGCATGGCGAAGAAAACGCCGTGTATGCAGATGCCGGTTACACCGGTGTCGAAAGGCGCGAAGAGCATGAAAATCGGGGGGTGATCTGGCAGATTGCAGCGCGTCGCAGCACCTATTCCAAGCTGAACCAGCGCAGCGTACTGTACAAAGCCAAGCGCAAGATCGAGTTCTGCAAGGCTCAGACACGGGCCAAGGTCGAGCATCCGTTTCGCGTGATCAAGCGGCAGTTTGGTTACGTGAAAGTACGTTTTCGTGGGCTGATGAAAAACACGGCTCAGTTGACCACGCTGTTCGCCCTGGCAAACCTGTGGAGGGTTCGAAAACAGCTCATGGGTATGGGTGAGGTTCGCGTTTAACACGGAGAACCGGTCGAAAAAGCTCTCCGTACATGATTTTTCGGTCACTTTTCGTCCAATGACGCTGTAGGTGCCTGGAAAATTGCAACTTGCCGCGGCTGCACGACAAGTTGATCGGAGCATCCCTAGGCGCCGTCATGAATTAGCGGCTATGGTAGGAAAGCGGTAAGCGAAACGACTGTACGCTCTGAAAGGATTCTGGGCGTTTCCCGTTATTGCGGAAGGGAAGACTATGCAGCAGCTACCAGTGGACGAAACCATCCGAGCGGCATTGAAGAAGACTCATGCGCGCTTGCACCGCCAACATGAGCTCGTGGTCGAGTTTGGCGTAATGTCCCTGAAGGCTGCGGACTTGGATCTGTTGCTGACCCGTGCATGTGAAGTAGTCGCTGAAGGGATGAGCACTCGTTTTTCCAAGGTGCTCCAGCCAGCAGAGGACGGGGAAGGGGAAGGGTTTGTTCTGACCCACGGCGTTGGCTGGGATGCTTCTGACATCGGGCGGGCAACCGTGGGCGGCGATGTGGCTAGTCCCGCAGGCTATGCATTGGCCACCTACAGGCCCGTACTCTCGAATCATTTGGGTATGGAAAACCGCTTTCGAACGCCGGAACTGCTGAAAAAATATGGAATCGAGCGGGCCATCAATGTCCCGATCCGGGGTTTGCTCAGCCCGTTTGGTGTACTGGAAGCCGACAGCAGCAACGGGGACGATTTTGTAGAGAGCGATCTGGTATTTCTGGAAGGCATCTCGAACGTCATTTCCATGGCTGTCGAAAGAATATCTGCAGGCGTGGATGTTCCAGTTCCCGACCCTTATTCCGAGACCATTCTGAACGCAAGCCCTGACTGGGTGGATATCTTGGCCCCGAACGGCGAGATCGAGTTCATGAATGAAGCCGGGCTGACATTCCTGGATACCCAACTGACCACTGTTAAAGGTCAGCGATGGTATGACTTGTGGCCTGAGGAGTCGCGATCATTTGTTTGGGAGGCGGTAGCTAAAGTCAGCGCTGGCGAAACCATGAGGTTCGAATCGTACTGCCCAATCGCTCCCGATGAACCCAAATGGTGGGACGTGACGGTGGCGCCGATCCTCGGAGCGGACGGCAAGGTCGAGCGAATGATTGCCGTATCGCGAGATATCACCGAGCGTCATCAATATGAGGCTCAATTGCTGTCGCTCATCGAGGCTCAGAATAGCAAGCAGAACCGAAGCGACCTCTATCTCGAAGAGATCCACCATCGCGTCAAGAACAGCCTTCACCTGGTAAACACACTGCTGTTGCTACAGGCCAATCTCACGCCCGATGCAGCGGTTAAATTGCAGCTTGAAACCGCTGCAGGCCGAGTAGTGACCATTGCCACGGTTCACGAGCGGCTGTACCAGGCTGCCGAAGATCAAGAACTTCGTGCGCGTGATTACCTCACTGCTCTGTTGGGGGATCTGGGCAGAGCCTTAGCCGAGCGCAAAATTGTGCTGGACGCTGACGAGTTCGTATTGCCTTCAGAAAGAATGGCGCCCCTGGGACTGGTAATTTCTGAACTGATCACCAATGCCCTCAAGTATGGTAAGGGCAACATTGAGGTGGCCGTCAAGCATGCCGGCGACCATGCGCTACTCACCGTCAGGGATGAGGGCGACGGCTTCCCTGATAATTATCCAAAGCCGACAGGTACGGGGCTTGGCATGCGATTGGTCAAAAGCTATTCCGGTTACGGTAGCGCGGCAGTGGAGGTTGATCGGCAGGATAGTAAAAGCTGTATCCATGTACGCTTCAAACTTTAGGCGCGCCTGCACACACCGATGGCACTTAGCCAAATGCGTATGGTCGTAATGAGGCTGATTCGAGACCTGGGATCATCATTGGAGGAGTAGGGTATGCGTAACTGGGGATGGCTGATGACTGCGGTAGGTTACGCTGGGCTTTCAGGAATGTTAGCCATAATCGGCGTTGCGGTTTCAGGGTTTCACAACCTCACTAGCGAGATGCTAGGGGTGAGCCTGTTGCTAGCGGCAGCGTCATTGGCGCTGGTGTTCGTTGGTGGTCGTCTTCGAGCGAGAGGCAAACCCTTGTTGCCCATTTCGCTGTCTTCTTAACACCGCTTTCATTTTCTCTAAAAGTGGCCAGAGTGCCATGCACCCCGGCCTGGCTCATTTCAAGTTAACGGTTCTCGCTACCGCGACCGCCGCCGTGGCTGTTTTGCCCGCCTTTACGGCCAGCCTCCGAGGCACGCTCACGGTCGTTGGCAAAGTTGCCGCCTGAGCTCTGCCCGCCTTTACGGCCAGCCTCCGAGGCACGCTCACGGTCGTTGGCAAAGTTGCCGCCTGAGCTCTGCCCGCCTTTGCGACCTGCCTCCGACGCTTTCTCGCGATCATTGGCAAAATTGCCAGGATTGTTCTGAGCAGTACCACCTTGATGGCCACGATTGGTTTGGTTGTTAGCCATGATCTTTCACCTCATGTCGTCACACAGGAAAGTCTGTGTTCAACTCGGACGTCCTGGGGCGGGGTGTTTACTCAGTGGGTTTTGGCCAAGGCCGACGGGTTGCGCGAAAGAACCGGTGCAGGCGTGTGTGGCGTCCTTAAGCTTTGTTCGCGAACGTTTGGGAAAGATCAAGCTTGGCAGACGCCGACCTCCCACCCCCGTCGGCGTGGTTCAGCTGAGCGCAGAGCAGTTCCTGGAGCTGGGTTATTGGCCACGGCTTAGGAAGGAACTCCGCACCTGGCGGCAACACTCTCCCTGCAAATTCGTAGTATCCGCTCATGACAATGATGCGCGTCTGAGGTTTTTGCTGGCTTGCCATCCAGGCAAGATCAACCCCATTGAGTAAACCAGGCGTTTGTACATCCGTTATCAGCAGCGTCCAATCTTGCTTCCTCAACGCCTCATTACCGTCATCGGCAGTCGCCACCGCTGTCACCATGGCCCCCCATTCTTCCAGGTACAGGGTCAAAAGCTCTCGAATCATGGGTTCGTCCTCAACGATGAGAACAGTTGGGCGAATTATCTTCGCAGCGGAAAGCAGCTCTTTCATATGTGTACTCGGACATGCGGCTGCAGGAAGGGAGGGACATCCAGGTCTGCTTGCTTTCTTCCAGCAAGACGTAGCAGCGCGCCATCACTACGACATCGCTAGCGTTCAAGAAATTCACTCCAGCTTGAGTCAGTGCCATACATTCCCATCCGTGAGCGGATCTATAACGGGGGCGACCATCTGGACGCATCCATGCCGCTGACACCGCCCTACTGAACCTCTGCAATCTGCGTGACTCAACCCTCCATCAGCGTATGAGGCCTCCTGATGCGAACGCTCGAGAAAAACCTGTCTGCCGCCCAATTGCTGAAGCTCAATTGTTTGGCGGTTTGGTATCGGATGCTTGAAGACAGGGCATTGCGCATGGACTCGCCTGACGACTATCACGAGGAACTGCTTCGCCAGGCCGATGAGATGGATCGTCGAGGGATTATCTGCTGGCAGGAATGGCGCGATCTTCGTCTGGAGGCTGACGTTGCTTACCTGAGAGCGGTAGCAGGGGAGGACTATCACCCGGTTAAACCCACGAGCTCGTCAGCAGAGTAGGGATCGAACGTGATCTCGCAATGAAACCACGCTCATTCCTCTGTAAGCAGATCTTCTCTATCTATCCCTGCGTCGTGAATGTGTGAGTGTAAAACCCACAAGGATTCCCAGCGCCGCTGCGCCGATCAGCAGGGGCGTTTTATCTTTTGGCTTCCTCCAACCTCCTTCGATACCCCTCCCGCCACTTGGAGGCTCAAAGAGGTTGCCTGATGATGCTTCGGCTATGGGGCTGCGATTTATCCCCCAGCGCGACAGCCTTCCTGACAACAGAGGCAGGCCTGGTATCAGGTAGCTGGCCAAATGCGCGAGGCGCGCCGCAGCGCCAACCGTGGTGTGAGCACGAGGCGAGATTGCGCAGGCCACCATAGCCTTCGCCACCATTTCGGGATCGTATATGGGGCCTGGTGGTGTCAGCGCGTGCCCTGTGTAGTTGCCGCCGTCTCGGAAGCCAGGTGTGTCCATGACTGCTGGATAGATATCGCAGACATGGATGTTGGGATATTCAGTCAGCTCGCCTCGCAATGCCTCGGTCAGTCCACGTAAGCCGAATTTGCTCGCCGAATAAGCGGCGGCGTAGGGCTGGGCCACCCAGCTGCCCAGCGACAGCGTGTTGATGAGCGTGCCGTTACCCTGAGCCTTGAAGTAGGGAAGGGCGACGTAGGCACCTCGCAGGTAACCGATCAGGTCAGTCTGGATGACCTGCTCGTGCGCCTCCAACGGCGTTTCTTCGAAATTGCCGACCGCGCCGACCCCGGCATTGTTGACCCAGATATCGATCCGTCCATGTCCAAAGTCTGCGGCCTGAACGGCAAGCGCTTGAACCTGGTCGCTGTGGGTAACGTCGGTCGTGATCGCTATGGCGTCCGTACCGCAATCGGTGCATTCATCCAGTACGTCGAACAACGCCTCTTCGTCGCGTGCGGCGAGTACCAGGCGAGCACCTTTGCACGCAAAGGCATGCGCGGCTGCTCGGCCTATGCCGCTGGATGCGCCGGTGATGACCACGACCTTGCCGCGCAGAGGCCCTTTGAGCGGAGCGCCACGGACAGGCGCTTCTCGTTGCGCACCCGAGGCGCTGGGGTCAAGGGGGGCAACGGTTTCGCTGGCCTCGATCCGCGAGAGCTCAAGAGAGGTGCCATCGATCAGGGTCAACGTCAGCCCTTCCACCGTGCCTGCCTCCCGGTTTGGAAATACGGGCTCACCTTCGGCATCCAGGCTGTCGTAGATGAAGCGCGTACCTTCGAGCCAGCCCACGGCGGTGAGAAGCTCAGGGCCGAGATAATACTTCCCGTCTTGAAAGAAGCCGGGGAACTGATGAGCGCGCTCCACGTTTTCCACGCGATAGCGTTTGCCTGATTTCATGCCTGTCGCTTGATTGATCATGTTGAAACCCCTGTAAGTGGAGCTCGGAAATGTCAGCCTTTGCTGTGCTCATCGGAAGTGGGCCCGGTGCCTCGCTTGATGCCTCGCGGGCCGGCAACGCCCCAGATACCCAGGCCAACCAGCGGTAGCGCGAGTATCAGCAGAGCCCAGGCCGCTTTGACTGCATCTGACTTGTCGCTTCTGAAGACGCTGACGATGGCCCACAGATCGATCAGTAAAAGGATTGCCGCGACGGCAATCCAGAAGTAGCTGGCGATACCGTTCATGTGCTTGACTCCTCTACACGAAGTCAGGGCCCAAGGCGCCCGCTGCCGCGCCTGGCACGAGGATGACCTTGCGACAGTTGTCCTGCTTCTGATCGAACATTTTGTAGCCCATGGCCGCTTCTTCGAGGGCCAGGCGGTGGGTGACGATCAGCTCTGGTTGCAGGCGTCCTGCCTCGATGTGTTCAAGAAGTTCAGGCAAATATTTCTGCACATGGGTCTGGCCCATCTTGAAGGTAAGGCCTTTGTCGAAGGCATCGCCGAACATGAACGCGTGGATGAAGCCGGCGTACACACCGGGGACGCTGACAACGCCACCACGACGCACTGCAGCAATGCTCTGGCGCAGCGCCTTGCCGCTGCTGCCTTCGATCTTCAGCGCCGTCATTACCGTTTCGGCAGTGCTGCCTTTGGCCTCGAATCCGACCGCATCGATCACCGCATCGACCCCGCGCATGCCTGGAGTCTGACGGATGATGCTGTCGGCTGGATCGTCGTCCTGCTCGAAGTTGATGGGTATGACGCCGTAAGCCTCGCGGGCGTAAGCCAGGCGGTAGCCGTTGTCATCGACCATGAAGATGGTCTGGGCACCGAGCATTCGCGCACAGGCGGCGCTCAGCAAGCCCACCGGCCCGGCGCCGTAGATCGCCACCGATGACCCTTGGCCTATTTCGGCATTGATGACCGCCTGCCACGCGGTCGGCAGGATGTCCGAGAGAAACAGTACCTTGTCATCGGCCAGCTCGGTGGGCACTTTGAACGGGCCGACGTTGCCCTTGGGCACCCTCACGTAATCCGCCTGGCCGCCAGGGATACCGCCATAGAGATG
Source organism: Pseudomonas sp. HS6-2 (assembly GCF_049325675.2). NCBI lineage: Bacteria > Pseudomonadati > Pseudomonadota > Gammaproteobacteria > Pseudomonadales > Pseudomonadaceae > Pseudomonas > Pseudomonas sp. HS6-2. Next base: position 5,516,717 of record NZ_CM143906.1, on the reverse strand, counting down.
GCTATATCCAAACAGCGCGGCGCCTGGGGGAATCCCCTTCTTGTTGATGATCGCACCACGACCTGTGTTGGTGGTTTCACAGGCAGCAAACAGATCGTGCTGACAGAAGAAGCAACTGCCGCAAGCGATCACAAAGGGAATCACTACGCGGTCGCCGATCTGCAGATTGGTGACGGCACTGCCAGTATCTTCGACGATGCCCATGAACTCATGGCCGAAGATATCACCCGCTTCGGTTTCTGGAATTTTGCCTCGGTAGAGGTGCAGGTCAGAGCCACAAATGGCCGTGGCGGTGACCCTGAGGATGATGTCGTCTTCGTGCTCGATGATGGGATCGGGGACGTTATCGACCCTGACGTCGTGTGCTCCGTGGTAGGTGAGCGCTCTCATGAGGGTAAGCTCCTGCAGGCGTTTTTCCGTGGTAGGTATGCAGGGGAAGCCAGGACAGATGGCAAAGTTCAGCCCAACAAGTCCGGTGGTACTTAAAACTCATTCTCGACGCCACCATTTCAAGCTGAACATTCCTGATCACACCGGTATCGAACGATCTGAGCCCGTGCCACAAGAGCCAGGCCGATTAAACGAGGGGCGGGGCGATGGACGACACGATGTTGGCATTCATGGTGTTCGCTGCCTCACGACCTGAAGTGCTTGAGCAGGTACAAGCGCTTACAGAAGCGGAGGCATTGGAGGCTGGCGAAGCACTCCCGGATCTGCGTGAAACCATGGCCGTTCAGATCCTCACTGCTGAAGCCAAGGCTCAGCGCAAAACCCTGGCCACGCTCGTTGAGGTGATTTTGGGCAAGGTCGTCATCGAGCCCGATACGGCCACCAATCCCGGTGCCTCCAGCCTTGAAAAATACAACCTGAATCGCCCCGGGTTTCGTGGAGGCCGTTTCGTTTAAGTCAGGCCGCAATGGCCTGACCTGCTTGTTGCTGGTGGAAGTTTGCCTCAGCCTCCGCAGGCGGGATATAGCCGATTGAGCTCAGCAACCGCTGGTGGTTGTACCAGTGCACCCATTTCAAGGTCGCCATCTCAACAGCCTCGCGGCTCTTCCACGACTGGCGGTAGATCAGCTCGGCCTTGTACAGCCCGTTGATAGTCTCAGCCAGGGCGTTGTCATAGCTGTCGCCCTTGCTGCCAACTGAAGGTTCAATGCCGGCCTCTGCCAGTCGCTCGGTATAGCGGATCGAGACGTACTGGCTGCCACGGTCGCTGTGATGGATCAGGCCACCCGTACGATGTGGCTGGCGGGCATACAGGGCTTGCTCCAGGGCATCCAGCACGAAGTCGGTCTTCATGCTGGTACTGACTCGCCAGCCGACGATACGGCGTGCAAAGACGTCGATCACGAACGCCACATACAGCCAGCCCTGCCAGGTCGACACATACGTGAAGTCCGATACCCACAGCTGATTTGGGCGGTCGGCATGGAATTGGCGCTGCACGCGATCCAGCAGGCAGAGCGACTTGTCGCCGGCCACCGTTGTGCGCAGGATCTGGCCGCGCCTGATGCCCTGCAATCCAGCCCGACGCATCAACCGCTCTACCGTACATCTGGCCGCCTCGATACCTTCTCGCCTGAGTTGCTTCCAGACTTTCACTGCGCCATAGCACTGCATGTTGGTGTCCCACACCCGCTGGACTTCCAGGGTCAACGCGTCATCACGCTTAGCACGGCAGCAGCGTAGTGCCGGGTTGCGTTGCTGTGCCGCGTGCCTGCGGTAACCGGACGGGGCGATTTGCAAGACACGGTAAATCGACTCGACCCCGAGACGGTCACGATGCTGATCGACGAATGCCCTCAGGACTTGGTGCGGCGGTCGAGCTCCGCCTGGGCAAAATACGCACTGGCCAGGCGCAGGATCTCGTTGGCTTTGCGCAGCTCGCGATTCTCTCGCTCCAGGGCCTTGATGCGCTCACGCTCTTCACTAGTCTGACCGGGGCGCTGCCCCACATCTGTCTGCTGGCGACGAATCCAGCCATGCAGGGTTTGCGCGGCACAGCCAATCTTCGGGGCAATGGCCTCAATGGCCGCCCACTCGGAGGGGTAGTCATTCAGGTGTTCCAGAAACATGCGCACGGCACGTTCACGGACTTCAGGGGAGCAGGTCGTAGTCTTTCTCATGGCCTCATCTTCTCAAGAGTTGAGGCCTCCACGAAACCCGGGGCTATTCAGAATAGATTGTCTGCGATGATGTCATTAAGCTATGATCGTGAAATTACTTATCAAATACGCTAGAGGATCCCTTTGAGGATATTGATCCCTTTGAGGATATTTAGTGCTTTCATTGTCTGAGCCAGTGTGAATGAATAAGCCGGTTAAATTTCTAAAATTTCTTTGGTCGCCTCCGCAGTCTGTCGAGATGCTTATCTGGATGGTTGTGCCATTACTTTTGTTCTTCCGTCAGACATATGTTTACGGGTACAGAGCTATTGATTATTCTCTTCAGGAAAATTTTGGATTAATTATTGTTTCTACGCTATTTATCCTTTTTCCAATATTCTTTAGGCAAATATTCTCAAGCTTTCCTTTGGAGTTTTTGCTGAAAGGTAAGGCTTTCCATCAGGCATCTGCCAGTCTAGAACATAATGTCCCACCAAGGGTTGGGGATGGTTTAGACGGTAGCCATGCAAAGCGTTCTCGCGTTGCAAGCGGAGCGGATCTCCTGTTTGATCAGGCTGAAAATTCCCGCAATTTGGCCAGAAGCATTTATGGGCGTGCTGGCGTATATCTACTTCTCGGTATATTGGTGGCATTTTCCGGCCTTGCTTTTTTCTATATCCAGACGCCCGTTTTAAATGAGCCGGGTCAGCTGATCGATAAGCTGCTGCTTTTGGCGCCAAAGTTCGGGATACTGTTCTTTATTGAGTTTGTTGCTTTCTTTTTCTTGAGGCAGTATCGATCGGCTATGGATGAGTTTAGGTATTACGAGTCGATCGCAAGAAGGCGGGAGGAAGTCAGCGCGCTGCTCATACTCTCAGCTGAATCCGAGCCGAAGATCAATTTGATGGAGCTTCTGAAAAGCGACTGCTATTTCTCAAAGATTTCCGCACTTGAGAAAGATCAGTCTACAGAGATCCTTGAAGCCAGAAAGCTGGAGAAGGGTGAACTTGAGCTCTTGGAAAAAGTCGTAGATACGCTTGCTAAAGTTAAGCGCTGAGGATAAATAGGCTGCCATTCCTTTTGGCGATTCCAGGTTCTCGGAAGGGCGGCGTCACCCCATCGGCATTCGTGTAGAGGCTACATGCTGATAGGTGGCGCATCCAAGTGTCTGCTTTCGTAGCATCCCTATCAGCGCAACCCCTGTGATCTTATTCAGATTGGGCGATGTCCATCCAACAACTCTTGCCCTTGGCGAACCACAGATGCAACGGTCTCAATGGTTGAATTCAGATTTTGGGCCTCTTCCGGCATTCTAAGACTAAGGTAAGTGTCCCGAATTACCGATACTCGGATAAGGATTTCCTTAAGCATATTGTTGTAGAGTCTTATCTGTAGCCAGAAAAAATTAAGATTTTTTTCTTTATATAGCTGCGAAAGCTGATATTGCATTGTTCCAAACCTTCGGAAAAGGCCAGGCTCCTTTTCAAGCTCGTCGTCGATATAGTCGCCAGGATCTTCAATTTGCCTAAGTTGATGTATGAGGAGTTTGCTGCTGTATCGATGCGGGTTGTTTATTGATTCTATTTTGTAGAATTCAAGATAACCGCTGCTCTGCATGAATTCAGATATTTGTTGGTCGTACTCTGGGTGAGCAAGCAGGAAGCTGTTGACATCATCAAGCGCTTGGATATCCCATTTTTTAGCCAGTTCCTCATTCTCACCTACTAGATGTCTGACCTTGCCTAGCCAGTCATAGGTTTGCCGCTGATGCGTCTGGTTTGGATCCTCCGTCATCGCGAAGGTAACCTCTGCTTCGCTAGCAGGCCTAACCACCCCTGGAACGGGCTCAAAGGCTTGACACAGCGAGAGTTGTCTCGGAGTGCAGAACGCGGGATTTCTCAAATTGATGAGATTGAAGTTTGCGTGTTCAAAGGACTTAGCTACCAAGCGAGAACAGAACTGTCGTTCACTTTCCTTGTGCCGCAGTAGCGATCTCGCTCTTACCGTGATTGCCTCATTGACCGAGTAAAGACTTCCAACCTTCGATTGTGCATAGTCGCATATAGCGTTTACCTCTTCTTCGGAAAGTGGCCGTTTGGCGCGTAGTACAAGAATATCAGTTGCTTTGTCAAAGATCAGGCGCTGTGGACTTTTGGAAAACACACCATCGAGAGTAGCTTCGATTGTGGTTCCTCCGATGTAAAGGGCAGCATGAGAGTATCTGCTTGCGGTGGCGGCTCGGATCCCCAGACTGGTGAGGCTCTTATCACCGGTCAGAAGGATATCGGCACGGCGGAGCAGTGAACGCTCTAGGATGAATTTATTGGAAGACATCGAAAGTCCTTCTTCTAGTTCTCAAATATGATTTTAATTGAGGGGTAGTGACGAAGGCCACGATTGGCATTTCTGCCGCCTGCGGCTCATCGGCGCCTAGTCCTGGTATGGCCGGAGACATGGTGCGATCTCACCGCCACGGGGCCATTGCGGGTGTTTCGGATGTGACCGCTTCGAACGTGTCCACTGACATGCTGAAAGATCGGCCAATCGGGCAGGAATGACAGCCCCTGTGTGTGGTGCCTGTAAACCTCAGGCATGTATTTCTTCAGGTACTCCTCCAGCGAGTCCTCTGCCACCTCGAAGTTGTAGACCCGCCAGTAGGCCTCGACCAGGTCTCGGTTTCGACGAAGGTAGTAGCGCTCGAGCCATCCTGGGTTATCCGTCTCGTATTCGTATTTTGCCAAGGCAGCAGCGTCGCTCAGCGATGCCTTGAAGCCCTCCTTCCAAGCCAGGAGCAGCATCAGGAGCACGCCTACGACGGCCATGTGATCTTTGTCGTAGATGAAGAAGTAGACGGCTGCCGGCGAAGCAAATCCGAATGCCAGCCAGCCAATAAGAGTGAAGGGAAAGAACAGGATCGGAGCAATGAGCAGGACAACCGCGGAGACGAACCAGGCTCCGAGAACGCCCGACAGCTTGAGCCAAATGTTCGGCATGAGTTCCCTCTGATCAACCAGTTCTGAGCCTGAAGGCCTAAACGAGCGTTACGAAGTGATGGCTATATGGTGGCAGGTCGATGGTAGCCTAACGGCTGACTAGCAAGGAATACGTGAACGATTTAGGGCGCTTTTTAGGTGCAGGAATGGCGGTTTGGAAGCGGGATGATAACGGGGGAGGCGACGTGTACGAGGGGGTGAAATGAGTACTTATATTCCAGAAACGAAAACCCCGGCTCGAGGCCGGGGCGGGTGTTTCGTGGTCTTTGCAAGGAGTCGTAAGCTTTCGCTCATTGGAGCTCAATGCCAACCGTTTCTCAATCCTACGAGCGGTTGACACTGATGTCAACCCCCTTTATACAGGCACCTGGCCAGTAGGAAGCCGAGCATGCCTCACACCATCCAGTATAGACCCCAGCTGATCGACCACCTCATCAGCTCTCACCGAATCGCCAGTTACAGCAAGGTATTTTCGACCAGCAATGACGCTGAGCTAGTGGGGGCCTACCTGTGGAACTCGCACGTTTGTGGGGTTCTCTACCCCCTGCTCAGCGCGGCGGAGGTCACGTTACGGAACTCGATTGACACCGCCCTGACGGCTGATCTTGGGAAATTTTGGTGGAAGGCAAAGACGCTTAAGTACAAGAGCTTTACTCCCGGAGGCCAGGTGCCCGATGCGGTCGCGAAACTGACTAAAAATTTCGGGTCAGCCTTCAACACCGCCTGGTACGAGCGCAAAAGCCGGCAGGTCAGTGGGCAGCCAGACCACCAAGAGGTCGTATCCAAAACGGAATTTTCCACGTGGGAATTCGTTCTGGACAACGAATATATGGGTAACAACCTTATCTGGCCGAAGAATCTTGGGCGGGTTTTCAAGGGCCAGTGGCCAACGAGTCAGGCGAGCGCCATGCTGGCCGGGTGCAAGGATCAGGTTGCGCCGGTACGGAAGTTCCGAAATCGAGTGTTCCACCACGAACCCGCTTGGAAGCGCTTCAACGTCAATGATGAACACCAAGCAGTGGCCCACCTGCACGAGAAAATCAGCAAAATCACTGAGCTGATCTCATGGATTTCGCCCGAAAAGATCGACCTTCTAGAGAGATCCGGGGTGATCCGAACGGCCTACCGTGCCTGCTCCGTGGCCGAAATCGAACGGTTCAAGTACCAGTCCAAGACGAGCACGGTCAACAGCATGGTCAAGCTCATCAAGGTTGCAGAGGCTGCAAGCGCTGGAAATGAGGTTATGAAAATCGCGTTATATGGAAAGCGGAAGGCGGTCTATACCCTTCAGGCTGACTGATAGGTGTTCTGCTGGCCGCCTCCGAGTCCTGCCCGCCCTCCCGGTATCAACCAGGCCAGCGGGCATCATCCTTCAGCTCTCTGTGGAGCTACGCCGACTGCTCTGGCACAGGTTTCAAGTTCAGCTGGGCTTCAAAGATCAGCAGGTCACTTTCTTCGTTCCGTCTCATCAGCCCGATTACATGGGAGCTGACCTCGATCTCACCATTCGCATTCATGCGCACATACCGAGGGTATCGATCAAGCAACAGTTCGGATAATCCGCGACTATACCCCTCGCGAATCAATTTGATTTTTGATTCATCGTCGGTACCGTACTTCACTCGCTTGTAGAAGCTAGGCTCTACGGCGCCCACTCCATTGAGGATCTCAAGGAATCTGAAGATTTTGTTGTCAAAAAAGTCGTCTTCGTCTTTGAGCCTTACGATTGCGAGATTGACTCGTTCTACGTCGTTCTTTCGTGAAATTCTTACATAGTGAGCACTATGGCTATTTTTGTACTTGGTGTCGCCCCAGCTGGACACGTATACATAGTCAGTGCCTTTCGTTTGGGGGAGATCTTCCCAGTATTTTAACGTGTGTCTGATGATTTGTTTTGTAGTGCGTTTTTTTAGTTTCCAATCCAGGAACATTGCGTAAAAGTCCAACGCTGCCTGATTTTTTAGGCGCAGCATGTCGCTATTTTTTGTTCCTGCATGAAACTTTTCGATGAAGCAAGTCTTGATGTCGGTTAAGAGCCGGTCGGCGGTATTGATTGGCCCATTCGCCTCGAGTGATAGGCTAATGGCTTCGTCCACGTCTTCTTCTGAGGCAAATACGTCGATTTCGCTGACGCTGTTGGCGATCATTAAGCGGCCAACCTCTGTCTTTACATATTTGCATTCTTCGCCAGTGACAACGCCTGGCTGAAGGTTTTCAAGCCTTGATACCGCGTCCTTGTGGCGTAGGGCGGCCTTGTCATCACTTATGTCAGCTGCTTCGAGGAGAACATTGTTGACCGTGTCTTCGTCTTCTTTCGAGACGTTTACGGAATTTTCGTAGAACGTCTTGAGGTTCGCTCTCTTGTGGGTGTATTCATCAACACCCAAAAGGTAAATGCTGGATTCAAGCTTTTGCAGCGCAGAACCCGCCTTGGGGTCAAATACCTCACTAAATCTGTTTACCCGACCAATCAAATTTTTGAACTGTGATGACGTCAGGTTTCCTATTCCTTTGGAGTAGTCAAATATAAACAGTCGCTCGATTGGTAAATTTACTCCTTCAAGCAACGTTGAGTTGCATACCAGGTATTTCATCGCCTTGGACTTATTGAACAGATTTTCAAGATAAAGACGGATGGTATCTGGGATTGAACCGTGATGGTACATCACACCCTTTCGTAGGCAAGCGATGAGCCGATAGCGCTTGTCGAACGTTTCCTCGAGTTCGTCGCAAGCTGTTTGAACCAGTGGGCATTCAATGTTTGGCAAGCTCTCGGCTAGTTCGAGCGCAAATTGCTCGATCCGTTTTTTCGTGTTTCCGTAGATAATGTTCTTGGCAAGGGATTCATTTTTAATAAGGTCAAAGCAGTTCTTGTGCTTGCGATCTAAGTCAATCCAGTGGTTAAGGAAATGATCATAGAGCTTAAGCTTTCCATCATCCTTTCCGGTTCTGAAGTCCCTAACAAGGAAACGCTCGGATTTTATATACTCATCAATCCTGAATCCCTTCGGTGTCATGTCCAAGTAGCGAACACGAACATTAAGCTCATTGCAAAGGAATGGAGTTAGAAACTTGAAGGAAGTGTCGGGGTTGCGAGCTCCCAAAATACATAGCATCGTGGCCAATAGTTCGTTGCGGCTATCGCCCTGGAGGAGGTTGTGCGCCTCGTCCACGAACACCATGTCGAATTTTAAATAACTATGCTCGTTAAGCATGCGATTCAGTCGTTCTTGAGTCAGTACAAAAACGCGGCAGTTTCGCTCAGGAGAATACATCTCGGGGTGCGTGATGACTTTGCCCATGTCGTTGATGTCAGCATAAATCAACCGCTTTTTTGTCTGAGCCAGTAAGGCTTTTGAGGGTACAAGAATGAGTACACGTTTTTCAGGGTTGTCTCTAACGGACTTAATGATCAGCTCTGATTTGCCGTAAGAGGTCGGAGCTACTACAACTGATGAATTTTCATACTCAGCTTGTACGAAAGTTCTCAAGGTGTCCTGCTGCTCTGTAAGCACCATCTCTTGATCGCGGAAGGTATCTACGTAGCTACTTACGATGTTCTGGATAAAAGAGTTGCTCAGCCGTTCATCTTGCTCAAACGACTTTCCGATAACGGCAGAAACTGGGAGAAGCCCGCTGTTCACGGCTACGTCGTAAAGAGGCTCGTATCGGCCAGTAAGGTTTCCATAAAGCAGGGTGATTCGATAACCTAGGCGCTTAATTTCTGCCGCGCTGTGATTAAGTAGTAATACAGCGATAGCGAGAAGTTTTACAGTTTCCCCATCGGACATTTCATGACCGCGCAGAAGGTTCATGTAAATGTCTTTGAAACGGGTTTTTGCTAACTCCTTGATGGTGAGCTCTTGCATTTAGCATCCTGCCTCTGTGCGAAGGAAGTCTTCTAGCTTCTGAAGCGTTCCTTTCTGAAGCGATAGCACTAGAACGGTTTTGAATATCGGGTTGGCTATCAGCTTGTTTGTGAAATGTTCGACTGTCTTCTCTTCTACTTTTCGCGTCGCATCGTTGAATAGCGCAGATACCAGAACGACATTGTTGTCTGAGGCAACAGCAGTGTTCAGGTAGGCGTTGTCACCCTCTAGACCTAGAATCTCAAGAACTGATTCTTTGTAGCCTTTACTTTCATTGATTGATTTCTGGGCGGCATTGATCGCGTTGTGCCAATGGTTCGTCTCGGCCTCGGCAAGTCGGCCCTTTAAGTCATCTCGAGCCTTGGCCAGCAATGCGCTAGTAGCTGCGCAAGAGGTTCTTGTGCCTGCTCCGCCCGACTTTACCTCGGTGATCCACACTTCATTCGAAGCGGATTCGTACAGGACGAGGTCAAAGCCTTTCCTGATGTGTTTTTCTTCCATGTTGAAGAGCGGGGAAATGACATCGAAGCTATCGAGCTTTTTAAGAATGATCACGTGTGCCAGGAGTTCTCCAAGCATACCAATTCGCGTCTTATCTTCTTTAGTCGAATAGCGATCCCAGAATGATTTGAGGGTGGCTGCATACTTGAACATGATTGAGCTGCGGCTGGCGAGATCGGCGCCATGGCAGATACGCGTTAGGTTGTCTCGTATCGTGGTCTTTAGCTCATCAGAAAAGTTTTCAACACAGCACACTGCGTACTAACCGGTTTGCTTGAAAATTACGCCATCCATAACACGATCTTTCCAAAGGGGCCGCAGCCTTTGCTTTCCCCATCGCCGTAGGCGACAGGACTCGAGGATCTGGCAGAAGAATCAGCTCCCCGGTGAGCGTCTGCGCTCGCGATCAGAGAGGCAATTCACGGCAATCAATGCCATGGAGGCACTGTGCCATTTAGTAGGAAGTATAGCGAGAGGTGTCTTTCACACCCCGAGATTTTCCCGCTCCCAAACTTAGCGTGGATTACCGTTTTAGGGTGAGGGGCGCGGGGTGTCAATCGTTGTGGAGCTGGATGCAGTCTGCGCACATTTTGGCTGTCAATATGTCCTCAAAATACCTGCAGAAGCGTCAATCCAGGGCGAATCCATTGACAGTCAATCACCGTCAATGGGTATGCGGGAGAAACCCAGGTTTTCTGCTGGTTTGAGCGTGTCAATCTATGCATCGCAGTTGCGATGGTGGTAACTACTGGCCGGATGACCCGTTGGTGGCTGAAGCGACCGCGCGGGCCAAGCCGCGCGGTACCTGAGCACCTCGCATCAGGCGCTTTGCCGGAGCAGGAAAGTGAGTGTTTCGCCTTCCTTTGTGTTCAGCAGATACATGGGCTGGCGGCTGTGATGCGGGACGTCTCTGATGGCACCTACCCGGTAGCCTTCATGATCGCGCACGTAGCAGATCAGGCCATGTTCGGTCAGCTCCAGCGGCTCGATCTTCCAGCAATCGGTTACTTCCGTTTTCTGGTAGAAACCCAGATAGTCGTTGCGGCTCAAGCCTAGCTTTTTGGGAGGGTGCCCGTTACTGGCGAGGCTGATGTGGTAGTGCAGGCGATCGTGTGTCTGGGAGTCAAAGGCAAAATCCAGGCGTATGGATTGTTCCTTGCCGCCGGCCATCAGCCAGTCGTACTGGGGGGCGATGCCCCAATCCCATTTGTCGCCGGTCTCGCTCAGTCGCAAGGGCACATATTTGTTGGCCGCGATTGCAAACAGGCGGCCGCTGAACGATTTGGCAAATGCAGTCTGTATTTCCGGGTCCATGGGGAGTCTCCAGAGTTATCGAGACCCCACTTTATGGAGCAGCCAGCCTGCGCTTAAGGCCGAACAGCTTCCTCCAGCACGTTGCCGTCATGGCGCAGTCAGGCGGCTGCGTCACTTTCCAGCAGCATGAACAGGCGATACAGCACCACGGTGCTGAACAGCTGCAGGAAGCCACTCAAGCTGTCCATGGCCAGTTCGGCTGCTGGCGAGGGCTCGGGGATGGCCATCAGCAGCAGCCCGTCGATCAGCCAGATCGGCGCCAGCACACCCACCACGCAGATCATGATGCGCATGAAGTGCCCGGTGGTCATACGCGCACTCTCGCGCATCGACTGCACCACTGGCAGGCCACGCAGCACCAGCAGGTATTCGGCGAACACCAGGTTGATCATGATCCACACGCCCGGGAAGATGAACAGCGCCAGCCCGGCCATGATCAGCAGCGAGCTGATCATGATCAGCAGGGCCAGCTGCGGCCACAGCTGCAGGGCGCGGGCGAACAGGTCGCGTTTGCGGATCTCCTGGCCGTTGCTGCGGGTATCCAGGTAGAGGATCAGCGCCGCGCTGTACAGCGGATAGAACAACAGGCTGATCAGCATGCCGTAGGCCGGCGAGGCCTGGTCGCCCAGCTGGCGATACAACAGTTGGGTAATGAGGGCTTCGAGCACCACCAGCGGCAGGCACAGCGGGATGATGCTGGCCAGGTGGCGGCGGAAGAAGTACAGGGAGTCGCGCAGAACGCTCAGCGGATTCATCAGTCAACATCGCAAGGCAGTAAAAGCAGGGGCATAACTTTAGCCCAGAGCTGTCACTTGCTGAAAAAAGTTTCACCCGTGCGGTGATTGAATCCGCAGCCCATGCGCCCCATCTTTGCCATGTCCGATGTCCTGCTAGCCCATGAGGTAGCCCAATGAACACAGATGAACAAACCCTGATCGACGGCCTGTTCGGCCGCATCAAGCAAGCCGAAGACCCGAGCCAGCCGCGTGATGTGCAGGCGCAGGCACGGATCGAGGAGCATGTGCGCCAGCAGCCGGCAGCGCCCTATTACATGACCCAGGCGATCCTGGTTCAGGAAGCCGCAATCAAGCAATTGGACGAGCAGAACAAGCAGCTGGAGGCCGAGCTGAAGCAAGCCCGCGCCCAGCTCGACGCGACCCGTGCCAGCAGTGGCAATGGCGGGGGCGGGTTCCTGTCGAGCATCTTCGGTGCCGGTGCGCGCAATCCGGAGCCGGTTCAACCGCAGCGCCCAAGTGCGCCGGTAGCGTCGGGTGGCGGTTGGCGTGAGCCGAGTGCGCCGGGCTTCTCCCAGCCGCAGCCGCAAATGCAAGCACAGGCACAACCGCAACAGGCCGGCTTTGGCGCCGCGCCGGCGCGCAGCGGTGCCAGCAGCTTCCTCGGCGGCGCGATGCAGACTGCTGCGGGCGTCGCCGGTGGTGTGTTGCTGGCGCAAGGCATCAGCAGCCTGTTCAACCACCACTCGCAGCCTGAGGAGGTGGTCGAGGTGATCAAGGAAGAGCCGGCACCGGCCAGTGACAGCGGCGGCTGGAATGACCAGGGCGGGCAGCAGCAAGTGGCTGACAATGACGGCTGGGGCAATGATCAGGGTGGTTTTGCCGACACTGACTATGGCAGCGATGACGGTGGCTTCTTCTCGGATGACGATACGTTCGTCTGATCGGTCTGGCATACTGCTGGCATTTCCGAAGGGGCGCTTTGCGCCCCTTTTCATGTCGAGGGTATGTGGTGAAAAAGATCGCGCTGTTCGCCGATGTGCAGAACCTCTACTACACCGTGCGCCAGGCCCACGGCTGCCACTTCAACTACACCGCACTGTGGAAGGAAGTCAGCCGCGAAGGCGAGATCGTCGAGGCCGTGGCCTATGCCATCGACCGCGGTGACAGCAAGCAGCAGCAATTCCAGCAGATCCTGCGCAACCTCGGTTTCGACGTGCGCCTGAAACCGTTCATCCAGCGCAGCGACGGTTCTGCCAAGGGCGACTGGGACGTTGGCATTACACTCGATGTGATCGATGCGGCCAGCCGGGTCGACCAGGTGGTGCTGGCCTCCGGTGATGGTGACTTCGACCTGCTGCTGGAGCGGGTCATCCAGCGCCATGGCGCCGAGGCGGTGGTCTATGGCGTCCCAGGCCTGACGGCGTTGTCGCTGATTCGCGCCGCCACCCGTTATGTGCCCATCGAGGGCGCGCTGTTGCTCAAGCACTAAGGTTTTTTCATGGAACGTATTGCTGTCATCGACTTTGAAACCACCGGTATTTCCCCCGGTGCCGGCTGCCGCGCCACCGAGGTGGCGGTGGTGATGCTGGAACGCGGGCGCATCGTCGAGCGCTATCAGAGCCTGATGAATGCCGGTGTGCCGGTGCCTGCCTTCGTCGCCGGACTGACCGGCATCACCACTGCCATGCTGCGCTCAGCGCCGCCGGTGGACAAGGTGATGAACGAAGTGGCCGAGTTCGTCGGTGATACCCCGTTGCTGGCGCACAACGCCGCCTTCGACCAGAAGTTCTGGGATTACGAACTGGGCCGCATCGGCCGCAGTCGTTGCCAGTCCTTCGCCTGTTCCCTGCTGCTGTCCCGGCGCCTGCTGCCGGCGGCGCCGAACCACAAGCTGGGCACCCTGACCCGTTGGGCCGGGCTGCCGGATACCGGTACCGCGCACCGGGCGATGGCCGATGCGGAGATGGCCGCCAACCTCCTGCAACATTTGGCCGGTGTGCTATGCCAGACCCACGGCATCCAGCAACTCTCCCACGAGCTGCTTTGCCGCCTGCAGAAAACGCCTGCCGCGAAAGTCCGCGAAACCTTGGCTAAGTACGCCTGATGAGCGCACCAAAAGTGTGCCGCTCATTTCGCGCTGTTTTGTAACTTATCTTTGCTTGCACACAGCCCTAAACTCAGTCACCCGAAAACGGATTTCTGAGTTGCCTGCCATGCCTGCCTCCCGTCGCTTTCCGCTGTTGCTCGTCGGCGCCTTCCTGGCCTTGTACCTGGTCTGGGGTTCCACTTACCTGTTCATTCGCATCGGCGTCGAGTCATGGCCGCCGATGCTGATGGCGGGGGTGCGCTTCCTGATTGCGGGCGGACTGCTATACGGCTTCCTGCGCTGGCGCGGGGTGCCGGCACCGACCTGGCCGCAATGGCGTGCGGCAGGTGCCATCGGCTTTCTGCTGTTCAGCTGCGGCAACGGCGGTGTGACCGTGGCCGAACATGCTGGCGTGGCATCGGGCGTGGCGGCGTTGGCAGTGGCCACCGTGCCACTGTTCACCCTGGTCTTTGGCTTGCTGTTCGGCCACCGCAACTCGCGCCTGGAATGGGCCGGGATCTTCCTCGGCCTGCTCGGCATCGGTTTGCTCAACCTCGGCTCGAACCTGCAGGCCAGCCCCATCGGCGCGGCGCTGATCCTGTTCGCGGCGGCTTCGTGGGCATTCGGTTCGGTGTGGAGCAAAAGCCTGCCGCTGCCACAGGGGCCGATGGCCAGTGCTGCCGAGATGCTGGTTGGCGGTGCGGTATTGCTGCTGGGCAGTGTGCTGTCTGGTGAGCGCATGACGCAGATGCCGACTGCTGCTGGCTGGGGCGCGCTGGCTTACCTGGTGCTGTTCGGTTCGATACTCGCCTTCAGTGCCTACATGTACCTGCTCAAGAACGTGCGCCCGGCCGCTGCCACCAGTTATGCCTACGTCAACCCGGCGGTGGCGGTGCTGCTGGGCATCCTCTTCGCCGGCGAAGAAATCGGCGCGGAAGAATGCCTGGCCATGGCGGTGATCATCGGCGCCGTGGTGCTGATCGGCTTGCCGCAGTGGCGCAAGGCTCCCGAACAACCGCTTAAGGGCGAAATCTGCAAGTAGCCAGGGGCGATGCGGTAAACTTGCCGCCTTCGCTGAACCCCCTGACGGTATTGCCATGAATTTCGCCCAACTCGGCCTGATCGAACCGCTGCTGCGCACCTTGCAGCAGCTGGACTACACCACCCCGACCCCGGTCCAGGCCAAGGCCATCCCTGCCGTGCTGGCCGGCCGCGACCTGATGGCCGCAGCCCAGACCGGCACCGGCAAGACCGCCGGTTTCGCCTTGCCAGTGCTGCAACGCCTGGCCTTGGAAGGTGAGAAGGTCGCCAGCAATTCGATCCGTGCGCTGGTACTGGTGCCGACCCGCGAGCTGGCCGAGCAGGTGCACAATAACGTGCGCGAGTATGCCGAGAACCTGCCGTTGAGCACCTATGCGGTGTATGGCGGGGTCAGCATCAACCCGCAGATGATGCGCCTGCGCCGTGGCGTCGACCTGCTGGTGGCGACGCCCGGTCGCTTGCTCGACCTGTTCCGTCAGAACGCGGTGAAGTTCAACCAGGTACAGACGCTGGTCCTCGACGAAGCCGACCGCATGCTTGACCTGGGTTTTGCCGAGGAGCTGCAGTCGGTCTACGCCGCCTTGCCGCGCAAGCGTCAGACGCTGCTGTTCTCCGCCACGTTCTCCGAGCAGATCCGCATGCTTGCCGGCCTGGCCCTGAACGACCCGCTGAGCATTGAAGTCAGCCCGCGCAACGCTGCGGCGACCACGGTCAAGCAGTGGCTGGTGCCTGTGGACAAGAAGCGCAAGACCGACTTGTTCATGCACCTGCTGCGCAAGCAGCGCTGGAAGCAGGTGCTGGTATTCGCCAAGACCCGCAATGGCGTCGATCAGCTGGTCGAGCGCTTGCTGGCTGAAGGCGTCAATGCCGACGGCATCCACGGCGACCGCCCGCAGGCCACCCGCCAGCGCGCGCTGGACAGTTTCAAGGCGCGGGAAATCCAGGTGCTGGTAGCGACCGATGTCGCGGCCCGTGGCCTGGATATCGACGACCTGCCGCTGGTGGTCAATCTCGACCTGCCGATCGTGGCCGAGGATTATGTGCACCGTATTGGCCGTACCGGCCGGGCTGGCAATAAGGGCGAGGCGATCTCGCTGGTGTGTGCCGATGAAGTGCAGATGCTGTCGGCGATTGAAGTGCTGACCCGGCAAACCTTGCCGCGTCATGAGGAACCGGACTTCATCCCCGAGCACCGGGTGCCGATGACCGATGCCAGTGGCCAGGTGATCAAGAAGCCGAAGAAGCCCAAGAAACCGAAAGAGAACAGCGCCAAGCGTGGCCTGGGGCGCTGGATGGACAGTGCCGAGGCGGGAGCGGCAGAGCCTTCGGTGAAGGCTGTGCGCAAGGTGCCGAGCTTCAACGGCGGGCCGCGCAAGCGCAAACCCTAGTTTCGGGATCTCTAAAAGCCTGTGGGAGCGGACGATGCCTGCGTCAGGAATGCAGCCAGTCTGCTGCAGCTCGCCCCGCTCGCAATCCACTGGCAAAGCACGCCGTCAGCAGATACCCCCCTGTCGGCGCCTCCCAGTCCAGCATCTCGCCCGCACAGAACACTCCCGGCATCCGGCGAATCATCAACCCTTCATCCAGCCCTTCGAAACGCACGCCACCGGCACTGCTGATTGCTTCGTCCAGCGGTCGCGTGCGTACCAGCGTGACTGGTAAGGCCTTGATCGCCCGTGCCAGCGCCTGAGGATCGGCAAAGGTCGCCTGATCCGTCAGCTCCCGCAGCAACCCCGCCTTGACCCCATCGATCCCCAACTGGCTGTGCAGATGCTTGGCCATCGACCGCGACCCGCGTGGTTTGGCCAGCGCCTGGGCAATCTTGTCCACAGGCTTGTCCGGCAGCAGGTCGAGCAACAGCCTGGCCTGCCCCTGATGCTCGATGGCCTGGCGCAGTTGCGCCGACCATGCATACACCAGGCTGCCCTCGACACCCTGGGCGGTGAGGATGAACTCGCCCTTGCGCGGCGCCATGCCCGGCACGCTCAGGGCAATGTTCTTCAGCGGTGCCCCTGCGAACTTGTCCACAAGCACTGGACTCCAGCCTTCGACCTCGAAACCGCAGTTGCTCGGCCGCAGCGGCGAGATATCCACAGTGCGTTCGGCTAGCAAAGGCTGCCAGGCACCATCGGAGCCTAGCCTGGCCCAGCTGGCGCCACCGAGGGCCAGCACCACGGCGTCGGCCCTGACCTGCAATTCACCCTGTGGATAAGCGATTCGCAAGCTGCCGTCGGCATTCCAGCCCAGCCAACGATGGCGGGTGTGGATAACTACCCCGTTGTCACGCAGGCGCTTCAGCCACGCGCGCAGCAGCGGGGCCGCTTTCATGTCGCTCGGGAAAACCCGGCCCGACGTACCGACAAAGGTTTCGATACCCAGCCCGTGAATCCACTGGCGCAGCGCATTGGCATCGAAGTCGCGCAACAACCCGTCGACCTCGTTCTGCCGCTCGGCATAGCGCGAAACGAACTGTGGATAAGCTTCCGAGTGGGTGATGTTCATGCCGCCGACGCCGGCCAGCAGGAATTTGCGGCCCACCGATGGCATCGCGTCGAACACTTCCACCGCCAGGCCCGCCTGGGCCATGGCTTCTGCAGCCATCAGGCCGGCAGGGCCGCCGCCGATAACGACGGCCAGGGGAGGGGAAGCGGGGGATTTTTCAGACATGATAGGCAGCAGGCTGTGGAAAAGACTGCACATTCTAGCGCAGCCGGGCCAACGTAAGCACTGAACAAAAAATGATCAGTGTTCTGCAGGGCACGCAGGCAAAGGGCTGTAGCGCCTTTCCCGCAGGTTATCCACAAGCGGTTCCACAGTCATTGTGAACAACCCATGACGCGCGCCGCACTGTGGTGAAGAATGCCGTGGCGCCTGGCCAAGGCTTCACGGTCCTTGCTGTAGCCGCCGCCGATCACCCCGACCACCGGTATATCCCGGCCCAGGCAGTGGCGCATCACCAACTCGTCACGCGCCGCCAGCCCTTGGTCGGTGAGTTGCAGGTAGCCCAGGGCATCGTCCTTGTGTACATCGACGCCGGCGTCGTACAGCACCAGGTCGGGTTGATACAGCGGCAGCAGATAGTTCAGCGCATCTTCCACCACCTTCAGGTAAGCCGTGTCGCCCATGCCGCGTGGCAGGGGAATGTCCCAGTCACTGTGGGCCTTGCGTGCCGGGAAGTTCTGCTCGCAGTGCAGTGACACGGTGATGGCGTCCGGGGTGTCGTGGAGGATGCGTGCCGTGCCGTCGCCCTGGTGCACATCGCAGTCGAAAATCAGCACCCGGTGCACGCGGCCGGCCTCGAGCAGGTAGCGGCTGATCACTGCCAGGTCATTGAAGATGCAGAAGCCCGCCGGGTGGTCGTAGTGGGCGTGGTGGGTGCCGCCGGCCAGGTGGCAGGCGATGCCGTGCTGCAGCGCCATCTCGGCGGTCAGCAGCGAGCCGCCCACTGCGCGCACGGTACGCCGGGCCAGGGCTTCGCTCCAGGGCAGGCCGAGGCGGCGCTGGTCCTCGCGGGACAACTCGCCGTTCATGTAGCGCTCGATGTAGCTGCGGTCATGGGCCAGGGCGAGGATATCGTTGGGGCAGATGTCCGGGCGCAGCAGGGCCTGGTCGGTGGTCAGCCCACTGTCGACCAGGTGGTCGCGCAGCAGGCGGAACTTGTCCATGGGAAAGCGGTGCTCGGCGGGGAATTCCGGGCTGTAGTCTTCGTGGTAGATCAGCGGCAACGGCATGGGGACTTCGCAATCAGGGCCAGCGCTGATCTTGCCAGTTATTTCCCCACGCTGGCCAATACGCGTTGCCAGTCTGGCTCGTTCAAGCGTCCAAGGATTCGCGCCTTGCCGTTGGCATCCACCGATACGAACAGCGCGCTGGCGTAGTTGCTCTCGCGCTCACCACCGGCCACCCGCTGCTGGCGGGCGAAATGGTCGATGCAGCCATTGTGGGTCACCAGCACCAGGTTGTGCCCCGCACGCTTGCGTGCCAGCGCTTCAATGGCGAACTGGTTGTCGCAGCTTTCCAGCCAGGCTTCGCTCGGTACGGCCTGGCCGAGGATGAAGTGCGCGGTTTGCAGGGTGCGCACTTTGGGGCTGGCGAGCACATCGGCATTGGTCAGGCCCAGTTGCTTCAAGCCTTGGCCGACCCGCGTGGCAGCCTCGCCGCCGGCCACGGTGATACCGGTAGGGTCGTTCAGGCACGGGCCGGGTGCGCTGTCACAACGTTCGGCATGGCGGATCATCACGATCACTGCGCCTTCGGCCCAGTCTTGCAGGAGGCCGCTTTCACTCAACTGCTGCTCGTTGCCAAGGTCCACGATATGGGTCCTCGTCGCCAGCCAGGTGGTCACTGCCGCGATGACCATGCACAGGCCAAGAGCGGCACCGAGGGCTTTGCGTGACATGCGTCGCTTGCGACGGGCGTGGATGGCGGGATGGCCCAAGGTGTTGCTCGGCTGCATGCGTCACTCCAATGGCGCGGCGGTGGTTTGGCGGTATTGTGCTCAGCCGTCTGTCGGGGGCTGGTGAAGGGGTTGTGAAAATTGCATTCCGGGCGCCGCCAGTTGCGTGAAAAACCCGGCCGCGCCTACGCTGTTAAGTGCCAAAGCGCAAAACCGGAGCTCGTCCCATGACCCCCATTCTCCACCTGGAAAGCCCACGCCTGGTGCTGCGCCAATGGCGCGACGACGACCTGCGCGAGTTCGCCGCGCTGTGCGCCGACCCGCAGGTGATGCGCTATTTCCCTGCGCCGATGACGCGGCTGGAAGCGGCGGCGCTGATCGGCAGGATCCGTGGGCACTTCAACGAATACGGCTTTGGCCTATGGGCTCTGGAGCGAAAAGATAGCGGCGCTTTCATCGGCATGACGGGGTTGCTCAATGTCAATTTCGACGCGCCGTTCGCCCCGGCGGTGGAGATTGGCTGGCGCCTGGCCCGACGCCACTGGGGCCTGGGGTTTGCCAGTGAGGCGGCGTGGGCCTGCCTGCGTTGTGCTTTCGCCCAATTGCGCGTGGAAGAGGTGGTGTCGTTCACTAGCGAGAGCAACTTGCCGTCGCAGAAGGTCATGCAGGCCATCGGCATGGTCCAGGACGCCAATGGCAGCTTCGATCACCCCCGCCTGCCCATCGGCCACCCACTGCGCCCTCACGTGCTGTACCGCATTGACCGCGCACATTGGGAGCAGACCCTGCGCACTGAATGAGCCGCCATGCACGGCGTCAATGGCAAACCCTGTATCATTTCCCACCTGAGAGCGCCGTAGAGCTGTGATGCCTTGCTAGGAGAACCCCCGATGAGTCATGTGTTGGACGACCTGGTCGACCTGTTGAGCCTCGAGTCGATCGAGGAGAACCTGTTCCGTGGCCGCAGCCAGGACCTGGGCTTCCGCCAGCTGTACGGTGGCCAGGTGCTGGGCCAGTCGCTGTCGGCCGCCAGCCAGACGGTCGAGGACGCGCGCCATGTGCATTCGTTGCACGGTTACTTCCTGCGCCCGGGCGATGCCAGCCTGCCGGTAGTCTACTCTGTCGACCGCGTGCGTGACGGCGGCAGCTTCAGCACCCGGCGGGTGACGGCGATCCAGAAGGGCCAGCCAATCTTCACCTGCAGTGCGTCGTTCCAGTACGACGAGGAAGGCTTCGAGCACCAAGTGCAGATGCCTGACGTGGTAGGCCCGGAAAACCTGCCGACCGAAGTCGAGCTGGCCAGTGCCCATGCCGACAAGCTGCCCGAGCGCATCCGCGACAAGGTGCTGTGTGCCAAGCCGATCGAGATCCGCCCGGTGACCGAGCGCGACCCGTTCAACCCCCAGCCCGGCGACCCGGTGAAGTACGCCTGGTTCCGCGCCGACGGCACACTCCCGGACGTACCTGCACTGCACAAATACCTGCTGGCCTACGCCTCCGATTTCGGCCTGCTGACCACCTCGCTGCTGCCCCATGGCAAGTCGGTGTGGCAGCGCGACATGCAGATCGCCAGCCTCGACCATTCGCTGTGGTTCCACCGCAACCTGCGCGCCGATGAGTGGCTGCTGTATGCCACCGACAGCCCATGGGCAGGCAATGCCCGTGGCTTCTGCCGCGGCAGCATCTTCAACCGCGCCGGCCAGCTGGTGGCCTCGTCGACCCAGGAAGGCCTGATTCGCCACCGCAAGGACTGGGCATGAGCCTGGCCGAAATCCGCAACTGGGTGTTCGACATGGACGGCACCCTGACCGTGGCGGTGCACGATTTCGCGGCTATCCGCGTCGCCCTGGATATCCCGGCCGAGCACGACATTCTCACCCACCTGGCGGCGCTGCCGGCGGCCGAAGCAGCGGCCAAGCATGCCTGGTTGCTGGAACATGAACGCGACCTGGCGATTGCTTCGACAGCGGCCACCGGGGCGGTGGAGCTGGTGCGTGAGCTGGCCGAGCGTGGCTGCCGCCTGGGCATCCTGACCCGCAATGCGCGGGAGCTGGCGCATGTGACGCTGGAAGCGATCGGCCTGGCGGACTGCTTTGCGGTAGAGCACATTCTCGGGCGCGATGAGGCTGAGCCGAAGCCGAGCCCGGATGGGCTGTTGAAGATTGCCAACGCCTGGGGCGTGGCGCCCGGCGAGCTGGTGATGGTCGGGGATTACCGCTTTGACCTGGACTGTGGGCGGGCCGCTGGTGCGCGCACGGTGCTGGTGAATCTGCCGGATAATCCATGGCCGGAGCTGGTGGACTGGCATGCGGCGGATTGCCGGGCTTTGCGGGTGATGCTGGGCTGAGTTTTGTGTGACCTGTGAGGCCTCTTCGCGGAGCAAGCCCGCTCCTACAGGATTACCGCAGGCTCGGACTCTGTGCGATACCTGTAGGAGCGGGCTTGTCCCGCGAAAGGGCCGGAACTGGCTATGCTGAACCCCAGTCTTTCTCTGAATGGAGCCTCAGTCATGACCAGCAAGGCCATCTATGTGCAACCCGGCGGCGGCTACGACAAGGTCGAAGTCGGCACCTGCGAGGCCCCAGCGCCCAAGGCCGGCGAGATCACTGTGCAGCTGCATGCCAGCTCCCTCAACTATCACGACTTCGCCGTGGTCAGCGGCATGTGGGGGCCGAGCGAGCGGCGCATTCCCATGGCCGACGGCGCCGGCGAAGTGGTCGCGGTCGGCGCGGGCGTGAGTGAATTCAAGGTCGGCGACAACGTCGTCAGTACCTTCTTCCCCGACTGGCTGGACGGCCAGGCGAACGTCGAAGGCTTTGGCCGGGTGCCCGGCGATGGCATCGACGGCTACGCGCGCGAACAGGTGACCGCTCTTGCTACCGCCTTCACCCTGGCCCCCCAAGGCTTCAGCCACGCCGAGGCTGCGACCCTGACCACGGCCGGTCTCACCGCCTGGCGCACATTGATGAGCGATGACCACCTCAAGCCGGGTGACACGGTGTTGGTGCAGGGCACTGGCGGTGTGTCGATCTTCGCCCTGCAGTTCGCCAAGCTGGCGGGGGCCACGGTTATCGCCACGTCGTCCAGCGACGCCAAGCTCGAGCGCCTGAAGGCCCTCGGCGCCGACCACCTGATCAACTACAAGAGCACCCCGGCCTGGGGCGAGAAGGCGCGTGAACTGACGGGCAATCGCGGCGTCGATCATGTGATCGAAGTGGGTGGGCCGGCGACCCTGGAGCAGTCGATGATCGCTGCGCGCATCGGTGGGCACGTGTCGCTGATCGGCATTCTCACCGGCGTGGCCGGGCAGCTGCCGCTGGTGCAGGCACTGGTGCGCCAGATCCGCCTGCAAGGTGTGCTGGTGGGCAGCCGTGCGCAGCAGCAGGCGATGGTACGGGCGATCGACGCCAATGGCTTGCGGCCGGTGGTGGACAAGCATTTCGAACTGGAGCAGATCGTCGAAGCGTTCCGCTATCAGGAGAGCAACCGGCATTTCGGCAAGATCTGTCTGACCTGGTAACCCGCCCTGATGCGCTCCCACAAGGGCAAGGGGCAGCTTGTCAGTCTGGCAGCAGGCGATCCCGGCTGTTGGACAGGTGCAGGCAGATCGCCGCCCGCGCCGCGTCCGTGTCCTGCCGGCGGATGGCGTTGAGGATCGCCTCATGCTCAAGGTTGGCCAGGTAAGCATGCCGCGCCAGCTTGGCCCCGGTGCGCTCGGCCAGGGCCATGCGGTTACGCGGGATCAAGCCGTTGCCCAGCTGCGCCATCATCTCGCTGAAATACAGGTTGCCGGTGGCCTCGGCGATCAACAGGTGAAAGCGCCGGTCCGCCTCGATACAGCTGTCCCCGGCAGCCGCCAAGTCCTGATAGTCATCCAGCGCCTTGCGCATGCGTGCCAGGTGCTCGTCACTGCGGCGCACGGCGGCGAGGGCGGCCGCCTGGCCCTCCAGACCGATGCGCAGCTCCAGCAGGTCGCGCACGCTGGCGGCATTTTCCGCTCCCACGCGCAAACCCGCCTGGCCCTGGCGCTCCATCACGAAGGTACCGATGCCGTGGCGCGGTTCCACCAGGCCTGAGGCCTGCAATTTCGACAGTGCTTCGCGGACCACGGTGCGGCTGACGCCATGCTCGCGCACCAGGGTGTTCTCCGATGGCAGCTTGTCCCCGGGTTTGAAGGTACCCAGCAGGATCTGCTGGGTCAGGCTCGACACCAGGTCATGGGCACGGCTGTGGCTGCGTTTGGCGGGGGAAGTGTCCATGGAAATTCCGGATAGGGTTGCTTGTACGACAAGTTAACCAATAAAAATAATTTCTGCCTGGTTTTTCTCTGCACGGTACAAGGCTGTTAATTACGTTGTCGGCATATTCGGCGCCATGTTGCTATTTATAAGCTTGTATTTTGCTATTTAAGCGATATTTGGCTCCTTGTCGTACAACCTCGCTGCGCATATGCTCCATCCCACTGTCATGTCAGACAACCTCGACCCGCACAAAAACAATTAGTGGGAGATCCACCCGTGAACGACACCCTCGCTCCGTCTGCCCGGAATGAAGGCGACGCTTTGGCCAGTGCCGTGGCCAAGGTCAAACGCCACGTCCTGCCGCTGTTCGTCATCATGTTCATCGTCAACTACCTCGACCGCGTCAACATCGGCTTCGTCCGCCCGCACCTGGAAAGCGACCTGGGTATCAGTGCCGCCGCCTTTGGTTTCGGCGCCGGGCTGTTCTTCATCGGCTACGCGCTGTTCGAAGTGCCCTCGAACATGCTGCTGCAAAAGGTCGGTGCGCGGCTGTGGTTGACCCGCATCATGTTCACCTGGGGCCTGGTGGCCACCGCCATGGCCTTCGTCCAGAACGAAACCCAGTTCTACGTGCTGCGCTTCCTGTTGGGCGTGGCCGAGGCGGGCTTCTTCCCTGGCGTGATCTACTACTTCACCCGCTGGCTGCCGGCCGCCGAGCGCGGCAAGGCGATCGCCATCTTCCTCAGTGGCTCGGCCTTGGCGTCGTTGATTTCCGGGCCGCTGGCCGGCGCGCTGATGCAGATCCAGGGCCTGGGCCTGCATGGCTGGCAGTGGATGCTGTTCATCGAAGGCATGGCCTCGGTGACCCTGTGCTTCTTCGTGTTCTTCTGGCTCGACTCCAAGCCGCAGGATGCCAAGTGGCTGAGCCAGGCCGAACAGGACGCGCTGGTAGCGACCATCGACCGCGAGCAGCGTGAGCGTGAAGCCATCGGTGCGGTGAAACCTTCGGCCTGGAGCCTGCTCAAGGACCGCCAGATCGTGCTGTTCTGCCTGATCTACTTCTGCATCCAGCTGACCATCTACGCCGCCACCTTTTGGCTGCCAAGCATCATCAAGCGCATGGGCGACCTCAGCGACCTGCAGGTCGGCTTCTTCAACTCGATCCCGTGGCTGATCTCGATCATCGCCATGTACGCCTTCGCTGCTGGCTCAACGCGTTGGAAGTTCCAGCAGGCCTGGGTTGCCGGTGCCTTGATAGTCGCCGCCATCGGCATGTTCATGTCCACCACCGGCGGCCCGGTGTTCGCCTTCGTCGCCGTGTGCTTCGCCGCCATCGGCTTCAAGTCGGCCTCGTCGCTGTTCTGGCCGATTCCTCAAGGCTACCTGGACGCCCGTATCGCCGCGGCCGTGATCGCCCTGATCAACTCGGTCGGCAACCTCGGCGGCTTCGTCGCCCCTACCACTTTCGGCCTGCTCGAGCAGCAGACTGGGTCAATCCAGGGCGGGCTGTATGGCCTGGCCGTGACCTCGGTGCTGGCGGCCATCGCCATCTTCTTCGTACGCATTCGCCCCAAAGGCGCTCCCGTTGACGACCTCAAGGCGCCTTCGGCCTTGGGCCAGACCCACTGATGACTGCGAGACAACAACCATGAACATGCAGACCAATCCCGCCGTTCACACCAGCACCCCCGTTGTCACCGACCTGCGGGTGATCCCCGTGGCTGGCCACGACAGCATGCTGCTCAACCTCAGTGGCGCCCATGGCCCGTACTTCACCCGCAACGTCGTAGTGCTGCGCGACAGTGCCGGCAACACCGGGCTGGGCGAAGTACCCGGTGGCGAGAAGATCCGCCAGACCCTGGAAGACGCCCGCAACCTGGTGGTCGGCCAGCCGATCGGCCACTACCAGCGCGTGCTCAACGCCATGCGCCAGACCTTCGCCAACCGCGATTCCGCCGGCCGCGGCCTGCAGACCTTCGACCTGCGCATCACCGTGCACGCGGTGACGGCCATCGAGTCGGCGCTGCTCGACCTGCTCGGCCAGCACCTCAACGTGCCAATGGCGGCACTGCTGGGTGAAGGCCAGCAGCGCGAAGCAGTAAAAATGCTCGGCTACCTGTTCTACATTGGTGACCGCCAGCAGACCGACCTGGCCTATCGCAACGAAGCCGACGCCGATGACGACTGGTTCCGCCTGCGTCACGAAAAGGCCCTGACCCCGGAAGCGGTGGTGCGCCTGGCTGAAGCGGCCAAGCAGCGCTATGGCTTCAGCGACTTCAAGCTCAAGGGTGGGGTGCTACGGGGTGAAGAGGAAATGGAAGCGGTGACGGCCCTGGCCGAACGCTTCCCCGAAGCGCGCATCACCCTCGACCCGAACGGCGCCTGGTCACTGAAGGAAGCCATCGCCCTGTGCCGCGACAAGCACGATGTGCTGGCCTACGCCGAAGACCCGTGCGGTGCCGAGAACGGCTATTCGGGCCGTGAGGTGATGGCTGAGTTTCGCCGTGCCACCGGCCTGCCGACCGCCACCAACATGATCGCCACCGACTGGCGGCAGATGGGCCATGCGATCCAGTTGCAGTCGGTGGACATCCCCTTGGCCGACCCGCATTTCTGGACTTTGCAGGGTTCGGTGCGGGTGGCGCAGATGTGCAACGATTGGGGCCTGACCTGGGGCTCGCACTCGAACAACCACTTCGATATTTCGTTGGCGATGTTCACCCAAGTGGCGGCGGCAGCGCCGGGGGAAATCACGGCCATCGATACCCACTGGATCTGGCAGGACGGCCAGCGCCTGACCCGTGAGCCGCTGCGCATCGTCGACGGCCATGTGCGTGTGCCGGAGCGTCCGGGGTTGGGGGTGGAGTTGGATGAGGACCAGTTGGCCAAGGCCCATGAGTGCTACCGCAACATGGGGTTGGGGGCGCGAGATGACAGCGTCGCGATGCAGTTCCTGATTCCGGGTTGGAGTTTCGACAACAAACGGCCTTGCCTGGTGCGTTAAGGCATCCGGCCTCTTCGCGGGACGAGCCCGCTCCTACAGGATTTGCGTCACATCCGGGATGTGCACTGAACCTGTAGGAGCGGGCTTGAAGAGCTGGACTACATGCGTGAAGGCGGTGCCCTGGTCGACCAGGAAAAGGAACGCAAGAAGGCCAAGAGCAAACCGACCCGCGCCGAACTTGCGCAGCTGTTCACCAGCCGCAACCTGTGGGTGGTGTACCTGGGCCAGTACTGCATCACCGCACTCACCTACTTCTTCATCACCTGGTTCCCGATCTACCTGATCAAGGGCCGTGGCATGACCATCATGGAAGCCGGCTGGGTCGCTGCGCTGCCAGCCATCTGCGGTTTCACCGGCGGCATTCTCGGCGGCTTCGTTTCAGACTGCCTGATCCGCCGCGGCGTGCACCCGTCCAGGGCGCGCAAGACTCCGTTCGTGATCGGCATGGCGCTGTCCACCAGCCTGGTGCTGGCCAACTATGTGGACGGTAACGCGGCAGTGATTGCCCTGATGACCCTGGCCTTCTTCGGCAAGGGCCTGGCGGCGGTGGGCTGGTGCCCGGCCGAAACACATCCAAATGAAAAACAAAAGCGTCAGACGGCCCGCTGGCGTGATCGGATAAGCCATTCGCGACATCTGGCGTTTATGGAAATACGCTGTCGTGATCGAACAGTTCCGAGGCGTTCTCGTGTAATTTCCCACAGCCTCGCGGGGCTTAAATGAAGCCCGAACCACACCGGCATCTTGCTCTGTGACGTGTGCCAAAGATCAACAACAGAGCACCAGCAACGTGTCGACTTCTTGAATTGAAAGGAGATATTTTCGCCTACGCCTGCCCGTCCTTCCTTGTGTCAGCAAAAAGAGAACAAGATCAATGAACACCGTGGGATCTGATGGCAACCTTGCACAAGGTTTCAAGCCACGTCATGTAACGATGCTGTCGATTGCGGGCATTATCGGTGCAGGACTTTTCGTAGGCTCCGGGCACGCCATCGCGGCGGCCGGGCCAGCCACCATACTTTCGTACTTCGTGGCCGGGACCCTGGTGGTGCTGGTCATGCGCATGCTCGGCGAAATGGCTGTGGCACACCCAGACACGGGATCGTTCTCCACCTACGCTGACCAGGCCATCGGCCGCTGGGCCGGCTATACCATCGGCTGGTTGTACTGGTGGTTCTGGGTGCTGGTGATCCCGATCGAGGCACTGGCGGCAGGGCATGTGCTCAACGCCTGGTTCCCCGACATCCCAAGCTGGATCTTCGCCCTCGCCTCAGTGCTGTTGCTGGCCGGCACCAACCTGTTCAGCGTGGCCAAGTACGGCGAGTTCGAGTTCTGGTTCGCCATCCTCAAGGTTACGGCGATTCTCGGTTTCATCGGCCTCGGTTTTGCCGCGCTGATGGGGTGGCTGCCCAACCGTGAAGTCAGCGGCCTGAGCGGGCTGATGGCCGAACATGGCGGTTTCGCGCCGAAAGGCTGGTCGGCGGTGGTCGGAGCGTTCATCACCGTGATGTTCAGCTTCATCGGCACCGAGGCCGTGACCATCGCCGCTTCCGAATCCAGCGACCCGTCGCGCAATATCGCCAAGGCCACCCGCTCGGTGATCTGGCGGATCAGCACCTTCTACATCCTGTCGATCTTCGTGATCATCTCTGTGGTGCCGTGGAACGACCCGCAGCTGGCAGTGGTGGGGTCGTACCAGCGCGCGCTGGAAATCATGAACATCCCCAACGCTGCCTTCATGGTCGACCTGGTGGTGTTGGTGGCCGTGACCAGTTGCATGAACTCGTCGATCTACATCGCCTCGCGGATGATGTACTCGCTGGCCAAGCGCGGCGACGCCCCGGCGTTCCTCAACAAGACCTCCAAGGTCGGCGTGCCACGTTCCGCAGTGTTCGGCAGCACCCTGATCGGCGCCGGCATTGCCGTGCTGAACTACTTCGCACCCAAGGGCGTGTTCGAGTTCCTGCTGGCCAGCTCCGGCGCCATCGCGTTGCTGGTGTACATGGTCATCGCCATCTCCCAGCTGCGCATGCGCCGCCGCCTGGAGCGCGAGAACACCGAGCTCAAGTTCCGCATGTGGCTGTTCCCGTACCTGACCTGGGCGGTGATCATCTTCATCGCCGGCGCGCTGGCGGTGATGATGTACACGCCTGAGCACCGGGCGGAAGTGAGTTCGACCTTGGGCCTGGCGATCGTGATTTCCTTCCTGGGGATCGTCACCTCCCGGGGCCATGCGCGAACGGTGGGGGCGCGGTCGATGGGGTGATTGAGTTCACCTTGCAACAAGGGCGAGGGCACCAGTGGATGGGTGCCCTTGTTTTTTTGTGTTCGGCGATATTGATTCAGCGCCTATGAGATCGAGCGCCGCCCGCGCGGCGCATCGCGAGCTTTGCTCGCTCCTACGTTTGTTTCAGGCCAGTGACGCCTGTGGCAGACGCGCGCGACCGCCTTGTTTGTTCCACGCGATATTGCGCCATGCGCCAAGGCGTCCGCGCACAAATCCCACAGGACTAACTGGCCCGAAACAAACGTGGGAGCGAGCGCTAGCTCGCGATGCGCCGCGCGGGCGGCGCTCGATCTGCTAGGCGCTGAAAATGTTGTGGTGCAAGCCTGCCAGCGATAAAAGTCTCACCAGTGGTGAGACAATTTATTCGAGGTCTAGTCGCTTACCATCTCGATGTACCTGTTCACAGCCGGCGCTTTCTCGAAGCGCCGATGCACCAGGCTCAACCACGAGCTGGCCTGGCAATCGGCAATCCGCCGGTAGTTCACCTGCGGCAGGTTGATGCGCTGCACCACCGACTCCGGCACCACGGCGATCCCTTGTCCCAGCGACACCAAGGTAATCACCGCCACCAGGCTGCCCGGCTGCGGCCCCAGCCGTGGGACGAAGCCACCCTGCGCCGCCACTTCCAGCGTGCCGGAAATCTGTTCGGGCAGAATGAAGGTTTCGTTGGCCAGGCGCGCTGCAGGAATCTGCGGCAGTTCGTTGATCCGCGAGCTGGCGGGCAGGGCGAGCACGAAACCTTCCTGATGCAGGGCGATGGCTTCGAGTTCATCCGGCAGCTCCATCGGTGAACGCACATAAGCCAGGTCGAGCAAGCCATCACCCACCATGCCCGGCAGCTCGGCCATGGGCAGTTCACGAATGTTCAGGCGCACTCCGGGGTGGGCATCACTGAAGCTGATCACCTGCCGCTGCAACATGCCCGAATACGCCGCCGACGCCACGTAGCCCAGCTCGATACGCCCGCTGTCACCCCGCCCGGCACGCTGCGCCCCCAGTTGCGCCGCATCGAACTGGCGCACCGCCTGCTCGGCCTCGATCAGCAGCGCCTGGCCGGCAGCGGTGAGGTTCACTTCGCGCTGATTGCGCTCGAACAGCCGTACGCCCAGTTCGCGTTCCATGTCCTGAATCTGCCGGCTGAGAGTGGGCGGGGCGATGCCCAGCTGCTCGGCGGCACGGGTGAAGTGACCGTGGCGGGCGACGCAGAGGAAGTAGCGGAAGTGACGGATTTCCATGCGGTGTTACCTGCAGGCTAATGACGCGGTCCCTTGAGGCTAACAAGCTTCGGGGATGGTGGCATTAAGGTAAGTGCAACCCGCTCGCTTCCTGGAGCCCATCCATGCCCTCAGCACGCTTCACCCTGCTCACCGCCTCCCTGGTCTGCGCCCTGATCATCCTCGACACCAACATCGTCGCCGTGAGCCTGCCCAGCATCGCCCGCGACCTGTCCGGCTCGTTCGCCGATATCGAATGGGTAGTCAGCGCCTACCTCCTGGCCTTCGCCGCCTGCCTGCTGCCCGCCGGCAGCCTGGCCGACCGCTTCGGCCGCCAGCGCATGCTGCTGACCGGCCTGGCCGTGTTCGGCATTGCCTCGCTGGCCTGTGGCGCAGCCCCCAGCCTGCTGTTCCTCGACCTGGCCCGGGCAGCCAAAGGCATAGGTGCAGCCATGCTGCTGACCTCGGCCCTGGCCGCCATCGGCCATCGCTTCCACGAGCCGCAAGCGCGCATGCGCGCCTGGGCGTTCTGGGGTGCCTGCATGGGCGCGACCATCACCTTCGCGCCACTGCTCGGCGGCGTGATCGCCAGCACTCTTGGCTGGCGCTGGATCTTCTACATCAACCTGCCATTGGTCGCGGTGTTGGCGCTGATGGTGCTGCGCAGTATCGAAGAGTCCCGCGACAGTGACGCCGCACGGCTCGACCCGATGGGCAGCCTGACCTTCGCCAGCAGTCTGGGCTGCCTGATCTGGGCGATGATCGATGCCAACCAGGTGGGTTGGACCAGTGTCGATACGCTTGGCCGGCTACTGATCAGCGCGTTCCTGTTTGGGCTGTTCATCATGGTCGAGCGGAGCCAGGAACGGCCGATGATCGACCTGCAACTGATGCGCAGCGGGCGCTTCATCGGGGCCTTACTGGGGATGTTCGCCTATGCAGCTTGTGCGCAGGTGATGATGACGTTGCTGCCGTTGTACCTGCAGAACGGGTTGCAGTTGTCGGCGCTGGCGGCGGGGGCGGGGATGTTGCCGTTTGCCTTGGCGATGTTGCTGACGCCGCAGTGGGGGATGCGACTGACGGTGCGGTTGAGCCCGGCGCAGGTGTTTGCACTGGGGTTGGTATTGGTGGGGGTGGGGAATTTGCTGTGCGCCTGGGCTGTGGGGGTTGGGGGGTATGGGGCGTTTGCCTTGGCCAGCCTGGTTCTGGGGGCGGGAGCTGGGCTGCTTAATGGGGATACGCAGAAGAACATCATGGCGTGTGTGCCGCGGGAGCGGACGGGGATGGCTTCTGGGTTGAGTACGACTACGCGGTTTGGAGCGATCGTGCTTGCCATCGGCATCTTCGGTGGCGTGTTGGTCACACGCGGTGAACAGTTGCTGCGTCAGGCGATACAGCAGGTGGCGCCTGAGCAATTGAGCAATGTTGGCGCCATGGCGACTCGGGTAGCAGCGGGTGACGTGCCTGCGGCGCTTGCGATAGTCGAACCGAGCTTGCGCGAAACTGTGGCCCCCTTGGCGTTGCAAGCGTTCGTGGGGGCTTTCCAGACGATGTTGCTATGTGCCGGCGGTGCGGCATTGGTGTTCTCCGTGCTGGTTGGATTGCTGCTCAGCCGTCCGCTGCCGGCACTGATGCTGCAATCTGCGCGCTAAAGGTCCAGACACAAAAAAAGACGCCCTAGGGCGTCTTCTTTTTTGGATTTGGTGGGCCGGGGTAATCTGAAACGATAGCCTATCTTAATGAAAAATATGAGAAAAGTTCGGTTTGATATTTGTCTGGAATACCATTTGGAATACCGGGCGGCTGGATTTGAACTCAGGATGTCGGGGCGCTGAGAAGATCCATGGCTTGGGATTTAGGTGGCAGGCTCGAAATTTGCTCAGACTGACCTCGGGCTCAGCATCTCATGCTTGGCGACGGAGGCATCGATGGCCTCTTGGACTACACGCATTCGGCGTTCTGCAAGAGCTGTTGCGGCTGCTTCGTCTTCGTAGGATAGCTCGGGCAGTTCTTCTTTTAGAAAGGTTTCCCACCGCGCGAGCTGCTTCATGCAGTGGTGCAGCTGCTTTCTGGTCTCATCAATCCGAACTTTGTCCAGCTCCTGCGTAAGCTTGCGCGCATTGCGTGTGACTTTGGCCATTTGAGCGTCGCGACGCATCACCTCTTTCTGTTCTGCGGCTGCCTGGGCGGCGACTTCGATCAAGCGCTGAATCAGCGCTGTTTCGGTTGTTTTGTGCCCTTTGGCGAGGCTTTTGAGTGTGGTCTTGGTTTCGAGTGGGAGCGTGAAGGAGCAAGTCTTTCTGCCGCCTTTGGCTAATCGATACCGCCTTTGTCTGATGGCGTTTCTCAATCGCTCGATGAGCTTTACACCTTCAGCCTCGGATTCGAGGGCATGGATCGATCTGACCAGATGGCTGAAACCACTGTCGGCAAGGAAGCTGATCTTGCCTTGCAGCGACGGAGAGCACCGGCTCGATAGGTAACTTGCTGCCCATTGCCACTCTCCTCTGTCCTTCTCGTTCAGCCAGCCTGGTGCTGCTTCGGTCTCGCTCATTTTCGAGTTTCCTTCTCCGTCGCCATATTCAGGGTGCGATCAGTCGCCTCACTACTGGACGGTGTTACATGACCTGATGGTAGGTCTGTTGATCAGAATTTTTGTAAATGTTAGCGGTCATGTTATCGACGTAGTTAACAGATACGTTACATGATATTGATAAGCTGATTTTATAGGGTATAAAACGTGATCTAAATTTCCAGTTTTTCGGTAGGTGAAATGGCTAATCTTCTGGCTTTTTATGAAGACCTAGAGGTTGGTGCAGAGTCTAGGTTTTTCCTGCAAGCCCTGATATGCCGAGAGCAGGCACTCTTGACCGCCTCGTTCAAGGTCAAACCAGTTGCGAGACTCCTCTGCTTGACGGATAGATTGGTCAGAGACGCAGTGCGGGAGTTAGCCGAAGCTGGGCTGTTAGTGGCCAAAAAACAGGCTGACAAGGTGGGTCGTCCGGGGCAGGAATATGAGGCGTCGCAATACCTCCTCGATCTGCTTGCCCAGCCAAGAGGTAGTTCGCTTACTCATCGGGACCTGGTCCTGCGTCTCTTTAATGAGCCGGAGATTTATGCCGAGGGACCTCGGCCTGAAACAGATACCGGGAGCGAGAAGGTTGCGCGCAAACAGGTATGCAAGGACGGGCGGCCGGCAGCACCTGGGGCTTGTGGACGCCTGGGGACAGCCACGAGAGTGCTTTTGGCTGCCCTTTTAACCTTTGCCGATCAGTGCGGGGTTGTGGCCGGGGTGGGGGAGGCGAAGCTTCGTGCAATGACGGGCCTGAATCCGATTGCGCTCAAACATCAGGTGAGGCGACTAGTCAGCCTGGGCTTCATACGTGTTCATGTGCCGGGTGTATCCAATGGTTTCTTCGTTGGAGCCAAGGTTCCCAGTACCTACTACCTGAACCTTGACCACACGCAGATGGGGGCGCGGCGCCCTCATTGCGCAGTGCTGGTTTACGCGGAAGCTAAGCAGTCCCGTTATGAACGGTTGACCAGCGGGCTTACGCAGCCTGATGTAGCAAGAGCTCTTCTCGCTTTGGGACCTGCTGCGCTGGATGTCCTCTATCACAAGCTGGCCTGGTACACGTCGCATCTGCTGTCCCTGACATGGGGAAGGCCAGGCGAAAGGTACGGCGAAATTCCTGCTTCTCTGGAGGGCATGATTGGTCGAGAGTTAGATCAACTGAAGGTCGGTAAGCCGGGGCAGGACGAGGCTGGCTACTACTGGCCTGGAGTGCTCGATCACTTTTTTGAGGTGGCGTTTGAGTGGGCCGAGCATTTGAAGCAGAAGTTCAATGGCAAGGCATGGTCGGGGTACCAACCCCAGGTGATTAGGCTGATACCTGTGCCAAAGCCAGAAGGGCGCGATGATGCCTTGGAGGTCGTTTCTCTGATCGTCTATCCGGCTCCCGAGAATCAGAACTGCTGCATTGTGTACAAGGATGTCCGGGGCGGGTTTCTTCGTGAGTTCGACAGCGAGGCTGACCTGGATGTGTGGAACCGCTATGAGTTTGGCTTGCTAACCGAGTAGGTGACGGGGCTTCAGGTTATTTCTTACTGCTCCTGCAGATCCTCTGAACGAATATGAGGAGCCCCGTTCATGAGGATCATTCGCCTGAAAGAAGTCATCGATTCGACTGGTCTTGCCCGATCGACCATCTACAAACACATCTCGGAAGGTACCTTCCCGAAGCCGGTCTCGTTGGGCGACCGCTGTGTCGGCTGGGTCGATAGCGAGGTGCATGACTGGATCCTGGCAAGGATCGAGGAGCGGGACCTGGCAGAGGGGGCTGCGGTGCGCCCCACCGGCCACCTGAGTATGGCTAGCTAGAACTATCACCTACGCCATGACCGGCTAAGGCTGGTCATGGCGTTTATGCCGCTTGGAAAGTCCAGCGCTCTCAGCTAACTCTCCCAGGATGCGATTGGGTGAATCTCTCGGCAGGCTCGGTAATGTTGCTCCCCATTGCCAGGCCAGCCTGGGGTGATCGCTGAGTCTTGGAGCGGGATCTAGTTATATAGTTCTAGGCTATCACCGTGTCAATACTCGATAGGCTGAGTTTTTAGTAACCACACCGGCACTATCACCCTGCCTCCGGGTTAGGTCATCGGTTAATAAATACACATCCCGTACCTGGTATGCGAAACCACTCACCAGGTACAGAGCCATGACCAAACAAAACGCCAACACCCTCCAATCCCAGTCCGATATCGCAATTCGAATTGAGCGCCTCATCAACGCCATCCAGCGTACAGATAGCCAGGCCTGCCGAATCTCATATTCAAAGCATGGAGATGAACAGGTCAGAGAAACCATGCTTTCAAAATACTTCGATGGGATCGTGCAGATGGTCGCGCTGCTCGACGGAGATGTGGCGTATCAGTACAGCTGGCACTTGAGCCTTCTTCAGGAAGCCTGCCAGGCCATTGGGATTGAGCGCAGCCCCTTTGGCATCACCTGCTTGAACGAGGGTGAAACGCGCTATCTGAGCACCAGTGAGACGCTGAACGAGCTGACCAAGTGCATCCGTACACTCCTTGCCCAAAAGAGATTCAAGCGTAGGGAGCACGATCAGCGCTACCAGGCGATTCAGCAAGAGGTCGAAGTCGATCGCTACGTTGATGCCATGTTTGATCGCTACGCCCGGATCTGCGTGATCAGGGTTGATCTGTATTACCGTGCAGAGGTCCAGGCGAGGTTGCGTGTGGAGCGCGTATTCGACGATCTGAATCGGCTGATAGCTGAGCGTGAACGCAACCTAATTTTCGACCATGAAATTGGCTACATTTGCAGCGTCGAGCAAGGCGAGGACCGGGGCTATCACATCCATGCAGCGTTCTTCTTTAACGGTGCTGAAGTGAGTGCCGATATCTACAGGGCTCAGCGGATCGGTGAGCTATGGGAGCGTATTACCCGTGGTCAGGGCTACTTCCACAACTGCAACCTCGAAAAAGATAAATACCAAGACAGGCTGGGGCTTGGCCTGATCCACAGGCGGGACCTGAATGGGCGGGCTAACGTGCTTTGCGCCATGCGTTACCTGGTCAAGAATGATCAACATCTGCGGCTCAAACCGGTAGGAGCTCGTTGCTTGCGCAAGGGGCAGGCAAGGAAGGTTTCCGGGATTCCTAATCGATCCATTCCCCTGCGAGGTGCCGAACAAACATGTCGATGAGCCCAGCCTGCCGGCCGATCACCCGTTCAGCGAAACCAACCTGAACCCTGGCCTAAATGGTCGCGACATGCGCAAGGTGTCCGACACAGATGCTGGGACAGTGGCTGCACTCGCTTTGAAACGGTCATTGGAGACGATTCGCGCTGAGGCAAGTACTGTCGGCCGCATTCGGCCGCTACTGGATGCTACGGTCGGG
The DNA here is from genome assembly GCF_049325675.2 of Pseudomonas sp. HS6-2. NCBI lineage: Bacteria > Pseudomonadati > Pseudomonadota > Gammaproteobacteria > Pseudomonadales > Pseudomonadaceae > Pseudomonas > Pseudomonas sp. HS6-2. The sequence goes on along the minus strand of NZ_CM143906.1, from coordinate 5,481,004 downwards.
AAGCTAGCTGAGCGTGCATCTGATGCAGAACTGGTTCGGCTGACCAAGGCTACCAACGGCTGGCGCTTCGACCGCAAGGCCGGCAGCGCCGAAATCCACGCCCGGCGCATCGGCCGTAACGAGCTGGCTGCATTGCAGTCGGTCCTAGCCTATCACGACGCGCAGATGGACTACGCCTCGAAGGACCGCAACAGCAACGGCGCGCTGGAATATGCCCAGCAGATCTTCAGCACGCCCGGCAAGCATGACGGCCTGTTCTGGGAGGACGAAGAGGGCGGCGAGATCAGCCCGCTGGGGCCGCTGTTCGGCAAGGATGTGGTGGGCGATGCCTGGTACGGCTACCACTTCCGCATCCTTGATGGCCAAGGCTCGTCGGCCCCGGGCGGCGCCTACAGCTACCTGATCGGCAACCAGATGAGCCGCGGCTTCGCCCTGGTCGCCTGGCCGGCGAAATACAACGATAGCGGTGTCATGAGCTTCATGATCAGCCACGACGACCAGGTGTTCGAGAAGGATCTGGGGCCACAGGGCGACAAGATTGCCAAGGCCATGAAACGCTTCGATCCGGATGACAGCTGGAAGAGGTGGATGTCAGCGCCAGCGAATGACGGCCGGCGCGCACCGCCGACGGCAGGCTGCGTGGAAACTATCCAGTGCTGTTCCGCGTTGGTGCGCGCCCGCATCAAAACAGGTCTTAACGCACAGGTTTAATTCATCAATTCGGCAAAATAGTGTGCAAGGTGAACAGGTAAAGTTGTGCCGATTGCCCGCAAATTTCCTGTTTTTCGCGCTTGGCAAAAGCGGCCCGCATATTGCTCCCCTAGTCGCAACGACAACCCGGAGCACCGTGCCATGAGCTCACCTACCGAATTCCCGCTTTGCGAAGCCCCGCCATCCTCGCGCAAAGGGCTGCTGCCCATTGCCATGGTGTTGTTCAGCTTTACCTTCTTCACCGGCACCATGTTCGCCGGTGGCAAGCTGGGCATGGCCTTCAACTTCGTCGACATGCTGTGGGTCGCCGCCATCGGCAACACGCTGCTGGCGTTGTACGCGGCGGCCTTGGCCTTCATCGCCTCGCGCAGCGGCTTGAACAGCGTGCTGATGGGGCGCTTCTGTTTCGGCGAGGCGGGCAGCCGGCTTTCCGACTTCATCCTGGGCTTCGCCGAACTTGGCTGGTACGCCTGGGGCACCGCGACCGTGGCGATCGTGCTGGTCAAGTTGCTGGGCCTGGCGGGTGGTTTCACCGTGCCGCTGATGGTGCTGTTCGGCCTGGGTTTCAGCATTACCGCGATCATCGGCTTCAAGGGCCTGGACCTGCTGTCGCGGGTGTCGGTGCCGCTGATGTTCGCGCTGCTGCTGGTTTCGATGTATATCGCCACCGCCGATGCCGGGGGCTTTGCCGGCCTGGCGGCGGTGGTGCCGCATGAAACCATGACCTTCTCGGCAGCGGTGACCATGGTCTTCGGCACCTTCGCCAGCGGTGCCACCCAGGCCACCAACTGGACCCGGTTGTCGAGCAGCGGGCGGGTGGCGGTGGTGGCCAGCATCGTCGCCTTCCTGCTCGGCAACGGCCTGATGGTGGTGGCCGGGGCCTGGTGCGCGATGGTCTACCAGCAGGCCGACATCGTCGAAGTGATGATGCTGCAAGGCCTGTCGTTCGCGGCGGTGGTGATGCTCTGCCTGAACCTCTGGACCATCCAGGGACCGACCATCTACAACGTCTCGGCAGCGGCCTGCCACTTGCTGCGCAGCGAGCGTCGACGCATCGCCACGCTGGTCGCGGCAGCGGTGGGCATCGTGCTGGCGATTGGCGGGATGTATGAAATGCTGATCCCGTTCCTAGTGCTGCTGGGCTCGATCATTCCGCCAGTGGGTGGGGTGATCATGGCCGACTTCTGGTACCGCCACCGCGGCAAGTACCCGGCGCTGGCCTCGGTGCAGCTGCCGCGCTACAACTTCTTGGGCCTCGGGTCCTATGCGCTGGGTGCGGTGCTGGCCTACGCCTCGCCGTGGGTCGCGCCGCTGGTGGGCATTGGCGCCTCGGCCCTGTGCTACATCGTCATGCTTGAACTGAGCGGCCGGCGCCGGGCGCTGGGCCAGGCGGGTGTCGAACCGTGAGCCTGGCGCTGGACGAAATCCTGCACCTGCCCGGCCTGCAGGACATGACCGTCCGGGCCGGCGCGCGCAACCTGCAGCGGCGGGTGCGCTGGCCGTATGTGGCCGAGAACGAAGGCATTGCCGAGTGGGTGATGGGCGGCGAGCTGGTGTTCGTCACCGGCATCAACCACCCACGCGGCGAGGCCAACCTGCTGAGCCTGGTGGAAGATGGCGACGCCGTGGGCATTGCCGGCATGGTGATCCTCACCGGCGGCACGTTCATCCACGGCATTCCGCCTGTAGTGATCGAGCGCGCCGAGCAACTGGGGCTGCCGCTGATCGAGCAGCCGTATGCGCTGAAAATGGTGGTCGTCACTCACCTGATCGGTACGGCCCTGGTGCAGATGACCCAGGTGCGGCGCTCGCGCAATGACATCCTCGGCCAGTTGCTGACCGGCGACTACCCGAGCCTGGCCATCGCTCGGCAGCGGGCCGCGCACCTTGAGCTGGCGCTGGACGAGCCACGGCGCCTGGTGACACTGCGGCTGTCTGGCGTCGATGGATTGTTCGAGCGCCATGGGCTGGCCCAGGGCGAGCGCGTGTGGCAGGGCATTCGCCAGGCGCTGGAAGATCAGCTTGAGGCCTGGTGTCGTGGCAGGCCGGGGACTGTGACCGCGCAATTGCCGGGTGACCTGTTCGTGTTGTTACTGGCCGATGCCCACGGCCTGCACGCCACCCTGGCCGCGCTGCACCGGCAGTTGGCGGGCGTGGTCGGTGAACTGGGCCTGTTCATGGGCCTGTCGCGCCTGGCCGAGGATTGCGCCCACTACCGCCAGGCGCTCAATGAAGCGCGCCAGGCCTTGGAAGTGGCGCAGAACCTGCGCCCGGCCACCGGTTTCTGCGACTTCAGCGAGTTGGGCGTGCTGCGCCTGCTGCAAGGCATCGTCGATCGCTCGCTGATCGACGACTTCGTCGCCGAAACCCTTGGCCCACTGATCGCGCCCGGCCGCAAGCACCCCCATGTGCTGGTGCATACCCTCGACGCCCTGCTCAAGGAAAACGGCAATGGCCTGAAGGCCGCCCAGCGTCTGGGCCTGCACCGCAACACCATCAACCAACGTATTCAACGTATCGAACAACTGAGTGGGCAGTCACTCGACGACCCGCTATTTCGTATGAACGCTTCGGTCGCCATGCTGGTATGGCGCATGAGCGAAGCCCAATGCAAGGAGTAACAGCATGAACATCATCAACGCCCGTCTGCGTGGCAAGTCGGGCCTGTTTCGTATCGAACTGAACGGCGACCGTATCGCCGCCATCGAGCCCCAGGCCGATGTGGCGGTGCTGGCCAACCCCGACGACCTGGACGCCCAACAGAACCTGGTGGTGGCGCCCTTCGTCGAGCCGCACATTCACCTGGACGCCACCCTCACCGCCGGCGAGCCGAAGTGGAACATGAGCGGCACCTTGTTCGAAGGCATCGAACGCTGGGCCGAGCGCAAGGAAATCACCACCCACGACGACATCAAGCAGCGCTCGAAGAAGACCATCGACATGCTGGTGGACCATGGCATTCAGCACGTGCGAACCCATGTGGATGTGACCGACCCCAAGCTCACCGCGCTCAAGGCCATGGTCGAGGTGCGCGAGGAAGTACGCCACCTGGTTGACCTGCAAATCGTCGCCTTCCCCCAGGAGGGCATCGAGTCGTTCGCCAATGGCCGGGCCCTGATGACCGAAGCGGTGGCCATGGGCGCCGATGTGGTCGGTGGCATTCCGCATTTCGAGAACACTCGCGATCAGGGTGTGTCGTCGGTGAAGTTCCTGATGGAGCTGGCTGAGCGCACCGGTTGCCTGGTGGACGTGCACTGTGACGAAACCGACGACCCACAGTCGCGCTTCCTCGAGGTGCTGGCCGAAGAGGCCCGGGTACGTGGCATGGGCGCTCGGGTCACGGCGAGCCACACCACGGCCATGGGCTCTTATGACAACGCTTACTGCTACAAGCTGTTCCGCCTGCTGAAAATGTCGGGCATCAACTTCATCTCGTGCCCGACCGAGAGCATTCACCTGCAAGGGCGCTTCGACACTTACCCCAAGCGCCGCGGGCTGACCCGCGTGGCCGAGATCGACCGCGCCGGGATGAACGTGTGCTTCGGCCAGGACTCCATCGTCGACCCGTGGTACCCGCTGGGCAACGGCAACATCCTGCGCATTCTCGAAGCCGGGCTGCACATCTGCCACATGCTCGGCTACGAAGACCTGCAACGCAGCCTGGATCTGATCACCGACAACAGTGCCCGCACCCTCAACCTTGGGGAGCGTTATGGCATCGAGGTCGGGCGGCCGGCCAACTTGCTGCTGCTGTCGGCGCCGGATGATTACGAGATGGTCCGCAGCCAGGGCCACGCACTGGTTTCGGTGCGCAACGGCAAGGTGTTGATGCGCCGCACGTCGGCGCAGGTCGAACGCTTTACCTGACGCCACCCTCTAGCAACGGCATTCATCATGCCCCGCCGGCTTTGGCCGGGCGGGGTGCTTTGCCATGGGCGCAGGATAATTACTGATGCCAAATTCGGTATCAATGGCTAACGAAATACGAATTATCAGAATCAAAGCCGCCCCTTAGACTCGAGTCCATGGCAACCCAGCCAGGTTGCCCGGACAGTTCTGAACCTGTGGAGTCAGTGCATGTTATCGAAGCAGACAATCGGGCTACGCCGCGTGGTCGTGACCGGCATGGGCATCGTCTCATGTCTGGGCAACAGCCCTGCGCAGGTCCTCCAGGCATTGCGCCAGGGGCGCTCGGGAATCGCCTTCAACCTGGCCTATGCGCAAGCGGGGCTGCGCAGCCATGTCAGCGGCCGGCTGGAGGTCGACTTTCAGCGCATCGACCGGCGCCACCGGCGCTTCATGGGCGATGCCGCAGCCTATGGCTACCTGGCCATGGCCGATGCCATCGCCGATGCACGGCTGACGCCCGAGCAGGTGGCCGACACCCGCACCGGCTGCGTGATGGGCTCGGGTGGCGGCTCCAGCGAAGACATCGTCGAGGCCAACCAGCTGCTGCACAGCCAGGGCGTACGCAAGGTGGGGCCGTACCGTGTACCCCGTACCATGACCAGTACGGTCTCAGCGTGCCTGGCCAGTTTCTTCGGCATCAAGGGCCTCAACTATTCCATCGCCTCGGCCTGCGCCACCAGCGCCCATTGCATCGGCCACGCCTTCGAGCAGATCCAGTTCGGCAAACAGGATGTGGTGTTTGCTGGCGGTGCCGAAGCCGAGCACTTCAGCCAGAGCTGCATGTTCGACGCCATGGGCGCGTTTTCCACCGGCTACAACGACCGGCCGGCCACTGCCAGCCGCCCTTATGACGTGGCCCGTGATGGCTTCGTTATCAGCGGCGGGGCAGGGGTGCTGGTGCTGGAGGCGCTGGAGTATGCCCAGGCGCGCGGGGCGACCATCCTCGCCGAAGTGATCGGCTATGGCACTGCCTCCGATGGCCAGGACATGGTTTCCCCCAGCGGCGACGGCGCACTGCGCGCCATGCAGATGGCCCTGGCCAGTTGCGCCGAACCGGTGGATTACCTCAATACCCATGGCACCAGCACCCAGGCCGGCGACCTGGTGGAACTGCAGGCGGCACTGGCTGCCTTCGACGGTGAACTGCCGCCGTTCAGCTCGACCAAGTCGCTGAGCGGGCACGCGCTGGGGGCGGCCGGGGTGCACGAGGCGATCTATGCGTTGCTGATGATGCGCCACGGTTTCATGGCGGCTTCGCACAACATCGAACAGCTCGACCCGCAGGTCGAGGGGCTGCCCTTGGTACGCAGCGTGCGCGAAGGGCAGCAGGTGAATTGCGTGATGTCCAACAGCTTCGGTTTCGGCGGGGCCAATGCCTCGCTGGTGTTCAGCCGTCGGGGGCTGGAGGCGCAGGGCGCACATTGACGGTGACGGCCCACCAGAGGCCCGCCCGGACTGAGCTTGAGGGCTGCGCCTGCAGCCCACTCGCTGCGTGAAGGTTTCGAACTGCCAATCGCTTGTTCTCCAACAGACAGTGAGGTGGATATGTCGGGTACGTCGCAGCAGCCGGTCGCGCCGGAGCAATTGAAACGCGTGGTCTGGGCCGCGTCCATCGGCAACTTCGTCGAGTGGTTCGACTTTGCCCTGTATGGTTTTCTGGCGACCACCATCGCCCAGTTGTTCTTCCCCTCGGGTGACAGCACCACGGCGCTGCTCAAGACCTTTGCCGTGTTCGCCGTTGCCTTTGCTTTCCGCCCGCTCGGCGGGCTGGTGTTCGGCATGCTGGGGGACCATTTCGGGCGGCGCCGGGTGTTGTCGATCACGATCCTGCTGATGGCCGCAGCCACCACCCTGATCGGGCTGCTGCCGACCTATGCCAGCATCGGCCTGGCCGCCCCGTTGCTGTTGACGCTGATCCGCTGTGTGCAGGGTTTTTCCGCCGGTGGCGAATACGCCGGTGCCTGCATTTACCTCATCGAGCACGCCCCGGCCGGGCAGCGCGCCCGCTATGGCAGTGCCGCGCTGGTGTCGACCTTCGCCTCGTTCGCGGCCGCCGCCATCGTCACCTATGCCCTGAACCGCTGGCTGACAGCCGAGCAGATGGCAACCTTCGGTTGGCGCCTGCCCTTTCTGATCGCCGCGCCCCTCGGGCTGGTGGGCCTGTACCTGCGCTGGCGCCTGGACGAGACGCCGGCGTTCAAGGCGCTGGCTAGCGCCGAGCGTGCCGTGCATGCACCGCTGGGCCAGACATTGCGCGAGCAGGGCGGGGCGATGTGCTGCCTGGCGGCGTTCATCTCGCTGACCGCGCTGTCGTTCTACATGTGCACCACCTACTTCGTGACCTACCTGCAACTGCAAGGCGGCCAGCCGCAGCCCACAGCGCTGTTGATCTCTTTGCTGACCTTGCTGTTCGCCGCAGCCTGCTGCCCCTTTGCCGGACGCTTTTCCGACCGCGTTGGCCGGCGCCCGACCATGGTCACGGCTGCCGCCTGGCTGGTGCTGACCATTTACCCGGCGTTTCTGCTGGCGCGCTCCGGGTTGTTCTACCCAGCATTGGCGGGGGCATTCCTGTTGGCCATCGGCGCGGTGCTGTGCGGTGTGGTCACGGCCGTGCTGTTGTCGGAAGTGTTCCCCACCCGCAGTCGCTACACCGCCTCGGCCATCACCTACAACATGGCCTACACGCTGTTCGGCGGTACCGCGCCGCTGATCGCCACCTGGCTGATCGAGCGCAGCGGTGACCCGCTGTCGCCGGCCTATTACCTGGCCGGTATCGCCCTGTTCGCCCTGGCGGGCGGGCTGTCGTTGCCGGAGACGGCGGGGCGCCCCTTGAGCCACGCCGCCGATCAACCCGCCAACCCCTTGGCATAAAAAAAACAGGCCCCGCTTGGGGCCCCCGCACCTCAACAACAACCATAAGACCCACGTGCGAATCGGCTCGGCGGCGCAGTTGCCGAGTGCATTCGCGATCACCAGGAGTGACGCAGAATGGCCCGTATAGGCGTAGATGTCGGCGGTACCAACACAGACCTGATCCTGGAAACCACGGAGCGCGACTCCATCGGCCGGCGGATCTTTTCCCACAAGGTCCCCACCACCCTCGAAGACCAGTCCATCGCTGTGATGCGCGGGATTCTCGAGCTGTGTGCCAAGGCCGGAATCGGCGCCGAAGAAGTGGACCTGATCGTCCATGGCACTACGGTGGCGACCAACATTTCCATCGAACACAATGGCGCCGAGGTGGGCATGCTCACCACCAGGGGCTTCCGCGACATTCTGCACATTGGCCGGCACAAACGGCCCTACAACTTCTCGCTGCAGTTCGATGTGCCATGGCAGAGCACACCGCTGGTGCGTCGGCGTAACCGCATCGCCATCAACGAGCGCATCCTACCGCCCCATGGCCAGGTCGAGACGCCGCTGGACGAGCAGGAAGTCCGCGAGGCCGCGCAGTTGCTCAAGGCCCGTGGCGTGCAGGCCGTAATCATCGGCTTCATGTACGCCTTCCTCGACCGCTCCCATGAGCTGCGCGCCAAGGCCATCGTGCAGAAGGTGATGCCCGAGGCGTTCGTCTGCTGCTCCACCGATGTGGTGGACGTGATGCGCGAGTACGAGCGCTTTTCCACCACGGCCATGAACGCCTACGTCGGACCGCGCACCGCCCACTACCTGACCCACCTGGCCAGCCAGCTGCGTGAAAACGGCATCCAGGCCGACCTGCGCATCATGCAGTCCAACGGCGGTGTGGCCACCGTTGAAAGCTGCTGCGAGCGGCCGGTGAACATCCTCATGTCCGGCCCCGCCGGTGGCGTGATGGGCGGGCATTACTTCGCTGGGCTCGACGGTGAGCGCAACATCATCACCGTCGACATTGGTGGTACCTCGGCGGACATCTCGACCTTGGTCGATGGCCAGATCAAGGTGATGAACCCGCGCGACTCCTACGTGTCCGGGCACCCGGTGCTGGTGCCGATGATCGACCTGATCACCATCGGTGCCGGTGGCGGATCGGTGGCCTTCATCGACCCGGCCGGTGGCTTCCAGGTCGGCCCACGCTCGGCCGGTTCCAACCCCGGCCCGGCCTGTTACGGCCGCGGTGGCGAGGAGCCCACCGTGACCGACGCCAACATCGTGTTGGGCCGTCTGGACCCGGACCAGATGCTGGGCGGCGACCTGAAGATCGACCCGGCGCTGTCGTTCCAGGCCATCGAGGCGAAGATCGCCAAGCCGTTGGGCCTTAGCGTGCACCGGGCGGCCCTGGGCATCCTGCGGGTGGTCAACAACAACATGGCCCTGGCCATTCGTTCCAACTCGGTGGCCCGTGGTATCGACCCCCGCGATTTCGTGCTGATGCCGTTCGGCGGGGCAGGGCCGGTGCATGGTCCGGCGCTGGCCGATGAGGTCAATGCCAAGTCGGTGCTCATCCCGCCAGCGCCGGGCATCACCGCCGCCGCAGGCCTGCTGACCACCGACCTGCAGTACGAGGCCCTGCGCTCGTTGCTGTGCACCCTGAATACCATCGACGACACGCAATTGAATCGGCTCGAAAGCGCCTTGCAGGAACTGGAAGCCAATGTTCGGCAACAACTGCGCAACGATGGCGTGGACGATGCCTGCATGCAGCTGACCCGCATCGCCGAATGCCGCTACGACGGTCAGGGCTTCGAGTTGCGTGCCCTGATCCCTGGCGGCAGGGTGGACCACCAGGCCATTGCCCAGGTCATGGCGCATTTCCACCAAGTGCATGAGCAGGACTACGGCTATTGCTACGCCGATGCCCCGGTGGAAGTCGTCAGCCTGCGTGTCATCGGCCATTCCCAGTCCGAGAAGCTGGCCTGGCAGCCGCTGCCGGCGGCGGTCGACAGCGACACCGGCCAGGCCTTCCTTTACGAGCGCGACACCTGGTTCGACGATGGCCAGTGCCTGCCCACGCCACGCTATGACCGCAGCAAGCTGCACGCCGGCCAGTACATCGAAGGCCCGGCCATGCTCATGCAGCACGACTCCACCTCGCTGGTGCCGCCGGGTTGGGTGGCCAGGGTGAGCGCCCACGGCAACCTGATCATCTCCCGCCAGTAACGCCAGAGGACACAGCCATGAATACGCAACCGGTCGATCCGATCACCCTGCAAGTCATCAGCGGCGCCTTGAAGACCATCGCCGAAGAGATGGGCCACGTGCTGTACCGCATGTCGTTCTCATCGATCATCCGCGAGTCCCAGGACATGGGCGCCGGGCTGTTCGACACCCGCTACCAGACCATCTGCGAGTCCGAATCCACGCCGATGCACATCGGCTCGATCCCGGCCTACCTGCGCGGCATCGAGGCCACCCTGCAAGGTGGCGCCTGGCACGAGGGCGATGTGGTGGTGCACAACCATCCCTATCACGGCTCCAGCCACAGCCCGGACCTGGCGGTGATCGTGCCGATTTTCCATGAAGGCGAGCTGGTGGGCTTTTCCGGCAACACCGCGCACCACATCGACATCGGCGCAGCTACGCCGGGGTTGATCATCGACGTAGGCGACGTGTACGCCGAAGGCATGCTGATGGCCGGGCTCAAGCTCTATGAGCGCGGTGTGCGCAACGAAGCGCTGGTGCAGATGTTCCGTTACAACAGCCGTGCATCCGACCAGCTGATTCGCGACATCGAAGCCCAGGTGGCCTCGGCGCAGCTGGGCGCCCGGCGCTTCAAGGAACTACTGACCCGCTACGGCAAGGACTTCAGCTTTACCGCGATCAACCAGTTGATCGACTACGCCGAAACCATCATGCGCCAGCAGATCGCGCAGATTCCCGATGGCGACTACCGCGCCGAAGGCTTCCTCGACGACGACGGCCGCAACCGCGAGCGGCGCCTGCCGGTGGTGGTCACGGTAAAAGTGAGCGGTGATGCCCTGGAGGTGGACCTGACCGGTTCGGCGTTGCAAACCGAAACCGCCTATAACGTGCCGTTCGAAGGTTCGTGCAAGGTGGCCGCCTACGCCGCCTTCCGCAAGCTGCTGCTCGACGCTGCCACGCTGCCCAGCCCGGTGCCGTCCAACGAGGGGTCGTTCCGCCCGATCAGCGTCGTGGCGCCGCTGGGCACGATTTTCAACCCAGTGTTCCCAGCCGCTGCCGAGGCGCGCTTCACCCAGTGCAACCGGATGATCGATCTCATCATCAAGGCCCTGGCCCCGGTGCTGCCGGAGCGGGTGATCGCCGGCAGCTCGGCGTCGATCTCCTTCGCTGCCTATTCCGGGGTGAAGGCCGATGGCGACTATTGGGTATTCCTCGAAGTCAACGAAGGGGCATACGGCGGGCGGCCGAAATCCGACGGGCCCGATGCCATCGACAACCTGATGGCCAACACCCGCAACAACCCCATCGAAGACCTGGGGATGCACCTGCCGATGATCTGCGACCGCTACGAGCTGCGTGACGATGTGCAGCCAGGCGCTGGCAAGTACCGCGGTGGCATCGGTGTGGTAAAGGCCCAGCGGGTGCTCACGGCGGGCTTCATCACCCACGAAAGCGAACGGCATTTCGATGTGCCCTGGGGGGTGTTCGGTGGCTGCGACGGGGTGGTAGGCAAGACCGAGATCTACAATGTCGCCAGCCCCGGGCAGGTGGTGTCGATGCCGTCGAAGTTCTCCGGGTACGCGTCCAAGGCGGGGGATGTGATGGCCTACTACTCGCCCTGTGGCGGTGGCTATGGCAACCCGCTAGAACGCAGTGCCGAGCAGGTGCGCGAAGACGTGCTGGATGACTTCTGCAGCCTCGAACAGGCCTTTGAGGTGTACGGAGTGGTGCTCGACGAGCAGGTGCGCCTGGACATCGAGGCCACCCGCGCCCGGCGCCAGCAACTGCAGGGCTGACCACAGGTCTGCCCGCCGCAGCCTTTGCTGGGTTGCTATTCGCCAGCAAAGGCCGTTGCCCACGTTCGTTCCTTTCCCCAAGAGCCTGCGGCCATCGCCATGGCAGGTAGGTTGCGCCTTCCATTCATGCACAGGTGCTTCGATGAACAGCCCCGAATTGACTTCTGTCTCACCGACTCCGGCCGTCTCCCGTCACAACCTGTTGGAACCGTCGATTCTTCCGGTACAACGACGACATCGCTCGATCGGTACCCTGGGTTTCACCTGGATCTGGATCGGTATCGCGTTCATGATCGCCACCTTCCAGCTGGGTGCTACGGGTGTTGCCGGCCTGCCGCTGCCACAGGTCGTAGCGATCATTCTGCTGGCCAACATCGTCCTGGCGCTACTGATGACCCTGACCGCGGACATCGGTACCGAACATGGTTTGTCTTTCGCGGTGTATTTGCGAGCGCCGTTCGGCGTGCATGGCACACACATTCCGTCATTGTTTCGCGGCCTGGTCGCGGCGATCTGGTTCGGTATCCAGACCTACCTCGGCGCCCTGGCCCTGAGCGGTATCGTCGAGTACTTGACCGGGTTCGACAACTGGGCCTTGTGGTATGTGATCTTCGCAGTGGTGCAAATCATCAATACCGCGCTGGGTATCAAGGCGGTAGAGTTTCTCTCGTCCATCGCAGCGCCGGCGATCATTGCCATCTCGGTTTGGATGTACCTGACCCTCGATGTGCTGGCAGTCACCAAAGGGGTCAATATCTGGACGTTCGTCGGCGACAAGCAGCTGACCATCATTACCCTGTTCCTGGCTAACGTGGCTTTCTGGTCGACCTTGGCCATCGACATTCCCAATATCACCCGTTACGTGCGGACACCAGTCAATGCTCGGGGGTTCCTGTCTCGTAACCGGCATATCTTTCTTGCTCAACTGGTCGCATTACCGCTGACTCAGACCTGGATCGCGGTCATTGGCGCGGCATCTTTCGTCGCCGCCGGAGACTGGAATCCAATCAATGTCATCCAGGCCCAGAGCACCGGGCTGAGCCTGGTCGTGCTGATGGTCCTGGTGGTGCTGGCACAGTGGTCGACCAATACTGCAGCCAACCTGATCCCGGCGGCGCTGACCTTCGTCAATGCTGGAGCACCACGAGTCAGATACCCGACTGCAGTGATGATCGCGGGAGTCATCGGTACACTTTCGATGCCGTGGGCCATCCTCGATAACCTGTTCGCCTTCCTGTTTTCGTATGGATCGTTCCTCTCGGCAATTGGCGGGATCATGGTGGCTGACTATTACCTGATTCGGCGACGCCGGTTGAACGTGCCGCAGTTGTATGAGCTGCAAGGGCAATTCCACTATTGGCGCGGTTTCAACCCTGCCGGCTTGTTAGCGTGGGCTGCGGCCAGCGTGTTGGCGTACTGTTCCGGTGACTGGGCATTTGTAGTCGGTTTCGTCAGCGGTTTGGTGATCCATGCCATGCTGATGAAGTTCTGGATCGTTCGGCGCTATCCCCAGCAAGAGCTCACCGGCAATGGCGCGCAGTGGCTGGCCAGCAGTGTCGGCCACGACTGGCGCTACGATGCCAGTACCGATCGCTTCGGCCTTACGCCATCAGATCAGGCGTGAAGCTCCGCAGCTCGGTGCCCTAGTAGGGCTTTGAAACGCGCGGCGGTAGGGCTCTGGTATTCCTCGTTCCACGCGGCGATGGTCTGCACCTGGGCATGCTCGTCCTGCAGCGGCACGATGACCACGCCTTCGCGCTGGATCCGGTAGGCGCATTCCGAATACAGCGACACCCCCATGTTGGCCGCCACCAGCCCGAGGATACCGATGCTGGTGGTGGCCTCCTGGTGAATGTTCGGGCTGAAACCGGCGCGCTGGCACAGCTGAAACGCCTGGTCGCGGAACAGGCTCCAGCCACTGGGCGCACCGAAGATGAAGCGCTCGTCGCGCAACTGTTCGATGCGCAAAGTGGCCTGTCCGGCCAGCGGGTGCCGTGACGGCAGAATTGCCACCATGCGTTCCTGGTTCACCGGCAATGAGGCGATGTCCGGCTCGGTCATTGGCCCCAGCAGGAACCCCACGTCGATCAGGCAATCGCGGATCGCCTTGTACTGCTCGTGAGAGGGCATGTACAGCAACTCCACGGTCACATCCGGGTGCAGGTCCTTGAAGCGCTCGAGAATGCCCGGCAGCGCGCCGTTGATGGCGAAGTCGTTGTAGGCCACGGTCAGGTGGCCGATGTCCCCCGCCGCGGCGCTACGCGCCAGGTCGATACCGCGTTCGATATGGCGGAACACCTGCTGGCATTCCTGCAAGAACAGCCGACCGGCCTCGGTCAGCGCCACATGGCGCGTGGTGCGCATGAACAACTCCGCCCCCAGCTCGCTTTCCAGCGCCTTGATCAGGCGGCTCAAAGCCGGCTGGGTGATGAACAGGGCATCGGCGGCGCGCTTGAAATGCAGCAGTTGCGCGACGCGGACGAAGGCTTTTATCTGCTTGAGATCAAAGCGGATATTAATGCTCATTTTGGTATCAATGCTCGCCAACAATGAATTGGATGTCATCAGTGGCCGAGATTATCGTGAGTTCCAGGTCAAGGCAAACCTTCCTTGCCGAACCGCTTACAACGACCCACTGGGGAGATTCACTATGTCGCAAGACCTGATGACCATGCTCGAACGCGCCTTCGAAGAATCGACCAAGCTCTACAAGGAGCGTGGCTTCCAGCGCCGTATCGGCTTCGGCAAGCGCCCGGCGCTGATCAACGTCGACCTGGCCAACGCCTGGACCCGCCCAGGCAACCCGTTCACCTGCGAAAAGATCGACGACGAAATCATCCCCGGCGTGCAGCGCCTGATGAAGGTGTTCCGTGCCAACCACTTCCCGATCGTCCACGTCACCACCTGCTACCAGAACACCGACCGCCATGACCCCAACACCGACATGGGCCAGTGGCACAACAAGATCCCGGTGGACGTGGTCAACCAGGCCGATGAGAACCTCTGGGCGATCGACTCGCGCATCGCGCCAGTCGATGGCGAGTTCGTGCTGGTGAAGAAGCGCGCCAGTTCGTTCAGCGGCACCTCGCTGGCCGGGTACCTGCGCTCGGCAGGGGTCGACACCATCCTGGTGACCGGCGTGACGGCCTCGGCTTGCGTGCGTACCACCCTGTGCGACGGCCTGGCCGAAGGCTTCCGCACCATCGCCGTGAAAGAGTGCATCGGCGACCGGGTACCGGGCGCGGTGGCCTGGAACCTGTTTGACATTGATGCCAAGTTCGCCGACGTGGAAACCGTCGACAGCTGCCTGGATTACCTGGCTAGCATTGGCAAACGTTGACCGCCCGGGTGTGACCCGCGCCATGCTGAAGCCGGGCTTCAGCATGGCGCGTTGCGTTTGTCCAGCCGCATGGCTGAAACACACCTGTACGCCAGGCTCATTGATTGCAAGCTAAGCGATTGTTAAGGTCGGTCCTCCCAAGAATCATCATGAGCGTCTGGTCGAGCTGGCAACTATCTTCAACTGCGAAACAGCCGACCTGCTGACCGAGGGAGCTCCCGCCCGGAGGACCAGGCCCGCAGGCTCCATGACCTTCTTTCCCGGCTGACAGCGGCAGACCGTGAGCTTGTCATGGACATGGTGGAGCGCCTGGTTGCCCGGCTCGGCCAGGACTGAGCGCTGAATCATGGCGACTACATGGCGGGCTCGGACGCCTCCTCTGTACCCGGCTCATCGAACAGCGATCCACAGCGCAGGCACAAATACCTGAACCCTCCGAAGTGATATTTGGCGACCCCAGGGTTGGGGTATCTGTGTCCGCCTCCTGAGCCCCCTGCAATGCACTGTCGGCCAGGCTGACCAGCAGGGCGATGCCCTTGGCAACGTCCCGCGTCAGAATGGCCTTGGACTCGCAGATTAAGCATCTGATCATGGTTCCTCGTGGTAATAACGGCCGAATGCACAGCCGCTGGTGATGACTGGTTGGCGGTTGTCGCTGGGGGGTTTCAGCAGGGATTGCCCGGGCGTGGGCAGAGCAATCTGAGCAGGCGATTCAGCATCCAGCAGGCCAGGACCACGGCGAGCAGCAGCGGCGGGAAGCGCAGCATGAGCAAGATGCTCAGCACCACCGTAGCAGCGGCCGCGAGCGCGCCGATGAAGATGAGCAGGTGGAGTAGAAATCGAAGTAGAAGCATAGTGAGTCTCCAAGAAAACCTGCCTGGCCGATGACGGCAGCGCAGGCAGGTGGGATTCAGTGGGGCTGTGAGGCGAGGGCTTCCAGTTTGTCTGCGAGGAATTTGGGCGCCGCCTGTGAATCAACGGGGGCGGTCGAGCTGGCTGGCTCTGGGGCGGTGAAGAACTCCTCGATCACGGCGTGACTGTCTTCTTCGCTGTCCTCAAAGGCGCCATTGCCGAAGCCCCGGCGGGCTGCCTCATCCAGCGCCCCTTGATCGAAGCCGGCGGTTTGCCGTTGCGCCGCGAGCTCGCCCGCCTGCTGCAGAGCTTCAGCCATGCCCATGCCGTTGCGTACCGTGAGGTCGACGTAGAAGATCGGGGTGCCGTGGCTCTGGCGCGTCGACTTGCCGCGTAGGCGCAGCTCCAGCGGCAGGCAGGCCAAGCGATTGCCGGAAATGGCCTGGAAGTAATGTAGCCGGGCTGCCAGGGTGCGGATGCTGTTGAAGCCGGTGGTGCGGAACACGAAGGTGCCCAGCGGATCCTCCTCGCCAATGACCACGTTCAGCCGGCCATAGGGCCTGCAGGCATTACCCTTGGCCAGCGGGCAGGCATCCGGCGAAGGGCAGGGCAGCGATTGCATACCGTCCTGAGTGACGCGCTTGCAGGTTTCGCCATTACCGACGCACAGTGGCCGTCCCGACTGCCGGTCGAACAGGGTGTAGTCGGCGCGAAAGTTCAATTCCGGTTCGTTGAACAGCAGACGTACCGGGATGCTACGCAGCTTGTCGTCCTTGCCCTGACGCAGTTCATCGTTGAGCGGGTGCAACAGCCAGCCATCCCGGCCCTGCACTTGGGACGTGATGGTGAACTGGTCATCCTTCTCCGGAAGACGCTTACCGTTTTTCTCGACGACCTTGCCAATGGAGATGCGACCGAGTGCGGGAGGGATGAGTGCGAGACCTTTCAACATGGTGGTGCTCCTGGAAATGAAAAAGGCCAGCCACGCAGCGCGAACTGCATGGACTGGCCAAGGGGGAAGGGGTGATGGAGGAGGAAATCAGCCGACCAGGAAGCGCCGCGCACCGGGCTTCAGCAACGGATACTTGGCCTGCAGGTACGGCTTGTCCTTGAGCAGTTGCGCGACATCGAAACCGATGTTGTCCTTGGCCTTGCGCCAACTGACGTAGCCGCTGGAGAACTCCGCGCGACTGGCGTCGCCCATGGCCTGCTGCAGCATCTGCTTGAGCTCGGCCTCGCGCTTTTCCTTGTCGGCCATCGACTGCCGCAGGGCCTTCAGTTCGATATAGGCGGCAGTCAGCCCAGCATGGCTGCTGAAGTTGACTACCTGACCGTTGTCCTCCGGATACAGGCAGCGTAGCGCTGCCTCCGCGGATGCCGTCCCGTCGGCTGGCGGTGGTGTGTCGGTCTCCACGTAGCGCCAGAACTTGCACTCCAGCTCGATCAGGCGAGCAATCATCTGCTCGTCCCGCTCAATGCGGTGGATCTCCAGCGTCTGGCCACCAAGCAGCACGGCTACATCCGCAGCCTGCTTGCCAGTGACGGCGAGCTGGTGCATCACCTGAAGCTCGACATACTCGGGGATGCCTTCCTTCCAGAGACGTGCCCCGTTTATGCCGGCGGTCTTGCATTCGAGGATCTGCACATCGTCGGCACCGATTACCTCACGGTCGATGTTGGCCAGCATCCAGGGCAGCTCCGGATCCGGATGCTGTAGCACGGCGTTAATGCGGCGGACCTTGTTCTTGGTGCGCTTGCTGTAGTGCCAGGCCACGATGGGTTCCAGGACGTTGCCCCAATACATCGGGCTTTCCTCATCCTGGGTATCGCCCTTAGGCAGCGCAGTGTCGCGGCCGGTCTTCTCCAGCCACAGTTCGAGCTGCGATTTGTAGGGATTCAGTCCCACGGCAGCCGCGGCATCCGAACTGCCGATGCCTTGTTTACGGATCTGCAGCCAGTCCTCGCGCGGAAGCTCCTTGGTGCTGACCAGGCGCAGGGCCGGGCGGGCTTTGCGGGAGCTGCCGTTCAATGACGTTGCTTTCATGGTATTCAGCTGCAGACATGAAAACGCCCGACCAGCACAAGGCTGACCGGGCGCGAGGGTTGAAGTAAGTGAGGGCTAAGCGGCGAGCT
Organism: Pseudomonas sp. HS6-2; assembly: GCF_049325675.2. Classification (NCBI taxonomy): domain Bacteria; kingdom Pseudomonadati; phylum Pseudomonadota; class Gammaproteobacteria; order Pseudomonadales; family Pseudomonadaceae; genus Pseudomonas; species Pseudomonas sp. HS6-2. Next base: position 5,463,202 of record NZ_CM143906.1, on the reverse strand, counting down.
GTAGCGCGGCATCCAGAGCGCGTTGCTTGATCTGTGCCCCCTGGCCGAACCAGGCCGAGTCCATGCGGTACTCGTTGCTGCGGGCACGACGTTCGTGGTCGACGTACTCGGTCACGGCGTTGAGTAGGCCCCAAGCTGTGCCACGTGCAGAGTCCAGCTGGCTACCGCGACCACGGCCTTCGTACAGCTCCTGGGCTTTGCGTAGCGCACGCTCGTTGGGCAGTACCTCCGGTAGGGCGCCGGTCGGGCTGGTCTCGCACAGCACGCCCATAAAGAATCCCAAAGCCTCATGCCACTGCACCTTGCGTTCGGCCAGCGCGCGCATGCGGTACATGAAGTCGTCCCACTGGGATACGGCGATACCGAGCTGTTTCTTCACTGCTTGCGGATCGAAGCGGGTGTTGTGCGGCACCTTGATCGCGCGGCTGGTGCCGTCCAGGGCGATGGTCAGGGTGTTATTGCACACCACCCGTACGGTGGTCGGAGTGGCGGTGGTGGCCAGGGTGCCGTCGCAGGACGTCGCCAGCAGCAGATAACCATTCACCTGGTCGTTGCCCTTGAGCGCCGCGCCTTGCCCGGTACGCGCCAGCGCCCAGAACTTGCGACCGCCCTTGAGTACGCCAGCCGTTTCCAACTCGTAGCCGGAAACCTCGGTGAGGTCACGATAAAATTCGAGCACTTCCCGGGGCTGCACGGTGTGGTAACGCTGTGAGACCACCGACAGCGGCGCCTTGCTGTCGGAGCGGTAGAGCACCTTTTGCTCGGGGAAGGAGTGGATCGCGCCCAGGTGGCCGACGGCATTCGATTTGAAATGCACGGGGCTTTCGAGGATCTGCCAGTCCATGCCGGCTTCGCGTTGCCAGACTTCGATGGGTTGCTTTTGCGTGAGCTGATTGCCCAGGCCATGCCACGGGGTAGCGCCAGCGTAGGCCATGGTTTCGACGAGATGTGCCATGTGAGTGATTCCTTTAGGTGCAAATCGGTATAAAGCGCTGAGCGAGGCGCAGCACCGACTAGATGAATGGATGGGAACAGCGCTGGATCAGGTCGGCAGGTTGAAGCGATGACCGCAGAGCAGGCAAAGGTTGTGGGCCAGAACGTGGCGGTCGAGCGACTCGCCGAGTTGAGCGCCGAGCGCGCATCCACCGACGCCACCCGCCAGACCGCCGAGGATGGCGCCCGACACTGAGCCGAGTGTGATACCGACCGGCCCGGCGAGCGCGCCGATGGCTGCGCCGGCCTGCCCACCGGTCCAGGCTGCGCTGACGCCACGCGCAACACCGCCTACAGTGCCAATAGCTGCACCGACTTTCATGGCGTGATGGAAGGAAGCGATCTTGGGGGAGTTACAGCGAGGGCACTGCAATGACATGGGGCTAACCTCCTTGGTGCTTATGTCATCGCGATAATGTGTGGTTGAGATTTTTTCGAGTCGAATGGTCGCATTTCAGAAGCGAAACCAATGACGTAACGAGCCACAATCGGCAGAGACAGGCCGGGATTAGTGCTGATAGCTACTGCTCGCGTAGCGTCGCTCAAACTCCATCGTGCAGAGATAGCCCTTTGAATCGCCCCTGGTTTCGTAGACACCTCCAAGCCTCATAATGAGGCCCAAATAGGAGGTGCCATGAGTCGTCAGCGTTACCCCGAAGAGTTCAAGATCGAAGCGGTCAAGCAAGTGACCGAGAAAGGCAAACCCGTCGCCGATGTCGCCCAGCGCCTGGGCATGTCCGTACATAGCCTTTACGCCTGGATCAAGGTCTACACCAAGCCCCAAGAGCAGCGTCAGCAAGACGACGATCAGCAGGCCGAATTGCGCAAGCTACGCGCTGAACTCAAGCGCGTGACTGAAGAGCGAGACATCTTAAAAAAGGCCGCCGCGTACTTTGCCAAGGAGTGCGGCTGAAGTACGCCTTCATCAAGAAGCACTCGACTGATTACCCGGTGCGGCGCCTTTGCCAAACCCTCAAGGTGCACCCCAGCGGCTACTACGCCTGGCTGGCCGAGCCTCAATCTGCCCGAGCAAAAGAAGATCAACGTCTGCTTGGCTTGATCAAGCACGCTTGGCTAGAAAGCGGAGGTGTATACGGCTACCGCAAAATTCACGATGACCTACGTGAGCTGGGAGAGGAATGCGGACGAAATCGAGTCGGGCGCTTGATGCAGGCGGAGGGGCTGCGTTCGCAAACGGGCTATCGGCGGCGTCCAGGGTTTTACGGTGGAAAACCAACAGTGGCCTCGCCCAACCACCTCGCGCGGCAGTTCAAGGTCAGTGAGCCGAACAAGGTCTGGGTGACAGATATCACTTACATCCGCACCTATGAAGGATGGCTCTATCTAGCGGTAGTGCTGGATCTGTTCTCACGCCAAAGGATCTGGGCGAGATTGTTCCCCACAGCGGGCGCTTCCCCGCTGCGGTAGAACGTGCACTGTTTTTCCTGCTACTGGCGCCATGGGAAGACTGGGCCGAGATGACCGAAGTGGACTGGCGGGGTTTCCGGCTGCCTTGGGTCTATACCCTCGACGATGACCTGTGCGCTTTCCCGCACCCGCCGCCCCACCCTGAGCGGCTGACGTGGGAGCCGTGCTCCTTCCAAGTGGACCACGACGAGTGGGAGGAAGCCGAACGCCCTATGTGGCTGCGAACTTGGGCAACCGCCGAGGATGTGCGGCAGGCACTGGAAGCCAGGTGGGAGCTGCTGCGTGTAGCTAGCCCCAAGCGTCGGAGCTTTTCTCAACTCCTGTCGAACACTTCCTGGTCCGTGCGTTTCTTTCTGACGGCATCGATGAAGTGATGGCGCACCTCATCATGATTGAGGCCGCGTTTGGCGCCGAGGAAGACCACAGGCGTAAGCTGCGACTAACAGGTGATAATTACGACGAATCGCCGACGCGCAGCGTTGCTGCAAGACTGAGCGCCGCCATCGTCGAGCCTGGCGCAGCGAAGGAGCATCCCGTCGCCGTGTGATGATGGACCTGGGGTACATTAAGCGTTTAACGCAGCGCTGCGCGAGTCCTGCATTGGGGGTGATTGCTTTGAGAGAGGCTGAAACACTGATTCGGCATACCGGCAAGCTGAATATTGGCGCTGTGGAGAAAGCGATATTGGAGACTTTTCCATGATGAGGTTCTCTGAAATTGAGGCGTTCAGGGCCGTCATGTTGTCGGGCTCAACCACTGCGGCCGCGCAGACGCTGCACACCTCACAACCTAATGTGAGCAGAGCGATTGCGCTGCTTGAACAAAAAACCGGCTTGAAACTTTTCGAGCGATTGCCAGGGCGACTGGTGCCCACCAGTGACGCCCGGTCCTTCTTCAAGGAGGTACAACGAAGCTTTGCGGGGCTGCACCATCTGGACGAAGCCGCCAAGCGGATCAAGCGGTTCAGCGGTGGCGCGCTGACGGTCGCCGCAGTACAGATGCTTGCGCTGGGCCTGGTGCCCAGGGTGATGCAGCAGTTTTGTCAAAATCTGCCCGAAGTCAGCGTGTCCATCCATACCGGCCACGCAACGACAGTGGCACGCTGGGTTGAAGATCAAACCTGTGATGTCGGCTTGGTCTCCCAGGTCAATAACAACTATGGCCTGGCCTATGAGCACCTGTATGAGGTAGACGCCGTCTGCGTGATGCCTGCAGACCATCGGCTCGCACGCAAGGACGTGATAACCCCCCAGGACCTGGCGAATGAGCCTTTCATCTCGCTGCCCCGCACCGAACATGGCTACTCACTGGTCGACACCCATTTTGAAAACGCCGGTATTGACCGGCACATTCGCCTAGAGACCTCTTACAGTTCAATCACCTGTTCGCTGGTCATGCAGGGGCTAGGCCTATCGATCGTGAACCCGCTCGCCTCATTGGATTACCGCCATTCGGGCATGGTGACGCGGCCTTTTCTGCCCACCGTAAAACATCAGGGGTACATCATCTACCCCAAAGAGCGCGCGAACGATCGGTTGATTTCAGACTTCGTGACGACCGTCAAAGACGTGCTGGCCCGCGAACTCGAGAGCCTCGGGTGTAAAGCGCCGGCGTAGGGATTGCTCCCGGGAGGGGGGGTATATCACCAGTGCATAGGCCAAGGCGATATTCTATTTGCTTGTCCACCGCTGCTCCCCTTAACGTTGTGTTCAGCCGGAACTGGGGCGCTAAGCGTCTCCTGGAAGACAACAATTATAGTCCGTGCATTGAAGCTGGGCTTCTGCCGACTGATGTTACCCAATTGAGTCAAAACAGAGGCGGACCACTGCCTCGTTAACTCGCGTGAGGAGGGGAAGCTGACATGAAAAAAATCAACACCTTTGCATTGGCCAGCGCCATTACGCTTAGCAGCGGCGCGTATGCGCAAGACACGCTCTATTTCGCAGGGTATTCCGGCGACTTTCAAAAGACCTTTGAAACGGTCATCCTTCCCGAGTTCGAAGCCAAGCATGATGTCAACGTCGTTTATGTGCCGGGCAGCTCGAGTGAAAACCTTGCCAAATTGCAAGCGCAGCGAGCCAGTCAGCAAATCAACGTTGCCTTGTTTGACGACGGCCCCATGCATTACGCCGTGCAATTTGGCCTGTGCGATAACTTGGCGCAGTCGCCGGTGTATCAGGACATCTACGATATCGCCGCAGCCTCGAACTTCAAGGGTAAGGCGGTCGGTATCGGGCTGGTGGCGACGGGCATTGCCTACAATAAAGCAGTCTTCGCCAAGAATGGTTGGGCGGCGCCCACATCGTGGTCCGACATCGCGGACCCCAAATATGCCAAGCGCGTCGCCTCCAACCCTATCTCCGGTACGTTCGGCCTAAATACCTTGATCATGTTCTCCCGCATCAACGGTGGCGGTGAGCATGATATGGACCCAGGCTTCAAAGCCGTTCGTGAAAATGTCGCGCCCAATGTATTGGCGTGGACCTCTTCGAATGCCCAATTAGCGCAGATGTTCCAGAGCAACGATATCGATATTGCTGTCTGGGGTAGCAACCGTGCCGTGGCGTTGAAAAAAACAGGCTTTCCTATCGAGTTTGTTTATCCAAAAGAAGGCACACCCGCCATTATTGCTTCGGCCTGTGTAGTTTCCGGGAATAAGCTCGCAGAAAAATCTCAAGCGCTGATTCAATACCTGGCGTCTCCCAGTGTGCAGGCCAAGTTCGCCACCGAGGGCTTCGGCCCCGTCAACCGGCAAGCCAAGCTCGAAGAGGGTTTGGCCGAAGAGGTCCCTTATGGCGAAGAGAAGCTTGCGCAGCTGGTGCCGATAGACTGGGACACCGTTAACCGTAAACGTGCTGAATGGACAAAACAGTGGAGCCGTACCGTTGAGTGAGCGCTTTTCTCGACGATGATAATAATAGTGAGTATTGGCCATGAGTAATTTGATTATCCGAGGGCTCTCGAAAACCTATTCGGGCGGCTTTACCGCTGTGCGCAACTTGGACCTAGAGGTTAAGAGCGGTGAGTTCATCTCGCTGCTGGGTGGCTCGGGATGCGGAAAAACGACGACACTTCAGATGGTCGCGGGATTTATTTCCCCTACCACGGGTTCTGTCCATCTCGGTGGCAACGACATCACCAGCATGCTGCCTGAAAAACGTGACATGGGCATCGTATTCCAAAGCTATGCACTGTTCCCGCATATGACCGTTGCCGAAAACGTCGGCTTCGGGTTGCAGATGCGCAAAGTGCCTAAACAAGAGCTGGCGACGCGTGTCGAAGAAGCGCTCGCGATGGTCCGTCTGTCGGGGCTCGGGGCGCGTTATCCACGGGAGTTGTCCGGTGGCCAACGGCAGCGTGTCGCTATCGCACGGGTTTTGACGATCCGTCCGAGTGTCTTGCTGCTCGATGAGCCTATGTCGAACCTCGACGCTAAGCTCAGGGGTGAAATGCATGTTGAGCTCCGGGCGCTCCAGCGCCGGCTCGGCATTACTACTATCTTGGTCACCCATGACCAAGTCGAAGCCATGACAATGAGCGACCGAATCGCTGTGATGGCCGACGGTTGCATCGCAGAGCTGGGTAAGCCTCAAGATGTCTACGACCAGCCCACCTCCAGCTTCGCCATGCGCTTCCTGGGTCAGACCAATATTCTCATGGGCAAGGTGAAGTCCATCTCCCAGGGACAGGCATTGGTCCACCTGGACGGCATCGTCGTGCCCGCGAACCGGCAGCAGCTCAAGGTGGGCGACGACGCCATGCTGTTCATCCGGCCTGAGCGCATCCGCTTCACCCCGCCCGGCGTTGGGAAAGCCGAGGGGCGTATTGCATCACGTTTGTTCCTCGGTGGCCTGTGGTATTACGAAATCGAAAGCGCCTTGGGCGCGTTGAAGATGACAGCACCGAACAATGGCGAGCGCCAGCCTCAAGAAGGCGAAACGGTCGGCATCGGTTGGGGCGACGGCGACCTGCAGGTCGTATCCGCGGAGGCCGCCCATGGCTGACACTACCTACCGCGCCAATGGTGCTCAGTGGGTACTCTCGCTGCCCGCGCTCCTGTTGTTTCTAGGGTTGCTCGTCGTACCCATCGCATTGACTGGCATGCTTTCATTCAATGTGTTCGACGCCATGAGTGGCACTCAAAACAGTTATACCTTGGCCAGTTACCTGGAGGTACTCAGCGACAGTTTCTATTACGAGCTGTTTGCCCGTACCGCTTTGATGTCACTGGGCGTCACCGCCGTCTGCATTGCCATTGGCGTTCCTGAAACGCTGATCCTTTCGCGCATGCGGCCCGCATGGCAAGGTGGCTTTTTCGTCGTGATACTCGGCCCGTTACTCATTTCCGTGGTGGTACGGACGTTGGGATGGTCGCTGTTGTTGGGACGTGAAGGTTTTATCAACTCAGCGCTGATGGCACTCGGTCTGATCGACCAGCCACTACAGCTCATGTTTACCCTGACCGGGGTAGTGATTGCCCTGACCCATGTGATGATGCCTTTCATGGTGATCTCGGTATGGAGCACGCTGCAAAAAGTCGATGGCCAGATTGCCCATGCGGCCCGCTCCCTCGGGGCCGGCCCGGTGACCACCTTCAGGCGCGTTGTGCTGCCGCAGCTGATGCCGGGTATTTTGTCTGGCGGGATCATCGTCTTTACCTTGTCTGCCTCGGCCTTCGCCACGCCGGCGATGATCGGCGGTCGCGGCGTCAAAGTCGTCACCACGGCGATCTACGATGAATTTCTCTCCACGATGAACTGGCCATTGGGCGCTTCCATTGCGGTGCTCTTGCTTATTGCCATTGTCTTCGTGGTGATCGGCAGCAATCGATTGATCGAGCGAAAATTCAAGCAGGTGTTCGTATGAGTGATCGCAGCCTGGAAAGTAACGGACCCTTTGCAATACTCTTCCACACACTGTTCGTCAGTTTCATTGTGGCGCCGCTGTTGATCATTGTATTGGTCTCTTTCTCAGACAAGGGCTATATATCGATGCCTTTCGACGGCGCCTCGTGGCGGTGGTACAAAGCCATTTGGGACGCCCCGGAGTTGATCAATGCGTTTTGGCTCTCGGTGTGGCTGGGGCTTGGCGCGGCGACGATTGCGTCCATTGTCGCGGTACCCGCCGCGATAGCTATTGCCAAATACCGTTTCGCCGGACGCGAAGCACTTACATCATTGATTCTCTCCCCCTTGATGATTCCTCATGTCGTGCTTGGTGTAGCGTTTCTCAGGTTCTTTTCAGTGGCGGGGATTTCGGGTTCCTTCATCGGGCTGTTATTGGTGCATGCATTGATCGTCACGCCTTACTCACTGCGGCTTACCCTGGCGGCTGTCATCGGGATTGATCGCGATGCGGAACTGGCGGCACGCTCACTCGGCGCCTCTAAATATGTGTCCTTTTGGAAAGTGTTGTTTCCCTTGATTCTCCCAGGCGTGGCCGGCGGTTGGTTATTGGCCTTCATTCAAAGTTTCGATGAAGTCACCATGACGATATTCGTCTCCACCCCGGGTACTACGACACTTCCGGTTGCCCTGTATGAACGGATCGCATTGATGACCGACCCGGTGACGACTTCGGTTTCCACGGTAATGATTGTGGGAACGATGATCCTCATGTTTTTGCTAGACCGTATTGTCGGTTTGGACAAAGTATTAATCGGTAAAAAATAGGCCCAGGTGCACTTTTCGCTTCCAAAGACTTTGGCAGCGAGGAGCCGCTCGCCCTTTTTTCAAGAGCTGCCGCACAGTTGCGGAGGTGAAGTATGAGCAAAGAACACATGATCGTAGTGGGCGGTGGACTCGTCGGCGCGGCAATTGGCTACGGTGCCGCGCGCAGGGGCCTTAAGGTCACCGTCCTCGACCAAGGGGATGCCGCATTACGCGCCTCTCGGGGAAATTTTGGCCTGGTCTGGTTATCGAGCAAAGGTGGTGGGATGCCCCGCTATGCGCAATGGACGCGCGATGCCGTAAGACAGTGGCCGGAACTGCACCGGGAGTTGCTCAGCCTGACGGGTGTCGATACGGGGCTTGAGCAAACGGGCGGCTTCTGGCTTGGGTTCAGCGAAAAAGAGGTACAAGCGCGGGCGGACTTGCTTGAGAAAATCAACAAAGCAGTGGGTGATATCCCCTATCAAATGATGGGCCCTGCAGAGCTGAGGCAGCATTTGCCTGGGCTAGGCCCCAAGGTCGTCGGCGGAAGCTTCGGTACTCATGATGGCCACGCCAACCCCTTGATGCTGCTCAGGGCACTGCATGCGGGTCTGAAAATGAAGGGGGCAGATATCATTTCTGGCGTTGACGTTGTTGCGGTCTCGCAGGACCCCGGTACCGGTAAATTCACGGCGCGTTCCCGGGATGGCCAATCCTGGAACAGCGACAGGCTCGTACTCGCCGCCGGTATCGGGATCTCCGAGTTGGCATCGCAAGTGGGGTTGCATGCCCCAACCCGCCCGACGCGCGGGCAAGTGCTGATCACCGAGCGGCTCAAGCCGTTTATCCCCTACCCGACGAACAAGGCGCGGCAGACCAAGGAAGGGTCGGTGCAGATCGGCTCGACTTCAGAAGATGTCGGTCTGGATGATCGCACGACACCTGACAAGATCAGCTGGCTCGCCGAACGGGCTGTAGATACGTTTCCCGCCCTCAAGGATGTGAGGCTCGTTCGAGCATGGGGCGCCATTCGGCCTTTAACCCCCGACGGCTACCCGGTGTACCAGAGTTCGACGACGTGCCCAGGGGCCTATGCCGTTATTTGTCATAGCGGCGTGACACTGGCGGCAATCCACGCCTACGTCATCGGGCCCTGGGTCGGGGGCATAACACCCTCACCCCCGAACTTCGAAGGGTTCCACAGCGACAGATTCCTAGACCCCAACGCGAGTTTTACCCATGACCACTAAGCCGCTTTTTTCTGTTTCGAACGCGCCTGCTGGGCGGACGGTAAAAATCACATTCGAGGGGCAAGAATTGCGCGTCGCCGAGGGCATCAGTGTGGCTGCCGCGTTGCTGACCCAAGGCGCCCGTGATTTCCGCTCCAGTATCGTCGGTAATGTTTCCCGCGCTCCGTACTGCATGATGGGTGTTTGCTTTGAATGCCTCGTTGAAATCGACGGCGTACCCGCACGGCAAAGTTGCATGGTCCCGGTGCGCGACGGCATGCATATCAAGCGTCAACTCGGCGCTGTGGCACTGGACCTCGGCGAAATGGGAGGGTGCCATGAATAATGTCCCGGTAGACCTGGTGGTCGTCGGTGCCGGCCCAGCTGGAATGGCCGCAGCCTGCCAGGCACGCGCCCAGGGGTTGACGGTGGTCGTGCTGGACGAGCAACCAGCGCTCGGCGGCCAGATCTATCGGCGGATCGAGTCCGCTCCTGAAGCCATACAACACATCCTCGGCGCGGATTACGTCGCAGGCCGAGCCCTTGCTCGTGAATTCAAAGCCAGCGGTGCTATCCACATCACCGGTGCGGTGGTCTGGAACGTGGCCGCTTCGGGGGAAATCAATTACATCGCCAATGGCCATAATGAAGACATCGTCGGCAAGTATGTCGTACTGGCCAGCGGCGCCATGGAGCGACCATTCCCCATCAAAGGCTGGACGTTACCTGGTGTAATGGGCGCGGGTGCCGGTCAGATCATGCTCAAAGGGGCTGGTGCACTGCCTACCGAGCCCGTTGTCCTCGCCGGTTGCGGTCCGCTGCTCTACCTCTTGGCTTGGCAATACCTCAGGGCAGGCGTGGCGATCAAGGCGTTGGTGGACACCACACCACAGTCGGCTTATGTCCGGGCGTTGCGCGAAGCGGCTGGTGCGCTCAAAGGCTGGCGTGATCTTGCCAAGGGCATGAAGCTGCTCGCGTCGATCAAGCGTCACGGGGTCAAGGTTTACTCGGGCGCTACCGACCTGGCAATCGTGGGGGACCATGCGGCCCAAGGCATTCAATTCAAACATCGCGGGCAGCGCACGTCCGTCGCGTCTTCTCTGGTGTTACTGCATCAAGGGGTGGTCCCGAATGCGCAACTCAGCCTCTCGACGGGCGCCGCGCACTATTGGAGCCCCGAGCAACTTTGCTGGTTGCCGCATACCGATGAGCATGGACGCCTGGGCGACACCGTGATCTACGTCGCCGGTGATAGCCGAGGCATCGTCGGCGCCAAGGCATCTGCTGTACAGGGACGCTTGGCGGCCTTGGCAATTGGGGCGCAGCTTGGAAGTTTGCAGGGCTTGGGACATCAACTGGCCGGACTGGCTCAGCAGTTGGAAAACGCTACGAGCATCAGAAAGTTCCTGGATGTTCTTTATCGCCCCCAAGAGGAAAATAGAATTCCCGCAGACGATAACGTGCTGGTGTGCCGCTGCGAGGAAGTGACTGCTGGGCAGATTCGCAGCTATGTAGCGTTGGGCTGCCATGGGCCGAATCAAACCAAGGCATTTGGCCGCTGCGGCATGGGGCCATGCCAAGGACGTTTCTGCGGTTTAACCGTCACCGAAATTATCGCGAAAACGCGCAACGTCGATCCTAACGAGGTCGGCCACTACCGCGTTCGCGCCCCTATCAAACCTATTTTACTGGGCGAACTTACACATTAGTTCGCCCGTTCTTCATACTAAAATCCAGGAGCCTATATGAGTGATATCGTTCGCATCGAAACTGACCCGCGCCGTAGCCGGGTCGTTATTTATAATGGTGTGATTTATGTCGGCGGGATGACCGCCGATGACCGCACTCAAGATATCGCCGGCCAAACACGCGATACATTGGCGAAAATTGAAGCTTATCTTGAGAAGGCGGGCTCAGACAAAAGCCGGGTGCTGACAGCGCAAATCTGGATCAAAGACCTGGCCCGTGACTTCGACAGCATGAATGAGGTCTGGAACGCCTGGACCGCACCGGGTTGCGCCCCCACGCGCGCCACCGCCCAGTGCGACATGGGCGCGCCGGATGTGCTGGTCGAGATCATCGTGACCGCCGCGGTTGCTGAGTAAGCCGCCTCGCAGTACTACAGCTAAACCGGTCTGTACGGTGTTCACGGCACCGCGCAATGTGATGAGGCGTTTCAACTACAGCTTCTGACTGGCGTGAGCGCGCGCACCGGCGCAAGGTGCGCCGCTGCGCCCACGGCTTACCAATCAGCCGGGGGGATATCCGCGGCTATCGCACCCGGCATGCCATCTACGGCCGCTACGCGCCCGATCGCGCAGCCCAGCGGGCTGAGTGGACTCCCCACAGGATTTCTAGGCCTTCAGAACAGTCTTCTCCCGCTTGTTCCGCATCCGCCCAGCCTCCACATCCGCGAGAATCGCCTGGGCAAGCCCACTCAGGTAATAGGCGGCCCAGATCATGTCGCCATCTTCATCCACAGCCCCCGCGAGGATCAGCTTGTGCACGCACCCCAACAGGGTCGAGGCCTGTTCCAGGGCATAGTCGCAGGGCACGCCAGGGCTGATGTGGAACAAGTCCATGGGCGGATTCTGGTTCGTGATGAAGCTCGTCACATCTGCGGTAGTGGCCTTCTCGGCCTCGGGAAGCGCGCTCATGTCATCACCTCCTGGCGCTCAGCCCTTTGGCTGCGTCCCGTGTCAGCACGGCGCTGGAGTCGCACATCAAACATTGTCTGTTCATCGTCATGCTCCCTATTGAATTGAGGCGGCCAGTGCAGGCCTGGCGGCTCGGGCTAGTGATTAGTTCTGTGGTGCAGTGGTGGACTCTGCCGCGGCTGTTCCGGGCGCCAACGCCTTCACTAGGCGGCAGAAATCCAGCATGCCAGCAGCACGGCGATCAGCAGGGGCGGAAAGCGCGCCAGCAGAAGCACCAGCAGCAGAAGGGCCAGGCAGCCTGCGAGGATGCCGGCGAACAGGAACACGGCAGCAAAAACTCGTAGTAGCTTCATTGTCGCTCTCCTCACAGGTAGCCCTGTTCCGCCAGCGATATGCAGCCCTTGTGGCCCACCACGATGTGGTGCAGGGTTCGTACCCCGACCAGGTTCAAGGCCTCCCGCAGCTTGTGGGTGAGGGTGAGATCCGCTTGGCTGGGTTCCGGATCACCGGAAGGGTGGTTGCGGACCAGCACGGTTGCTGCGGCGTTGTGCTCCAGGGCAGCCTTGACGACTTCCGGGGATAGACACTGGCGCTGTCCAGGGTGCCCCGGAACAGTTCGTGAAAGACGATCATCCGGTGCCGGCTGTCGAGCAGGAGCAGGGCGAATGCCTCATGCTCGTAGTCGCCCAGCTGCGCCTGCAGGTGGCTGAATACTTCCTTCGGTGAAGTCAGTGCTCGCTCCCGACGCAGACGCAGATTCGCCAACTGCCGGGCCATCAGCAGGATGTCGGTTTCGGTGACCGGCGACTCGACCAGGTAGGTGCCGGTCGATTCGCTGGCCTTCAGCTTGTGCGGGTGCATGCTGGGCTCCTTGATGGTGATCTGTCGGTGGGGTATGGAGCTGGGCTTGTGCGTCCAGCTTCTCAGCCAGGCTGGTTTTCGCGGAACGCTGGGAAGTATTGGTGGTTGGAGATGAGGTTTCTTCGGCGGGGTAGAACTCCTCGGCGATGGCACCAGCATCTTCCTCACTGTCCTCGAACGCGCCATTGCCGAAGCCACGCTTCGCCGCTTCATCCAAGGCGGCCTGAACGAATCCTGCTGCTTGCCGCTGCGCATCGAGCTCGTTGGCGGCCTGCAGCGTCTCGGCAATGTCCATACCGCCGCGTACCGTCAGGTCGACGTAGAAGATCGGCGTGCCATGGCTTTGCCGGGTGGATTTACCGCGCAGGCGCAGTTCGAGCGGCAGGCACGCCAAGCGGTTCCCGGAGATGGCCTGAAAGTAATGCAGCCGGGCGGCGAGGGTGCGGATGCTGTTGAAGCCGGTGGTGCGGAACACGAAGCTGCCCAGCGGATCGTCGTCACCAATGATCACGTTCAGTCGGCCGTAAGGTTTGCAGGCATTGCCTTTGGCCAACGAGCAGGTGTCTGGCGAAGGGCAGGGCAGTGACTGCATGCCGTCCTGGGTGACCCGCTTGCAGATCTCGCCGTTGCCCACGCACAGCGGCCGCCCGGATTGCCGGTCGAACAGGGTGTAGTCGGCGCGAAAGTTCAGCTCCGGTTCGTTGAACAGCAGGCGTACCGGGATGCTGCGCAGCTTGTCTTCCTTGCCCTGACGCAGCTCATCATTGAGCGGGTGCAGCAACCAGCCGTCATTGCCTTGTACCTGGGAGGTGATGGTGAACTGGTCATCCTTCTCCGGAAGGCGCTTGCCGTTCTTCTTGACGACCTTACCGATAGAGATGCGTCCGAGCACCGGGGGCGTGATAGCCAGACCTTTGAGCATGGGGGTTCTCCTGAAAATGAAAAAAGGCCAGCCACGCAGCACGAACTGCATGGACTGGCCAAGGGGGGGAAGAGTTGATGGAGATGGAAATCAGCCGACCAGGAAACGCCGCGCACCGGGTTTCAGCAGCGGGTACTTGGCCTGCAGGTAGGGCTTTTCCTGGAGCAGTTGAGCGACATCGAGACCGACGCTGTCCTTGGCCTTGCGCCAGCTGACGTAGCCGCTGGAGAACTCCGCCCGACTGGCATCACCCATGGCCTGTTGCAGCATCTGCTTGAGCTCGGCCTCGCGCTTTTCCTTGTCGGCAATCGACTGGCGAACGGCCTTGAGCTCGATGAAGGCAGCGGCCAGTCCGGCATGGCTGCTGAAGTCGACGACCTGACCGTTATCCTCTGGATAGAGGCAGCGCAGTGCTGCTTCAGCAGAGACGGTGCCATCGGCTGGCGGTGGCGTATCGGTTTCCACGTAGTGCCAGAACTTGCGCTCCAGTTCGATCAGGCGAGCGATCATCTGCTCGTCCCGCTCGATGCGGTGGATATCCAGCGTCTGGCCGCCGAGCAGCACGGCCACATCCGCAGCCTGCTTGCCGGTGACGGCGAGCTGGTGCATCACCTGCAGCTGCACATACTCGGGCACGCCTTCTTTCCAGAGGCGTGCCCCGTTTATGCCGCCGGTCTTGCATTCGAGGATCTGCACGTCGTCGGCACCGATCACCTCACGGTCGATGTTGGCCAGCATCCAGGGCAACTCGGGATCGGGATGCTGCAGCACGGCGTTGATACGCCGGACTTTGTTCTTGGTGCGCTTGCTGTAATGCCAGGCTACGATGGGTTCCAGGACATTGCCCCAGTACATCGGGCTTTCCTCATCGTGGGGATCGGCCTTGGGCAGCTCGGTGTCGCGGCCGGTTTTCTCCAGCCATAGCTCCAGCTGCGACTTGTAGGGGTTCAGTCCCACGGCAGCGGCGGCATCCGAACTGCCGATGCCCTGCTTGCGGATCTGCAGCCAGTCCTCGCGCGGCAGCTCCTTGGTGCTGACCAAGCGCAGGGCAGGACGTTTCTTGCGGGTGCTGCCGTTCAATGACGTTGCTTTCATGGTATTCACCTGCTGACATAAAAACGCCCAGCCAGCACAAGGCTGACCGGGCGCGATGGGTGAGGTAGGTGACGATTAAGCGGCGAGTTGCAGTGCGGCATCTAAGGCGCGTTGCTTAATCTGTGCGCCCTGGCCGAACCAGGCCGAGTCCATGCGGTATTCGTTGCTACGGGCACGGCGCTCATGGTCGACATACTCGGTTACGGCGTTGAGCAGGCCCCAGGCGGTGCCGCGTGCCGAGTCCAGCTGACTGCCTCGACCGCGACCCTCGTACAACTCCTGGACCTTGCGCAAGGCGCGTTCGTTGGGCAGTTGCTCCGGCAGCGCGCCGGTCGGGCTGGTCTCGCACAGCACATTCATGAAGAACCCCAATGCTTCATGCCATTGCACCTTGCGTTCGGCCAGCGCCCGCATGCGGTACATGAAGCCGTCCCATTGCGAAACGGCGATACCGAGTTGCTTCTTCACCGCATTGGGGTCGAAGCGGGTGTTGTGCGGCACCTTGATCGCCCGACTGGTGCCGTCCAGGGCGATGGTCAGGGTGTTATTGCACACCACCCGTACGGTGGTCGGAGTGGCGGTGGTGGCCAGGGTGCCGTCGCAGGACGTCGCCAGCAGCAGATAACCATTCACCTGGTCGTTGCCCTTGAGCGCCGCGCCTTGCCCGGTACGCGCCAGCGCCCAGAACTTGCGACCGCCCTTGAGTACGCCAGCCGTTTCCAACTCGTAGCCGGAAACCTCGGTGAGGTCACGATAAAATTCGAGCACTTCCCGGGGCTGCACGGTGTGGTAACGCTGTGAGACCACCGACAGCGGCGCCTTGCTGTCGGAGCGGTAGAGCACCTTTTGCTCGGGGAAGGAGTGGATCGCGCCCAGGTGGCCGACGGCATTCGATTTGAAATGCACGGGGCTTTCGAGGATCTGCCAGTCCATGCCGGCTTCGCGTTGCCAGACTTCGATGGGTTGCTTTTGCGTGAGCTGATTGCCCAGGCCATGCCACGGGGTAGCGCCAGCGTAGGCCATGGTTTCGACGAGATGTGCCATGTGAGTGATTCCTTTAGGTGCAAATCGGTATAAAGCGCTGAGCGAGGCGCAGCACCGACTAGATGAATGGATGGGAACAGCGCTGGATCAGGTCGGCAGGTTGAAGCGATGACCGCAGAGCAGGCAAAGGTTGTGGGCCAGAACGTGGCGGTCGAGCGACTCGCCGAGTTGAGCGCCGAGCGCGCATCCACCGACGCCACCCGCCAGACCGCCGAGGATGGCGCCCGACACTGAGCCGAGTGTGATACCGACCGGCCCGGCGAGCGCGCCGATGGCTGCGCCGGCCTGCCCACCGGTCCAGGCTGCGCTGACGCCACGCGCAACACCGCCTACAGTGCCAATAGCTGCACCGACTTTCATGGCGTGATGGAAGGAAGCGATCTTGGGGGAGTTACAGCGAGGGCACTGCAATGACATGGTGAGAACCTCATTGGTAGGAATGTCGCTGCTGTTATGTAGGGCTGAGTTTTTTTCGAATCGAATGGCCGTTTTTCAGCAGCTTACTAAGGCGCAGTGAGCTACAGTCGGCCAAGAGTGGACGAACAGATATATTGTTCTGAATTGGTGTGCCCCCATGGATTGAGAGGAACCAAAATGCCAGAAGCGGTTGTCGCCACGCCGGTAGCTGGAAGCATCACCCTTCGACTCCTAGAGCTTTGTCAGTTCCGGCGGCTTGGCAAGGTCCAGCTAGATATCGATAAGAAAACTACTATTCTTGTCGGAGCCAACAATAGCGGCAAAACATCGGTTCTTGCAGCGCTACGCCACTTCCTTTCAGATGGCTCTCGCTTCGGCGCTTTCGATATCAGTCTGTCGCAGTGGCCGAAGTTGCGAGCGCTTGGTAAAGCTTGGGAATTGCTGAAGGAAAACCCGTCGACAGTGATTGGATCCGAAGAGCAATGGATCGAGCAGCTTGGAGTCATTCACTCGGCTATGCCGACGTTGGACCTATGGTTCGATGCGGAGGCTGGCATGTTCCACTATGTCGCCCCGTTTCTCTCAAAATTCAGCTGGAAAGGAGGGGCCGTTGGGGTACGGTTGCGTCTGGAGCCCGCTGCAAGCGTTGACGAGTTGAAGCAGCTGGCTTGGGCATACCACACCGCGCGACTGCCGGTGAAGGATATGGGGGCGGATTCGCTTGCCTGGCCCATTGACCTCCTCGACTTTTGGTTGCGCGAGCCACAAAGGTTGGGTCAAGTCCGAGCATACAAATTAGATGCAGACAAAAATCCACTGGACGGGCTCGAGACCTATGCCGCTCAGACTCTGCCGGCAGACGCCAGTCCAATTGAGCGCAAAAATCTACAGAAATTGATACATGTTGACTTCGTAGCAGCGCAGCGGGGTCTTGGAGGTGAGGAAGCTGATTCTCGATCTGCTTCTGGCCCCCATCGTGTCGGCATGTTCTCCAATCAACTTCTCAAGTTTGCTCGACAACACCTAAATATTGCTACAACAGGTCATGGGCATCGCGCAGACCTTATTAAGGCGGTCGCGGAGGCACAGCAGGAACTGGACAAGAAAATTCACGAGGCGATCGCTCCGTCGGTGGAAGAGGTCAGAGAACTCGGATACCCAGGGCTGCACGATCCCCAAGAAATTCGCTTCCGCACGCGCATACAGACAGCTGATTTGCTCGACCATGGTACTGCAGTCCAATACAGCATGCAGAAGGACTCACTAGAAGAGCTTCTTCCCGAGTACTCCATAGGCCTTGGATACCAAAATCTCCAATCGCTCAGCTATCAACTGGTTTCTTTCAAAGCGGCTCGACTCAAGCCTGAAAAAGGTGCCCCGGTACCCGTTCATCTAGTATTGGTTGAGGAGCCTGAGGCGCATCTTCATGTTCAAGTGCAGCGTATCTTCCCAGATAAGGCTCACAAGCTGATCAGCCCGAACGAAAAAGAAGCGTCAGGACTTAAAAGCCAGTTAATTATCAGTACTCACTCCAGCCATCTCGCGCACGCAGAGAGTTTTGATCGATTACGATACGTCCGTCGCATAGCAAAGAGCGCAGAAAATCCCATGCCGACCACTGAGGTGGTTAATCTTGGGAAAATTTTCGGTGATGACCAAAAGACCCGTCAATTCGCAGAGCGGTATTTCCGCGTTCAGCATACTGACCTTTTGTTTGCCAATGCTGCAATCTTCGTTGAAGGCGTTGCTGAGCGCATGCTGGTCCCGCTTTTCATCGAACGAGATTTTGAAGTTCTCAACAGCCGCTATCTGTCGTTCCTAGACATCGGCGGTAGTCACGCTCATCGGCTTAAGCCTCTCGTGGAAAAGCTTCGTATTCCCACGGTCATCATCACCGACGTCGACCCCGTTGAGGAGAAAGCTGGGAAGCCGACGAAGGATGGTGAGCCGACCACCACTCTAGTTGCAGTGGCTAATACTGGCCAAGCCGGGCTGCAATGCGGGAACCCGACGCTGCGCGGTTGGCATCCGAAACTGCAGCAGCTCGAAGATTTCAAAAACCCAGTAGAGGTACAACTTGTTTGGAGCGAAGTCTCTGAATGTTTAGTGCGCTTCGCCTGGCAACTGCCCGTGGCTGAAGCGGGCGACCATTGGCCTAGCACCTTTGAAGACTCACTTATTCTCAAGAACATTCCTTGGTTCAAAGGTCTTATGGATGAGAAGGTCGACGGCTATGGCAACAAAATTAAGCCGCCCAAAGGCGCACTCGGCTCCGTAGCTCGACGCGTTGCCGACCATGAAAATATTTCGGATTTGGTCGCATCTCTACACAAACTCATGCACGGCTCATTCAATAAAGGAGACTTCGCTGCAAGCATCTTTGAGATGATTGCGGCGGCCGAACCAATTGCTTGCCCTAAGTACATTGCGGATGCCTTAGAATGGCTTCAAAAACAATTGGATCCCAATCCGGAGTTGCTGCCATGACTGCGGTTCCGACCCTTGGCAACGATCGCGATGCCGGCGTAGTTGATGAAATCTGTGGCTACCTTACGGAAGAACCGCCGCGCAGCTATTTCCTTTTTGCGGGTGCCGGTTCCGGTAAAACTCGTACTCTGGTTGAAGTTCTTCGGCGACTTACCGGCGTCATCGAACACGATAAAGGCAATAAGTTAGCACGGCGTCTGCGAATGTACGGGCGCTCGATTAGGGTGGTGACATATACCAAGAATGCCGTCTCGGTCATCAACGGACGCCTCGGCGACAACGACTTAGTCTGCGTATCGACGATCCACTCATTTTGTTGGGAGCTCATCAGCGGCTTCAACGATGATATTCGAGAAGCACTTGTTGCCGTTAAAGAAGCTCAACTTGCGAAAGAAACTGCCGAGGCGCAAGCCAAGCCGAGAGGCATTACGCCAGCTAAACAGCGAGATCTTGACGAAATCAAGGATGATATCGAGGCCTTTAGAGCGACCGAAGTGTTCATCTACCATCCTGATCGCAACACGTACGGCCCCGGCGCACTTGCGCACAACTATGTCCTCGACGCGACAGCGTGGCTGCTCCGAAATAAACTTACGCTCCAAACCATTCTCAAGGACCGCCACCCCATAATTCTTATTGATGAGTCGCAGGACACAATGAAAGGCATGCTGGACGCTTTGATGGGGCTTGCAGAGCAGGAAGGGAGCGACTTGACTCTTGGGCTGCTCGGTGATCACCGGCAACGCATTTATGCGCACGGGCACGCCGATCTTTCAAGTCTTGTCCCGCAAAACTGGGCAACGCCAGAGCTGCAGATGAACCATCGCAGCCAGCGCCGAATCGTCACTCTCATTAACAGAGTTTGGGAAGCTGAGCTTGATGGCCGGACGCAGCCTATAAACGGTGTGGAGCAGCATCCTAGAACTGAAAAGGCCGGAGGAGTGGTTCGGATCTTCGTGGGGGATACTTCGCGTTCTCCGGAGAACAAAGTGATCGGTGAACGTTGGTGCTCAGATCGGATGCACGGAGCCACTGGGGACGCCGCGTGGTATCAAGGCCAGTATCAGTTGCTCGCGCTGGAGCACAAGCTCGTCGCCACTCGTGGCTCATTTCTCGATGTGTATGAGGCTATGGTCCTGCTAGATCCTGACGCCGCAGCGCCTTCTGGCAGTGGTGATAACAAGGGGCCTTCTGCAGTGCAGGTTCTCCTAAACGAGCTTGCTCAGCTTGAAGCATGCGTAGATATTGACGGTGCCGTAAACGAGTTAAAGGTCACAGAGGTATTTCGTCGGTATGGACGCCTCGACAACCTACCGGAGGAATGTGTCTCACGAGCGAGTCGCGTGGAGGAGATGCTGAATGCCATCACTGCATTTGCCACCGCCTGCGGCAATTCAAACTCAACTATTGCAGAAGTGCTCGCACCAGTCTTGAGCGCACACTTATTTGAAGTCGATCATCGCCTCTCGGAAGCATATGCGGACAAGTCGCCACCTCTTCCGGCACCGGGCCGGGGGGAAGAGGAATCCAAACAGGCCAGGATGCGGCGTGGGTGGTGTGCGCTGTTCGCCGCACCTTGGAGTCAACTCAGACTTTACCGAACTTACCTCGCCGGGAATTCAGTTCTTGCAACGCATCAGGTGGTGAAAGGTTCTGAGTTTATGCACGTCATGGTTGTTATGGATGATGCTCTTGCTGGTGGTTTCCTTATTTCCTACGACAAGATTTTTGGTGGTGTGGAGCTTAGCAAGCGGGACAAAGAGAACGCAGAGCAGGGCAAAGAAACGACTATCGACCGCACCTTGCGGTTGTTTTACGTAACCTGCAGCCGCGCTCAGGAGTCGCTTGCCCTGGTGCTCTGGTCGTCCGACCCAGCAGCGGCACTTGATAGAATCAAGGAAAGCAACTGGTTTACCATAGACGAGGTAGAGACAATACCTTAGCTAATCCGATAGGTAACAAAGGTGCGCCGGTCAACCCTGATGTAGAGGGTCCTTAAAGAAATGACGGGTCTCCAATAGCGGCGTGCTATCGGGCTAAATCCGGCACATCCGTATTCCGTGCAAATGTCTGCGAATAGTAGTTATTTGTCTATTGCAAACGACTACTTTTGGGCAGTGTTTGTTGGTCAACGTATCGAAACGACTTTTTTGTCCCTATTCTCCTGGATAGCTGATACCGACAGATTGCCCGTTGCTGCTCCCTGGATGTGCTCACTCCACCAGGTCATCATCGGGCGTCTCCGCTCGATGTAGTCCGCACGGTTGTAGGCACTGCGAACCTCGTCTTTATCGACGTGGGCCAGTGCTACCTCGATCAACTCGGGATCCCAGCCATGCTCGTTGAGGATGGTGCTACCCATCGAGCGCATGCCGTGGCTGACCAGGCGTCCCTCGAAGCCCATTCGTTTCAGCGCCATGTTGGCGGTCTGGCTGTTGCAGTGGGTGCGGGGGTTTCGGTCTGCGGGGAACACATACTCCCGATGTCCACTGTAAGGTTTGATAGCTTCCAGGAGCGCGAGAGCCTGCTCCGTGAGCGGGACAATGTGCGTGCGGCGCTTCTTCATACGCTCCGCAGGGATCGTCCAGATCTTCTTCTCGATGTCGATATCTGCCCAGCGGGTGGTTGCTGCCTCGATTGGTCGAGTCATGGTGTGGAGCTGCCATTCGATCAGGCAGCGGGTTGTTCTTTTTATGCTGGCATTGGCTATTGCCACCATGAGCTCTTTCAGCTCATCGGGGGGTAGTGCCGGCATGTTTTTCTTTTTCGGTTTCTTGAAGACGGAGCGGATGCCGCTAAGGGGGTTCGCGTGAATCAGTCCCGAGTTGACCCCGTAGGTCATGATCTCGTTGAGTCGCTGCGTCAGCCGCTTCACAGTCTCAAGGCTGCCCTTGGTTTCGAGTGGTCGGAGCAAGTTGATAACCTGAGGGGCGTTGATGGCTGAGATCGGAGTGGTGCCCAAATCAGGGAAGATGTGTAGCGTGAGGGAGCGCCAGATGTCCTCAGCGTAGGCCTGTGTCACCGAGTCCTTTTTCAGCTCATACCAAGCCGTCGCGATGTTCTGAAAGGTATGTTCGGTCGCGGCTTTTTTCGCCTGACGGTTAGCGTTGCGCTGTTCCTTCGGATCGACTCCTTGGGCAACAAGCTCCCTAGCCTCGACGGTTCGCTTGCGCGCCTGAGCCAGGCTCACTTCAGGGAAAGTTCCTAGACCCATGTTTATCCGTTTCTTCGTTACGGGATGGATATAGTTAAAATTCCACAGCTTAGAGCCATTGCTTCTCACTCGCATCTGGAGGCCGTTGCCATCAGTTAGTGTGTAGTCCTTTTCACTAGGCTTGGCGGTTTTGACTTTGAGGTCAGAGAGGCGAGTAGCTTGGGCACCCATGATGTATTCCAAAGCTGGTTGTGTATTCCAAAAAATACCAGCTGAGTGCTTGGAATACCACGTGGAATACACGAAAACATAGATGCTGCTGGACGCTATTGGATCGCCATGGCGCTGAAAGCCCCGTATTTGCTGAGTTTCAGGCACAAAAAAAGACGTCCGTGGACGTCTTTGATTGATCATTTGGTGGAGCCGGGGGGATTTGAACCCCCGTCCGCCAGTACTCCGCTGTCGGTACTACATGCTTAGCCGTGTCTACTGATTTAATCCGCAGCCGCCCGACGGGCAGGGTGCTTTGGATGAGTTGGGTAAGTTTTAGTCGCTTTGCCCCCAACGTGCTACACGACGATCCTGTTCTGTATGACAATCATTTCGGGTTTACAGGCATCCCCTGATGATTGCTGGAGCCGAAGCTACCAGGAGAGCGGGCTCAGCTGCTTACGCAGCGAGAGCGTAGCCCTCGTAGTTTTCGTCATTGGCAACTATAGAAAGTTGCAACAGTGGATTTACGAGTTCTGTTACCAACTCGGCATGCACCTAGAGTTTCGCTACCGGCGTCGAATCCTGATCGGCCCCACACTAGCTCTTGGCTAACGCACCTTACGGCACGTGAGACGGAGTATACGCCATTGCGCGGGCGACGTCGACAGCCGGTCCTGTCGCCCGCACTGCAGGGGTTCAAGCACCGCTGCCTGCCGCGCCGCCGCCTTTCTCGGTCTTTTCCAGGCGCTCCAGTACTTTGCTGGTGATGGCGATGCAGCCCTTGGTGTCACCTGACGCCTGGGCGGCCTTGGCTTTGTCTACCTGCTCGGTGAGGGCTTTGTCCAAGCCTTCGGAGGTAGCACCGGCGGTGGCCATGCTGTCGTCGATCTTCTGCAGGTTGGCGGTGCACAGGTCATCTGCGGCGAAGGCCGGGGATGCCAGGAGGGTAGCGGCCGCGAAGAGGGCCGAAAGCGCGGTACCTTTCATGGGTGTCTCCTTTTATGGCCGCTTGGAGGTGGGCCTGTAAGGGTGGACTGCCGGGATTTGCCGAGGGTTCAATCGGGGTGATGGTGTGTGGCAGCTTGAGGGGCCGCAGCGCGGCCCCGGGGCAGGTCAGACGCTGCGCGGGCGGGTGACGCGGTCTACCAGGTAGACCAGGCCGTGATAGTCGATACCGCTGTGGCTGGACAGGCCGATTTCACAGGTGCGGCTGGTAGAGATGCCTTCACTGCAATACTGCACCGCATCCTTCAAGCTACGCAGCGAGTGGGCGTTGAGTTCGGGGGTGGTGAAGCCCTTGTCGCCGGCAAAGCCACAGCAGTGAATGCCTTCCGGAATCACCACCTGCTTGCTGCAACGGCGCGCCAGGTCGATCAGTGCCTGGCTTTCGCCCAGGTGCTGGGTGCTGCAGGTCACGTGCACGGCCACCGGCTCGTCCTGGGGGGTGAACTCCAGCTTGTCGAGCAGGTGGGTGCGGATGAAGCGCACCGGGTCGTACAGGTCCAGCCGGGTTTCGCCCAGGTCTTGCACCAGGCGCAGTGTGCACGGGCTGGTGTCGCAGTAGATCGGGTCGAGGCCGCCGCGGCTGGCGTGGAGCAGGGCGTTGATCAGCTCCTGGCGCTTGTGTTCGGCCTGCTCGGGGTAGCCCTTGGAGGCGAACGGCTGGCCGCAGCAGAGGCTGTCGGCGTTATCCGGGAACACCACTTGGTAACCGGATTTTTCCAGCAGGGCGCGGGTCTTGTCGAGCAGCGAGCTTTGCTCGCGGTCGGCGTAGGCCGGGCCCATCACGCGCGATACGCAGGCGGCGAGGTACACCACGCGGGGGCGGGCGTCGTTGCTCGTCGGGCCGAAGTCCATGGTGCGCAGCGGCTGTGGCATGGCCGGGGTCCACTGCGGCAGGCGGCCTTTGCTGGCCTTGCTCAGTGATGCGCTGAGGCGCCCGAGGCGTGGGGCGCCGAGCAGTTTGCGGGCGGTGTTGGCGGCGGTGAGGGTGAAGCGGGCGCCGCCCAGGGCGGTGTGGAAATGCTCGGCCAGCCAGTCGGCGGCCTTGGCGTGGTTGGCAGCCTGGCTGCGCAGCTTTTTCACCAGTTCGCCGGTGTTGATGCCGACCGGGCAGCGCTGGGCGCACAGGCCAGTGGCGGCGCAGGTGTCGATGCCTTGGTACTGGTAGGTCTGCAGCAGCTCGCGGGTGTCGACGCCGGCGCGTTGCTTCGCCTGGATGTCGCGCCACATGACGATGCGCTGGCGTGGGCTGAGGGTCAGGCCCTTGGAGGGGCACACCGGCTCGCAGAAGCCGCACTCGATGCACTTGTCGACGATTTCGTCGGCGGCGGGCAGTGGCTTGAGGTTCTTCAGGTGGATATCCGGGTCTTCGCTCAGCACGACGTCGGGGTTGAAGATGCCGTTGGGGTCGAGCAGGCGCTTGAGCTTCCACATCAGCTGGTAGGCGTCATGGCCCCATTCCAGCTCCACGAACGGTGCCATGTTGCGGCCGGTGCCGTGTTCGGCCTTGAGCGAGCCGCCAAACTCGACGGCAACCAACTGCGCGACGTCGTCCATGAACGCCTGGTAGCGCGTGACTTCCTCGGCGCTGTTGAAACCCTGGGTGAAGACGAAGTGCAGGTTACCCTCCAGCGCGTGGCCGAAGATGATCGCCTCGTCGTAGTGGTGCTTGTCGAACAGCTGGATCAGGCGGTTGACGCCTTCGGCCAGCTGCTCGACGGGGAAGGTGACGTCTTCGATGATCACCGTGGTGCCGGTCTGGCGCACGGCGCCGACGGCGGGGAAGGTATCCTTGCGGATTTTCCACAGCTGGTTGTACACGGCCGGGTCTTCACTGAAGTCGACCTTCTGCTCCAGCGGGTAGTCGGCGATCGAGGCCATTACCAATTGCAGTTGTTCGTGCAGCAGGCTCTGGCTGGCGGCGCGGGACTCGATCAGCAGGGCGCAGGCGTTGTCCGACAGGCCTTTGACCCACAGCGGCATGCCCGGCATGTTCTGCACCGAACGCAGGCTGCGGCGGTCGAGCAGTTCCACGGCGGACACCGGCTGGCGCTTGAGTACGGTGACGGCGCGGCAGCAGCTTTCCACGCTAGGGAACACCAGCAGGGCGCTGGCCTTGTGCGGGTGATCGGGCACGGTGTCGTAGGTGACGGCGCTGATGAAGCCCAGGGTACCTTCGGAACCGACCAGCAAGTGCTGCAGGATATCCAGCGGCTGGTCGTAGTCCACCAGCGCATTGAGTGACAGGCCAGTGGTGTTCTTCAGTCGGTATTTGTGCCGGATGCGGTCGGCCAGTTCGGTGTTGGCGCGAGTTTCGCGGCCCAGGCGGGCCAGCGATTCGAGCAGGTCGGCGTGGCTGCTTTTGAAGGCTGCGACACTGGCCGGATCTTCGCTGTCCAGGCGGGTGCCGTCGGCCAGCACCAGGCGTAGGCCGGCGAGGGTGTGGTAGGTGTTCTGGGCGGTGCCGCAGCACATGCCGCTGGCGTTGTTGGCGACGATGCCGCCGATCTTGCAGGCATTGATCGAAGCCGGGTCGGGGCCGATCTTGCGCCCGTACGGGGCCAGCCACGCGTTGGCCTGGGCGCCGATGACGCCGGGTTGCAGGCGGATCTGCTCGCCCTGGCCGCGGATTTCACGGCCGTTCCAGTTATCGCCGAGCACGATCAGCACCGAGTCGCTGATGGCTTGGCCGGACAGGCTGGTGCCGGCGGCGCGGAAGGTCACTGGTACGCGATCGCGTTGGGCCAGTTGAATCAGCCCGACCACTTCGTCCTCGGACTCGACGCGCACCACCAGCTTGGGAATCAGCCGGTAGAAGCTGGCATCGGTGCCGAAGGCCAGGGTGGATGTCGGGTCGTCGAAACGTCGTTCGGCGGGGATCAGGCGCTCGGCATCACGCAGGAACGCAGCGGGCAGGCTCATGCAATCTCCTCGCGGGGCCGCAGCGTCTGGCGCGCGGCGTGCCCCCGGTCATTCAGGCGGTACGGTTGGCAGGCGCTCAGGCGCCCAGTTCGCGGACCAGCGAGTCGCGGGTGATCTCGCTGATCGACTTGGCGCCGGTCAGCACCATGGCCACGCGCATTTCCTTCTCGAACAGTTCGAGCAGGTTTTTCACCCCGGCCTGGCCATGCACCGCCAGGGCCCAGAGGAAGGCGCGGCCGATCAGCACGGTGTCGGCGCCGAGGGCGATCATGCGCACCACGTCGAGGCCGCTGCGGATGCCGGAGTCGGCGAGGATCTTCAGGTCACCTTTGACCGCGTCGGCAATCGCCGGCAGGGCGCGGGCGCTGGACAGCACGCCGTCGAGCTGGCGGCCGCCGTGGTTCGACACGACGATGCCGTCGGCGCCGAACTTGACCGCGTCACGGGCATCATCGGCGTCAAGGATGCCCTTGATGATCATTGGGCCGTCCCAGAATTCACGAATCCACTCCAGGTCCTTCCACGAGATCGACGGGTCGAAGTTGTTGCCCAGCCAGCCGATGTAGTCGGCAAGGCCGGTGGGGTTGCCGCGGTACTTGGAGATGTTGCCCAGGTCGTGCGGGCGGCCCATCACGCCGACGTCCCACGCCCACTCAGGGTGCGTCATGGCCTGCAGCACGCGGCGGATCGGGCCGTTCGCGCCGCTCATGCCGGAGTGGGCGTCGCGGTAGCGGGCGCCGGGCACCGGCATGTCGACGGTGAACACCAGGGTTTTCACGCCGGCGGCCTTGGCCCGCTCCAGGGCGTTGCGCATGAAGCCGCGGTCCTTGAGCACGTACAGCTGGAACCACATCGGCCGGTCGATGGCGGGCGCCACTTCTTCGATCGGGCACACCGACACCGTCGACATGGTGAAAGGAATGCCATGGGCTGCCGCCGCGCGCGCCGCCTGCACTTCGCCACGGCGGGCGTACATGCCGGTAAGGCCGACCGGGGCCAGGGCCACGGGCATGCTCAGGGTCTCGTCGAACAGTTTGGTTTCCAGGCTGAGCTCGGACATGTTCTTCAGCACGCGCTGGCGCAGGGCAATGCTGGCCAGGTCCGAGACGTTGTGGCGTAGGGTGTGCTCGGCGTAGGCACCGCCGTCGGCGTAGTGGAAGAGGAAGGGAGGCAGCTTGCGTTGGGCCGCGGCGCGATAGTCGGTGGAGGCGGAAATGATCATGGATTCTCGCAGCGTGGGTTGAAGGAGATGCCGGGCGCGTGATGGCGCCCGGCCCCTTTCACTTTAGTGATGAACCAGCATGCCGGTCAGCCAGTAGGCCTGGATCAGGGTGATCAGGCCGACGATGGTGGCGAAGAACAGGCTGTGCTTGACGGTGAAGCGGAACAGGTCGGATTCCTTGCCGACCAGGCCGGTGGCGGCGCAAGCCACGGCGATCGACTGTGGCGAGATCATCTTGCCGGTCACGCCGCCGCTGGTGTTGGCCGCTACCAGCAGGGTGTCGTTGACCCCGATCTGGTGCGCGGTGGTGGCCTGCAGCGAACTGAACAGGGCATTGGACGAGGTGTCGGAACCGGTCAGGAACACGCCCAGCCAGCCGAGGAACGGCGAGAAGAACGGGAACGCGGCGCCTGTGCCGGCCAGCACCAGGGCCATGGTCGAAGACATGCCCGAGTAGTTGGTGACGAAGGCGAAGGCCAGCACCATGCCAATCGACAGGATCGGCCAGCGCAGTTCCCAGAAGGTCTCTTTGAAAGTGGTCAGACCAGTTTTGAAGTTGATCTTCAGCACGGCCATGGAGATCAGGGCCGAGAGGAATATGGCCGTGCCGGTGGCGGAGATCGGGTCGAGCTTGAACACCGCTGGCATGGCCGTCGGCGCGGTGACGATCGGCGCGGTCTTGATCACCAGTTGGTCGAGGTGTGGGATGGCGAAGTTGAACACGAAGTTGTACATCGCGCCGCCCGGGGCGAAGGCCGCCTTGAACGGCTTCAGGGTCCAAATGGTGACCAGCACGGTGAGGATCAGGAACGGCGACCACGCCTTGAAGATTTCGCCGAAGCTGTACGGGGTCGGCTGGCTGCCGCTCGGCTGCACCACGGCGGCGCCGACGCTGCCTTTGGCTTCGCTGAATGAGCGCTTGGGTTGCCAGACTTTCAGGAACAGCGTCAGGCAGATCAGGCTGGCCAGGGCCGAGGTGATGTCTGGCAGCTCAGGGCCGATGAAGTTCGAGGTGAAGTACTGGGTCACGGCGAAGCTCAGGCCGGCAACCAGGGCGGCAGGCCAGGTTTCCTTCACGCCGCGCAGGCCGTCCATCATGAACACCAGCCAGAATGGTACGAACAGCGACAGCAGTGGCAGCTGGCGGCCGGTCATGGCGCCGATGTGGAAGGCGTCGATGCCGGTGACCTGGCCGGCCACGATGATCGGGATGCCCAGGGCGCCGAAGGCCACCGGTGCGGTGTTGGCGATCAGGCACAGGCCGGCGGCATACAACGGGTTGAAGCCCAGGCCCACCAGCAGCGCGGCAGTGATGGCCACCGGGGCGCCGAAGCCGGCCGCACCTTCGAGGAAGGCACCGAAGCAGAAGCCGATCAGCAGCACTTGCAGGCGCTGGTCGTCGGTGATCGACAGCACCGAGCTGCGGATCACTTCGAACTGGCCGCTCTTGACCGTGAGTTTGTACAGGAACACCGCGGCAACGATGATCCAGGCAATCGGCCAGAGGCCGTAGAGGAAGCCATAACCTGCGGCAGCAAGGGCCATGTCGACAGGCATCTGGAAGGCGAAGATCGCCACCAGGATCGACAGGCCAAGGGTGATGCTGCCAGCCACGTGCCCTTTGAGGCGGAACACGGCCAGGGCCAGGAAGAAGAACACGATAGGGATGACCGCCGCCAGTGCGGACAGGCCGAGACTACCAAGCGGGGTATAGAGTTGTTGCCAGGTTTGCATATGGGGTGGCCCCTAATTGTTGTTGGTCAGGCACTGGCATTGGATAATTGGTAAGACCAATTTACAATGGCTGGCCGCTAGGTTAAAAGCGCTGTTGTGGGTGTGTCAATTTGTCTCGTGCAAAACTTTGGTCGCGGGTCGATGAACGGGCAGCTGCTTGCAGGCGAAAACCGCCGCCTGATGCGTGCTGGCGTGGCGTGGATCGGCGAGAATAGGCACCCCCGTGAAATTGGCCGGGGTTTGTGGAGAGCATGTGATGGTTTTTGATCAGGTCCGCCAACGGCGCCTGTCCGACGACATCGTCGATCGGTTGGAAGGGATGATTCTGGAAGGCACGCTGACCTCTGGGCAGCGGCTGCCGGCCGAACGCGTCCTGGCCGAGCAGTTCGGTGTGTCGCGCCCGTCACTGCGTGAGGCGATCCAGAAGCTGGTGGCCAAGGGGCTGCTGGTGAGCCGCCAGGGTGGCGGCAATTACGTGGCCGAATCGCTCGGCTCGACGTTCAGTGACCCGCTGCTGCAATTGCTCGAGCACAGTGCAGAGGCGCAGCGCGACCTGCTCGAGTTTCGCCATACCTTGGAGGCGTCATGCGCCTACTACGCGGCCCAGCGCGCTACCGAGCCCGATCGCGCGCGGCTGAAGGCGGCGTTCGATACCTTGCAGGATTGCTATGCGCGCGCAGACGAGGTAACGCGGGCGGAGGAGGGCGCGGCCGATGCACGCTTCCACCTGGCAATTGCCGAGGCCAGCCATAACGCGGTGTTGCTGCATACCATTCGTGGCCTGTTCGATCTGCTCAAGCGCAACGTGGTGACCAACATCGGTGGCATGTATCAGCAGCGCACGGAAACACGCGACATGCTGATCAATCAGCACCGCGAGTTATACCAGGCGATTGTCGAGGGTAGGGCGGAGGATGCGCGGGAGGTATCCAGCCGGCACATTCTGTATGTGCAGGAGGTGCTGGAAGAGGCGCAGGACGAGGCGCAGCGTGTAGCGCGGGCGGAGCGGCGCAGCGGGCGTTGAGATGGGGGACTGCCTCTTCGCGGGTAAACCCGCGAAGAGGCAGTCACAGGCTAAAGAGTGATTACTCTTCCTTGCCCTTGTTCCGCACCGCACGCTGCAGCTCGCGGTTGGAGTCGCGTTCGCGCATGGTGTCGCGCTTGTCGAACTCCTTCTTGCCCTTGCCAAGCGCGATCTCGCACTTGATCAGGTGCTTGCTCCAGTACAGCGCCAACGCCACGCAGGTGTAGCCTTTTTGCGCCACGGCGGCCTCCACACGCTCGAGCTCGCGCTTGTTCAGCAGCAGCTTGCGGGTGCGCATGGGGTCGGCGATGACGTGGGTGCTGGCGGTGTTCAGCGGGGTGATGTGGCTGCCGAACAGCCAGGCTTCGCCATCCTTGAGCAGCACGTAGCTGTCGGTCAGGTGCGCCTTGCCGGCCCGCAGGCTTTTTACTTCCCAGCCGGACAGGACCAGCCCGGCCTCGAACTTGTGTTCGATGAAGTAATCGTGTCGCGCCTTTTTGTTTTGCGCGATGGTCCCGGTCGGATGTTTCTTTTGTTTAGCCATAGGGGCGGCATTATAGGCAAGTCATAACCCGGTCGGCTATGGGATTTCGGTGTGCTTGAGCCACTGCAATGAATACCGGACAATACAAGGCCTGTTCTATGCACTGAACCTGTTTTCGGCACGCTGCGAAGCGCCGCCACCCAGCCTTGGAAGTGACGCCTGGATGACTACCCATATTCAACGTTCCGCCCTGCTGCCGTACCCTGCCCAGGCGCTCTACGATCTGGTCAATGATGTGGCCAGCTACCCTGAATTCCTGCCCTGGTGCTCGGCGTCGACCGTGATCGAGGCCAGTGACACGCACATGCGGGCGAAGCTGGAAGTGGCCAAGGGCGGCATGAGCCAGCAGTTCGTCACCCGCAATGTGCTGGTGCCAGGGCAGTCCATCGAGATGAATCTGGAAGAGGGGCCGTTCACTCAGCTGCATGGCCTGTGGGTGTTCAAGCCGCTCGGTGAAAAGGCCTGCAAGATCAGCCTGGACCTGACCTTCGACTACGCCGGCGCAATTGTGCGTGCCACGCTTGGGCCGCTGTTCAATCAGGCAGCCAATACCCTGGTGGATGCGTTCTGCCAGCGTGCCAAGCAGCTCAATGGTCAAGGTTGAAGTGGCCTACGCCACGGCCGAGCGCCAGTGGCTGTTGGTCTGTGACGTAGCGGATGGGACGACTGTGCGTGAAGCATTGCGCCTGTCCGGGATTGCCGCGCAAGTCGGCGGGCTGAATGTCGAGGAATGCTCGGTGGGCATTTTTGGCAAGGTGGTCGCGGATGCGCACGAGCGTGTGGTCGAGGAGGGGGATCGCCTGGAGATCTACCGGCCTCTGCTGATCGACCCGGTCGAGGCGCGCAGGCAGCGTGCCGCACAGGCCAAGGCCAAGCGCTAGCTGCTCTGGCAGGCAATAAAAAGCCCGGACCATGGTCCGGGCTTTTTCGTCTGGCCGGCAATTACTGCGGCGAGGTTTCCAGCGGTGCTGGCGTCGGCACTGGGGTGGTCTCGATGGTATCGATCTCGCGCTGGATGGATTCTTCCGTCGAGCCTGGCTTGGCTGGCTTCTCTTCCGGCTGCGGCTTGGCCTGCTCTGGCTGGGTGGCCGGGCTGACCGTGGTGTTGCTGCTGCCACCGAGGATTTCCTGGTCGCGGCTCACACCTGGCATGAAGTCGCCAGACAGGCTGACCAGTTGGTCGCTGTCGTTGAAGAAGATACTCATGCGTTCCTGCTGGCGTTTGCCGCCACCAGGTTGCAGGCTATACAGGTAGTCCCAACGGTTGGTGTTGAAAGTGTCCTGCAGCAACGGGTTACCCATGATAAACCTTACTTGCCGACGGGTCATTCCGGGGCGTAATTGGTCTATCATGTCTTGCGTGACGACATTGCCCTGCTGGATGTCGATCTTGTAAACCCCGGGAAACGAGCAACCGGCGAGTGCGAGCAGTCCCGCGAGGGCGAGGCTGTTTAGCAAGAGCTTGGTGTTTTGCATCGGTGGGCGACTTCCACTATCTTGGCTGGACAACGTAAACCCCGATCATACCCGTATTAAGAGAAGCTGCGAAGCAGCATCGGCGAGAAAGCTGACCATGGTTGAAAATAGCGAATTGCGCAAAGCCGGCCTCAAGGTGACCCTGCCTCGAGTCAAGATCCTTCAGATGCTCGACTCCACCGAGCAACGTCACATGAGCGCCGAGGATGTTTACAAGGCGCTGATGGAGGCTGGCGAGGACGTCGGTCTGGCAACCGTCTATCGTGTACTGACCCAGTTCGAAGCAGCTGGCCTGGTGGTGCGCCATAACTTCGACGGTGGCCATGCGGTGTTCGAGCTGGCTGACGGCGGTCACCACGACCATATGGTCAACGTGGAGACCAGTGAAGTCATCGAGTTCATGGACGCTGAAATCGAGCGCCGCCAGAAAGAGATCGTGGCCGAGCATGGCTACGAGCTCGTGGACCACAATCTGGTCCTTTATGTGCGTAAGAAAAAGTAACGATTTAGCTCGTTATGAATGACAAAGGCGACCTTCGGGTCGCCTTTGTGCTTTCTGGCAGCCTGAAGGTGCTCTCAGGCCTTGCCGGAAACCACCATCTTGCGCGCATGGGCCAGGGATTCCTTGGTCAGGTCGATGCCGCCCAGCATGCGCGCCACTTCCTCGACCCGCTCGCGCTTGCCCAGGCTGGCTACTGCGGTGTGGGTGGTATCGCTGTTGCGCACCTTGTGCACGAACAGGTGATGGTGCCCTTGCGCCGCCACCTGAGGCAGGTGGGTCACGGTCAGGACCTGGCCGCGCTCGCCCAGGCGACGCAGCAACTGGCCGACGATTTCGGCCGTAGGGCCGCCGATGCCGACGTCTACTTCGTCGAACACCAGGGTCGGAATGCGCGAGGTCTGCGCGGTGATCACCTGGATCGCGAGGCTGATGCGTGACAGCTCGCCCCCGGACGCTACCTTGGCCAGTCCCTTGAGTGGCTGCCCGGGGTTGGCGCTGACCAGCAGTTCGATCTGCTCCAGACCATGGGGTGATAGGTCGTTGCCTTCATTGGGGGTGAGTTCGATGCAGAACCGACCGCCCGGCATGCCCAGGCGCTGAATTTCCTGCTCCACGGCGACAGCCAGCTGTTTGGCTGCCTGCTGGCGCAGGGCGCTCAGTTCCAGTGCCTTCACTTTATAGTGCTGGGCAAAGGCACCAAGCTCCTCGCCCAGGCGTTCGATCGACTCGTCACTGGCGTTCAGGCCTTCGAGTTCGTCCATCAGCTGCTGCTGCAGGTGCGGCAGTTCGGTGGGATGAACGCGGTGCTTGCGCGCCAGGGTGTAGATCGTGTCGAGGCGCTCTTCCAGGGCTTGCAGACGCATGGGGTCTGCATCGAAGTTGTCGAGGAAGCGGTTGAGCTCGCCCATCGCTTCTTCTACCTGAATCTGTGCGCTGGCGATCATGTTCGCGGCTTCGCCCAATGCACGCGGGGCGTTTGCTGCAGCGCCGAGGCGATTGAGGCTGGAGGTGAGGGTGCTGAGCACGTTGCCCGAATCGCTTTCGCTGCACTGGTCGATGACCTGGCGGCAGATGCCGAAGAGGGCTTCGGCGTTGGTCAGGTTCTTGTGTTCCTGCTCCAGTTGTTCCAGTTCGTTTTCGCCCAGGCCGAGGTTGTCGAGTTCTTCAAGCTGGTAGCTCAGCAGCTGATGGCGGGCGCGTTGCTCGTCGCCGGAGTTGCTCAGCCGCTCAAGCTCCAGGCGGGTCTGGTTCCAACGCTTGGCGGCAAGCTGTACCTGGCGGGCCAGGTCGATGGCGCCGGCGTATTCGTCCACCAGGCGGCGGTGGGTGTCGGTCTTCAGCAGTGACTGGTGTTCATGCTGGCTGTGGATGTCGATCAGTAGCTCGCCGAGCGCCTTGAGGTCGCCGAGCGGGCAGGGCGTACCGTTGATATAGCCACGGCTGCGGCCTTCGGCGGTGATGACCCGGCGCAGGATGCACAGGCCGTCGTTGTCCAGGTCGCGTTCGGCCAGCCAGGCATGGGCTTCGGGGATGTCCACCAGGTCGAACGTGGCCAGGATGTCCGCCTTGTCGGTGCCGGGGCGCACCACGCCGCTGTCGGCACGGTCGCCCAAGGCAAGGCCGAGGGCGTCGAGCATGATCGACTTGCCTGCACCGGTCTCGCCGGTGATGACCGACATGCCGCGGGCGATTTCGAGGTCGAGGTGTTCGACGATGGCGTAGTTGTGGATGGACAGGTGCACCAGCATGGGGGCGGCTCCCGAAGTTCAGGTCTGGTTATTTATACAGTACTTTTTTCAGCCCTGCCAATGCCCTCTGGCGGATTCTGTTGCGGCCTGCAAAACCCACTTGCCCCTTGAAGCTGGTTTTTCCGGCCCCATATAGCCGGCAGACACGGCGAGCTTTGCTCGTACAACAGAAATTGCGGAGGAGAGAACCCATGGCTGACGAACAGCTGAATGAAAAAGACCTTAACGCCGAAGAGGCTGGTGCAGTGGATAACGGCGCCCGCGTTCAGGAGCTCGAGGAGCAGCTGGCCGCCGCCAAGGATCAGTCCCTGCGTGTTGCTGCAGAAGCGCAGAACAGCATTCGCCGCGCCGAACAGGAAGTCGACAAGGCCCGCAAGTTCGCCCTCGAGAAGTTTGCTGGCGACCTGCTGCCGGTGATCGACAGCCTGGAGATGGCTCTGACCCACCTCAACCCTGAGGATGACCAGGTCAAGAACACCCGTGAAGGCGTCGAGCTGACCCTGAAAATGTTCCAGGACACCCTCAAGCGCTACAACCTCGAAGCCATCGAGCCGCACGGCCAGCCGTTCAATCCTGATCACCACCAGGCCATGGCCATGCAGGAAAACGCCGACGTCGAGCCGAACAGCGTGCTGAACGTCTTCCAGAAAGGTTACCTGCTCAACGGCCGCCTGCTGCGCCCCGCCATGGTGGTGGTGAGCAAGGCTCCGGTTGCCCCGCAACCTTCTATCGATGAGAAGGCTTGAAATCTTTCGGGTCATCCCCATCTAGGTGTCAAGCGTTCAAGTATTACCGCAGTTGGCCAGAAGTAGCCGCTGCCACCAAATTCAAGTTTCGGGAGAGTTAACATGGGCAAAATCATCGGTATCGACCTGGGGACCACCAACTCGTGCGTCTCCATTCTGGAAAACGGTAACGTCAAGGTCATCGAAAACGCCGAAGGCGCGCGTACTACCCCTTCGATCGTGGCCTACGCCAACGACGGCGAAATCCTGGTAGGGCAGTCGGCCAAGCGCCAGGCTGTCACCAACCCGCACAACACTCTGTTCGCAGTGAAGCGCCTGATCGGCCGCCGCTTCGAAGAAGACGTCGTGCAGAAAGACATCAAGCTGGTGCCATACAAGATTGTCAAAGG
The DNA here is from genome assembly GCF_049325675.2 of Pseudomonas sp. HS6-2. Classification (NCBI taxonomy): domain Bacteria; kingdom Pseudomonadati; phylum Pseudomonadota; class Gammaproteobacteria; order Pseudomonadales; family Pseudomonadaceae; genus Pseudomonas; species Pseudomonas sp. HS6-2. The sequence goes on along the minus strand of NZ_CM143906.1, from coordinate 5,427,742 downwards.
TGGTAACGGCGACGCTTGGGTACAGGCCAACGGCAAGGACATGGCGCCGCCACAGATCAGCGCCGAAGTGCTGAAGAAAATGAAGAAGACCGCCGAAGACTACCTCGGCGAGTCCGTGACCGAAGCGGTCATCACCGTTCCGGCCTACTTCAACGATAGCCAGCGCCAGGCTACCAAGGACGCCGGCCGCATCGCCGGTCTGGACGTCAAGCGCATCATCAACGAGCCGACCGCTGCTGCACTGGCGTACGGCATGGACAAGGCCAAGGGCGACCACACCGTCATCGTTTATGACCTGGGTGGTGGTACCTTCGACGTTTCGGTCATCGAAATCGCCGAAGTCGACGGTGAGCACCAGTTCGAAGTACTGGCCACCAACGGCGACACCTTCCTGGGTGGCGAAGACTTCGACATGCGCCTGATCGACTACCTTGTAGACGAGTTCAAGAAAGAGTCCGGCATGGACCTGAAGAACGATCCACTGGCCCTGCAGCGTCTGAAAGAAGCTGCTGAAAAGGCCAAGATCGAGCTGTCCTCGGCCCAGTCGACCGACGTCAACCTGCCGTACATCACTGCAGACGCTACCGGTCCGAAGCACCTGAACGTGAAGATCTCCCGCGCCAAGCTGGAGTCGCTGGTCGAAGACCTGGTCAACCGTACCATCGAACCGTGCCGCATCGCCCTGAAAGACGCCGGCATCGATGCCAGCAAGATCGACGACGTGATCCTGGTCGGTGGCCAGACCCGTATGCCGATGGTGCAGAAGGCCGTTGCTGACTTCTTCGGTAAAGAAGCGCGCAAGGACGTCAACCCGGACGAAGCCGTGGCCATGGGTGCTGCCATCCAGGGCGCCGTACTGGCCGGTGACGTGAAAGACGTACTGCTGCTGGACGTAAGCCCGCTGACCCTGGGTATCGAAACCATGGGTGGTGTGATGACCGCGCTGATCGAGAAGAACACCACCATCCCGACCAAGAAGTCGCAGGTGTTCTCGACTGCCGACGACAACCAGGGTGCCGTGACCATTCACGTTCTGCAGGGCGAGCGTAAGCAGGCTGCGCAGAACAAGTCGCTGGGCAAGTTCGACCTGGCTGACATTCCGCCAGCGCCACGTGGCGTGCCTCAGATCGAAGTGACCTTCGACATCGACGCCAACGGCATCCTGCATGTCGGCGCCAAAGACAAGGCCACCGGCAAGGCTCAGTCGATCGTGATCAAGGCCAACTCTGGCCTGTCCGACGAAGAAATCGAGCGCATGGTGCGTGACGCCGAGGCCAACGCCGAGGAAGACCGCAAGTTCGAAGAGCTGGCCGCTGCCCGTAACCAGGGTGACGCGCTGGTGCACTCGACTCGCAAGATGGTCGCTGACGCCGGTGACAAGGTCACTGCTGAAGAGAAGACCGCGATCGAAGCCGCCGTGGTTGCCCTGGAAGCCGCTGTCAAAGGCGACGACAAGGCTGCCATCGACGCCAAGGTCGAAGAGCTGTCCAAGGTATCGGCTCCGGTTGCCCAGAAGATGTACGCCGAGCAGCAGGCCGAACAGCCTCAGGGTGGCGCTCAGCAGCACGCCGAGCCGGAAGCCAAGCACGATGACGTGGTTGACGCCGAGTTCGAAGAAGTGAAAGGCGACGACAAGAAGTAATCGTTGCCTGCTGTCGACCCGTTCACCGGCTTGTGCCGGTGAACTGGTAAGGTGTCGCCGCGCGGGGGCTTGCTCCCGCGTTGGCGTATCTGGAATTCGAGATTTTTTACAGCATTTGTCTGGGCCATTCGTGGTGTGCAGGCAGGTGCTGATGGCGCGGCGCAGATGCCGGACGCCCCACAAGGTGCAAATGACCTATGTCCAAGCGTGATTATTATGAGGTCCTGGGTGTCGAGCGCGGCGCCAGCGAAGCTGACCTCAAGAAGGCCTACCGCCGCCTGGCGATGAAATACCACCCGGACCGCAACCCGGGCGATAAAGAGTCGGAAGACAAGTTCAAGGAGGCCAACGAGGCCTACGAAGTACTGTCCGATGCCAGCAAGCGCGCGGCGTTCGACCAGTACGGCCATGCCGGCGTCGACCCGAGCATGGGTGGCGGCGGTGCCGGCTTCGGCGGTGCCAACTTCTCCGACATCTTCGGCGATGTTTTCAGTGACTTCTTCGGTGGCAGTCGCGGTGGCGGACGTGGCGGTGCCCAGCGTGGCAGCGACCTGCGCTACACCCTGGAGCTGAATCTCGAAGAGGCGGTGCGTGGCACCACGGTCAGCATCCGCGTGCCCACGCTGGTCAACTGCAAGCCATGTGACGGTTCTGGCGCCAAGAAGGGTTCGACCCCGTCGACCTGCCCGACCTGCGGCGGTATCGGTCAGGTACGCATGCAGCAGGGCTTCTTCTCGGTGCAGCAGACCTGCCCACGCTGCCACGGCCAGGGCAAGATCATCACCGACCCGTGCACCTCCTGCCATGGCGAAGGCCGTGTCGAGGAATACAAGACCCTGTCGGTCAAGGTGCCGGCTGGTGTCGATACCGGCGATCGCATTCGCCTTTCCGGCGAGGGCGAGGCGGGCACCCATGGTGGTCCGACCGGCGATCTGTATGTTGTGATCAACGTGCGCGAGCACGAGATCTTCCAGCGTGACGGCAAGCACCTGTATTGCGAAGTGCCGATCAGCTACACCGATGCTGCCCTGGGTGGCGAGCTGGAAGTGCCGACCCTCGATGGTCGCGTGAAGCTGAAAATTCCGGAAGGCACCCAGACCGGCAAGCAGTTCCGCTTGCGTGGCAAGGGTGTTGCCCCGGTGCGCGGTGGTGGTGCCGGTGATCTGTTGTGCCGCGTGGCGGTCGAGACCCCGGTCAACCTGACCCGTCGCCAGCGTGAACTGCTCGAAGAGCTGCGCAGCTCGCTGGAAGGCGACAACTCGCCCAAGGCCAACGGCTGGTTCGATGGCGTGAAGCGCTTCTTCGGCGATCTCTGAGAAGGAAAATGGCTATGCGACGTATTGCAGTGATGGGCGCGGCGGGGCGGATGGGCAAGACCCTCATCGAAGCCGTTCAGCAAACCCCTGGTGCGGGGCTGACAGCGGCGATCGATCGTCCGGACAGCTCGCTGGTCGGGGCCGATGCGGGTGAGCTGGCAGCGCTGGGTCGGATCGGCGTACTGCTGTCCGATGACCTGGCCAAGGTTGCCGATGAATTCGACGTGCTGATCGACTTCACTCACCCTTCGGTGACGCTGAAGAACCTGGCGTTCTGCCGCAAGCACGGCAAGGCGATGATCATTGGTACCACTGGTTTCACCGCCGAGGAGAAGCAATTGCTCGCCGAGGCGGGCAAGGACATCCCGATCGTGTTCGCCGCCAACTTCAGTGTCGGTGTCAATCTCAGCCTCAAGCTGCTGGACATGGCTGCGCGGGTATTGGGTGATGATGTCGACATCGAGATCATCGAGGCGCACCACCGTCACAAGGTCGATGCGCCGTCGGGTACCGCGCTGCGCATGGGTGAAGTGGTTGCCAATGCGCTGGGGCGGGATCTGCGGGAAGTGGCGGTGTATGGCCGTGAAGGCCAGACCGGCGCGCGTGATCGCAAGACCATTGGCTTTGCCACCGTGCGTGCCGGCGATGTGGTCGGTGATCACACCGTGCTGTTCGCTGCTGAAGGTGAGCGCCTGGAAATCACCCACAAGGCTTCCAGCCGCATGACCTTCGCCAAGGGCGCGGTGCGTGCTGCACTGTGGCTGGATGGGCGCGAACCGGGCCTGTACGACATGCAGGACGTGCTCGAGCTGCGCTGAGCAGCTCGGGTCGCTGCGCCCTCTGTCGCAATCATGTGTTTTAGAGACACATATGCGGTAGACCGAAAACGCACTTTTCTGTAAGCTACAGCTTTAGTGTGTCCACTAAAAGCGCGCAGCGAATTGAATTCAGCACATAAAAGCGGGGTGACGTGTCCATACGTCACTCCGCTTTTTTGCAACCTGCGATCGCCCTTTCATGCTTGATTTACGGGAGGTCTTCTTGACAAAGCCAGCCATACTCGCCCTTGCCGACGGCAGTATTTTCCGCGGTGAAGCTATCGGAGCCGACGGTCAGACCGTTGGTGAGGTGGTATTCAACACCGCTATGACCGGCTACCAGGAAATCCTTACAGACCCTTCCTACGCGCAGCAAATCGTTACCCTGACCTATCCGCACATTGGCAACACCGGCACCACGCCGGAAGACGCCGAGTCGAACCGGGTCTGGTCCGCTGGCCTGGTCATCCGTGACCTGCCGCTGCTGGCCAGCAACTGGCGTAACACCCAGTCGCTGCCTGAGTACCTCAAGGCCAACAACGTCGTCGCCATCGCCGGCATCGACACCCGTCGCCTGACCCGTATTCTGCGCGAAAAAGGCGCTCAAAACGGCTGCATCCTGGCTGGTGACAACATCAGCGAAGAAGCCGCCATCGCTGCTGCCCGCGGCTTCCCTGGCCTGAAGGGCATGGACCTGGCCAAGGTCGTTTCCACCAAGGAACGCTACGAGTGGCGTTCCAGCGTGTGGGAACTGAAAACCGACAGCCACCCGACCATCGACGCTGCCGACCTGCCGTACCACGTGGTCGCTTTCGACTACGGCGTCAAGCTGAACATCCTGCGCATGCTGGTTGCCCGCGGCTGCCGCGTGACCGTGGTGCCTGCCCAGACCCCGGCCAGCGAAGTGCTGGCACTGAATCCGGACGGCGTGTTCCTGTCCAACGGCCCTGGTGATCCGGAGCCATGCGACTACGCGATCCAGGCGATCAAGGAAATCCTCGAAACCGAGATTCCGGTATTCGGCATCTGCCTCGGCCACCAGCTGCTGGCCCTGGCCTCCGGCGCCAAGACCGTGAAGATGGGCCACGGTCACCACGGTGCCAACCACCCGGTCCAGGACCTGGACACCGGCGTGGTCATGATCACCAGTCAGAACCACGGTTTCGCCGTTGACGAAGCCACCTTGCCGGGCAACGTCCGCGCCATTCACAAGTCGCTGTTCGACGGCACCCTGCAGGGTATCGAGCGCACCGACAAGAGCGCGTTCAGCTTCCAGGGCCACCCTGAAGCGAGCCCAGGCCCGACCGACGTCGCGCCACTGTTCGATCGTTTCACCGATGCCATGGCCAAGCGCCGCTGAGCATCCTGCATCAAGGCCCCGGGCCGGCTCGCGCCGCGCCCGGAAGCGCCTGACCCAGATTGTTCAAGACGGCTTGCCGACTGACCCGCGGATTTGAGTGACAACCATGCCAAAACGTACAGACATCAAAAGCATCCTGATTCTCGGCGCTGGCCCGATCGTGATCGGCCAGGCCTGCGAATTCGACTATTCCGGCGCCCAGGCCTGTAAAGCCCTGCGCGAGGAAGGTTTCCGCGTCATCCTGGTGAACTCCAACCCAGCCACCATCATGACCGACCCGGCCATGGCCGATGCCACCTACATCGAGCCGATCAAGTGGCAGTCGGTGGCCAAGATCATCGAGAAAGAGCGCCCGGACGCAGTACTGCCAACCATGGGTGGCCAGACTGCTCTGAACTGCGCCCTGGACCTGGAGCGCCACGGCGTTCTGGAGAAGTTCGGCGTAGAGATGATCGGTGCCAACGCCGACACCATCGACAAGGCCGAAGACCGTTCGCGCTTCGACAAGGCGATGAAGGACATCGGTCTGGAGTGCCCGCGCTCTGGTATCGCCCACAGCATGGAAGAGGCCAATGCGGTCCTCGAGAAGCTTGGCTTCCCGTGCATCATCCGTCCTTCGTTCACCATGGGCGGCACTGGCGGCGGTATCGCCTACAACCGTGAAGAATTCGAAGAAATCTGCACCCGTGGTCTGGACCTGTCGCCGACCAAGGAACTGCTGATCGACGAATCGCTGATCGGCTGGAAGGAATACGAGATGGAGGTGGTCCGTGACAAGAAGGACAACTGCATCATCGTCTGCTCCATCGAGAACTTTGACCCGATGGGCGTGCACACCGGTGACTCGATCACCGTGGCTCCGGCACAGACCCTGACCGACAAGGAATACCAGATCATGCGCAACGCCTCGCTGGCGGTGCTGCGTGAAATCGGTGTCGAAACCGGTGGTTCCAACGTGCAGTTCGGTATCTGCCCGAACACCGGCCGCATGGTCGTGATCGAGATGAACCCGCGCGTTTCGCGTTCGTCCGCCCTGGCGTCCAAGGCCACCGGCTTCCCGATCGCCAAGATCGCCGCCAAGCTGGCCATTGGTTACACCCTCGACGAACTGCAGAACGACATCACTGGCGGTCGTACTCCGGCGTCCTTCGAGCCGTCGATCGACTACGTCGTGACCAAGCTGCCACGCTTCGCCTTCGAGAAATTCCCGAAAGCCGACGCCCGCCTGACCACCCAGATGAAGTCCGTGGGTGAAGTCATGGCCATCGGCCGTACCTTCCAGGAGTCCCTGCAGAAAGCCCTGCGCGGCCTGGAAGTCGGTGCCTGCGGCCTCGACCCGAAAGTCGACCTGGCCAGCCCAGAAGCTGCCAGCATCCTCAAGCGCGAACTGACCGTGCCGGGTGCCGAGCGTATCTGGTACGTTGCCGACGCCATGCGTTCGGGCATGACCTGTGAAGAAATCTTCGCGCTGACCGGCATCGACATGTGGTTCCTGGTGCAGATGGAAGATCTGATCAAGGAAGAAGAGAAGGTCAAGACCCTGGCCCTGTCGTTGATCGACAAAGACTACATGCTGCGCCTCAAGCGCAAGGGCTTCTCGGACCAGCGCCTGGCCAAGCTGCTCGGTATTACCGACAAGAACCTGCGCCGTCACCGCCACAAGCTGGAAGTGTTCCCGGTGTACAAGCGCGTCGACACCTGCGCCGCCGAGTTCGCCACCGACACCGCCTACCTGTACTCGACCTATGAGGAAGAGTGCGAGGCCAACCCGTCGACCCGCGACAAGATCATGATCCTGGGTGGCGGCCCGAACCGTATCGGCCAAGGTATCGAGTTCGACTACTGCTGCGTACACGCCGCACTGGCGCTGCGTGAAGACGGTTACGAGACCATCATGGTCAACTGCAACCCGGAAACCGTCTCCACCGACTACGACACCTCCGACCGCCTGTACTTCGAGCCGCTGACCCTGGAAGACGTGCTGGAAGTCTGCCGCGTCGAGAAGCCGAAGGGCGTCATCGTTCACTACGGCGGCCAGACCCCGCTGAAACTGGCTCGCGCCCTGGAAGAAGCCGGCGTGCCGATCATCGGTACCAGCCCGGACGCTATCGACCGTGCCGAAGACCGTGAGCGCTTCCAGCAGATGGTTCAGCGCCTGAACCTGCTGCAGCCGCCAAACGCTACCGTGCGCAGCGAAGAAGAAGCCATCCGCGCTGCTGGTGGCATCGGTTACCCGCTGGTGGTGCGCCCATCCTACGTACTGGGTGGCCGCGCCATGGAGATTGTCTACGAACTGGACGAGCTCAAGCGCTACCTGCGTGAAGCCGTACAGGTTTCCAACGACAGCCCGGTACTGCTCGACCACTTCCTCAACTGCGCCATCGAGATGGACGTGGATGCGGTATGCGACGGCACCGACGTGGTGATCGGTGCGATCATGCAGCACATCGAACAGGCCGGCGTTCACTCCGGTGACTCCGCATGCTCGCTGCCGCCGTACTCGCTGAGCAAGGAAGTGCAGGACGAAGTCCGCGTACAGGTCAAGAAAATGGCCCTGGAACTGGGCGTTGTCGGCCTGATGAACGTGCAGTTGGCTCTGCAGGGCGACAAGATCTACGTGATCGAAGTCAACCCGCGTGCTTCGCGTACCGTACCGTTCGTGTCCAAGTGCATCGGTACCTCCCTGGCCATGATCGCTGCCCGCGTCATGGCCGGCAAAACCCTGAAAGAACTGGGCTTCACCCAGGAAATCATCCCGAACTTCTACAGCGTCAAGGAAGCCGTCTTCCCGTTCGCCAAGTTCCCAGGGGTTGACCCGATCCTCGGCCCTGAGATGAAATCGACCGGTGAAGTCATGGGTGTCGGTGACAGCTTCGGTGAAGCGTTCGCCAAGGCCCAGATGGGTGCCAGCGAAGTGCTGCCGACCGGCGGTACTGCGTTCATCAGCGTGCGTGACGACGACAAGCCGCAAGTGGCTGGCGTTGCCCGCGACCTGATCGCCCTTGGCTTCGAAGTGGTTGCAACGGCAGGCACTGCCAAGGTCATCGAAGCGGCTGGCCTCAAAGTGCGCCGTGTGAACAAGGTGACCGAAGGTCGTCCGCACGTGGTCGACATGATCAAGAACGACGAAGTGTCGCTGATCATCAACACCACCGAAGGCCGCCAGTCGATCGCCGATTCCTACTCGATTCGTCGCAATGCGCTGCAGCACAAGATCTACTGCACCACTACCATTGCGGCTGGTGAAGCCATCTGCGAGGCGCTGAAATTCGGTCCCGAGAAGACTGTTCGTCGCCTGCAGGATCTGCATGCAGGACTCAAAGCATGAGCATGACCAAGTACCCGATGACCGTCCAGGGCGCTCGCGCCCTGGAAGAGGAGCTGACCTTCCTGAGCAAGACCGAGCGCCCGCGCCTGAGCCAAGCCATTGGCGAAGCGCGTGAGCTGGGCGACCTCAAGGAAAACGCCGAATACCATGCGGCCCGTGAAGAGCAGGGCATGGTCGAAGCGCGTATCCGTGACATCGAAGGCCGTCTGCAGAACTCGGTGGTGATCGACGTCACCACCATCGCCCATACTGGCAAGGTGATTTTCGGCACCACCGTGGTGCTGGCGAACACCGAGACCGATGACGAGGTGACCTACCAGATCGTCGGTGAAGATGAAGCTGACGTGAAACAAGGCAAGCTTTCGAGCAGCGCACCGATCGCCCGTGCCATCATTGGCAAGGAAGAAGGTGACACCGTGGTGGTCAAGACACCAAGCGGTACGGTCGAGTACGAGATTGTCGAAGTCAAACACATCTGACCGGCGCCTGCGGGCGCCATCCCTCGAGGGGATCCTCTGGCAGCTGGCCCAGGTTTTCTGGGTCGGTGGCCTGTGGGTGTTCCATGTGGGGCTGGTGCCGGCGCTGAAAGTCAGTGGCCTGGCACCCTTGCTGGTGCAGGACATCGCCGGGCAGATCGACCGCTGGTTGATCGGCGTGGCGTTGCTTGGCTTGTTGACCCAGCTGGCGGTGCTGGCAAGGGTAGACGGCCTGGCGGCCTGGTGGCGGCAGTTTCGCGGCCAGATGCTGTTGTTGGGCTTTGCGGCCTGTGTGGGGTACTACACCTTGCGCTACGGCATCTCGGTCGGCGAGCGCTGGCAGATGTTCTGTTTTCTCGTGTTGGGCTTCTCCGGCATCGTGCTGGTAGCCCAACCGGTCCCGGTCAGGGCGCGCCAGGCGCGCCACTGAGCGGAGCCACCGTCACTTGTAACGGTGGATATTGGACAGCTGCTTGTTCGGCTGCGGATTCTTGCGATAGATGAGCGCCTTCTTGCCGATGGTCTGTACCAGTTCGGCACGGCCGGCCTTGCACAGTTCGCTAATGACAGCGGCGCGCTCTTCGCGATCTTCCGAGCGAATTTCGACCTTGATCAGTTCGTGATCGACCAGCGCACGCTCCAATTCGGCGATCACGCCTTCGTTCAAACCGTTGCCAGCGACGATCAGGACCGGCTTCAGGTCATGACCAATGGACTTGTATTGCTTCTTCTGCTCGTTATTGAGCGGCATAATCTGACCCTTTCCGTCTGATTCTGTAAAATTGACCGGCATTTTACCCGAGGGCCACCGGCTCCGCCCAGTCAATCACGACGCATATCATCGAGGTGCCCCGTGGTACAACGTTCCAAAAGCAGCGCAAACTGGCTGCGAGAGCATTTCAACGATCCTTTTGTGAAACAGGCACAGAAGGATGGCTACCGCTCGCGTGCGAGCTACAAACTCCTTGAGATCCAGGAAAAGGACCGCCTGATCCGCCCCGGCATGAGCGTGATCGACCTCGGCGCGGCCCCTGGAGGCTGGTCGCAGGTGACCAGTCGTCTGATTGGTGGCCAGGGTCGTCTGATCGCTTCCGATATCCTGGAGATGGACTCGATCCCGGATGTGACCTTCATTCAGGGTGACTTCACCGATGACGCAGTGCTCCAGCAGATTCTGGAGGCGGTCGGCGATTCGCATGTAGACCTTGTGATTTCCGACATGGCCCCCAATATGAGTGGTACGCCCGAAGTGGACATGCCGCGCGCCATGTTCCTCTGCGAGCTGGCGCTGGATCTGGCAACCCGCGTACTGAAGCCCGGCGGTGATTTCCTGATCAAGATTTTCCAGGGCGAAGGCTTCGACATGTACCTGAAGGACGTGCGCACCAAGTTCGACAAGGTGCAAATGCGCAAGCCGTCCTCTTCGAGGGACCGCTCTCGTGAGCAGTACCTGGTGGGCAAAGGTTTCAAAGGCGTATGAAAGGCGTGAAGCGCGGCGGCCGATAGTTATTTCCAATCGGCCGCAGCGTCTGGATCGTCCGAACTTCGTGTAGTCTAGCTTTCACAAAGGGTTACAGACGGTGCCTGCGGATGCGTAGGTAATGTAGTAAGTTAGGGCGATGAATATCATGCGAGGCACGGCTGCGTCGTGCGCCGGCCTCAGAGGGTAGCGAATTGAACGACATGGCAAAGAATCTGATCCTGTGGTTGATCATCGCAGCTGTCCTGGTGACAGTGATGAACAACTTCTCCAGCCCTAACGAGCCGCAGACCCTCAACTATTCCGACTTCATCCAGCAGGTCAAGGATGGCAAGGTCGAGCGTGTGACCGTCGACGGCTACATCATTACCGGCAAGCGCGCCGACGGTGACAACTTCAAGACTGTGCGCCCGGCCATCACCGACAATGGCCTGATCGGCGACCTGGTCGACAACCACGTGGTCGTAGAAGGCAAGCAACCTGAACAGCAGAGCATCTGGACTCAACTGCTGGTGGCGAGCTTCCCGATCCTGGTGATCATTGCCGTGTTCATGTTCTTCATGCGCCAGATGCAAGGTGGTGCGGGTGGCAAGGGCGGGCCGATGAGCTTCGGCAAGAGCAAGGCGCGCCTGCTGTCCGAAGATCAGGTCAAGACTACCCTGGCTGACGTCGCGGGTTGCGACGAGGCCAAGGAAGAGGTTGGCGAGCTGGTCGAATTCCTGCGCGATCCGGGCAAGTTCCAGCGCCTGGGTGGCCGCATTCCGCGCGGTGTGCTGATGGTCGGCCCACCCGGTACCGGTAAGACCTTGCTGGCCAAGGCCATTGCCGGTGAAGCCAAGGTGCCGTTCTTCACCATTTCCGGTTCCGACTTTGTCGAGATGTTTGTCGGTGTTGGTGCCAGCCGTGTTCGTGACATGTTCGAACAGGCCAAGAAGCACGCGCCTTGCATCATCTTCATCGACGAGATCGACGCCGTTGGTCGCCACCGTGGCGCCGGCATGGGCGGTGGCCACGACGAGCGCGAGCAGACTCTCAACCAGTTGCTGGTGGAAATGGACGGCTTCGAAATGAACGATGGCATCATCGTCATTGCCGCCACCAACCGTCCGGACGTGCTCGACCCGGCGCTGCTGCGCCCAGGTCGTTTCGACCGTCAGGTCGTGGTTGGGCTGCCGGATATCCGGGGCCGTGAGCAGATCCTCAAAGTGCACATGCGCAAGGTGCCTATCGGCGAAAACGTCAACCCGGCGGTCATTGCTCGTGGTACTCCAGGCTTCTCCGGTGCCGACCTGGCCAACCTGGTCAACGAGGCTTCGCTGTTCGCTGCCCGCTCCAACAAGCGCCTGGTCGAAATGAAAGAGTTCGAACTGGCCAAGGACAAGATCATGATGGGCGCCGAGCGCAAGACCATGGTCATGTCCGAGAAGGAAAAGAAGAACACCGCTTATCACGAGGCTGGGCACGCGATTGTTGGCCGCCTGGTGCCGGAGCACGATCCGGTCTACAAGGTTTCGATCATTCCGCGTGGTCGCGCCTTGGGTGTCACCATGTTCCTGCCGGAAGAAGACCGTTACAGCCTGTCCAAGCGTGCGCTGATCAGCCAGATCTGCTCGCTCTATGGCGGCCGTATCGCCGAGGAAATGACCTTGGGCTTCGATGGCGTCACCACCGGTGCTTCCAACGACATCATGCGAGCAAGCCAGATCGCTCGCAACATGGTGACCAAGTGGGGCCTCTCCGAGAAGCTCGGTCCGCTGATGTACGCGGAAGAGGAGGGTGAGGTGTTCCTCGGTCGTAGCGCTGGTAGCCAGCACGCCAGCGTATCCGGCGAGACTGCCAAGTTGATCGACTCCGAGGTGCGCAGCATCATCGACCAGTGCTATGCCACTGCCAAGCAGCTGCTGATCGACAACCGCGACAAGCTTGAGGCAATGACCGAAGCTTTGATGAAGTACGAGACCATCGATGCCGATCAGATCGACGACATCATGGCTGGTCGTACTCCGCGTGAGCCCCGTGATTGGGATGACGACAAGGATTCGGGCACGCCGACTGCCCAGAATGATCGCCCGGAATCGCCGATTGGCGGCCCGGCAGCTCAACACTAAGGGCATCTATGAGCTCAGTGCAGTACCCGACCCGGTTGCCTTGCGGCAACCGGGTTCTTGATCTTTCCCGTACCCATGTCATGGGTATTCTCAATATCACTCCCGATTCCTTCTCCGATGGTGGGCGTTTCAGTCAGCGCGACGAGGCGTTGCGCCATGCCGAGGCGATGATCGCGGCCGGCGCCACGCTGATCGACATCGGTGGTGAGTCGACCCGCCCCGGCGCGCGTGCGGTTTCGGTCACCGAAGAGATAGAGCGCGTGGCGCCGATGGTCGAGGCCATCAACAGTCGCTTCGACGTGGTCATTTCGGTCGATACCTCAACGCCTGCGGTCATTCGCGAGTCGGCTCGGCTGGGCGCTGGCCTGATCAACGACGTGCGTGCCCTGGAACGCGACGGTGCCCTGGATGCGGCAGCGGACACCGGCTTGCCGGTCTGCCTGATGCATATGCGCGGCGAGCCCGGGAACATGCAGGACGACCCGCATTACGAAGATGTGACCGTCGACGTTACGCGCTATCTTGAACAACGGATGGCCGCCTGCTCAGCGGCAGGCATCCCCGCCGAACGAATCATTCTTGATCCGGGCTTCGGCTTCGCCAAGACACTGGCGCACAATCTCAGCCTGTTCAAGCATATGGAAGCGCTCTATCGCCTTGGGCGCCCGCTGCTGGTGGGCGTTTCGCGCAAGAGCATGATCGGTCTGACGCTGGATCGCCCGGTCGGTGAGCGACTGTACGGCAGCCTCGCGCTGGCGGCTTTGGCCATGACCAAGGGGGCCAGCATCCTGCGTGTCCATGATGTGGCCGAGACCGTCGATGTGGTGCGCATGATTGCCGCGGTGCAGAACGCCGAATAAGAACATTGGAGTCCCTATGAGCAGAAAATACTTTGGTACCGACGGCATCCGTGGCCGCGTCGGCGAATACCCGATCACGCCGGACTTCATGCTGAAGCTTGGCTGGGCGGCTGGCATGGCCTTCCGCAAGCAAGGCAATTGCCGTGTGCTGGTGGGCAAGGACACGCGTATTTCCGGTTATATGTTCGAGTCTGCGCTCGAAGCCGGTTTGTCTGCAGCGGGTGCCGACGTGATGCTGCTCGGGCCGATGCCGACACCGGCGATCGCCTACCTGACCCGCACCTTCCATGCTGAAGCGGGCATCGTCATCAGTGCCTCGCACAACCCGCATGACGACAACGGCATTAAGTTCTTTTCCGGGCAGGGCACCAAGCTGCCCGACGAAGTCGAACTGATGATCGAAGAGTTGCTCGATCAGCCGATGACCGTGGTCGAGTCGAGCAAGCTGGGCAAGGTTTCCCGTATCAACGATGCAGCTGGTCGCTATATCGAGTTCTGCAAGAGCAGCGTACCGACCAGCACCAGCTTCGAAGGCCTCAAGCTGGTGATCGATTGCGCTCACGGTGCTACCTACAAGGTCGCCCCGAGCGTGTTCCGTGAGCTGGGTGCCGATGTCACCGTACTGCATGCGCAGCCTGATGGCCTGAACATCAACGAAGGGTGCGGTTCCACTCACATCGAGTCGCTGCAGGCCGCTGTACTGGTGGGGCATGCCGATCTGGGCATCGCCTTCGATGGCGATGGTGACCGGGTATTGATGGTCGACCACACCGGGGCCATCGTCGATGGCGATGAGCTGCTGTTCATCATCGCGCGCGACCTTCAGGAGCGTGGCAAGCTGCAAGGTGGCGTTGTCGGCACGCTGATGAGCAACCTGGGCCTGGAACTTGCGCTCAAGGAGCTGGATATTCCGTTCGTGCGGGCCAAGGTCGGCGATCGCTACGTGATGGCAGAACTGCTTGAGCGCGATTGGCTGCTCGGGGGCGAGAATTCCGGGCACGTAGTGTGCTGTAACCACACCACTACCGGTGATGCGATTATCGCTGCCCTGCAGGTGCTGATGGCGCTCAAGCGCCGTGACGAAACCCTGGCGCATGCGCGTCAGGCCCTGCGCAAATGCCCGCAGGTCCTGATCAACGTGCGTTTTGGCGCGAGCAAGGTCGACCCGCTGGAACATCCTGCCGTCAAGGAAGCCAGTGCCAAGGCCACCGAGGCCATGGCCGGGCGTGGGCGTGTGCTGCTGCGCAAGTCCGGAACCGAGCCTTTGGTGCGAGTAATGGTCGAAGGTGACGACGAAAACCAGGTACGTGGCCACGCCGAAGCCCTGGCCAAGCTGGTCGCAGAAGTTTGTGCCTGAAAGAGGCTTGCCAGCGCAGATCGGGTTGGGTAAGATCTGCGCCCACTTTGACCGACGAGGTAAAGCATGCGTCGCCCTATGGTAGCTGGTAACTGGAAGATGCACGGTACCCGCGCCAGCGTCGCTGAGCTGATCCTGGGCCTGGGCAATATGCCGGTGCCACCTGGTGTCGAAGTCGCGGTGTTCCCGCCGGCGCTGTTCATCAATCAAGTGATTGATGGGCTGCAGGGCAAGGGAATCACTGTCGGAGCACAGAATTCTGCAGTAAAGCCCGAACAGGGCGCGCTGACCGGTGAAGTTGCACCGAGTCAGTTGGTTGAAGCGGGTTGCAAGTTGGTCTTGATTGGCCACTCCGAGCGTCGCCAGATCATCGGCGAAAGTGAAGAAGTGCTGAAAGAGAAGTTTGCAGCCGCTCAACTTAGTGGTTTAATGCCGGTGCTCTGCGTAGGGGAAACTCTTGAAGAGCGTGAGGCAGGCAAGACCCTTGAAGTTGTCGGGGGTCAATTAAGCAGTATCATCGACGCGTTCGGTGTTAAGGCTTTCGCCAATGCAGTAATCGCCTATGAGCCGGTTTGGGCCATTGGCACAGGTTTGACGGCTTCGCCTCAGCAAGCTCAGGATGTGCATGCAGCCATCCGTGCTCAGTTGGCGGCCGAAGACGCCGAAGTTGCCGCAAACGTGCAGCTTCTCTACGGCGGCAGCGTGAAGGCGGCCAATGCGGCCGAACTGTTCGGCATGCCGGATATCGATGGGGGGCTCATTGGTGGAGCGTCCCTGAACGCAGACGAATTCGGTGCAATTTGTCGCGCCGCAGGAAACTGAACAAATGCTGGAAACAGTTATCGTTGTTTTTCATCTGTTGGCAGCGCTGTCGCTTGTAGTGCTGGTTCTGTTGCAACAGGGTAAAGGTGCGGAAGCAGGTGCATCTTTCGGCGCAGGTGCCTCAAATACTGTGTTCGGAAGCCAAGGTTCCGCTACGTTCCTGAGTAAATTGACTGCAATACTCGCTGCCACTTTCTTTTTGACAGCACTTGGGTTAGGATACTTCGCGAAGCAACAAGCTCACCAGCTTAGCCAAGCAGGTCTTCCAGATCCAGCGGTGCTAGAAGTGAAAGAGCCGCAGAAGCCGGCAGTTAATGATGATGTACCGGTGCTCCAGGAGCAGAAGAGCGACAACGCCCCTAAAGGTGATGTTCCTCCTCCAGCCGAAGAGCAGAAGTAACGGGTTTCAAATGTAGTATTGCCGAGGTGGTGGAATTGGTAGACACGCAACCTTGAGGTGGTTGTGCCCATAGGGTGTAGGGGTTCGAGTCCCCTTCTCGGTACCAATTGAAGCTTGAGAGCCCGCTTTAGCGGGCTTTCTTGCAGGTGAAGGTTTGGGTTTGACCCATAAGCAGGTTAAGTCTTATACTTTCGCCCCAGCTTTGTCGCGGGGTGGAGCAGCTTGGTAGCTCGTCGGGCTCATAACCCGAAGGTCGTTGGTTCAAATCCAGCCCCCGCAACCAGCTTCAGCGGAGCCCCTTTTCAGGGGCTTTTTGCTAGCCGAACAAAATTTACGGCGTCGTTGTCCTACGGCGCTTTCAGGGATGGGCGCTTCGCCCATTTTTTATTTGCACAGCATGCACGAGGGGGTTCAGGTGTCGAGCAAGCTAGAACAGTTGCAGGCCTTGTTGGCCCCGGTGGTCGAGGGTCTGGGCTATCAGTGCTGGGGGATCGAATTCGTATCCCAGGGTAAGCATTCGGTACTGCGCATCTATATCGACAAGGAAGACGGCATCCTGGTGGACGACTGCGAAGCGGTCAGCCGTCAGGCCAGCGCGATCCTCGATGTGGAAGATCCGATCAGCAGCGAATATACCCTTGAGGTCTCCTCTCCAGGCATGGATCGCCCACTGTTCACTCTGGAACAGTTTGCCTCGCATGCCGGCGAACAAGTGAAGATCAAGCTGCGTTCACCCTTTGAGGGTCGTCGTAACTTCCAGGGCCTTCTCCGCGGTGTGGAGGATCAGGACGTGGTGGTCCAAGTGGACAACCAAGAGTTCCTGCTGCCGATCGACTCGATCGACAAGGCCAATATTATTCCCAGTTTTGACTGAGACGTGCCGGGCCCGGCGGACTATCCGGGCCCAATGGCTTGCGCAAGGCGAGGCGTACGATGAGCAAAGAAGTACTGCTGGTTGTTGAATCGGTATCCAACGAAAAAGGTGTACCGCCCGGCGTCATTTTCGAAGCGCTGGAAGTGGCCCTGGCTACTGCAACCAAAAAACGTTTTGAGGACGAAGTCGACCTGCGTGTGGAAATCAACCGCCACACCGGTAGCTACGAGACTTTCCGTCGCTGGACCGTGGTCGACGAGAACGACCTGGACGACCCGGCGATCGAAACCTGGCTGGACAAGATCAAGGACACTCACCCGGAAGCTAAAGTCGGTGACGTGATCGAAGAAAAGATCGAGTCCATCGAATTCGGCCGTATCGCCGCGCAGACCGCCAAGCAGGTCATCGTGCAGAAGGTCCGTGAAGCCGAGCGCGCCCAGGTGGTCGACGCCTACCGCGAGCGGGTCAACGAGATCATCTCCGGCACCGTCAAGAAGGTCACCCGCGACAACGTCATCGTTGACCTGGGTAACAACGCCGAGGCCCTGCTGGCCCGCGAAGACATCATTCCACGTGAGACTTTCCGTGTTGGCGTGCGCCTGCGTGCGCTGCTCAAGGAAATCCGCACCGAGAACCGCGGTCCTCAGCTGATCCTGTCGCGCACCGCGCCGCAGATGCTGATCGAGCTGTTCCGCATCGAAGTGCCGGAAATCGCCGAAGGCCTCATCGAAGTCATGGCTGCTTCCCGTGATCCGGGATCGCGTGCCAAGATCGCCGTCCGCTCCAAGGACAAGCGCATCGACCCGCAAGGTGCCTGCATCGGCATGCGCGGTTCGCGCGTCCAGGCCGTATCCGGCGAGCTGGGTGGTGAGCGTGTGGATATCGTCCTGTGGGACGAGAACCCGGCGCAATTTGTCATCAACGCCATGTCGCCGGCTGAAGTCGCGGCGATCATCGTTGATGAAGATGCCCATGCAATGGACATCGCCGTTGCCGAAGACAACCTGGCGCAAGCCATTGGCCGTGGTGGTCAAAACGTTCGCCTGGCCAGTCAGCTGACCGGCTGGACCCTGAACGTGATGACCGAGAAGGACATCCAGGCCAAGCAACAGGCTGAAACCGGCGACATCCTGCGCAATTTCATCGAAGAGCTGGAAGTCGACGAGGAGCTGGCCCAAGTGCTGGTCGACGAAGGCTTCACCAGCCTCGAAGAAATTGCCTACGTACCGTTGGAAGAAATGCTCAACATCGATGGCTTTGACGAAGATATCGTCAATGAGCTCCGCGCTCGAGCCAAGGACCGTTTGTTGACCAAGGCCATCGCTACCGAAGAAAAACTGGCAGACGCCCACCCGGCCGAAGACCTGCTCTCCCTTGAGGGCATGGACAAGGACCTGGCGGCTGAACTGGCGGTGCGCGGCGTGGTTAACCGCGAAGACCTGGCCGAGCAGTCGATTGACGACCTGCTCGACATCGACGGCATCGACGAAGAGCGTGCCGGCAAGTTGATCATGGCCGCCCGAGCCCACTGGTTCGAGTAATTAGGCGCGGCCTGAGGAGAGAAGTGCATGACGCAAGTCACGGTGAAAGAACTGGCCCAAGAGGTCGAGGCACCGGTAGAGCGCCTGCTGCAGCAGATGCGTGAGGCAGGTCTGCCGCACACCGACGCCGGTCAGGTAGTGACCGACAATGAGAAGCAGACTCTGCTGACCCATTTGAAGAGCAGCCACAAGAGCAAGGCGGAAGAGCCGCGCAAGATTACCTTGCAGCGCAAGACCACCAGCACCCTGCGTGTCGCCGGTAGCAAGAGCATCAGCGTAGAAGTACGCAAGAAGAAAGTTTTCGTTCAGCGCAGCCCGGAAGAAGTCCAGGCTGAGCAGAAGCGTGAGCTGGATGAGCGCCGCGCGGCTGAAAATGCCGCCCGCAACAAGGTCGAGGCCGAAGTTCGCCAGCGCAACGAAGAGCAGGCTCGCCGTCAGGCGGCCGACGCCGTTGCCGCTGCGCCAGCCCCGGCACCTGCTGCCAAGGCCGAGCCAGCGCCTGCCGCCGCTCCGGCCCCGGTAGTCGCCGACGTACCAGCGTCCGAAGACGCCGCAGCCCGTGCTGCCGAGCGCAAGAAGGACGAAGCCCGTCGCAACGAAGGCCGCACCCGTGACGAAGACCGTCGTGGTGGCGAGCGTCGTGGCGAAGCGCCGCGCGTGTCGATCAAGGTCAAGGTCAAGGAGAAGGAAAAGGCCCCGACGCCTCGTGCCGCTCCGCGTACCACTGACGAAGAGAGCGATGGCGCTCGTCGTGGCCGTGGTGGCAAGAGCAAGCTGAAGAAGCGTAACCAGCACGGCTTCCAGAACCCGACTGGCCCTGTCATTCGTGACGTGACCATCGGCGAGACCATCACCGTCTCGGAACTTGCCAACCAGATGTCCGTCAAGGGCGCCGAAGTGGTCAAGTTCATGTTCAAGATGGGTACCCCGGTTACCATCAACCAGGTGCTCGACCAGGAAACCGCTCAGCTGATCGCAGAAGAGTTGGGCCACAAGGTCACGCTGGTCAGCGATACCGCCCTGGAAGATTCCCTGGCCGAATCGCTGAAGTTCGAAGGTCAGACCGAGTCGCGTGCGCCGGTCGTTACCGTCATGGGTCACGTTGACCATGGTAAGACTTCGCTGCTCGACTACATCCGTCGTGCCAAGGTTGCTGCTGGCGAAGCTGGCGGTATTACCCAGCACATCGGTGCCTACCACGTGGAAACCGACCGCGGCATGGTCACCTTCCTCGATACCCCAGGCCACGCTGCGTTCACTCAGATGCGTGCTCGTGGTGCCAAGGCGACCGACATCGTCATCCTGGTGGTGGCGGCGGACGACGGCGTGATGCCGCAGACCCGCGAAGCCGTTCAGCATGCCAAGGCAGCTGGCGTTCCGCTGGTGGTTGCAGTGAACAAGATCGACAAGCCGGGTGCCGACCTCGATCGCATCCGCAACGAACTGGCCGTCGAAGGCGTGACCTCCGAGGACTGGGGTGGTGATACTCCATTCGTCAAGGTTTCGGCGAAGATGGGTACCGGCGTCGACGAACTGCTTGAAGCCGTCCTGCTGCAGGCCGAGATCCTCGAGCTGACCGCCACCCCGACCGCTCCAGGTCGTGGCGTCGTGGTCGAATCGCGCCTGGACAAGGGCCGTGGCCCGGTGGCGACCATCCTGGTTCAGGACGGTACCCTGCGTCAGGGCGACATGGTCCTGTGCGGTTCCAACTATGGCCGCGTGCGTGCCATGCTCGACGAGAATGGCAAGCCTGTGAAGGAAGCCGGCCCGTCGATCCCGGTCGAGATCCTTGGCCTGGACGGTACCCCGGAAGCCGGTGACGAGCTGTCCGTGGTTGCCGACGAGAAGAAGGCCCGCGAAGTTGCCCTGTTCCGTCAAGGCAAGTACCGCGAGGTCAAGCTGGCCCGTGCTCACGCTGGCAAGCTGGAAAACATCTTCGAGACCATGGGTCAGGAAGAGAAGAAGACCCTCAACATCGTCCTCAAGACCGACGTGCGTGGTTCCCTGGAAGCACTGCAGGGCTCGCTGGGCGGTCTGGGCAACGACGAAGTTCAGGTTCGCGTGATCGGTGGCGGCGTCGGTGGTATCACTGAAAGCGACGCCAACCTGGCGCTGGCTTCGAATGCAGTACTGTTCGGCTTCAACGTGCGTGCCGATGCCGGCGCGCGCAAGATCGTCGAGCAGGAAGGTCTGGATATGCGTTACTACAACGTGATCTACGACATCATCGAAGACGTCAAGAAAGCCCTGACCGGCATGCTCGGCAGCGATGTTCGCGAGAACATCCTGGGCGTTGCAGAAGTGCGTGACGTGTTCCGTTCGCCGAAGTTCGGCGCCATCGCTGGCTGTATGGTCATCGAAGGTACCGTTTACCGCAACCGTCCGATCCGCGTACTGCGCGATGACGTTGTGATCTTCGAAGGCGAGCTGGAATCGCTGCGTCGCTTCAAGGACGACGCTTCCGAAGTGCGTTCGGGCATGGAGTGCGGTATTGGCGTCAAGAGCTACAACGACGTCAAGGTCGGCGACAAGATCGAAGTCTTCGAGAAAGTCCAGGTTGCTCGTACCCTTTAAGGGTGAGCAGGGCGCCAGCCCCCGCCGCAGGGCGGTGGGCAGCGCCTCAGTAGGTAGCGCCCGGTCAGGCTTCAGCCTCACCGGGCGTTTGCCGCTTTAAGTTACAGGTAGCAAGAATGGCCAAAGAATACAGCCGTACCCAACGTATCGGTGATCAGATGCAGCGCGAGCTGGCCGAGCTGATCCGCCGTGAAGTCAAGGACCCACGCGTCGGTCTGGTGACCATCACCGCTGTGGATGTCAGCCGCGACCTGGGCCACGCCAAGGTCTTCATCACCGTCATGGGCGAAGAAACGCCAGACGCCGTGCAGCAGTCGCTCAAGGCCCTGAACAGCGCCGCAAGCTTCCTGCGCCTGCATCTGGGCCGCTCGATGCAGCTGCGCAGCGTGCCGCAGTTGCACTTCCACTTCGATGAAAGTGTCAGCCGCGGTGTCCACCTGTCGGCGCTGATCGAACGTGCAGTGGCCGAAGACCGCCTGCACAAGGATGCCGACGAGCCGGACGCCAAGGAGTAAGCGGTGGCCCAGGTCAAACGTATCCGCCGCAACGTCAGCGGCATCATCCTGCTCGACAAGCCGCTGGGCTTTACCTCCAACGCTGCGCTGCAGAAGGTGCGCTGGCTGCTCAATGCCGAGAAGGCTGGCCATACCGGCAGCCTCGACCCGTTGGCGACCGGCGTGCTGCCGCTGTGCTTCGGTGAGGCGACCAAGTTTTCGCAGTACTTGCTCGATTCCGACAAGGGCTACGAAACGGTCATGCAGATGGGGCAGACTACCAGTACCGCGGACGCTGAAGGCGAAGTCCTGCAGACCCGTGAGGTAACCGTTGGTCGCGCCGATATCGAAGCGGTGATCCCGCGTTTTCGCGGTGAAATCCTTCAAGTACCGCCGATGTACTCGGCGCTCAAGCGCGACGGCCAGCCGCTATACAAACTGGCGCGTGCAGGAGAGGTAGTGGAGCGCGAGGCGCGTTCTGTTACTATTGGCCGCTTGGAGTTGCTCGAGTGCGAAGGCACCCGTGCGCGGTTGTCGGTTGGCTGCAGCAAAGGCACCTATATCCGTACCCTGGTGGAGGATATCGGCGAGGCCCTGGGCTGTGGCGCCTATGTCGCCGAGTTGCGCCGGACCCAGGCCGGGCCTTTCGCTCTGGCCCAGACGGTAACCCTCGAGGAACTCGAGCAGGCCCATGCCGAAGGTGGCAACGAAGCGCTCGATCGCTTCCTGATGCCGTCCGACAGCGGGCTGCAGGACTGGCCACTGGTGTGCCTCTCCGAGCACAGCGCTTTCTACTGGCTGCATGGCCAGGCAGTGCGTGCGCCGGATGCACCACAGTTTGGCATGGTCCGCGTACAGGATCACAATGGCCGCTTCATCGGTATCGGTGAAGTGAGCGAAGACGGGCGCATTGCGCCGCGTCGACTGATTCGGTCGGAATGACCGAAACCATCGGCCGAGGCTTTGGCTGAAACCGGTGGACCGAGGGTGGCTGTCAATAGGCACGGTCACAGCTCATTTTATTAATACAGGGTTTTGTCCCTGGCCTATTGGGCCCCGTTTGCGGGATCCGTTTAAGTTTGGAGAAGCCTCATGGCCCTCAGCGTTGAAGAAAAAGCTCAGATCGTTGCCGAATACCAGCAAGCCGCCGGCGATACCGGTAGCCCGGAAGTGCAGGTTGCTCTGCTGACCGCCAACATCAACAAGCTGCAAGGCCACTTCAAGGCCAACGGTAAAGACCACCACTCCCGTCGTGGTCTGATCCGTATGGTTAACCAGCGTCGTAAGCTGCTGGACTACCTGAAGGGCAAAGACACCACTCGTTACAGCGCCCTGATCGGTCGCCTGGGCCTGCGTCGCTAATAGCGGCCTGGTCAGTGGTGTGCATGGCGTGTCGCAGGCTTCGGCTATGCTGCTTTGCAGCATCGCTGTCGGACACGCCACGCGTATCTCCGAGGTTGGCAGCCTGGTTTTGCTGAGCGGTTCACCGCGCAGCAGCCAGGCTCCCAACCTCGTGTTGTATCTGGACGGTCAATGGGGCCGATTCCCCGTTCTGCCCAAGAATTCGCAAGAAACCAGTTCCCCCAGAGCCACTGAAAAAGGTAGGAAACCGTGAACCCGGTAATCAAGAAATTCCAGTTCGGTCAATCGACCGTTACTCTCGAAACGGGCCGTATCGCCCGTCAGGCAACCGGCGCCGTGCTGGTGACCGTCGACAACGACGTCACCGTGCTGGTAACCGTGGTCGGTGCCAAGCAGGCCGATCCAGGCAAGGGTTTCTTCCCGCTGTCGGTCCACTACCAGGAAAAGACCTACGCCGCCGGCAAGATCCCGGGTGGCTTCTTCAAGCGTGAAGGCCGTCCTTCCGAGAAAGAGACGCTGACCTCGCGCCTGATCGACCGTCCGATCCGTCCGCTGTTCCCAGAAGGCTTCATGAACGAAGTGCAGGTTGTCTGCACTGTGGTTTCCACCAGCAAGAAGACCGATCCGGACATCGCCGCGATGATCGGTACTTCGGCTGCACTGGCAATCTCCGGCATTCCGTTCGAAGGCCCGATCGGTGCTGCCCGCGTTGCCTTCCACGAAAGCACCGGCTACCTGCTGAACCCGACCTACGAGCAACTGGCTGCCTCGAGCCTGGACATGGTCGTTGCCGGTACTTCCGATGCCGTGCTGATGGTTGAATCGGAAGCTCAAGAGCTGACCGAAGACCAGATGCTGGGCGCCGTACTGTTCGCCCACGACGAGTTCCAGGTGGTTATCCAGGCTGTCAAAGAGCTGGCTGCAGAAGCTGCCAAGCCGACCTGGGACTGGAAACCGGCCGTTGCCAACACCGAACTGTTCAACGCCATCCGCGCTGAGTTCGGCGAAGCTGTTTCGCAGGGCTATACCATCACCGTCAAGGCCGACCGCTACGCGCGCCTGGGCGAGCTGCGCGACCAGGCGGTTGCTAAGTTCTCCGGTGAAGAAGGCCAACCTTCGGCTGGCGAAGTCAAAGACATCTTCGGCGAAATCGAATACCGCACCGTTCGCGAAAACATCGTCAACGGCAAGCCACGTATCGACGGCCGCGACACCAAGACCGTACGTCCGCTGAACATCGAAGTCGGTGTGCTGCCGAAAACCCACGGTTCGGCGCTGTTCACCCGTGGCGAAACCCAGGCCCTGGTCGTTGCGACCCTGGGTACTGCGCGCGACGCCCAGCTGCTGGACACCCTCGAAGGCGAGAAGAAAGACCCGTTCATGCTGCACTACAACTTCCCGCCGTTCTCGGTGGGCGAGTGTGGTCGCATGGGTGGTGCCGGCCGTCGCGAAATCGGCCACGGCCGTCTGGCCCGTCGTTCGGTTCAGGCCATGCTGCCAGCCGCTGACGTGTTCCCGTACACCATCCGCGTGGTTTCGGAAATCACCGAATCCAACGGTTCCAGCTCCATGGCTTCGGTCTGCGGTGCTTCCCTGGCACTGATGGACGCTGGTGTACCGATGAAGGCGCCAGTTGCCGGTATCGCCATGGGCCTGGTCAAGGAAGGCGAGAAGTTCGCAGTCCTGACCGATATCCTCGGTGACGAAGACCACCTCGGCGACATGGACTTCAAGGTTGCGGGTACCGCCAAAGGCGTTACCGCACTGCAGATGGACATCAAGATCAACGGCATCACCGAAGAGATCATGGAAATCGCCCTGGGCCAGGCCCTGGAAGCGCGCCTGAACATCCTCGGCCAGATGAACCAGATCATTGGCGAGTCGCGTACCGAGCTGTCGGCCAACGCCCCGACCATGATCGCGATGAAGATCGACACCGACAAGATCCGTGACGTCATCGGCAAAGGCGGCGCCACCATTCGCGCCATCTGCGAAGAGACCAAAGCTTCGATCGATATCGAAGACGACGGCTCGATCAAGATCTTCGGCGAGACCAAGGAAGCTGCAGACGCTGCCAAGCAGCGCATCCTGGGCATCACCGCTGAAGCCGAGATCGGCAAGATCTACGTCGGTAAGGTCGAGCGCATCGTCGACTTCGGCGCCTTCGTCAACATCCTGCCTGGCAAGGACGGCCTGGTGCACATCTCGATGCTGAGCGACGCTCGCGTTGAGAAAGTGACCGACGTGCTGAAAGAAGGTCAGGAAGTCGAAGTGCTGGTACTGGACGTGGACAACCGCGGCCGTATCAAGCTGTCGATCAAAGACGTTGCCGCTGCCAAGGCTTCGGGCGTCTAAGCGACTGACTCGCAAAAGGAAAAAGGGCCCCTCGGGGCCCTTTTTTTTATGGGTCTCGGGAACCTTTTGCGTGCTTGCATCTTGCATGCAGGTTTTTCACCCTGATTGCAAAATGCACGACATACGTTTGCTTGAAAATTAGCTAAGTAGTTGATTTATATGAAAACAAGCGAGACGGCAAAGCTGGCACAGCGCATGCAACTACACTCTTACCTGTCGCCAGGACTTACGGCGCAGACCTTTCGAAAAACAGGAGTGACCCACATGAAGAAGTTCGCCATTGCTGCCGCTACTGCTACCGCTCTGACCCTGACCATGGCTAACGCGGCGTTCGCCCAACAGTCCACCCAGGCCCCCATGACGATCGCGGCCGGTGAGGTGACCAAAGCCAAGGAAGCGACCTCGGACACCTGGATCACTACCAAGGTGAAATCGGACCTCATGACCGAGAAGGGCATTCCAGGCTCCGATATCAAGGTCGAGACCAACAAAGGGGTTGTCTCCCTGTCGTCGACCACTGCCATCACCGAATCGCAGAAAAAAATGGCGGTTGATATCACCAAGAAAATCAAAGGCGTGAAGGCCGTCTCTGCGGATGGCCTGAAAGCCGAATAAGGAATGTCCCGTCGGCCAAACGGACTTGGCCACCTTCACTGAAAAGCCCCTGCCTGCGCCGGGGCTTTTTCATGGGCGCTCAATACACCGGATTGCGGGCGATCACATCGCTCTCGAAGCATTCCTGTTCGACGATCAGCGGCTCGACCAGCGGGCGGCTGTCGCGGAAATGGGCAGTCTGGGTGTGTGCTTCGTACGCATCATCGTCACGGTAGATCTCGTACAGGTAGATGACGTCCGGGTCGATCCGGTCCTGAGAGACGTCGAACACCAGGCAACCTGGCTCAGTGGCGACCGAGGCAGCGGCATTGACCTTGATGGCGGTGAGAAAGGCTTCGGCGCAGCCGGGTTTGACGCGGGTCTTGATGAACAGGCTATACACAGGGCGGTCCTTTTGTTTTAAATTCTATTCAGAATTGTATACAAAAATGGAGTCGTGCCAATGTCCGAATTACCTGTTCGTCCCGGTCGCCTGAATGGTCTGCGCCACATCGCCCTGCTGGTGCCCAACCTGGAGGAGTGCGAGCGTTTCTATGTCGATGTCATGGGCATGGAGGTGCTGAACCGGGCCAACGAAGACCTGGTTTACCTGACCTGCGGTAACGACAACTTGTCGCTGGGGCGTGGGGCAGGGGCGGCCAATGGGCTGCAGACCTTGGACCATTACGGGTTCATCGTGGACAGCGTTGATGAGCTGGAGGCCTGGTACCAGTATTTCAAGGCGCGTGGGGTGACCTTGCTCGACCGGCCGTTCAACCATGGTGACGGTGCGCGCAGCTTCCACCTGCTGGACCCGGCGGGGAA
Source organism: Pseudomonas sp. HS6-2 (assembly GCF_049325675.2). Classification (NCBI taxonomy): domain Bacteria; kingdom Pseudomonadati; phylum Pseudomonadota; class Gammaproteobacteria; order Pseudomonadales; family Pseudomonadaceae; genus Pseudomonas; species Pseudomonas sp. HS6-2. The sequence continues at coordinate 5,401,156 of NZ_CM143906.1, read as the reverse complement.
CAAGGTGCAGCCGCTGTATCACCCATCGGTGTCAGGGCAGCGGCTGGTATAAGCCTTTACCGGGCTTTTCGCGGGGCAAGCCCCCTTCTACAGGAGCATGCGGTCCCTGTAGGAGCGGGCTTGCCCCGCGAAAAGGCCGGACCTGCTCACCCGGATCACTCGGCATCAAGGTGCATCGGCGTAATCACCCGCCCATCACTCTCGGCCTGCCCCAGGTTGGTATCGATGAAGTACACCCGATCATCCTCGAGCTTGCCCTTGTCGACCAGGTAGTCCTTGATGCTGCTCGCCCGCTCCTGGCCAAGGGTACGCAGCAATGCAGTGCTTTCAGCCCAGGACTTGATCACCGCCTCCCGCAACTTGGCGGTGCGCTCGTCACGGCTCAACTGCTCCCATTCTGCCGGCGGCTGCTGCTTCAGGCGGGTACGGTAGATACCTTCGAGCATTGCCGGTTTGTCGCTGTCATCGACCAGCAGCATCGAGGCGTTCGCCGGTACCTTGTCGCCACGGCGTTGCAGGATCTTGTACCAGGTCGCCTGATACTCGCGCTCCAGGCGCTGCTGGGCGATCAATGGGCCGTCGCTGCTCTGGGCGCTGGTGCCTTCGATTTCCAGGCGCAGCTCCGGGCGCTCCTTGAGGGCGGACGCGAGCTTGTCCAGCGTCGACTGCGCATCGCCACTGAGTTCACTGGAGCCTGGGGCAAACGACACGGTACCGAGGTCTTCCGAGCCACCACCGGAAATCAGCCCACCAATGAACTTGAACGGTGCCTGGGCCGCACGCAGCACCAGGTTGCGCAGGGTCTGCCAGACGATTGGCATGACGCTGAATTGCGGGTTGTTCAGGTCGCCTGAAACCGGCAGTTCGATTGAGATCCGCCCTTCGGTGTCCTTGAGCAGGGCAATCGCCAGGCGGATCGGCAGGTCCACCGCATCGGGGCTGTCGACCTTTTCACCCAGCTGCAGCTGCTCGACCACCACCTTGTTTTCGGCCTTGAGCTGGCCGTTGGTGATCAGGTAATGCAGGTCGAGGTTCAACCGCCCCTTGCGGATGCGGAAGCCGGCGAACTTGCCGGAGTAGGGCGTCAGGGTGGTCAGTTCGACGCGCTTGAAGCTGGTGGCGATATCCAGGCTGGCCAGCGGGTTGAACGGGTTGAGTGCGCCCTTGATGGTGACCGGGGCATAACGGTCGACCTTGCCTTTGACGTCGACTTTGGCCGGTGCCGGCTTGCGGTTGTCGATGGTGCCGATCTGGCCATTGAGCTGCTGGATGGCGGTGGCGAAGTTCGGTGTCAAGGTCAGGTCGGCGAAGTTGGCCGAGCCATCGTTGATGTCGATCTGGCCGATGTGGATGCCCAGGGGTTTGCTGGCCGCGGTGCTGGCTGGTTTGGCCGGACTGCGGGCCGATGCGCCGGCCGGTTGCGGGATGAGCAGGTCGTCGACACTGGTGGTGCGGTCTTCGTTGATGATGAAGCGCGCGTAGGGCTGCAGCAGGGTCACCTTGTCGATCGACAGGGCATCACCGTGCACATACGACAGGCCATCGACGTTGACTTGCTGCCATTTGACGAAATCTCGGCCCTTGATGGTGTCCAGGGTGTGCAGCTGGTTGACCTGTGCCTTGCCAGCGACGTTGAAGGCCAGTGGCTCGGTGCTCTTGAGGTCGACCTTGAGGTCGCTGGCGAGCATGCCGCTGCGCAGTTCGAGGCGAATGAACGGGCTGATGTAGGCCTGCGCAACACGCAGGTCGATGTCTCGGGTGCTGACATCGAGCTTGGCCGTGATCGGCGCCAGGTTCACTTCACCGGCCGCCTGCAGCTTGCCTTGCTTGCCAATGCCGGTGTCGAGCTTGAGCGTGAAAGGCGACTGGTTGAGGCTGTCGAAACCCTGCATGTCGAGATTCAGCGGGCCAACATCCAGTGCCACCGGTTCGTTCTGGCTGCGGTCGGCAAGGTGGACCTGATAGTTGCGCAGTTGCACGTCCTTGAGCAGTACCTGCCAGGGCTTGCTCGGCGCTTTCGCGGCTTTTTCTTCTGCGCTCGGTTCGGCAGCAGCTGGCTCGGCCTTTTCCTTCGGTGTGGCCTTGGCCGGCTGGCTGGCGAACAGCTTCTGCCAGTCGAGTTGGCCGTCCTTTTCCAGGGCTGCCCAGGTTTCCAGTTTTTCGCTGCGCACCTTGCCGACGGTGACCAGCTGCTTGGCCAGGTCGATGGATGTCTCGCTCACTTCCAGGCTGGCCAGGCGTGCCAACGACCGGCCATCCGGGGCCTTGATGGCGAACGGCGCGATCTTGAGCGCGGTGTTGTCCAGCAACAGCTCGGTTTGCTTGGACAGGTTCAGCTTGTAGTGGGTGTCCATGCTGAATACGCCGTCCTCGAGCACAAGGGGCACGGCATCACGCACATAGGGCCAGAACAGCTTCATGTTGCCGTCGGTGACCTTCAGCGTGCCTTCCGAGGCAATCGGCGCCAGGCTGAGGGTACCGCTCCAGTCGACACGTCCACCGTTGGGGCCAATCGCCACCAGGGTCATGTCGGCGTTGTCATCCGGCAGGGTGCTGAGGTTCTTCAGCTCCAGGTTCATGTCGTCGTAGACGAACTCGATCGGCTCGCTCGGGCGCTGATCCTGAAAATGCAGGTAGCCGCCGCTGAGCTTGATACTGTCGATACGCATTGGGAACGGGTCGCTGGGCGGCTCGTCCGGCTTGGGTTCGCTGGCAGGCAACTTGAACAGTTGGGTCAGGTTGAGCGTGCCGTCCTTGGCGAACAGCACTTCGTTGCGTGGCTTGTCGAGCTCGATCGCCTGCAGGTGGAGGGCACGTTTCCACAGGCTGTCGAGCGCCAGGTTGGCGTACAGCCGTTCGAAGCCGATCTGCTCCTTGCCGGGCTCGCCGAGCTGCAGGCCCCACACTGTCAGCTCGAGGCTGAAGGGGTTGAGTTCGATGCGTTGCAGGTGCGCCGGCACGGTGGCGTATTGCGCCAGCTGCTGGTTGGCGATACGCAAGGCGACACCAGGGAGAATGAGGAAGCCGAGCAGGCTGTAGAGGGCCACGAGAGCCAACAGGGCGCCGAGGGCGCGAGTCAATCCTTTGTACATGTGTCGCTTCATCTGTCTAAGCAGGAGTGCTTGGAGTATGGCACGTTAAATCGGTTCCGCTGAGGCGACCATTTCCCGTCAATCGATACCCATGCGTCGCCTGGCCCGGTGCGCCGAGCTGTCACGCATGGCCCAGCGCAGGATCGGTGCTGTGCGGCGCAGGCCAAGGCGGATCATGCGCTGTTGCAGCGACCCTTGCTGCAGGCCGAGCATGGTCTGGGCCCAGTCTGGAAGCAGATCGATGCCGGCATGCAGCATCAGCTTGCCGACCGGCTCGGCAAGGCGGCTCGGGGCTGGGGCTTCGAGCAGGATCCTGACCACTTCCAGGCTATGCGCGCTGCATTGCAGTTGTGGACGCATCTGCTGCAGATAATCCTCGACCTGCTGGCAGGAGCGTGGCACACCACGGGCACCGAGGCGTTCGGCAACCAGGGCGATCTCGGCGTAATAGGTGTCCTGATCGGCACGTGACAGTTGAGGGTCGCGGTAGCGCAAATGGGCAGCGAGAAAACTGCTGACTTCGGCCACATGCACCCAGGTCAGCAGGTCCGGGTCGCTGGCGGCATAGGGGCGGCCGTCCGGAGCTGTACCGGTTACCTGCAAGTGGATGGTGCGCACCTTGTCGATTAACCATTCGGCATCACGGGTGGAGCCGAACGTGGTGCCGGAGATGAACTGACTGGTGCGACGCAGGCGCCCGAGCAAGTCCTCGCGGAAATTGGAGTGGTCCCACACCCCGGCCAGGGCCAGCGGGTGCAGCAGCTGCAGCATCAGGGCACTGATGCCGCCGACCAACATGCTCGGGAAGTCGCCATGCACCCGCCAGCTGATGCTGTGCGGGCCGAACAGGCCGGGGTCGCCCTTGGGGGATTCGAGGTCGAGCTGGCCGAGGGCCAGCCCGGTGAGGCTCATGACCTGGGTTTCGATGCGTCGGCGTAGGGCTTCCATGGCGTCCTGTGCTTCAGGGCGGCCATGGAGCGTGGCCGCCCACTATTGATTGAGGCGTTTGTCGATCAGGCCCTGAACCACGCTCGGGTCGGCCAGGGTCGAAGTGTCGCCGAGGTTATCCAGTTCGTTGCAGGCGATCTTGCGCAGTATACGCCGCATGATCTTGCCCGAGCGGGTCTTGGGCAAGGCCGGTGCCCACTGAATCAACTCTGGCTTGGCGAAGCTGCCGATCTCTTTGCTGACCAGCGCCAGCAACTCGGCCTTGAGCGTGTCGTCCGGGGTGATGCCATTCATGGGGGTAATGAAGGCATACACGCCCTGGCCCTTGAGGTCGTGCGGGTAGCCGACCACGGCAGCCTCGGCGACGCTGTCGTGCAGCACCAGCGCGCTTTCCACCTCGGCGGTGCCGATGCGGTGGCCGGAGACGTTGATCACGTCATCGATGCGCCCGGTGATCCAGTAGTCGCCGTCGGCATCGCGGCGGGCGCCATCACCGGTGAAGTAGTAACCGGGCATGGGTTTGAAGTAGGTATCGACCATACGCTGGTGGTCGCCGTAGACGCTACGGATCTGCCCGGGCCAGCTGGCCTTGATCACCAGCAGGCCGGCGCCGGGGCCTTCGATCAGCTGGCCCTTTTCGTCCAGCAGCGCCGGTTGCACGCCGAACATCGGCTGGGTAGCGCAACCGGGCTTGAGCTTTTGCGCCCCTGGCAGTGGCGTGAGCATGATGCCGCCGGTTTCGGTCTGCCACCAGGTATCGACGATGGGGCAACGCTGCTGGCCGACGGCTTCGAAATACCATTCCCAGGCTTCCGGGTTGATCGGCTCGCCCACGCTACCGAGCAGGCGCAGGCTCTTGCGCGAGGAGCCCTGCAGCGGTGCCGAACCTTCACGCATCAACGCACGCAGCGCAGTGGGCGCGGTGTAGAAGATGTTCACTTGGTGTTTGTCCACCACCTGCCAGAAGCGCGAGGTGTCCGGGTAATTAGGTACGCCTTCGAACATCAGTGAAATCGCGCCGTTGGCCAAGGGCCCGTAGACGATGTAACTGTGGCCCGTGACCCAGCCGACGTCGGCGGTGCACCAGAACACCTCGCCGTCGCGGTAGTCGAACACCACCTTGAAGGTCATCGTCGCCTGCAGCAAGTAGCCCGCGGTGGTGTGCAGTACACCCTTGGGCTTACCGGTACTGCCGGAGGTATACAGGATGAACAGTGGGGCTTCGGCGTCCATCGGTTCGGGCGGGCATTCGTCGCCGGCCTTTTCGGTCACTTCGTGATACCAGAGGTCGCGGCCCTCGTTCCACGCGACATCGCCGCCGGTTCGGCGCACCACGAACACGTTGCTGACCGCGGGGCAGCTGCTCAGGGCTTTGTCGACGTTGTGCTTGAGCGGGATGCGCTTGCCGCCGCGCACGCCTTCATCGGCAGTGATCACGGTGCGGCAGTCGGCATCGAGAATGCGGTCCCGCAGGGCATCCGGGGAGAAACCGCCGAACACCACTGAGTGGATGGCACCGATGCGCGTGCAGGCGAGCATGGCGTAGGCGGCTTCGGGAATCATCGGCATGTAGATGCATACCCGGTCACCTTTGTGCACGCCGCGTGCCTTCAGGGCATTGGCCAGCCGGCAGACCTGGCGGTGCAGCTCGCGGTAGCTGATGGCCTTGGAGTCCTTGGGGTCGTCTCCTTCCCACAGTAGGGCGGTCTGCTCGCCGCGCTGGGCCAGGTGACGATCGATGCAGTTGTAGCTGACGTTCAGTTGGGCGCCGTCGAACCAGCGGGCCTTGCCAGTCTTCAGGTCGCATTGCTGCACGCTCGACCAAGGCTTGATCCAGTCCAGGCGTTTGGCCTGTTCGGCCCAGAAGGTGTCGGGGTCATCGACCGACTGGCGGTAGAGGCGCTGGTAGTCGTCGGGGGAGAGTCTGGCGGACTGGCTGACGGCCAGGGCCTGGGGATACTGCTTGATATCGAACATGGCGGGTGGTCCTGCTCTTGTGAGGGGCGAGGGACAGCAGCGGCTATTCGATGGACAGTGTAGCTGGAGGGAGCGTTCAACCTGTGCCGACCCCAAGGTCGGCACAGGTTGGCGGTCAACCGCGGTGACGGCCGCGGAAGTAGTTGATCAGACCTTGAGTGGAACCATCTTCGGCACTGTCTTCCAGGCTGCCGACCAGGCGCTGGTAAACACCCTTGCCCAGCTCCTTGCCCAGCTCCACGCCCCACTGGTCGAAGGCGTTGATGCCCCAGATCACGCTCTGCACGAACACCTTGTGTTCGTACATCGCCACCAGAGCGCCCAGGCGACGCGGGCTGATGCGCTCGACCACCAGGGTGTTGCTCGGGCGGTTGCCCGGGATCACCTTGTGCGGCGCGAGCTTTTCGATGTCCGCTTCGTTCAGGCCCTTCTGGCGCAGTTCGGCCTCGGCTTCTTCACGGGTCTTGCCGAGCATCAGCGCCTGGCTCTGCGACAGGCAGTTGGCGTACAGCCACTGATGGTGGTCGGCCACCGGGTTGAAGCTGACCACTGGCACGATGAAGTCGGCCGGGATCAGCTGGGTGCCCTGGTGCAGCAACTGGTGGTAGGCATGTTGACCGTTGCAGCCGACGCCGCCCCAGATCACCGGGCCGGTATCGGTCTTCACCGGGGTGCCATCCTGCAGCACACTCTTGCCATTGGACTCCATGTCCAGCTGTTGCAGGTGCTTGGTGATGTTGCGCAGGTAATGGTCGTACGGCAGGATCGCGTGGCTGCTGGCGCCCCAGAAGTTGCCATACCAGACACCCAGCAGCGCCAGCAACACCGGCATGTTCTTGTCGAACGGTGCGGTCTGGAAGTGCTGGTCCATGGTGTAGGCACCCGACAGCAGCTCTTTGAAATTGGCGGTGCCGATGGCCAGGGCGATCGGCAGGCCGATGGCCGACCACAGCGAATAGCGCCCGCCTACCCAGTCCCACATCGGGAAGATGTTCTCTTCGCGAATACCGAAGGCCACGGCGGCGGCCTTGTTGCTGGAAACCGCGATGAAGTGGCGGTACAGCTCGGCTTCCGAGCCGCCCTGGGCCAGGTACCAGGTGCGCGCGGCCATGGCGTTCTTCAGGGTCTCGAGGGTGTTGAACGACTTCGACGAGACGATGAACAGCGTGGTTTCGGCGCGCAGGTTCGCCGACAGTTCATGGAACTCGCTACCGTCGATATTGGCCAGGTAGTGGCACCGCACCCCGCGCTGGGCATAAGGCAGGAGGGCTTCGGAGACCAGCTCGGGGCCGAGGAACGAGCCACCAATGCCGATGTTGACCACATCGGTGATCGGCTTTTCGCTGTAGCCACGCCACAGGCCGTCATGAATACGGCCGACCAGCTCGGTGATCTGGTTGAGTACCTTGTGTACTTCCGGCATCACGTTGACGCCGTTGACGCTGAGCTTGTCGCCTACCGGGCGGCGCAGCGCGGTGTGCAGCACCGGGCGACCTTCCGAGGCATTGATGATCTCGCCGCTGAACATCGACTTGATCGCGTCCTGCAGGCCGACTTGTTCGGCCAGGTTCACCAGAAGATCTCGGGTTTCATCGGTGATCAGGTTTTTCGAATAGTCGAGGAACAGCCCGCAGCTACTCAGGGAGAACTGGTCGAAGCGCTTGGCGTCGGCGGCAAAGGCTTCGCGCATGCTGAAGCCTTGCATGGCGTCGCGGTGTTGTTGCAGGGCCTGCCAGGCAGGCAGGGCCGTAACATCGTGGGGGGTGCGGTAATACGCCATTGCGCGGAATTCCTTGATGCGAGGTGTGCCTTGGACAGGGCAGTCATTGCCGGGTTCAGGCTGGCCATCATTATAGGCAAAGGCCGCGCGCAGGGAATGGGTATGAAGGGAGGATTTTGGGGCCGCCAAGCGGCCCCAGGCGAGTTATGCGGTCTTTTCGTCCAGGTGCAGATACAGGTTGTCGATCAAACGGGTGTTACCCAGATACGCCGCAACCAGGATCACCAGGTCCCGGTCGCCAAAGGTCGCCGGGCGCAGATTCAGTGCATGGCGCACTTCCAGATAATCCGGACGCAGGCCGGCAGCGCTCAGCTGCGCCTTGCCTTGCTCGATCAGTGCCGCGAAATCCACCTGGCCGCGACCCAGCGCCTCGCCGATCTGCTGCAAGGTGCGATATACCACCGGCGCCGTGGCCCGTTGCTCAGTTGTCAGGTAACCATTGCGCGACGACAGCGCCAAGCCATCTTCGGCCCGCACGGTCGGCTCACCGATGATCTGGATGGGCATGTTCAGGTCGCGCACCATGGCGCGGATCACCGCCAGCTGCTGGTAATCCTTTTCGCCAAACACGGCCAGATCCGGCTGAACCATGTTGAACAGCTTGCTGACCACGGTCGCAACGCCCTCGAAATGCCCAGGGCGGCTGGCACCGCACAGGCCTTCGGACAGGTTGGGCACGCTGACGCGGGTTTGCACGCTCATGCCGTCGGGGTACATCTCTTCCACGGTGGGCGCGAACAGCAGGTTGCAACCTGCCTGAAGCAGGCGCTCCTGATCGGCGGCGAGGGTACGCGGGTATTTGTCCAGGTCTTCGTTGGCACCGAACTGCAGTGGGTTGACGAAGATGCTGGCGACCACGAAGTCGGCACGTTGGGCGGCCTTGGTCACCAGCGCGGCGTGGCCGCTGTGCAGGTTGCCCATGGTCGGCACGAAGCCGATGCGCTTGCCTTCGCCGCGTGCACGGGCGACGGCTGCACGCAGTTCGCGGACGGTCTTGACTGTGTTCATGCGCTGAATCCGTGTTCGGCAGCGGGGAAGGTAACGTCCTTGACGGCCTTGACGTAGGCGGTGAGGGCGCTCTGGATGTCGGATTGGCCTGCCATGAAGTTCTTCACGAACTTCGGTACCCGGCCGCTCAGTGACAGGCCGAGCATGTCGTGCAGGACCAGTACCTGGCCATCGGTGGCACTACCGGCACCGATGCCGATCACTGGAATGCTCACCGCCTGGGTGATTTCCGCAGCCAGTTCGCTTGGTACGCATTCGAGCAGCAGCATCGCCGCGCCGGCTTGCTCCAGGGCAATGGCGTCGGCGCGCATCTGCCGCGCTTGCGCTTCCTGGCGGCCCTGGACCTTGTAACCGCCCAGCACGTTGACGGTCTGCGGGGTCAGGCCCATGTGCGCACACACCGGCACACCGCGTTCGGCCAGCAGGCGGATGGTTTCGGCCAGCCAGGCAGCGCCTTCGAGCTTGATCATGTGGGCGCCGGCCTGCATCAGCGTGGCGCAGTTGGCAAAAGCCTGCTCGGGTGTGGCGTGGGCCATGAACGGCAGGTCAGCGAGGATCAGCGCACCGTCGTTGCCGCGTTTGACGCAGGCGGTGTGGTAGGCCATCTCGGCAGTGGTGACGGGCAGCGTGCTGTCATGGCCCTGCAGGACCATGCCCAGGGAGTCGCCCACCAGCAACACGTCGACGCCGGCCTGGCTGCAGGCCTTGGCGAAGGTCGCATCGTAGCAGGTCAGCATGGTGATCTTTTCACCCTTGGCCTTGAGGCCATGCAGGGTGGTCAGGGTTACTTCAGGCATGTAGGAAAATCCTCGTTCAGGCGCTGTGAAAAACGACTGCATTCAACGCGTGTAGTCATCTTCCGGAGCGGCACATCATCGCGCGTGATGTTCGGGCACAGGTCCGTCCGGGCCTAAATACGGGTGTGCGGCACTTTGCTGCCACACGGGACGCCTATAGTCGTGAGCGAGGTGGGGGAAGTCAATCACCCTGTTACCGCAATGTTACTAACAGGGTGTTACTGGCGTTACCGTGTTCTGAATAATGTCTCAAACGCCCGGTTTACAGGCGTTCCAGACCGACGAACGGGCACGCTTCGAGCAACTGGGTGAGGGCACGGCCATCGGCCAGGCAGAAGTCATCCGCCACCAGTTCGGCCAACGGGTACAGCACGAAGGGGCGCGCATGCATGTGGTAGTGCGGCACCTGCAGGCGTGGGACGTCGATCACCTGGTCACCGAACAGCAGGATATCCAGGTCGAGGGTGCGCGGGCCCCAGCGTTCCTGGCGTACACGGCCCTGGTCGTTCTCGATGGCCTGCAGCGCGTCGAGCAGGTCCAGCGGCGCCAGGGTGGTATCGAGGGCTGCTACCGCGTTGGTGTAACGCGGCTGGCCAGGCAGCAGCGAGTCGCTGGTGTACAGCGCTGATGCGCCCGCCAGGCGGCTGTCGGCAATCTGGTCGAGCGCCTGCAGGGCGCTGCGCAGTTGTTCTGCGGGCGCGTCCAGATTGCTGCCGAGGCCGATGAAGGCGCGCGTGGTCACTCGAACGCCTCGTCGCCGCCGCTGCGCTTGCGCTTGCTGCCACTGCGCTTGCGTTTGCGCGGGCCGGCACCGGTGCCTTCGTCACGGCTGCCAAGCTCGCGGATCATCTCGCGGCGCTCGCTGTCGTTGGCATCCTGGTAGTCGGTCCACCACTGGCCGAGGTCGTCGGTTTCCTCGCCGGCGCTTTCGCGCAGCAGCAGGAAGTCGTAACCGGCACGGAAGCGTGGGTTGTCGAGCAGCAGGTCGGCACGCTTGCCACTGCGACGCGGCAGGCGTTCCTGCATGTCCCAGATCTCGCGGATCGGCAGGGTGAAGCGCTTCGGGATAGCGATGCGCGCGCACTGTTCGGCGATCAGGTCGTGGGCCGCACCGTTCATGGCAGGGATTGGCGGCACGCCTTGGTTCTGCAGGTGCAGCACGCGGCCTGGCAGGGCAGGCCAGAGCAGGGCGGCGAACAGGAAGGCCGGGGTGACCGGCTTGCCTTGCTTGACGCGCAGGTCGGTATTGTTCAGCGCTTGGCTGATCAGGGTATGGGTATAGGTCGGGCGCTCGTCCAGGGCATGGGCACTGGCCGGGAACAGCGGCTCGAACAGCTCCAGGTCGACCAGCATTTCGAAGGCGATGGCACCCTGGCCGGAGAGGAACAGCTTGAGGCATTCCTCGAAAAGGCGTGCTGGCGGGATCTCGCGCAGCAGCGGGGCCAGTTTGCGAATCGGCTGGAAGGTGTGCTTTTCGATGCCGAAGTCGAGCTTGGCAGCGAAACGCACGGCACGCAGCATGCGCACCGGGTCTTCCTGGTAGCGGTGGGTCGGGTCGCCGATCAGGCGCAACAGACGGTTGCGGATGTCGTGCACGCCGTTGGCGTAGTCGAGGATGCGCTCGCTGACCGGATCGTAGTACAGGGCGTTGATGGTGAAGTCGCGGCGTTGCGCGTCTTCTTCCAAGGTGCCGTACACGTTGTCACGCAGGATACGACCACTGGCGTTGTGCGACGAACGGTGGCTGTCGCCCTGGTCGTCTTCCGAGTGGGGCGCGCGGAAAGTGGCGACTTCGATGATCTCACGGCCGAAATGCACGTGGACCAGCTTGAAGCGCCGACCGATGATGCGCGCGTTGCGGAATTCGGCACGGACCTGTTCGGGCGTGGCGCTGGTGGCGACGTCGAAGTCCTTGGGCGTGATGCCCAGCATCAGGTCGCGGACGCAGCCACCGACCAGATATGCCTGGTAGCCCGCACTCTGCAGGCGCTCGACGATGTTCACCGCGTGGCGGCTGAACTGGTGGCGCTGCAGCGAGTGTTGGCTCTTGTTGATCACCTCAGGCGTGGTGCGCCTGTGGTGCTGGCCCGGTACGGGAGGGCGGAACGACTGGAACAGCTTCTTCAGCATGGGATGCACTGTTTGAAGGAATGTTCGGCCAAGAATAGGAGAATGGCCGCATGATGGGCGGGGATTCTAGCATTTACTCGGGGAATGGTGTAGGCGGTAGCAGGAGAGCCTGCCGAAGGGGAGAAACGACAAGGGGAGCCTAAGCTCCCCAAGAAGTCGTTGCGTGCTCTTATTGTTTTTTTACTGGGCTTCTTGTTTTTGTTGAGTGCCCTGTCCACAAATCTCGAAGCTTGTGGACGACCCCCAATCCAGGGGTAAAGAGCAAACGGATTGCTTTGGCCGCTGATGTCACGTTGATCCTTCGATCCAACCAGTTCAGGCGCTGCTTTTAAGTGCAGTTTTTGTTGTTCTCTGCCTGGTCGTGGGGCAAGCCCCAAACACGCATCCTCTCCAAAAGAATCAGTTAGCTGCGCCTCCGCCGTCTTGTTTTTATTGTGCGTGAGCCGTTTCGTCTTGTTCTTATTCTGAGTTGCTGTGCTTGTTATTGTTCTTGTACCAGACATATAGCAGGTGCCGTGCCAACTTTTCGAAATCCAGTAAAATCAAGGGGTTGAGGCGGTTTGGCAGATTTCTGCAGGTCGAAAATGTAGATTTTTCGTTACCGTACGCCTCGGGAACTGTTACGCCGGAAAGGTTGGGTAACAGATTTGTGCGGGAACTGAGGTGTTACCTGGGGGAGAGGGTGTGGCTTTGCCACCCTCTTCGCGGGGTTGCCCGCGAAGAGGCCAGTAGGGCCAACGGAGATCCGAATCAGTTGTCGCTGGTCGCGTTGCTCTTGCGCCGCGGGATGCCCAGGCGCTGGCGCCGTTCCCACAGGCACTTGCGGCTGACACCGAGCTTGCGTGCGAGCTCGGTCTCGGTCATGTGGTCCTGGTGCTCGAGCACGAAGTGCTGGAAGTAGTCCTCCAGCGACAGATCCTCGGTCGGCTCATGGCTGGCACTGCTCGCGCTGGCCACGACCAAGGCATTGTCGAGGATGTCATCCTCTTCAAGGTCGCTCAGCTCGATGTCGATGCCCAGCATGTCGGCGGAAATTTCCGCGCTCTCGCTGAGGATCACCGCGCGCTCCACGGCGTTTTCCAGTTCGCGCACGTTACCCGGCCAGCTGTAATGACGAATGGCTTGCTCGGCCTCGGCCGAGAAGTGCAGGTCGTCACGGCCGATGCGCGCGCTCTGGCGGGCGAGGAAGGCATTGGCGATCTCATTGACGTCACTGCCGCGCTCGCGCAGGGCCGGCAACTTCAGGGCGATCACGTGCAGGCGGTAATAAAGGTCTTCGCGGAACTGCCCGGCCTTGGCCAGGTTCTTCAGGTCGCGGTGGGTCGCGGCGATCAGACGCACGTCGACTTTCTGCGACTGTACCGAGCCGACCCGGCGAATCTCGCCTTCCTGCAGCACGCGCAGAAGGCGCGCCTGGGCTTCGAGCGGCAGTTCACCGATCTCGTCGAGGAACAGGGTGCCACCGTCGGCGGCTTCCACCAGGCCGGCACGGCCGGCGCTGGCGCCGGTGAATGCGCCCTTTTCGTGGCCGAACAGTTCCGATTCGATCAGGGTTTCCGGAATCGCCGCGCAGTTCACCGAAATCATCGGCGCCTTGGCACGTCGCGACAGGTTGTGCAGCGCGCGGGCAACCAGCTCTTTACCAGTGCCCGACTCACCCTGGATCAGCACGTTGGAGTCGGTGGGCGCGACTTTGCGGATCTTGCTGTACATGTCCTGCATCGGCGGGCACGAACCGATGATGCCGATCTCGCCATTGGCGGCACTGGCAGCCTTCTCGGCAGGCGCGGCCTTGCCGTTGGCCCGCGGCTCGGCGGCCGGGGCTGGCGCGGCAGCAGGGGCATTCTGGCGATCACGCAGGATGCGCGCTACGGCCTGGAGCATTTCATCGTGGTCGAAGGGCTTGGCGATGTAGTCCACCGCGCCCATCTTCATCGAGTCCACCGCCGAGCGCAGGCTGGCGTAGCTGGTCATGATCAGCACGGGTGTGCCCTGGCCAAGCTTGATCAGCTCGGTACCCGGGGCGCCCGGCAGGCGCAGGTCGCTGACGATCAGGTCGAAGGTGGCAATGCTGAAGCGTTCCTGGGCTTCCTGCACCGAGCCGGCTTCGCTGACCTGGTACTGGTTCCGTTCGAGCAGCCGACGCAGGGCCGAGCGGATGATGGTTTCGTCTTCGACGATCAGAATGTGCGGCATTGATTCAATTCTCTCGACGGTCTCGAATTTCAGGGGACGTCGCTACGACATGCCGGGGCAGGGTCACGCGGATCCGGGTGCCACGTTGCCGTTCGATGTCGGCCGGGCTGTCGATGGTGATTTGCCCATAATGCTCTTCCACGATGGAATAGACCAGAGCGAGCCCCAGTCCGGTTCCTTCGCCCGGGTCTTTGGTGGTGAAGAATGGCTCGAACAGGCGGTCCATGATGTTCTTCGGTATCCCGCTGCCTTCGTCCTCGACGATCAGGTCGACGGTGTGCTCGCTGACTTCACTGCGCACCCGCACGGCACTGCCGGGCGGGGAGGCATCGCGGGCGTTGGAGAGCAGGTTGATCAGCACCTGGGCGAGGCGCTGCGGATCCCCCTCGGCCCAATGGTCCGGGTCGCAGAGGTTGAAGAACTGTACTTCGAAGTTGCGCCGGTTCAATGCCAGCAGACCGATGGCGTCTTGCGCCACTTCGGCCAGGCACACCGGCTCTTCGCTGTTCTGATGGCTACCACCGGCGTGGGCGAAGCTCATCAGTGACTGGACGATGCGCGACACGCGCTTGGTCTGTTCGAGGATCTGGCTGGACAGCTCGATGATTTCGCCATCGTCTTCGCGCTCCTCGCGCAGGTTTTGCGCCAGGCAGGCGATGCCGGTGATCGGGTTGCCGATTTCGTGGGCCACACCGGCAGCCAGGCGGCCGATGCTGGCCAGGCGCTCGGAGTGCACCAGCTTGTCTTCCAGTGCCTGGGTTTCGGTAAGGTCCTCCACCAGCAGCACAAGGCCGCTGTTACCCGGCGCCAGGGGCTCGTCGATGGCCGCCTTGTGCAGGTTCAGCCAGCGCGGCTGGCCGTCCAGCGCCAGGCGCTGTTTGTGCAGGTGTTCGTCGGGCACGTTGATGAAACCCTGCAGCAGGCCGCGCCAGGGTTCGCTGATGGTCACCAGGCGCGAGCCGACCACGTGCTTGGCGGCAATGCCGGTCAGCTCTTCCATGGCCTTGTTCCACATCAGGATTTCCTGGTCCTTGGCCAGCGAGCAGACGCCCATGGGCAGCTCTTGCAGGGTCTGGCGGTGGTAGCGGCGCAGCGCGTCGAGTTCGGCGGCAAGGCCGGTAAGGCGCGAGTGGTAGTCTTCCAGGCGGCTTTCGATGAAGTGGATGTCCTCGGTGACGTAGTTCTCGTTACCGGACTTGTACGGCAGGAAGGTCTCGACCATGTCCTGGGCCACACTCGGCCCCATCAGCCCGGAGAGGTTGGCCTCGATACGGTCACGCAGGCGGCGCAGGGCATAGGGGCGGCGCTCGTCGAACGGCAGGTAGAGGTCGCGCAGGGCCTGCTCGACCTCCTTCTGCGCCGCCTTGGCGCCCAGCGGTTTGGCCAGCTGGGTAGCGAATTCCTGCGGCGAGGCGGCATGCAGTTCACGGCGCTGCGGCCGGCGCACGTTGTCCACGGCGCAGGCTTCGGCGGCGCTGACTTCTTCGCTGCTGGCGTTGGTGAACAGCGAAATCAGCGTGAACAGCAGTACGTTGGCCGCCAGCGAGGCAATGGCCGCCATGTGCCAACTGGTGTCGTCGAGCACATAGATCATGTCCAGCAACGGGATATAGAAGCCCTGCAGGTTGCCCAGCAGCGGCAGCAGCATGGTCACCATCCACACCAGGGTCCCGGCCAGCAGCCCGGCTATGAAGCCGCGGCGGTTGGCGGTCGGCCAGTACAGCACCGACAGCACGCCAGGCAAGAACTGCAGAGTGGCGACGAAGGCGACGATACCCAGGTTGGCCAGGCTCTGGTGGTTGTTCTGGGTCAGGTAGAAGACAAACCCGGCAGTGATGATGGCGACGATCAGCGCGCGGCGTGTCCATTTCAGCCAGCGGTAGATATTGCCCTCGGCCGGTGGCTGGTACAGCGGCAGCACCAAGTGGTTGAGGGCCATGCCCGACAAGGCAAGCGTAGTGACGATGATCAGCCCGCTGGCGGATGCCAGACCGCCAACGTAGGCGAGCAACGTCAATGCCTGGTTGTTGGCGGCGAGCCCCAAGCCCAGGGTGAAGTACTCAGGGTTGGTGCTCGCGCCCAGGCGCAGGCCGGCCCACAGTACCAGCGGCACCGCCAGGCTCATCAGCAGCAGGAACAGCGGCAGGCCCCAGCTGGCGCTTACCAGCGCGCGCGGGTTGAGGTTTTCGGTGAAGGCCATGTGGTACATGTGCGGCATGACGATGGCCGAGGCGAAGAACACCAGCAACAGGGTGCGCCAAGGGCCTTCCTGCAGCGGCGTATGCAGCGCCGCCAGGGCGGTCTGGTTCTGCAGCAGCCATACTTCCAGCTCATGCGGGCCACCGAACACGCCATACAGCGCATACAGGCCGATGCCGCCCAGGGCCACCAGCTTGATCACCGATTCGAAGGCGATGGCGAACACCAGGCCTTCGTGTTTCTCACGCGTGGCGATGTGGCGCGAGCCGAAGAAGATGGTGAACAGGATGATCAGCGTACAGAAGGCAAAGGCCACCCGGGCCTTGACCGGCTCGCCGGTGAGGATGCTGATCGAGTCGGCCACCGCCTGGATCTGCAGTGCCAGCAAGGGCAGCACGCCGATCAGCATGATGATCGTGGTCAGCGCGCCGGCCCAGGTGCTGCGAAAGCGGAACGCCAGCAGGTCGGCCAGCGACGACAACTGGTAGGTGCGGGTGATCTTGAGGATCGGATACAGCAGCACCGGTGCCAGCAGGAATGCACCGGACACCCCCAGGTAACAGGCGAGGAAACCGTAGCCGTACTGGTAGGCCAGGCCCACCGAGCCATAGAAGGCCCAGGCGCTGGCGTAGACGCCCAGCGACAGGGTGTAGGTCAGCGGGTGGCGAATGATGGAGCGCGGGATCAGCCCACGCTCGCTGATCCAGGCCACGCCGAACAGCACCATGAGGTACGCGGCGCTGATCAGGATCATCTGGGTCAGGCTAAAGCTCATCGGCATCTCGTTGGCTCTGCAGGATGAAGGTGACGACGATCAGGATCAGCCAGAGCAGGTAGGGGCGGTACCAGGCACCGGTCGGTTCGATCCACCAGTCCATGATGGCCGGGGAGAACAGGTAGATCCCCACGACCAGAAGCAGGACCAAACGATAGATGTACATGCTGGCCTCGATGGTTGAGCGCTGCGGGCTTGGACTTATTATTGGCGCAAATGGCCGAGGGGATGCTAGCGGGAATCCATAGGGTTCGCCAAGGTTTTGAATTTGCTGGGCTTTTGATTTCGACAGGTATTTCGCCTGTACTGGCCTGCTTTAGTGCAAATCAGCCTCTGGGACAGTAGCCTGCCGGGCAATCGCCTCCGGCCGCCATTGCTTGCGGGCAATCGCCAGCACTTCAGCCGGGGTCGCCAGCAGCAATTCTGGGTCTGCTTCCTGGCCAAGCGCCCGCAACGCCCGCAACAACAGCGGCGTCGCATGCTCCGCTTGCAATGGCGGCGAGCGGTACGACTTGCCCAACTTGTGCCCATCCGGCTGCACGATCAGCGGAATATGCAGGTAACGCGGCTGCGAAAAACCCAGCAACTCCTGCAGGTAGAGCTGGCGTGGGGTGTTGTCGAGCAGGTCGGCGCCACGCACGATGTCGGTGACGCCCTGCCAGGCATCGTCCAGCACCACCGCCAGTTGATAGGCATACAGCCCATCCCGGCGCTGGATGACGAAATCGCCCACCTCACACCCCAGGTGCTGCTGGAACTCGCCCTGCACCCGGTCGGTAAAGCGGTAGATCAGTTCTGGCACCCGCAACCGGATCGCCGCGCCCTCACGGGCATGACCCGCATTACGGCAAAAGCCTGGGTAGATGCCGTTGTGCGCCTCCAGCTGCTTGCGCGAGCAAGTACAGGCGTAGGCCAGGCCCATGTTGAACAGGCGGTCGACCACGGCGGCATAGGCTTCGTGGCGCTGGCTCTGAAAAACCACCTCGCCATCCCATTCCAGGCCGTAACGCTCAAGGGTCTGCAGGATCGCGTCGCGGGCCCCTGGCATCTCCCGGGGCGGGTCGGTGTCTTCCATGCGCAACAGCCAGCGGCCGTCTACCGCGCGGGCGTCGAGCCAGGAGGCGAGAGCGGCAACCAGCGAGCCGAAGTGCAGGAAACCGCTCGGTGTGGGGGCGAAGCGTCCGATGTAGCGGGAGTCTTTCATGGCATTGCCGGGCATATAAATGAAACGGGGCGCATGATGCGCCCCGTTCGGATGGAAGAAGTGTCAGCCTTTGCCGACAGTCTTTTCCTTTTTCTCCGAGATTTCCTTGCAGTCGAAGCACAGGTCGGCGGTCGGGCGGGCTTCCAGACGGCGCAGACCGATCTCGATACCGCAGGAATCGCACCAGCCGTAATCCTGGTCCTGGATCTTCTGCAGGGTCTTGTCGATCTTCTTGATCAGCTTGCGCTCGCGGTCGCGGTTGCGCAGCTCCAATGCAAATTCTTCTTCCTGGCTGGCACGGTCGGCCGGGTCGGGGAAGTTGGCTGCTTCGTCCTTCATGTGGTCCACGGTACGGTCCACACTGACCATCAGCTCACCTTTCCAGGCATTGAGGAGTTTGGTGAAGTGCTTGCGCATGGGCTCGCCCATGTACTCTTCGCCCTTGGTCTCTTTATAGGGCTCGACACCGTACATGGTCTGACCGGTTTTTTGCTTTTCTACGGTGGACATGAATAGACCGCCTCTCACTCATCTGATCCAATGCGCAGGATGCTCCATCTCCGGCACCCGCCGGCCCTGCGACTGCGAGCCGCCGAACTTACCAGATAGATCGGGGGTGCGCTACCCCGCCCGATCCTAGGTGTTGACCGCAGCGCGCGGCGTATGTTCGGTGCTGTGCAAGGGTAGAATCAACAGTTTAGACCCAATTGAGAGAAGGTCATGGCCCACCCCTACAGTGCGCGCAGCCGCGCCATCGAACCCTTCCACGTCATGGCGTTGCTGGCGCGGGCCAACGAGCTGCAAGCGGCCGGCCATGACGTGATCCACCTGGAAATCGGCGAGCCAGACTTCACCACCGCCGCACCGATCGTCGCTGCCGGCCAGGCCGCACTGGCCGCCGGTCATACCCGCTACACAGCCGCCCGCGGACTGCCAGCGCTGCGCGAGGCGATCGCCGGTTTCTATGGCCAGCGTTATGGCCTGCAGATCGACCCTGAGCGGATTCTCGTCACTCCGGGCGGCTCCGGGGCGTTGCTGTTGGCCAGCAGCTTGTTGGTCGACCCTGGCAAGCACTGGCTGCTGGCCGACCCGGGTTACCCGTGCAACCGCCACTTCCTGCGCTTGGTCGAGGGTGGCGCGCAGCTGGTGCCGGTGGGGCCGGAGGTCAACTACCAGCTGACTGCCGACCTGGTCGAGCGTTACTGGGACAAGGACAGCGTCGGCGCCCTGGTCGCTTCGCCAGCCAACCCGACGGGCACCGTGCTGGACCGCGACGAGCTGGCCAGCCTGTCCAAGGCCACCCGTGAGCGCCATGGCCACCTGGTCGTGGACGAGATCTACCACGGCCTGACCTACGGCATGGACGCACCGAGTGTGCTGGAAGTGGACGACTCGGCGTTCGTTCTGAATAGTTTTTCCAAGTATTTCGGCATGACCGGGTGGCGGCTCGGCTGGCTGGTGGCGCCGCCCAATGCCGTGGCCGACCTGGAGAAGTTGGCGCAGAACCTCTACATCAGTGCGCCGAGCATGGCCCAGCATGCGGCGCTGGCCTGTTTCCAGCCGGAAACCCTGGCGATTTTCGAAGAGCGCCGTGCCGAATTCGCCCGTCGCCGCGATTATCTGCTGCCGGCCCTGCGTGAACTGGGCTTCCGCATCGCCGTCGAGCCGCAGGGGGCGTTCTACCTGTATGCCGACATCAGCGCGTTCGGTGGCGATGCCTTTGCCTTCTGCCGGCATTTCCTCGAAACCGAGCACCTGGCCTTTACTCCGGGCCTGGACTTCGGCCGCCATTTGGCGGGTCACCACGTGCGTTTTGCCTATACCCAGAGCCTGCCGCGCCTGGAACAGGCGGTCGAGCGCATCGCTCGTGGCCTGAAAAGCTGGCAGGGGTAAAGGGTGTTTTTTCCTCCATTAGAGCAAGGGCGCCTGCTGCGCCGCTACAAGCGCTTCCTGGCCGACATCGAACTGGCCAATGGCGAGCAACTGACCATCCACTGCCCGAATACCGGCTCCATGCTCAATTGCATGCGCGAGGGTGGGCAGGTGTGGTTCAGCCGCTCCAACGACCCCAAGCGCAAGCTGCCAGGTACCTGGGAAATCAGCGAAACGCCCCAGGGCCGCCTGGCCTGCATCAATACCGGGCGCGCCAATGCACTGGTTGAAGAGGCGCTTCACGCCGGGGTGATCCACGAACTGGCCGGTTTTACCGCACTGAAGCGTGAAGTGGCTTACGGCGAAGAGCGCAGCCGGGTGGATTTTCGCCTGGAGTACGCTGACGGGCCGGCTTATGTCGAGGTCAAGAGCGTGACCCTGGGTTATCCGGAGACTGCCGTGGCGGCGTTCCCGGACGCAGTGACCCAGCGTGGCGCCAAGCACCTGCGCGAGCTGGCGGCCTTGGCCCGCCAAGGCATCCGTGCGGTGCAGCTGTACTGCGTGAACCTTACCGGCATCGAGGCGGTACGCCCTGCCGACGAGATCGACCTCGCCTATGCCAACGCCCTGCGCGCGGCGGTGGCGGACGGGGTCGAGGTGCTGGCCTACAGCGTGCGCCTGGATGACCAGCAAATCGTCATCGATCGCCCGCTGCCGGTATTGCTCACTCCTTGATCCAGATGCCCTGGCTGTCCTCATGGCAGTCCAGGGCCTGCAGCATTTCGCCTTCGCAGGGGCCGGCCACGCATTCACCACTGTCTATGAGAAACAGCGCTCCATGATGGGCGCAGTGGATCAGGCTGGCGCTGTCGTCGAGAAAGGCGTCCTGCGCCCAGTTCAGCGGGATGCCGCGGTGAGGGCAGCGGTTACGGTACAGGTACACCCGGCCCTGTCGGCGCACACCGAACAGATCGATGCCGTCTACGCTGAAGGCGCGGCTATGGCCCTCGTCCAGGGCCGCGGAAGGACAGAGAAAATGCATTGCAGGGAAGGCTCGTGAAACAAAGTGATGGCTTGACGCGTCAATGCGAATAATTATCAAATTGTCCGCATTTGCCGCGCCGGCCGCCTATGGTGCGCAGTTCCGCCGCTCGCCACAAGGCGTGCGGCCCGCCTTCAGAAGGAATCCGATGATGCGCCGTCCCGCTGCCTTGCTCGCCCTGTGCGCAGCTTTCGTTGCTTCCACCCAGGCCCTGGCCGCCGAATTGCCGCAGCGCTGGGTCAGCGCTGGCGGGGCGTTGAGCGAGTGGATCACTGAGCTGGGCGGCGAGCCACGCCTGGTGGGCGTCGATACCACCAGCCAGCACCCTGACTCGCTGAAGGCCTTGCCGAGTATCGGTTACCAGCGGCAGTTGTCGGCCGAAGGCATTCTCAGCCTGCGCCCGGATGTGCTGGTGGGCACCGAAGAGATGGGGCCGCCGCCCGTATTGGCGCAGGTGCGCAAGGCGGGTGTGCGGGTGGAATTGTTCTCCAGCCAGGCCGAGCTGGCTGCCGTGGACCAGAACCTCAAGCACTTGGGTACCTTGCTGGGGGCTGAGGAAAAAGCCGCACAGTTGGCGGCGGGCTATCGCCAGCAACTCGAAGCGCTGCAGTTGAAGGTCAAGCAGGCTCAGCAAAACCATAAGGCCCCGGGTGTGTTGCTGCTGGTCGGGCATGCCGGCGCCAAGCCGCTGATTGCCGGGCAGGGCACCGCCGGTGACTGGGTGCTGCGCCAGGCGGGGGCTCGCAACCTGGCCGAGCACCAAGGCTACAAGAACTTCTCCAACGAGGCGCTGGCGGCGCTCGACCCGGATGTTGTGGTGTTCTCTGATCGTGCGCTGAGCGGCGAGCAGGCCTTGCAGGCGTTGCTCAAGGAAAACCCGGCGCTGGCTGCTTCCCGTGCCGTGCGCGACAAGCGCCTGGTGCCGCTCGACCCGACATTGTTGGTGGGTGGCCTTGGCCCGCGCCTGCCCAGCGCCTTGCAGGCACTGGCGACTGCGTTCTACCCGGCAAGCACTGCCAAATGAAGCAACGAATCGAGCCGCGAACGCTTTTTGTTTGCCTGACATTGCTGTGCCTGCTGGCGGTGTGGCTGTCGCTGGCGTTGGGGCCGGTCAGCCTGCCGCTGATCGATACCCTGCGCGCAGGCCTGCGTCTGTTGGGCCTGCCGATTGCTGCAGACGGTCTGCAGCAGGCCGAGATGATCCTGGGGCAGATCCGCCTGCCGCGTACCCTGCTGGGGTTGGCCGTGGGCGCGGTACTGGCATTGTCGGGAGTGGCCATGCAGGGGTTGTTCCGCAACCCGTTGGCCGACCCTGGTCTGGTGGGCGTTGCCGCAGGAGCAGCGATGGGCGCGGCGGTGGCCATCGTTGGCGGTAGCTGGCTGGGTGGCATGCCGGATGCGCTTGCCCCCTATCTCTTGTCGCTGTGTGCCTTCATCGGCGGGCTGGGCGTGACAGCCCTGGTGTATCGCCTGGGGCGTCGCGACGGTCAGACCAACGTCGCCACGATGTTGTTGGCCGGTGTGGCCATGACGGCGCTGGGCGGTGCTGCCGTAGGCTTGTTCTCCTACCTGGCCGATGATGCCACCCTGCGTACGCTGACCTTCTGGAACCTGGGGAGCCTCAATGGAGCCAGTTACGAGCGCCTTTGGCCTTTGCTGCTGATCGCGGGCGGTGTGGCGATGTGGTTGCCACGCCGGGCAAAGGCGTTGAACGCCTTGTTGCTGGGGGAGTCGGAAGCACGGCACCTGGGTGTCGACGTGGAGCGGCTCAAGCGCGAACTGGTGTTCTGCACGGCACTGGGCGTAGGCGCAGCGGTGGCGGCTGCCGGGCTGATCGGCTTCATTGGCCTGGTGGTACCCCATCTGGTGCGTCTGCTGGCAGGGCCAGATCACCGCGTGGTACTGCCCGCCTCGCTGCTGGCCGGGGGCGTGCTGATGCTGTTTGCCGATCTTGCGGCACGGCTGCTGCTGGCGCCTGCCGAGTTGCCGATCGGTATCGTCACAGCCTTTATAGGCGCTCCGTTCTTTCTGGTGCTGTTAATACGAGGGCGCAGTTGATGTTGCAAGTCGAGGGGCTGCACCTGAGGCGGAGCAGCAATGACGTATTGCACGGTATTGATCTTCATCTGAGCCCTGGTCAGGTCGTGGGGGTACTTGGCCCTAATGGCGCGGGCAAGAGCAGCCTGCTTGGAGTCTTGTGTGGCGAGTTGGCGCCGGATCGCGGGCAGGTAACGCTGCAAGGCCAGCCGCTGGCGGACTGGGCAGGGCAGGAGCGCGCCAGGCGCCTGGCGGTGCTGCCACAGGTGTCCAGCCTGGGGTTCTCGTTCAAGGTCGAGGAGGTGGTGGCCATGGGGCGTATGCCCCACGACACCGGGCAACGGCGTGATGCCGAGATCGTCGAAGAGGCGCTGAAGGCGGCGGATGCGTCGCACCTGGTAGGGCGCAGTTACCTGGCCTTGTCGGGTGGCGAGCGGCAAAGGGTGCATCTGGCCCGCGTGCTGGCTCAGCTCTGGCCGGGAGAGAAGGGCACCACGCTGCTGCTCGATGAACCGACCTCGATGCTCGACCCACTGCATCAGCATACGACCCTGGAAGCTGTGCGTCGTTTTGCCGACTGCGGTGCCGCTGTGCTGGTGATCCTGCATGACCTGAACCTGGCCGCGCGCTACTGTGATCGCATCCTGCTCCTCGAAAGCGGGCGCTGCCATGCCTTGGCCACGCCACCGGAGGTACTGACGCCTGCATCCCTGAAGGCCGTGTTCGGTATCGACGTGCTGGTGCAGGCGCACCCGGAACGGGGGCACCCGCTGATCATTACCCGCTAGGAGGTACTGCCCATGGGGCATCCTTTGCTGTGTGGTTCATTACTCGGTCTGGCGCTGGCGTTGGGTGGCTGTCAGGCCAGCCTGCCGCCGTTGCCTGCCTGGCAGAGCAGCGAAGGGCGGGACAACGTCGAACTGGGACAGATCCACGATCTGGCCAGCGGGCGGGTGATCAGCCCTGAACAGTTGATCGAGGGCCTGGCCGGTGCGCCGCGGGTGTTAGTCGGCGAGAAGCATGACAACCCGGATCATCACGCCTTGCAGCTGTGGTTGATGCGTGGGCTGCAGCAACGCCGGGCGCAGGGCAGCCTGCTGCTGGAAATGCTGCAACCCGAGCAGCAGGCCCGTGTCGATGCGCTCGCGGGGCAGGCGCAGTTGCCGCAGGACCTGCCCAAGGCCCTGGCCTGGGAAGATGGTTGGGACTGGCAGCTTTACGGCCCTATCGTACGTGAGGCTTTGCAACATCACGTGCCGCTACTGGCGGCCAACCTGTCACCCAGCGAAATGCGCCAGGCCTATCGGCACCCGGCGGCGCTGTCGGGAACCCGGTCGAATGCGCCAGCGGTGAGGGCAGCACTGCTCGAACAGGTGAAGCAGGGGCATTGTGGCCTGCTGCCGGAAAACCAGCTGCCAGCGATGCTGGCCGTGCAACAGCAGCGGGATCGGCGTATTGCCGAGCGGCTGATGGCAGCGCCGCAGCCGGCATTGCTGTTGGCAGGTGCTTACCATGCGCGCAAGGACCTGGGGGTGCCTTTGCACCTCGCCGACCTGGGTGCGGCAGGCGAGAGCAAGGTTGTGCTGCTGGCCGAGGTGGGCGAACAGGTAGAGCCTGGGATAGCCGACTATGTCTGGTATACGGCGGCGATGCCTGATCAGGACTACTGCGCCCAATTGCGCCAATAACGGTTACTCGCCTGGGCGGGGAAAAACTGCGGGTAAAAAAAGACCCGGCAAAATGCCGGGTCAATAACCGTGATTAGCCTGATGAGGAGATAATCTGAGAGTCCGAACCAGGGGCTCTTAGCTTATCCAACCAGTCTCGCGACCAGTTGTGGTAATCATAACGATTCTCATTTCGGCGTCAATCCCCTTCGTGTGTTTATTTCAGATTTTTTTTGGGATTGGGCATTTCGCATCGAGTTGTTGGTTGAGCGCTTCCTTGCGTTCGGCTGGCAAATCGTTCCAGTGCATGTCCAGCAATGCACCTTCAATGGCGTACAACAGCACCTTCGACGCCCGGAAACCTCGGGTTTTCACGGCCTGGTAGGCACCCACCGCGCCCAACCTGCGCAAGTCCGATGCACTGTGGATACCGGCTGCATGCAACCACTGCGCAGAGGTCTTGCCAAGATTCTTCAGGTGCTGCAATTCATCGTTCATCGAGCCTCCTTGCGATGGCTGAACGGGTCTAGGGGGATAAATCGCGAGCAGGTCTGAGAGGAGTGTAGCGGGGCTTGGGAAATGCGCGGCCTTTTGCCATCGGGTACGACGAGCTGTCCTGGCCGGGGCGGAACCTGTTCCGGCAACAGGCCGGAACAGGTGTAAAGCGAACTTACAGGCCTGGCAGACGCTGGCGAATCTGGTCGATCACCTGGTCCATGCCGCTGGCTTCCTGGGTATCGATGCGGGTGCTGAGTGCTAGTTCCTGGGCATCCAGTGGCTCACGGCTGGCCTGCTGGGCCTTGACCACCTCCAGCGTGGCATCCGACGGGTCGCTGTTCTCGGCCTGGCGCTGCTCCAGCCAGCTGGCGATCACCGCTTCCGGGGCATGGCAGTCGAGGATCAGGAATGGCACGCCAGTGGCGTTGGCCACGGCTGCGGCGGCCTGGCGCTGTTCAGCCTTGAGGTAAGTGGCATCGAGCACCACCGGGAAACCGGCACGCAAGATCGTCGCCGCCAGCTCGTGCAGGCGCTCGTAGGTTGCCACGCTGGCGTCCTGGTCATAGATGCCGGCCGCCAGTTGACCGGCGTTTGGTGCCTGCTGTTCACCGAACAGGCGCTTGCGTTCCACATCCGAACGCACGCGAACCGCGCCCAGCGCTTCGACCAGGCGCATGGCCACGTGGCTCTTGCCTACTGCCGATACGCCATGGGTGATTGCCAGCAGGCGGGAAGGGATGGCGCTGTAGCTTTCTGCCAGGTTGGCGTAGTTGCGGTAGGTGCGCAGGGTGGTGGCGCGCTGCACGGCGTCGGCATCGGTCGACAGGCTGAACAGGGCAACCTTGGCTCGCACCAGTGCACGGTAGGCCTTGTAGAAGTTCAGCAGCTCCAGGCCGGCGTAGTCGCCGGTCAGCTCCAGGTACTGGCTGATGAAGCGACGGGCCAGGCACTTGAGGCCGCGGTCTTCCAGGTCCATGGCCAGGAAGCCGACGTCGGCATAGACGTCGGTCAGGCGGAACGGCTCGTTGAACTCGATGCAGTCGAAGATCACCACCTTGCCGTCGATCAGGGTGGCGTTGCCCAGGTGAATGTCACCGTGGCATTCACGGATGAAGCCATTGGCCTTGCGCGCCTGCAGCAGGCCATGCAGGCGCTCGAAGCTGCTGCGTGCCCAGGCCTGGAGGTTGTCCAGCTGCAGCAGGTCGGCTTTTTCGCTGAGGAACGGGCGGATCTGCTCGAAGTTCTGCTCGACCGGCGCCATCACGCTTTCCGGGGTACCCAGCGGATGCTCCGGCGACACTTTCGGTGCCAGCAGGTGGAATTCGGCAATCTGTCGGGCCATCTGGTCGATGTGGCTAGTATTCAGTTCGCCGTTGGCCTGCAGGGTGCTGAGCATCTGGCCCTGGGGGAACTGGCACATCTTAAGTGCATATTCGATCGCTTCGCCTTCACCACCGATCTGTGGCGCTTCGGCACTGCCGGTGATCGGCAGGACTTCAAGGTACAGGCCCTTGGTCAGGCGCTGGTTCAGGCGCAACTCTTCGTTACAGAAATGCTGGCGCTGGTCCAGGCTGGTGAAGTCGAGGAAACCGAAGTTCATCGGTTTCTTGATCTTGTAGGCGTACTCGCCGGTGAGCAGGACCCAGGAGATGTGCGTCTCGATGAGCTGGAACCCGTCCACGGGGTGAGAGTACAGGGCTGGGTTCTGCAACGCGTTGATCAAGGCTTGGCTCACTAGAAATCCTTCCGGGGGCAGGGAATTCGAAAGCGCCATTATGGTCAATGGTGCCGTCCCTGCCTACCGCCAGAGGGCGCCTGCCTCCCCTTTGTAAAGTGCGTATAATCCGCCGCCATGACTCGAACCCGAAATCCTCGTACCCCTCAGAAACGCCCGACCGGCCGCTCGCGCGCCTGGCTGGGCTGGGCCTTGAAGCTCAGCCTGGTCGGCCTGGTGATCGTCGCTGGCTTCGCGGTTTACCTCGATGCTGTCGTTCAGGAGAAGTTCTCCGGCAAGCGTTGGACCATCCCGGCCAAGGTGTATGCCCGGCCGCTGGAGCTGTTCAGTGGCCAGAAACTGAGCAAGAGCGACTTCCTCACCGAACTCGATGCCCTGGGTTACCGGCGTGAAAGCGCGGCCAACGGCCCGGGTGCGGCAGCGGTCAACGGCAATACCGTCGACCTCAACACCCGTGGTTTCCAGTTCTACGAGGGCATGGAGCCTGCGCAGTTCGTGCGTGTACGCTTCTCTGGCGACTACGTGGCAGATCTCGCCGGCGCCAACGGCAAGAAACTCGATGTGGTACGCCTCGAACCGCTGATGATCGGCGGTATCTACCCGAAGAACCTCGAAGACCGCATCCTGATCAAGATCGACCAGGTGCCGCCGTACCTGCTCGAGACCCTGGTCGCCACCGAAGACCGGGACTTCTACAGTCACTTCGGTGTGTCACCCAAGTCCATCGCCCGTGCCATGTGGGTCAACACCTCGGCAGGTTCCATGCGCCAGGGCGGCAGTACCCTGACCCAGCAGCTGGTGAAGAACTTCTACCTGACCAGCGAGCGCAGCCTCAGCCGCAAGCTGACCGAAGCGATGATGGCCGTGCTCCTGGAGATGCACTACGACAAGCGCGAGATCCTCGAGGCCTACCTGAACGAAGTGTTCGTCGGCCAGGATGGCCAGCGCGCCGTGCACGGCTTCGGCCTGGCCAGCCAGTTCTTCTTCAGCCAGCCGCTGTCGGAGCTGAAGCTGCACCAGATCGCCTTGCTGGTAGGCATGGTCAAAGGGCCGTCCTATTACAACCCGCGGCGCTACCCTGATCGCGCGCTGGCGCGGCGCAACCTGGTGCTCGACCTGGTGGCCGAGCAGGGCGTGGCCAGCCAGGCGGAAGTCGATGCGGCGAAGAAGATGCCGCTGGGCGTGACCAAGCGCGGCAGCCTCGCCGACAGCTCGTTCCCGGCCTTCCTGGATCTGGTCAAACGTCAGCTGCGCCAGGACTACCGCGACGAAGACTTGACCGAAGAAGGCCTGCGCATCTTCACCAGCTTCGACCCGATCCTGCAGATGAAGGCCGAAACCTCCATGGCCGAAACCTTCAAGCGCTTGTCCGGGCGCAAAGGTGCCGACGAAGTGGAATCGGCGATGGTCGTGACCAACCCGGAAACCGGCGAAGTGCAGGCACTGATCGGCAGCCGCCAGTCCGGCTTTGCCGGTTTCAACCGTGCCATAGATGCCGTGCGACCGATCGGCTCGCTGGTCAAGCCGGCGGTCTACCTGACCGCACTGGAACAGCCTAGCAAGTACACCCTGACCACCTGGGTGCAGGATGAGGCGTTCTCGGTCAAAGGGGCGGACGGCCAGGTGTGGCGCCCGCAAAACTATGACCGCCGCTCGCACGGTACGATCTACCTGTACCAGGGGCTGGCCAACTCGCTGAACCTGTCGACCGCGAAACTCGGCCTGGAAGTGGGTGTGCCGAACGTGATCAAGACCATCGGCCGCCTCGGCGTCAACGTCGACTGGCCAGCCTTCCCTGCGATGCTGCTGGGCGCTGGCGGCATGTCGCCAATGCAGGTCGCGACCATGTATCAGACCATCGCCAACGGTGGCTTCAACACGCCGATGCGTGGCATTCGCAGCGTGCTCACCGCCGAAGGCGAGCCGCTCAAGCGCTACCCGTTCCAGATCCAGCAGACCTTCGACCCAGGTGCCATCTACCTGGTGCAGAACGCCATGCAGCGGGTGATGCGTGAGGGTACCGGCCGCTCGGTCTACAACGTGCTGCCAAGCTCGCTGACCCTGGCGGGCAAGACCGGTACCAGTAACGACTCGCGCGATAGCTGGTTCTCCGGCTTCAGCCAGGACCTGCTGGCTGTGGTGTGGATGGGCCGTGACGATAACGGCAAAACGCCATTTACCGGTGCCACCGGCGCCTTGCAGGTCTGGACCAGCTTCATGAAGAAGGCCGATCCGTTGCCGTTGGACATGCCGCAGCCAGATAACGTGGTGCAGGCGTGGATCGATCCGTACAGCGGCCACGGCTCTGACAGAAGCTGTCCGGGAGCCGTGCAGATGCCGTATATTCGCGGCAGTGAACCGCCCGCCGGTGCGACCTGCGGCGGCGAGCAGAATCCCGTAGAGTCGGTCATGGACTGGGTCAAGGGCTGGATGAACTGAGCCCTTAGCAGCATTGATGAGGTGTGAATTGAACAAGTGGCTGTTTCCTGCCGTGACGGCGCTGGTAGTGCTCCAAGGTTGCTCCAGCGTGCAGCGTGGCAACATTCCGGTGGTGGACTCGAGCACCCGGGTGTCCAATAGTGAGCGTGTCCAGGCCCACCGTTCGGCTGCGGGCATGAGCAACGGCACCGCGCAGGCACAGTCGCTGCCCGAGGACTCGGGCGTGACCGTGATGATTCCGCAAGGCGCCGGTGCCGCTGGCATCCAGACCTTCCCGGCAGGCAATGGCGCGGCGCCGATCAGTACCGGCCCGATCACGCCCGGCCCTGTCACTTCGGCACCGATGACCACCAACCCCAACCCGATCGCCGACGAACCGTTCGATATCGCTTCGATGAGCAGCGCGCCGGCAGCTTCCAATGCACCGACCGGCATTCCGCGCAGCAACGCGGCTTCCGGTGGGCTGTCGGCCGATGAACAGCTCGACGGCCCGGTGCTGGCGCTGCTGACCACCGCCCAGTCGCAGCAGGGTAGCGGTGACTACAATGGTGCCGCCTCGAGCCTGGAGCGTGCCCAGCGTATCGCCCCGCGCGAGCCGCAGGTGCTGTTCCGCCTGGCCCAGGTGCGCCTGTCGCAAGGCGACGCGCCCCAGGCCGAGCAACTGGCCCGCCGTGCGCTGACCTACGCCAACGGTCGCCCCGACCTGCAGGCCGAGCTGTGGAACACCATCGCCCTGGCCCGCGAGAAGCAGGGTGACAGCGCCGGTGCCGCGCTGGCACGGCAGAAAGCGCGGGTCAATTCGTGATGGTCGAGCAACGCATTCTCGATATCGCCGACCACCTGCTGCTCATCGAGCGTGAGTTGCAGGTCCAGGGCTGGTGGGATGACGAGCCGCCCAGCGACGAAGCGCTGGCCAGTACCGTACCGTTCGCGGTCGACACGCTCAGTTTCGAGCAGTGGTTGCAGTGGATCTTCCTGCCGCGCATGAAGATCATCATCGAGCTCGGCCACCCGCTGCCCAATGCCTCAAGCATCCTGGTGATGGCGGAGACCGTGTTCACCAGTCGTCCGGAAGAAAGTCGCGAGCTACGCCGGCTGTTGGCAGCATTCGATCAATTGATTGCTCCTTCCGCCTGATTTCTTCAGTTTTTCCTTCAAGGGCCGCAGATTGTGGCCCTTTTTTATGGAAATCTTATTTTTTCTGCTTCTGACTCGGTTTTTAGTGGTGGCAGGAATTCATCTTGTGGAAAAATTAGCAATAATTTTTCTTGACTTGTAGGCGCCAAATCACAAGAATCCAGATTCCGCTGTAGAGGGACTGCCAGAAGCAGACCCGCTAAGCAGATCATGAGGCGCATACCCGCGCCGCCTGTTACACCCCGCAACGCGTTACCTCGCGCTGGGTGGGAACCCCCCGCAACACTCTGGGGAGCTCCCAATACTTGCTCAGTCAGTGCTGACGTTCGCTCATGCTCTGCTTGGCAGTAAACCTATTAAGACCCGTCCACTAGGGACGGTATTCTGGCGTTTTAGAGGTGAACAACGTGGAGCTTTTATCTGGCGCTGAAATGGTCGTCCGCTTCTTGCGTGACGAAGGCGTTAAGCACATCTACGGGTACCCTGGTGGTGCTCTCCTGCATGTTTACGACGCGCTGTTCAAAGAGCCGGAAGTGGAACACATCCTGGTTCGTCACGAGCAAGCGGCAACCCATATGGCGGACGGCTACGCCCGCGCCACCGGCAAGGCCGGTGTGGTGCTGGTAACCTCCGGCCCGGGCGCGACCAATGCCATTACCGGTATTGCCACCGCCTACATGGATTCGATTCCGATGGTCATTCTGTCCGGCCAGGTGCCTAGCACCATGGTTGGCACCGATGCCTTCCAGGAAACCGACATGATCGGTATCTCGCGGCCGATCGTGAAGCACAGCTTCATGATCAAGAGCCCGACCGAGATCCCTGAAGTACTCAAGAAAGCCTTCTACCTGGCGCAATCCGGTCGTCCAGGCCCGGTCGTGGTCGACATTCCAAAAGATATGACCAACCCGGCCGAGAAGTTCGAGTACGTCTATCCGAAGAAGGTCAAGCTGCGCTCGTACAGCCCGGCTGTACGTGGTCACTCCGGCCAGATCCGCAAGGCTGCCGAGATGCTCCTGGCTGCCAAGCGTCCGATCGTCTACGCCGGTGGTGGTGTGATTCTCGGCGGTGGCTCCGAAGCGCTGACCGAAATCGCCAAGTCACTGAACCTGCCCGTCACCAACACCCTGATGGGGCTGGGTGGCTTCCCGGGCACTGACCGCCAGTTCCTCGGCATGCTCGGCATGCACGGCAGCTTCACCGCCAACATGGCCATGCACAATGCCGACGTGATCTTCGCTGTCGGTGCGCGTTTCGATGATCGCGTGGTCAACGGCCCGGCCAAGTTCTGCCCGAACGCCAAGATCATCCATGTCGACATCGACCCTGCGTCGATCTCCAAGATGATCAAGGCCGACGTGCCGATCGTCGGCCCGGTCGACAGCGTGCTCAGCGAGATGCTCGGCATCCTCAAGGAAATCGGCGAGCAGCCTGACAAGGTGGCGCTGGATGCCTGGTGGAAGCAGATTGACGAATGGCGTGGCAATGGCGAACTGTTCCCTTACGACAAGGGCGACGGCAACGTCATCAAGCCGCAGAAGGTCATCGAGACGCTGTGCGAAGTGACCCATGGCGATGCCTTCGTCACCTCCGACGTTGGCCAGCACCAGATGTTCGCGGCGCAGTACTACCGCTTCAACAAGCCGAACCGCTGGATCAACTCCGGTGGCCTGGGCACCATGGGCTTCGGCTTCCCGGCGGCAATGGGCGTCAAGCTCAACTTCCCAGACCAGGACGTGGCCTGCGTGACTGGCGAAGGCAGCATCCAGATGAACATCCAGGAGCTGTCCACCTGCATGCAGTACGGCCTGCCGGTGAAGATCGTCAACCTGAACAACGGTGTGCTGGGCATGGTCCGCCAATGGCAGGACATGGCCTACAACGGTCGTCACTCGCACTCTTACGTCGAGTCGCTGCCTGACTTCATCAAGCTGGCCGAGGCCTATGGCCATGTAGGTATCCGCATCACCAGCCTGAAGGACCTCAAGCCGAAGCTGGAAGAAGCGTTTGCGATGAAAGACCGCCTGGTGTTCATCGACATCGCGGTTGACCGCAGCGAGCACGTCTATCCGATGCAGATCAAGGATGGCTCGATGCGTGACATGTGGCTGAGCAAGACGGAGCGTACCTGATATGCGGCACATCATTTCCCTGCTGCTGGAAAACGAACCCGGTGCTCTGTCCCGTGTGGTCGGCCTGTTCTCCCAGCGCAACTACAACATTGAAAGCCTGACCGTGGCGCCGACCGAAGACCCGACCCTGTCGCGTCTGACGCTGACCACCGTTGGCCATGACGAAGTGATCGAACAGATCACCAAGAACCTGAACAAGCTGGTCGAAGTGGTGAAACTCGTCGACCTGTCGGAAAGCGCTCACATCGAGCGTGAGCTGATGTTGGTCAAGGTCAAGGCCACCGGTGCCCAGCGCGCCGAGATCAAGCGCACCACGGATATCTTCCGTGGCCAGATCGTCGATGTGACCGCCAGCGTGTACACCGTGCAGCTCAGCGGCACCAGCGACAAACTGGACAGCTTCATCCAGGCGATCGGCACCGCATCGATTCTCGAAACCGTGCGCAGCGGCGTTACCGGCATTGCCCGTGGCGACAAAGTGCTCAGCATCTAAATTCAAAAATTAGCGATGGCTCCGCAGGGGCCGAGATATAACCAGGGGTATTTTCATGAAAGTTTTCTACGATAAAGACTGCGACCTTTCCATCATCCAGGGTAAGAAAGTCGCCATCATCGGTTACGGTTCGCAAGGCCACGCTCAGGCGTGCAACCTGAAGGACTCCGGTGTAGACGTTACCGTCGGTCTGCGTAAAGGTTCGGCTACCGTTGCCAAGGCCGAAGCCCACGGCCTGAAAGTTGCCGACGTGGCTACCGCCGTCGCTGCTGCCGACCTGGTCATGATCCTGACCCCGGACGAGTTCCAGGGCCAGCTGTACAAGAACGAGATCGAGCCGAACATCAAGAAGGGCGCTACCCTGGCCTTCTCGCACGGCTTCTCGATTCACTACAACCAGGTTGTTCCGCGTGCCGACCTCGACGTGATCATGATCGCGCCGAAAGCCCCGGGCCACACCGTTCGCTCCGAGTTCGTCAAAGGCGGCGGCATCCCTGACCTGATCGCTATCTACCAGGACGCTTCGGGCAACGCCAAGAACGTCGCCCTGTCCTACGCCGCTGGCGTCGGTGGTGGCCGTACCGGCATCATCGAAACCACCTTCAAGGACGAGACTGAAACCGACCTGTTCGGTGAGCAGGCTGTTCTGTGCGGTGGTACCGTCGAGCTGGTCAAGGCCGGTTTCGAAACCCTGGTTGAAGCTGGCTACGCGCCAGAAATGGCCTACTTCGAGTGCCTGCACGAGCTGAAGCTGATCGTTGACCTCATGTACGAAGGCGGCATCGCCAACATGAACTACTCGATCTCCAACAACGCCGAGTACGGTGAGTACGTCACCGGTCCGGAAGTCATCAACGAAGAATCCCGCAAGGCTATGCGCAACGCTCTGAAGCGCATCCAGGACGGCGAGTACGCGAAGATGTTCATCTCCGAAGGTGCTACCAACTACCCATCGATGACCGCCAAGCGCCGTAACAACGCCGCTCACGGCATCGAAATCATCGGCGAGCAACTGCGTTCGATGATGCCGTGGATCTCGGCTAACAAAATCGTCGACAAGACCAAGAACTAAGTCTTATCGAAAGATGAAAAACGCGGCTTCGGCCGCGTTTTTTCGTTCTGGCAGTCAGCTTCTGGTATAAAGCAGACCAGTGGCTCGCCGTCAGAACCTGTTTCGCGGGCCCGTGTCGAACATTTTCCATCCTGTTGCAAGGTACCCTCCATGAGCGAACGTCCCGAAGAGCCGAACAAGCCCTCCGACGCCGAAAGCCTGCTACCTGTCGATGAGCACGTTGAAGAAGGGCATGACGCCGAAGGGCGCAAGGTGCGCCATCGCGGCATCTATCTGCTGCCCAACCTGTTCACTACCGCCAACCTGTTTGCCGGCTTCTATTCCATCATCAGCTCGATGAGTGCGCAGAGCGCTGGTGACCCACGCGAGGCGAGCAAGTATTTCGCCTTCGCTGCCATTGCGATCTTCGTGGCCATGGTGCTCGACGGCCTGGATGGCCGTGTGGCGCGCATGACCAATACCCAGAGCGCCTTCGGTGCCGAGTACGACTCGCTGTCGGATATGGTCGCCTTCGGCGTGGCCCCGGCCTTGCTGGCCTTTGGCTGGGCGCTGGGTGACATGGGCAAGGTCGGCTGGATGGTCGCCTTCATCTATGTTGCCGGTGCTGCGTTGCGTCTGGCGCGGTTCAATACCCAGGTCGGCACTGCCGACAAACGCTACTTCATCGGCCTGGCCAGCCCGGCCGCCGCCGGGGTGGTCGCCGGTACCGTCTGGGCCTTCAGCGACTACGGCATCCAGGGCTCCAAGCTGTCGTTCCTGGTGGCGCTGCTGGTTGCCGCTGCCGGCATGCTGATGGTCAGCAACATCAAGTACAACAGCTTCAAGGAGCTGGACCTCAAGGGGCGCGTGCCGTTCGTGGCAATCCTCGCGGTGGTGCTGGTGTTTGCCGTGGTGTTCAGCGACCCGCCGCGCATCCTGCTGCTGATCTTCCTCGCCTATGCGGCTTCGGGGCCGATCCAGTTCCTGCTGCGCGGGCGTCGGCGCAAGGCGTGATAATTATTTAATGCTGGAATAACCCTCCGGCTCCATAGTCTTACTGGTACATCCGTTATCCAGTGCTGTGGAGCCGACCATGCTCATCAAGCTTCCCAGGTCTTCCGACTGCAAAACAGCGGAGATCACCCCCGAAGGCATCTACCTTTCCCGTCGTACTCTGCTCGGTAGCTCTCTGGCCGGCCTGGCCCTGGGCGCGCTGCCGGGTGGGGCGAGTGCGGCTGATGTGTCGCGCTATGCCGATGTGGCGCCCGGCGCAGCGCCAGGCTGGTTCACCGACAAGCTCGCTGCCGCACGCTGGCAGGCGGTGACGGTCAAGGATGAGACGATCACGCCGTTCAAGGATGCCACTCACTACAACAACTTCTATGAGTTCGGGCCCGACAAGGGCGACCCGGCCGCCAATGGCGATAGCCTGAAGACCGAGCCCTGGTCGGTGGTGGTGGACGGCGAGGTGGGCAAGCCGGGGCGCTATGCGCTGGAAGACTTCATCAAACCTTATCAGCTTGAAGAGCGCATCTACCGGCTGCGTTGTGTCGAGGCGTGGTCGATGGTCATTCCCTGGCTGGGTTTTCCGTTGGCGCAGGTGCTCAAGCAGGTCGAGCCGACTTCGAAAGCGAGGTATGTACGGTTCGAGACGCTAAAAGATCCGCAGCATATGCCTGGGCAGCGCTCGGGCTTTGCCCTGATCGACTGGCCATATAGAGAAGGCTTGCGCCTGGATGAGGCGATGCATCCACTGGCGATTCTGGCCGTAGGGATGTATGGCCGGGAGCTGCCCAACCAGAATGGTGCACCGTTACGTCTGGTGGTGCCCTGGAAGTACGGCTTCAAAAGCATCAAGTCGATCGTGCGAATCAGTCTGGTGGCCGAGCAACCGGGGACAACCTGGCAGGGGCTGGCACCGGATGAGTATGGTTTCTATGCCAACGTGAATCCGACCGTTGACCATCCGCGTTGGACTCAGGCACGCGAGCGGCGCTTGCCCAGCGGGCTGTTCAGCCCCAATGTACGACAGACACAGATGTTCAATGGCTACGCCGATGAAGTGGCGTCGCTGTATTCCGGGCTCGATCTGCGGAAGAACTATTGATGCGCTATCCCTGGTTGCGACTGGGCATCTTTGTCGTGGGCTGCCTGTTCCCCGTGTGGTGGTTGTATGAGGCTGCGATGAGCCTGCTGGGGCCAGACCCTGGAAAGATCATGATGGATCGCCTTGGGCTTGGCGCGCTGACCTTCCTGCTGGTTACATTGAGCATGACGCCGCTGCAGAAACTCACGGGGTGGTCAGGTTGGATCATCGTGCGGCGGCAGCTAGGACTGTGGGTGTTTGCCTACATCGTGCTGCACATCCTGTCTTATCTGTTCTTTATCCTTGGGTTGGATTGGGGGCAGTTGGCGGTCGAGCTGCGCAAGCGGCCTTACATTATTGTCGGTGCGCTCGGCTTTCTCGGGCTGCTGGTGCTGGCGGTTACCTCGAATCGCTATAGCCAGCGGCGACTGGGGGCGCGGTGGAAGAAGCTGCACAAGTTGGTGTACGGGGTGCTTGGCCTGGGGCTGCTTCACTTCCTGTGGATCGTTCGCTCGGATCTCAGAGAGTGGGCTATTTATGCATCCATTGGTGCTGTGCTCATGTTGATGCGGGTCCCAGTGGTTTCACGGGTGCTGCCGAGGATTGCCGGTAGGCAGGGGAGGGCGATTTGAAATGCTTTTGAAAAAAGAGTTGACGCGCTTTCGAATCCACTTATAATGCGCCCCACTTCCAGCGACATCGGAACGACAAACTCCTTGAGATTCAATGAGTTAGGTGGTTAAGATGGTGCTAGAGGGGCTTCGATCGAAAGGTCGATAGCGGTTGAGATGAAGGTTGACAGCGGTTTTAAACGCTGTATTATTCGCCTCCCGCTAGCGAGTGATCGCAGTGAGTCAAGTGTTTGAAGCTAAACGAATTTCTCGGAAAAAACTTCAAAATAAACGCTTGACACGAAATGAGGAAAGCGTAGAATGCGCGCCTCGGTTGAGACGAAAGGCTCTTAACCAAACGCTCTTTAACAAATCGAATCAAGCAATTCGTGTGGGTGCTTGTGAGTACGGACTGATAGTCACAAAGATTATCAGCATCACAAGTGGCCATGCGAGAAATCACATAGTCATTTGAGATTGCTGAGCCAAGTTTAGGGTTTCTTAAAAACCCAAGCAGTATTGAACTGAAGAGTTTGATCATGGCTCAGATTGAACGCTGGCGGCAGGCCTAACACATGCAAGTCGAGCGGATGACGGGAGCTTGCTCCTTGATTCAGCGGCGGACGGGTGAGTAATGCCTAGGAATCTGCCTGGTAGTGGGGGACAACGTTTCGAAAGGAACGCTAATACCGCATACGTCCTACGGGAGAAAGCAGGGGACCTTCGGGCCTTGCGCTATCAGATGAGCCTAGGTCGGATTAGCTAGTTGGTGGGGTAATGGCTCACCAAGGCGACGATCCGTAACTGGTCTGAGAGGATGATCAGTCACACTGGAACTGAGACACGGTCCAGACTCCTACGGGAGGCAGCAGTGGGGAATATTGGACAATGGGCGAAAGCCTGATCCAGCCATGCCGCGTGTGTGAAGAAGGTCTTCGGATTGTAAAGCACTTTAAGTTGGGAGGAAGGGCAGTAAGTTAATACCTTGCTGTTTTGACGTTACCGACAGAATAAGCACCGGCTAACTCTGTGCCAGCAGCCGCGGTAATACAGAGGGTGCAAGCGTTAATCGGAATTACTGGGCGTAAAGCGCGCGTAGGTGGTTTGTTAAGTTGGATGTGAAAGCCCCGGGCTCAACCTGGGAACTGCATCCAAAACTGGCAAGCTAGAGTACGGTAGAGGGTGGTGGAATTTCCTGTGTAGCGGTGAAATGCGTAGATATAGGAAGGAACACCAGTGGCGAAGGCGACCACCTGGACTGATACTGACACTGAGGTGCGAAAGCGTGGGGAGCAAACAGGATTAGATACCCTGGTAGTCCACGCCGTAAACGATGTCAACTAGCCGTTGGAATCCTTGAGATTTTAGTGGCGCAGCTAACGCATTAAGTTGACCGCCTGGGGAGTACGGCCGCAAGGTTAAAACTCAAATGAATTGACGGGGGCCCGCACAAGCGGTGGAGCATGTGGTTTAATTCGAAGCAACGCGAAGAACCTTACCAGGCCTTGACATGCAGAGAACTTTCCAGAGATGGATTGGTGCCTTCGGGAACTCTGACACAGGTGCTGCATGGCTGTCGTCAGCTCGTGTCGTGAGATGTTGGGTTAAGTCCCGTAACGAGCGCAACCCTTGTCCTTAGTTACCAGCACGTTATGGTGGGCACTCTAAGGAGACTGCCGGTGACAAACCGGAGGAAGGTGGGGATGACGTCAAGTCATCATGGCCCTTACGGCCTGGGCTACACACGTGCTACAATGGTCGGTACAGAGGGTTGCCAAGCCGCGAGGTGGAGCTAATCTCACAAAACCGATCGTAGTCCGGATCGCAGTCTGCAACTCGACTGCGTGAAGTCGGAATCGCTAGTAATCGCGAATCAGAATGTCGCGGTGAATACGTTCCCGGGCCTTGTACACACCGCCCGTCACACCATGGGAGTGGGTTGCACCAGAAGTAGCTAGTCTAACCTTCGGGAGGACGGTTACCACGGTGTGATTCATGACTGGGGTGAAGTCGTAACAAGGTAGCCGTAGGGGAACCTGCGGCTGGATCACCTCCTTAATCGACGACATCAGCCTGCTGATGAGCTCCCACACGAATTGCTTGATTCATTGTAAAAGACGATGCTGTAACGCGACCCTGTTATAGGTCTGTAGCTCAGTTGGTTAGAGCGCACCCCTGATAAGGGTGAGGTCGGCAGTTCAAATCTGCCCAGACCTACCATTACTTGGTTCAGCCGTATACGGGGCCATAGCTCAGCTGGGAGAGCGCCTGCCTTGCACGCAGGAGGTCAGCGGTTCGATCCCGCTTGGCTCCACCACTTTGCATCACTGTTCAGAACTTAGAAATGAGCATTCGGTTTGAATGTTGATTTCTGACTTTTGTCAGATCGTTCTTTAAAAATTCGGATATGTGATAGATATAGACTGAACACCAGTTTCACTGCTGGTGGATCAGGCTAAGGTAAAATTTGTGAGTTCTGCTCTTAATTGAGCGAAATGCGAATTTTCGGCGAATGTCGTCTTCACAGTATAACCAGATTGCTTGGGGTTATATGGTCAAGTGAAGAAGCGCATACGGTGGATGCCTTGGCAGTCAGAGGCGATGAAAGACGTGGTAGCCTGCGATAAGCTTTGGGGAGTCGGCAAACAGACTGTGATCCAGAGATCTCTGAATGGGGGAACCCACTCAGCATAAGCTGAGTATCTTGTACTGAATACATAGGTGCAAGAGGCGAACCAGGGGAACTGAAACATCTAAGTACCCTGAGGAAAAGAAATCAACCGAGATTCCCTTAGTAGTGGCGAGCGAACGGGGACCAGCCCTTAAGTTGGTTTGAGATTAGTGGAACGCTCTGGAAAGTGCGGCCATAGTGGGTGATAGCCCCGTACACGAAAATCTCTTATCAATGAAATCGAGTAGGACGGAGCACGAGAAACTTTGTCTGAACATGGGGGGACCATCCTCCAAGGCTAAATACTACTGACTGACCGATAGTGAACCAGTACCGTGAGGGAAAGGCGAAAAGAACCCCGGAGAGGGGAGTGAAATAGAACCTGAAACCGTATGCGTACAAGCAGTGGGAGCCTACTTTGTTAGGTGACTGCGTACCTTTTGTATAATGGGTCAGCGACTTATATTCAGTGGCGAGCTTAACCGAATAGGGGAGGCGTAGCGAAAGCGAGTCTTAATAGGGCGTTTAGTCGCTGGGTATAGACCCGAAACCGGGCGATCTATCCATGGGCAGGTTGAAGGTTAGGTAACACTGACTGGAGGACCGAACCGACTACCGTTGAAAAGTTAGCGGATGACCTGTGGATCGGAGTGAAAGGCTAATCAAGCTCGGAGATAGCTGGTTCTCCTCGAAAGCTATTTAGGTAGCGCCTCATGTATCACTGTAGGGGGTAGAGCACTGTTTCGGCTAGGGGGTCATCCCGACTTACCAAACCGATGCAAACTCCGAATACCTACAAGTGCCGAGCATGGGAGACACACGGCGGGTGCTAACGTCCGTCGTGAAAAGGGAAACAACCCAGACCGTCAGCTAAGGTCCCAAAGTCATGGTTAAGTGGGAAACGATGTGGGAAGGCTTAGACAGCTAGGAGGTTGGCTTAGAAGCAGCCACCCTTTAAAGAAAGCGTAATAGCTCACTAGTCGAGTCGGCCTGCGCGGAAGATGTAACGGGGCTCAAACCATGCACCGAAGCTACGGGTGTCATCTTTGATGACGCGGTAGAGGAGCGTTCTGTAAGCCTGTGAAGGTGAGTTGAGAAGCTTGCTGGAGGTATCAGAAGTGCGAATGCTGACATGAGTAACGACAATGCGAGTGAAAAACTCGCACGCCGAAAGACCAAGGTTTCCTGCGCAACGTTAATCGACGCAGGGTTAGTCGGTCCCTAAGGCGAGGCTGAAAAGCGTAGTCGATGGAAAACAGGTTAATATTCCTGTACTTCCAGTTATTGCGATGGAGGGACGGAGAAGGCTAGGCCAGCTTGGCGTTGGTTGTCCAAGTTTAAGGTGGTAGGCTGAAATCTTAGGCAAATCCGGGATTTCAAGGCCGAGAGCTGATGACGAGTGCTCATTAGAGCGCGAAGTGGTTGATGCCATGCTTCCAAGAAAAGCTCCTAAGCTTCAGATAACTGGGAACCGTACCCCAAACCGACACAGGTGGTTAGGTAGAGAATACCAAGGCGCTTGAGAGAACTCGGGTGAAGGAACTAGGCAAAATGGCACCGTAACTTCGGGAGAAGGTGCGCCGGCGAGGGTGAAGGACTTGCTCCGTAAGCCCATGCCGGTCGAAGATACCAGGCCGCTGCGACTGTTTATTAAAAACACAGCACTCTGCAAACACGAAAGTGGACGTATAGGGTGTGACGCCTGCCCGGTGCCGGAAGGTTAATTGATGGGGTTAGCGCAAGCGAAGCTCTTGATCGAAGCCCCGGTAAACGGCGGCCGTAACTATAACGGTCCTAAGGTAGCGAAATTCCTTGTCGGGTAAGTTCCGACCTGCACGAATGGCGTAACGATGGCGGCGCTGTCTCCACCCGAGACTCAGTGAAATTGAAATCGCTGTGAAGATGCAGTGTATCCGCGGCTAGACGGAAAGACCCCGTGAACCTTTACTATAGCTTTGCACTGGACTTTGAATTTGCTTGTGTAGGATAGGTGGGAGGCTTTGAAGTGGGGACGCCAGTTCTCATGGAGCCATCCTTGAAATACCACCCTGGCAACTTTGAGGTTCTAACTCAGGTCCGTTATCCGGATCGAGGACAGTGTATGGTGGGTAGTTTGACTGGGGCGGTCTCCTCCCAAAGAGTAACGGAGGAGTACGAAGGTGCGCTCAGACCGGTCGGAAATCGGTCGTAGAGTATAAAGGCAAAAGCGCGCTTGACTGCGAGACAAACACGTCGAGCAGGTACGAAAGTAGGTCTTAGTGATCCGGTGGTTCTGTATGGAAGGGCCATCGCTCAACGGATAAAAGGTACTCCGGGGATAACAGGCTGATACCGCCCAAGAGTTCATATCGACGGCGGTGTTTGGCACCTCGATGTCGGCTCATCACATCCTGGGGCTGAAGCCGGTCCCAAGGGTATGGCTGTTCGCCATTTAAAGTGGTACGCGAGCTGGGTTTAGAACGTCGTGAGACAGTTCGGTCCCTATCTGCCGTGGACGTTTGAGATTTGAGAGGGGCTGCTCCTAGTACGAGAGGACCGGAGTGGACGAACCTCTGGTGTTCCGGTTGTCACGCCAGTGGCATTGCCGGGTAGCTATGTTCGGAAGAGATAACCGCTGAAAGCATCTAAGCGGGAAACTTGCCTCAAGATGAGATCTCACTGGGATCTTGAATCCCCTAAAGGGCCGTCGAAGACTACGACGTTGATAGGTTGGGTGTGTAAGCGCTGTGAGGCGTTGAGCTAACCAATACTAATTGCCCGTGAGGCTTGACCATATAACACCCAAGCAATTTGCTAACGCAGATTGCGGTGGTGAAGACGAAAGAACCGAAAGTTCGCAACATCACAAATTCACATATCCGAATTCGCCAAGAGTGTTCAACAGACATTCTGGCTACAGAATTTCTTGACGACCATAGAGCATTGGAACCACCTGATCCCATCCCGAACTCAGTAGTGAAACGATGCATCGCCGATGGTAGTGTGGGGTTTCCCCATGTGAGAGTAGGTCATCGTCAAGATTCATTTCGCAAAACCCCTATCTGCGCATGCAGGTAGGGGTTTTGTCTTTTCTGGCTTTTACTCGGGGCAGCATCGGCAGCCAGCCGTGATATCGTTCCCCATTCTCTTCCCAGGGATTTCTCCATGCCCAACACCACCTCGCTGCAGCCCGGTTTCATGATCGTCCACGGCAACCGCCTGGACGACCTGCGCAGCCTGGTAGTGAGTTGGATGCGCCGTTATCCGCTGGCACCGTTGGAAAACGAAATCGCCCTGGTACAGAGCAATGGTATTGCCCAATGGCTCAAGCTGGCCCTTGCCGAAGACCCTCAGGAAGATGACATGGGTGGCTGCGGTATTGCAGCTGCCATCGATGTGCAACTGCCCGGTAGCTTCATGTGGCAGTTGTATCGCAAGGTGCTCGGGCGCGACGAAATCCCTGAAGTGTCGCTGCTCGACAAGGCACCGCTGACCTGGCGCCTGATGCGCCTGCTGCCCGCATTGATCGAGCGCCCACATTTCGAACCGCTCCGCCGCTTCCTCACCGATGACAATGACCTGCGCAAGCGCTATCAGCTGGCCGAGCGCCTGGCCGACCTGTTCGACCAATACCAGGTCTACCGCGCCGACTGGCTTAAGGACTGGGCATCCGGCGAGCACATCCTCAATACCGCTCGCGGTGAGCGCAAACCACTCGCTCCAGGTAACCGCTGGCAGGCCGAACTGTGGCGAGCGTTGCTCGAGGATGTCGGTGAACAGGGCATGGCGCAGAGCCGGGCAGGGGTGCATCAGCGCTTCATCGAACGCATCAACAGCCTGGAAACCGCACCCCATGGGCTCCCTTCGCGGGTCATCGTGTTTGGTATTTCTTCGTTGCCTGCCCAGGCATTGGAGGCACTTGCCGGCCTGTCCCGTTTCAGCCAGTTATTGCTCTGCGTTCATAACCCTTGCCGTCACCATTGGGCCGACATCGTTGCCGACAAGGACCTGCTACGCCACCAGTACAAGCGGCAGCAGCGCAAGCAAGGTATGCCCCTGCAAATGGACGACGAGTCGCTGCATCAACACGCCCACCCACTGCTGGCCGCCTGGGGCAAGCAAGGCCGCGATTACATCAACCTGCTGGACAGCTACGACGACCCCGGCAGCTATCAAGGCGTGTTCAGCGACGGGCGCATCGATCTGTTCAGTGAAGGCCAGCCCACCACGCTGCTGAATCAGCTGCAGGACGATATTCTCGAACTGCGTCCGCTCGCAGAAACCCGCGAACGTTGGCCTGAGGTCGACCTGACCAAGGACCGTTCCGTGCGCTTTCACGTGGCACATAGCCCACAGCGCGAAGTGGAAATCCTGCACGACCAGTTACTGGCCCGCTTCAGCGCCGACCCCACGTTGCGCCCGCGAGACGTCATCGTCATGCTCCCGGCAATCGACACCTACGCGCCGCATATCCGTGCGGTGTTTGGCCA
The DNA here is from genome assembly GCF_049325675.2 of Pseudomonas sp. HS6-2. Lineage (NCBI taxonomy): Bacteria > Pseudomonadati > Pseudomonadota > Gammaproteobacteria > Pseudomonadales > Pseudomonadaceae > Pseudomonas > Pseudomonas sp. HS6-2. The sequence continues at coordinate 5,357,110 of NZ_CM143906.1, read as the reverse complement.
ACTGCTGCGCAACGACCCGCGCTACATTCCGTTCACCCTGACCGACCAGGGCCAGCGTGGGCGCGACCCCCTGCTGATTGCCCTTGAGCACCTGCTCAAGCTCCCGGACAGCCGCTTCGCGGTCAGTGAAGTGCTCGACCTGCTCGACGTTCCGGCGGTCCGTGCGCGTTTCGGCATCCGCGAAAGCGACCTGCCTACCCTGCACCGCTGGATCGAAGGCGCAGGCATTCGCTGGGGGTTGAACGCCGACCAGCGTGCCACCCTTGGGTTGCCCCAGGGGCTGGAGCAGAACAGTTGGCGCTTCGGTCTGCGGCGTATGCTTCTGGGTTACGCCGTGGGCATGGGAGAGGGCTGCGACGGTATCGAACCCTACGATGAAATCGGCGGCCTGGACGCCGCTTTGATCGGCCCCTTGGTCGCGCTGCTCGATGCCCTGGAAGTGGCCAACGAGGCATTGTCCCAGCCCGCCACGGCCAGCGAGTGGGGCGAACGCCTCAACGCTCTGTTACAGGTGTTCTTCCTCGCCGAGGAGGAGCACGACGAATACCTTTTGATGCAACTGCAGGAATTGCGCGATAGCTGGCTTGAAGTCTGTGAAACCGTAGGCCTGCAAGACCAGCTGCCACTCACGGTGATCCGTGAGGCCTGGCTGTCGGGCCTCGACGAAGGCAAGCTGTCCCAGCGTTTTCTCGCCGGTTCGGTGAATTTCTGCACCTTGATGCCGATGCGGGCAATTCCTTTCCGCGTCGTCTGCCTGCTGGGCATGAACGATGGCGATTACCCGCGTGCCCAGCCGCCGCTGGACTTCGACCTGATGGCCAGCGACTACCGCCCCGGTGATCGTTCGCGCCGCGAGGACGACCGTTACCTGCTGCTCGAAGCGCTGCTGTCGGCACGTGACCAGCTCTACATCAGCTGGGTGGGCCGCAGCATCCGTGATAACAGTGAGCGGCCGGCCTCGGTGCTGATCGGCCAATTGCGTGACCACCTGGCTGCTGGTTGGCGCCTGAAGGGCCATGCTGGCGGCGAGCAACTGCTGCCCGCCTTGACCCAGGAGCACCCGCTACAGCCTTTCAGCGCGCGTTATTTCCAGAAAGGCAGTGCGCTGTTCAGCTATGCCCATGAGTGGCAATTGTTGCACCAGCAAACCACCGATGACGAGCAACCCGATCTCGGCCTGCCACCTTACGTCAGCGATGAAGCGCTGACGCTGACCCAGCTGCAGGACTTCTTGCGTCACCCCGTCCGGCACTTCTTCAGCCAGCGCCTGAAAGTGTTCTTCGAAGCCCTGGAAGCGCCCACGCCAGACGATGAGCCATTCGTCCTCGATGCCTTGCAGCGCTATAGCGCCAGCGAAAGCCTGTTGAGCGCAGCCCTGAGCGACCCTGACAATGCCGAACGGGCGCTGCAAGCCCAGGCCCGCCGCCTGCAAGCCTGCGGCATGCTACCCCTGGCGGGTTTCGGCGAACTGCTGCAAGCCGAGCTGATTCAGCCTCTGCCCGATCTACTGCAACGTCATCGCCAACTGTTGCAGCGCTGGCCAACAGTGGTCGACGGCGCGCTGCCGATCCATTTCGAGCATGCCAACCACCGTCTTGAAGGCTGGCTGGGCCGGGTCTACCAAGCCGACGATCAAAGCCTGTTGAGCATCACTACGGTGCCCAACACCATCAGCGCCGGGCGCAACAACCTCAAGTGGCACCGCCTGATCGCCAGCTGGGTGATGCACCTGGCCGCCTGCGCCGCCGGTTATCCCCTGCACAGCGCATTGCTGGCCAGTGACATCACCCTGCTGCTCGGCCCGTTGCCACAGGCTCAGGCTGCCGAACAACTGGGTCACCTGCTGGTAGCGCGCCAGGCCGCAATGAATGCGCCCCTGCCTGTCGCTGCCAAGACCGCCTTTGCCTGGCTGGCTCAGGAGGATCCGGACAAGGCCCTGGCAGCCGCCACCCGTGCCTATGAGGGAGATGGCCGTACCAGTTTCGGCGAGCGCAGCGAAAGTGTTGCCCTGGCCCGGCAGTTCCGCGATTTCGCCGCGCTCAGCGCCGACGAAACCTTCGAAGGCTGGTGTGAAGCCTTGTATCGCCCCCTGTTCAGCGCTGCCTGGCAAGCCCAGGGCAATCCGGAGAGTGAAGCATGACCCAGGCCCGCCCCCTGGCACTGAGTTTTCCCCTGCATGGCAGCCAGCTGATTGAAGCCAGTGCCGGCACGGGCAAGACGTTCACCATTTCCGCGCTGTACCTGCGCCTGATCCTCGGCCACGGCGGTGAGCAAGGCTTTGGCCGCGAACTGCTGCCACCGCAGATTCTGGTGGTGACCTTCACCGATGCCGCCACCAAGGAGCTGCGCGAGCGTATTCGCGCCCGCCTTGCCGAGGCAGCGCGCTTCTTCCGCGGCGAGCTGGAAGGTGCCGACCCGCTACTGCATCAGCTGCGTGACGACTATGCCGAAGAGCACTGGCTACGTTGCGCCAATCGCCTGGAAGTCGCTGTGCAGTGGATGGATGAAGCGGCAGTGTCGACCATCCATGGCTGGTGCCAGCGCATGCTTCGTGAGCATGCCTTCGACAGTGGAAGCCTGTTTACCCAGAGCCTGGAAACCGACCACAGCGACCTGCTCGGCCAGGTCATGCGCGATTACTGGCGGCGCTTCTGCTATGGCATGCACGGCGAAGCGCTGAACTGGGTGCGCAGCTATTGGGTCAGCCCCGATGCCCTGCTGCCGCGCATCCGCCCGTTGTTCGGTTGTGTGCGTGCACAGCAGGACGAAGCGGAGCCGCAAGCGCTGATCGATACCGCGCTGCAACAGCGGGTCGAGCAGTTGCGCCAACTCAAGGCACCGTGGGTGCGATGGGCGGACGAGCTGCAGCAGATCTGCCGCGACGCCGTGGCCGCGAAACAGGCCGATGGCCGCAAACTGCAGGCGCGCTACTTTGAGCCCTGGTTCGAGAAACTGCGAACCTGGGCCGGTGATGAACAAGAGGTGGAGCTCGACCTGGGCACCGGCTTTACCCGGCTGACCCCGGCGGGGATGGCTGAAGCCTGGAAAGCCGGTGATCCGCCCGACCATCCGGCCTTTCATGCCATGCAGAACCTGCAGCAACAGCTGCAGGCCCTGGTCAGCCCGGAAGCGCGCATGCTCGAACACGCAGCGGCCTGGGTTGCGGCGCGCTTCGAGGTGGAAAAACGCCGGCGTGCCGAAATGGGCTTCGACGATATGTTGCTGCGTCTGCAACATGCTTTGGGCACGGAATCGGGTGAGCGCCTGGCGGCGCTGATTCGTGAGCAATTCCCTGTGGCGTTGATCGATGAGTTCCAGGACACCGACCCAGTCCAGTACGGCATCTTCGAAAGCATCTATCGCATCAGCGAGAACCACCCAGAAACTGGCCTGTTCATGATCGGCGACCCCAAACAGGCGATCTACGCCTTCCGTGGCGCCGATATCTACACCTACCTGTCGGCCCGGCGTGCCACTGCCGGCCGCCTGCACAGCCTGGACACCAACTACCGCTCCAGCCAGGCAATGGTCGCGGCGGTCAACCAGGTGTTCCTGCAGGCCGAAGCCCGCGCGCAGGGCAAGGGGGCCTTCCTGTTCCGCGAAGCCGACGACAACCCGTTGCCCTTCGTCGAGGTCCGTGCCAAGGGCCGCAGCGAGCGCCTGCTGATCGATGGCGAGGCGTGTGCAGCGTTGCAATGCTGGCAGCTGGAAAGCGAAGAGCCGGTATCCAGCACGCTCTACCGGCAGCAGCTGGCCGCCAGCTGCGCGAGCCACATCGTTGCCGTGTTGAATGGCGGCCAGCGTGGGGTGACCGGCTTCAGCGATGACCAAGGCGAGCTGCGCCCGTGCCAGCCTTCGGACATCGCCATCCTGGTGCGTGATGGCCATGAAGCGCAACTGGTGCGTAGCGAGCTTGCCGCCCGTGATGTGCGCAGCGTGTATCTTTCCGACAAGGATTCGGTGTTTGCCGCCCAAGAGGCCCATGACTTGCTGGCCTGGCTCAAGGCCTGCGCCGAACCGGATTCCGAGCGCCTGCTCAAGGCCGCACTGGCCAGCCTGACCCTGGAGCTATCGCTGGCTGAACTGGACCAGCTGAACCAGGACGAGCGGGTGTGGGAGGGCTGGGTCATGCGCTTCCGTCGCTACCGCGAAATCTGGCAGCGCCAGGGTGTGCTGCCCATGCTGCGGCACTTGCTGCACGACTTCGAGCTGCCGCGCATGCTGATCGGCCGCACGGATGGCGAACGCGTGCTGACCAACCTGCTGCACCTCGCAGAATTGCTGCAGCAGGCAGCCGGCGAGCTGGACGGTGAGCAGGCGTTGATCCGTCACCTGGCCGAGCACCTGGCCAACGCCGGCCAAGTGGGCGAAGAGCAGATCCTGCGCCTTGAAAGTGACGAGCAGCTGGTCAAGGTGGTGACTATCCACAAGTCCAAGGGCCTGGAATACCCCTTGGTCTACCTGCCGTTCATCTGCACCAGCAAGCCGGTGGACGGCAGCCGCCTGCCATTGACCTGGCACGACAGCCAAGGCAATGCACAACTGACGCTGAGCCCCGATGCCGCGCAGATCGCCCTGGCCGACGAGGAGCGCCTGGCTGAAGACCTGCGCCTGCTCTATGTGGCCCTGACGCGTGCCCAGCACGCCTGCTGGCTGGGTGTTGCCGACCTCAAGCGTGGCAACCAGAAGAGCTCGCAGCTGCACCGCTCGGCGCTTGGCTACCTGCTCGGTGGCGGCCTGGCCCTGCCTGGCTCGGAGCACCTCAAGGCGTGGCTGCAGAGCTTGCGGGCAGGCTGCGCGAATATTGCCTGCCCGGCCCTGCCGCAAGCCTGCGATGAGCACTACCGCGCCTCCCAGGCCGAGCATGAGCTATTACCCGCTCGCAAGCCACGCCGGGCTGCCGCCGAGCACTGGTGGATCGCGTCTTACAGTGCCTTGCGCGTTGGCGAACAGACCCTCGGGGCCGACAGCTCTCAGGCCCAGCAACTGCTCGATGATGAAGTGGCCGATACCCAGCTGATCCGCGAAGTGCCTGCCGACGGGGGCGACATCCATCGCTTCCCCCGCGGCCCCAACCCGGGCACCTTCCTCCACGGGCTGCTGGAGTGGGCCGGTCGTGAAGGCTTTGCCGAAGTCGCCGGCAACCCCAAGCTCATCGAGCGTACCGTTGGCCAGCGTTGCAACCGCCGCGACTGGGCCGGCTGGATCCCGACACTCAGCCAATGGCTGCAGCGCTTGCTCAACGAGCCCATGCCGGCCGGTGCTTCGCAGCTGACGCTTGGGCAATTGCAGCATTACCAGATCGAGATGGAGTTCTGGTTCGCCAGCCACAACGTCGACGCCGAGCAGCTCGACCGCCTGGTGGCCCGGCATACCCACCCCGGTACAGTACGCCCGGCTGCGCAGCCGACCCTGCTCAACGGCATGTTCAAAGGTTTCATCGACCTGGCCTACGAGCTCGACGGGCGCTATTACGTGGCGGACTACAAGTCCAACTGGCTCGGCCCGGATATCCAGGCCTACGACACCCAGGCCATGGAAAAAGCCATCCTCGAACACCGCTACGACCTGCAGTACGTGCTCTACTTGCTGGCCTTGCATCGCCAGTTGCGCGCACGGCTGCCGGATTACGATTACGACCACCATATCGGCGGTGCCCTGTTCATCTTCCTGCGCGGCGCCAGCAGCAGTGGCCACGGTGTGTACTTCGCCAAGCCGCCACGCGCGCTGATCGAGGCCCTCGATGCGCTGTTCCGTGGCGTGCACGCGCCCGAGCAGCAGGACCTGTTTGCCGGAGCCGTGACATGAGCCGAACCCTCGACGATCTCTTGCCTACGCCACTGCACGCTGAGCACCTGCTGGCCCTGGCCCCCCAGCACAACAGTGCGGACCTCGTGCAGTTGCTCGATCGCTGGGTCGAGCGGGGCTGGCTGCGTGCGCTCGACCGGGCGTTCGTCAGTTTTCTTGAAGAGCGAGCCCCAGGCAGTGACCCGTTGCTGTTGCTGGCGGCAGCCCTGGCCAGCCATCAGCTGGGCCACGGGCATGTCTGCCTCGACCTGCGGCAGACCCTCGCCGAGCCTGATTTCGCGCTGTCACTGCCGCCGGAAGGCGATGCCTTGACCGGCCCGTTGCTGTTGCCCTCGCAGCTGCTGGCCAACCTAGGCTTGCCCACCTGGCTGCAGCGTATAGCTGCCAGCCCGCTGGTGGCTGCCGGCGATACGCCGGGCCAGCACGCGCGCCCGCTGGTACTCAGCGGCCAGCGCCTGTACTTGCGTCGCTACTGGAGCTACGAGCGGCAGATCGACCAGACCCTGCGCCAACGCCTGAATCAGGACGAAGCGGCCTCGGCCGACCTGCCCGCGCGCCTGGCGCAGCTGTTCGACGAAAGTGCCCTGGCAGGTCAGGTGGACTGGCAGAAACTCGCCTGCGCCTTGGCCACCCGCGCAGGCTTCAGCATCATCACTGGCGGCCCCGGTACCGGCAAGACCACCACGGTGGTGCGCTTGCTGGCGCTGCTGCAGGCGCCTGCGGTAGAGCAGGGCAGGCCGCTGCGCATTCGCCTGGCCGCGCCGACCGGCAAGGCTGCAGCACGCCTGACCGAATCCATCGGCCAGCAGGTTGAACGGTTGCAAGTGAGTGCCGATGTGCGCGGGCAGATTCCCACCGACGTCAGCACCGTTCACCGCCTGCTCGGCAGCCGCCCCGGCTCGCGGCACTTCCGTCACCATGCCGGCAACCCGCTGCCGCTGGATGTGTTGGTGGTCGACGAAGCGTCAATGATCGACCTGGAGATGATGGCCAACCTGCTTCAGGCTATGCCGCCCAAGGCGCGGCTGATTCTGCTGGGGGACAAGGACCAGCTGGCCTCGGTAGAGGCTGGCGCTGTGCTCGGTGACCTGTGCCGGGATGCCGAGGAGGGGTGCTATTCGCCCGCGACCCAGGCCTGGCTGGAACAGCTCGGTGGCCAATCGCTGGCCGCCAGTGGCCTGAAAGTTGGCGATGCCCAACGCAATCCGTTGGCCCAGCAGGTGGTGATGCTGCGCTTCTCGAGGCGCTTTGGTGAAGGCAGTGGCATCGGCCAGCTGGCGCGCCTGGTCAATCGCCAGGAGGCCCAGGCGGCGCGGGACCTGCTGAGCATGCCGCCAGCAGACGTGTTCGGCCTGGCGCTGCGCGGCGAGCAGGATCGGGCCTTTGATCGCCTGATTCTCGACGGCCTCAACCGCGGTAATGAAGGGCCTCAGGGCTATCGCAGCTATCTGCGTGCCATTGGCCGCTATCGCCCGGCACCGGGTACTGCATTCGACGATCCGCGCTGGGAGCAGTGGGCCGGCAGGGTGCTGCACAGTTTCGAAGACTTCCAGCTGCTGTGCGCTGTGCGCAAGGGGGCCTGGGGGGTCGAAGGCCTCAACGAGCGGGTGGCGCGCGTGCTGCACAATGCCGGGCTGATCGACAGCCAGCAGCCGTGGTATGAGGGCCGCCCGGTGCTGGTCACGCGCAACGACTATGGCTTGGGCTTGATGAACGGTGACATCGGCATCGCCCTGCGCCTGCCAGACGAGCAAGGTGAAGCGTTGCTGCGCGTGGCCTTCCCGCGCAACGACGGCAGTGGTGGGGTGCGCTTCGTCCTGCCCAGCCGCCTCAACGAGGTGGAAACCGTTTACGCCATGACCGTTCACAAGTCCCAGGGCTCAGAGTTCAGCCACACCGCGCTGGTGCTGCCGGATGCACTCAACCCGGTGCTGACCAAGGAACTGGTGTACACCGGCATCACCCGGGCCAAGCATTGCTTCAGTCTGATCGAGCCGCGCCAGGGCATTTTCGAGGAAGCGGTGCTGCGCAAGGTACGGCGTATTTCCGGCCTGATGCTTGAGCAAGTCTGACCGGGGGCTTGTGACTGACCCTATGGGAGCGGGCAATCCCGTTCCTACAGATAGCCAGCGTTGTGCTATCGTTGCGCCGACTTCAGACAGGTTTTTTTGAGAGAATTCTCACATGACAGGCGCCAGGGAGCGGTTGACAGGCTGTGCGCTTTCGCTGCTGCTAGTTGCCCTGTCGCTATTGGCCAGCCCTGCCCAGGCGGATGGTTCGGCCACCTCCGCACAGGCCCAGCAGCGTGCCAGGGCGGTGACCCAGGTGGTCCTGGGTATCCTCAGCTATGCGCGCTGGCCGACCGAGCCAGTACCCTTGCGCCTGTGCCTGGTCGGCCCTACCGAATACGCCGACGACCTGATCAAGGGCAGTCTGCAGAACTCCGGCCAACCCTTGCAGGTACGCCGCCTGCTGGCCGACGACCGGCAGGTCGCCCAAGCCTGCGACGCCGTGTACATCGGCAAGCTCGACGATGCCCAGCGTGATCGTCTGTTTCAGGCCATCACTGGCCAGCCGGTACTGAGCATCAGCGAAGCCGACGACCCGTGCACGGTCGGTAGCCTGTTCTGCCTGCGCGTCGGCGATCAGCAGGTGGCTTTCGAGGTAAACCTCGATTCCGTGGCGCGTTCCGGCGTGCGTATCCACCCCAGTGTGCTGCAGCTGTCACGGCGTCGCGGAGCTATGCCATGAAAAGCCCGGCCATGAACAGCTCAGCCAGCAAGGCCGACAAGAAGCGCGGCGTGCGCCCGACCTTGCGCTCGGTGCTCGGCCGTGGCCACCTCAGCGTGGCCGTGATGGCGGTGGGCCTGGCCGGTATCTCGCTGACGCTGCTCGGCGTGTTGGCTCTGCGTGTATACGCCAACCACAACCTCCACCTGATTGCCCGTTCGATCAACTACACCGTCGAAGCTGCCGTGGTGTTCGACGACAGCGCTGCGGCCAATGAGGCACTGGAACTGATCGCCAAGACCGAAGAAGTGGCGGACGCCAAGGTCTTCAACAACGACGGGGAGCAGTTGGCACATTGGCAGCGCGGCGATGAAGGGGTGCTCGGGCGCCTTGAGGCGCAAGTGGCGACGACCTTGCTGGATGAGCCGATCAACCTGCCAATCCTGCACCAGCAACAAAAGGTCGGGCATATCGAGCTGATCGGCCAGGGCCGCAGCCTGCTGCTGTTCCTGCTCAGCGGACTGGGCGGCATCCTGTTCTGCACGATCCTCAGTGCCTTCGTCGCCTTGTACCTGTCGCGGCGCTTGCTCGGTGACATCGTTCGGCCCCTGCGCGGCCTGGCCAGCGTGGCCCATGCCGCCCGTCGCGAACGCAGTTTCGACCGCCGGGTGCCAGAGGCGCCCATTGCCGAGCTCAACGAGTTGGGCAACGACTTCAACGCGTTGCTCGATGAGCTGGAGGTCTGGCACAGCCACCTGCAGAACGAGAACGCGACCCTGGCTCACCAGGCCAGCCACGACAGCCTCACCGGCCTGCCCAACCGCGCCTTCTTCGAGGGCCGTCTCAGCCGCAGCCTACGCAACGCCGCACGGCAGCAAGACCATTTGGCGTTGCTGTTCCTCGACAGTGACCACTTCAAGCAGATCAACGACAGCCTCGGCCATGCCGTGGGCGACGAAGTGCTGATCAACATCGCCGACCGCGTGCGTGCGCAGCTGCGCGAGCACGACCTGGTGGCCCGCCTGGGCGGTGACGAGTTCGCTGTATTGTTGACCCCGCTGCACGCTCGCGAGGACGCCGAACGCATCGCCGAGAAGATCATCGCCAGCATGCAGTTGCCGATGCTGCTCGAGGGCGGCGAAAGCCTCACCACGTCGCTCAGTGTCGGCATCGCCTATTACCCGGATGATGGCAGCGACCCTGCCAGCCTCCTCAATGCCGCCGATGCGGCGATGTACCAGGCCAAGCGCAAGCGTCGTGGCCAGTGGCAAGCGGCGCAGACGGAACGGTCCGCCGCCGATTTCAGGAACAGGAGTTGAACCGTGATACAGCGTTTGCGTTTTTCGTTCGTCCTGATGTTGCTGGCTATGCTGGCGTTGACTGGGTGCCAGAGCACGCCCCCAAAAGGGCTGACCGCCGAGCAGATTGCCGTGCTCAAGCGTGAAGGCTTTGCCCCCACCGACGAGGGCTGGGCGTTCGACCTGTCGGGCAAGGTGCTGTTCGGCAGCGACCTGGACAGGCTCAATGGCCCGAGCCAGGCGATCGTCGAGCGGATCGGCAAGGCCTTGCTGGGCGTGGGTATTCAGCGTTTGCGGGTTGATGGCCATGCCGATGCCTCGGGCAAAGCGGCGTACAACCAGCAGCTGTCCGAGCGACGGGCGCAGAGTGTGGCCAACGCGTTGATCGACGTTGGCATGCTGGCGCAGAACATCCGTACCCGTGGGCTGGGCAGCACGCAGCCGGTGGCGGACAACCGCACCAGCGCCGGGCGGACCGAGAACCGCCGGGTGTCGATTGTGGTGGCGTCTTATTGACATAGCTGCAAAGAATGCAGCGAGGTGTAGCTGGCAGGTGCCTGCCTTGTGGCTTTCGGCGCCTATGAGACCGAGCGCCGCCCGCGCGGCGCATCGCGAGCTGCGCTCGCTCCTACGTTTGTTTCGGGCCAGTAATACCTGGGACAGGCGCGCGCGACCGCCTTGTAGGTACGACGCGGTGTCGCGCCATGCACTAAGGCGTTCGCGCGCAAATCCCGCAGGAGTATTTGGCCCGAAACAAACGTAGGAGCGAGCGCAGCTCGCGATGCGCCGCGCGGGCGGCGCTCGATCTGATAGGCGCTGCACATCTGTCGGCGAACACCTGGTGGCCGTGATGCGCTATCAGGCCTGGCCCATCAACGCCTCATACCCATCTCCGCATCATCCATCAGCGCCTTGGCCATCGCGCTCAGGTAGTGCGAAGCCCAGATCATCATCGGTTTCTCTTCCATCAAGCCGAGGATGGTCAGCTCGCGCACATAGCCCATCAATTCCGAGGCCTGCTCGCGGGCGTCGCGGCAAGGGATACCGGGTTCGATGCGGAACAGCGGGTGGGTCTGGTTTTCACCTTGGAAGAAGGTGGTCTTGCCGACGGTGCATTGGGTGTCGTCTGTGGGCATTGTTCATCTCCTTGAAATTTCCACCATCATCAGGATCGACGCCGGTGACTTGGGCTGCAGCAGCAACGCCTGATGCACCACTGTCGTCGCGCACAGCGCTTAGTCGGTGGCCTGGATCAGGGTGTCTTCAAGGGAATGAAAATCGTGGGGTGGATCGGGAACAATCTTTAGCATGGTGGCACTCTCTATGGGTTGGCTAGAGCCGCCACTCGTGACTTGCAGTGTGATGGGTGGCGGCCACGTACGGGTCTGCAAGACCGGCAGAGAGCAAAAATCCGGCAGGTTCGAAAACCTCCCGTACGCAGCCACCATCAAGCGCGCGCAATGGCATGCCATTGGCTATCGGTGATCGACATTTTTGCTCTGGACGGGCTTGCAGGCCCGGTCGCTGCTTTGGCAACGACCGGGCCACACTATTCCGCCGAGAACACCACCGCAATGGCCCAAGGGCGGTAGGAAGCTAATTCAGAAATGGACTACAAACAACGGGAAAAATCTGAGGTTTTGAATCAGAGGGGATCGCCTTCAGATTTTCAGCGTTTATGAGATCGAGCGCCGGCCCCATCAATCCTGAGCAAAGCGCATCTCGCGCGTCTCGCCCATCAACAATGGCGCATTCGCCTCGGTCACCCCGCGGATGTAATCCCACAGCAGGGTAATCCGCTTCAGCTTGCGCAAATCTTCCCGGCAATACATCCAGAATTGCCGCGTCACTTCGATCTCCTCCGGCAACACCGTCACCAGCCGCGCATCCTGCGCCGCGAGGAAGCACGGCAAAATCGCCAACCCACGCCCCTGCAGCGCTGCCGTGTACTGGGCTATGACACTGGTGCTGCGCAAATGCGCATTGGCATTGGGAATCATGTTGGCCAGGTACAGCAACTCCGAACTGAACGCCAGGTCGTCCACATAACTGATGAACGGGTGGCTGACCAGGTCGCTGACCTGGCGGATCGGTGCATGGCTGTCGAGGTAGTCCTGGGTCGCATAAAGCCGCAACCGATAGTCACACAGCTTGCAGCACACATAAGGCCCATGCTCCGGCCGTTCCAGGGCAATGACGATGTCTGCCTCTCGTTTGGACAGGCTGATGAAGTGCGGCAGCGGCAGGATATCCACCGAGATCGCCGGGTAGGCATCGACGAAATGGCTTAATTGTGGGGTGACGAAAAAGCTGCCAAAGCCCTCGGTGCAGCCCATGCGCACATGCCCCGACAGCGCCACGCCGGAGCCGGAGACCTGTTCGCAGGCCATGTGCAAGGTGCTCTCGATCGACTCTGCATAGCCCAGCAGGCGCTGCCCCTCGGCGGTCAGCACGAAGCCATTGGTGCGTGACTTTTCGAACAGCAGCGTGCCCAACGCCCCCTCCAGCGAGCTGATGCGCCGCGACACCGTGGTGTAGTCGACGGCCAGGCGTTTGGCAGCGCTGCTGGCCTTGCGCGTGCGCGCCACTTCGAGGAAGAACTTCAGGTCGTCCCAGTTCAGCGCACTGAGGGAGGTCAGGTCTTTTTGCATGTTGATCCGGTTTTTTTGTGCGTTCTTGTTGGATGTTTGCACATCTATACTCGAAAAAAGCCCCAAGGCGCCACCTCGTGTTTGCCCGGCGCTGGCGATCTCGTCCTGACAATAATTCCAAGGAGAACGCAGATGAACGCACCACAATCCCCTGACAAGACCAAGGTCGAGCAGGTCAAGTTGCTGATCGACGGCCAGTGGGTCGAGTCGAAAACCAGCGAATGGCGCGATATCGTCAACCCGGCCACCCAAGAGGTGCTGGCGCGGGTACCGTTCGCCACCGTCGAAGAAGTGGATGCCGCCGTGGCTGCTGGCCAGCGCGCCTTCAAGACCTGGCGCGACACCCCGATCGGGGCACGCATGCGCATCATGCTCAAGCTGCAGGCGCTGATCCGCGAACACACCAAGCGCATCGCCCAGGTACTCAGCGCCGAGCAGGGCAAGACCCTTGCCGACGCCGAAGGCGACATTTTCCGCGGCCTGGAAGTGGTCGAGCATGCGGCCTCCATCGGCACCCTACAGATGGGCGAGTTCGCCGAGAACGTTGCCGGTGGCGTGGACACCTACACCCTGCGCCAGCCGATCGGTGTGTGCGCTGGCATCACCCCGTTCAACTTCCCGGCGATGATCCCGCTGTGGATGTTCCCGATGGCCATCGTCTGCGGCAACACCTTCGTCCTCAAACCCTCCGAGCAGGATCCACTGTCGACCATGCTGCTGGTCGAGCTGGCGCTGGAAGCCGGTGTGCCTGCCGGTGTGCTGAACGTGGTGCACGGCGGCAAGCAAGTGGTGGATGCGATCTGCACTCACCAGGACATCAAGGCGATTTCCTTCGTCGGCTCCACCGAAGTCGGCACCCACGTGTACAACCTGGCCAGCCAGCACGGCAAACGCGTGCAGTCGATGATGGGCGCGAAGAACCACGCCGTGGTGCTGCCCGACGCCAACCGCACGCAAACCGTCAACGCCCTGGTCGGTGCCGCCTTCGGCGCAGCAGGCCAGCGCTGCATGGCCACCTCGGTGGCGGTGCTGGTGGGCAAGGCGCGTGAGTGGCTGCCGGACATCAAGGACGCGGCGAGCAAGCTCAAGGTCAACGCCGGTTGCGAGCCTGGCACCGATGTCGGCCCGGTGGTTTCCAAACGCGCCAAGGAGCGGGTGCTGGGCCTGATCGAAAGCGGCATTCAGGAAGGCGCCAAGCTCGAACTCGATGGCCGTGGTGTGAAGGTGCCAGGCTACGAGCAAGGCAACTTCGTCGGCCCGACCCTGTTCTCGGGGGTGAAAACCGACATGCAGGTGTACACCCAGGAAATCTTCGGCCCAGTGCTGGTGACCTTGGAAGTCGACACCCTTGACGAAGCCATTGCCCTGGTCAACGCCAACCCGTTCGGCAACGGCACTGGCCTGTTTACCCAGAGCGGCGCGGCGGCGCGCAAGTTCCAGAGCGAGATCGACATCGGCCAGGTCGGTATCAACATCCCGATTCCGGTACCGGTACCGTTCTTCAGCTTCACCGGCTCGCGGGGTTCCAAGCTCGGCGACCTGGGCCCGTACGGCAAGCAAGTGGTGCAGTTCTACACTCAGACCAAGACCGTCACCGCCCGCTGGTTCGATGACGACAGCGTCAACGACGGTGTGAACACCACCATCAGCCTGCGCTAAGGAGCTTGTCATGCGTATCGCATTCATCGGCCTGGGCAACATGGGCGCGCCCATGGCCCGCAACCTGATCAAGGCCGGGCACCAGCTGAACCTGTTTGACCTGAACAAGACCGTGCTGGCCGAGCTCGCTGAGCTGGGCGGGCAGGTCAGCGCCTCGCCGAAGGACGCGGCGGCCAGCAGCGAGCTGGTGATCACCATGCTGCCGGCGGCAGCCCATGTGCGCGCCGTATACCTCAACGAAGACGACGGTGTGCTGGCGGGCATTCGCCCGGGCACGCCGACGCTGGACTGCAGCACCATCGACCCGCAGACCGCGCGTGATGTGTCCAAGGCCGCTGCGGCAAAAGGTGTGGACATGGGCGATGCGCCGGTGTCCGGGGGGACCGGCGGCGCGGCGGCCGGTACGCTGACCTTCATGGTCGGCGCCAGCAATGAGCTGTTCGCCACGTTCAAGCCGGTGCTGGAGCAGATGGGCCGCAACATCGTGCACTGCGGTGAAGTGGGTACCGGGCAGATCGCCAAGATCTGCAACAACCTGCTGTTGGGTATCTCGATGATCGGCGTGTCCGAGGCCATGGCCTTGGGCAATGCGCTGGGTATCGACACCAAGGTGCTGGCGGGGATCATCAACAGTTCGACCGGGCGTTGCTGGAGCTCCGATACCTACAACCCATGGCCGGGCATCATCGAGACCGCCCCCGCGTCGCGTGGGTATACCGGTGGCTTTGGTGCCGAACTGATGCTCAAGGACCTGGGGCTGGCCACCGAGGCTGCGCGTCAGGCGCACCAGCCGGTCATTTTGGGTGCCGTGGCCCAGCAGCTGTATCAGGCGATGAGCCTGCGTGGTGAAGGCGGCAAGGATTTCTCGGCGATCGTCGAGGGTTACCGCAAGAAGGATTGACGAGCGAGGACTTTATCGCGGGCCGGGCGGCCTTCCCTCTGTAACTGCGCACCAGAGGGAAGGGCACCCTTCCTGCGATGTTTTTTATCAGGCGAAGACGAAATACTTGCGCACGGTCTCGACCACTTCCCAGGTACCTTTCATCCCCGGTTCGATCACGAACACATCACCCGCTTTCAGGTGCTTCGGCTCTTCGCCTTCCGGGGTGATGATGCAGTAGCCATCGAGGAAGTGACAGAACTCCCACTTCTCGTAGTTGACCTCGAACTTGCCCGGGGTGCAGATCCAGGTGCCCATGATCTTGCTGCCGTCGGCCGACAGGTAGGCGTTGAGGTTGACGGTGTGCGGATCGCCGCCGATGCGCTTCCACTTGGTGGCGTCCACGACCGGCGTCGGGCAGGTTTCGCGCAGGACGGTGATGAAATCGGACATGGCACAACTCCTGGTGACTGGCTGAATGACTCGTCACCATAGGGCCATCCGCCGAGCCGCAGTTGCCTGGGCTCGACGTCCAGCTGCCTGCCCGCGCTATGCCAGGGCGTTGACCTCGACGGTGATATGGGCCAGTTCCTGGTGCACGCCCAGTGCCTGGCGCACGCTGTCGGCGCTCAGTGCGGCCTGGGTGGCCAAGCTGAGGATGCAGGCGTACTGGTCCTTACCCACGCGCCACACGTGCAGGTCGGTGATGGTGGCGGGCACCGGCAGTTCGGCGACCACCTCGCGAATCTCCTCGACCACCGGCGCATCCATCTCGGCATCCAGCAAGACGCGGCCGGTATCGCGCAGCAGGCCACGGGCCCAGAGCGCCACCAGCACGGCACCGACCAGGCCCATCACCGGGTCGAGCCAACTGGCGCCCCAGAACTTGCCGGCCAGCAGGGCGACGATCGCCAGCACCGACGTGGCGGCGTCGGCGATCACGTGCAGGTAGGCCGAGCGCAGGTTCAGGTCGTGGTGATGATGGCCGTGGTGATGATGGCCATGGTCATGGTGGTGATGATCGTGGTCGTCGCGCAGCAGCCAGGCGCAGATCAGGTTCACGGCCAGGCCGATCACCGCGATGAAGATCGCCTCGTCATAGTGGATAGGCCCTGGCGTCAGCAGGCGCTCGGCCGACTGGAAGGCCATCAGCCCGGCCACACCGAGCAGCAGCAGGGCGCTGGAGTAGCCGCCGAGGATCTCGATCTTCAGGTGCCAAAAGCGAAGCGTTGGTCCTTGGCATAACGACGCGCGGCAGCGTAGGCCAGCAGCGACAGTCCGAGGGCCAGGGCGTGCGAGCTCATGTGCCAGCCGTCGGCGAGCAGGGCCATGGAGTTGAAGAACCAACCCCCGGCGATTTCCGCCACCATCATGATCGCCGTCAGCCACACGGCCAGGCGTGTCTTGCGCTCGGCGCCAAGGTTGCTGGTATGGAACTGGTGGCTGTGCTGCCAGCGGCCTGAGGTTTGTGTCGCCATGGTTTATCATGCTCCCGGAATGTCGAGAAATATACTATACCCCAGTATACCTAGCATGGTGTGAAAGCGAATGGCACATACGATCAAGAGCAAGAAGCAGCTGCTGACCCGCGTGCGCAAGATCAAAGGCCAGGCCGCTGCTCTGGAGACCGCGCTGGAGCAAGACAAGGACTGCCTGGCGATCCTCCAGCAGATCGCCGCCGTGCGCGGCGCGGTGAACGGGCTGATGACCGAGGTGATGGAAGGGCACATCCGCGAACACCTGGTGGCGGAAGGGCTGAGTACAGAGGAACGGCAGGAAGAGGCGGACAAGGTGGCGGCGTTGTTGCGGTCTTATCTGAAGTGATACCCCCTGGGGGTATACGGTAGGAATGTAGGCTTCCTACAGAGCTATAAGTTGAAGCCTACAAGGTGATATGAACCATCCGCTGGTCGCTGGAAGTGCGCGTAGTGTGTACTGCGCTTCGTTTTGGTTAATTCGGTGTGTATCATACACATCGACTGCCGAAGGAAGAGTGAATGCGCAGTCGTGAAGTGATCCTGCTCATTGAGGCGGACGGGTGGTATGAAGTCGAGGTGAAGGGCAGCCATCACCAGTTCAGGCATCCGTTCAAGAAGGGGAGGGTGACAGTTCCTCATCCCAAGAGCGATCTGCCTAAAGGCACCGTACACAGCATCTTGAAACAAGCTGGCTTGAAGCAGTCCAGTGGCTTCGGCAGCTCGAACATCAGTGGAGACGCGCAATGAAATTTCCGGTGGTATTGCACAAGGACGCCGATTCGGACTACGGAGTGACCGTTCCCGATGTGCCAGGTTGCTTCTCTGCCGGTGCGAATGTCGCTCAAGCGCTGGAAAACGTTCAGGAGGCGCTGGCGCTTCATTTCGAAGGCTTGGTTGCTGATAACGAAGCGCTTCCGCAAGCGCAGGAAGTCGACGTCCATGTGGCGAATCCCGATTATGCAGGTGGGGTCTGGGCTGTCGTTGATTTTGATGTCACGCCGTATCTGGGCAAGGCCGTGCGGTTCAATGCAACACTGCCGGAAAACCTGCTGCAGCGGATCGACGAAAAAGTGAAGCGTGATCATCGGTATGCCTCCCGTTCCGGATTTCTCGCCTCGGCTGCACTGCGAGAGCTGGCGCTCGCGCACTGAACAACGAGTCGATTTTGGAATCCATCAATTGTGGAAGTGCGTGAATCGGGGCGCCGAACCGCCGCAAATACGTCAGCTCAGGTGACGTTGGACATTCACGCTTGCATCAATCGCTCGACCAACCCCGCCGCATAGCCCGGTAACCCGGCAAAATCCCGCGCACACAACAGCAACCGCCGGTTGGCCCAGTCTTCCCGCAGTGCCACCCAATGCATCGGCAACACGCCCTTCCAGCGCTGCAACGATGCCAGCGGCACCACGCCGATACCAGCGCCACGGGCAACCATGCGTATCACCCCGTCAAACCCTTCGGCCCGCACCCGGACCTGC
This sequence comes from Pseudomonas sp. HS6-2, assembly GCF_049325675.2. Taxonomy (NCBI): domain Bacteria; kingdom Pseudomonadati; phylum Pseudomonadota; class Gammaproteobacteria; order Pseudomonadales; family Pseudomonadaceae; genus Pseudomonas; species Pseudomonas sp. HS6-2. The sequence goes on along the minus strand of NZ_CM143906.1, from coordinate 5,339,125 downwards.
ATGCGATGGCCTTCGCGCAGGGCCTGTTCCTCCAGATACAACGCCAAGGCACTGTTCACCCCCAGCCCGACATGGCCATGGGCAAGGCAGTCGCAAAAGCTCGGGGCGGGCTCTGCGGCGAGGGGATGATCCAGTGGTGTTACCAGCACCAGCGGGTCATCGCGAAAGGGCAGGGTCTGCAGATGCGCGCTGGGCGCGGCGGTGGAAATGATGCCCAGGTCAGCCATGCCCTGAGTGATCGACTGCACAATACGCAGGCTCGGCAGCTCCTGCACATCGATGCTGATCCCAGGGTTGTCGGCAAGGTAGCTGGCCAGCAGCTCCGGCAGGTACTCGGTCAGCGCCGCCGTGTTGCACAGCAGCCGCACCTGGCCTTGCTGGCCGCGTGCATAGTGGGCCAGGTCGAACTGCAGGCGCTCGACCTGCTGGCCGATCAGCCGTGCATGTTGCAGCAGTGCTTGCCCGGCGGGCGTCGGCTGCACGCCACGGCGGTTGCGCTCAAGCAACGGCGTTCCCAGCGAGGCCTCCATGGCGCGGATACGTGCACTGGCCGCTGGCAGCGAAAGATGGCTGCGGCGGGCGCCGGCGGTGATGTTGCCGCATTCGGCGGTGTGCTGGAAAAGCCGGAGGTCGATCAGGTCGAAATGCATCTGCCTCTGTCCTGGCGAGAGTCTGGCTGAGTATATGGCAGATTTTCAGTCCAATCGCTGCGCGCCATCATGGCGGCCATGGATACCTTGATCGCTTTCTACCAGAACATAGGCCCGGCATTGACGCTGCTGGTGGTCATCACCTTCCTGCTGGCCGGTGCTGTCAAAGGTGTGATCGGCCTCGGCCTGCCGACCATCGCCATGGGCTTGCTGGGGCTGGCTATGCCACCGGCGCAGGCTGCGGCGCTTCTGATCGTTCCGTCGACGCTGACCAACCTCTGGCAACTCGCAGCCGGAGGGCATCTGCCGGCGCTGCTGCGCAGGCTTGGGCCGATGCTGGCGATGATCTTCGTCGGTACCTTGCTGGGCAGTGCCTGGTTGGGTATCAACAGCGGGCCCTGGGCGGTGCATGCGTTGGGGGCGGCGCTGGTGATCTACGCGCTGTACGGGTTGGCAGGCCCGGCGTTGCGGGTAGCGCCGAAGCAGGAAGGCTGGCTGGGGCCGGTCTGTGGGCTGGTGACCGGTGTGGTCACTTCGGCCACTGGAGTGTTCGTAATGCCTGCGGTGCCTTACCTGCAGAGCCTGGGCCTGAGCCGCGACGAGATGATCCAGGCACTGGGCCTGTCGTTCACGGTCTCGACCCTGGCGCTGGCCTTTGGCCTGGCGGGGCAGGATGCCCTGGGTGGGCAAGCGCTGGGTGCTTCGTTGCTGATGCTGGCGCCGGCGTTGCTGGGCATGCTCGCGGGGCAGTGGCTGCGCCAGCGCATCAGCGCAGCGCTGTTCAAGCGCTGCTTCTTCATAGGCCTGGCCGCGTTGGGCGGCCATCTGCTGATCAACGGTTAGCGGACGAGGCGCTGAGCATGACGATCGGCTGGATGTCGAAATCGCGCTCCAGGTAGTCCATGCGTTTTTCGAAGAACTCGACCATGTGCGGCAGTGCCGAGTGCACGTCCAGCGCAGCCTTGTCGGCCCACACCTCATAGAACACGAACAGGCTCGGGTCCTGCTGGTCGCGCAGCATGTGGTATTCGATGCAGCCCGGTTCCTGGCGGCTGGGTTCGACGTAGGCGCGGAACAGGGTTTCGAAGGCTTCGGCCATTTCCGGACGGGTCTTGGCCTTGAGGATGAATGCGTGCTGCTGACTCATTGATCGTACTCACTGAAGAAGGGTGAATCGATTTTACGGCAATAATTAAGTCTGTATTCGTGACTTCAGGTCAATTGTATTTTGCCCTGTACCTGCTGTATCCCACGCCCACGAGCCATTACTGTGCCGGTCATCCATTTATGACCCCGAGGCCCAGCATGAAAAAGATCCTTCTGCTTAATGGCGGCAAACAGTTCGCTCACTCCGACGGCCGTCTCAACCAGACCCTGCACGACGCCGCCCTGGTCCATCTGGACCGTGCCGGTTTCGATGTACAGCAGACTTTCATCGACGGTGGTTACGACGCCCAGGCCGAGGTCGAGAAATTCCTCTGGGCCGATGTGATCATCTACCAGATGCCAGGCTGGTGGATGGGCGCACCGTGGACCGTGAAGAAATACATCGACGATGTCTTCACCGCCGGCCACGGCAGCCTCTATGCCAACGATGGCCGCACCCGTTCCGACCATTCGCAGAAGTACGGCAGCGGTGGCCTGGTGCACGGCAAGCAGTACATGCTGTCGTTGACCTGGAATGCGCCACAGCAAGCGTTCGATGACCCGAGCGACTTCTTCGAGGGTAAGGGCGTGGATGCGGTGTACTTCCCGTTCCACAAGGCCAACCAGTTCCTTGGCATGACCGGTCTGCCGACCTTCCTCGCGGTGGATGTGATGAAGCGCCCGGATGTGCCGACAGCCCTGGCGGCCTATGAGGCTCATCTGGACAAGGTGTTCGGCAAGGCTATCTAATTCCCGCACGGACCCAGCACAGGCGCTCAAGTGAAAACCCGATCCGAAGAACTCCAGGTATTCGTCGCCGTCATCGACTGCGGCTCGATCTCCGCCGCCGCCGAGCAGATGGGCCAGACCCCGTCGGCCGTCAGCCGCACGCTGTCACGCCTGGAGACCAAGCTCGGCACCACCCTGGTCAATCGCACTACCCGGCGCATGGACCTGACCGAAGAGGGCCGCTTCTTTCTTGAACGCGCGCGCCGGGTGCTGGAACAGATGGACGAGATGGAGGAGCATCTGTCGATGAACCGCCAGACGCCCTCCGGGCGCCTGCGCATCAATGCCGCCGCACCGTTCATGCTGCATGCCATCCTGCCGTGGATCGGCGAATTCCGTCGCCAATACCCGGCCATCGAGCTGGAACTGAACACCGACGACCTGATCATCGATCTGCTGGAACAGAGCACCGATGTGGCCATCCGCATCGGTGACCTCGCCGACTCCAGCCTGCATGCCCGTTCGCTCGGCTGCAGCCCGGTTCAGGTACTGGCGAGCCCGGAGTACCTGGAACAACACGGCACGCCGGAAAAGGTCGAAGACCTGAACAGCCACGCTCTGCTCGGCTTCAGCCAGCCCGAGTCGCTCAACCAGTGGCCGTTGCGCCACGCCCAGGGTGACCGTTGGAGCATTCGCCCGGCGCTGATCGCCTCCAGCGGCGAGACCCTGCGCCAGCTGGCGCTGGCCGGGGAGGGCATCGTCGCCCTGTCGCACTTCATGACCCACGAAGACATCCGCGCCGGTCGCCTCAAAGTGCTGCTGAGCGACGCCAATAACGGCTACCGCCAGCCGATCCACGCGGTGTACTACCGCAACACGCAGCTGGCCCTGCGTATCCAGTGCTTCCTCGATTTCATCCAGCGCAAACTGGCGATGTACGCCTGCTGAGTTGCCTGAACGCGACAGATCCTGTCCACAGGCGGCGAAACTTCCTACGGTTGATTGCACAGTCAGAGCGCTTCGGCCTTACTGACTGCTCAACAAAAACAACACCAAGGAAGTGTCATGCGTATTGTCCCGTTCCAGTGCCTGGCTCTGACAGCCGCGCTCCTGAGCTGTTCCTCGACTTTCGCCGCCACGTTGGAAGGCGGCGCTGTCGCCGCGCCCGATCAATATGGTGCACAGGTAGCCGCCGACATTCTCAAGAAGGGCGGCAACGCGGTGGATGCGGCGGTGGCCACTGCCTTCACCCTGGCGGTGACCTACCCCGAGGCGGGCAACATCGGCGGCGGTGGCTTCATGACCCTGTTCGTCGACGGCAAGCCGTACTTCCTCGACTACCGCGAAGTGGCGCCCAAGGCCGCCACGCGCAACATGTACCTGGATGACAAGGGCGAGGTTATCGAGAACCTGAGCCTGGTCGGCGTGCGCGCCGCAGGCGTGCCTGGCACGGTGATGGGGCTGTGGGAAGCCCACCAGAAGTTCGGCAAGCTGCCCTGGAGCGAGTTGCTGACCCCGGCCATCGGTTATGCGAAAAACGGCTTCAAGGTCGCCGAGAAGCAGTACCAGTACCGCAATGATGCCCAGGGCATGTTCAAGACCGCGACCAACTTCAACGATTACTTCGGCAACATGAAAGTCGGTGAGCTGTTCAAACAGCCGGAAATGGCCCAGACACTCGAACGCATTGCCGACAAGGGGGTGAGCGAGTTCTACCAAGGCAAGACCGCCGACCTGCTGGTGGCGCAGATGCAGGCCGACAAGGGCTTGGTCACCAAGGAAGACCTGAAGGACTACAAGGCCGTGTGGCGCGAACCGATCGCCATCAGCTGGCGCGGCAATGTGGTCTACACCGCGCCACCCCCAAGCTCCGGTGGCGTGGCCCTGGCCCAGTTGCTGGGCATCAAGGAAGACCGCGCGGCCGACTTCAAGGGTGTGGCGCACAACTCGGCGCAGTACATCCACCTGCTTTCGGAGATTGAAAAACGCGTGTTCGCCGACCGTGCCGATTACCTTGGCGACCCGGCGTTCACCAAGGTGCCGGTCGACCAGCTGGTGGCCAAGGACTACCTGGCCAAGCGTGCCGCGCAGGTCAACCCGAAAGCCATCTCCGAGACCGACAAGGTCAAGCCGGGCCTGGAACCGCACCAGACCACGCACTTCTCGATCGTCGACAAGCAGGGCAACGCCGTCAGCAACACCTACACCCTCAACCTCGATTACGGCAGCGGCGTAGTGGTCAAGGGCGCGGGCTTCCTGCTCAACGACGAGATGGACGACTTCAGCGCCAAGCCTGGCGCCGCCAATGCCTTTGGTGTGGTCGGCGGTGACGCTAACGCCATCGAGCCGGGCAAGCGCATGCTGTCGTCGATGAGCCCGAGCCTGATGACCCGTGATGGCAAGGTCGAACTAGTGATCGGTACCCCGGGTGGCTCGCGGATCTTTACCTCGATCTTCCAGGTGATGAACAACCTGTACGACTATGGCATGCCGCTGGAGAAGGCCGTGGCGGCGCAGCGAGTGCACCATCAGTTGCTGCCCAAGGACACCATCTATTTCGACAGCTACGCGCCGCTGACCGGGCCGGTGGCTGAAGAGCTGAAGAAGATGGGTTATGTGCTGGAGGATCAGGGCTGGGAGATGGGCGATATCCAGGCGATCCGCGTGAACGGGGCGCAGCTTGAGACCGCTTCGGATCCGCGTGGGCGTGGGGTGGGGATGATCGTCAAGTAGCTCTGCATAGGCAGTGCTGACGCATTCGCGGGGCAAGCCCGCTCCTACAGGTCTGGCGTGTACCTGTAGGAGTGGGCTTGTCCCGCGAAAGTAATATTGAGGTCAGACGCGGAACTGGCTGACCAGCATCTGCAAGTGACCACCCAGGCGCGCCAGCTCGACGCTGGACGCTGCCGTTTCATCACTGGCCGCTGCAGTCTGCTCGGACACATCCCGCACATTCAGGATGCTGCGGCTGATCTCTTCAGCCACCGCGCTCTGCTGCTCGGCCGCCGCCGCGATCTGCTGGTTCATCGACTGAATACTCGAAACCGTGCCGGTGATGTTCTCCAGCGAGGCACCGGCCTTGCGCGCCAGCTCGACACTGCTGTCGGTCAATGTGCGGCTGCCCTGCATGGCATTGGCCACCTGCTGGGTACCGTGCTGCAGGCTGGCCACCAGCTCTTCGATCTCTTCGGTGGACTTCTGCGTGCGCTGTGCCAGGCCACGCACTTCATCGGCGACCACGGCGAAACCACGGCCGGCTTCACCGGCACGGGCCGCTTCGATCGCAGCGTTGAGCGCCAACAGATTGGTCTGCTCGGCCACCGACTTGATCACGTCCATCACGCTGCCGATCTTCTGGCTTTCCTGCTGCAGCAGGTTCATGGCCTCGGTGGAGCGGTGCACTTCTTCGGCCAGGCGTTCGATCTGGCTGATTGCCTCGCCCACCACGCGATCTCCGGCACGGGCCTCGTCGTCGGCACCTGTGGCCGCGTGCGAGGCCTGTTCGGCGTTGCGCGCCACTTCCTGAACGGTGGCGGCCATTTCGTGCATGGCGGTGGCCACTTGGTCAGTCTCGACCTTCTGGCTGTTGGCGCCGGCGCTGGTCTGCTCGGTCACCGCCGACAGCTCTTCAGCGGCGCTGGCGATCTGGGTAACGCCGTCACGGATACCGCTGATCAGCTCGCGCAGGGTGGTGCCCATGCGCGCGATGCCTTGCTGCAGCACGCCGATTTCGTCGCGGCGGGTGACGCGCAGGTCGTGGGTCAGGTCGCCACCGGCGATGCGTTCCACGGCTTGCAAGGTATCGCGCAGCGGGCGGGTGATCTGGCGGGTGATGACTACGGCGGCGATGACGCCAGCCAGCAGCGCCAGCAGCGTGGCGATGGTCTGCAGGCTGCGCGCCTGAGCACTTTCGGCGTCACGGCGTTCCAGCTGGATCTTGTACAGCGCGTCGCTGCGCTTGACGATGTCGGCACCCTGCACGGTCATTTCCGCGCGGGCAACGGTGATGTCGGCGACCGCATCGCGGAATTGGCGCACGGCATCGCGATAGGCTTGCACCGACTGTTCGAACTGCTGCACGCGGGTGGCTTCAGCGGGCAGCTGGCGCTTGAGGTTGCCGATGTCGGCCAACGTACCGTCCAGCTGGCGCAGGGCGGCCTGTTCGTTGGCGGCGGTGTTGTCGGCAATGTAGCCGCGCACATCGATGCGCACCTGCAGCAGCTGCTGGCGCGCCTTGCTGATCAGCTGGTACTGGGCCAGGCGCACGCTGTCGGCCTCGGGGCGGGACATGACGTCCTGGCTGAGCGACTCCATGGCCTCATCGGCCTTGGCCGCCGACACGTTCATCGCATCACGGGCGGCCAGCGAGCTCTTGTAGCCGGCGCGCATCTTGTTCAGCGACACCTTGTACTCGCTGATGGTCTGTCCCAGCTCCTTGAGCAGCGCGACGTTGGCCGGGCTGGTGAAGGTGGTGACCAGGTATTGCTGCTGCTTGCTGAAAGCGTCGAGCTTGGCCTGGGTATTGGCAGCGGCGGTGTCATCGCCGTTGGCGATCATGTACTGCAGGCGCGAGATGCGCAGGTCGGTCAGGTCCTTGTTGAGCTGGCCGATGTCGCCCATCCAGTTGCTGCGGTCGATCAGGCTGCCCAGGCTGGTCCAGCCAGTCAGGGCCAGCAGGCCGGTTAGAAACAGCACCAGGCCGAAGCCCAGGCCGAGTTTGAGGTTGACGCTGATATTGGCGAACCAGCTGTTCATGCACGCTCTCCAGAAAATTCATTCGCTCACTTGATCATCGATCGCAGGGTGTTGTTGTTCTGGGGGCCCGCTGATTCGTGCAGGTGTTATCGGCACGACGATTGGAAAGCTGAATCGCTTTTTCAGCTGATTTGTAACTATGTGAAAACGTTTGCTTTTTGTAGATCGAAGGGGCCGCTTTGCGGCCCCGTGCAATTTCAAAGGCTACGCGCGCTGAAGGTATCGCAGCTGTTCACATTACCCTGGGCAAACCCAGCCTTGAACCAGCGCACCCGCTGCGCCGAGGTGCCATGGGTGAACGAGTCGGGCACTACGCGCCCCTGGCCCCGCTGTTGCAGCCGGTCATCACCAATGGCATTGGCCGCGTTCAGGGCCTCCTCGACATCGCCGGGCTCCAGCCAGTTCAGCCGCTTCTGCGCCTGATACGCCCACACCCCGGCCAGGCAGTCAGCCTGCAGTTCCTGGCGCACCAGCAGGCCATTGTCGCCTTCCATGCGCTGGCCGCTGCGCCGCGCGGCATCGACCTTGGCCGACACCCCCAGCAAGGTCTGCACGTGGTGGCCGATCTCGTGGGCGATCACGTAGGCCTGGGCGAAATCGCCGGCCGCAGCGAAGCGGGTTTCCATCTCGCGGAAGAACGACATGTCCAGGTAGACCCGCTGATCCGCCGGGCAGTAGAACGGCCCGACCGCTGCGGAAGCGAAACCGCAGGCCGAATTCACCTGGCCGCTGAACAGTACCAGCTTGGGGTCGCGGTATTGCTTGCCAGCCTGGGCGAACAAGGCTTTCCAGGTGTCTTCCGTGTCACCCAGGATCGAGGCGACGAACTGCGCCTGTTCGTCATTGGCCGGCGGTGCCTTGCCGCCGGCACCATTTGGCGCTGCCTGCTGTTGCTGTTGGTCCATCTGCCCGGCGAGCTGGCCAAGGATCTGCAATGGGTCCTGGCCGGTCAGCCAGCCGATGCCGACAATCAGCAGCACCGCGCCAAGCCCCAGCCCCTTGCCGCCGCCAAAGCGCATGCCGCCGCCACCACCTTCGCCGCGCGCATCGACCACGTTGTCGCTGCGCCGGCCTTTTCGCCATTCCATGAAGTGCTCTCCAGAGCGTGAAACATGGGGATAAAGATTAGATCAGCCCAGCCAAAGCGACTAATACATAACCGTTTGGTTATGCAATGGGCGGCTGATTTCAATATTCATCCCGCGCGACCTATCTGAAACTGCAAGTCCGCCTGCCGTGTACAGGCGTTTTCATAATTCCAAGAGAGGAATCCGGCATGCCCGCCCAGGACAACAGCCGCTTCGTGATCCGTGATCGCAACTGGCACCCCAAGGCCCTGACGCCCGACTACAAGACTTCCATTGCCCGCTCGCCGCGCCAGGCACTGGTCAGCATCCCACAGTCGATCAGCGAAACCACCGGCCCGGACTTTTCCCACCTGGGCTTTGGTGCCCACGACCATGACCTGCTGCTGAACTTCAACAACGGTGGCCTGCCGATCGGCGAGCGCATCATCGTTGCCGGCCGCATCGTCGACCAGTACGGCAAGCCTGTGCCGAACACCCTGGTGGAAATGTGGCAAGCCAACGCCGGCGGCCGCTATCGCCACAAGAACGACCGTTACCTGGCGCCGCTGGACCCGAATTTCGGTGGCGTCGGCCGCTGTCTGACCGACCGCGACGGCTACTACAGCTTCCGCACCATCAAGCCGGGCCCGTACCCATGGCGCAACGGCCCGAATGACTGGCGCCCGGCGCACATCCACTTCGGCATCAGCGGCCCGTCGATCGCCACCAAGTTGATCACCCAGCTGTATTTCGAAGGTGACCCACTGATTCCGATGTGCCCGATCGTCAAGTCGATCGCCAACCCCGAAGCCGTACAGCAGTTGATCGCCAAGCTCGACATGAGCAACGCCAACCCGATGGACTGCCTGGCGTACCGCTTCGACATCGTGCTGCGCGGCCAGCGCAAGACCCACTTCGAAAACTGCTGAGGACCCCGCCATGCCAATCGAACTGCTGCCGGAAACCCCCTCGCAGACCGCCGGCCCCTACGTGCACATCGGCCTGGCCCTGGAAGCCGCCGGCAACCCGACCCGCGACCAGGAAATCTGGAACCGCCTGGCCAAGCCCGAGGCTGCGGGTGAGCACATCCTGCTGATCGGCCACGTATATGACGGCAACGGCCACCTGGTGCGTGACTCGTTCCTTGAGCTGTGGCAGGCCGACGCCAATGGCCAGTACCAGGACGCCTACAACCTGGAAAACGCCTTCAACAGCTTCGGCCGCACCGCCACCACCTTCGATGCCGGCGAGTGGACCGCGCACACGGTCAAGCCGGGTGTGGTGAACAATGCCGCAGGCGTGCCGATGGCGCCGCATATCAACATCAGCCTGTTTGCCCGGGGGATCAACATCCACCTGCATACGCGCCTGTACTTCGATGACGAGCCCGAGGCCAATGCCAAGTGCCCGGTGCTCAACCTGATCGAGCAGCCGCAGCGTCGCGAGACCTTGATTGCCAAGCGTTGCGAGGTAGATGGGAAGACGGCATATCGTTTCGATATCCGTATTCAGGGGGAAGGGGAGACGGTCTTCTTCGACTTCTGAGTGAAGCCTGGGGCCGCTTTGCGGCCCATTCGCGGGGCAAGCCCGCTCCTACAGAGACCGTGCAATACCTGTAGGAGAGGGCTTGTCCCGCGAATGCTTCAACGGCGAACCATCAGCACGCCGCTTTCCATGTGGTGGGTATAGGGGAACTGGTCGAACAACGCACAACGCTCGATGCGGTGCGTGTCCTGCAACTGGGCAATGTTCGCCGCCAGCGTCTCCGGGTTGCACGAGATGTATAGGATCCGCTCGAAGCGCCGGGTCAGCTCGCAAGTATCCGGGTCCATCCCCGCACGCGGAGGGTCGACAAACACGGTGCCGAAGTCATAGCTCTTCAGGTCGATCCCTTCCAGCCGGCGGAACGGCCGCACCTCGTTCAGCGCCTGGGTCAGCTCTTCCGCCGACAGGCGCACCAGCCGCACGTTATCCACAGCGTTCTCGTCGAGGTTGCTCAGCGCGGCATTGACCGAGGTCTTGCTGATTTCGGTTGCCAGCACCTGGCGCACGCGGGTGGCCAGCGGCAGGGTGAAGTTGCCGTTGCCGCAATACAGCTCCAGCAGGTCGTCCTCACGTTCGCCGATGGCCTCGAACGCCCAGCTCAGCATCTTCTGGTTCACCGCGCCGTTGGGCTGGGTGAACGCGCCTTCCGGCTGGCGGTAGCTGAAGACCCGACCGGCGACATCGAGCTTTTCCACCGCATAGTCGCGGCCGATCACCAGGCGCTTGCCCTTCGAGCGGCCGATCACGCTCACGCCAAGATCGGTGGCGAGCTGGCGCGCAGCCACTTCCCAGGCCTCGTCCAGCGGGCGGTGGTAGCACATCGTGACCATGGCATCGCCGGCGAGGGTGGTGAGGAACTCCACCTGGAACAGGCGATTGCCCAGTTCCTCGCTGGCCTGCCAAGCGGCCTTCAAGCGCGGCATCAGCTCATTGATGCGCTGGCTGGCGATGGGGAAGTCGTCGATCAGGATCGCCTTGTGCTTGTCGCCCGGGGCGAACATCGCGTAGTGGCGCTGGCCATCCTCGCGCCACAGGCGGAACTCGGCGCGCAGGCGGTAGTGCTCGCGCGGCGAGTCGAAAACGGCCGGTTCGGGCGCGCCGAAGGGCGCCAGCAGCTCGCGCAAGCGGGCGACTTTGCCCTCGAGCTGGGTGTCGTAGGCGGAAGGATCGAAGACAGCACTCATGCGTTGAACCAGCCCAGCTTGATGACGAACAGGATGGAAAGGATCACCAGAGCCGGGTTCAGGTCGCGGTGGCGGCCAGAGATCAGCTTGACGGCGGTCCAGGAGATGAAGCCGAAGGCGATGCCATTGGCGATCGAGTAAGTCAGCGGCATGGCCAGGGCGGTCACCACCACCGGTGCGGCCTCGGTGACGTCGTCCCAGTTGATTTCCGCCAGGCCCGAGGCCATCAGCACGGCGACGAACAGCAGTGCCGGGGCGGTGGCAAAGGCCGGCACGCTACCGGCCAGTGGGGCGAAGAACAGCGCCAGCAGGAACAGGATGGCGACCACGATGGCGGTCAAACCAGTACGGCCACCGGCGCTTACGCCAGCAGCGGATTCGATGTAGCTGGTGGTGGTCGAGGTGCCCAGCAGCGAACCGGCCATGGCGGCGGTGCTGTCGGCGATCAGGGCACGGCCCATCTTCGGCATGTGGCCGTCCTTGCCCATCAGGCCGGCGCGCTTGGCCACGCCGATCAGGGTGCCGGAGTTGTCGAACAGGTCGACGAACAGGAAGGCGAAGATCACGCTGACCAGGCCGACGTCGAGGGCGCCCTTGATGTCCAGCTGGAGGAAGGTCGGCGCCAGCGACGGCGGCATCGAGACCACACCGCCGAACGGTGTCACGCCCATCAGGATCGAGGCGATGGTCACGGCCAGAATGCCGATCAGCACTGCGCCACGAACTTTGAGCGACTCAAGGCCAACGATCAGGAAGAAGCCTAGGGTGGCGAGGATCGGCGCCGGCTGCTTGAGGTCACCAAGGCCCACCAGGGTCGCCGGGTTATCGACGACGATGCCGGCGTTATGCAGAGCGATGAGTGCCAGGAACAGGCCGATACCTGCAGCAATCGCCGAACGCAGCGGCAGCGGGATGCTGTTCACGATCCATTCGCGGATGCGGAAGATCGACAGCAGGAAGAACATCACTGCGGAGAGGAACACCGCGCCCAGGGCCACCTGCCAGGTGTGGCCCATGTGCAGGACTACCGTGTAGGTGAAGAACGCGTTCAGGCCCATGCCCGGCGCCAGAGCGATCGGGTAGTTGGCAATCAGGCCCATGGTGGTCGAGCCGATGGCGGCGGCCAGGCAGGTGGCGACGAAAATCGCACCTTTGTCCATGCCGGTCTCGCCGAGGATGCTCGGGTTGACGAACAGGATGTAGGCCATGGCCAGGAAGGTGGTGACGCCCGCAAGAATCTCGGTGCGCACGTTGGTGTTGTGTGCTTTTAGTTGAAACAGCCTTTCCAGCATGCCCGCTCCCCAGGGCGCCCTCGCGCCGTGAATGTATCGACCCCATCAGCAAAGCACAGACCGTAGCGGATGCCGTGCTTTTGTGTGGGGCGGAAAAAAGCCGCGCATCATACCAGCATGCTCGGCGGGGGCCTATCGCCGTTGGGGAATGGGTAGTCTGTGCCGGCCTTTTCGCGAGGCAGGCGAGCAATCAGCCGTTGTGCAAGCGGTCCCGCTTGGCCAGTGTAGGGAACAACTTTATCCACACCCCGGTCACCACCAGCGTGCCCACGCCGCCCAGCACCACCGCCGGCACCGTGCCAAACCAGTGCGCCGTTACCCCGGACTCGAACTCGCCCAACTGGTTCGAGGCACCGATGAACAACCCGTTCACCGCGCTCACCCGGCCACGCATCTCGTCCGGCGTCTCCAACTGCACGAAGGCACCGCGGATCACCATGCTGATCATGTCCGCCGCGCCGAGCACCACCAGCACCGCCAGCGAGAACCAGAACGAGGTCGACAGGCCGAAGGCGATGGTTGCCACGCCAAACAGGCCGACGGCGGTGAACATGGTGCGGCCGACCTTGCGCTCGACCGGGAAACGCGCCAGCCACAGCGACATCAGCAATGCCCCGACCGCCGGCGCCGAGCGCAGCAGGCCCAGGCCCCATGGGCCGGTAAGCAGGATGTCCTTGGCGAACACCGGCAGCAGGGCGGTGGCGCCACCCAGCAGCACGGCAAACAAGTCCAGCGAGATGGCCCCGAGGATGTCGGGCCGGCTGCGGATGAAGCGGATGCCGGCCATCAGCGATTCGAGACTGGCGCGGCCACGCTGAGGCACCTGCTGGCGCGAGTCGAGGCTGAGCATCAACAGGCAGGCGATGGCGTACAGGGCGACGGTCGGGCCGTACACCCAGGTGCTGCCGAAGGCGTACAGGAACCCGCCCACGGCCGGGGCGACGATGGTGCCCGCCTGGGTCGCCGAAGCCGAGGCCGCCACCGCCCGCGGGAACAGCCCCGGCGGCACCACATTGGGCAGCAGTGCCTGAGTCGCTGGCATTTCGAACGAGCGGGTGGCGCCGAGCAGGAAAGCCAGGACGAAGATCAGCTCGCGGCTGACGTTGTCGGTGGCGCTGCCCACGGCCAGCGCCAGGGCGATCAGCCCCTGCAAGCTCTGGCACAGCGCCGCGACCTTGCGCCGGTCATAGCGGTCGGCGACGTGCCCGGTGTGCAACATGAACAGTACCCGGGGGGCGAATTCGACCAGGCCCACCAGGCCCAGGTCGAGCACATTGCCGGTCAGCTGGTAGAGGTGCCAGCCAATGGCCACGGTGAGCATCTGGAAGCCGCTGGCGGTGAACACCCGGGCCAGCCAGAAGGCGATGAAAGGGCGGTGATGACGCAACAACTGCGGTGCGGATTCGGACATCGGAAAACCTGTTGGCCTCGGCGCAGTAGAGGGGCCCGCAGCGTATCATCTGTTTGTAACAAACAGTTACTGTTTGCCATGGTCGGCACTTTTTCACGTGGCGTGAAAGAGGGTGGGGCAACGGGTCACGCGGCAATCAACCACACGGCCCAGCGGGCCATTCGGGACTATGCTTCCTAACAGTCGTTGATCTGGATCAATTGTTCCAGATCTAACGAATTGGCCCTTGGGCCGGAATCCCTGCGATCGAACAGAACAATTCCAATGTGCCGCACTCGACTACCGTGGGGGCAGTGGGCGACGGGGCCACAAGCCCGGACGCCGGATTATCTGAAGAGGAAGCACCATGTTCGGAATAGAGGCCTTAGAACTCGCCCGAATGCAGTTTGCCTTTACCGTGTCGTTCCACATCCTGTTCCCGGCCATCACCATTGGCCTGGCGAGCTACCTGGCGGTCCTCGAAGGCCTCTGGCTGCGGACCCACAACCAGGTTTACCGTGACCTCTACCACTTCTGGTCGAAGATCTTCGCCGTCAACTTCGGCATGGGCGTGGTCTCCGGCCTGGTCATGGCCTACCAGTTCGGCACCAACTGGAGCCGCTTCTCCGACTTTGCCGGCGCCATTACCGGCCCGTTGCTGACCTATGAAGTGCTCACCGCCTTCTTCCTTGAGGCGGGTTTCCTGGGCGTCATGCTGTTTGGCTGGAACCGCGTTGGCCGTGGCCTGCACTTCTTTTCCACGGTGATGGTCGCGCTCGGCACCCTGGTCTCGACCTTCTGGATTCTGGCCTCCAACAGCTGGATGCAGACCCCTCAGGGCCACGAGATCATCGATGGCCGGGTGGTGCCGGTGGACTGGTTCGCGGTGGTGTTCAACCCGTCGTTCCCCTATCGCCTGATGCACATGGCCACTGCTGCGTTCGTGTCCACGGCGTTCTTCGTCGGTGCGTCGGCCGCCTGGCACCTGCTGCGTGGGCGTGACAACCCGGCGGTGCGCAAGATGCTGTCGATGGCCATGTGGATGGCTCTGGTCGTTGCCCCGATCCAGGCGGTAATCGGTGATTTCCATGGCCTCAACACGCTCAAGCATCAGCCGGTGAAGATCGCCGCGATCGAAGGCCACTGGGAGAACGTGCCCGGTGAGCCGACCCCGCTGATCCTGTTCGGCATCCCCGACATGAAGGCCGAAACCACCCGGTTCAAGGTCGAAATCCCGGCGCTCGGCAGCCTGATCCTGACCCACAGCCTGGACAAGCAGGTGCCGGCGATGAAGGAGTTCCCGCCTGAGGATCGGCCCAACTCGACCATCGTGTTCTGGTCATTCCGAATCATGGTCGGGCTCGGCTTCCTGATGATCTTCGTCGGCCTGTGGAGCCTGTGGCTGCGCAAGCGCGGCACCCTCTACACCTCGCGGCCGTTCCTGTACCTGGCCCTGTGGATGGGCCCGTCCGGGCTGATCGCGCTGCTCGCCGGGTGGTTCACCACCGAAATCGGCCGCCAGCCGTGGGTGGTGTATGGCCTGATGCGCACCGCCGATGGCGTGTCCAACCACAGTTATGCACAGCTCGGCTTCACCCTGGTGGCATTCGTGGTGGTGTACTTCGCCCTGTTCGGTACCGGCCTTGGCTACATGATGCGCCTGGTGCGCAAAGGCCCGCAGACCGGCGAGGGTGATGAACACAACCCCGGTGGCCCTGGCACCCAACGCACGCCGGCGCGGCCGCTGTCCGCCGCCGATGATGGCCATGAGGCCGAGTCTGCCAGCCTGAGCAAGGGGAACTGAGCCATGGGTATCGACCTTCCGCTGATCTGGGCCGTGATCATCATCTTCGGCGTCATGATGTACGTGGTGATGGATGGTTTCGACTTGGGCATCGGCATGCTCTTCCCCTTCGTCAAGGGCGAGCGTGACCGCGATGTGATGATGAATACCGTTGCGCCCGTCTGGGACGGCAACGAAACCTGGTTGGTGCTGGGCGGTGCCGGGCTGTTCGGGGCGTTCCCGATGGCCTACGCGGTGGTGCTCGAAGCGCTGTACCTGCCGCTGATCCTGATGCTGATCGGCCTGATCTTCCGTGGCGTGGCCTTCGAGTTCCGCTTCAAGGCCAAGGCCGACAAGCGTCATGTGTGGGACAAGGCGTTCATCGGCGGTTCGCTGGTTGCCACCTTCTTCCAGGGCGTGGCGCTGGGCGCCTTCCTTGAAGGCTTCAAGGTGGTCGACCGGCACTTCGCCGGTGGCACCCTCGACTGGTTGACGCCGTTCAGCCTGTTCTGCGGCCTTGGGCTGATCGTCGCCTACACCCTGCTGGGCTGTACCTGGCTGATCATGAAGACCGAGGGCGACCTGCAATTGAAGATGCACGACCTCGCCCGACCGCTGGCGCTGGTGCTGCTGGCGGTGATCGGCATCGTCAGCCTGTGGACCCCGATCGCCTACCCGCAGATTGCCGATCGCTGGTTCAGCATGCCCAACCTGTTCTGGTTCATGCCGGTGCCGCTGCTGGTACTGGTGACCTTCTACGGCTTGCTCAAGGCGGTGGCGCGCAATGCCCACTACACGCCGTTCCTGCTCACCCTGGTGTTGATATTCCTGGGCTACAGCGGGCTGGGCATCAGCCTGTGGCCGAACATCATCCCGCCGTCGATCTCGATCTGGGATGCCGCAGCGCCGCCGCAGAGCCAGGGCTTCATGCTGGTGGGCACGTTGTTCATCCTGCCGTTCATCCTCATGTACACCTTCTGGAGCTACTACGTGTTCCGCGGCAAGGTGACCCATGAAGACGGCTATCACTAGGAGGGCCACATGATGACCGGTAAACATGGCCTGGAAGAGAAGAAACCGCTGTGGCAGCGGCTGGGTTGGCTGGTGCTGATCTGGGCGATGAGCGTGGCGGCCCTGGGCATGGCGGCCTGGGTGATGCGCCTGTTCATGGGGGCCGCTGGCCTGACCACCCATTGAGTGAAAGGGGGCGCCTGGCGCCCCCTGCCTTTATTTACGAGCCTTGAGGATCACAAATTTCGGGGTTGCAGCTACCTGCTCTACGCCACGGAACAACCGCGCCAGCTTGCTGTGATAGCCCAGATGACGGTTGCCGACGATGCAGAGCGCTCCGCCCACTACCAGCGCCTCGCGCGCCTGCTGGAACATGCGCCAGGCGAGGAAGTCACCCACCACCTGCTGCTGGTGGAACGGTGGATTGCACAGCACCACATCCAGCGACTGCTTTTCCACCCCGGCCAGGCCGTCTCCCGGCAAGACTGTTACCGGCCGCTCACCCAGAGCCGCTTGCCAGTTCTCCTGCGCCGACTGCACCGCCATGTACGATTCATCGACCAGGGTGAAGTGCGCGTCCGGGTTGGCCAGCGCGCTGGCAATGGCCAGCACGCCGTTACCGCAGCCCAGGTCGGCTACTCGGGCGTTGCCCAGGTTGCGGGGCAAGTGGGGCAGGAAGGCACGAGTGCCGATATCCAGGCCCTCGCGGCAGAACACATTGGCATGGTTGACCAAGTCCAGCACCGGCGTGTCGAGCTGGTAGCGGGTCGGGTAGGGCGATCGGGCGGCAGGGCGGTCGGCAACCGTGGCGGTCAGCAAACGGGCCTTTTTCTGTGCCAGCGAAGCTTGCACCGGGCCGATGTACTTTTCCATCAGGTCACCGGCCGCGCGCGGCAGGTGCTTGATCATGGCACCTGCAATCACCTGGGCGCCGGGTGCCAGGTGGCCTTGCAGGCGGATCAGTTGTTCTTCGAGCAGCGCCAGGGTCTTCGGCACGCGCACCAGCACGCGGTCAAACGGGCCCTGCCAGTGCTCGCTGGCCGGCACGAAGGGCACGCTGTCGAACGCCTTGCCATTACGCGCCAGGTTTTTCTCCAGCGCCATGTGCGCCAGGTGCGAGTCGCCGCTGCTGACTACCTGCAGATGATCGGCGAGGCTGGCTGCCAGGGCGCCGAAGCTGTCGTTGAGCACCAGTACCCGGCTGCCGGCGTCAAGGCCGTGCCCATGCAGCTGTTCGAGCAGGTATTCATCGGCGGCATCGAAGGCTTGCAGCGGGTCGTTGGCCTGGTCCGGCTGGCGGATCAGGTCGAGTTCGGCGTAGGGGGTGGTCAACAGGGGCATGGCGTCTGGCTCGGGTACGAATCTGCCCGTGGCGGTTCGCCGCGAGCTTTGGTACGCGATTCTACAGGGCTTTGCCCGAGGCCGCAGGCTACTGTTCGATCAGGCCGCGCATCATGGCGATGGCGATGGCACCAGCCTTGTTGGCGGCGTTGGTCTTGGTGATCACACTGCGAATGTGGAAGTTCACCGTGCTTTGCGACAGCGTCAGGATGCAGGCAACGTCGGCGGCGGTCTTGCCGGCGGCCGACCACTTGAGCACTTCGATTTCGCGCTCGCTCATTTTCAACGGTGTGCTGAGCTTGTCCAGATGATATTCGCTGATGATCGCGTGCAGGGTGTGGCACAGCCATTGCACCTTGCAGGATTTGTCGTAAAGCTCGGCGATGCTCACATCTTTGCTTGGCCTGCAAATGCTGACTTGGCTCTCATTATGCTGAAGGTCATGCAAGGACTGCGTCCAGCCATGGCGAAGCCCGTGTGCGCAAGCCTGCTCGCGGAAGTCGGGTACTTCGCGGTACAGGTCATCGGTCCACAATACCGGCAAGGTCGAGGTATGGCTGCGAGTCGCCGCTGCGTCCCGTTTGTAGAAGTCGTCGCGCTGGTAGCGCTCGATCCACGCGACAGGATAGTTGCTGTATAGGAACTGCCGTGGCGATTGGGCTGCCAGTTGAATGCGGACTTTCAGCCCCAGGAACACCATGTCGAGGTCTTGCGCCAGGTGCACGGCCAGATCAAAAACCTTTTGCGGCGTGCTTTCGCTTATCAGCTGATGGAGATGCTCATGATTCCACTGAAGCATCTGGTCACACTCCCTGGGATGTGGTGGATTCCAATCCGTTTGCATACCGGAAAGATTGTAGGAAAAGACCGGCATTCATGTTGGGATTTTTTGTTATAGAGGCCGCATTTTTCATGTAGCCCGACACCGCCGCCGGGTTGTGCCCTTACTTTCCGGCGGTTTTTATCCAGGCCGCTTTGCGCGACACTGGGCGCACGCCATACACGGAGCCCGTCATGACCGCCAGTGCCGACAAGTTTACCCGCCAGACCCTGCTCGACGTCCAGCCGCTGACGCCGAACCTGTTCAGCCTGCGGGTTACGCGTGATCCAGGGTTTCGCTTCCGGGCCGGCCAGTTTGCCCGGCTGGGCGTGACCAAGGCCGATGGCAGTGTGGTCTGGCGTGCCTATTCGATGGTCAGCGCTCCCCATGATGAATACCTCGACTTCTTTTCAATCGTGGTTCCGGGGGGCGAATTCACCAGCGAGCTCAGCCGCCTGGGCGAGGGCGATAGCCTGTTGATCGACCGTCAGGCGTTCGGCTACCTGACCCTCGACCGCTTCATCGGCGGCCGCGACCTGTGGTTGCTGGCAACCGGTACTGGCATTGCGCCTTTCATGTCGATCCTGCAGGACTTCGAGGCCTGGGAGCGGTTCGACAACATCAAGCTGGTGTACTCGGTTCGCGAGGCGAAAGAGCTGGCGTATGTAGACGACATCGCCGGGCTGGAGCAGCGGGATTACCTGGCCGAGTTCGCTGGCAAGCTGCAGTTCATTCCGGTCGTCACTCGTGAGCAGCACCCAGGGGCATTGAATGCGCGTATCACCACGCTGATCGAGAATGGCGAGCTGGAAAAGGCGGCGGGGCTGGAGTTGTCGCCCGAGCATTCGCGGATCATGCTCTGCGGCAACCCCGAGATGATCGACGAGACACGCAAGGTGCTCAAGGCGCGTGACCTGCAACTGAGCCTTAGCAAGCGGCCGGGGCAGGTGGCGGTGGAAAACTACTGGTAATGCAAAGGGGCCACGATGCGGCCCCAGCCATTTCAGGGCAACCGATTCTGGTTCTGCGCCTTGAGCAGGTCGCGGATCTCGGTGAGCAGGGTTTCCTGCGGAGTGGGGACTGGCGGAGCAGTCGGTGCCACGGCTTCTTCGCGCTTGAGGCGGTTGATTGCCTTCACGCCCATGAAGATGGCGAAGGCGACGATGACGAAGTCGATCACGGTCTGTATGAACTTGCCGTAGGCCAGCACCACTGCGGGCACATCACCCTCGGCAGCCTTCAGGGTGATTGCCAGGTCGCTGAAGTCGACACCGCCGATCAGCAGACCCAGTGGTGGCATGACCACGTCACCGACGAAGGACGAGACGATCTTGCCGAAGGCTGCGCCGATGATGATACCGACCGCCATGTCGACGACATTGCCTTTGACCGCGAAGGCCTTGAACTCACTGATCATGCCCATGTTTGGTTCCTTGTAACAAATGGTGAGGTTAACGCAGTGTAAGCCACTAAAACGCTTCATGCGTTGGCTTCAGGGGTAGTGACTGCGGTTAGAACGAATAGTTTTGTCGCATCCCGACGCGTTCGAGACACATCGGCCTCGGCTATCATGGCGGTTTTTTCCAGGAGACCCTGCCCATGGCCAAGGCCAAGCGTTTATATGGCTGCACCGAGTGCGGCGCGACCTTCCCCAAGTGGGCTGGCCAATGTGCCGACTGTGGGGCCTGGAACACCCTGGTCGAGACCATGATCGAAAGCGGCGGGGCGGCGGCCCCAAGCGGCCGCGCCGGCTGGACCGGGCAGCAGGCGCAGATCAAGACCCTGGCCGAAGTCAGCGTCGAAGAAATTCCGCGCTTCACCACCAGCAGCACCGAACTCGACCGCGTGCTCGGCGGTGGCCTGGTCGATGGCTCGGTGGTGCTGATCGGTGGTGACCCAGGGATCGGCAAGTCGACCATCCTGCTGCAGACCCTGTGCAACATCGCGGTGGGCTTGCCCGCGTTGTACGTCACCGGTGAAGAGTCGCAGCAGCAGGTGGCCATGCGCTCGCGGCGCCTGGGCCTGCCCCAGGACCAGCTCAAGGTGATGACCGAGACTTGCATCGAAACCATCATTGCCACCGCGCGGGTGGAAAAACCCCGGGTCATGGTGATCGACTCGATCCAGACCATCTTCACCGAGCAGTTGCAGTCCGCCCCTGGTGGCGTGGCCCAGGTGCGCGAGAGCACCGCGCTGCTGGTGCGTTATGCCAAGCAGAGTGGTACGGCGATCTTCCTGGTCGGCCACGTCACCAAGGAAGGCTCGCTGGCCGGGCCGCGGGTGCTGGAGCACATGGTCGACACCGTGCTGTACTTCGAGGGCGAGTCCGACGGCCGCCTGCGCTTGCTGCGGGCGGTGAAGAACCGGTTCGGCGCGGTCAACGAACTGGGCGTGTTCGGCATGACCGACCGTGGCTTGAAAGAGGTGTCCAACCCCTCGGCAATCTTCCTCAACCGCACCCAGGAAGAAGTGCCTGGCAGTGTGGTCATGGCCACTTGGGAAGGCACCCGGCCCATGCTGGTCGAGGTGCAGGCGCTGGTCGATGACAGCCACCTGGCCAACCCGCGACGGGTCACCCTGGGCCTGGATCAGAACCGCCTGGCCATGTTGCTGGCGGTACTGCACCGACATGGTGGCATTCCCACCCATGACCAGGACGTGTTCCTCAACGTGGTCGGCGGGGTGAAGGTATTGGAGACGGCTTCGGACCTGGCGTTGCTGGCAGCGGTGATGTCCAGCCTGCGCAACCGGCCGTTGGCCCATGGGTTGCTGGTGTTTGGCGAAATTGGCTTGTCGGGCGAGGTGCGGCCAGTGCCCAGCGGCCAGGAGCGCCTGAAAGAGGCGGCCAAGCATGGCTTCAAACGCGCCATTGTGCCCAAGGGCAATGCGCCGAAGGAGCCGCCTGCGGGGTTGCAGGTGATTGCCGTGACCCGGCTTGAACAGGCGTTGGATGCCTTGTTCGAATAAACGAAAAAGGGGGAGCCGACGATGCGCATCGGCTCCCCCCACGTCACCGCTCAGTCAGCGGTCAATGTTCGGCCACCGCACTGCGCCTGGGCGCCTGGTTGCCATGCTCGTCCAGCTCCATCACCGGCACTTCGTTGCCCTCGGCATCGAACAGCTTGCCATCCTTGAAGAAGTCGCCATCACGCAGGCACGAGATGTCCGAGTACTGGATGGTGCGTTCGTAGGCTGCGGCGAACACCGACTGGTTCTCCGAGTTGCCCGTCTTGAAGTGGTTGAACAGCAGGTTCAGCAGGATGGCCATGATTGCCGCCGAGCTGATGCCCGAGTGGAAGATGGTCTCGAACCAGTTCGGGAAGTTGTGGTAGAAGGTCGGCGCGGCGATCGGAATCATGCCGAAGCCCAGCGAAGCAGCGACGATGATCAGGTTGACGTTGTTCTTGTAGTTGACCTTCGACAGGGTACGGATACCGCTGGCGGCCACGGTGCCGAACAGCACGATGCCCGCGCCACCCAGTACTGGGGTCGGTACTGCGGCAATTACCCGGCCCATCACCGGCAGCAAGCCGAGCACCACCAGGATCACGCCACCGGTGGCCACCACGTAGCGGCTCTTGACCCCGGTCACGGCCACCAGGCCGACGTTCTGGGCGAAGGCGCTCTGGGTGAACGAGCCGAAGATCGGCGCCAGGATGCTCGACGCCATGTCGGCACGCAGGCCGTTGCCCAGGCGTTTGGAGTCGACCTTGGTGTCGATGATCTCACCCACGGCGAGGATGTCGGCCGAGGTTTCCACCAGGGTCACCATGATCACGATGCACATCGACAGGATCGCGGCGATGTGGAACTCCGGCATGCCGAAGTGGAACGGGGCGGGGAAGGCGAACATCGGGCCTTGGCTGACCTTGCTGAAGTCGGTCATGCCCAGCGCCCAGGCGATCAGCGTGCCGATCACCATGGCCAGCAGGATCGACAACCGCGAAATGGTTGCGCTACCGAGTTTGCTCAGCACCAGGACGATGGCGAAGGTCAGTGCAGCCAGGCCGATATTGGCCACGCTGCCGAACTCCGGCGAAGCGCTGTTGCCGCCCATCACCCAGCGCGCGGCGACTGGCATCAGGGTCAGGCCGATGGTGGTGATGACGATGCCGGTCACCAGCGGCGGGAAGAACTTGGTAATGCGCGAGAACACCGGGGTGATCAGGAAACCGATCACCGACGCTGCCATGACCGCGCCGAGCACGCCCGGCAGGCCGCCCCCGCCCTCACTGCTGAGGATGGCGCCCATGGTCGCCACGCCGGCGAACGATACGCCCTGCACCAGCGGCAACTGGCAACCGAAGAACGGGATGCCCAGCGTCTGCAGCAAGGTCGCCAGGCCACCGGCAAACAGCGACGCGGCAATCAGCATGCCGATTTCGGCACCGTTGAGGCCGGCTGCCTGACCCAGGATCAGGGGTACCGCGACGATCCCGCCATACATGGTCAGCACATGCTGTAGACCATAGGCCAGGTTGGCACCCAGCCCGAGGTTTTCGTCCTCGGGGCGCTGGGCGGGAGACGTGCTAGGGGACGTAGTCATGGAGCAGGCTCTCTGTTTATTGTTGTGGCACTACTGTAGACATTTCCTACAAATGATTGCTACATAAATTGTATACAAGTTTTTGATCGGAACGCGTACAGCAGGCCTTGCGATATGTGCAAGACCTCAATGCAGAACGCGTACCAAGTTATTGAATGCGGTGTTAGAGGGGTGTGTACAAAGCGGCGCTACCCAGGCAGAAAGCTGTCTGGGTAGCCAAGAAACAGAAGGTGGGAAGGCTGTTAGCCAACTAACAGATTCTATTCTTCGATGAGTTCGCGCAGCTCGCGCATCATTTCGGTGCCATCGGCCAGGTTCAATTCCACAAGACGGTGCAAATGGCTCATTGAGTCGACGTCGATGTACAGGCAGACGAAGCCCAGGCGGGTGGGCTCCTCATGGCGCAGTTCCACCTGCATTTGTACCCGCACCTCGGGGTTCAGGTGGATGACCGCATCGAAGTCCTGGGTCAGGTCGGCGTCCCAGGGTTCGGGGCATTTGACCAGCATGCCCTTAAGCGACACATCCAGCAGTTTTACCGGCCAGCGGCGGTCGCCCTGACGCAGCTCGGTGGGGGCATCGAAATCGATGCGCTGGAAGCGGCGGCGTTCGTCGTGATCGCTCATGGGGTAGGTCCTCGGGTGACATCCTGACTATAGTTAGTTGGATATGTGCATCAGGTACCGCAATCTGGCCGCAGAGGCTCTAGACCAAAGCAAGTGTGGCAATGCGCGATGACACGCCCTAGACTCGATGGGCGGTCTTTTCCAATCCACCAGCTGGAAGCAAACCATGAACAACAATAATAGCCTGCTACGCCACATTCCGTGGCTGGCGCTGGCAGTCATAGGAGCCTGCGCGCTGGGTGTCGTCGCCCTGCGTCGCGGCGAGGCGATCAATGCCTTGTGGATCGTGGTCGCTGCGGTGGCCATCTACCTGGTCGCCTACCGTTACTACAGCCTGTTCATCGCCACCAAGGTGATGCAACTCGACCCTCGCCGAGCCACCCCGGCGGTGCTCAACAACGACGGTCTGGATTACGTTCCAACCAACAAACACATTCTCTTCGGTCACCACTTCGCCGCCATTGCTGGCGCCGGCCCCCTGGTCGGCCCGGTACTCGCCGCGCAAATGGGCTACCTGCCCGGCACGCTGTGGCTGATTGCCGGCGTGGTGCTGGCCGGTGCGGTGCAGGACTTCATGGTCCTGTTCCTCTCCACCCGTCGCAACGGCCGCTCGCTGGGCGACATGGTGCGCGAGGAGATGGGCCGCATCCCGGGGACCATCGCCCTGTTCGGCTGCTTCCTGATCATGATCATCATCCTCGCGGTGCTGGCGCTGATCGTGGTCAAGGCCCTGGCCGAGAGCCCATGGGGCATGTTCACGGTAATGGCGACCATCCCGATCGCGATGTTCATGGGCATCTACATGCGCTACATCCGCCCGGGCCGCATTGGCGAGATCTCGGTGGTCGGCGTGGTACTGCTGCTGGCGTCGATCTGGCTGGGGGGCCAGATTGCAGCCGATCCGGTCTGGGGCCCGGCGTTCACCTTCACTGGCGTGCAGATCACCTGGATGCTGGTCGGCTACGGCTTCGTCGCTGCCGTGTTGCCGGTCTGGCTGGTACTGGCGCCGCGTGACTACCTGTCGACCTTCCTCAAGATCGGTACCATCATCGCCCTGGCCATCGGCATCCTGGTGACCATGCCCGAGCTGAAAATGCCAGCGCTGACCCAGTTCACCGACGGCACCGGCCCGGTGTGGAAGGGCACACTGTTCCCGTTCCTGTTCATCACCATCGCCTGCGGCGCGGTATCCGGCTTCCATGCGCTGATTTCCTCGGGGACCACGCCGAAGCTGCTGGACAACGAAGCCAACGCCCGTTACATCGGCTACGGCGGCATGCTGATGGAGTCGTTCGTCGCCATCATGGCCATGGTTGCCGCCTCGGTGATCGAGCCGGGCGTGTACTTCGCCATGAACAGCCCGGCCGCGGTGGTTGGCGCCGACGTGGCTTCGGTGGCGCAAACGGTCAGCAGCTGGGGCTTCATGATCACCCCTGAGCAGCTCGAAGCGGTGGCCCGTGACATCGGCGAGCACACCGTTCTCGCCCGTGCCGGTGGTGCACCGACCCTGGCCGTGGGTATCGCGCAGATCCTGCACCAAGTGCTGCCGGGTGAAAACACCATGGCCTTCTGGTACCACTTCGCGATCCTGTTCGAGGCGCTGTTCATCCTCACCGCGGTGGACGCCGGTACCCGTGCCGGCCGCTTCATGCTGCAAGACCTGCTGGGCAGCTTCGTGCCGGCGCTCAAGCGCACCGAGTCGTGGACTGCCAACCTGATCGGCACCGCCGGTTGCGTTGCGCTGTGGGGCTACCTGCTATACCAGGGCGTGATCGACCCACTGGGTGGCATCAACACTCTGTGGCCGCTGTTCGGTATCTCCAACCAGATGCTGGCCGGTATCGCCCTGATGCTCGGCACCGTGGTACTGATCAAGATGAAGCGCGAGCGCTACATCTGGGTCACCCTGCTGCCGGCTGCCTGGCTGCTGATCTGCACCACTGCGGCGGGCCTGATCAAGCTGTTCGACCCGAACCCGGCCGTCGGCTTCCTGGCCCTGGCCAAGAAGTACAGCACCGCGCTGGATGCCGGTCAGGTCTTGGCCCCGGCCAAGGACATCAACCAGATGCAGCACGTGATCTTCAACGCCTACACCAACGCCGGCCTGACCATTCTGTTCCTGCTGGTGGTGTTCAGTGTGCTGTTCTTCGCCCTCAAGGTCGGCTACGCCGCCCTCGGCCGCAAAGAACGCACCGACAAGGAAACCCCGTTCCAGGCCCTGCCTGACGCTTGAGAGGACTGCAGTGATGTTCAACGACCTGGGTCGACTGGGTAAATACCTGGGGCAGGCAGCCCGCCTGATGGTCGGCATGCCCGACTACGACAACTACGTCGAGCACATGCGCAACAAGCACCCGGACCAGCCGGTGATGACGTACGAGGCGTTCTTCCGCGAACGTCAGGAAGCACGTTACGGTGGCAAGTCCGGGCCCAAGTGCTGTTGAACCTGCAACGTGCGTGAACCTGTGGGAGGCCGGGCAACCGGCCTCCCACAATCATTTTCAGCTTCAGGAGATTTTTGCGTGCAGACGCCCATTCCCGTTACGGTCCTCACCGGCTTCCTCGGTGCCGGCAAGACCACCCTGCTCAAGCACATGCTCAAGGCCGAACACGGCCTGAAGATCGCCGTGATCGAGAACGAGTTCAGCGAGGCCGGCATCGACAGCCAGCTGCTTGGCGACGAGCCGGTACAGGTCATGACCCTGGCCAACGGCTGCGTGTGCTGCAGCATCCATGGCGACCTGACCCGCGCCCTGTACCTGCTGCTCGAACGCCTGGACGCTGGCGAGATCACCTTCGACCGCCTGGTGATCGAATGCACCGGCCTGGCCGACCCGGCACCAGTGGCGCAGACCTTTTTCATCGATGAGGAACTACGTGATCGCTACATCCTCGACGGCATCATCACCCTCGTCGATGCTGCCCACGCCGAGGTGCACCTGACCCAGACCATCGCCCAGGCCCAGGTCGGTTTTGCCGATCGCCTGCTGCTGAGCAAGACCGACCTGGTCGAACCCGCTGCGGTGGAGGCCCTGCGCGAGCGCTTGGCGCGGATCAATGGCCGCGCAGCCATCCGTGTGGTCGAGCATGGCCGCATCGACCTCGCAGAGCTGCTCGATGTGCGCGGTTTCAACCTGAACCCGGACCTGGGTGCCAACCTCAAGCCAAGCCTGCGCCCGGTGCTCAAGCCGGCTACACCGGACCGGATTTCCACCTTGGTGCTACGCACCGAGACGGCACTGGACATCGACCGCCTCAGCGATTTCATGAATGAACTGCTGGAAGAGCACGGCAAGCAGTTGCTGCGCTACAAGGGCGTGTTGAACATCGCCGGCGAAGACCGTCGCCTGGTGTTTCAGGGTGTGCTCAAGCTCTACGGCTTCGACTGGGATGCCGAATGGGCAGCAGACGAGAACCGCGAGAGCGTGATGGTGTTCATCGCCGATGAGCTGCCCGAGGCTAAGATTCGGGCTGGGTTCGAGGCGCTGGCTGCGGGCTGAGCTGGCGCGGAGGCTGAGCCTCGAACCACTGCGGCCAGGAGCTGCGGTGGCGTGTCTCGACCTCGACGCACGGGATCAGTCGCTCAGCGAGCACGGCGGTTTGCCGCACGGCCTTGGCGGTGCGGTACTTGACGCTGTGGATGCACTCGCGGTCGCCAAACTCGCAGCGGTTCAGCGCCGTGCCACCACAAGGGCCGTTGGCCAGCCCCTTGGGGCAGGTTTCCGGGCAGGTGTAGAGGGTGTCTTCCAGGCGGCAGCGGCCGCAGGTGTCGCAGCCAATCAACGGGCGTTTGACCGCCCGTTCCAGCCCGTGGAGCACCCGGGCCCCACGCTTGGTTGCCCACAGTGGCTGGCGCACGGCCCAACCGAACGCTTTGCTGAGCCAGTTGGTGCGGCTGAACAGCAGCGAATGGGCGCCGTGCAGCAGGTGATAACGGACTTTCTCCTTGCCTGAGGCGCTGACGGTCGATTCACCTTTGCGCCAGTTGCCCTGTGGCGGATGGAACGCCACGATGGGCAGGCCACGCATCTGCCAGCAGTCGGCCCAGGCGGGCGCCCAGTGCTCCAGCGAATGGATCCGCGCCTGCCAGTGTTCCAAGCGCTCTTCCAGTGCCAGCAGCTGCTTGAGTTCGTGAATCCCCGACAGGTGCACGCCTGCATACCCCATCAGCTTCACACCGATGATCTGCAAGGCCAGGCGATCGACGCTGCGCGCTTGGGCGAAGGCCTTGGACACCTTGCTTTCGGCTTCGAGCAGCTCGTGCATCGAAGGGGTGACGGTCACGCCCGCCACATGTTCGAGCATCGTCGCGCGGCCGTGGGTCAGGCTCATCAGGCAGGCCAGCATCGGTTTCGGTGCGGCCTGGCGCTTCATCCAGTGGATGGCTTCCTGGTGCTTGCTGGCATCGAAGCCCAGTTGCAAGGTAAGGAAGTCTGCGCCAGCGGCGAGCTTTTTCTCGGCTTTGAAGTATTGCGCTCCGCCTTCTTCTTCGTGGTACTTGAACGGGTTCAGTGCCGCGCCGAGCAACCAGTGCGGGCAGGCCTGGCGGGCAATCAGCAAGGCTGCGACCGACTCCAGGTAGCGCACCGGGCGTTCTCCGGGTTGGTGGCCGGGCAGGCGATCGCCGGTGAGCAGCAGCAACTGATCGAGGCCGGCGGCGTCCATGCGCTGCAGCTGAGCCAAGAGATGATGGCGCTCGCGGTCCTTGCCGGAGAAGTGCGGCAGGGCGGGGAGCGGGGTGCTGAACGAGGCGAGGGCGTCCAGTGGCGACATGTCCAGCGGGCTGCCCACGCGGTCGCCGATGGCGACGGTCATGGGCCAGCCGCACAGCTGCCCGCGGGCCATGATCGCCTCCATCGCGGCGAAGCGTTCCGCCGAGGGCTTGGGGACGAATTCCATGACGCAGACGAAGTGTTTTTCGCGCAGCGCGGCTTTCAGCAGGCTCATGGCTCGAGGGCACCTGGCGTATTCAGGTTTGCATTGTGCGGCAGTTGATCGGTTGGGCTCATGTCTGAATACGTAGGCTGCTGCTCTGAACAAGACATTCAGGTTCGTGGGCATCATGAGCAATTCTTGAGTTCATCTCAAATTTAATGAGTTTGTCTCAGGGGCTCGCCGGCCGGAAAATTCCCTCATTCATTTCGGTACTCATTTTCAGAACTCTGAGGGACAAGACATGGCACTGGCACACAACCTGGGCTTTCCACGCTTTGGCAGTGATCGCGAGCTGCGTGCCCGCCATTGGCAAGTGCAGAAAGACGCCGGCATCGAGCTGCTGCCAGTTGGCGATTTCGCCTGGTCCGACCAGCCGTTTGCCCAATGCTGGGAGCAACTGTTCGACGAAGTGACCGAAGCCAAGGCTTTGGGCCATGCAGTCAAACCGGTGGTGATCGGCCCTTTGACCTATCTGTGGCAGGCCAGCAATGGCAACGCCGACCTCGATGAGCTGGAACACCTGCTGTCGCTGTATGACCTGGGCCTGAACCGCCTGGCTGCCCTGGGGGCCGAATGGGTGCAGATCGATGAGCCGATCCTGGCCCAGGAACTGCCGCAGGATTGGAAAAACGCTTTCGAACGTGTCTACAACATCCTTCAGCGTGCACCGCTGAAGAAGCTGATCGCCACCTACTTGGGTGGCCTGGAAGGCAACCTCGGCCTGGCCGTCAGCCTGCCGGTCGATGGCTTGCACGTCGACCTGGTGCAGGCCCCCGAGCAGTACCAGACCATCCTCGACCGGCTACCGGCCTACAAGGTGCTGTCGCTCGGCCTGGTCGACGGCCGCAACGCCTCGCCATGCAACCTGGAAAATACCCTGGACCTGCTGCTCGACGCCCACGACCGTCTGGGCGATCGGCTGTGGGTGGCCACAGCCTGCCCGTTACTGCACAGCCCGGTGGAGCAGGCCGTGCACAAGTGCCAGGAAGCCGCGCTGCTGGCCAGGGCCGTCAACGAAGCGGCTGCCCGCGAGTTGCGCGCGACTGCCTGATCAACGCTCGATCGCCAGTGCGACACCCTGGCCACCACCAATGCACAAGGTGGCCAGCCCCTTCTTGGCATCACGCTTGATCATTTCGTGCAGCAAGGTCACCAGCACGCGGCACCCGGAAGCACCGATCGGATGCCCCAGGGCAATCGCGCCGCCATTGACGTTGACCTTGCTGGCATCCCACTCCAGCGCCTTGCCCACCGCCAGTGCCTGCGCGGCAAAGGCCTCGTTGGCTTCGATCAGGTCAAGGTCAGCCAGCTGCCAGCCCGCCTTGTCCAGGCAACGCTGGGTCGCCGACACCGGGCCGATACCCATGATCGCCGGGTCCACGCCGGCACTGGCATAACCGGCAATCTTCGCCAGCACCGGCAGCCCCAGGGCCTTGGCTTTGCTGGCGCTCATCAGCAGCACCGCGGCGGCGCCGTCGTTGAGGCTGGAGGCATTGCCGGCGGTGACGCTGCCGTCCTTCTTGAAGGCAGGGCGCAGCTTGGCCAGCGACTCGGCGGTGGTGTCCGGGCGGGGTTGTTCATCACGGTCGAAGACTTTCGGCTCACCTTTTTTCTGCGGCATCACGATCGGGGTGATCTCGTCCTTGAAGCGGCCCGCTTCGATCGCCGCCACGGCCTTGCGCTGCGACTCGGCGGCAAAGGCGTCCTGCTGCTCACGGCTCAGGCCGTATTTTTCCACCAGGTTCTCGGCGGTGATGCCCATGTGGTAGTCGTTGAAGGCATCCCACAGGCCGTCGCTGATCATGCTGTCAATCAGTTGGCCATGGCCCATGCGCTGGCCGGTGCGGGCAGATGGCATCACATAGGGGGCCAGGCTCATGTTCTCCTGGCCGCCGGCGATCACCACCTCGGCGTCACCGCAACGGATCGCCTGCGCCGCCAGGTGCAGGGCCTTCAGGCCCGAACCGCAGACCTTGTTCAGGGTCAGTGCCGGCACACTGTAGGGCAGGCCGGCCTTGATCGCGGCCTGGCGCGCCGGGTTCTGCCCGGCACCGGCTGTGAGCACCTGGCCGAGGATCACTTCATCGACCTGGGCCGGGTCCAGCCGGGTCTGCTCCAGCAGCTGCTTGATCACCGCTGCACCAAGGTCGACGGCTGGCACATTGGCCAGGGCACCCTGGAAGCTGCCGATGGCGGTGCGGGTTGCGGCGACGATGACCACGTCGTTCATGTTGTTGTTCTCCGGGCAATGGGCGTAGTGCTGCCAGCATCGGCGGGTTCGGTTGATTTGTTAAGTTTGTTTTTCTTTGTGATTGATGTGAAAAGCCAATCAATCAGTTGTGAGCCAGGGTGTTCGCCTCAAGGGTTCAGGCGCCTGTGAAATCGAGCGCCGCCCGCGCGGCGCTCGATCTCGAAGGCGCTAAACATCTGTCGTCATGCTTAGACCTGCGGGCACTGATGTGTCACACAATGAATCCCCCCGCCACCCGCCGCAATCGCATCGATATCCAGCTGCACGATATCCCGCCCTGGGTACAACACGGCCAGCAGCGCCCGGGCTTTTTCATCGGCCTGCGCATCACCGAACTGCGGTGCGATGATCGCGCCGTTGATCACGAAGTAGTTGATGTACCCCGCCGCAAATTCGTCATTGCCTTGGCTGAACCTGTTGCGCCGCCCGCGCAGGGGCGGCGATACCACATGCACCTGCAGGCGCCTGCCCTCGGCATCAGTGGCTTTCTTGAGTATCTCCAGGTGCTTGCGGGTCACCGCGTGGTCATAGGAGTCCGGGTCATTGTCCAGGTTGGCGATCACTACCCCAGGGCGGACGAAGCGGGCATAGAAGTCCACATGCCCGTCGGTGATGTCTTCGCCAGCGATGCCCGGCAGCCAGATGACCTTGCTCAAACCCAGGCGTGCCTTGAGCTCGGCCTCGACGTCGGCCTGGCCCCAGTCCGGGTTGCGGTTGGCATTGATCCAGCTGCTCTGGGTCATGATGCCGGTGCCGTGGCCGTCCACTTCGATGGCGCCGCCTTCGCCCACCAGTTCGCTGCGCTGGTAACGCGCGCCGGCCAGCGGGGCCATACGCTTGGCCAGCTGCGCGTCGTTCTGGTGGCGTTGCTTGTTGCCCCAGCCGTTGAAGTTGAAATCCACCGCAGCGAGGGCGCCATCGTCGTCGACGACGAAGTTGGCGCCGATGTCGCGCATCCAGATGTCGTCCAGGTTGCATTCGACAAAGCGGGTGTTGTGGTTGGCGCAGTGCCGCTCGGCCAGTTCGCGTTCGCCGGGGCGACAGAACACAGTCACTGGCTGGTAGCGGGCGATAGCCTGGGCGATACGGCCCAAGGCGGCTTGCACATCGGCGGTGAAGTCCTCCCAGATGGCCTTTTGGGCACCGAAGGCGATGAACGCGCGCTGCTGTGGTTCACCTTCGTCGGGCATGAACCAGCGCCCGGGTTCCTCAGCGCGGGCCAGGCCCAGCGGCAGTCCAAGTCCGGCACCGACGCCTGTGACCAGTGACAGTTGCAGGATGGTTCTACGGCTGTGCATGGGTCAGTCCTGTGCAGTCTTGAAACGGGTCCACACGCGCATGCGCGCTCGCATGTCGGCCTGTGGAATGTCCCGGCCCGGAATCAGCCGGGCGTAGGTGGCTTCGTCGAGGTAGATGTCGGGGTTGTCGCGCATGCGCGGGTCAACTGCCTGGCGCGCCTTGGCGCTGGCCGTGGGGTAGCCGGTGAAGTTGCTGATGGCAGCCATGTTCGCCGGGCGCATGACGAAGTTGATGAAACGATAGGCGTATTCCGGGTGCTGGGCATCTGCCGGGATGGCCATGGTGTCCATCCACACCGTGGTGCCCTGGCGCGGTACGCGGTACTGGAAGTCGAGGTGCTTGTCGGCAGCGTCGGCGGCGCGCTGGGACTGGATCACGTCGCCGCTGTAGCCCAGCGACAGGCACAGGTTCTCGTTGACCAACTCGGTCACCGGTTGCGACTGGAACTTGCGTATGTACGGGCGCACCGCCTTGAGCAGTTCGCTGGCGGCCGCCAGGTCCTCACGCTTGGCGCTACGCGGTTCGCGGCCCAGATAATGGAGCACTACGGCCAGCACTTCATCGGGCGAGTCAATGATCGAGATGCCGCAATCGGCGAACTTGGCCGCAAGCTCCGGCTTGAACAGCAGGTCGAGGTTGTCCAGCGGGGCATCGGGCATGCGCTGGCGGACTTTCTCGGCATTCGCGGTCAGGCCGATGGTGCCCCAGGTGTAGGGCACGGTCGCCTGGCTGGCCTTGGGGTATTGCGCATGCAGCTTGCGCAGGCCGGGCTCGATATCGTCGAGGGCTTCCAGGCGGCTGTGGTCCAGTGGCTGCAGGCTGCCGGCACGCATCAGGCGTTCCGCCACGGTATCGCCGGGGAACACCAGGTCGTAGCCACTGCGCCCGGACATCAACTTGGCTTCGAGTACCTCGCTGCCGTCCATCACGTCGTAGATCACCTGGATACCGGTTTCGGCGGTGAATTGCTTGAGGGTGTCTTCGGCGAAGTAATCGGCCCAGTTGTACAGGCGCAGGGTGGGCTGGTCGGCTTGGGCCTGGCTGGCGCAGAGGGCCAGGCCCAGTGCGGCGATAACGTGGCGTTTCATGCTCAGGCCCTCAGGCTGTGTGGGTGCTTGCCGTCCTGGGTCAGTAGCGGCGCGTACATTTCCGGGCGGCGGTCGCGGTAGATGCCCCAGCTCAGACGGTCTTCGCGCATGCGTGCCAGGTCCAGGTCGTGCAGCCAGATACCGCTGCTGTTGCGGTCGGCTTCGGCGAGCATCGCGCCCTTGTGGTCGCAGATGAACGACGAGCCGTAGAAGCGCATGCTCAGTGATTCATCGCTATCGGCCACTTCCACGCCGACGCGGTTGGCGGCCACCACGGGCACCAGGTTGGCGGCGGCATGACCGCGCATGGCGACCTGCCAATGATCACGCGAGTCCAGCTCGGCGCAGCCGGGCTCGGAGCCGATGGCGGTGGGGAACAGCAGCACCTCGGCGCCCAGCAGGGCCAGGCAGCGGGCAGTTTCCGGGAACCACTGGTCCCAGCAGATGCCGATGCCGAGGCAGCCAAAGGCGGTGTCCCAGACTTTGAAACCGGTGTCGCCGGGGCTGAAGTACTCCTTCTCCTGGTAGCCGATGGCGTTGGGGATGTGGGTCTTGCGGTAGACGCCTAGCAACTGGCCATCGGCATCGGCTACGGTCAGCGAGTTGAAGAATGCATTGCCGGCGCGCTCGTACCAGCTCAGCGGCAGTACCACGCCCAGCTCGCCGGCCAGGGCCGCGAAACGTTGCAGGATCGGGCTGCTCGGGTAGGGTTCGGCCAGTGCCTGGTGCTTGTGGTCCTGCTCGATGCAGAAGTAGGGCGTGGCAAACAGCTCTTGCAGCAGGATCACCTGCGCGCCATCGGCGGCGGCCTGGCGTACCAGCTGCTCGGCGCGGTCCAGGTTGTCGGGCAGGTTCCAGCTGCAAGGCATCTGGGTGGTGGCGATGCGCAGCAGGCTCATGGCTGCACCTGCGGCTGCTGCTGGGTGATGCAATGGATGCCGCCGCCGCCGTGGGCGATGGCATCGATACGCACCGGCACGATTTCGCGGCCAGGGAAGGCGTGGGCGAGTTGCTCGGCGGCGTCCTGGTCGGCGGCGATGCCGTAGGCCGGCATGATGATCGCGCCGTTGGCGATGTAGAAGTTGGTGTAGGAAGCGCAGAACACTTCAGCGTCCTGATCGACTGCGGCGCTGGCTTCATAGAGGTCGAGCAGTTCGAAATGACGGCCCTGAGCATCGCTGGCGAGTTCCAGGGCGCGACGGTTTTCGCGGACCACTTCGGCGTAGACCGAGCCGTGATCGTGGGTGGCATCGACCAGCAGTACGCCTGGGCGGGCGAAGGCGCAGACGCCATCGACATGGCCGTCGGTCATGTCGCCGGTGACGTACTGCGGGTCGCCAGGCAGCCAGATGGTCTTGCTGATGCCCAGGTAGCGGGCGAAGCAGGCTTCGAACTCAGCCTTGTCGATACCGGGGTTGCGGTTGGGGTTGAGCAGCACCGATTCGGTGGTGATCAGCGTACCTTCACCGTCGACATGAATCGCGCCGCCTTCGTTGCACAGGAAGGTGCTGAAGCCGTCCAGGCCCAGCTGGTCGAGGATACGGCGGCCGAGGCTGCGGTCCTGGCTGTGTTGCGATTTACCGCCCCAGGCATTCAAGCGCCAGCTCAGCCCGGCCAGGCCATGCTGCGGGTGGCAAACGAAGCTTGGGCCGCTGTCACGGCACCAGCTGTCGTCCACGGCCAGTTCGATCAGTTCGATGTTGGCGCCGCACAGGGCGCGGGCGCTTTGCAGGGCAGAAGGGTCGACGACCATCTTCACCGGCTCGAAGCGGGCAATGGCTTGCGCTACACGGGCATAGTCCCGCTGCACATCGGCCAGGCTGACGCGCCAACCGCTTTCCCACAGCGCCTGATTGTGTGGCCAGACCATCCAGGTCGCCGCGTGGCGGGCCCATTCGGCGGGCATACGCCAGCCGCTGCCGAGGGACAGGTGCATAGTGAACTCCGATCTATTAAGGATTTTTATCAACGAAGCCCGCCGTCGCGGGTGTTGGTGCCCATGCTATGGCTATCAAGTGGTGGCGACAAACGATAGATTTAGCCGACATCTGATTAGCAGGGCTTATCGATCATGCTCAAACACTGGCCACCGCTCAATGCCCTCAGGGGCTTCGAAGCCGCAGCCCGGCTTGGCAGCTTCCACAAGGCCGCCGAAGCCCTGAACCTCACTCAGTCGGCTATCAGCCAGCAGATCCGCAGCCTGGAAACCTACCTGGAGCAGCCACTGTTCTACCGCAGCGGTCGCAGCGTCAGCCTGACCGATGCCGGGCATGATCTGCTCAGCACCACCCAGTCCATGCTGCAGCACCTGGCCGTGGGCATCCGCCGCCTGGAGCAATATCGCAAGCCGAATCAACTTGTGGTCAATACCAGCCCGGCCTTCGCCCGGCACTGGCTGCTGCCGCGTCTGGCCGATTTCCATCAGCGCTGCCCACAGGTCGACTTGTGGTTGTTCACCAGTTTCGAGGTGCCGGACATGGCCAGCGAAACCATCGACCTGGCCATTCGCGACGATCTAAGTGCCCAGGCTGAGTGCAGCTTTACCGTGCTGCATCACGACCAGCTGTATCCCGCCTGCCACCCCTCGTTGCTGCAAACGCCTGCGCAGCAGCGCACCACCTTGCATGGCGAGCGCGAAATGGACTGGAGCCATTGGCAACTGGAAGGTGGCGAGGATGTGGGGCAGCAGGGCAAGGGGCTGAACTTCTCCGATCCTGGGCTGCTGCTGGATGCCGCGAGCGAAGGGCTGGGCGTTGCCTTGGTCAGCCAGTTGCTGGCGCAGCGGGCGGTGGGCGAGGGGCGCCTGCAGGCACTGTCTGCGCAGCGGGTGCGCGGTCCGGCGTGGGCCTGCCTGGTGCATCGGGACAGCCAGGATGATCCGCTGGCACGGCAGTTTCTGGGTTGGCTGCGCGGTGAGCTGCAGGTATGACCGGCGTTTGAATCGCTTCAAACACCCCGTAATATGTGTCGGATAACCTGCGGGGGTAGTCTCACCCTCTGATCAATCGGAATCGCCCATGCGGCGGTTCCCCCGGCATAAACCTGACGAGGTACAGACATTGGCCATCATTCATCCTAAGGTTCGCGGTTTCATCTGCACCACGACTCACCCGAAGGGCTGCGAGCTCAACGTCCGTGACCAGATCGAAGCCACCCGCAAGCTGGGCGTGCGCGAGGATGGCCCGAAGAAGGTCCTGGTCATCGGCGCTTCCAGCGGCTACGGCCTGGCAGCCCGAATCACCGCGGCCTTCGGCTTCAAGGCCGACACCCTGGGCGTGTTCTTCGAAAAGCCAGGTACCGAGACCAAGGCCGGTACCGCCGGCTGGTACAACGCCGCTGCCTTCGACAAGTTCGCCAAGGCCGAGGGCCTGTACAGCAAGTCGATCAATGGTGACGCCTTCTCCGATGAAGCCCGCGCCAAGGTCATCGAGCTGATTAAGAACGAAATGGGTGGCAAGGTCGACCTGGTCATCTACTCGCTGGCTTCGCCTGTGCGCAAGCTGCCGCAGACCGGTGAGCTGATCCGTTCCGCGCTGAAGCCGATCGGTCAGCCATACAAGTCGACCGCCATCGACACCAACAAGGACACCATCATCGAGGCCAGCATCGAGCCGGCCACCGAGCAGGAAATCGCCGACACCGTCACCGTCATGGGTGGCCAGGACTGGCAGCTGTGGATCGACGCCCTGGCGGGCGCTGACGTGTTGGCCGAAGGCGCACGTACCGTGGCCTTCAGCTACATCGGCACCGAGATCACCTGGCCGATCTACTGGCACGGCGCCCTGGGCCAGGCCAAGCAGGACCTGGACGAAACCGCACTGCGCCTGGACAAGAAACTGGCCGGTGAAGTGAAGGGCGGCGCCAATGTGGCGGTGCTCAAGTCGGTGGTCACCCAGGCCAGCTCGGCCATCCCGGTGATGCCACTGTACCTGTCGATGGTCTTCAAGATCATGCAGGAAAAGGGTGTGCACGAAGGCACTCAGGACCAGCTCGACCGCATGTTCCGTGATCGCCTGTACCGTGCCGATGGCGCCCCGGCCGAAGTGGACGAGAAAGCCCGCCTGCGCCTGGACGACTGGGAGCTGCGCGACGACGTACAGGACGCGTGCAAGGCCATGTGGCCACAAGTAACCACCGAGAACCTGTTCGAGCTGACCGACTACGCCGGCTACAAGAAGCAGTTCCTCAACCTGTTCGGCTTCGAGCGCGCTGACGTCAACTACGACGAAGACGTGGCGACCGATGTGAAGTTCGACTGCATCGAACTGTAAGTCGATATAAAAGATGGGGGCCGATACAGGCCCCCATTTTTTTTGCTAGTTTTGGCGCACAACAACAGGAAGTGCGCCATGAGCAGCCTCACCCAACCCGCCACCGCCTTTCGCCAGGCCACGGCCGACGGCTATAGCCTCGGTGGCTTCTGCTGGCGTCACGCCCAGGCAGATTCCCAGCGTCCGCTGGTGATCATCAATGCGGCCACTTCGGTACGCTGCCGCTACTACTCGCGTTTTGCCGATTACCTGTTCGCCCAAGGCTGCGATGTGCTGACCTATGACTATCGCGGGATCGGCGAATCACGCCCGCACTCGCTGCGCGGCTTCCAGGCTTCGTGGAGCGATTGGGGCCGGCTGGATTTCGAAGCCATGCTGGCGCACGCCGCCGCGCATTTTCCCGGTCAGCCAGTGGACGTGGTGGGCCACAGTTTCGGAGGTTGCGCCGTGGGCCTGGCGCCGTCGGCCGGGCAGGTACGGCGGGTGGTGATGGTCGGTGCGCAGTTTGCCTACTGGCGCGACTATGCCGCCGACCAGCGCTGGCGGCTGTTCGGCAAATGGCATGTGGTGATGCCGTTGCTGACCCGCGCCTTTGGCTACTTCCCCGGCAAGCGCCTTGGCTGGCTCGAGGATACGCCCGCCGGTGTGGTGCATGACTGGGCCACTCGCACACCGCGCTACGAACAGCGCCCGAGCGGGCGCGGCCTGGCAGTGTTGCCCTTCGCTCAAGTAAAGGCCGCGACCCTGGCCATCAGCCTGACGGATGACCCGTTTGGCACCGTGGCGGCGACCGAGCGGTTATTGGGATATCTGCCTGCGGCGCAGCGGCGGCATTTGCGGATTGCGCCTGTGGATATCTCGGTCGATGAGATTGGGCATTTCGCATTCTTCCATGACCGGTTTCGCGAAAACCTGTGGCCGATTGCTTTGCAGTGGTTGCAGGAGGGCGGGCTGGCAGATGGAGTGCCGGGGACGAATATCAGTTGAAATGCTGGGCCGCAAAGCGGCCCTAGCCATCTCAAGCTTTGCGCGAAAGCGGCAGCTCGGCGAACTTCACGCCGGCCAGCCCATGCTTGATCAGCGCACGGATATTGCCATGGTCACTGCCCTCTGGAGTGGCCAGCACGTCACGGTAGTGCTCGCCGAAGGCCAGCAGCGCTTCCTGGTCGCTCAAGCCTTCCAGCAGGGCCAGGCCGAGGGTCTTGCACGAGCCTTCGTTCTGCCCGGCGGCATTTTCCACGCCACCGTTGTTGAAGGCCTGGGGCTGGTAGCTGTAGTTGCCGGCGATGAAGGCCAGGGTGTCGGCAAAAACGTGTTGGCCGCTGGCCAGGCTGGTGCGCAGGGTGTTCAGATCAGTCACGAGGTTTTCCTTGTTCAAACGCCGCTTGCTGCTCGGCGCTGGCTTCTTTCTGGTATTGGGCTTTCCACTCGGTGTAGGGCATGCCGTACACCGCTTCGCGGGCGTCATCCAGGCTGATGTCGACCTGGCGCTCGTCGGCGGCGGCCTTGTACCACTTGGACAGGCAGTTGCGGCAAAAGCCGGAGAGGTTCATCAGGTCGATGTTCTGCACGTCGGTGCGTTTCTGCAGATGTTCGACCAGGCGCCGGAACGCGGCGGCTTCGAGTTCGAGCTGTTGTTGCTCAGTCATGGCAGTCTCTCAAATCATGCGGTTCTTCAGGTGGCGGCCACCGTTGATGACCACCTGGCTGCCGGTGCTGTACTGGCTGGCGAGCAGGTATTTCACTGTCTCGATCAGTGGCCCGGCGCCGGGTTCGAATTCCAGCAGGGCCTTTTTCAGGGTCTGCTGGCGATAGGCCTCGTCACCGCCTTCCTTGAGGATCAGTAGGCCCGGCAGGATACCGTTGACGCGCACCTTGGGCGCGTATTTTTCGGCGAACGACAGCACCATGTTCTGCAGCGCGGCCTTGGTCGCGGCGTAGCCGATGTGGCCTTTGCTGCCACGCGAGGAGGTTTCGTCGCAGATGTGGATGATGTCGGCCTTGTCGACCTTGTTCAGCATCTCGCCGAGCGCCAGGTTGAGGTGGTACGGCGCTTCGACGTGCAGGCGGAACATGGTCTCGAGGTTGTCTAGGTCGTCGTCCAGCCACAGCGAGGCGTTGTGAATGATTGCACGCAGGCCGTCGTAGTTGCGCTGCAGGTGGTCGATCAACGCTTCACGGTCGGCTCTGACGCAGAGGTCGGCCTGGAACTGCACGATGTTCGGGTGCGCGGACTGCGGCTGCAGGCTGCGGCTGGCACTGATCACCGTATGGCCGGCCTGAGCCAGTTCGAAGGCCAGGGCCAGCCCGACGCGCTGGCTGGCGCCGGTGACGAGAATAGGGCTGTTCATGTGCGGGCGGTCAACTTGTCTGTCCTGTCGTTGCCACCCAGCATACCCGAACTGTTCCCGCTTGTATGACCTTGCCTCAGCGGCTGCGCAGCGCCGGGCTGGCGGCTGGCGTGGCGTGCAGCCAGTTGGCCAGCAGGCGGGTGGACAGCGGGATGAAGAGGTAGACCATGACCGGTGTCAGGGCCAGCGTGCTGAGCAAGACCCGCGGCACCAGCTCGAGCATCGCGAGCCAATGCCCGAACAGCACGTTGAACAGCAGCGAGACCGGGAAAAAGGCCAGCCAGATAGCCACGGCCTGCTTCCAGCGTGGCGGCTTTTGCACCGTATTGGTGCCAAACCAGTCGTCAATGCCGCTGACGCGCCTCTCTTTGGGGCGTTCAAACAGGCCATTACCGCGAGCCAGCCAGGCTCGGCGCGAGGCGGAGTGCTCCCAGGCGTGCAGGGTAGGCTCGTCGCTGAAGCGGAAAATGATCTGAAATTCGTCATTGTCGTGGGGCGGAGCGAGGATGCCCGAACCAAGGTAGCCGGGGAAGTCGGTGGCCAGCTGCTCGCCTTCGTGCAGCCAGGCCAGCAGGTCCTGGTAGCGGCCATGGGCGGCGCGGCGCGACACCATCAAGGTGACGG
This sequence comes from Pseudomonas sp. HS6-2, assembly GCF_049325675.2. NCBI lineage: Bacteria > Pseudomonadati > Pseudomonadota > Gammaproteobacteria > Pseudomonadales > Pseudomonadaceae > Pseudomonas > Pseudomonas sp. HS6-2. Next base: position 5,298,421 of record NZ_CM143906.1, on the reverse strand, counting down.
GTGGGGTAGACATTGTGTATCTCCTGGCGACGGGCTGGCGGGTAGCCGGCCTCTTGGCTGCGTGGCCCGGGGTGGTGGGCAACGGCAACAGGCATGCAAGAATCGGGCGCATGCAGTGTTAACAATTGTTCGCAAACGGTTGCTGGCTTGCGGCCTAAGCTGTCGTAGTAGAATGACCGTTCAACTTCCGCACACAGGTTACTCAGTGCAGATGAACAAACAGGGACGTAGCTCGGAGATCGAGACAGGCCTGCAACACCAGGACCTGTTCCCCATCCGTGAGGTTTCGCGCCTGACCGGGGTCAACGCCGTGACCCTGCGTGCATGGGAACGCCGCTACGGGCTGATCCAGCCGACCCGCACCGATAGCGGTCACCGGTTGTACTCCCAGGCGGATATCGAACAGGTCCGCAGCATCCTTGGTTGGCTTGAGCGAGGCGTTGCGGTCAGCAAGGTCGGGGGTATTCTCGCCCGCGGCCAGGCAGTCGCCCAGGGCGTGATTTCAGCTGATGACAGAACGCACTGGCAGGCTCAGGTGCGCAAGGCTGTGAATCGCTTCGACGCGCCGAGCCTGGACCGGCTGTTCGACCAAGTGTTCGCGACAATCGCCCTGGACCAGGTGTTCGGCGATGTGTTCTTGCCCGTCTGGCATGATCTGGCGGCGGGGCAGGGGGCGTTCGGCCAGGCCAGCGAGTGGTTATTCCTTGATCAGTTCTTGCGGGGCCGGGTGTTCTCCCGTTTGCAGCTTTCGCGTCAGCCGCGCGCGCGCCATGTACTGCTGGCTCCGCTTCCCGGGCTGTGCCACGAGCTGGAACTGCTGGTGACCGGCCTGCTTCTGGGCGGCGATGACATTGGCGTGAGTCTGCTCATGCCCGGCCAGTCGCTGGAAGAGTTGCCGCTGGTGTGTGAGCGCCTGCGGCCGGATGCGCTGGTGCTGTTTGCCAACCATTCGCCGACAGTCGAATTGAACAAGCGCCTCAGGCGTCTGGCAGTAAGCCTGGAATGCCCATTGCTGTTGGCCGGTGAGGCGGCCGAGAGCGCCCAGGACAGCCTTGCGGGCAGCCCGGTTGCGTGCCTTGGTGCGGAAGGCGAGCTGATGCAGCGCCGCTTGCGGCAGTATCTGGCCGGTCAGCTCGATACCTGATCGTGCAGTTCCGGATGGGCCTGACGATGGGCCTGGAGGATGTACTCACGCAGTCGGTCGATTTCGTCGGCGGGGCTGCGGCTGAGGTCGTAGGCGGCCAGGTCTGGGCCGATGCGCCGACGCAGCCTGCCATGCAGGCCGATCGGGCTGATGCCCTCGGGGGCGAAAAACAGATCGAAACGTGATGGAGCTTTCGCCTGGCCACGCACCTCGAGCAGCGCACCCTTGAATGAAATGTCCCGGACCAGCAGGCCACTGGCCTTGCCTTGGGCATCCCGCAGCGCGCTGGGCTGTTCCATCGACAGGCGCCAAGGGCGCAGCATGGGGCCGTCGTCTTCGTAGATTTCCGGTGAGCCGATCTGCAGGTGCACGGCATGGAACTCGTCTTCCACCAACTGCAGCGGGAAGCTGATTTGCTGGTTGTTGAACTGAGCCTGCAGGGTCACCTGCTCGTTGGCCACCAGGCGGGCAAGCAGGGACTGGATACGGCGGTCGCCATTGACCAGCAGGCTCGACATGGGGTCGGCCAGGTTCAATTGCGGGGAGTGCTGCATGTCCTGGATGAAATCCAGTTCGTCCTGAGTCAGGAGCGCGTCTGCTTGCATGATCGAACTCGGTGATGACGATTTCTTCAACGGAAATTGACCGTGCTCAGGGCGCTTGGTTCAGCCTCGTTCGTCGGAATTCCGACGAGCGTGCATTTCGGCCAGTTCACGCTCAAGTTCGACCTGGCGGCTGACGTCTTTCTGGATACCGATGAAATAAGTGCGTTGATCGGCATCGTGCCTCACCGGGGTGATCGACAGTTCATTCCAGAATGCGCTGCCATCCTTGCGGTAGTTGCGCAGTATTTCCCGGCACGGACGGCCTTCGGCCAAGGCTTTGCGAATGCGTGCCCGGCCCAGCTGATCGCGATCATCGGCCTGCAGGAAACGGCAATCCTGATAGAGGATTTCGTCTCGGCTGTAGCCGGTCAGGCGTTCGAAGGCCGCATTCACGTAGATCAGGATGGTGTCGTCGCCTTCCTGTTCGGCGACCACGATCCCGTCGTTTGAAGCGTCGACCATCGATTGCAGCAGCTGCGCGTTGATCATGTCTGGACCATTGGGCAATGAAGGGGACTTTGGTAGAGGTGGCGGTAGAGGCGGCCTTTTGCCAGCGTCGAATGCTAGTATCCTACGTTTTCACTCAGTTTCGGAATCCTCTTCCTGATGAAAGTCGCCATTATTTCCGGCTCGGTGTACGGCACCGCCGAAGAAGTCGCCCGCCATGCCGCTTCGTTGCTCAAGGCTGCAGGCTTTGAAGCCTGGCATGCTGCCCGTGCTACCCAGCAAGATCTCGAGGGTTTTGCCCCTGAAGCGTTGCTCGCGGTGACGTCGACCACTGGCATGGGTGAGCTGCCGGATAATCTGATGCCACTGTTCAGCAGCATTCGCGACACCCTGCCAGCGGCCTGGCGTGGGCTGCCGGGCGCGGTGATTGCCCTGGGTGACTCCAGCTATGGCGATACCTATTGCGGCGGCGGCGAGCAGATGCGCGAACTGTTCGCCGAGCTGGGGGTACGGGAAGTGCTGCCGATGCTGAAGCTCGATGCCAGCGAGACCGTGACCCCAGAGGCTGATGCCGAGCCTTGGCTGGCAGAGCTTGCTCAAGCACTGAAAGGCTGAGGCGTTTGCTCCTGCAGCAATTCGAGCCAGGCCTGCGCCGCACGCGACAGGTAGGCCCCACGCCGCCAGATGAAGGCGATATCCCAGCGTAGATCCGTCGGGGCCTTCAGCGGCAAGCGCACTACTCCGGGGCGCTCCAGCGCTTTTGCCACCACACGGGGCAGCAGCACCACGCCCTGGCCGGCCGCGACCAGCGCCACCAGGAAGTCCGCCTGGCCACTGCGGCCACCTTCCTTCGGGGTGAAGCCCTGCTGCTGGCAAGCCTTGAGCAAGCGATCATTGAGCACGAAGCTGCGTTGGTACAGCAGGAACGGTGTATCCGCCAGCTGCTTCAGACTCACCTGGTCCAGCGCGGCCAGCGCATGCCCGGCCGGCAGCAGGGCATCCAGCGGTTCATTGCAGAACGGTTGGTACTCGAATGCCGGGTCGCTCGGAGTGAGGCTGCCGCCCAGCTCCAGCTCGCCATTCCTCACTGCCTGTTCGACGCTACGGCTGCCGCCTTCAAGCAGTTGAATGGCGATGTTCGGATGACGCCTGCGGTATTCGGCGAACAGCCCGGCGAACAAGGTATCGCTGCCTAGCATCGGCAAACCCAGGCGCAGCTCGCCGCGAGCCATCTGGCTGAGGTCGTCGAGCTCGCTGAGCAGCGCCTGACGCTCGCGCAGCAGCGCTTCGCCACGTGCCAGCACGATGCGCCCGGCCGCCGTCAGATGCAGCTGTGAGGCCTGACGCTCAAGCAGTGGCTGGCCCACATCTTGCTCCAATTGAGCGACCTGCTTGCTCACGGCGGACTGGCTGATATGCAACGTTTGTGCGGCTTGGGTAAAGCCACCGCGATGGACGACTTCGATGAAGCTGCGCAGCTGTTTGAATTCCATGGTCGAGATTCCATTGTGGAATGGCTGCAAGTCTAACAATTCGCTTTTGGCCTAGGCAGCCGAATCTTAAAATGAGGGCCTGTCGAGGAACCCCGCCCATGAAACCCGCATTACTGAAAAAGCCCCTGCGCTTGCTCGCCGAGCTGGCGGTCCTGCTGGCCTTGTTCCTGTTCGGTGGCCAACTGGCCGCCTGGCTGGGCTGGCCGATTCCTGGCGGGGTGATGGGCCTGGGCCTGCTGTTGCTGCTATTCGCCTTCGGTGTGCTCAAGCCGGCCACCTTGCAACTGGGCGCTGGCTGGCTGATGGCGGAAATGCTCCTGTTCTTCATCCCGGCGCTGATGAGCCTGCTCGATTACGGCAGCCTGATGCGCAGCGAAGGTTGGCGCATCCTGCTGGTCATCGCCGTGAGTACCCTGATGGTCATGGTGGTGACCGCCGTGACCGTGGAACTGGTCTGCCGCTGGAGGTTGCGCCATGAGCCTTGAACCCATGCCACTGTTCTGGCTGGCACTGACCCTGGCGGCCTACCTGGCCAGCCGCTGGCTGTATCGACGCACCGGGCGCTATCTGATGTCGCCATTGATTCTGGTCCCGGCATTGCTGCTGGCGGTGGCCGTGCCGCTGCACACGGCTTACGCTGAATATTCGCGCAACACCCATTGGCTGATGAGCGTGCTGGGCCCGGTGACCGTGGCCTTCGCCGTGCCGATCTGGCAACAGCGGGCGATGCTGGCGCGGCATTGGCCGGCGCTGTTGGTGGGCATGGTAGCGGGCAGCACGGCGTCGATCGCCAGTTCCTGGAGCCTGGCGCACCTGTTGGCGCTGGACGATGCGATCAGCCTGTCGCTGGTGCCGCGTTCGATCACCACGCCATTCGCCATGCCGCTGGCTCATGACCTGGGTGGCGTACCGGAACTGACTGCGGTGTTCGTGATGTTCACCGGGGTGTTGGGTGCCATGTTCGGCGGCGTGCTGCTGCGCTGGCTGCCCTTGCGTACACCGCTGGCGCGGGGCGCGCTGTTTGGTGTGGGCGCGCATGGCGCCGGAGTCAGCCGGGCCCAGGAAGTGGGCCGCGAAGAGGGCTCGGTGGCCGGCCTGGTCATGGTCCTCACCGGCCTGCTCAACCTGTTCGCCGCGCCGTTGCTGGCGATGCTGCTGTGACCTTACGTGCCACTGACTCGCTCGGTCATCAAGCTGGCTGGTAACGCAATTTTCACATCACGGGCTGCTGCTTACACTCGACCTCGACATAGAGAGCACATGTAAGTGCCGAGGTGACATGCAATGACCGCAGCCTTGCCCTATTCCGTCGACACCACTCCACCGGGACAATCCTGATGCCTATCGCCGAGATTCCATTGCGCGTCTGGCGTACCCGGGGGCAGTGTTTTTCATTCCGGGGCCAGAGCATCCGATACTGGACCGCAGGGCAAGGAGAGCCCTTGTTACTGTTGCATGGGTTTCCCACGGCAAGCTGGGACTGGCACTACCTGTGGGCGCCGCTGAGTCAACGCTTTCGGGTGATTGCCTGCGACATGCTCGGCTTCGGCGATTCCGCCAAGCCGCTCAACCACCGCTACAGCCTGATGGAGCAGGCGGACCTGCAACAGGCGCTGCTGGCGCATCTGGAGGTTGAGCAGCCGGTGCATCTGCTGGCACACGACTACGGTGGCAGCGTGGCTCAGGAACTGCTGTCGCGGCACCACGAACAGCGTGGCGACATCGCCAGCTGCGTGTTCCTCAACAGTGGGCTGTTCCCGGAAAGCTGTCAGATCCCGCTGGTCCAGAAGCTGCTCCTTAGCCGCCTGGGCTGGCTGGTGGGGCGTTCGTTCGGGCGCGACGATCTGGTGCGCAACGTGACCCAAATCTACGGCCCGTGCACCCACCCCAGTGAAAGCGCGCTGGATGATTGCTGGAGCCTGATCACCGCCAACTACGGTACGCGCGTCCTGCACAAGCTGGTGGGTTACCAGCGTGAGCGCAGGCAGCATCGTGAGCGCTGGGTTGGGGCATTGCAGCGCGGTGGCATACCGCTGCGGTTCATAAACGGCATCGCCGACCCTTTGTCCGGCGCGGATATGGTCGAGCGCTATCGGCAGCTGGTGCCTAACCCGGATATCGTGCAACTGCAAGGCATCGGCCATTACCCACACACCGAAGCGCCCGTGCAGGTGCTGCGCCATTACCTGGCCTTTCGCGAACAGCTGTTGAGCTACCTGCCGCAGAGTGTTGCCTGCTCCTGAGCCGGCGATCATCGCCTGGCGTTTTTTTTGTCGGGGGATTGGGGCGAGGCTGCAGGTGGCTGTCGACAGATTTGCAGCGCTTATGAGCTCGAGCGCCGCCCGCGCGGCGCTCGATTTTACAGGTACTACACCTCTCAAGGCATGCCTCCCCCAGGCATCACATCTATCAAGCCATGCACATGCCCAAAAAAAAGGCCGCTGCAAAACGCAGCGGCCAATCGAGACGTTAGATCAAGGAGCTTCAAAATCAACGTCGGTGAACCTCGCGGGCCTGAAAGGCGGGGGGTAGAGCCCTTCATGCCGGCCAGTGAGGTAAGAATAAGCGCTTGATCCTGTGGGAAAAATAGCCGCTTGTGACATTCACCTTTACGTTTCGGGCAACAGTGCCAGGCGGATTTTTCAGGCCGCTGGCGAGTAGCCCATGCGCCAGCTGGTGTCTCGCGCTGCAGCCAACAGACGCCGGGCTGCCGGGCCGTGCTCATCGGCATGGAAGATCGAGGTCGGGCCGACCACGGTCATCACCGCCGCGATCTGCCCCATGGCGTTGAACACTGGTGCAGACAACGCATCCACACCCGGCATCAACAGACCGTGCACATGGTGCAAGCCCTGTTCGCGGATCCCCGCCAGCAAGCCTTCGTAGTCGCTGGCGTTCTGCTGCAGTGCGGCCAGCTCGCGGTCACGCAGCTCCACCGTCTCTCGCTCAGGCAGATGGGCGGCAAACACCAGGCCGGTGGAAGAGCTGAGCAGCGGCAGCACCGAACCGATCTGGGTCACCACCGTGACCGCCCGTACGGCGGGCTCGATGCTGACCACGGTGGCGCCCTGGTTGCCCCATACGGCGAGGAAGCAACTCTCGTTCAGCTCATCGCGCAGTTGCGACAGTGGCAGTGCCGCCACTTTCAGTACATCGATGCTGCCCAGCGCTGCAAGCCCCACACGCAATGCTTCGCGCCCCAATCCATAGTGGTTGGTGGCGGCATCCTGCTCGGCGAAACCACTGGCGATCAGCGCCTGCAGGTAGCGGTGCACCTTGCTCGCCGGCATCTGCACATGCTCGGCCAGGCGCGACAGCGAGGTAGAGGGGGAAAGCTCGGCAAGGGCCTTGAGGATGTCGGTGCCGACTTCCGCCGAGCGGACTTTCTGCTTGCCGTTGTCGGCGGGGGAGCTGGCTTTGGCCATGGGTAGGAAGCTTCCGGATTTTTCGCGTCGCGCCTTTATAGCTTGACGCCTGGCGGGGAGCAAATTACGTTATTCGTAATCAGATTACGATAAAAACAAAATCCGGAGGTTTCGATGCACCACGACACGTCCCCCGACCTTCAGTACCTGAGCGGCTTCGGAAACGAATTCGCCAGCGAAGCATTGCCCGGTGCCCTGCCGGTCGGGCAGAACTCGCCACAGAAAGCCCCCTATGGCCTGTATGCCGAGCTGCTGTCGGGCACGGCGTTCACCATGGCCCGCAGCGAACTGCGTCGCACCTGGCTGTATCGCATCCGGCCATCGGCCCTGCACCCGCGTTTCGAGCGCCTGCAGCGCCAGCCCTTGAGCGGCCCGTTGGGTGCGGTCACGCCCAACCGCCTGCGCTGGAACCCACAGCCCATGCCCAGCGAGCCAACCGATTTCATCGAAGGCTGGGTGCCGATGGTGGCCAACTCGGCAGCCGAAAAACCGGCCGGGGTCAGCATCTACATCTACTGCGCCAACCGCACCATGGACCGGGTGTTCTTCAACGCTGACGGCGAACTGCTGCTGGTGCCGGAGCAAGGCCGCCTGCGCATCGCCAGCGAACTGGGCGTGATGGACGTCGAACCACAGGAAATCGCCGTGATCCCGCGCGGCATGAAGTTCCGTGTCGAGTTGCCCGATGGCCAGGCCCGCGGCTATATCGCAGAAAACCACGGCGCGCCGCTGCGCCTGCCTGACCTGGGGCCGATCGGCAGCAATGGCCTGGCCAACCCGCGTGATTTCCTCACCCCGGTGGCGCATTACGAAGAAGTTGATGGCCCGGTGCAGCTGGTGCAGAAGTTCCTCGGCGAGCATTGGGCTTGCGAGCTGCAGCACTCGCCGCTGGACGTGGTCGCCTGGCATGGCAGCAACGTGCCCTACAAGTATGACCTGCGCCGTTTCAACACCATCGGCACGGTCAGCTTCGACCATCCGGACCCGTCGATCTTCACCGTGCTGACTTCGCCGACCAGCGTGCACGGCATGGCCAACATGGACTTCGTGATCTTCCCGCCGCGCTGGATGGTGGCCGAGAACACCTTCCGTCCACCTTGGTTCCACCGCAACCTGATGAACGAATTCATGGGCCTGATCAACGGAGCCTACGACGCCAAGGCCGAAGGCTTCCTGCCGGGTGGTGCCTCGTTGCACGGGGTGATGAGTGCCCACGGGCCGGATGCCGAGACCTGCGAGAAGGCCATCGCCGCCGAACTGGCGCCGCACAAGATCGACAACACCATGGCCTTCATGTTCGAGACCAGCCAGGTGCTGCGCCCGAGCCTGCAGGCACTCGACAGCCCGCAATTGCAGGCCGACTACGATAGTTGCTGGGCCACCTTGCCGAGCACCTTCAACCCGAACCGGAGATAACCCATGAACCAGACCGCCATTGCCCGTAGCTGGGTCGAGCACGCCAACGGGCACAGCGACTTCCCGCTGCAGAACCTGCCGCTGGGCATCTTCAGCCGCCCGGGTGAAGCACTGCGCTGTGGCGTCGCCATCGGCGATGCCATCCTTGATCTGGAAGCCGCGCTGGCCTTGGGCCTGTTCGCTGGCCAGGCCAAGGTAGCGGTGGAAGCCACCCGTGGCGGTGCGCTGAACGGCTTCTTCGCGCTGGGGCGTGATGCCCGGGTGGCGCTGCGTGAGCGTCTGCTGGAGCTGTTGGGCGAGCACAGCGAACACCAAGCTGTGCTCAAGTCTGCGCTGTATCCGGCCAGTGAGTGCCAGTTGCACCTGCCGGCCAAGGTCGGCGACTACACCGACTTCTACGTCGGTATCCAGCACGCCACCAACGTCGGCAAGCTGTTCCGCCCCGACAACCCGCTGCTGCCCAACTACAAGTACGTCCCGATCGGCTACCACGGCCGCGCCTCAACCTTGCGTCCATCGGGTACCGAGGTCCGTCGCCCGCAAGGCCAGACGTTGCCTGCCGGCCACACCGAGCCGACTTTCGGCCCCTGCGCGCGGCTGGACTACGAACTGGAGCTGGGCATCTGGATCGGCCAGGGCAACGATATGGGCCAGGCCATTCCGATTGCCGAGGCCGAGCAGCACCTTGCCGGTCTGTGCTTGCTCAACGACTGGTCGGCGCGGGATATCCAGGCCTGGGAATACCAGCCACTGGGCCCGTTCCTGTCAAAGAGTTTCATCACCACGATTTCGCCGTGGGTAGTCACCGCCGAAGCCCTGGAGCCCTTCCGCTGCGCCCAGCCGGCCCGCCCGGAAGGCGATCCGCAGCCGCTGCCATACCTGCTCGATCAGCGTGACCAGGCCAATGGCGCCTTCGATATCGAACTGGAAGTGCTGCTGCTCACCGAGCGCATGCGCGAGCAGGGCTTGCCGGCGCAACGTCTGGCCTTGAGCAACACCTTGAACATGTACTGGACCGTGGCCCAGCTGATCGCCCATCACAGCGTCAATGGCTGCCAACTGCAGCCCGGCGACCTGTTCGGTTCCGGTACCCTGTCCGGTGCCACGCCAGACGCCTACGGCAGCCTGTTGGAAACCACGGTGGGCGGCAAGCAGCCGGTGGAACTGGCCAGTGGCGAAATCCGCAAGTTCCTCGAAGACGGTGACGAAATCATCCTGCGCGCCCGCTGCAAGCGTGAGGGCGTGGCCAGCATCGGCTTCGGTGAATGCCGCGGCAAGATCATCCCAGCCAACTGAGGGAGCAGGCCATGGAGCTGTATACCTATTACCGTTCCACCTCTTCCTATCGGGTGCGCATTGCCCTGGCGCTGAAGGGCCTGGATTACCAGGCCTTGCCGGTCAATCTGCTCGAGGGTGACCAGCGCGGTGATGCCTACGTCGCGGTGAACCCGCAAGGCCGGGTGCCGGCCTTGCGCACCGACGGCGGTGAATTGCTGGTGCAGTCGCCAGCGATCATCGAGTACCTGGAAGAGGTTTATCCACAGCCCGCATTGCTGCCGGCTGGCGCGGCCCTGCGGGCCAAGGTGCGCGGCGTGGCGGCAATCATCGGTTGCGATGTGCACCCTCTGCACAATGTCAGCGTGCTCAATCAACTGCGCCAGCTGGGTCACGATGAGGCGCAGGTAAATCAGTGGATCGCCCACTGGGTCGGTCAAGGGCTGGCCGCCGTGGAGCAGTTGATTGGCGACCACGGTTATTGCTTTGGCGATGAGCCGGGGCTGGCGGATATCTACCTGATTCCGCAGTTGTATGCGGCCGAGCGCTTCAACATCGACCTCAGCGGCTACTCACGCATCGCCCGGGTCGCTGCACTGGCCAAGGGGCATTCGGCGTTCGCCAAGGCGCATCCGTCCTGCCAGGCGGACACGCCGGCTCAGTGAATCGAACGGTTCACCGTCGGTAGCTTGCCGATACGTTCGGAGAGTTTCAGGCGCTGGACCGGGTCGTCGGTCAGCAGCAGGGCATGCTCCAGGTCGAAACGTTCGGCCTGGGGGCAGTCCAGCTGTTGATACAGCGTGGCGCGGGTCATGTAGTCACTGACCTGCGCCGGGCCCAGTTGCATGACCCGTTCGGCATCTATCAGCGCAGCCAGGTGGTTGTCGTTGCTGATATGCAACTGGCGCAGGTTGCGCGAAAGGCGCTGCAGCATCTGCGTGGCGCTGGCGCTGTGCAGGTGTTCGGCAGTCAGCGGCACATGCGGGCCGAACTGGCGCGCCAGCAGCTCGCGGCAATCATTGGGGTACAGACGGCGCCCCCCGCAAGGGTCGAGCAGGTGATCGGCACCGGGCACGCGCAGCAGGAAGTGTCCAGGGAATGCCACGCCTTCCAGCGGTATGGACAGGCGCCGGGCCAGTTCCAGGGTGACGATCGCCAGTGCCAGGGGCTGGCCGCGTCGGCGCTGCAGTACCTTGTCCAACAGCGCCGCTTGCGGGCGCAGCGGGTGGTATTCGTCCTGCTGGAAGCCCAGTGCATTGAGCTGACGCAGCAGCGGCTGGGCCAGTTCGGATAACGGCAGCATGGGCAGGCAGGCACTGATCTGCCCTTGCAGGTTTTGCAGTGTGGCAAGGCTGGCCGCAGGCTCGACCTTGCGATCATGCTCGACGGCGATCCACAACGCAGCTTCCAGCAGGGCGACCGGCTCGCGCTCCAGGCATGCCAGGCAGGCTTGACGTGGTTTCATGGGGCTCTCCACACACGTTTGAGTATTAGCTGGGGGACGTGGATTCGTCCAGTGGTCCGCCCGCCGCGCCGGTCTGTGGCGCGTGCCTATACTGGTAGGAGCACCTCGTTGGGGAGCCAGTCGATGTTCGCGCTGATGCAAAGCACCCGTACCCAGTCGCTGCACCTGTTCATTGACCCGCCCACCGGCCTCAAGGCCGTCGTGGCGATTCACAGCGAGAAACTGGGCCCGGCGGTGGGCGGTTGCCGCTACCTGCCCTATGCCGATGACGAGAGTGCCATGACCGACGCCATTCGCCTGGCCCAAGGCATGAGCTACAAGGCGGCGCTGGCAGGGTTGCCCTTGGGTGGCGGCAAGGCGGTGATCATGCGCAACCCGCATGTGGAAAACCGTGCGGCGCTGTTCGAGGCGTTCGGCCGCTTCATCGATACCTTGCAAGGGCGTTTCATCATTGCCGTGGACAGCGGGACCTCGACCCTGGACATGGACTGCATTGCCCAGAGCACACTGCATGTCACCAGTACCACAGCTTCCGGTGACCCGTCACCGCATGCCGCCATGGGCGTGTTCGCCGGCATCCGCGCCACCTCGCAGGCACGCCTGGGCAGCAGCAACCTCGAAGGCCTGCGTGTCGCCGTGCAAGGGTTGGGCAATGTCGGTTATGCCTTGGCCGAGCAGTTGCATGCGGCGGGCGCGGAGTTGCTTGTAAGCGACCTGGACCCCGGGCGGGTGCGCTTGGCGGTGGAGCAGTTCAATGCTCACCCGGTGACCAATGACGCCCTGATCAGCACCCCTTGCGATATTTTCGCGCCCTGTGGCGTAGGGCCGGTGCTCAATGGTCAGACCGTGATGCAGTTGCGTTGCGCGGCGGTGGCGGGGGCAGCGAACAATCAGCTGACCACGCTGCAGGTGGCTGACCAGCTGGAGTCGCGCGGCATCCTGTATGCCCCCGACTATGTGATCAATGCTGGTGGCCTGATCTACGTGGCGCTGAAGCATCGCGGGGGCGACCTGGGTACAATCACCGCGCACCTGGCGCGGATACCTACGCGGCTGACCGAAGTGTTCGGCCATGCCCAGGCGGAAAAACGTTCGCCGGCCCGGGTGGCGCAAATGCTGGCCGAGCGTTTGCTTTATGGTTGAAGTCGGACGCCGCAGCACCTTCAAGCCGCTTACTCGCTGCCATTTTCCGCCGCATCCAGATCAGCCAATGCTGCCGCATTGTTCTTGAACGCCGCTGCAAACACCGCCCGGTTCTTGGCCATGAAGATGCTTGCCTCTTCGGCAATGTTTTCATCAAGCCCAGGCACATGCTTTACCAGAACCTGAGTAAGCACCTCGGCCAGTTCCAGCATCTGGTCATGGGCGTCTGCGAGTTTGCGGTCCAAGAACGTGGTCTCCAAATCGCGCGTGCTGCGGTAAAGAATCTCAACAGCCATACGAGGCCTCTCGGTCAGTGGTAGCAGGGGGCGGTCGTGCGCCTTCTGCTTTGCGGTTCAGTTGCTATCCAGGCAGTCGGGCAGATTGCCGTTACCGAATACTGTATCGATGTACAGTAATGGCAATGCGGTCGTTTCGCAACCAGAAATTGTAGCTGTGCTGAATTCGCATGCCGCCCGTGCCTTGCGGCAATCGGTCGCCTTCCAAGGCAGGGGCCTGGCCCTTTAACTGCATGGCACAAGCGTCACAGGCGTGACGCATCATCCTTCATGTCGTATCGGGGAATCGCACATCGTGGATATCAAATGGGCTGAAAAACTGCGCAAGGGCCTGCACGGCTCGGCCGACGCGCTGGGCAACCTGTGCGTGGAAGCGTTCCACTACCTGGCGCTGTTCGGCATCGGCGCGATTACCGCCTACGCGGCGGTGGTGACCTTCCTGGACATGCTCGGCAAGGGTGGGATCAGCGTCGATGACATCCTGCTGCTGTTCATCTACCTGGAGCTCGGGGCGATGGTCGGTATCTACTTCAAGACCAACCATATGCCGATCCGCTTCCTGCTGTATGTGGCGATCACCGCGCTGACGCGCCTGCTGATTGGCGATGTGTCGCACCACAAGGCGCCGGATGAGGGGCTGCTGTACGTGTGTGGCGGCATCCTGCTGCTGGCGTTCTCGATCCTGGTGGTGCGCTACGCCTCGTACCGCTACCCCTCGACCAAGGTATTGGACGCCAGCGGCAAGGAAGTGGAGGAGGGCAAATAGCCCTCAGTTGGCCACGCCGACGGCTGCCTGGTGACGTGGCTCGCGGCAGCTGTCGCGGGTCAGGGCGGCGAGGACCTGCAACGGGTTCTGCCCCAGTTCGATGGCCAGGCCCAGGCGGATGCTGTCGATGATTCGCTGCAGGCGCACCGGGTCGTTGCGTTGGGCCTGGCTGATCAGGCGCTTGGCGACCACGCCGGCGTCGTCGGAAAGGGTCAGCATGATGCTGCCGTCCAGCCGCTCGATACTCAGGTTGACCCGGTATTCGGGGGCGAAGGCGGCGCTGATCTGTTCGAAGGGGTTGTTCATGGTCGGGGTCTGCAATGAATGACTGCAGAAGTTGACCGGGTAAACCGCAGGTTGGTTCAGCCCCATCGATCGGGGCAAACGAAAACGCCCGGCACAGGCCGGGCGTTATTGTGCTTGCAGATGATCAGGCCTCGGGGTCACTCAGTTCCAGTGCACCGCGCTTGCTGCGCAGCTTGCCGTAGAAGTGTTCCAGCGCATTGTTCAGCTTGCTGGCGGCGCCATCGACTGCCTGGTCCAGTGACGCGGCGGTGTGGGTCACGGAAATTGGCTGATGGCCTTTCGGGCGAGCCTCCAACTGGCAGCGTTTGTCATGCGGGCCGGGCTTGGCGCCGTTCTCGTCACGCAGATGCACCTCGATGCGGGTGAGGTCGTCGTCATAGCGTTCGAGGGTGGCTTCCAGCGTACTGCGGACCCACTCGTTGAGACGGATGTTGCCTTCGATATGGTTGCTGCTGTTGACCTGGATTTGCATGATTCCAATCCTTATTCAGCTTGCTCGCATGGAGGCGTGCCTAGGCCATTGAGGGCCTTGGTATTTCTGCGCCTCTTGACTCTAAGGTCAGGCAACGGCGAAGCGATTACAACCCCTTTCTGAAAATAAATTTCCTGTTGCAAATCCGGCTTGACCACCTGCGATCGGAAGGGGTGAACGGCGCGCGATCTTTGCTTATGAGAATTGAAATCATTACTATTGCACTCCCGTTTCCCGGACTTACGCCATGAAGCGCTCCGCCCCCGGACTTCCTCTCAACTATCGCTTGGCCGTGGCTTCACGCAGCCTGGCGGCATTGCTGGGCGGCTATCTGCTGGCGTCGCTGGGCAGTGTCTGTCTGGCCCTGTTGCTGCCGTTGCCCCAGGTCGACGCAACGCTGACCGGCCTGATGCTCTCGTTCGTGTTCTATCTGCTGGCCTTCATCTGGTGCTTCGCCTGCCGCAGCGCCTGGCGTGCCTGGCTCGGCGTGCTGCTGCCGAGCCTGGTGCTGGGGCTGCTCGGCGGGTTCGCCTACTGGATGAAAAACCCATGAAGGAAAGCTTCCGCCAGGCCATGGCCTGGCTGCATACCTGGACCGGCCTGATCTTTGGCTGGCTGCTGTTCGCCATCTTCCTTACTGGCACCCTGTCGTACTTCAAGGATGAAGTCAGCCACTGGGCGCAGCCGGAAGTGCGCCGTCATGCACTCGACCCGGTAGCCAGCCTGGGGCTGGCCCAGCGCTATCTGGAGAGCAACGCCGCGCATTCGGGCAGTTGGATGATCCGCCTGCCCAGCGAGCGCGAGGCTGCCTTGAACGTCGGCTGGCGCGACCCCGAGGGTGGGCGTCGGGGCTTTGTCAGGAAGGATCTGGACGCACAGAGCGGGCAGCCGGTCGAGGTGCGAGACAGCCGTGGCGGCCAGTTCTTCTATCGCTTCCATTTCGAGTTGCAGATGCCGTATCCATGGGGCCGCTGGCTGTCGACGTTATGCGCCTTCATCATGCTGTTGGGGCTGGTCACCGGGATCATCACCCACAAGAAGATCTTCAAGGAGTTCTTCACCTTCCGCCCTGGCAAGGGCCAGCGCTCGTGGCTGGATGGCCACAACGCCATCGGCGTGCTGGTGCTGCCGTTCCACCTGATGATCAGCTACAGCAGCCTGGTGCTGTTCATGTACATGGTCATGCCGGCCAGCATCATGGCCAGCTATGGCAATACCGGCGATTACTTCAATGACCTGTTCGGTCGCGACGAGGCACCTAAGGTAGCCAATGTCGCGGCGCCACTGGTGCCGCTGGCGAGCCTCCATGCCAAGGTCCAGGCGCAGGTGCCCGGCGCGCGCATGGGCTTCATCCAGGTGCAGAACGCAGGTGATCGAAATGCCCGTGTCACCTTCACCCAATCATCGGCGGATAATGTCCCCTACAAGCGCAGTGCTAGCTGGACCTTCGATGGTGCCACCGGCGAACTGCTGAAACAGGGTGCACCGGAAAGCACCACGATGATGACCTCTTTCAGTTTTGCCGGCCTGCACATGGGCAACTACGCCGGGCCTTGGCTGCGCTGGCTGTACTTTGCCTTCGGGCTTGCCGGCACGGCGGTGATCGGTACCGGCCTGGTGATGTGGCTGGGCAAGCGCCAGCTCAAGCATGCCAAGAGCGAACGCCTGCCGGGCGAACTGCGCCTGGTCGAAGTGCTCAACATCGCCAGCATGAGCGGCCTGATCCTGGCCGTGGCCGGCTTCTTCTGGGCCAACCGGCTGCTGCCGGTGGCATTGCCAGGGCGCGCCGACTGGGAAGTGAACACGTTCTTCCTGGTCTGGCTGGCGTCGTTGCTGCATGCCGTGCTGCGCCCGGGGCGCAAGGCCTGGGGCGAGCAGCTGGCACTGGGCGCACTGGCCTTTGCCCTGCTGCCGGTGCTCAATGCCCTGAGCACTGGCCAAGGGTTGAACGTCTCTGTGCCTGCGGGTGACTGGGCCATGGCTGGGTTCGACCTTACCGCCCTTGTTTGCGGGCTTTTCCTGGCCTGGGCCGCGAGCAAGATGCTGCGGGCCCCGAAGCCTGTCGCCAAGCGTGCGTTACGGGCGACCAAGGTAGCGACCGAAAGGGTCGAGGTGCTGTGATGCTGAGTATTGCCCTGATCGAATACGCCGGCTTCGCCGCATTGTGCCTGGCGATGGACAAACACTTCAGCGAGCTGCTCAAGCGCAAGCCCGGCCCTGGTCAGTTGCGTGCACTGCGCGTTGCGGGCTGGCTGTTGCTGACTTTGTCGCTGTTCCTCTGCGTTCACTGGCGTGGCTGGGCTCACGGTCTGGTGGAGTGGGTCGCGCTGTTGATGGCTGGTGCCACCTTGTGGGTGTTCGGCTTGCCCTATCTGCCACGTGTGCTGTTGGGCCTGGCTGCTGTCAGCCTGGTGCTGGGCCCGCTGCTGGCCATGTTTGCCGGGTGATGCCTTGAGCGAAACCGACAGCGACGGCACCCGCGCGCGCTTCGTCGAGGTGTTCCTGGCCCAGCGTGCGCGCATGGAGGCGCTGGTCAGTCGCCGGGTGGGCTGCCGTGCCACAGCGTCCGACCTGGTACAGGAGCTGTTCCTGCGCTTTTGGCGGCGCCCCGAGGTCAAGGTCGAAGCGCTCGACACCTACCTGTTGCGCTGCGCCGGTAACCTGGCCATCGACCACCTGCGCAGTGAAGGCAGCCGCGAACGCGTCGCTGAAGCATCCGTGCCGCTGGATGAAGCCGGCCTGGCTCAGGCACCGGAGCAGGCTGTGGAGGTCGATCATGACCTGCAGCGTGTGGAAGCCGCCCTGCGAGCCCTGCCCGAGCGCACGCGGCACATCTTCCTGCTCAATCGCGTTCATGGCTGCACGTACGGCGAAATCGCCAAGGCCATGCAGCTTTCCCAGAGCAGCGTGGAAAAGCATATGATGCGCGCCCTCGAAGCGTGCAAGGCCAGTGTTGCCGAGCCCGCGACCTTCACTCGCAGGCTTGGGAGCACCCGCCGATGAGCCATCCAGACCTGATCACCGCCGCCCAGTCCGAGGCTGCCTTGCAATGGCTGATCCGCATCATCGAACAGCCGGCAGCGGCCAGCAGCGCGGAGTTCAAGCGCTGGTTGCTGGAAGACCCGAAGCATCGCGAAGCCTACGCCGAGGCTCAGCTGCTGTGGCAGCTCAGCGAAGCACCGGCAGTGCGCCTGGCCGAGGAAGAACAGGCAGATTTGCAGCGCTACTTGGAGGCCATCACCAAGCCGCCTGCCAGAGGGCATTGGCGGCGCGCCGGCATGGCATTGGCCGCGGCCTGCCTGGTACTGGCTGTCAGCATGGCGGGCGGCTGGCGGCCGAGTGACTGGTTGCTCAATCTGCAGGCCGATTTCAGCAGCAGTGATGCGATTCGCCTAGTGACCCTGGCGGACCAGTCACAGGTGACCCTGGATGCGGGCAGCGCCATCGCCGTCGATTTCCAGCAAGGCGAGCGTCGCGTGCGCCTGTTGCATGGCGCAGCGTTTTTCCAGGTTACCCATACGGGGCAACCATTCGTGGTGGAAGCCGCTGGCGGCGAAGTAAGGGTGCTGGGTACGCAGTTCGAGGTGCGTGACCAGGGGCAGGGCGCGCAGGTCACCGTGCGCAGCGGGCGTGTGGCGGTTATCCCGGCGACAGGGCAGGGCGGCCAGGTACTGACGGCAAACCAGCAGCTGGCCTATGCCGATGGGCAAGCAGGTGAGCTGGCGAGCGTGGACAGCGACAGCCGCCTGGCCTGGCGCCAAGGCTGGCTGAATTATTACCAGGTGCCGCTGGCGCAGGTGGTGGCAGACCTGGGCCGTTACTACCCCGGCCGCATCGTGTTGCTCGACGGCGAGTTGGGGCGGCGCAAGGTCAGCGGCAGCTTCCCGGCAGATGAGCCTTTGGCAGCACTGGACTCGCTGGGCAAGGTGCTGGGTTTTTCGCGGCAAACCTTGTTGGGGCGGCTGACCGTAATCCGCTGACAAAAAATTTCAAAAACGGATGAGGTAACAGGAGTTGGCATCCGTGTAATGAGTGGAAGTGCGATTCATTCGCAGTAATAACCCTCTCACAGGTCAGCGTCCATGAAGTTCACCCCGCGTTGCGTTCCCCTCTGGCTCGGCCTTGCAGCGTGCTCGGCCATCACCGCTGCCCCTGGCCTCATGGCCGCCGAGCAACGCCAGCTGCACACGTTCGCCCAGGCGAGCCAGCCGCTGGCTCAAGCCCTCAACGCGTTCAGCCGTGCCACTGGCCAGAGCGTGGTCTACACCCTCGAACTGCCCAGCGTGCAGGCCCCGGCCGTCAACGGCTCGTTCAGCGCCGAAGAGGCCCTGCAACAGCTGCTGGGCAACAGTGGCCTGACTTGGCGCCGCCTCGACGCACGCACCCTGACGCTCGAACCTGTGGATACCTCGGGCGCCCTCAACCTGCAGGCCACCACGGTGACCTCGCAAATGGACAGCTACAGCTATCAGCCACCCGCCAGTGCCTCGATCATGCGCGGCCAGGGCCCGTCCCAGGACATCCCCCAAGCGATCAACGTGGTGCCGGCCCAGGTCATCCGCGACCAAGCCCCGCGCAACCTCGACGACGCCTTGGCCAACGTCAGCGGCATCACCCAGGGCAACAACTTCGGTGGCACTTCCGACACGGTGATGAAACGTGGCTTCGGTGACAACCGCGACGGCTCGATCATGCGCGACGGCATGCCGCTGGTGCAGGGCCGCAGCCTCAATGCCAGCACCGAGCGGGTCGAAGTACTCAAGGGCCCGGCCTCGTTGCTGTACGGCATCCAGGACCCGGGCGGGGTGATCAACGTGGTCAGCAAGCGCCCGCAACTGCAGCAGTACAACGCCCTGACCGTGCGCGGCTCCACCTATGGCAGCGGCAAGAATGGCAGCGGCGGTGGTTTCGACAGCACCGGCGCGCTGGGCGACAGCAACTTCGCCTACCGCCTGATCGTTGACCACGAGGACGAGGACTATTGGCGCGACTTCGGCGTGCACCGCGAGTCTCTGGTGGCGCCGTCGCTGGCCTGGCTCGGCGAGGACACCCAGGTGGTGCTGGCCTATGAGCACCGCGAATTCCTCTACCCGTTCGACCGCGGCACGGCATTTGGCAGCAACGGCCACCCGCTGGACATTCCGGCCACCCGCCGCCTGGACGAGCCGTTCAACGACATGGAAGGGCGCTCCGACCTGTACCGCCTGGAGGTCGACCACCAGTTGGCCGATGACTGGAAGCTGCACTTCGGCTACAGCTTCAACCGCGAGACCTACGATGCCAGCCAGGTTCGCGTGACCGGCGTGAACGAGGCCAAGGGCACGCTGACGCGCAGCATCGATGGCACCCACAACGCCATGAGCCGCGACCAGTTCGCCACCTTGAGCCTCAATGGCAATGTCGAACTGGCCGGCATGCAGAACGACCTGCTGTTCGGCATCGACCACGAAGACCGCAAGATCTTTCGCGGCGATCTGATCCGTCAGACCTCGCAATCCACCTTCAGCTACCTGAACCCGGTCTACGGCCAGGAAGTGGAGGGCACCACGGTGCGCGCCAGCGACAGCGACCAGACCGACAAGCTGCGCACTGACGCCTTGTTCGTACAGGACGCACTGCACCTGGATGAGCACTGGATCCTGGTCGCTGGCGCGCGTTACCAGCAATACGACCAATACGCCGGCCGCGGTCGCCCGTTCAAGGCCAATACCGACAGTAACGGCCAAGCCTGGGTGCCCCATGCGGGCATCGTCTACAAGGTCGATGACCAGCTGTCGCTGTATGGCAGCTACAGCGAGTCGTTCAAGCCCAACTCCAGCATCGCCCCGCTGACCGGTGGCGTGGTGCTGGACTCGTCGGTGGCGCCGGAGGAGGGTAAGTCCTGGGAGCTGGGGGCCAAGCTCGACATGCCGGGCAGCCTCACCGGTACCCTGGCGCTGTTCGATATCACCAAGCGCAACGTACTGGTCGCGAACTTCGACAGTGGCACTGGCGAGACGGTCTACAGCAACGCAGGGGAAGTCAGCTCGCGGGGTGTCGAACTCGACCTGACCGGGCAGCTCAGCGAGCGCTGGAGCCTGATCGGCAGCTACGCCTATACCGATGCCAAGGTGACCAAGGATCCCGACCTTGAGGGCAACCGCCTGCAGAACGTGGCCCGGCACACCGGTTCGCTGTCGGCGGTGTATGACTTCGGCAGCCTGTTCGGCGGCGATCGCCTGCGTTTCGGCGCCGGGGCGCGCTACGTAGGCGAGCGGCCGGGGAACTCGACCAATACCTTCGACCTGCCGAGCTATACCGTGGCCGATGCATTCGCCACCTACGAGACCAAGCTCGACGAGCACAATGTGCGCTTGCAACTGAACGTGAAGAACCTGTTCGACAAGGTCTACTACAGCTCGGCGGTGAACCAGTATTTCGTGGCGATTGGCGATGCGCGGCAGGTGAGCCTGTCCAGCACTTTCGAGTTCTGAGGCAATCGGGGCTGCTTCGCAGCCCCAGTTTCACGAGCTCACGGCCGCGCGGTACTCGCCAGGGGTTGCACCGATTGCCTGGCGGAAGCGGTTGCTGAAATGGCTGGCGCTGGCAAAGCCGCACAGCAGCGCCACCTGGCCCAGAGGCAGCTCGCCCAGGCGCAGTAGCTGGCGAGCGCGATGCAGGCGCCGCGCCAGCAGATACTGATGCGGCGGCAAGCCGAAACTGGTGCGGAACATGCGCGCGAAGTGGTATTCGGACAGATTGCAGCGCAATGCCAGTTCACCTAGGGTAATCGGCTGGTCGAGGTGCGCCTCGATGTATTCCACCAGTTGCCGGCGCAGGCTTGGCGCCAACCCGCCTTTCAGGCGCAACCCCTGACGCAGGCCAACCTGGCTGAGTACGGCATGGTCGACGATTTCGTGGGCCAGGCTGCTGGCCAGCAAACGCTCGGCGGGTTCATCCCAGTCGAGGGTGATCAGCTGGCGAAAGCGCACGGATTGCTGCGGGTCATCGAGGAAGGTCGCCTCCTGCAATTGCAGCTCGCGTGGCTCGCGGTCGAGCAAGCGCACGCAACCCAGGGCGAACTGCCCTTCGCTGATGTACAGGTGGGCCAGGCGAATCGCACCGTTCACCACCCAGTTCGACTCGTGCCCCGCCGGCATGATGCACAGCTTGTTTGGCGCACCCTTGTCGGCCGGGCGCTGGCGACGGAAGGTACCGGTGCCATCGGCGATGTAGCACGACAGCGTGTGATGGCTTGGCGCCTGATAGTCGCGAGCGTCGTCGCGGTTGCTCCATAACGCCGCCGCCAGCCCGTCGCCCAGGTGCGCGCTCAGCTCCAGCCGGGCGTTGGGCGAGGCGTGCATGGCGTTGAACACTTGCAGCTGGGTGAGTGGCGTCATGGGCGGGTCCTCTGGCGCTCATCGTACTGCGCCAGCGTTTCGCTGACAGCCACCAGTGGGCAAAAAGCGCAAGTTTGTGCAAGCGCAGGGTGGTGAGCAGGGAGAACACTGATGGCGTTGAATTTGAAAGGCCCAAGGAACCGCCGCCATGAACCTCTCTTTGTACCTGCTCACCGTCCTGATCTGGGGCACCACCTGGATCGCCCTGAAACTGCAACTGGGCGTAGTCGCCATTCCGGTGTCGATCGTCTACCGCTTCGCCCTGGCCGGCCTGATCCTGTTCGCCATTCTTCTGCTCACCCGCCGCCTGCAGCCGATGAACCGGCGCGGCCACCTGATCTGCCTGACGCAGGGTTTCTGCCTGTTCTGCGTCAACTTCATGTGCTTCCTCACGGCCAGCCAGTGGATCGCCAGCGGCCTGATCGCTGTGGTGTTCTCCACTGCCACCTTGTGGAATGCGCTCAACGCCCGGATCTTCTTCGGCCAGAAGATCGCCAGCAATGTCCTCGGTGGCGGTGCGTTGGGCTTGCTCGGCCTGGGCCTGCTGTTCTGGCCCGAGCTTTCGCACCACACGGCCAGCCGCGAAACCCTCTACGGCCTGGGCCTGGCCCTGCTCGGTACGCTGTGCTTCTCGGCCGGCAACATGCTCTCCAGCATGCAGCAGAAGGCCGGGCTCAAACCGATGACCACCAATGCCTGGGGCATGGTCTATGGCGCGTCGATGCTGGCCGTGTATTGCCTGGTCAGCGGCATCCCCTTCGCCATGGAATGGAACACCCGCTACATCGGCTCGCTGTTGTACCTGGTCATCCCTGGCTCGGTGATCGGTTTCACCGCCTACCTGACCCTGGTCGGGCGCATGGGGCCGGAGCGGGCGGCCTACTGCACCGTGCTGTTTCCGCTGGTAGCGCTGAACGTGTCGGCGGTTGCCGAAGGCTACCAGTGGACGACACCGGCGCTGTTAGGCTTGGTGGCAGTGATGGCGGGCAATGTGCTTGTGTTTCGCAAGCCACGGCCCAAGCCGGCTGCCGCCATGGCTTGAGGCTGCCAAAAAATGCCGGGTAGGGCGTTGGTGGCTGGCTAGACTTTTCTGCGGGAGCTTATATCCGGGGAAAGGAGATGCCGCCACCGCCGTCATGGGACAAGCCACTTACGCCTGTACAACTGTGGCTGCTCTGCTGCGCGGCGTTGCTGCTGCATGCCCTGCGGTTGCTGATGGCCGACGTGCCGTTTCTCGGGTACGCGCTGGTGCGTTTGCTGCGCTATTGGTTCGAGACACCGAGCCTGAGCTGCGTGCTGTTGGTGTTGCCCTTGTGGTTCCAACCGTATTTCCTGCAGAACCTTTCCTACCAGTACGACGGCGCCAGCATGGCGTTGTCCCTGGCGGCGGCTGCCTGGGAACCCGAGATGCTGCCCCGAGTGGGCATCGACGAGCTGCACACGTTCAACCAGCCACCACCGCTGGGCCGGCAGCAGGTGCTGGCGGCCAGCCCGACACCGCAGGTGTCGAGCCGCTTCTATGACATCCACCGGGTCGGCGACGACGCCTACGTGCTGGTCAAGCCGCCAGAAGGATATGGCCAGTGACCTGGCACCATTTTGCCCGCTACGGCCTGGTCGGTATCGGCAACACGCTGGTGCACTGGCTGGTGTTCTTCGGCTTGCACCTGGCCCTGGGCCTGAAGCAGGCGCCGAGTAACCTGCTGGCCTTTGCCGTTGCCGCGACCGTGTCCTATCAGCTCAACGCTCGCTACACCTTCGCGGTCAGGCCAACCGGCAAGCGCTACCTGCTGTTCCTGCTTGGCATGGGCTGCCTCAGCCTGGCGCTGGGAGCGCTTTCCGACCTGGCAGGCCTGTCGCCCTGGCTGACCTTGCTGACCTTCTCGGCAACCAGCCTGGTCGCGGGCTACTGCTTTTCGCACACCGTAGTGTTCAAACGGAGGGGCTGATGAACATTACTCTGATCGTGCCGGTGTTTAACGAGCAGGACACCCTGGAGCGCTTCTATGACGCGGTGCGCGGCGAACCGACGCTACAGGACGTGACGGTGGAAATCCTGTTCGTCAACGACGGCAGCAGCGATGCCAGCGAAGACATCTGCGCCGAGTTGGCGGCGCGCGACGAGTGGGTCACGGTGGTCAACTTTTCGCGCAATTTCGGCAAGGAATCGGCGCTGTTCGCCGGCCTCGAATATGCCGAAGGCGATGCCGTGGTGCCGATCGATGTCGATCTGCAAGACCCGATCGACGTCGTCGCGCAGATGATCGCGCTGTGGCGGGATGGCGCCGACGTGGTACTGGCCAAGCGTCGTAGCCGAGCCGCCGATACGCCCCTCAAACGCTGGAGTGCTCGCTTTTACTACCGCCTGCACAATCGTATTGCTTCAACCCATATCGAAGAGAACGTCGGCGACTTCCGCCTGCTCGACCGCAAGGTGGTGGCTGCGATCCGCCAGCTGCCGGAGCAGCAGCTTTTCATGAAGGGGGTGCTGTCATGGGTAGGTTTTCGTACCGCGATCGTCGAATACGACCGGCCGGAGCGAGCGGCGGGCAACAGCAAGTTCAGCTTCTGGCGTTTGTGGAACCTGGCACTGGATGGCATCACCTCGTTCAGCACCGTGCCGCTGCGGCTGTGGAGCTACGTGGGCGCAGGGGTTTCGTTGTTCGCCTTTGCCTTTGCGGTGTACATGCTGATCGACAAGATGCTGCACGGCAATGATGTGCCAGGCTATCCCTCGATGATGACGGCGATCCTGTTCCTGGGTGGGGTGCAGCTGATTGGCATCGGGATATTGGGGGAGTACGTCGGGCGGGTTTACCAGGAGACCAAGCATCGGCCGCGGTATGTGGTGCGCAAGGTGTTGGGACGTCGGCGTCAGCCTAGATGAAATAAGGTGCCTGTACCGGCCTCCGCGGCTGAAGCCGCTCCTACAGGTTCGGAGCGGCTTCAGCCGCGAACAGGCCGGTACAGGCGCTAGAGAATTATCAGCCTTTCCACACCTGTGGATTCACCAGGTCCCGCGGCCGCTCACCGAGCAACGCTGCCCGCAGGTTCGCCATCGCCCGGTTGGCCATGGCCTCGCGGGTCTCGGCGGTGGCCGAGCCGATGTGCGGTAAGGTCAGCGCATTGGGCAGGTGGAACAGCGGCGACTCGCTCAGCGGCTCCTTCTCATACACATCCAGGCCGGCGCCGCGAATAGTGCCATTGTGCAGCGCTTCGATCAGCGCCGCCTCGTCGACCACCGGGCCCCGGGCGATGTTGATCAGGAACGCGCTCGGTTTCATCAGCTTCAGTTCACGGGCGCCGATCAGCTTGCGCGTGGCGTCGGACAGCGGCACCACCAGGCAGACGAAGTCGGCCTCGGCCAGCAGTTGCTCGAGGCTGCGGTACTGGGCGCCCAGTTCCTGCTCCAGTGCAGTCTTGCGGCTGTTGCCGGCATACAGGATCGACATGTTGAAGCCGAAGCGGCCACGGCGGGCGATCGCGGCGCCGATATTGCCCAGGCCGACAATGCCCAGCGTCTTGCCATGCACGTCGCTACCGAAGTGCGATGGGGCGACCGTGGCCTGCCAGTGGCCGGCCTTAGTCCACGCGTCCAGCTCGGCGGTGCGGCGGGCACAGCCCATGATCAGCGAAAAACCTAGGTCGGCGGTGCTTTCGGTGAGCACGTCCGGGGTGTTGGTCAGGGCAATGCCGCGCTCGTTGAAATAGTCGACGTCGTAGTTGTCGAAGCCTACCGAAACGCTCGACACCACTTCGAGCTTGCCCGCGCCTTCGAGCTGCGCGCGGCCGAGCTTGCGGCCAGCGCCGATCAGGCCGTGGGCCTCGGGCAGGGCTTCGTTGAACTGGGCACTGATGTCGCCGAGCTTGGGGTTCGGCACGATCACGTTGAAGTCTTGCTGCAGGCGCTCGGCCATGGCCGGGGTGATACGGCTGAAGGCCAGGACGGTCTTTTTCATCGGGCAACTTCTCAGGGCGGTGGCTGGGGTTGATTGGTTAGCAACCTACCATTGTCCACCGCCGCCGTGCAGCAGCTTTTTCAGTTGGCGATCAGCATTTCATGGGTTTTCAGGTCGGCTTCATGGGCCGCCAGAATCTCCGGCAGCGAGTTGCGCAGGTACTCGACCCAGGTCTTGATCTTGGCATCCAGGTACTGGCGTGAAGGGTAGATGGCATACAGGTTCAGCTCCTGCAACCGGTACTCCGGCATCACCCGGACCAGGCTGCCGTCACGCAAGCCATCGATGACCGAATAGATCGGCAACACACCCATGCCCATGCCACTGCGGATTGCGGTTTTCATCGCATCCGCCGAGTTGACCTGGAACGGCGAGCTGGTGATGTTCACCAGCTCCTGGCCTTCCGGGCCGTCGAACAGCCATTTTTCCAGCGGAATCACCGGGCTGACCATGCGCAGACAAGAGTGCTTGAGCAGGTCGACCGGCTTATGCGCAAAACCGTGCTTGGCCACGTACTCGGGCGAGGCGCAGACAATGCTGTAGGTGATGCCCAGGCGCTGCGAGACGAAACCGGAATCCGGCAGCTCTGTGGCCAGCACGATGGACACGTCGTAGCCCTCGTCGAGCAGGTCGGGCACGCGGTTGGCCATGGTCAGGTCGAAGGTCACGTCCGGGTGCGACTCGCGGTAGCGGGCGATGGCATCGACCACGAAGTGCTGACCGACCCCGGTCATCGAATGCACCTTCAGCTGGCCGGCAGGCCGGGCATGGGCATCGCTGGCTTCGGCTTCGGCTTCTTCGACGTAGGTGAGGATCTGTTCACAGCGCATCAGGTAACGCTTGCCTGCCTCGGTCAGGGCGATGCGCCGGGTGGTGCGGTTGAGCAGCCGGGTTTGCAGATGGGCTTCCAGGTTGGAGACCGCCCGCGACACGTTCGCGGTGGTCGTATCCAGTTGCGCCGCGGCAGCAGTAAAGCTGCCTAGCTGGGCTACGCAACTGAAAGCACGCATGTTTTGCAGGGTGTCCATGGGTCACTCTCAAGGTAGAGGACGAAATTGTGTCACGAAGTAACGCGAATGTGCGTTCGACCAAAGCCGGATTATCGCTGTTTCGGTAACAAAGATTCGCAGGAATATGCGCTTATCGCCAGTGCGGCGGCCCCCTAGAATTGCCCGGCCCCTCCACCTCTTCCTCGGGAAATCGCAGCTGTGCCGCGTCGCATCATCAGAACGCTTCAAGTGTTCAGTGCCTGTGCCCTTAGTCTCACCTTGAGCGGCTGTATCGGAACCTGGGGTATCGCCCCGCAAAGCAAGACCCTGCAAGCCAATACCTTGACCACCGACGCCGCCATTCGCGAAGCGGGCAGCGACGCGCACTGGCCTGACCAGCGCTGGTGGCAGGCCTATGGCGACCCACAACTCGACCGCTGGATCGACCTGGCCGTGGCCGGTAGCCCGAGCCTGGCCATGGCGGCGGCGCGCGTGCGTGAAGCCAAGGCCATGGCCGGTGTGGTCGAGTCGGCGGAAAAGCTCCAGGTCAATGGTGACGCCACGCTCAAGCGGCACAACTGGCCCGAGGATCAGTTCTACGGCCCAGGCGCGTTGTCGGGCGCCAACACCTGGGACAACAACGCCGCCTTCGGTTTCAGCTACGCGCTGGACCTGTGGGGCCGCGAACGCAACGCCAGCGAGCAGGCCGTGGACCAGGCGCACATGAGCGTGGCCGAGGCCCGCCAGGCGCAGCTTGAACTGCAGAACAACGTGGTGCGTGCCTACATCCAGCTGAGCCTGCATTTCGCCCAGCGCGACATCGTCAAGGCTGAGCTCGAACAGCAGGAACAGATCCTGGCCCTGGCCAAGCGCCGCCTGGACGGCGGCATCGGCACCCATTTCGAGGTCAGCCAGGCCGAGGCGCCGCTGCCCGAAACCCATCGCCAGCTAGACAGCCTCGACGAGGAAATCGCCCTGACCCGCAACCAGCTGGCGGCGTTGGCCGGCAAAGGCCCAGGGGAGGGCGCGCAGTTGCAACGGCCGACCCTGGCCCTCGCTGCCCCTCTGAAACTGCCGTCGAACCTGCCTGCCGAACTGGTCGGCCAGCGCCCGGACGTGGTCGCCAGCCGCTGGCAGGTCGCCGCCCAGGCTCGCGGCATCGATGTCGCCCATGCCGGTTTCTTCCCCAACGTCGACCTGGTCGGCAGCCTCGGCTTCATGGCCACTGGCGGCGGCCCGCTGGAGTTCCTGACCGGGCGCAAGTTCAACTACAACGTCGGCCCGGCGATCAGCCTGCCGATCTTCGACGGCGGCCGCCTGCGCTCGCAGCTGGGCGTGGCCTCGGCCGGTTATGACGTGGCCGTGGCGCGCTACAACCAGACCGTGGTCGGTGCGCTGAAAAACATTTCCGACCAGTTGATCCGCCGTGAATCGATGAAGGAACAGTCGCACTTCGCCGCCGAGTCGGTGGCTGCTGCGCAGAAGACCTACGACATCGCCACGGTGGCCTTCCAGCGCGGCCTGACCGACTACCTCAACGTGCTCAATGCGCAGACCCTGCTGTTCCGCCAACAGCAGGTGCAGCAGCAGGTGCAGGCTGCACGCCTGATTGCCCATGCCGAGCTGGTCACCGCCCTGGGCGGCGGCCTGCAGGCTGGCCAGGACGTGCCGAAGGAAGAACACCAGGCCGCGCCGAAAACCCCGGCCACCCTGGCCATTTTCGACAAGAAGCCGGATAACGCCGAATGAGCACTTCCAGTTTGCCCGTGCGCTGGCTGCAGAGCCTGGAATGGCGCCGGGGCTTCTTTGCCTGGGCGCGCACCGACGGGGTGACCTGGGTGTACATCTTCAAGGTGCTGGCGGCCGCGTTCATCACCCTGTGGCTGGCCATGCGCCTGGAATTGCCGCAACCGCGCACGGCGATGATCACCGTGTTCATCGTCATGCAGCCGCAGAGCGGCCATGTGTTCGCCAAGAGCTTCTACCGGGTGCTCGGCACCCTGGCCGGCTCGGCGATGATGGTCGCGCTTATTGCCATCTTCCCGCAGAACACCGAACTGTTCCTGCCCAGCCTGGCGGTGTGGGTTGGCCTGTGCTCGGCCGGCGCCATGCGCTACCGCACCTTCCGCGCCTATGGCTTCGTGCTCGCCGGCTACACGGCGGCGATGATCGGCCTGCCCGTGCTGCAGCACCCGGACCAGGCGTTCATGGCGGCCGTGTGGCGAGTACTGGAAATCGCCCTGGGCATCCTGGTGTCGACCTTCGTCAGCGCCGCGATCCTGCCGCAGTCGGCCAGTGCCGCCATGCGCAACGCCCTGTACCAGCGCTTTGGCGTATTTGCCGGGGTGGTGGTGGAAGCCTTGCGCGGCGATAGCCAGCGCGACCGCTTCGAAACCAGCAACGTGCGCTTCGTCGCCGAGGCGGTGGGGCTGGAGAGCCTGCGCAACGTCACCGCCTTCGAGGACCCGCACATGCGCCGCCGCTCTGGCCGGCTGGTGCGCATGAACAGCGAGTTCATGGCCATCACCACGCGCTTCAACGCCCTGCACCGCCTGCTGGAGCGCCTGCGCGCCCGCGGCCCGCTGCAGATTGTCGGCGCCATCGAGCCGGGCCTGAACACCTTGGTGGAGCTGCTGCAGCCTTATGTCGGCCGGGCGCTGACTGACGCCGATGCGCTGCGCCTGACCCTGGAGCTGGCGGCCTACAAGGAAGGCCTGCAGGCGCAGGTACGTGGCCTGCGCGCTGACTATGTGGCAACCCAGCCCAGCGAATCCGACCTGCTCGACTTCCACACCGCGTTCGAGCTGCTCTACCGCTTCGTCGACGAGATGTACAGCTACGCCGAAACCCACGCCTCGCTGGCTGCGCACAAGCACGAGCGCGAGCAGTGGGATGAGCCCTACGTGGCGCAGACCAGCTGGCTGGTGTCGTTGGCCGCCGGTGTGCGTGCCTCGGCAGTGCTGTTGCTGCTGGGCAGCTACTGGCTGATGAGCGACTGGCCCAGCGGCGCCATGATGACCCTGATCGCCACCGTCACCGTGGGCCTCTCGGCCGCTTCGCCGAACCCCAAGCGCATGTCGTTCCAGATGGCCTGCGGCACGGCGATCGGAGCCTTCATCGGCTTCTTCGAAACCTTCTTCGTGTTCCCCTGGATCGATGGCTTCCCGCTGCTGTGCATGGTCCTGGCGCCGGTGTTCGTGCTCGGTGCGTTTCTGTCGTCGCGGCCAGCGTACGCCGGTTACGGCATCGGCCTGCTGGTGTTCTTCGCCATCGGTTCGGTGCCGAACAACCTGACCGTCTACGACCCGTACAGCTTCATCAACGACTACATCGGCATGGTCATCGGCATGTTCGTCTGCGCCGCAGCGGGGGCGATCATCCTGCCGCCGAACAGCCGCTGGCTGTGGAGCCGCCTGGAGCAGGAGCTGCGCGGGCAGGTGCTGTTCGCCATCAGCGGGCGCCTGCGCGGCCTCGGCTCGGCCTTCGAAAGCCGCACCCGCGACCTGTTGCACCAGGCCTATGGCCTGGCTGCCGGCAAGCCGCAGGTGCAGAGCCAGCTGATGGGCTGGATGTTCACCGTGCTGGAAATCGGCCACGCGATCATCGAACTGCGCAAGGAGCAGGCCCGTGCGCCGATCCACCCGGCCTATGCCGAGTCGCAGCCGTGGCGCCAGGCCATTCGTGTGATGGGGCGCGCCCTGGCCCGACTGTTCCTGCAGCCCAGCGCCAGCAACCACGAACGTGCCCTGGTCGCGGTGGACCACGCCATCGCTCGCGTGCAGGCCACCGACGAACCGTTTGCCCGGCACTTCGACACTTCGGTGCTGCGCCGTGCGCAGAGTTACCTGCACTTCATCCGTTCATCCCTGCTGGACCCACAGTCGCCGCTGGCACCGGCGAAAGGATTGCACCGTGCTCCGTGAAATCATGCCCCGCGAGATCGCCTTCCATGGCGTGTACCTGCCCACCATGACCCTGATGTTCCTGTTCGCCCTGGGCTTGGCCTGGGGCCTGGACCGGTTCATCGCCAGCCATGATGGTTACCGCTTCTTCTGGCACCCGGCGCTGCTGCGCCTGAGCCTGTTCGTCTGCCTGTTCGGCGCCCTGGCGCTGTCGCTCTACTGGTGAGAATCCTTCGATGAAAAAGTTTTTCAGCCTGATCGCCACCCTGCTGGTGCTGACCGCTGCCGTGGTGATCGGTCGCCAGTTGTGGTTGCACTACATGACTACGCCATGGACCCGCGACGGCCGCGTGCGCGCCGACATCATCAACGTCGCCGCCGATGTGCCGGGCTATGTGGTAGACGTCCCCGTCAAGGATAACCAGCGGGTGAAGAAGGGCGACCTGCTGATCCAGATCGACCCTGAGCACTACCAGCTGGCGGTCGACCAGGCCAAGGCCCTGGTCGCCTCGCGCAAGGCCACCTGGGAAATGCGCAAGGTCAACGCCAAGCGCCGTGCCGACATGGACAACCTGGTGATCTCCAAGGAAAACCGCGACGACGCCAGCAACATCGCCAACTCCGCCCTGGCCGACTACCAGCAGGCCCAGGCTGAACTGGCGGCGGCCGAGCTGAACCTCAAGCGTACCCATATCGTCGCCACGGTAGACGGCTACGTGACCAACCTGAACATCCACAAGGGCGACTATGCGCGTACCGGCGAAGCGGTGATGGCGGTGGTCGACGAGAACTCGTTCTGGGTCTACGGCTTCTTCGAGGAAACTAAGTTGCCGCATGTGAAGGTCGGCGACCAGGCCGAGCTGCAGATGATGAGCGGTGAGCGTATCAAGGGGCATGTGGAGAGCATCGCCCGCGGTATCTACGACCGCGACAACCCCCAGAGCCGCGAGCTGATCGCCGATGTGAACCCGACCTTCAACTGGGTGCGCCTGGCGCAGCGGGTGCCGGTGCGGATTCACATCGATGAAGTGCCGGACGGTTTCCTGCTGGCGGCGGGGACGACTTGTACGGTGGTGGTGAAGCCGGGCGAGGAATAGCCAAAGTATATGTTGGCCGTATCTATATCTTTGGGAAAAGGACTACAAGAGGGTAGGAAGTGGATGGCATGAGCTGAATGTAGCTCGCGTTGCACAATGCCGTTTTCGCGTTGCCGGCTATGGCGATCCGGAAAAGGAATGGCCCCGCAATGCGGGGCCATTGATACGTACCTAGCGTCATCACCAGCATGACCATCAGGTCTTCTGGGAGAGGGCAACTTAGGGCTGCACCGCGAATGCTAATACAGGATGGACGAGTTTGACAAACCAGGACTGGAGCCAATCCCTCGAGCAGGCTTTTTCCAAGCCACGCCTTGCCCGATACGCGATCAACCCTCGAAAAGCCGCTGCCGCTACAGCTTACGCTCACAATATGTTGTTGGGGCAAGCCATCTACCCATGCCTGCATGTGCTGGAAGTCAGTCTGCGCAATGCCATGCATCAGGCCTTGAAGCACAAGTACGGGCGAGGCGACTGGTGGGAGGTTGCGGACTCGCTTACGCCCCTTGATCGGTCGGAAATCGAGAAAGCCAGATCATCAATCAAGGTGAAGCGTCATACAGCAACACCTGACAAGATCATTTCCGATTTGAGCTTCGGATTTTGGGTCTCACTGCTTAATACTCGCCATGAGCAGGCGTTCTGGAAGGAATTACGCCTTGCCTTTCCACGTTGCCCGAAGAAAAGGCGACAACGAAATGAAATTTCCAAGGTACTGAATCTGATTCGGGATCTACGTAACAGAGCCGCTCACCATGATGCCTTGCTCTGGTTGGCCCCCGATATTCGCCAACGGCATTTGCTCTGCCTGGAGGTTATCAGCTGGGTAAGCCCTGAATTGAAACCCTGGCTTACCCGCTATGATGGATTTCCCGAAGCATGGTCAAACTGGGTTAGCTGCGCCGTCACAGACTGCTAGCAAGCGGCCCCCACCAACACCGGCACCTCAACCCGGTCAATCACCTTCGCGCTGATCGACGGGTCCAGCAGCCGCCCCAACCGCGACAGGTGGCGGTGGCCCATGATGATCAGCTCGCAATTCAGTGCCTGCGCCTTGGTGACAATCGCCTCGACCGGCTGCCCGGCGACCATGCAGCCTTGGCTGCTGAAGCCGGCCTGTTGCAGTAACTGAACGGCTTCACCCACAGCGCGATCACCCAGGCGTTGCTCCTCGCAGGCGGCAGGGTATTCCTCCAGTTCCTCGGCGGTGTAGGGCGCGAGTTTGTCGTGCACGGCGAAGGTTGAGTCGATGGCCAGCAGTACGTGCAGTTCGTGCTCGCCGGGGCGGCAGTAGCGGCGGGCGAGGGCGAGCAGGGCTGTGGAGGCGGGTGAGGCATCGATGGCGATCAGGACGGGGCTGGGCATGCGAAATCCTAGTTGAGGCTGGCTGATGTGCTTGCAGGCTCGGCCCTTTCGCGGGGCAAGCCCGCTCCCACAGTTACTGCACATCACGTGAGCATTGTGGGATTCCTGTAGGAGCGGGCTTGCCCGGCGAAAGGGCCGAACCTGCCTATCCTTCATTTATGGCCGAACACGGCCAGTGAATAAATGCCCCACCACGCACGAGCGCATTGCGTCTGGTGCAATCCACCAACCTGCTACCATCGCCTTTCCCCACAGCTGTCACGGAAAACGGCCATGCAACTCCCGGACATGAACCTGCTCGTCGCTCTCGATGCCCTGCTCGATGAAGGCAGCGTGGTCGGCGCCGCGCAGCGCATGAACCTGAGCCCGGCGGCGATGAGCCGCACGCTTGGGCGTATCCGCGATGCCCTGGGCGACCCGATCCTGGTGCGCGCCGGCCGTGGCCTGGTGCCGACGCCGCGGGCGCTGGCCCTGCGCGAGCAGGTGGCGGCTTTGGTGGAGCAAGCCGGCGAGGTGTTCCGCAGCGCCGATGAAGTCGACCTGCCGAGGCTCGATCGCGCCTTCAACATTCGCACCAATGACCTGTTCATCGCCTTGTATGGCGCCCAGTTGCTGCACCGCATGCATGAGCAGGCGCCGCGCACGGTGCTGCGCTTCGTGCCAGAAAGCCCCGGTGGCGATGATGACAGTGTGCTGCGCGATGGACGCACCGACCTGATCATCAGCTCGACCGTCGACCTGGGCCCGGAGATCAAGGTGCAGAGCTTGTTTCAGACTTACTATGTAGGCCTGGCCCGACGTGACCATCCGATCTTCGACCAACCGATCACTCCGACCAGCTTCGCCAGTTATCCACAGATCAGCGTGTCCCGCCGTGGCCGGGCCAACGGGCCGATCGATGTCGAACTGGCCAACTTCAAGGTGCAGCGGCGGGTGGCGCTGATTACCCCGAGTTTCCATTCGGCATTGTTCTCGCTACCGGATTCGGACCTGATCCTGCCCATGCCGGCCAATATTCTCAACAGCGTGTACAAGCTCGGGCTACCGTTGCGTTCGTTCGAGATCCCGGTGCCGCTGGAGCGTGTGACCGTGCTGCAGGCGTGGCACCCGCGCTTTCACAACGACCCGGCGCACCGCTGGCTGCGGCAGACCTTGAAGGCCTGCTGCAGCGTCGACCCTTGAGCGGATTGCGCCTGGCGCAACTTAAACCTGCCGAGAAGTCAGTTTTCGTCAGCATTCGACCTTCTTAGACTGGCTCTAGTCGCAAGTTTGTTGCTGGAGATGTCTGCCCATGAGTTCCCTGTCCGCCCCTTCTGCCGCGATTGTCGCCGCCCCCGCGCCGGCCGCGCCTGTGCAGACGGCGTTCGGCCTGCGGGTGGTGGTCGGGCTGTTCGGTGTATTGCTGGCCGTGCTGTGTGCCGGCCTCAACGAGTCGGTCACCAAGATTTCCCTCGCTGACATTCGCGGCGCCATGGGCATTGGCGCCGACGAAGGGGCCTGGCTGCTGGCGGTGTACAGCGCCGCGTCGGTGTCGGCCATGGCCTTCGCCCCCTGGCTGGCCACTACTTTTTCTCTACGCCGCTTCACCATGGGTGCGGTCGGCCTGTTTGCCGTGCTCGGGCTGCTGCAACCGTTCGCCCCCAACCTGCACAGCCTGATGCTGCTGCGTGTGCTTCAAGGCTTCGCCTCGGGTGCCTTGCCGCCGATGCTGATGAGTGTGGCGCTGCGTTTTTTGCCACCTGGCATCAAGGTCTATGGGCTGGCCTGCTACGCATTGACCGCCACCTTCGGGCCCAACCTCGGCACGCCGCTGGCTGGCTTGTGGACCGAGTACGTCGGCTGGCAGTGGGC
Source organism: Pseudomonas sp. HS6-2 (assembly GCF_049325675.2). Taxonomy (NCBI): domain Bacteria; kingdom Pseudomonadati; phylum Pseudomonadota; class Gammaproteobacteria; order Pseudomonadales; family Pseudomonadaceae; genus Pseudomonas; species Pseudomonas sp. HS6-2. The sequence goes on along the minus strand of NZ_CM143906.1, from coordinate 5,263,626 downwards.
GTTCTGGCAGATCATCCTGCCCTCGGCGCTGGCCATTTTCTGCGTCGGCTGGGGCCTGCCGCAGGACCCGCTGCGCCTGGAGCGCTTCAAGCAGTTCGACTGGCGCGGCGTGTTGCTCGGCCTGCCGGCCATCAGCAGCATTGTCCTCGGCCTGTCGCTGGGTGACCGCTGGGGCTGGTTCGATTCGCCGCTGATCTGCTGGTTGCTCGGCGGTGGCGTGCTGCTGCTGGTGCTGTTCATGTACAACGAATGGTCCGAGCCGCTGCCGTTCTTCCAGCTGCGCATGCTGCAGCGGCGCAACCTCAGCTTCGCCCTGGTGACCCTGGCCGGCGTGCTGATCGTGTTGTCCGGCGTGGGCAGCATTCCATCGGCGTACCTGGCGCAGATCCAGGGCTACCGCCCGGCGCAGACCAGCCCGCTGATGCTGCTGGTGGCCATGCCGCAGCTGATCGCGCTGCCACTGACCGCAGCGCTGTGCAACATCCGTGCGGTGGACTGCCGCTGGGTGCTGGCCATCGGCTTGGCCATGCTGGCGGTGTCGTGCGTGGGTAGCAGCTTGCTGACCAGCGAGTGGATCCGTGGCGATTTCTACCCGTTCTACCTGCTGCAGGTATTTGGCCAGCCAATGGCCGTGCTGCCGCTGCTGATGCTGTCCACCAACGGCATGAGCCCGCAGGAAGGGCCGTTCGCCTCCAGCTGGTTCAACACCGTCAAAGGCCTGGCCGCAGTGATTGCCGGTGGCCTGCTGGATGCCCTGGGCACCCTGCGCCGGCACTTTCATTCCAACCACCTGGTGGACAGCCTGGGCAATGCCCCGCTGATCGACGACAACGCCGTCGGCCTTGCCAAGCGCCTCCATGACCAGGCGCTGGTGCTGACTTCGGCCGACCTGTACCTGGTCATGGCCTGCATCGCCGTGACGTTGATCTGCCTGATTCCTTTCGTGCCTACCCGGGTCTATCCGCCGCGCGCGGTGGCCTGAACCCTGGATGAATTCGAGACACTGAACATGACCAACAACCGCAAGACCCTTCTCATCGGCTCGGTGCTCGCCGTGGCCGTGCTGGCCGGCATCGTCGGCCCGTGGCTGTTCGGCAGCGACCACCGCCAGCGTACCAACGATGCCTACGTCATCGCCGATTACACCGTGGTCGCCCCCAAGGTTGCCGGCTTCATCAAGGAAGTGCTGGTCGAAGACAACCAGCAGGTGCAGGCCGGCCAGTTGCTGGCGACCATCGATGCCCGCGATTACCAGGCTGCGCTGGATGCGGCCCAGGCACAACTGCTGGTGGCCAAGGCGCAGAGCGCCGATGCCCGCGCCACCCTGGAGCGCCAGGCCGCAGTGATTGCCCAGGCTCAGGCAGCGGTGACGGCGGCCCAGGCGGAAGCCGCGTTCGCCGACCATGAGGTCAACCGCTACAGCCGCCTGGCCGAGCAGGGCGCCGGCACCGTGCAGAACGCCCAGCAGGCACGCAGCCGGGTCGACCAGGCCCGCGCACGCTTGGCCAACGCTCAGGCAGCGCTGGTGGCGACACGCAAGCAGGTGGACATCCTCACGGCCCAGGTGGCCAGTGCCGATGGCCAGTTGAAACGGGCCGAAGCCGGCCTGGAGAAGGCCCAGCTGGACCTGTCCTACACCCGCATCACCGCGCCGGTCGACGGCATGGTCGGCGAGCGGGCGCTGCGCGTCGGCGCCTTCGTCAACCCGGGCGCACGGCTGCTGTCGGTGGTGCCGCTGCAGCATGCCTACGTGGTCGGCAACTTCCAGGAAACCCAGCTGACCCATGTGCAGCCAGGCCAGCCGGTCAGCATCAGCGTCGACACCTTCTCCGGTGAAACCCTCAAGGGCCACGTCGAGAGCATCGCCCCGGCCACTGGCGTGACCTTCGCTGCGGTGAAGCCGGACAATGCCACCGGCAACTTCACCAAGGTGGTGCAACGCATTCCGGTGAAGATCGTCTTCGATGACGGCCAGCCGCTGCTCGAACGCCTGCGTGTGGGCATGTCGGTGGAAGCAACCATCGACACCCACGGCGACCAGCTGGCCGGCAAAGAGGTGAGCGCCCGATGAAACCTGCCGTACGCTTGAGCCCGCTGTTGCTGGCCGTGCTGATGGCCGGCTGCACCCTGGGGCCGGACTTCCAGCGCCCGGACAGCCAGGCGCCACAGCAATGGGCGGCGTTGCAAGGCGAGGCGGCTGCCAGCCAGCCACAAGCCGAACCGCTGGAACTGCGCTGGTGGGAAACTTTTCATGATGCCCGCTTGAGCGCACTGATCCAACGGGTGGCCGACAACAACCTCGACCTGCAGATGGCCAGTGCCCGCCTGCTGCAAAGCCGCGCCCTGCGCAGCACGGTGGCGGCCGACGAATCACCGTCGGTGGACGTCAACGCTGGCTACAGCCGCGCTCGCAACAGTGCCGTAGGCCTGAACGATCCGTCCGGCAAGGCGGGCAAGGAGGCCTTCAACCTTTGGCAGGGCGATTTGGTGGCGGGCTGGGAGCTGGATTTGTGGGGCCGCGTGCGTCGCCAGGTTGAGGCGGCCGATGCCACGGTCGAAGTGGCCGAGAACGACCGCCGCGGCGTGCTGCTGGCGCTGCTCTCGGAAACCGCCGGCAACTACATTCAGCTGCGTGCCGTGCAGCACACCCTGGACGTGACCCGCGACAACCTCAAGGTCGCCAAACACAGCCTGAAGCTCTCCCAGGATCGCCAGGCCGAAGGTGTAGCTACCCGGCTTGATGTAGCCCAGGCCAGCGCCCAGGTGGCGTCCATCGAGGCGCGCCTGCCAAGCCTTGAAGCCCGGCGCGACGACCTGATCAACGCCCTCAGCCTGCTTGCCGCCGAACCGCCGCGCAGCCTGCAGGCCGAGTTGCTGCAGGGCGGTGAGCTGCCGGCCCCGCAGCAGACGTTCGCCATCGGCCTGCCGTCCGAGCTGGCCGAACGGCGCCCGGACATTCGCCAGGCCGAGGCGCGCCTGCATGCTGCCACCGCGAGCATTGGGGTGGCCAAAGCCGACTTCTATCCCAGCATCCGTCTGTCTGGCAACGTCGGCTTCCAGGCCATGCAACTGGCCGATTTCGGCGGCTGGGATTCGCGCCGCTTTGCCTTCGGCCCGCAGCTGTCACTGCCGATCTTCGAGGGTGGCCGGCTCAAGGGCACCCTGGAACTGCGCGAGGCGCAGCAGCAGGAGGCCGCGCTGAACTACCGCAAGGTAGTGCTCGGCGCCTGGCACGAAATCGACGATGTGCTACGCCTTTACAACGCCAGCCAGTTGCGTCGCGACCACCTGGCCGAAGCGGTGCGACAGAACCGCATCGCCCTGGAAACCGCCCAGCGCCAGTATGTGGAAGGGGCGGTGGACTTTCTCAACGTGCTGACCGTGCAGGGGGCCTTGCTGGCCAGCGAAGAGCAGTGGATCGACAGTTCTGCCGCGGTGTCGCAGGCGCTGGTGGGCCTGTACAAGGCCTTGGGCGGTGGCTGGCAGGCATTCGATGAGCAGCCGCAGCATTCTCACAGCTAGAGAGGGGAGCACAGATGCAAATTTCCTTGAACGGCAAGCGCGCCATCGTCAGCGGCTCCACCGCTGGCATTGGCCTGGCCATCGCTATCGGCCTGGCCGAGGCGGGCGCCGAAGTGGTACTCAACGGCCGCACCCAGGCCCGTGTCGACGACGCGCTCAAGGCCGTGCGCGAGCGTTTGCCGCAAGCGCGAATCATCGGCATCGCCGCCGACCTGAGCACGACAGAGGGCGCGCAGCAGCTGTTCGATCAAGTGCCGCATACCGATATCCTGGTCAACAACCTCGGTATCTTCGAGCCCAAGCCATTCTTTGAGATCGACGATGCCGACTGGCAGCGCTTCTTCGACGTCAACGTGCTCAGCGCCGTGCGCCTGTCGCGCCATTACGCCCAGGGCATGGCCGAGCGCAAGTGGGGGCGGGTGGTCTTCCTGTCCAGCGAGTCGGCGTTGCAGATCCCGACCGAGATGATTCATTACGGCATGACCAAGACAGCGCTGCTGGCGGTTTCCCGTGGCCTGGCTGAGACCTTGGCCGGTACCGGGGTGACCGTGAACTCGGTGTTGCCGGGGCCGACCCGCTCGGAAGGGGTGGGCGACTTCTTTGCCAAGCTGGCGCAGGAACAGGGTGTTTCCACCGATGAGCTGGAGGCCAAATTCCTCGCCGAGCACCGGCCGACTTCGCTGATCAAGCGGCTGGCGACGGTGGAGGAAGTGGCCAACATGGTGGTGTACCTGGCATCGATGCAGGCCAGTGCCACCACCGGGGCTGCCTTGCGGGTGGATGGCGGGGTACTGCGCTCCATCGCCTGATTGTCCGTTGCCTGTTCCGGCCTCTTCGCGGGGCCGGTACAGAGCTCAGAGAGGCCTCAGCAACCCAAAGCGCTTGCGCAATGCCCAATCCAGCAACCGCGTAGGCAGCAACCGGGCCATCAATGGCAACGCCGTGCTGCCATTGCCCAACCGCACCACCGCCGGTGCCGGCGACTTGCCCACTGCCGCCAACACCCCTTGGGCAAACTCCGCCGCCGACGTCGGCCTGTCCTGCGACGCCCGCGCCCGCGCCTGCACATGCTCGCGCAGCGGCCACCACGCCGAATCCGCCGCCAACACCTCTTCGGCCTGGCGCTGGGCATTGCTGGCGAACTGCGAGGCAATCGCTCCGGGCTGCACTTCCATCACCTGAATTCCGAACGGCGCCAGCTCCAGGCGCAGGGCATCGCTCAAGGCATGCACGGCAGCCTTGGACGCGCAGTAGGCCCCGGCGAACGGCGTGACCAGCACGCCCGAGACACTGCCGATATTCACCACCAACCCGCGCGCACGGCGCAGCAGCGGGAACAGTGCGCGGGTGACGCCAACCACGGCGAAGACGTTGGTCTCGAATTGCTGGCGCAGCGCCTCGACGCCGCCATCGAGCAGCGGCCCCATGGCGCCGTAGCCGGCGTTGTTGATCAGCATGTCGAGGCGCCCGTGTTGCGCTTCCAGCTCATCGGCCAGGCGCCTGAGCGCTTCGCCATCGTTGACATCCAGTTGCCGTGCGGTGAAGCCGGCGGCGGACAGTTGCTCGACATCGTCGGGTTTGCGGGCCGTGGCCCAGACTTCGTGGCCGGCATCGCGGAAGGCGTCGGCCAGAGCGCGGCCGATGCCGCTGGAACAACCAGTGATCAGGACGGTGGGCATGGAGTAAGCCTTCAATTAATTGGCGAATGAGCCTTGCAGGTGTTCAGCGCGAAATTCCAGGGTCTGCGGCCGGTAGCCGGAGCGCAGCGGCGGCAGTGGCAGGCAGTCCTTCCACTCGGCCCCAGGTTGCAATTCACCCGGCCCGCGATAGCGCGGTGCGTTGTAGGTGTTTTCCGCCAGGTTCACGGTATCGCCCGGCGCGTACGCCGCCACGCGCCAGCGCAGTTCGGTCAGTGGCGCCTGGCTGCCGTTCTTCATGCGCACTTGCAGCGCTCGGTCGGCAGGGCAGTGTTCGGGAGCATAGGTAAGACGCAGTTCCAGGCGTGCCAGTTGCGAGGCTTCGCGGCTGTCTTGCCAGATGACGAACATTGCCACGAGGCCGAGGCCACAGACGGCGGCGAGGGTGATCGGCAAGGCCTTGGCCGGGTAGCGCAACAGCAGCACCAGCCAGGTGAGGATGAGAAAGGCACCGATGATCATGGGGCAGGCAGACCTTGGTTGCGCAGGTCTGACCATCGTAGCGCCAAATCGGGTCGGCCTCAAAAGTAAGGGGCCGCATTGGCGGCCCCTTGGGTATTGCTTACTGCGCGATGGTCTTCACCGATACGCCGCGCTCGATCGGCGTCGAGGTGCGTCCATACACATCCTCGAAGCGTTCGATGTCGTCCTCGCCCAAGTAGCTGCCGGACTGCACCTCGATGATCTCCAGCGGGATCTTGCCCGGGTTGCGCAGGCGGTGGATCGAGGCGATCGGGATGTAGGTCGACTGGTTTTCGGTAAGCAGGAACACGTTTTCGTCACAGGTCACCTCGGCGGTGCCGGAGACCACGATCCAGTGTTCGGCACGGTGGTGGTGCATCTGCAGCGACAGGCTGGCGCCCGGCTTGACGGTGATGTGCTTGACCTGGAAGCGGCCGCCCATGTCCACCGAGTCGTACGAGCCCCACGGGCGATACACTTCCAGGTGGTTCTGGGTTTCGCTGCGGCCCTGCTCGTCGAGGGTCTTGACCATCTGCTTGACGCCCTGGACCTTGTCCTTGTGGGCAATCATCATCGCGTCCTTGGTCTCGACCACGACGATGTTCTCCAGGCCGATCACCGACACCAGCTTGCCGTTGCCGTGGATCATGCAGTTGCGGCTGTCCTGCACCACCACGTCGCCCTTGGTGACGTTGCCGTTGGGGTCCTTGTCGTGGACCTCCCACAGCGACGACCAGCAGCCCACATCGCTCCAGCCGGCCGACATCGGTACCACGCAGGCGCGCTGGGTCTTCTCCATCACCGCGTAGTCGATGGAGTTGTCCGGGCAGCAGGCAAAGGTGGCTTCGTCGATGCTCAATATATCGCCATCTTCCTGGCTGCGCTCCAGGGCCAGCAGGCAGGTATCGTAGATGTCGGAGTCGTGCTTTTTCAGTTCTTCAAGGAAGCGGCTGGCGCGGAACAGGAACATGCCGCTGTTCCAGAAGTAGCCACCGGCGGCGACGAACTCGGCGGCGCGTTTTTCGTCGGGTTTCTCGACGAACTGGGCGACCCGGGCCACGCCCTCGGGCAGCAATGCGTCCTGGCTGGAACGGATATAGCCGTAGCCGGTTTCCGGTTTGGTCGCGGGCACGCCGAACAACACCATTTCGCCACGCTCGGCGGCCACAGTGGCCAGGGCCAGGGCACGTTGCAGGGCCTTCTGGTCGTCGATCACGTGGTCGGCAGGCAGCACCAGCATCAAGTCGTCACGACCTTCGTTGACCAGTTTCATGGCCGTCATCGCCACCGCTGGCGCAGTGTTGCGACCGAACGGCTCCATCAGGATGCCCTGGGTTTCCAGTTTCAGCGCCGCGAGCTGCTCCTGGACGATGAACTTGTGGTCCTTGTTGCAGACCACGACCGGGGTGTCCATGCCTTCGAAGCGCAGGCGCTCGAGGGTCTGCTGGAACAGAGTGTGTTCACCGGTCAGCGCCAGGAACTGCTTGGGGAACTGCTTGCGCGACAGAGGCCACAGACGCGAACCGCTACCACCAGAAAGAATTACCGGGATCATCATGTTTCTCCAATAGTCGTTATGAGGCAGGGGGATCAGTTGCTAGCCACGGGGCGAGTTACCCACACCGGCGACAAGTTGCTGCCGGAACCCGTTACGTACAGCACGGCCGCTTCGCCACGCTCCAGGGCGACCGGTTTCAGGTCGCTGACTTTCTTGTTGCCTTCGAACAAGGCCAGGTTGACCTTGACCGGATTGATTTCACGCTCGCCACGGCCCTTGGTGGCCACCGACGGCACCACTTCGGTCTTGCCGTCGGCGGTTTTCAGGGTCACTGCCTGGTCGCTGAGGTTCTGCACGCGTACCAGGGCTTTCTGCTTGTTCTTGAACGGTGGTTCTTCGATCAGCTGCGGGCTGCCGCTGGTGCTGTTGACCAGGGTGTAGTACTTGTCCGCAGCCAGCTTCACCGGCACGCTCTTGCCGCCAACCTGGGCGGTGTAGTCACCGCCCGGCAGGAAGCTGAAGTCGCTGCTGGCCTGGGCGCCAACCTGCTTGATCTGGGTGTTGCCGACGCTGGCCGCAGCCGGGGCGCTGGCAGCGTTGTACAGGCGCACGAAGGTCGAGCCCTTTGGTGCGCTCGGGCCGTACAGCGCGGCGTCGGCACCGGCGAAGGCCTGCATGGACGCAAGGGAAAGGCCGGCCGCGAGGGTGAGGGCTTTGGCAATGGAAGTCTTGGTAGTCATGTGCATTTCCTCTCTATCGATCAGTGATTCGTCCGGGTGGACGACAAGGCCAGGTTTTCTTCGGATTGACGGGAGTTCTTCAGCTGCGCGATCCACTGCGGGTCGAAGCTGCTGAGGTCGTTGGTCATGGGCAGATAACGTTCGGGGAATTCCCACACCACCACTTGTGGCGCGGCGTTCTTGAAGGCATCGCTCTGCAGGTACTTGAGCATCGGCAGCAGCGGGCCGTGGCCGTCTTCGGCGTAGTTGGCGACGTCGCTGTGCAGTGCCTGTTGCAGCGCACCAAGGAAGTTCCAGTGCGGGTTGGCGCTGTAGCTGGTGCCCACCAGGGCGACCGGGATCTGGTTGTCGGCGAACAGGGCGTCGTTGCCATCGCCTTCGGCCTCGGCTGGACGGGTGGTGCGTTGTTGCAGGTTGTCCGGGGTCGGCAAAAGGTTGCTGAACAGCGGGTCCAGCGGCAGGAAGTTGGTCAGGTCGCCCTTGTACGGGGCGGTGCTGCCGGCCTCGGTGATGAAAGTCTGTGGGTCGCCGTTGAGCAGGCTCTGGCGGCTGACCGCTTCGGCCAGTGCCTGCGCCGCCACTTCGGCACCCATCGGCGTCCAGTGGGTGTCGGTGCGCAGGAACACCTGGCCACGAGCCTTGGCCTGCTCCAGTGCAGCCATCAGGTCAGGGGCGAACACGTTGGCCTGGCGCGCCTGGGCATGGAACTGGTTGTACAGGTCGTCATGCAGGCTGGCGGGTTGCTCCTTGCCGATGTATTCGGAATACACCCGTGCCTTGGCCGGGATGATCGCCAGCACCAGCTGGCTGCCATGCTTCTGCAGGGTGTCACGCACACCGCGGATCAGTGCCAGGTTGTCCTGCATCAGCTGTTCGGCACCGGCGGTGGGCTTGAACTCTTCGTCGCTGAACAGCCACTGGTCGCGGCCCAGCACCACGCCCGGGCGGCCTTCGTTGAATAGTTTGAAGTCCAGTGCGGCCCAAAGGTTGGTGCCCAGGCGCTTGATCGGGAACTGGTCGTCGTAGTGGGTTTCTGCGGCCTTGGCCAGCTTGCCGTTGAGCAGGGTCATCTGCTCGGTACGGTGGAAGCTCTCGAAGCCACCGGTGGACCAGGCACCCATGCCCACCAGCAGGCCGAGGAACGACAGGGAATAGGTGACGCGTAATGTCCGGGTCATGTCATCCACCTCAGAACTGGAAGTACAGGAACGGCGAGTAGCTCTGCGCCGAAAGCTTGAGGATCGAGGCCACGAACAGCAGCAGGATCAGGGCGCGGGTCATCACCCGGGTCCAGTCCAGGCCGATCGAGCCGTCGGCGTTGACTTGCACCGGGGTGGCGTTCGCCGTCGGGTTCGCGTTGCGGTAGAAGTCGCGCAGACCGAAGAACGCCAGGGTGAGGTAGGCGATCACCAGGGTCGCCACCTGCAGGCCCGTGAGCTGGGCGCGGTTGAGTTCCGACAGCTGCCACTCACCGAAGCTGAACATGGCGCCGTACATGCGGGCGGCGACGTGCAGGTTCTCGGCACGGAAGATCACCCAGCCGACCACCACCAGCAGGAAGGTGAAGGCCCACTTGACCGGGTTGAAGCGCTGCGGGTTGGTGTCGATGCCCAGCGCCCTCTCGATCGCCAGCCACATGCCGTGCCAGGCGCCCCAGATGATGTAGGTGAAGTTGGCACCGTGCCACAGGCCGCCCAGCAGCATGGTCAGGAACAGGTTGCGGTAGGTGTTGAAGGTGCCTTTGCGGTTGCCGCCCAAGGTGATGTACAGGTAGTCGCGCAGCCAGGTCGACAGGCTGATGTGCCAGCGCCGCCAGAATTCGGTGATCGACTGGCTGATGTACGGCTGCTTGAAGTTCTCCATGAAGCGGAAGCCCATCATCAGGCCCAGGCCGATGGCCATGTCGCTGTAGCCGCTGAAGTCGAAGTACAGCTGCGCGGTGTAGGCCAGGGCACCCAGCCAGGCGTCGCCGGTGGTCGGGTTCTGCAGGGCGAAGCAATGGTCGGCGACCACCGCCAGGGTATCGGCGATGAACACTTTCTTGATGAAGCCCTGCATGAAGCGGGTGCAGCCTTCGGAGAACTTGTCCAGGGTGTGGGTGCGGTTGTTGAACTGGTCGACCAAGTCCTTGAAGCGCAGCACGGGGCCGGCGATCAAGTGCGGGAAGATCGCCACGAACGCCGCGAAGTCGATCAGGTTACGGGTGGCCGGGGTATCGCCGCGGTACACGTCGATGATGTAGCTGATCGACTCGAAGATGTAGAACGAGATACCGATCGGCAGCAGCACGTGGGTGAGGATGAAAGGCTCCAGGCCGAACGAGGTGATGATCGCATTGAGGCTGTCGACGCCGAAGTTGGCGTACTTGAAGTAGCCGAGGATCGCCAGGTCCACGCCGACGCCGAGCAGCAGCCAGCGCTGGGCCGGTTTGGTGCGCACGCCGGCGGCGCCGACTTTCAGGCCGATCCAGTAGTTCCACAGGGTCACCCCAGCGAACAGGGCGAGGAAGTCGACTCGCCACCAGGCGTAGAAGATGTAGCTGGCGACCAGCAGCAGCAGGTTGCGATAGCGTTGCCCGCTCAAGTAGTACAAGCCGAGGAAGACCGGCAAGAACAGGAACAGGAACACGTTGGACGAGAAGACCATCCCGGTTCTCCTTGTTGTTCACAGCATCCGGGGCACAGCGCCCCCCAAACCCCCCACGCCAAAGGTGGGGGGACCTAGCCCCCGCGGGGGCGCGTTATTTCTTCGATTCTGCGCTCGGGTCGTAGACCCGCGTCATGTCGCCGCCGAGCCTGAAACTGTTGAACGGCTGCATGTGCTGCTTGCGCTGCAGGGTGTCGCCAACGCAGTGATAGAGCGCACACCAGGGTTCGAGCCAGGAGTACTTGCTGTCGACCTTGAGATCGGTCAGGTCCTGCTTCTCACCGGCGCGCTCCTTGAAGTGGCTTGGGTCGCGGGCACCGGCCAACACGCCCTCGCCCAGACGTTGCAGAGCGAAGTTGTTCTCGGCGCGCAGGTCGACGCCGTTGACCTGGGCGAAGCTGGCGATCATTGCCAGCGGCGGCAAGGCGTAGTTGTGATAAGCCAGGGCGCGCTGCTTGCGCTTGATCTCATTGGGCAGGAAGCCCTGATCGTCCACCTGGTTGGCGCCGATCTTGTATTCCTTCACCGCCCAGTCGAACAGGTCGCGGCGGTCGGTGGCCACGGCGGTGGCCATCACCGACCAGGCCGCCCAGTAGCTGTGGTTGTTGATCTTCGCCAGCGGCAGGTCGCTCCAGTCGCGCACGGTCTGCTCGGCGAGGCGGGCGAACCACTTCTCGATCAGCTCGGCCTCGGCCTGGTGCGCGGCCAGCGGCTGCGAGTTGGAGAATTTCAGGCGCAGCCACGACCCGCTCATGCTGCCCAGCGCCCATTTGCGCATGGACTTGCCGGTGTGGTTGTAGTCGGTGGACAGCAGCGCATCGGCGCGAGCCCAGCTACCGAGCCAGGCCAGGGTGCAATCGAGCTGCGCCGGGCGGCCATCACGCATGTACTGGCCGACCATCTTGCTCACGCCCTTCTCGAGCGTGGTGATGTCTTCGGTGGACTTGCGGAAGGCTTTTTCCGAGGCGACGTTGAGCGTCGCCCGGGCCTTGTCCGAGCCTTCGTACTTGCTGCGGAACTGCAGCGCGCCGGTGTACGGCTTGGGGGCCGGTTCGCAGCGGAAGTTGCCGTCCCCGGTCTTCAGCTTCTCGATGCCCTCGTAGTAACCCTGCGGGGGCACCAGTGCGGCATGGGCGGCGCTACCGAACATGGCAAGGGTGAGCAGGGCGGGGCTGAAGATTCGCTTGAATAGGGTCATGATCGCCTCACTGTCCGGCCTGCGCAGTCTGCGCGGGCACGGCGAAGTTGTTGCGTTTGCAGAGCTTGGCCTCGACTTTCTGGGTGCCGCTTTCCGGCCCCTGGACCTCGAAGGCCAACAGGTTCTGGCTGGCCCAGTCCTCGTCTTCGCGCATCTGGAAGACGAAGCGGCCGTCAGTATCGGAGGTTTCCGGTTTTTCCAGCTTGATGTCCTCGTGGCGGCCGTTGAGGTACCACAGGGTCGCCTGCAGCACCTTCACCGAAGGGTCTTCGAACTTGATGTCCATCTGCAGGTTGCGGTTGACCAGGTCCTTGATCACGCCGCCCTTGCCATTGACCATCAGCTCGTTCTTGCCAGGCTTGAGCGTGGTGCTGGCGCTCATCAGCGCCGGGCGCGCATCGCAGCCGTCGTCGAGCAGGCCGAGGATCTGCCGCCAGATGGTCTCCTGGTCCAGGCGGTACAGCGGCGAGAACTCCCAGATGAGGATCTTCGGCGGGTGGTTCTGGAATTCTTCGCTGCCCAGATACTGGATCATCGAGCCTTCCAGGCCGCCACCGGGGAAGGCGACGTTGAGCACGTCGGCGCCGATGTACTGCTCGAGGAAACCGCTGAAGTTGTAGTTCTTGCCACTGTGGCTGGTGCCGACCAGGGTGATCTGAGCGTTGCCGCTGTCACCGAACAGGTCGTCGCCGCCGCCGGTCGAGCCTTTCGGCTCGGTGGCGAACTGGTCCATGTACTGCACCGCGTAGCTGGTGCCGCAGAGCTGGCCGGCAACGTTGTGCAGGGTGCCGGTCTTGCCCATGCGCCCGGACTTGTGGGTTTCGAATTCCTTGCGCGGGATGCCTTCGAAGGCCGGCATCTTGTGCACGGTGTCGGCCACGATCTTGGCCGCGCGCTCGGCGCCGTAGGGCGTCCAGTGCTGGTCACCGCGGAAGTAGAAATCCTTGCCCTGGTCGGCGGCGGCCAGCTGCTCGTTGGTCAGCGGCGACAGGTCGGGCACGTTGTAGCCCATGCTGGCGAAGCGCTTGAGCATGGCCTGGTAGTTGCCCAGCGCCTTCTGATAGTCGAAAGCGGCTTTCTCGTCGGGCTTGAGCATGTTGCGGTTCACCAGGCCACGGGTCGGCTGATAGACCACGACCAGTTCCACACCGCGTTTCTTGAACGCATCGTGCACCTGCTGCAGGCGCTTGTAGCCGGCCGGTGTGGTGTTGAACTCGGTGCGCAGGTCTTCGCGGGTCCGGAACAGCCAGTCGCCTTGGGCCTGCACCAGCGTGGTGAAGTTCTGCTGGTAGCGGGTGGTGTAGCGGCTGGCGTCATGCGCCTCGGGGCACAGCTGGCAGCAAGGTTCGGCGGTGAAGGTCGGGGCCTTCACTTCGTCGGCGCGCACGCCCTGGCTGATGGCCAGGAGGGCGGCGGACAGGCCCAGCAGTTTCATCAGGTGTAGAGTCATGGTCTGGGCTTCCTTAATCGATCATTTCGGTCTGGCGTTCGACCGGGTCGATCAGCACGGCCTTCTGCTGGCGCACCAGCAGGTCGAGGATTTCGTCCTGGCGCTCGCCGAGGATGCCGTTGAGGCTGATGCCGCTGGCTTTGCGCGGGGCGAGCATGGACACCTTGTACAACTCGACCGACAGCGGCGAGTCGATCGACAGCGGGCCGGAGCCGTTGGCCGCCAGCTCGCCGCCGACCACAATCAGCGACACCTTGGTGTCGAACGGGTCGAGGGCGATGTCGCGGTCGGTGTCGGACAGGTCCTTGATGTGCCCGTACACGCCGACCAGGCCGTTGGCCATGGCGATGTTCTCGTACAGGCGGATGTTCACGCTGTTGCGCACGCGGATACCGTGGCGACGGTTGTTGATCAGCTTGTTGCCCCAGATCAGGTTGTCGCCGCTCTCATACAAGGTGATGCCGTCGGTGTGGTTGCGGTAGATCTCGTTGTAGGCCACCAGGTTGTTGACGCTGTTGCGGTCGATCACCACGCCCGAGAGCTTGTTGTCGTAGCTCTTGTTGTTGATGATCCAGCTGTCGTTGACTTCACGGGAAACGATGATGCCGTGCTTCTTCTTGGTGCCGTACACGGTGTTGCCGGCGATGATCAGGCGGTGCGAACGGTCGTGCGGGTCGATGCCGTAGACGATGTTGTCGTGGTAGGTGTTGTCCTTGACCACGAAGTCGGAGGTCTCGTAGCAATAGAAGCCGTACCACATGTCGCTGAAGGTCGAGCCGATGATCCAGCCGGTCGGCTCCGGGCGGCCCATGCGCTGGGACATGTTCGGTGTGTACTGCGAAATGCTCACGCCGTACGACTTGGACTTGGCATAGCCGAAGCTGGCCATCTTCGTGTTGACGATATAGGTCTCGGTACCGCCCCACGACAACAGGAACGGGCGGAATTCCTTGGGCGAGCGGAAGGTCGCCGGGCCGTTGTCCTTCTCGCGCCAGCCAGTCACCTGGGTGTCGGTGACGAACAGCTTGCCGTCGTTGACCAGGAACGAACCGCCTTCCTGGGACAGGCGCAGCTGCTTGACCTTGCCATCGATCTCGAGAATGCCCTTCTGCCCGACCACGATCGGCAGGCGCGCCAGGTACACGCCTGGTTCGACTTCGCTGAGGTACTGCTTGGGCACCTTCTTGCTCAGTTCGACCAGGTCGATATGGCCGTCATCGATGAAGATCGCCTGGGGAATGCCATGCTGGCGCTGCACCCACTCGGCGGCCTTGTTGTCGCCGCCGACGAATTCCTTGAGGGTGTCCTCCTGGAACATGCGCCGGACGCTGACCTTGCCCTTGTGACGGCGGTCGATCTTCTTCTGCACCGCTGCGGCGGTGTAGCCGGTCAGGTCGGGCAGTTTCGGCGGGTCCATCTGCAGCGGCTCGATCGGAGCGCTGGCCACGGTGTAGGTCTTGGCCTGCTGCAGCTCCTTGGCGATCACCTGGGGCTCTGCGGCGACAGCCAGGTGGCTTGCCAGCAGCAAAGCGCTGGCCAGGAGGCTGTGACGGATGTGCGGGTGAAGGTTCATCAGGGGTCTCCCGGCCTCAGAAGCGCCAGATCACGTCGACGAAGGCGCGGTGCATGTACGAGTCCGTTTCCTTGCCGTAGGCATCGCCCGGCTTGAACACACCGGCACGCAGGCGCACCAGGGCGGAAGGCTCATCGATCGCCTGGCTCATCGAGGCCGGCAGCAGGCCTTGCTTGAAGTACTTGGTGACGACCACGTCCATTTCCTGGCCGAGGTCTTTTTCGCCGTCGACCAGCTGGCGGTTCACGCCGTTGTCGTCGACCACCGCGTTGATGCCGCTGGAACCGATGTTCTGGTTGCCGTCGACGCGCCAGAACTTGTGGTAGATGAGGCTGGCGTCGTAGTCGTCGCGCAGCTGCCAGGAGGCGAACAGGGTGGCCGCCTGCAGGTTGCCTAGCTCGCCGCGGAAGGCTTCGCCGAAGCGGTGTACGCGCGAGCGGGTGCCGGTGAAGTTGGAGCGGTTGCTCTCAAGACCTGTCTGCTCGAAGTTGTTCGAACCATCGTCGCCTCCGCCGCCGCTGCCGCGGGCGTAGGCTGCACCGACCTGCCATTGCGGGTCCAGGCGCAGGCGGATGCCAAGGTCGGTGGCCCAGGCGTTGACGTCGCCGCTCTGCTTGCCGGTAGCGACCTGGTCGTCACCGACCAGTTGTGAGCTCAGGGTGTCGCGGTTGCCGGTCAGCCAGGTGACGCTGCCCCAGTAGTTGACGGTGTGGTCGTTGCGCCAGTTGTAGGCGTCGCTGTTGGCTTCCAGGCCCAGCCAGGTGAGGTCGCCGGTGCGGGTCTTGTCCAGCGCGTCGACGGTTTCGCCCGGGTTCTTCAGGCTGCCGCTGTCATGGGTGTGATGGGCGCGTACACCCACCCAGTGGCCAGGGGTCCACTGCGTGGCGACGTTGCCGTAGATATGCGTGCGGTCCTTGTCTTCCGGGGCCAGCTCGGTGAGGTCGGTGCGGTATTCGCTGAAGCGCTGGGCCACGCCCAGGTCGGCCTTGAGCAAGGTGGTGTCGAAGGTCCAGTTCAGCGCTTCGATGTTGGTGTCACGCCACATGCCGTCGTCGCTGCGCAGGCGCTGGCGGCCGAGGCGCAGTTGCTCGCCCGGGTAGGCGGTGAGGCCGCTGTAGCCGACCCAGAACTCGCGCATGGCCAGGTAGCTCTTGTCGGGCTTGCGGCTGTCGTCGCCGGTGTCGGTGGTGGTGCCGTCGTCGTTCTGGCGCAGGGTATCGGTTTCGATGGTGTCGGTGGCCGCAACCGCTTGGCCCATGGCGTAGGCGCTCCAGTTGCCGCGCTCGCCGTAGACCCACGGGCGCAGGTCGAGGCCCAGGCCGTTTACGTCGCCGCCGGAGCGGGTGCCGAGGTCACGGTCGTCTTCTGACTGGCCGGTGATCTTCACATCCAGGCCGAAGTTCTTCTGGGCGGTCATGTCCGCCAGGGTCGGGCAGGACCACAGCAGGGCGAAGCTCAGGCCGATGCCGGCTTTCACGAAGGGATTGAGCGTCATAGCGAGTCCTCACCGTCTACTTCTTTTTCGTCGTCTTGCAGGGCTTCGAGGGCCAGGGTGCTGTTGGCGCCCTGAACCATGCTGCCGCGGGCCTGTTTCTCCTGCGCCAGCAGGCTCTGCGCCTGGCTGCGCTGGTCAGGCGTGAGTTGCTGGTCGAGCTGCTGCAGCAGTTCGCTGGACTGTGGCGTCGGGTTGACCTGAGCCAGCTGGGCGAACACCCAGGCGTTGCCCGGTTGCGGGCGGATGCCATGGCCTTCGCTGAACAGCTGGGCGAGGGCATAGTCGGCGCTGTTCTGGCCGCCACGGGCGGCAGTCAGCAGGTTGTCCACAGCCTTCTGTGGCTCGACCTTGCCCAGGTAGCCGCGGCGGTACAGCTGGCCGAGGTAGTAATGGGCGCTGACTTCGCCGGCGTCGGCGGCGGCCTGCAGGTGTTGCTCGGCCTTGACCGCATCGGCGGGCAAGGTCTTGCCTTCGTAGTACAGGCGGCCCAGCAGCAGCTCAGCGCGTGGCTGTTCGGCTTCGCGGCCCTTGTCGATGTAGGCCATCAGCTGGTCGGTGTCGCCCAGCTCGGGGAAGTCGTACAGCAGCTGCGCCAGGCTGACCCAGGACGCCGGGTTGGCCGGGGCGACCTGTTCGAGCAGGTCCTTGGCGGCTTTTTCGTCGGTCTGGCCGAGGCTGCGGTCAGCCAGCACGCGGGCGACACTGTCGACCCGGGTAGCCGGCACCGCGCCACGGGCATAGGCGGATTTGAGCTGGCCGAGCAGGGCGGCCTGTTGATCGGCCTGGCCACGCTTCTGGTACACGGTGGCCAGCTCGACGTAGCAGATGTCGGTGGTGTTAAGGGCGGCCTTGCAGATTTTCTCGACATCGCCCAGGTGCTGGTCGTAGGTACCTTGGGTGCGGTACAGCAGCACCTGGGCCAGGCCCGCTTCCGGGTTGCCGGCGGCGCGCCACTGGTCAATCTGCTGCTGGGCGTTGACCTTGGGGAAGCTCTGCGGGTAGGTCAGGTAGAGCATCGCCAGCGGGATCAGGGTATTGCCTTCACCTTGCTTGGCGGCGAGCTTGAGCAGGGTTTCGGCTTCCTCGCGCTCGGCCTGGGTGCTGTCCGGCTTGGCCACCAGCAGGCGGCCGAGGCGTGCCTGGGCACGGGGCGAGGTAGCGGCGGCAGCGCGATAGGTGGCTTCGGCTTCACGGATTTTCGCCGGCTCACGGGTGGCTACCTTGATGTCGGCCAGGCCCACTTGCGCGTCGCTGTAGCCGAGGTCGGCCAGGGCCTTGTAGTTGCGCTCGGCCAGCGCGGTGTCACCGCGCTTGAGGGCTTCGTTGGCCAGGCGCTGGTCGGGCAAGCCCGCACAGCCGGCCAGGGCGACCGCCGCAGCCAGGGCACAGAGGCCCAGGCTTGCGCTTTTCTTATGGGAAATCATCACGGGATCCTCTTACAGACCACGGGCCACGGCTTTGTCGATCAGCCAGTTCAGCGAAGGGCCACGGTCGCTGTTGACCGCGGCCGGGCGGCCGGCGAGTTCAGCCGGCAGGGCGCTGTCGGGCTTGATCTGCACGCGGATGTCGGAGGCCAGGTCATCGCTGTTGAGGCTGGCGCTGCTGACGATCTGGCCAGTGCGCACGTCGTCTTCGCCGGCCACCTGGAAGTTGACCCGGGTACCTGGCTTGACCTCGTCGAACTGGCGGTAGCTGAAGCGCGCCTCGACCATCGGGGTGGTGGTGCGCGGCACCAGCTGGAAGATCGGCTGGCCCTTGGCGGCGTACTGGCCGTCGTCCACCAGTTGGCGGGCGATCACGCAATCGCAAGGGCTGGTGAGGGTGCCGGAGAGCTGCTTGCCGAACAGCTCCTCGATCTTCGCCGGCTCCAGTTGCGAGTCGTCCAGGTTGCCCTTGAGCATGTCCAGCATGCTGGTGGTGAAGCTGGCCAGCGGCGCGCCCTTGACGATCTGCCCACCGGTTTCGGCCAGGCTGTTGACGGTACCGTCGCGCGGCATGGTGACGGTGGTGGTCGGCACGGCGACCACGCCGGCTTCGGCATGGCTGACGAAGTACATGCCGTACAGCGACTTGGCGACGAAGCCGAACGCGGCCACGCCGACCACGAACACGCCGAGGGTCACGGTCACCGCCTTGAGCCGGCCGAAGGCGGACAGGCCGGAGCCCCCATCCTTCTGTTTGCGGGCCTTGGTGAAGTTGTCGCGCTGCAGGGTGCTGAGTACGTCGCCTGCGGTGATCAACTCACCCGACAGGTGGCTGGTGATGATGTGGCGCAGGGTGGCGATGTCGCGGGGTTCGAGGTTCTGGAACTGCGCACCGGTACGGCCGCTGCCGCTGTTGTAGCCGCGCACCTGGAACTCGATGTCCATCGACAGGCCGAGGTTGTCGACCGTGAACTGCAGGCGACCGCGCAGTACTTCACCGACCGACAGTGGCTGTTTGGTGTGGAAGCTCAGGCCACCGGCGGAGAGGTCGTCGACCTTCACATCGTGGGCCTGGCGCTCTTTGTCGAGGAAGCGCAGCTTGGCCGGGATGCGCACTCGGGCGTGTTGGCGCTGGGCTTCGGACTCATGCACGACGTTGACGTTCACGGCGGTATTCATCTGGGTTTGTTCCTGTTAGTTCCGATCCGGGTTGGGCTCACACGACCATGAACAGCACAGCGACGAAGATGCTGGCAGCCGAGAAGGTCATGGTCCGCGAGGACCAGGTGTTGAACCATTGTTGAAAACTGGCGAGGTCACGCTTGAGGGCAGTCGGTTGGCGGGTCCAGGACTGCTTGTCGAGGCGGAAGAACACGTAGATCTTCATCAGCGCGCCGACGATCTGGTTGTAATAGAGAATCAGCGGGTAGGCCGGGCCTACGTTGTGGCCGGAGCACAGCAGCATGATGGTGAGGATCAGGCGGGTGATGCCGATCCACAGCAGATACACCAGCAGGAACGCCATACCGAACTTCAGGCTGGCGATCACCGCCACGGTCAGCCCGAGCAGGCTGGTCCACATCGACACGCGCTGGTCGAACAGCACGATGCTGGTAAACAGGCCCAGGCGGCGCAGGCCGAGGCCCAGGGCACGGGAGTTCTGCCGCAGGTTGTTGCCGTACCAGCGGTACATCAGTTTGCGGCTGGCCTTGAGAAAGCTCTTTTCCGGCGGGTGCTCGACCGTGTTGATCGCGGCGTCCGGCACGTAGAAGGTGTCGTAGCCCAGGCGCATCAGGCTGAACCAGCTGGACTTGTCGTCACCGGTGAGGAACTTGAAGCGGCCCAGGCGCCAGTGCATCAGCGAGTCGCTTTCGACGTCGGCGATGAACTCGGGGTTGGTCACAACGCTTGCGCGGAACATCGACATGCGCCCGGTCATGGTCAGCACGCGCTTGGACAGGGCCATCGAGCACATGTTGATGTGGCGCTGGGCGAAGCGCAGCTTGTGCCACTCGCTCATGATGTAGCCGCCGCGCACTTCGCAGAACTCGTTGGTGGTCAGGCCGCCGACGTTGGGGAACAGCTTGAACCACGGCACGGTCTTGCGTACCACGCCTTCGCCGAGCACGGTGTCGCCGTCGATCACCGCGACCACGGCGTTTTCGTCCGGCAGCATCCGCGAGATGGCGCGGAAGCCGTAGGCCAGGCCGTCGCGCTTGCCGGTACCGGCGATGCGCACGATGTCCAGTTTGACGTGGGCGGGCGGGTTGTAGCGGGCCCACAGGCTCTTCACCAGCAGTTCATCGGACATTTCCACCAGCGAGCAGACCACGGTGGTGGGATAGCCGCATTCGATCGCCTCGCGGATCACCGAGCTGTACACCTGGGCAGTGGTCAGCGCTTCGATACGGAAGCTGGTGACCATCAGGTACACATGCGACGGCGCGGCGGAGTCGCCCATCTTTTGTACTTTGCGGCGCAGGTACGGGTAGACGCCGTAGAGGAAGATCATGCCGCGGATGAAATGGGTGGCGCCCATGGAATAGCGCCAGATGCCGACTGCGCCGACCAGGAAGATGAAGTGCTTCGACTGCGAGTCGAAGATATCGGCTGGCAGGGCCAGGGCGATCAGCATGAGCAGGCTCATGTAGAGCAGCCACCCGGCGCACTGCAACAGCACAGTCTGGAGCCTTTGCATGTTCAGCATCCGTCGAGAATTCGGGAAAGGGTGGGCAGCGCAGGTGCCGCTCTTGCAAGAGCACCCCGCTGCCCGGTCGAGCACTTACCAGCAGATGCCTTCGGTACGACTGGTGGTGCAGGTCGGCTTGCCCATGAAGCCGACCAGGTCGATCACCTGCTTGCCGGCCGGCGCTTGCTCGGCAAGGGCGCGGAACTGCTCGTCACGGTTGCCCAGGACGATGATGTCGGCGTTGGCGATGACCTTCTGGAAGTCGGCGTTGAGCAGCGACGAGACGTGCGGAATCTTCGACTCGATGTACTCCTTGTTCGCCCCATGGACGCGGGCGTACTCGACGTTCTCGTCGTAGATATCCAGCTGGTAGCCCTTGCCGATCAGGCGCTCGGCCAGTTCGACCAGTGGGCTCTCACGCAGGTCGTCGGTGCCGGCCTTGAAGCTCAGGCCGAGCAGGGCGACCCTGCGCTTGTCGTGGGCTTCGATCAGCTCGAATGCGTTCTGCACCTGCGATTCGTTGCTGCGCATCAGCGAGTCGAGCAGCGGTGCACGGACGTCGAGGGACGCGGCGCGGTAGGTGAGAGCACGCACGTCTTTGGGCAGGCACGAGCCACCGAAGGCAAAGCCAGGGCGCATGTAGTACTGCGACAGGTTCAGCACCTTGTCCTGGCAGACCACGTCCATCACGTCACGGCCATCCACGCCGACGGCCTTGGCGATGTTGCCGATCTCGTTGGCGAAGGTGACCTTGGTGGCGTGCCACACGTTGCAGGTGTACTTGATCATCTCGGCCACTTCGATCGGCTTGCGAATGACCGGCGCGTCGAGTTCTTCGTACAGTGCTTGCAGCACGTCACCGCTGGCGCTGTCCAGTTCACCGATGACGGTCATCGGTGGGTGGTCGTAGTCCTTGATCGCGGTACTTTCACGCAGGAACTCCGGGTTGACGGCCACGCCGAAGTCGACGCCGGCCTTTTTGCCTGAGCAGTCTTCGAGAATCGGGATCACCACGCTCTTCACGGTGCCCGGCAGCACGGTGCTGCGGACCACGATGGTGTGGCGACGATCGCTGTCGCGCAGTACGTAGCCGATTTCGCGGCACACCGACTCGATGTATTCCAGGCCCAGGTCGCCGTTTTTCTTGCTCGGGGTGCCGACGCAGATCATCGACACGTCGCTGGCGCGGATGGCCTCGGCGAAGTCGGTGGTGCCACGCAGGCGGCCGTTGGCGATGCCTTGTTGCAGCAGTGCTTCCAGGCCAGGTTCGACGATCGGCGACTTGCCCTGATTGATCAGGTCGATCTTGGTCTTGGACACGTCCACACCAATCACGTCATGGCCCCGCGCCGTCAGGCAGCCTGCACACACCGCACCCACATAACCCAAACCAAAGATGCTGATACGCATCGCTATCACCTCATGTGTTTATCACGCCAGCTCTTCCGGGAAGAGCCGGACTGGGTTGATTAACAACAGTTTTCGGGCGCACGGATCCATGGGCGAAAGCTCACTTCGCCGAGCGCAGGCATGAATAAATCCGTCGCGCACAAAGTTGTGCACTAAAAGTTGGCAGTATTAAGCCAGTCTTTAAAAGGCGTGCCCTGTCATGCAGCCGTCTTTATTGCAAAGCGCTACTTGGTGCTTTGCTGTGCTTGTTTTTTCAAGTGGAAAAATCCTTTGAAATCAACCACTAGGACGAGTTTAAAGGGGCGCGTTACTCCTCGGTTGGCAGTGCCAGTGGGGGTTCCCGTTGCACTTGCCAGGTTATCGAAGCGGGTAGTAATACCTGCTGGTTGTCATCTGTAAGTCATCTCTCACACCCCAGGGGCAGGAAATTCGTTACGGCACTATGAGCGATAGGTCGCAGGAGAAGTTCCTGAGCGGGTTCCGCTTCGATGAAAAATTTCTAAATAATTTTTCAGTAGCAAATACTTTCAAATTGATAGCACGTCACAGTTTCACCCCCAGTTATAAAGGATGAGAGTGAAGCGCGGTGTTGTTATGCCACCATGAAAAAATATTTTTCAAAATTCGTCAAAAAAGCACGAACGGTCTTATGACGTTTGGCGATAGACGGGTAATCGTCGGGTTTTTGGCGCCTGACTATTGACTTGAAGGCTATTTGCAATCGCCCTGCAATGGGGCACAGGTTGGCACATATCCGGTAACACACAAAGGCCTCACACAAGCTAAGGCTTTTCCGGCGACTGCCGTTACCCCCTTTGGACGCTCTGTGGAGCTGTTCATGTACGAAGGAGCGTCTTGGGCAACCTCGGGCCGCTGGCCACCGCGGGCGTCTCATCCATCAATCACATGGAAGAGGCGAGAGAAAGCTTATGAAGAAGACAACACAGGTAGTGATCGGCGGGGCATCGCTGCTGCTGGCTGGCATGGTGCAGGCGGGTCCCCCCGTTGAAGTGATCATCTAGAATCTTGGCACGCAAGCCGCGACGATGAAGCTGGTGACCTCCAATGAAACCAGCACCTACCAGATAGCCAACCCAAAACCCTCCAAGACAATCCAGGCTGGATCGTCGACTCCTATGCGCGTTCAGCGGGTTGTCAGCCCGGATGTGAATGCAGCCATGATCCGGTACACGATCGGCGGGAAGACCTGTGCTTTCGGTACGACATTCCAGATGCGAACGTTACCTGGAGGCATCAAACAGCCCGAGTGGACCAAAACGGCCACCCCGAGTGGAGGGGCGACCTGTACGGCCACGATCACCAGTACTGCCGCAGATTATTCATGGAAAGCTGAATTCACCATGAAGTGACAGTCAGGCGAACAGTGCACTGCTTTGGTTAACTCAAGGCAGTGCATGTGTTTAGCAACTGTATCGGGATCATGTGCTTGAGAGGGTTTGATTAATGGATGCCATCAACGGTCGTTCCGTCGCGCGTAGTGAGTCAGGCGCGCTGCAAACTATTAGGCAGGCGGATAAAGCGAGTACTCTGAACACCCAACTTCCCATCGCACAGTCGGACAGCTCAGATGAGCAGCTATCAAGTCTGGCCAAGAAACTGAGTGCTGCCGCTGAGCTGGCGGCGCAGCGTGACAGCCGTCTTTCACGCCAGGAATTGGCCGATCTGGCTGCAAGGATCATGGATCGGCTTGGCGGTCTAAGCTACTCATTAGCAAAGGATTTTTATGACTCGCAGTTGCCTGATACGCATGATGAGGAGTGGCGTGAACGCGCACGGCAGGCGAATGATTTTGCCAAGGGAAGAGGAGAAAATCCCTTCAAAGGGCTGCCTCGTGAACAACTTAGCTTGATTGTACATGATGAGAGCGGAGCCTTTACCGTAAGTGAGCGCCGTGCTGCATTGATGGAAAAAACAGATCAGCACAATCAGTGGGCCCACTCCATCATTGGCAAGATGAATGCTGAATATCAATTGACGGGGCGTACTGATCAGGGCTTGCGCGAAATTCTTGATTTTTATAATTAACTACCGCCTATAGAAGTGGCCGAATATGGGAACTACGAGGCCAATATCATGATGCAGTTATCCCTGCAGGAGGTAGAGTGGCCAGCGTCCAATACTTCATTGATCGACCTGATTGCCAAACAATGGAAAACGGAAGAAACCTCGTCCTCAGTGCCGTTTGATCCCACCTCTGATGTCATTGGCAAGGGGGGCAGCAAGGGATGACCTCGATCATTGCCCTGCACGGCGTCACACGTAGGCTGGGAGGTGAAGCCGTCCTCCAGGACGTATCGTTTTCCCTTCCCGCAGGCCAATCCTGCGCCATCGTCGGTGCCTCCGGCTCTGGCAAAAGCACACTGCTCAATCTGATCGGTCTCCTTGACCAGCCGTGTCACGGGCGCCTGGTACTGGATGGGAGTGAGGTAGCCCAGGCCGATGCCGATCAGCGTGCTATTACACGTAATCGCCTGCTTGGTTTCGTGTTCCAGAGCTTCAACCTGCTGCCCCGACTGTCCGTGCTGGACAATGTTGCGCTGCCGTTGAGCTACCGCGGCATCCGCCTGGCGTCGGCTCGGCAGATCGCCAAGGTCCAGTTGGAGAAAGTCGGCCTGGCGCCTCGTGCGAAGTATCACCCGGCCGACCTCTCCGGCGGCCAGCGGCAGCGAGTGGCAATTGCCAGGGCTCTGGTTACGGAACCACGGATTCTGCTGGCCGATGAGCCCACAGGCAATCTGGATGGTGACACGGCGCAGGACATCATCGAGCTGCTCACGACGTTGAACCGGGAGCAGTTCATGACGCTGCTGATGGTGACGCACGACCCGGCCATGGCGCAGTGCATGGATCGCTGCCTGCTGGTTCGCAACGGTGGCGTATTCGATGCCTGAAGCCGCCTACGGCCCAGGCTGGCCGCAACGCTTCAGCGAGGCCCTGTTCAGCGTTCGGCAGCTTGGTGCCCGGGCCTGGCTTGCGCTGTTTGGCATCGCAGTCGGTTGTGCCGCACTGGTGGCCCTGATGAATATCGGCCACAGCGCAGCACAGTATGCCCGGCAATTGTTCCAGGGGCTGGGTAGCGAATTGCTGGTCGTCAACCTGAAAGCCACGGTCGAAGGCGGTGCGCCCGTGCGTCTGCAACCTTTCGAGTTGCCGCCGGGCATCCGAGCTGTGGCCCCCTTGGCAGCTGGTGTGTTCGCTGTGCAGTTCAACGGGGGAAGCATCGAGACCATGGTGGCAGGCAGCACTGCACAGCTGTTCGAGGTCGTCGACCTTCAGGCAGCCCGCGGCCGCTCGCTGTCTGCTTACGATGACCAGGCCGCGCATGTGCTGCTGGGGGCTTCGCTGGCGGCGCGGTTGCAGGTGAGGCCGGGTGACCGAGTGCAATTGGGTAGCTATCTGTTCGATGTGGTCGGTGTGCTCGCGCCACGTGGCTACAACCCGATGTTGCCGGTCAATTTCGACGATAGCGTTCTGATGCCTTTGCCAGGCACGCGTCGTTTGAGCCCGGTACCCGAGGTTGCAACGCTGATCGCGAAAGGGATCGATGCCTCAACCCTCACCCAGGCTGCACGTTCATTGGAACGCCATCTGCGCGCCAGGCTCACGCAGCATGACGTGGATGTCCAGTTACCCAGGCAGATGCTCGAAGGTATGGCCGGCCAGTCACGGGTGATGACCGGGCTGCTGGCCGGCACCGCCGCCGTTGCCCTGCTACTGGGGGGTGTCGGGGTGATGAATGTGATGGTGATGAACGTGACCCAGCGCCGACGCGAAATCGGGGTGCGCATGGCCCTGGGCGCGCGCAGTCGCGATATCGCCTGGCAGTTCCTGCTTGAGGCGTTGCTGTTGTCGGTGGCCGGAGCGCTGCTGGGCGCAGTGCTTGGCCTGGCGGCCGCGTGGTTGTTCGCCCGGGTTTCAGGGTGGGATCTTGCGCTCGATGCAAGGTCGCTTCCGGCGAGCATGGGCGTATCACTGACCCTGGGGTTGTTCTTCGGTTTGCAGCCCGCCCTGTCTGCGGCGCGGCTTCAGCCTGTCGTCGCCTTGCGTGATGAGTAAGTGGCTGGCGATGACCTGCGCCTGGTCACTGCCCCTGTTCGGCCTGGCCGACAGCGCTTTGCAGCCCTCCCGTCCGACCTTGCATCAGGGTGGCTCGGTGAGTGCCTTGTCGGCGTTGCACAGTGAACCTGTGGATATCGACCTGGCCGATGCCGTTGCCCTGGCCCTGCGCGACAACCGGGCGATCCGCAGTGCTTACCTTGAGCGTGTCGCGCAAAAAATCGACCTGCGCGTGGCCCATGACCGGTTCGCCCCGCAGCTGTCGCTCAAGGCCCGCTACCTGGGCAATCGAAATCATGCCGATCGCTACCGGGAGGCGCAGCTGGCCCCGAGCGCCAGCCTGCTGACCCAATTCGGTACGCGCCTCAACCTGGAGTGGGGCTACGGGCATACACAAGCCGATGGGGCGGGGCGGCGGTATCGGGATGGCGCCAGCCTGATGATCGTCCAGCCATTGCTGCGCGGCGCCGGGCGGGACATCGCCAGCGCGCCGCTGCGCCAGGCTTACCTGGCGGAGCAGTCGAACCGTCTGACGCTCGCCGACAACGTGGCCCAGGTCATTACCCGGACCCTGCTGTCGTACCGCGATCTGCTGCGCGCACAGGAGCAACTGCATATTGCCGAAGATGGCCTGTCGCGTTCCCGTCAGCTGGTGGAGGTGAACCGGGCGTTGATCGCTGTCGGGCGCATGGCAGCCTTCGAAGTCGTGCAGGCAGAAGCCGAGGTCGCCAGCCAGGAGCTGGCCCTCGAAGGCAGCCGCAACCAGCTGCAGCAGAGCCGTGTGGCCCTGGCGCAATTGCTGGCCTTGGACCTTGCGACACCGTTACGGGCCGCGGAGCGGCTGCTGGCCGAGCATCAGCAGGTGAGCACCGAGCAGGCCCAGGCCAAGGCAGAAGCGCTGCAGCCGGCGTTTCTGATGCAGCGGCTGGCGGCCGAACAGGCGGCCATCGAGCTGCAGGTCGCAAGCAACGCGCAATGGTGGGATCTGTCACTGATCGGCGGGGCCAGCCAGGCCCGGGAACGTCCCGGCAGTGAGGCGACGTGGGAGCACTACCTAGGGCTGGAGCTGGAGATACCGATCGGTGACCAGAGCCGCCGCCAGGCGCAGGTGCGGGCCAAGGTTGAGGTGGAGAACCAGCGCTTGCGCCTGGCCGAATCCCGTCAGCAGCTTCAGCGCGAGGTGAGTACGGCAATACGCGATCTCCAGGTCCGCTGGCGGCAACTGGAGATCGCCAGGCGTGCGCTGGCCCTGACCCGGCGCAAGCTGGAAATCGAACAGCAAAAGCTCGCGGCAGGGCGCTCGAGCAATTTTCAGGTGCTCAGTTTCGAAAATGATCTGCGTCAGACGCAAAGCACGCAGCTTGAAGCGACGATCGCGTACCTGGATGCGCAAGTCATCCTCGATCAGGTCGTGGGGACCACCTTGGCCAACTGGGAGGTGGCCCTCAATGATTAAGCGGGGCTGTTGGCTGGCCGTCGCGGTGATGTGTGGCGAATTGGCGATGATGATCTGGCCCAGCGCAGTTCAGCCCCCCGAGCAGACGTGGCTGCGTGTCGAACCGCAATTGCTGGAAAGCCGTCTGGGGTTGGTGGGCAGGCTGCAGGCGGCCCGCCAGGTGACATTGAGCGCTCCGTTCGATGGTGTGGTAGCTGCAATACCCGCCCAGGATGGCCAGCGCGTTGAAGCGGGCCAACCCTTGATCAGCCTCGAGACTGCTCAGCTTGACATCCAGCTTCGCCAGGCCCGAACCGAGCGCCTCAAGGCCCAGGAGCAGCTTCTGCAGTTGCGTACCTGGGAAAGCGGCCCGCAGGTGGCGCGAGGCTTGCGCGCTGTAAGAGCGGCCCGCGCCGCGCTGGCGGCCACCCAGGCGAGCCTGGAGGACACCCGGCGTCTGTTCGAGCGTGGCATCGTCGCCCGTATGGAAGTCGCCAGCCTCGAACAACTGCACCAGACGCAGCGTCAGGCATTGCTGGATGCTGAACAGGAGTTGCTGTTGACGCGTGCGCGGGGGCAGGGCGATGCGTTGCTGATTGCGGAAATGGAGCTGGACAATGCGCAAGCGCGCTGGCAGGTCTTGACCAGAATGCGTGAGCAGCAGGTGATCGAGGCGCCTTTCACCGGCGTGCTCTTACCCGTGAGTACGGATGCCGGCCCCGCTGGCCGGCAGGTGCATGTCGGGCAAGCGGTGAGCCAGGGCATGCCGTTGTTGACCCTGGTCGACCTGGAGCGCTTGCAGGTGGTGGCCAGGCTGGAAGAGCACGATCTGGCCAAGGTGCGTGAAGGCATGCAGGTCGAGGCCGTCATCGCGGGGCAGCAGTTTGCAGGCCGCATCGACCGGATTGCCATGCAAGCAAGAGACGACACAGGGCAGGGGGCCTGGTACGACCTGCGAGTCAGTGTGGATTTGCCGGCTACGGCCCTGCAACTGGGCTTGCGCCTGGGCATGAGCGCGCAGTTGGCGCTGGTGCTTCACCGCCAGGAGCAGGCGATGGTGGTGCCTGCGCAGGCGTTGCAGGTGGACGAGGCCGGGCGCACCTATGTGCTGTTCCGGGCCGATGAAGGCCAGGCACCGCGTAAAGTGCCTGTCACGCCAGGCTCGACGGGGGTGCAGGGTGTCGAAGTTCAGGGGCTGGAGAGTGGTTACGTGCTGATACCGCCGGAGCCGCCAGGCGGCTCCGGCATCGATCAATCGGCTGGATGATCGCGCAGGAATACCAAATGATCGGCCTTCGACTGTTCGGCACTGTAGTAGTAGCCCTGCACGTCGAAGCGCTTGAGCTGCTCCGGGTCGTTGACCCGTTCCTGGATCACGAAGCGGCTCATCATGCCGCGAGCCTTCTTGGCGTAGAAGCTGATGATCTTGTATTGGCCATTCTTCAGGTCCTTGAAGTCGACGTTGATCACCCGCCCCTTGAGCGCGCTGCGTTTCACCGCACTGAAGTATTCATTGCTGGCCAGGTTCAGCAGCAGGTCGTCGCCCTGGTCGGCCAGCGCCTGGTTCAGCCATTCACTGATACGCGTGCCCCAGAAGGCATACAGGTCCTTGCCGCGGGCATTGGCCAGCTTGGTGCCCATTTCCAGGCGGTAGGGCTGCATCAGGTCGAGCGGGCGCAGCAGGCCGTACAGGCCGGAGAGCATGCGCAGGTGCTCCTGGGCATAGCTGAAATCATCCTCGCCGAGGGTTTCGGCATCCAGGCCGGTGTACACGTCACCTTTGAACGCCAGCAGTGCCTGCTTGGCGTTGGCCGGGGTGAAGTCCGGGGTCCAGCTGCCGAAGCGCGCGGCATTGAGGCCGGCTAGCTTGTCGGACAGGTGCATCAGCTCGCTGATCTGCGCCGGCGACAGCTCGCGCAGCTGCAGGATCAGTTCCTGGGAATCGTCCAGGTATTGCGGCAGGGTGAAGCGCTCGGTCACCGGCGCGGTGTCGTAGTCGAGGGTCTTGGCGGGGGAAATCACCGTCAGCATCGGGTCGGCTCCTGGAATCGTTGCGGGGAATTCTACGGATCGCGGCCGGTAACGCCAAACTATGGCGACAATAGTCACAGACCATCGCCAAAGCAGGCGTTATAGTGCGCGTTTTGGCTGTCACGGAGAGACTGATCGTGCGCATTGCCGGGGCCTTGCTGGCCACCTTGTTGAGCCTGGCCGCCCAGGCCGCCCCCATGCCGTCGGCCAGCCTGGACCGCAGCCAGTGGCCCGAGCAGCTGGACAGCCCGGTGCTGTTCGACGTCGCCTCGCGGGCCGAGATCCTGTCGTTTGCCCAGGTGCTGCATGAAAGCGAGCTGCTCGACGATGGTGCATTGGCTGCGCGCTTGGGGCTGAGGCAGATCAACCTGCAGAAGGTTCGCGCCGTGCGCGCGCAGATGTGGCAGCGGTTGTGGCAGGGCTATCAGCAGGCCCAGCGCAGTTGCGAGCAGGACGCCTCGTTCTGCTATTTGCTCGAATCCATGGCTGACTTGCGCACCAGAGCAGCGACATTCGCTACCGATGTCGGCACGTTCTATACCGGTTGGATCGAGCCCAGTCATCAGTTTCATGTGCGTTATCTGGATGAGCAACTGCGCAAGGCCGCGCTGCTGCCGCAGACCAGCAGTGAGGTCGAGCGCCTGTCCAGCCGCGAGCGCAATGGCGATGAACTGAACGACCGCATGTTCCTGTTGACCTTCGTCGGTGGCCCGGGGCCCGATGGTGGTAGCACCGATGCGCTGACCGAATACCTGCGCAAGCAGAAGCTGCAGGGCACCTTCTTTGTCTTGGGCAATCGCCTGCAGCAGCGGCGCGATACCGGCGCGGCCAATGCGCTGGCCCAGCTCTACGCCGGCCAATGCGTGGGCATCCAGGGGTGGGAATATCGCTCCCACGCCCAGTGGCAGGGTTGGCAGGACTCGATCAAGCGCGCCCAGGGGCGGGTCCAGGCCGACCTGCCAGCGCAATACGTGCCGCTGTTCCGCCCGCCCTACGGCCAGCGTCGGGCTGACGGAGAAGCGTTCATGGCCAGCCAGCAGCTAAGGGTTTCGCTATGGGATATCGACGCTCAGGATGATGGCCCGCTGACTGCCGACGCTTCGGCCCAGCGGGTGCTGACCTTGATGCTGCTATGGCGCAAGGGGGTGATCCAGTTCCATGACAGCCTGCCCAAGGCGCAGCCGGCGGTCGAGTGGTTGCTGCACAACACGGTGCAGAGCGGGATCGGCTGGGAAGACTGCCGTGATTACGCGTATCGCGAATAGAGGGTATGACTTTTGACTGTAGTCCCGTCTGGCGTTGCCGCCAAGCGCTCTTCGTCAATCGGAAAAATAAACTTCAAAATCTCGTAAAAATGCTTTTTTCGGTCATGGTTTTTGCGGTATGAAGAAACCAGACAGCCGAATCCTGCAGCACAGGTGGCGTCATCCACCCCACCTTGCCAGGTACGCTTCCCGCCCGTAGCAACGCGGATACGGGGAGAACGGCGGTCACTCTGCGGCGCACTACAGAGCGTGCCGTGTGGCTTCGACATAAGGTGACCGAGTATGGATGACCAAGGACGCAACCCTTCCTCCAGCAAGCCAATCCTCTATGTGCTCGATACCAACGTCCTGATTCACGACCCCAACGCATTACTCAACTTCGAGGAGCATCACGTCGCCATTCCGATGACGGTGCTGGAGGAACTCGACAAGCTCAAGACCGGTAAACAAACCATCGCCGCCGAATGTCGCCAGGCCATCCGCCTGATCGACCAGACCCTCGGTGACGCTTCGCCCAGCGATGTCGAGCAGGGCGTGCCGATCCAGCGCGGCAAGAGTGGGCCAAAGGGGTTCCTGTCGATCCTGATGAGCCCGCGCAACGAGCCCAGCAAGTTGCTGCCGGAAAACCTCAACGACAACATCATCATCAACACCTTGCTCGACGTACGGACCCGGCGCACCGAACTGGACGTCGTGCTGGTCACCAAAGACATCAACATGCGCCTGAAGGCGCGCGCCTGCGGGATCGCGGCCGAGGACTACAGCACCGACCAACTGGTCGACGATGTGTCCTTGCTGTCCAAGGGCTATCACTCGGTCACCGGCTCGTTCTGGGACCGGGTCAGCAAGGTCGATACCCGCCAGGAGCGTGGCCGCACCTGGCATCGGGTACAAATGATCGACAACTTGCCCGCCGTGCACATCAACGAGTTCATCATCGACGAGCAAGGTTTTGTCGGCTGGGTAAAAGGCATCCGTAACGATGAACTGCTATTGCTCGACCTGCACCAGGAGCCATTGCTGCATCAGGAGGCCTGGGGCCTGAAGCCACGGGACATTCATCAGAGCCTGGCGCTGTTCGCCTTGCTCGACCCGGATATCCACCTTGTCAACCTGACCGGCGCTGCCGGCTCCGGCAAGACCATCCTGGCCCTGGCCGCAGCCATCGAGCAGACCATGGTCAGCAAGCGCTACCGGCGCATCATCGCCACCCGCAGCGTGCAGGGGCTGGACCAGGAGATCGGCTTCCTGCCGGGCACCGAGGCGGAAAAGATGGAACCTTGGCTGGGCGCCATCACCGACAACCTCGAAGCCTTGCACATGGATGATGAAAGCACCCATGGCAGCGTCGAATACATCCTCGAACGTGTGCCACTGCAGTTCAAGTCGTTGAACTACATCCGTGGGCGCAGCTTCCAGCAGAGCCTGATCCTGATCGACGAGTGCCAGAACCTGACGCCGCACCAGATGAAAACCATCATCACCCGTGCCGGCTCCGGGTCCAAGGTGGTGTGCCTGGGCAACCTGGCGCAGATCGACACGCCGTACCTGTCCGCGACCAGCTCGGGACTGACCTACCTGACCGAGCGCTTCAAGGACTTCCCCCATGGCGTGCACATCACCCTGCAGGGTGTGCCGCGCTCGGTGCTGGCCGAGTACGCCGAGTCGCATCTGTAACCCTCCTAGCCGGGTGGCTCGCCGCCCGGCTTTTTTCCGCTGCGCAATCCTGACCCACGGGTTTACACTCTCTGTTCCCTTCAAAGGAGCAGAGCAGTGCTGACTCATCTTGATTCCCAGGGGCGCGCCAATATGGTCGACGTCACTGAAAAGGCCGTGACCGAGCGCGAGGCCGTGGCCGAGGCGCGGGTGCGCATGTTGCCGCAGACCTTGCAGATGATCGTCGACGGCGAGCATCCCAAGGGCGATGTGTTCGCCGTGGCGCGCATTGCCGGTATCCAGGCGGCGAAGAAGACCAGCGACCTGATCCCGCTGTGCCACCCGCTGATGCTGACCAGCGTCAAGGTCGAACTGAGTGCCGACGGCGAAGATGCGGTGCATATCGTCGCCCGCTGCAAGCTGGCCGGGCAGACCGGCGTCGAGATGGAAGCGCTGACCGCCGCCAGCGTCGCAGCGCTGACGATCTACGACATGTGCAAGGCGGTGGACAAGGGCATGGTCATCGAGCAGGTGCGCCTGCTGGAAAAGGTTGGTGGCAAGAGCGGGCACTACAAGGTAGAAGTGTGATGAAGGTCAAAGTGATGTATTTCGCCCGTTACCGCGAGCTGCTGGGCGTCGATACCGAGCGCCTGGAAGGTGAGTTCAAGGTGGTCGATGATGTGCGCCAGGCGTTGGTGGCCAAGGGCGGACAGTACGCGGTGCTGGCCGAACAGAACCTGATGAGTGCGCGCAATGAAGAGCTGTGCAAGCTCGACGAGCCGCTGGAAGAGGGCGATGAAGTGGCGTTCTTCCCGCCGGTGACCGGAGGCTGAATATGGCAGTGCGAGTGCAACACGGCGCGTTCGACCCGGGGGCCGAGGTCAATGCCATGCATGCGGCCAATGTCGGCGTCGGCGCCGTGGTCGGTTTTGTTGGCTATGTGCGCGACTTCAACGATGGTCGGGACGTGGCGGGGATGTTCCTCGAGCATTACCCGGGCATGACCGAGAAGGCCCTGGCCAAGATCGTGGTCGAGGCCGAGCAGCGCTGGCCGTTGCTCAAGGTCGAAGTGCTGCACCGCATCGGTGCGCTTGAGCCGGGTGAGCCAATCGTCTTTGTCAGTGTGGCCAGTGCCCATCGGCAGGCGGCGTTCGATGCCTGCAACTTCATCATGGACTACCTGAAGACCCGGGCGCCGTTCTGGAAGAAGGAAAATACCCAGGATGGACCGCGCTGGGTGGAAGGGAAGCAGAGTGACCAGGATGCTGCCGGGCGCTGGTAGCCCAGGCTGCGCGGATCTCTTGTAGGAGCGGCACAAGGCCGTTCCTACAAGGGTGCGGCTAGCGCTGATAAATCAGTGATGCTTGCGCGGTACCGGCTTCAAAAGCTCATCTGGCGGCATCTCGCACTTGATCTTGCGGCCCAGCAGCTCTTCGATAGCCGGCAGCTGGTAGGAGTCATCCTCACCGGCAAAGCTGATCGACACGCCATCGGCGCCCGCACGCCCGGTACGGCCGATACGGTGGACATAGTCGTCCGGGTCTTCCGGCAGCGTGAAGTTGATCACATGGCTGATGCCATCGATATGGATACCACGGCCTGCCACGTCAGTGGCCACCAGCACCGTGACCCGGCCTTCACGGAAGTTCTCCAGGGTGCGAATACGTTTGTGCTGCGGCACATCGCCCGATAACTGCGCGGCATTGATACCATCGCGCACGAGTTTTTCCTCGATTCGCCGTACCTCGTCCTTGCGGTTGGCGAATACCATGACCCGTTCCCACTTGTTCTGGGTCACCAGGTTGTACAGCAGCTTGTACTTGTCGCTGCCGGCCACTGCATACACGTGTTGCTCGACCGTCTCGCTGGCGACGTTCTCCGGCTCGATCTCGACGATCGCCGGGTTGGTGGTCCACTGCTTGGCCAGGTTCATCACGTCGTCGGTGAAGGTGGCGGAGAACAGCAGGGTCTGGCGTTCGCTCTTCGGCGGGGTCTGGCGGATGATCTGCCGTACCTGGGGGATGAAGCCCATGTCGAGCATGCGGTCGGCTTCATCCAGCACCATCACCTCGACCATGTCCAGGTGCACTTCGCCGCGCTGGTTGAAGTCCAGCAAACGGCCCGGGGTGGCCACCAGGATGTCGCAATGGCGGGCTTCCAGGGCCTTGAGCTGCTTGTCGAAGTCCATGCCACCGACGAAGCTCATCACATTCAGGCCGGTGTACTTGGTCAGGGCGACGGCGTCCTTGGCGATCTGCACCACCAGCTCGCGGGTTGGCGCGATGATCAGCGCGCGCGGCTCGCCCATGTAGCGCTCTTTCGGCGGCGGCGTCTGCTGCAGCTGGGAAATGATCGAAATCAGGAACGCCGCCGTCTTGCCAGTACCGGTCTGGGCGCGACCGATGGCATCCTGGCCTGCCAGGGTGTAACCCAGCACCTGCGCCTGGATCGGGGTGCAGTAAGGGAAACCGAGGTCGTGGATGGCATGCATCAGCTCGTTGGAGAGTTTGAAGTCGTGGAAGCGGGTCTTGCCTTCCTGCGGCTCGACCACGAAGTCTTCCGGCTTCCACAGACTCGCCTGGGGCTTGGGCTTGCGTTCGCGATGTGGTCTGTCCTTGGCCGGCTTGTCGGCAGGCGCTGGGGCGTCGGCGGCTGCTTCTACCTTGGCGGCGGGCTTGGCGGAGGGCTTGGCGCGTGGCGCGGCCGGTTTCGGTTCGGGCCGGGCCTCTGCGGTGAGGGCGGGCGCCGTTGGCGTCACGCTGGCAGCAGGAGCGACGGCCTGTGGCGCGGCGTCTCCTTTGCCGAATATTTTCTTGAGTGCCTTGAGCACGATCGTCTCATCAACTGGTTAAGGAATGTACGCCGGGCAGTGTAATGCAAGATCTGGGCGCGGCGTAGCGGAAAACTCCCACAACTACAGGTGGGGTTGGCTTATTGCAATTGCTTGCTCAGCCAGTCGTGGATATCGCTTAGTTCCTCGACCACCACCTCGTGCTCCATCGGGTATTCGTGCCAGCGTGCGGCGACACCCCAGGTGTTGAGGTATTCGAACGCGGTACGGCCCATGGACGGAATCACCACCGGGTCGTGCACGCCGTGCAGGCACAGGGTCGGGGTACGTTGCTGGCAGGCGCTCAGCTGGTGGCTGTCGGTGAAGGTCGGGGCATAGGTGGACAGGGCGATCACGCCGCCCAGCGCTTCCTGCCACTTTATATAGGCGGTGTGCAGCACCACCGCACCGCCCTGGGAGAAACCGGCGAGGAAGATCCGCGACAGGTTGATGCCTTTGGCCTGCTCAGCCTTGATCAGGCCGATGATCTGCTCGGCTGATTCTTCCAGCTGCGCTTCGTCGATGGCGCGGGCCGGGGTCATGGCCTTGATGTCGTACCAGCTGGGCATGGCGTAGCCGCCGTTGATGGTCACCGGGCGGGTCGGTGCCTGGGGCATGACGAAGCGGGTGCTGGGCAGGCGTTCCTGCATGAATTCAGCCACAGGTAGGAAGTCGTAACGGTCGGCACCCAAACCGTGCAACCAGATCACACAGGCGTCGGCGGTTTTCTGGGGTTCGAGAATCAGCGGGTTGGTCATGACTGCTCCGAAAGAGTGCGGGTCTTGTTATGGCGTGCATGAAAAGAAGGCGCTGCAATTGATTGTCAGAAAAAGAATGTCGCAACGATACAACTTTCCCTACTTGACGATCGCTTAAACGCTACAGCCAACAAATCTGGTACGCGCTTTGCAATTCTTCATTCGATGCAAAGGGCAGGCCGTGACGGTAACACCCTTTGCACGCGAAGGCTGTCACAGAACAGCCCATTGCGCCAATTGACCCAAGAACAAGCCAACACGGGTCGGATGCGCCTCATAAGGGTGCGGTGCAATTCCGGCTCATACAACAAGAGCGATTTGGAGGTTGTGAATGAAGATGTTGAAAACCACCCTGGCAGTCCTGACCGCTGCCGCTGCGCTGGGCGCCGTGAGCACCGTCCAGGCCGGCGCCACCCTCGATGCGGTAAAGAAGAAGGGCTTCGTCCAGTGTGGCGTGAGCGACGGTCTTCCAGGCTTCTCGGTCCCTGATGCGCAGGGCAAGATCGTCGGTATTGACGCCGACGTCTGCCGCGCCGTGGCCGCCGCCGTGTTCGGTGATGCGACCAAGGTCAAGTTCAGCCAGCTCAACGCCAAGGAACGCTTCACCGCACTGCAGTCGGGTGAAGTCGACGTGCTGTCGCGCAACACCACCTGGACCAGTTCTCGCGATGCCGGCATGGGCTTGGTATTCGCCGGTGTCACCTACTACGACGGCGTTGGCTTCCTGGTCAACAAGAAGCTCGGCGTTTCCAGCGCCAAGGAACTCGACGGCGCGACCATTTGCATCCAGGCCGGTACCACCACCGAACTGAACGTGTCGGACTTCTTCCGTGCCAATGGCCTGAAGTACACCCCGATCACCTTCGATACCTCCGATGAAAGCGCCAAGTCGCTTGAGTCCGGCCGTTGCGACGTGCTGACCTCGGACAAGTCGCAGCTGTTCGCCCAGCGCTCCAAGCTGGCCGCGCCGACCGACTACGTGGTACTGCCGGAAACCATCTCCAAGGAGCCTCTGGGCCCGGTGGTGCGTAAGGGCGACGAGGACTGGTTCAGCATCGTCAAGTGGACCCTGTTCGCCATGCTCAATGCCGAAGAGGCCGGCATCACCTCGAAGAACGTCGAGGCCGAGGCCAAGTCCACCAAGAACCCGGACGTCGCCCGCCTGCTGGGCGCGGACGGTGAATATGGCAAGGACCTCAAGCTGCCCAAAGACTGGGTAGTGCAGATCGTCAAGCAAGTCGGCAACTACGGCGAAGTGTTCGAGAAGAACCTGGGCCAGAGCACCGACCTGAAGATCGACCGTGGCATGAACGCCCTGTGGAACAACGGCGGCATCCAGTACGCGCCACCTGTGCGCTGATGGCTGCACCCTGCGGCGGCATCCCGTCGCCGCAGGTTGTTCGAATCCCTATTTTTCGGGGCACTTCATGCAAAATCAAATTGGCGCACCCAAGGGGCTGTCCCTGAACGACCCGCGTGTGCGCGCCTGGCTGTTCCAGATTCTCACCATCATCTTCGTGGTGGGCCTGGGCTGGTATCTGTTCCACAACACCCAGACCAACCTGCAACACCGGGGTATCACCTCGGGTTTTGACTTCCTCGAGCGTAGCGCCGGCTTCGGCATCGCCCAGCACCTGATTCCCTACGTGGAGTCCGACAGCTATGCGCGGGTGTTCGTCATCGGCCTGCTCAATACCCTGCTGGTGACGTTCATTGGCGTGATCCTGGCGACCGTCCTCGGCTTCATCATCGGCGCGGCGCGGCTG
Organism: Pseudomonas sp. HS6-2; assembly: GCF_049325675.2. Taxonomy (NCBI): domain Bacteria; kingdom Pseudomonadati; phylum Pseudomonadota; class Gammaproteobacteria; order Pseudomonadales; family Pseudomonadaceae; genus Pseudomonas; species Pseudomonas sp. HS6-2. The sequence continues at coordinate 5,226,004 of NZ_CM143906.1, read as the reverse complement.
TCGCCCAACTGGATGATCAGCAAGCTGGCGACCGTGTATGTGGAAACCTTCCGCAACATCCCGCCACTGCTGCAGATCCTGTTCTGGTACTTCGCGGTGTTCCTGACCCTGCCGGGGCCAAGGGGCAGCATCAACATCGACGACACTTTCTTCATCAGCAACCGCGGCCTGAACATGCCCGGTGCGTCGATGGCGGAGGGTTTCTGGCCGTTCGTCGTTGCTCTGCTGCTGGCGCTGGTGGCGATCGTGGCGATGGTGCGTTACGCCAACAAGCGTTTCGACGAAACCGGCGAGCCGTTCCACAAGTTCTGGGTGGGGCTGGCGCTGCTCATCGCCATTCCAGGCGCCTGCGCGCTGCTGTTCGGCAGTCCGGTGCATTGGGAGGTGCCGCAGCTCAAGGGCTTCAACTTCGTCGGCGGTTGGGTGTTGATCCCTGAACTGCTGGCGCTGACCCTGGCGTTGACCATCTACACGGCGGCCTTCATTGCCGAGATCGTGCGTTCGGGCATTCGTTCGGTGAGCCACGGCCAGACCGAAGCCGCCCATTCGCTCGGCCTGCGCGACGGCCCGACCCTGCGCAAGGTGATTATTCCCCAGGCACTGCGGGTGATCATTCCGCCACTGACCAGCCAGTACCTGAACCTGGCGAAGAACTCGTCGCTGGCAGCCGGTATCGGCTACCCGGAGATGGTCTCGCTGTTCGCCGGTACCGTGCTCAACCAGACCGGCCAGGCCATTGAGGTGATCGCCATCACCATGAGTGTCTATCTCGCCATCAGCATCAGCATTTCGCTGCTGATGAACTGGTACAACAAGCGCATCGCGCTGATCGAGCGGTGAGGATACGCCCGTGAATGCTCATGTTTTCAAACCCGACATGCCGCCACCGGTGAAAACCGTCGGCGTGCTCGCATGGATGCGTGCAAACCTGTTCTCCAGCTGGCTCAACACCCTGCTGACCCTGTTCGCCGTGTACCTGGTGTGGCTGATCGTGCCGCCGCTGGTGCAGTGGGCGTTGATCGACGCCAACTGGGTCGGCACCACCCGCGCCGACTGCACGAAAGAGGGCGCCTGCTGGGTGTTCGTGCAACAGCGCTTCGGCCAGTTCATGTACGGCTACTACCCGGTCGAGCTGCGCTGGCGCGTGGACCTCACGGTGTGGCTGGCCGTGCTCGGCGCGGCGCCGCTGTTCATCAAACGCTTCCCGCGCAAGGCCTTCTACGGCCTGGGCTTCCTGGTGCTGTACCCGGTCATCGCCTACACCTTGCTGCACGGCGGCGTACTGGGCCTGAGCAACGTCGCCACCAGCCAGTGGGGCGGCCTGATGCTGACCCTGGTGATTGCCACGGTGGGGATCGTCGGCGCCTTGCCGCTGGGCATTCTGCTGGCCCTTGGGCGACGCTCGCGGATGCCGGCGGTGAAGGTGGTCTGCGTGACCTTCATCGAGTTCTGGCGTGGCGTGCCGCTGATCACTGTGCTGTTCATGTCGTCGGTGATGCTGCCGTTGTTCCTGCCTGAAGGCATGAGCTTCGACAAGCTGCTGCGGGCAATGATCGGGGTGATCCTGTTCCAGTCGGCGTATGTCGCCGAGGTGGTGCGCGGCGGTCTGCAGGCCATCCCCAAGGGCCAGTACGAAGCCGCCGCGGCCATGGGCCTGGGCTACTGGCGCTCGATGGGCCTAGTGATTCTGCCGCAGGCGCTCAAGCTGGTGATCCCTGGCATCGTCAACACCTTCATCGCCCTGTTCAAGGACACCAGCCTGGTGATCATCATCGGCCTGTTCGACCTGCTCAACAGCGTCAAGCAAGCCGCCGCTGACCCGGCTTGGCTGGGCATGGCCACCGAGGGCTATGTGTTCGCCGCCCTGGTGTTCTGGATTTTCTGTTTCGGTATGTCCCGCTACTCCATGCACCTGGAGCGCAAGCTGGACACTGGCCACAAGCGTTAGGAGTTTCAAAATGAGTGAAGCGATCAAGCAGCCTGCCGGCCCCGAAGGCATCATCCAGATGCAGGGCGTGAACAAGTGGTACGGCCAGTTCCATGTGCTCAAGGACATCAACCTGAACGTGCGCCAGGGCGAGCGCATCGTCCTGTGTGGCCCGTCCGGTTCCGGCAAGTCGACCACCATCCGCTGCCTGAACCGCCTGGAAGAGCACCAGCAGGGCCGCATCGTGGTCGATGGCGTGGAACTGACCAACGACCTCAAGCAGATCGAGGCGATCCGCCGCGAGGTGGGCATGGTGTTCCAGCACTTCAACCTGTTCCCGCACCTGAGCATTCTGGAAAACTGCACCTTGGCGCCGATGTGGGTGCGCAAGATGCCCCGGCGCAAGGCCGAGGAAATCGCCATGCACTACCTGGAGCGGGTGCGCATTCCGGAACAGGCCCACAAGTTCCCGGGGCAGCTGTCGGGTGGCCAGCAGCAGCGCGTGGCGATTGCCCGGGCGCTGTGCATGAAGCCGAAGATCATGCTGTTCGACGAACCGACCTCGGCACTGGACCCGGAAATGGTCAAGGAAGTGCTCGACACCATGGTCGGCCTGGCCGAGGACGGCATGACCATGCTCTGCGTGACCCACGAAATGGGCTTTGCCCGCACCGTGGCAAACCGGGTGATCTTCATGGACAAGGGGGAGATCGTCGAGCAGGCGGCGCCGGATGATTTCTTCGATCGCCCGCGCAGTGACCGGACCAAGCTGTTCCTCAGCCAGATCCTGCACTGATGCAAAAGGGGCCGCAAATGCGGCCCCTTTTTCTTATTTCTCTTCCTGCGTTGTTGCAGGCGCTGGCGGCGGGCGCAGCCCCACCTCGGCAATCAGCTTCAGCTGCTGACCATTGCGCATCACTTCGATGGTGATCTTTTCGGTCGGCTTGATTCGCGCCACCTGGTTCATCGACTTGCGCCCGTCACCCGCCGGTTCGCCGTTGATGCTCAGGATCACGTCACCCAACTGCAACCCGGCCTTCTGCGCCGGGCCGTCGCGGAAGATACCGGCCACCACGATGCCTGGGCGGCCCTGCATGCCGAAAGATTCAGCCAGTTCCTGGCTCAACGGTTGCACTTCGATGCCCAGCCAGCCGCGGATCACCTGGCCGTGTTCGACGATCGACTTCATCACTTCCAGCGCCAGCTTGATCGGGATGGCGAAGCCGATGCCCTGGGAGCCGCCGGACTTGGAGAAGATCGCGGTGTTGATGCCGACCAGGTTGCCATTGGCGTCGACCAGCGCACCACCGGAGTTGCCCGGGTTGATCGCCGCGTCGGTCTGGATGAAGTCTTCGTAGTTGTTCAGGCCCAGCTGGTTGCGGCCGGTGGCACTGATGATGCCCATGGTCACGGTCTGGCCAACACCGAACGGGTTGCCGATGGCCAGCACCACATCACCGATGTGGATGTTGTCGGAGCGGCCGATGGTGATGGCTGGCAGGTTCTTCAGGTCGATCTTCAACACCGCCAGGTCGGTTTCCGGGTCACTGCCGATCACTCGCGCCAGGGTTTCCCGGCCGTCCTTAAGGGCCACGACGATCTGGTCGGCGCCGCTGGTGACGTGGTTGTTGGTCAGCAGGTAGCCCTCCGGGCTCATGATCACCGCCGAACCCAGGCTCGACTCCCAACGGCGCTGCTTGGGCAGGTTGTCACCGAAGAACCGGCGGAACTGCGGGTCTTCGAACAGCGGGTGAGCGGTCTTGTTCACCACCTTGGTGGTGTACAGGTTGACCACGGCCGGGGCGGCGAGGGTCACGGCGTCGGCGTAGGACACCGGGCCCTGCATGATCCGCGTGGTCTGCGGGGCTTGCTGCAGGTTGACGTCCTGGCTGGGCAGACCGACCCACTCCGGGTAGCGCTGGATGATCAGTACGGCGATCAGAATACCGGTGAGCAGGGGCCAGCCGAAGTAACGCAAAGCCTTGAACATGAACGAGTCCTGGAAAGAGCGGGGGCCGGAGGCCGCGCAGTGGGGCATGAGCGCGCGCGATCATACACCGGTTCCCCCGATGCCGGCGACGGCCCATAATGGCCGGCATTATACGGGCGTTCTGCAGGCGTTGCGCCCGTGAAAAGCGCAGATTTCGAGGAGATTTTCATGGCCGTCGCACTCAACACCCTGGTCGAGGAGGCCGAACGCTACCTAGGCAGCGCGAAGATCCAGGATTATTGCCCCAATGGCCTGCAGGTCGAGGGCCGGCCGCAGGTCAGCCGCATCGTCAGCGGCGTCACCGCCAGCCAGGCCTTGCTGGATGCCGCAGTCGAGGCTGAGGCCGACCTGATCCTGGTGCACCATGGTTACTTCTGGAAGGGCGAGAACCCGTGCGTTACCGGGATCCGTCAGCGCCGCCTGAAGACCTTGCTCAAGCACGACATCAGCTTGCTGGCGTTTCATCTGCCGCTGGATGTGCACCCTGAGGTCGGCAACAACGTGCAGCTGGCGCGGCAGCTGGATATCACCGTCGAAGGGCCGCTGGACCCGGAAAACCCCAAGGTGGTCGGGCTGGTCGGCTCGCTGGCGGAGCCGGTGACTGCACGTGATTTTGCCCGGCGGGTGCAGGAAGTGCTCGGACGTGAGCCGTTGCTGGTCGAGGGCGACGAGATGATTCGCCGAGTCGGCTGGTGCACCGGCGGCGGGCAGGGCTATATCGACACGGCAATTGCCGCCGGGGTGGACCTGTACCTGACTGGCGAGGCGTCCGAACAGACCTATCACAGTGCCCGGGAGAATGGCGTCAGCTTCATTGCTGCTGGGCACCACGCCACCGAGCGCTATGGGGTGCAGGCGCTGGGTGACTATTTGGCGCGGCGGTTTGCCCTGGAGCATTTGTTCGTCGACTGCCCGAATCCTATCTGACCGTGCCGACTCTTGGGCCGCGAAGCGGCCCAAACCCCCAGTCATATCGTTAGACTTTTTCGATCTAGTCCGCCTCCTAAATAGAAGCAGTCGCTGTGATAAAGTGGCTCGCTCGAACACGGCCCGCAGGCCGTCCATAAGATCGTTTTTCGTGTTTTTTCGTGAGTAGCCATGGTCGACAAACTGACGCACTTGAAACAGCTGGAGGCGGAGAGCATCCACATCATCCGCGAGGTGGCCGCCGAGTTCGATAACCCGGTGATGCTGTACTCGATCGGCAAGGACTCCGCCGTGATGCTGCACCTGGCGCGCAAGGCCTTCTTCCCGGGCAAGCTGCCGTTCCCGGTGATGCACGTCGACACCCAGTGGAAATTCCAGGAGATGTACAGCTTCCGCGACAAGATGGTCGAGGAAATGGGCCTGGAGCTGATCACCCACGTCAACCCCGAGGGTGTGGCGCAGGGCATCAACCCCTTCACCCATGGCAGCTCCAAGCACACCGACATCATGAAAACCCAGGGCCTCAAGCAGGCGCTGGACAAGCATGGTTTCGACGCCGCCTTCGGTGGTGCGCGCCGCGACGAAGAGAAGTCGCGGGCCAAGGAGCGCGTGTACTCGTTCCGTGACAGCAAGCACCGCTGGGACCCGAAGAACCAGCGCCCTGAGCTGTGGAACGTGTACAACGGCAAGGTCAACAAGGGCGAGTCGATCCGCGTGTTCCCGCTGTCGAACTGGACCGAGCTGGACATCTGGCAGTACATCTACCTCGAAGGCATCCCGATCGTGCCGCTGTACTTCGCCGCCGAGCGTGAAGTCATCGAGAAGAACGGCACCCTGATCATGATCGACGACGAGCGCATCCTCGAACACCTCTCCGAGGAAGAGAAGGCGCGCATCGTCAAGAAGAAGGTGCGTTTCCGTACCCTCGGCTGCTACCCGCTGACGGGCGCTGTCGAGTCGGAAGCCGAGACCCTGACGGACATCATTCAGGAAATGCTCCTGACCCGTACGTCCGAACGCCAGGGCCGTGTCATCGACCACGATGGCGCCGGTTCCATGGAAGACAAGAAACGCCAAGGCTACTTCTAATTTCAGGGTTACTCCATGTCGCACCAATCTGATCTGATCAGCGAGGACATCCTCGCCTACCTGGCCCAGCACGAGCGCAAGGAACTGCTGCGCTTCCTGACCTGCGGCAACGTCGACGATGGCAAGAGCACCCTGATCGGGCGCCTGCTGCACGACTCGAAGATGATCTACGAGGACCACCTCGAGGCCATCACCCGTGATTCGAAGAAAGTCGGCACTACCGGCGAAGAAGTCGACCTGGCGCTGCTGGTCGACGGCCTGCAGGCCGAGCGCGAGCAGGGCATCACCATCGATGTCGCCTACCGCTACTTCTCCACCGCCAAGCGCAAGTTCATCATTGCCGACACCCCGGGCCACGAGCAGTACACCCGCAACATGGCTACCGGCGCGTCCACTTGTGACCTGGCAATCATTCTGGTCGATGCCCGCTACGGTGTGCAGACCCAGACCCGTCGCCACAGCTACATCGCCTCGCTGCTGGGCATCAAGCACATCGTGGTCGCGGTCAACAAGATGGACCTCAAAGGCTTCGATGAAGGCGTGTTCGAGTCGATCAAGGCCGACTACCTGAAGTTCGCCGACGCCATCAACCTGAAGCCGAGCAGCCTGCAATTCGTGCCGATGTCGGCGCTCAAGGGCGACAACGTGGTCAACCACAGCGAGCAATCGCCGTGGTACGCCGGCCCGACCTTGATGGAAATCCTCGAGACCGTCGAAGTGTCGGCCGACCGCAACTTCACCGACCTGCGTTTCCCGGTGCAGTACGTCAACCGCCCGAACCTGAACTTCCGCGGCTTCGCCGGCACCATCGCCAGCGGCGTGGTGCACAAGGGTGACGAAGTGGTCGTGCTACCGTCGGGCAAGAGCAGCCGGGTCAAGTCCATCGTCACCTACGAAGGTGAACTGGAAAACGCCGGCCCAGGCCAGGCCGTGACCCTGACCATGGAAGACGAGATCGACATCTCCCGTGGCGACCTGCTGGTGCACGCCGATAACGTGCCGCCAGTCACCGACCAGTTCGACGCCATGCTGGTGTGGATGGCCGAGGAGCCGATGCTCCCGGGCAAGAAGTACGACATCAAGCGCGCCACCAGCTACGTGCCGGGCTCGATCGCCAGCATCACCCACAAGGTCGATGTGAACACCTTGGAGCAGGGCGCTGCCAGCGCGCTGCAACTGAACGAGATCGGCCGCGTCAAGGTCGCCCTGGACGCCTCGATCGCCCTGGACGGTTACGACAGCAACCGCACCACCGGTGCCTTCATCGTCATCGACCGCCTGACCAATGGCACCGTCGGCGCCGGCATGATCATCGCGCCGCCAGTCCTGCCGCACGGCGGCACTGGTCAGCATGGCAAGCTCGCTCACGTGGCCACCGAAGAGCGCGCCCTGCGCTTCGGCCAGCAGCCGGCCACCGTGCTGTTCAGCGGCCTGTCCGGCGCTGGCAAGAGCACCCTGGCCTATGCTGTCGAACGCAAGCTGTTCGACATGGGCCGTGCGGTGTACGTGCTCGATGGTCAGAACCTGCGCCACGATCTGAACAAGGGCCTGCCGCAAGACCGCGCCGGCCGCACCGAGAACTGGCGCCGCGCCGCCCATGTGGCGCGCCAGTTCAACGAAGCTGGCCTGCTGACCCTGGCTGCGTTCGTCGCCCCGGATGCCGAAGGCCGCGAACAGGCCAAGGCGCTGATCGGCAAGGAGCGCCTGGTGACCGTTTACGTTCAGGCCTCGCCGCTGGCGTGCCGCGAGCGTGACCCGCAGGGCCTGTATGCAGCTGGTGGCGACAACATCCCGGGTGAAAGCTTCCCGTTCGATGTGCCGCTGGATGCCGACCTGGTGATCGATACCCAGAACACCAGTGTTGAGGAAGGCGTGAAGCAGGTGCTGGATGTGCTGCGTCAGCGTGGCGCGATCTAAGTATTGCTGCTTGTGAAAAACCCCGCTTCGGCGGGGTTTTTTGTATCTGTGAAGTCAGCACAAGCTTTACATATGGACTAATTGACAAGTTGACACGCGTGATGTGGCGCCTTAGCCTATGTGCACAGGGGCTATTCAGGCCCTGAGGAGGAACCATGAGTGTGGTCACCCACGATGCCATTCATCCTGCGCTCGCTCATATCGAGGCCGCCAAGACGGCATTGCGGGAGCGCTTCGAGGAGCATCTTGCGCGAGCGTCGGCGGCGGTAGTGCTAAAAGCCGTGGCGCTTGCGGACGAGAAGGCTTTTGCTGCGCTCGCCAAGGTCGAAGTTGAAGCCAAGCGCAGTATTGCAACGCGCAATCAGGAAGCTGTGGCCAGGATGAAGGCACGTGCCTTTGAACGGGTAGACAGCCGTTGTGAACTGCTCGATGCCAAAGCAGCCTGCGAAATTCTGGGCATTACCAAGCAAGCGCTGAGTCAGAAGACCAAGGCGGGTAAACTCTTGGCGTATACCAACACGGGCAACCGCAGAAAGTTCTACCCTTCGTTTCAGTTTGCCGAAAACAAGCCAAGGTTGATTGTTGAAGCATTGATCAGGTCGCTTGATGTCGACCCTGCTGACACCGAAGCCATGAACACGCTAGTTCAGCATCTGGTCGGCAGGATGGATTACTCCGACCCAGGCGAACCTGGCAACGTATTGCCCCGATTCGAAGTGCTGGATGATCCAGCCGCTCTGGAAATCATCAAGCGTGACTACCAGAATGCGTTGATGGCGGGACAGTGAAGGCGGGCCTCGTGAGAGGTCCGTTTTTTGTGCTTACTCCAGCACTACACCCAGACTCTCCAGGAATTCCACAGCCGTCTCCCCATTCGATAGCAGTGCTTCCATTGCCAGCTGGTGGCTGATCGCCTCGACTTGGCGCCTACGGCCCTCAAACAGCACAAGGTTGCACCCGTCCATGGACCCGGTCACCGTGTAAACCGCTGACTGATAGAGCAGGCCATCGACCTCACCGACATTCATGCATGCTTGGCTGATTTTTTGGGTGAGTGCATATCCCTCTCGCCCCTGTCCCTTGGCCTGCACGATATCGCGCACTTTGTGGTGGGTGGCTCTGTTCGCCAAGGCGGCGACGTCAACCACGTTCAACACGCGTGCTGCCTTGAGTCGGTGCAGTGACGTTTGCTCAAGTCGCCAGAAACTAACTGACTGGTCGTCAACACCTTGCCCAGGTTGGAAAGATTCGGCTACGGCAACTTCCTCGGTGAGACCGAGGTAATAGACACCAATCTGCCTGGCGGGATCGGCATAGCGTGTGTCGGAGTCCGCATGATAGTTGACGGGGTTGGCATCGTAGCGGGAGGGCTGCACGCGGTGCAGTATTGTACCCTCGGGGATCTCGCGTATCAGTTCCGGGTATCTGCTCAGTGTTTCCAGCACTTGGCTGGCGATTGTATCCTCGGGCTGCTTTGCCGTACCGCTCATGAAATGCCTCCGAGCAATCGCGGTGGTGTTCGCAGATAGCGCCAAATGAATGGGCTGGGCTACCTAGTTCTTCTTGTCCTCGACTGACTTGAAGTGCCGGTCATAGTCACTTTGGCGTTCACATCCCTGCTTGTAAGGATCCATGTCACAGGAGAATTTCTGGTTCTGCTGGTCAGGCAAAAGAAAGAACTTGCCGTCTACACAACCGGTCAGAAACAGCATCAGCATCCATACAGACTTTTTCATTGCACGTTCTTGAACAGGGGAAGTCCCTTTGATTTTCGCCAGGCGATGATACGTGCGATCACCCCCATGGCGCAGCCCTCCAGCTCGTTTGCCGGGTAGTAGAGGAGGTCGGATCCGTCCGGGTGTTCGGCCATTTCGATAAAGTGTTCGAGCAAGCGGTCCTGCCAGGCGGAGGTACCAGATGCCTGTAGCAATTCCTCAACCACAGTCCTGAATTCGGCGCAGGTGTAGTCGGCAAGGGTGTGTTTTTGACTGATCACCACTTCACCTCCGATGACAGCGCGTACTGCAGGGCACTCATGATCCGTAGGTTCTCGGCGTCATACATTGCGCCGCCAAAGGCGGGTGGGTCGAGGTGACAGACTTGATAGTCGCGCACGCCTTTTGCGGTTTCGCCAAAGGGCGCGCGGGGTGGCCAGCCTTGCTTGATGCGGTTGAGCTGGGAGGTTACGAATTGTTGGGAGTAAATCGGGTCTTCGGCGATTGCCAACCAGAAGGCTTGAGAGAAATCGTCGAAGTTGTCGAAGGTTTGTGCTGCCAGTTTCTTTGCGATGTGGTCGGGAGGGTGGAGTGCCATGTCAATATTTCTCTCTAAGTGAAATCGAGATCATGGCTTCACTTGTTTGGGATGGAAATACTCACCGTGCCACATCGGATGTAGGCTTTTTCTCAGAATCAGTAGGAATGTTCTTACTTCAGCGAGAGAGGCACCCCGCCGAAGCGGGGTGTGCGTTCAGCTATCCTTGAATCCAGGTTTTCCGTTAGCTGCGCGCCACGATTTGATAATGCTCAGAACTGCTTCAAGCTCACCCTGATCATCATTTTCAGGCCAATAAATCAGGTCTGTGCCGCTAGGGTGCTCGGTAACTGCAGCAAAGTGCTCCAGTAATGGATCTAGTACCTCATCTGGCTCCTCGGCATTGGCGCGATAGATTTCCTTCAGAAACTCAACGAACTCCATTTCCGTATAGTCGTTATAGTTGGGTTTAATGATCATGGTTTGTCTCCATAATGAATCTTATGATGAGCTGCTGGTGTGACAACCCTTAGATTGTCGATGTCGTACACTGCGCCGCCTTCGCTGATTGGCACCACATGATGCAGCTCAAAACTCTTCTTTTTTCCGTAAAGGTCAGGAGTTCGCGCTCTGGGAGCATGTCCATTTTCCCGCATGCGAATAATGTTCTGTTTGGAAAATTGCCTTGAAAGCTCGGGGTCATTTGCAACAATTTTCCAGAGTTTTTCTCGAAAAGCATCGTAACTCCGAAATTCGATACCTCTAAGCTGATCAGCAATATGTGCCGGTATCGGGGCGCCTTCTCCGCGTGTTGCCTCGCCAAGCCAGAGCCCTGTTATCTGCGCACCGACTCCTGTGGCGGTACCTGGCTCATACCTGGGGCTCTTGAAAACCACCAGGATAGGCGGCAATCCCGAGTCGATCGGGAAGGTGATGATCAGCCGTTCCTGATCGAGCAGATCCAGTGCAGGATAGCTTTCCGTTGTGTTGCTTACAGGGTTGAGGCTGCTGCCGGTGTAAACAATCGTGCCCGGCGCAGCGGGTGGCAGGCTAGTGGAGCTACCTTCACCGCCTCCGGGCGGGCTGGCGGGTGTCCAGGTCAGGATGCGCGGTGGGTTCTCCAGTGCGAGGCTGTAAACCTGTCGTTCAGTATCAAATGTTGCGGCCCTTACCGGCACTGCCTTACCGCCGGGAACCACGTAGAGGCTGATGTCGTTTGCGTCTTCACTACCTGCAAGTAGATAAGGCACATCCACGCTGGTTGATGAAAGGGCGAGGGCGGCCAGGTCAGGCCCGCCAGGCGGAGCAAGGCTGGAAAGAGGAGTGCTGATCAAGTAGCGCCTTTCTGCGTTACCCAGTGTCGAAGGCCATGCTGCCGAAAGTATGGCTACAGCCACGGTGGCCGAAGTGGCAGCCAATCGACTTACTGCAGCGGTGATCGTAGCGCGAAGGGCAACCGACGCGGCTTCGACAGCGAAGGTCGCTGCCCCAATCGGAATGACGGTCGTCGCAGATGCAACAGAATGGGTGTCGTTGATGTAGTTGATGCGTTGGCGTGCAGTTTCGGCTTCTGCTTGCTGGCGTGCGGCTTCTTCGGCGGCTATGCGTTCGGCTTCTGCTTGCTGACGTGCGGTTTCTTCGGCAGCTATCCGCGCTGCTTCTGCTTGCTGACGTGCAGCCTCCTCGGCAGCTGCACGTTCGGCTGCAAGCCTTTCCTGCAGTTGTTTCAGTTCCATCGCTCGCTGGGTGAGGTTCGTCATGGCCACGCTGAACTGCTGCAAATAGCGAATGGACTCTGTGAGCGCCAGCGCTCGGTGATAATCCGCCCAAAGCACGCCAGCCCGGCGGGTGGCCTGTTCGTCGACGAGGTCTTGCAGTGCCTCGGTTTGTGGCTTGGAAAGTGGACCGACGATGTTCGGGTTGGAGTCGCCGAAAGCGGGTACCTCGGCTTGCTTCGCACCGATCAGCGCATTTGCGGCGTTTACATAGGCCGAAAAACGCTGGATGAGGGTATCGGTTTCCTGGGTTGGGGTGGATTGAGCCACTTGGTGTTGCAGGAAGCTGGGCAGGCAGTCGAAGCAGATCTGCTGTTCATGAAGAATTTGCCCATACCGCCGTTCGATGGCTTTAGGGAGGTCGACAGCAGGTTGGGCAATTTCTGCCTCGTCAACCTGGCGAGCCATTTCCGGCAGGTCCACCGCCAACGCCTGAAACTTCTGCGCTGCGATGTGCAAGCGGTAGGCGGCATCGACAGAAGCGTTGAAAGTCTCCCAGACCCGTCGGCCCCATGCCTCGCCAGAGGTACCTATCGGGAATGCGCCATCGTCGTTCAACCGGGTGGCGAAGGAGTCGTAGCGTTTATAAAAAGGAATGGCACCGTAGAAGCTGGTTGCCACGGGGGCGATCTGAAGATACTCGGCGCGCCTTTGTTGCAAGCTCGTCGTGGCCAGCTGTTGGCGTAGCCCCAGATGCTGGACAGGCTGACCCGCAGCTCCCGCGATTGCCTGTTGTTCGATGGCAGCGCGTTCAGCGCTGATTTGTGCGGGAAGTTGCTCAAGAGCGGGTGCATACTGTTCGGCGTGGATATTGTTGACGGCAGTAAACTCCTCGCCGAAAACCGTTCGCCAGCCTTTTTCCTGGGCGAAAGGGCTAGGCCCTCCAGTACCTCGAGGCCGCCCTGCATCCAGCCCCCAGCCGCCATAGCCGGTCCCGGTTAACGGCGGCAACGGGCTGAGAGACACGCGGTCTGGAGCTTGTGCGCGCGTCAAGACGCCCTCGTTCAGATGCAGCGCACCGCGGGAATCACGGAAGGGTTCACCAAGATTGACGGTTTCATTTTGAGCCATGTAGTCATCCTCCTGGTCGCTACATGGCAAAGCGTGCTCCAGGCAGTTTTTCCTGTATGTCAGGCGCTGCTCGTCAATCAGTAGGAGTATTCCTGCTGACTGGAAAGATCTGGTTTAAATGTGCTTTTCGGAAACAGGAATAACGCGCTTTTCCTTAACAGCCTTATAGGAAAAACTCGAATAAATCTCCTTCACCCCCGGCAACCGCTGCAGCACTTCCCGGGTAAATTCCCCAAACGACTCCAGATCCCTCGCCAGAATTTCCAACAGAAAGTCATACCGTCCGGATATGTTGTGACAGGACACTATCTCGGGAATCTCCATCAGCCTTTGCTCGAACGCCAAAGCCATATCCTTGGTATGCGAGTCCATCATGATGCTGACGAACGCCGTCACCCCAAACCCCAGCGACTTGGGCGACAAGATGGCTTGGTAACCGGTGATGTAGCCGTTGTCCTCCAGCAGCTTGACCCGTCGCCAGCAAGGCGAGGTGGTCAGCGCAACCTGGTCGGCGAGTTCGGAGATGGTCAGGCGGGCATTGTCCTGCAAGGCCGCGAGCAGGGCGCGATCGGTACGGTCGAGGCTTGAAGGCATGATTTGCCCTCCTGTTGTTGTATTTGTTGTTTCCTTTCCAAAACAAGCGCGAATGCTTGGGCTATTTTGGAAAAATTCAGGCAGCTCGGTGGCATAAGCTTATAGCAAACCACCAGAGGCTGTTGCCATGCGCGACTCCCATAACAACACCGGTTTTTCCACCCGCGCCATCCATCATGGCTACGACCCGCTTTCCCACGGCGGCGCCTTGGTGCCACCGGTTTACCAGACTGCAACCTATGCCTTCCCCAGCGTTGAATACGGCGCAGCGTGCTTTGCCGGGGAGGAGGGCGGGCACTTCTACAGCCGCATCTCCAACCCGACTTTGGCGTTGCTGGAGCAGCGTATGGCGTCCCTCGAAGGGGGTGAGGCCGGCCTGGCGCTGGCCTCGGGCATGGGGGCCATCACCTCGACCTTGTGGACCCTGCTACGCCCTGGCGACGAGCTGATTGTCGGGCGCACGGTGTATGGCTGCACCTTCGCCTACATGCACCATGGCATTGGCGAGTTCGGGGTAAAGGTCCGCCATGTCGACCTCAATGACACCAAGACGCTAAAGGCGGCGATTACCCACAAGACCCGGATGATCTACTTCGAAACCCCGGCCAACCCGAACATGCAACTGGTCGATATCGCGGCAGTGGCCGAAGCGGCGCGGGGGCATGACCTGCATATCGTGGTCGACAACACCTATTGCACGCCCTACCTGCAACGGCCACTGGAGCTGGGGGCTGACTTGGTCGTGCATTCGGCGACCAAGTACCTCAGCGGCCACGGCGATATCACTGCAGGCTTGGTAATCGGGCGCAAGGCGCTGGTGGACCGGATTCGCCTGGAAGGCCTCAAGGACATGACTGGCGCGGTGCTATCACCGCACGACGCCTCGCTGCTGATGCGTGGCATCAAGACGCTCGCGTTGCGCATGGAGCGTCACTGCGCGAATGCCCAACAGGTCGCCGAGTTCCTCGCGCGCCAGCCGCAGGTAGAGCTGATTCAATATCCTGGGCTGCCATCGTTTGCCCAATACGAACTGGCGCAGCGGCAGATGCGCTTGTCGGGCGGGATGATCGCTTTCGAGCTCAAGGGCGGGATAGAAGCCGGTCGGCGATTCATGAATGCCCTGCAACTGTTTGCCAGGGCGGTGAGCCTGGGTGATGCCGAATCGCTGGCGCAGCATCCCGCGAGCATGACCCATTCCAGCTATACGCCCGAGGAGCGGGCGCATCACGGCATTTCCGAGGGGTTGGTGCGGTTGTCGGTGGGGCTGGAGGATGTGGAGGATCTGTTGGCTGATGTGGAGCAGGCATTGAAGGCTTGCAGCTAGGTTGCCTGTTGCGGGCCTCTTCACGCCGAACCGCCGCGAAGAGACCAGTAAATCCAGCCCAAGAAAAAGGCCTCATGCGAGGCCTTGTTCATTTCAGCGCTTGAGCCCGTAGCTCTCGTCGAGCATGCCCGGCGAGTTCGGCGACTTCGGTGCATAGTCACGTGGCACTTCAGCGGTGTCTTTCGGCGGGGTCAGGCGGTCACGCGGACCCTGGGTGCCCTCCGAATGCAGTGCGGCGAGCAGACGCTGACGGGTCAGCTCGTCGAGCGCCAGGTGGTTGGCGCCGTCGGCCAGGTGATCCTGCACGTCCTGGTAGCTCTGGGTCAGCTTCTTGACCAGTACCGCGGTGCTGTTGAAATGGGTAACCACCTGGTTCTGGTAGCTGTCGAAGCGCTGCTGGATATCATCCAGCTGACGCTGGGTGCTGCTGGGCGCCGCGTTGGGCAGCAGGCGGGCCACGATGAAACCGACCGCCACACCGATGACCAGGGCCAGGGTTGGCAACAACCAAACAAGGAGCGAGAGTTCCACGAGTCCTTCCTCTATAAACGGCTTTGCTTTACGTTAACGGCTCAGACCTGCGCTGTATACCGCGAGCGATCGCAAATCAGAACAGAATTCCTCACCTAGACGAAACGACCCCCTTCGAGGTCACGGAGTAGTGCCTTGCTTGTCCGCGAAACCCCCTTGTTCATCGACGGCCCGATCGGCCAGCTGGAAGCCTTGTACCTGGACGTGGCCGATGCCCGCGGTGCGGTGCTGATCTGCCACCCCAACCCGGTACAGGGCGGCACCATGCTCAACAAGGTGGTCTCGACCCTGCAGCGCACCGCCCGCGACGCTGGCTACGTGACCCTGCGCTTCAACTACCGCGGTGTCGGCCAGAGCGCCGGCAGCCATGACATGGGCGCTGGCGAAGTGGCCGATGCCGAGGCGGCGGCGGCCTGGTTGCGTGCCAGGCACCCCGAGCTGCCGTTGGTACTGATGGGCTTCTCGTTCGGCGGCTTTGTCGCCACCAGCCTGGCCGGGCGCCTGGAAGCGCAAGGCGTGGAGTTGCAGCAGCTGTTCATGATCGCCCCGGCGGTGATGCGCCTGACCGCCGACTTCCCGCTGCCGCAGCGTTGCCCGATCGCCGTGGTGCAGCCTGACGCCGACGAAGTCGTCGATCCGCAGCTGGTTTACCAATGGTCCGACGCACTGGGGCGCCCCCATGAGCTGCTGAAAGTGGCAGAATGCGGACACTTCTTCCATGGCAAGCTGACCGATCTGAAGGATCTGCTGCTGCCGCGCCTTTCGAACTGAGCCAAGCCTGAATAAGCGAACACCCATGACCACGCGCATCCTCACCGGTATCACCACCACCGGCACCCCGCACCTGGGCAACTACGCCGGCGCCATCCGCCCGGCGATCGTCGCCAGCCAGCAACCGGGTGTCGACTCGTTCTACTTCCTGGCCGACTACCACGCCCTGATCAAGTGCGACGACCCGCTGCGCATCCAGCGCTCGCGCCTGGAAATCGCCGCCACCTGGCTGGCTGGTGGCCTGGACCCGGCGAAGGTGACCTTCTACCGCCAGTCCGACATCCCCGAGATCCCCGAGCTGACCTGGCTGCTGACCTGCGTTGCGGCCAAGGGCCTGCTCAACCGCGCCCACGCCTACAAGGCCTCGGTGGACAAGAACCTGGAAGCCGGCGAAGACCCGGATGCCGGCGTGACCATGGGCCTGTACAGCTACCCGGTGCTGATGGCCGCGGACATCCTGATGTTCAACGCCAACAAGGTGCCGGTCGGTCGTGACCAGATCCAGCACGTGGAAATGGCCCGCGACATCGGCCAGCGTTTCAACCACCTGTTCGGCCAGGGCAACGACTTCTTCGCCCTGCCGGAAGCGGTGATCGAAGAGAGCGTGGCCACCCTGCCGGGCCTGGACGGTCGCAAGATGTCCAAGAGCTACGACAACACCATCCCGCTGTTCACCAGCGCCAAGGACATGAAAGACGCCATCTCGCGCATCGTCACCGACTCGCGTGCACCTGGCGAAGCCAAGGATCCGGACAATTCGCATCTGTTCACCCTGTTCCAGGCCTTCTCGACGCCGTCGCAGTGCGCCGAGTTCCGCGAAGAGCTGTTGCAGGGCCTTGGTTGGGGCGAAGCGAAGCAACGCCTGTTCCAGCTGCTCGACGGCCAGCTGGCCGAGAAGCGCGAGCACTACCACCAGCTGATCGCGCGCCCGGCAGACCTGGAGGACATCCTCCTGACCGGCGCCGCCAAGGCCCGCAAGATCGCCACGCCGTTCCTCGAACAGCTGCGTGAAGCCGTTGGCCTGCGCTCGTTCCGCAGCAGCGTACAGGCCAGCACCGAAGTGAAGAAGAAAGCCGCCAAGAGCGCGCGCTTCGTCAGCTTCCGTGACGAAGACGGCAGCTTCCGCTTCCGCCTGCTGGCCGCCGATGGCGAGCAATTGCTGCTTTCGCGCAGCTTCGCCGACGGCAAGAGTGCCGGTGCCGTGAGCAAGCAGCTGCAGCAGGGCTCTGATGCCGACGTGCGCGTTGACGGCCTGGGCTTCAGCTTGTGGCTGAACGACGAGCAGGTTGCCGACGGGCCGCAGTTCGACAGCGCCGAAGCCCGTGATTCGGCTATCGAAAGCCTGCGTGTAGCGCTTGCACCACAACCGGACTGACGCATTTCGCCTGTAGGAGCGGGCTTGCCCCGCGAACACCGGCAAAGCCGGTGCCATCCAGCACATTACTGGTATGGATGAGGCATATTGACGCAAGTCTGATTGCCATTAAGCGGGCCTGTCGCTACAGTGACGGCCCGTTTTTTGTTGCCTCGCTAACGAAATCATGACGCCCCTAGAACGATATCAAGCAGATCTGAAACGTCCCGACTTCTTCCATGACGCGGCGCAGGAAACTGCGGTACGTCACCTGCAGCGTCTGTACGACGACCTGGTGCACGCGCAGAACAACAAGCCTGGTGTGTTCGGCAAGCTGTTCGGCAAGAAGGAGCAGACGCCGGTCAAAGGCCTGTACTTCTGGGGTGGAGTAGGGCGTGGCAAGACCTACCTGGTCGACACCTTCTATGAAGCGCTGCCGTTCAAGCAGAAGATGCGCACGCACTTCCACCGCTTCATGAAGCGCGTCCACGAGGAAATGAAAACCCTCAAGGGTGAGAAGAACCCGCTGACCTTGATCGCCAAGCGCTTCAGCGAAGAAGCCAAGGTGATCTGCTTCGACGAATTCTTCGTATCCGACATCACCGATGCCATGATCCTCGGCACCTTGATGGAGGAGCTGTTCAAGAACGGCGTCTCGCTGGTGGCGACCTCCAACATCGTCCCCGACGGCCTGTACAAGGACGGCCTGCAGCGCGCACGCTTCCTGCCGGCCATCGCCATGATCAAGCAGTACACCGACGTGGTGAACGTCGACAGTGGTGTCGACTACCGCCTGCGTCACCTGGAGCAGGCCGAACTGTTCCACTTCCCGCTCAATGATGCGGCGCACCAGAGCATGCGCGCCAGCTTCAAGGCGCTGACGCCCGAGTGCACCCAGGCAGTCGAGAACGACGTGCTGATGATCGAAAACCGCCCGATCAATGCCCTGCGCACCTGCGACGACGTCGCCTGGTTCGACTTCCGCGCCCTGTGCGACGGGCCCCGCAGCCAGAACGACTACATCGAGCTGGGCAAGATCTTCCATGCCGTGTTGCTGAGCAACGTGGAGCAGATGGGCGTCACCACCGACGACATCGCCCGCCGCTTCATCAACATGGTGGACGAGTTCTACGACCGCAACGTCAAGCTGATCATCTCGGCCGAAGTGGAACTCAAGGACCTGTACACCGGCGGGCGCCTGAGCTTCGAGTTCCAGCGGACCTTGAGCCGCTTGCTGGAAATGCAGTCGCACGAATTCCTGTCGCGTGCGCACAAGCCATAAGAAAGTTGGGGGCTGCAAAGCAGCCCCTAGGCCTCAAGCCTCTTGCATGAACTGCTGCCGATACTGGTTCGGCGACAACTCCGTGTGCTGGCGGAACAACCGCGCAAAGAAACTCGCATCGTCATAGCCGACCTCATAACTGATGGTCTTGATGCTCTTGCGCGTGCTCGACAGCAGCCCCTTGGCCGTCTCGATGCGTAGCCGCTGCAGGTAGTGCAACGGCTTGTCGCCAGTCGCTCCCTGGAAGCGGCGCATGAAGTTACGGATGCTCATGCCATGGTTGCGGGCCACATCCTCGAAGCGGAACTTGTCGGCGAAGTGTTCCTCCAGCCAGTGCTGGATCTGCAGGATGATCAGGTCCTGGTGCAGCTTCTGGCCGCCGAAGCCCATGCGCCCTGGCGTGTAGTTGCGCTGCACTTCGTAGAGGATGTCGCGGGCCACGGCACGCGCCACATTGGCGCCGCAGAAACGCTCGATCAGGTAGATGTACAGGTCGCAGGCCGATGTGGTGCCGCCGGCGCAGTACAGATTGTCGGCGTCGGTCAGGTGCTTGTCCTGGTTCAGGCGGATCTTCGGGAAGCGCTCGGTGAAGCTGTTGAAGAAGCGCCAGTAGGTGGTCGCTTCCTTACCGTCGAGCAGGCCGGATTCTGCCAGCCAGAACACCCCGCTGGCTTCGGCGCACAGCACGGCGCCACGGGCGTGCTGTTCGCGCAGCCAAGGCAGCACCTGTGGATAACGTTGCAGCAGGTTGTCGAAATCCTCCCAGAAGGCCGGGAGGATGATCACGTCGGCATCATCGAGGCCGCCATCGACCGGCAGCTGCACATTGCTGAAGCTGTCTACCGGCTGGGCATCGGGGCTCACCAGGTGAATCTCGAACATGGGCTGCAAGCCCAGGCCCAGCTGCTTGCTGTAGCGCAAGCTGGCGAGGTGGAAGAAATCCTTGGCCTGCATCAGGGTCGAAGCGAACACCTTGTCAATGGCCAGGATGCTGACGCGCCGCAACGACGCGGAGGGTTGGGTAAACATCATTGTCATTGTTCTTATAGGGTAGAGTGGTCAATCACCGGCTGGATCGTCTTATTTTTTGGCGATTGTGTCTACCCCGTGTCGCAGAGGGGCCGCAAAGCGGCCCATGCGGTTCAAGGCGCCGGGTTCGGCTGCTCCTGATGGATTGCCTCGATTGCCGCGAGCAGTTCGTCGTTGAGGCTCAGTTGCAGGCTGTCGAGGTTGCTCTGAAGTTGCACCAGGTCGGTCGCGCCGATGATATTGCTGGTCACGAACGGCTGTCGGGTCACGAACGCCAGGGCCATCTGGGCCGGGTCCAGGCCATGGGCCAGGGCCAGCTGCACATATCGGCTGCAGGCCGCCACGGTCTGCGGATTGGAATAGCGGGCGAAGCGGCTGAACAGGGTCAGGCGGCCTTTCTCTGGTCGGGCACCATTCTCGTACTTGCCCGAGAGCATGCCGAACGCCAGTGGCGAATAGGCCAGCAGGCCGCATTGCTCGCGGATCGCCACTTCCGCCAGGCCCACTTCGAAGCTGCGGTTGAGCAGGTTGTAAGGGTTCTGGATCGACACCGCCCGCGGCCAGCCACGGCTGTCGGCCAGTTGCAGGAACTTCATGGTGCCCCACGGGGTTTCGTTGGACAGGCCGATGTGGCGGATCTTGCCGGCACGCACCTGCTCGTCGAGCACTTCGAGGGTTTCTTCCAGCGGGGTGAACAGGTCGTTGGCCAGGTGCTGGTAACCCAGTTTGCCGAAGAAGTTGGTGCTGCGCTCCGGCCAGTGCAACTGGTAGAGGTCGATGCGGTCGGTGTGCAGGCGCTTGAGGCTCTCGTCCAGTGCGGCGACGATGTGCTGGCGGTTGTGCTTGAGCTGGCCGTCACGGATGTGGCTGATGCCATTGCCCGGGCCGGCAACCTTGCTGGCCAGGACCCAGTCATCGCGATCACCGTTGGCCCGGAACCAGTTGCCGATGATGCGCTCGGTGGCGGCATAGGTTTCCGGACGGGGCGGCACCGGGTACATCTCGGCGGTATCGATGAAGTTGATGCCGCTGGCCTTGGCCAGCTTGATCTGCTCGAAGGCCTCGTCCTGGGTGTTCTGCTCGCCCCAGGTCATGGTGCCCAGGCACAGGGCGCTGACGCCGAGGTCGGTACGGCCGAGCTTGCGGTATTCCATCGGGAAAACACTCCTTGGCAAAAGAAGCCCATCAAAGCAGGTTGAAATTTTTCGCGCAATCTGGATAATTCTGCCCCTCTCCGTGTGGCGGAAGTGATGCACCACCACGCAGGAAGAACCCCGTCGAACATTGGCGTGCCCGACCCGAGCCCCCAAAAGCGTCAGCGTTCGGCTGCGCGCTTGCCCTTGGCAAGTTGTGCACTATCCAGTAAGATTCGCCGTCTATTTTTCGCTGGGCGGCCTCTGAGGCTTTAGAGAATGAAAACTTTTACTGCTAAACCGGAAACAGTAAAGCGCGAGTGGTTCGTAGTTGACGCCGCTGGCCAGACCCTGGGTCGTCTGGCTACCGAAATCGCTACCCGTCTGCGTGGCAAGCACAAACCAGAATACACCCCTCACGTTGACACCGGCGACTACATCGTCGTCATCAACGCTGAACAGGTTCGTGTGACTGGTGCCAAGTCTTCCGACAAAATGTACTACTCCCACTCCGGTTTCCCAGGCGGCATCAAGGAAATCAACTTCGAGAAGTTGATCGCCAAGGCCCCTGAGCGTGTTATCGAAACCGCGGTCAAGGGCATGCTGCCTAAGAACCCGCTGGGTCGCGACATGTACCGTAAGCTGAAAGTGTACGCGGGTGCTGCTCACCCACACACTGCTCAGCAGCCTCAAGAACTGAAGATCTAACGGGAAAGTTCATTATGTCGGCGACTCAAAATTACGGCACTGGCCGTCGCAAGACCGCAACCGCTCGCGTTTTCCTGCGTCCGGGTACTGGTAACATTTCCATCAACAACCGTTCTCTGGACGTGTTCTTCGGTCGCGAAACCGCTCGCATGGTTGTTCGCCAGCCGCTCGAGCTGACCGAGTCCACTGAGAAGTTCGACATCTACGTCACCGTTTCCGGTGGTGGTGTCAGCGGTCAGGCCGGTGCGATCCGTCACGGTATCACCCGCGCTCTGATGGAATACGACGAAACCCTGCGTGGCGCTCTGCGTCGTGCTGGCTACGTCACCCGCGACGCTCGTGAAGTCGAGCGTAAGAAAGTGGGTCTGCGTAAAGCGCGTAAGCGTCCTCAGTACTCCAAGCGTTAATACCGCTTCGGCAGTCGAAAAAAGCCCGGTTCCTTGGAACCGGGCTTTTTTTTGTGCTTGAACTAACCTGTCAGCATGTCGGTGACCACTTGTCGCATAGACGCAGATCAAGCAAAGCGCGGGTTATAGCTCCTGGTGGGGGTAATCACCTTGTCACTGTGTGGATTTGTTTCTTACCATGACGACCAATTTTTAGCGCCACTGACACAACCTAAGTACAGGCCAGGTCCAACTGGCCAAGCAAAGCTGATGGGAGAGGACTGAATGAGCAATGACGGCGTCAACGCAGGCCGGCGCCGCTTCCTCGTAGCCGCGACATCCGTGGTCGGGGCAGCGGGGGCAGTGGGGGCTGCGGTACCGTTCGTGGGGTCATGGTTTCCCAGTGCCAAGGCGAAGGCGGCCGGCGCACCGGTGAAGGTCAATATTGCCAAGGTCGAGCCTGGGCAGCAGATGGTTGCCGAGTGGCGTGGCCAGCCGGTGTTCATCGTTCGGCGAACGCAGGAGATCCTTGGCAACCTGAAGAAGATCGAGGGTGACCTCTCCGACCCTCAATCGAAGAGTTCGGTGCAGCCGACCTATGTCGACCCCGAGGTTCGCTCGATCAAGCCGGAAATCCTCATTCTCGTCGGCCTCTGCACGCACCTCGGCTGCTCGCCGACCTTCCGCCCGGAAGTCGCGCCCGCAGACCTCGGGCCGAAGTGGGTCGGTGGTTATTTCTGCCCTTGCCACGGCTCCCACTACGACCTGGCAGGCCGTGTCTACAAGTCGCAGCCGGCGCCTCTCAACCTGCCAGTGCCGCCGCATTCTTATGAGTCGGACGACATTGTCGTCATCGGCGTCGACCAGGAGAAAGCATGATGAGCAAGTTCATGGACTGGATTGACGCTCGCTTCCCCGCCACCAAGATGTGGGAAGACCACCTGAGCAAGTATTACGCGCCCAAGAACTTCAACTTCCTGTATTTCTTCGGCTCGCTGGCGCTGCTGGTGCTGGTCAACCAGATCGTCACTGGCGTGTGGCTGACCATGAGTTTCACACCCTCGGCGGAAGAGGCCTTCGCCTCGGTCGAGTACATCATGCGTGACGTCGAATACGGCTGGATCCTGCGCTACCTGCATTCCACCGGTGCTTCGGCGTTCTTCATCGTGGTCTACCTGCACATGTTCCGCGGCCTGCTCTACGGCTCCTACCAGAAGCCTCGTGAGCTGGTGTGGCTGTTCGGCATGCTGATCTACCTGGCGCTGATGGCTGAAGCCTTCATGGGTTATCTACTGCCATGGGGGCAGATGTCGTACTGGGGTGCCCAGGTGATCATCTCGCTGTTCGGCGCCATTCCGGTGATCGGTGGCGACCTGACCCAGTGGATTCGTGGTGACTACCTGATCTCGGGCATCACCCTGAACCGCTTCTTCGCCTTGCACGTGGTGGCCCTGCCGATCGTGATTCTCGGCCTGGTGGTGCTGCACATCCTGGCCCTGCACGAAGTGGGTTCGAACAACCCCGATGGTGTCGACATCAAGAAGAAAAAGGACGAAAACGGCATTCCGCTCGACGGCATTCCGTTCCATCCTTATTACACCGTCAAGGACATTGTCGGTGTGGTGGTGTTCCTCTTCGTGTTCTGCGCCGTGGTGTTCTTCTTCCCGGAAATGGGCGGTTACTTCCTGGAAAAACCTAACTTCGAGCAAGCGAACGCGTTCAAGACGCCCGAGCATATTGCCCCTGTGTGGTACTTCACGCCGTTCTACGCGATCCTGCGAGCGGTACCTGACAAGCTCATGGGCGTAATCGCCATGGGTGCTGCGATCGCCGTGTTGTTCGTGCTGCCCTGGCTCGACCGCAGCCCGGTGCGTTCCATGCGCTACAAGGGCTGGATCAGCAAGGTCTTCCTGCTGGTGTTCTGCATTGCCTTCGTCATCCTCGGTATCCTCGGCGTACTGGCGCCTACACCTGGGCGTACCTTGCTGTCGCAGGTGTGCACGGTGCTGTATTTCGCCTACTTCCTGCTGATGCCGTTCTACACAAGGCTCGAGAAGACCAAACCGGTTCCGGAAAGGGTGACTGGCTGATGAAAAAGTTGATTGCAGTATTTTTGCTGGCAGTGATGCCTGCCTTTTCCTTCGCTGCCGAACAGGGCCTGGAGCTGGACAAGGTCGATATCGATCTGACCGACAAGGCAGCCATGCAGGACGGTGCGCGAACCTTTGCCAACTATTGCATGGGTTGCCACAGCGCCAAGTTCCAGCGTTACGAGAGGGTTGCCGATGATCTTGGCATCCCTCATGAGTTGATGCTCGAGAAGTTGGTGTTCACCGGTGCCAAGATCGGTGACCACATGCAGATCGGCATGCAGCCCAGCGACGCCAAGACCTGGTTCGGCGCCGCGCCACCCGACCTGACCCTGGTCGCCCGGGTGCGGGGTACCGACTGGCTGTACACCTACCTGCGCAGCTTCTATGAAGACAAGTCGCGCCCGTACGGGGTCAACAACAAGGTGTTCCCGAACGTCGGCATGCCCAACGTGCTGGTCGGCCTGCAAGGCAACCAGGTGGTTGGCTGCAAGCAGGTGCAGATGGTGGTGGATGGCAAGAAGCAATTCGACCCATTGACGGGTAGCCCGCTTACCCATGAAGCCTGTGACCAGCTGACCATTACGCCGAATTCCGGTACCCTGAACACCGAGCAGTTCGACGAGAAGGTCAAGAACCTGGTGACCTTCCTGGCCTATTCGGCCAACCCGGTCAAACTGGAAAGCCAGCGCATCGGTACCTACGTGTTGCTGTACCTGGCTTTCTTCTTCGTATTTGCCTACTTGCTCAAGCGCGAATACTGGAAGGACGTGCACTGATCACGCAGTAATTTCTGGTAGTTGAACGCGCCCGCGGGGCCCTGGCACATGTGCCAGGGCCCCGCGGGCGCGTTTTCATTTAGAGTTTTACAAGCATCCCCTGCGAGGAGGCGCTACATGGGCGCAACCAACCGGTTAGCCTGTTATTCCGACCCTGCTGACCATTATTCTCATCGGGTACGCCTCGTGCTTGCCGAGAAGGGCGTCAGCGTGCAGGTCATCGACGTCGATCCTGCACGGCTGCCAGCCAAGCTGGCAGAGGTGAACCCTTACGGCAGTGTGCCGACCCTGGTCGATCGTGACCTGGCGTTGTATGAGTCGACCGTGGTCATGGAATACCTCGAGGAGCGTTATCCGCATCCGCCGCTGATGCCGGTATATCCGGTCGCGCGTGGCAACAGCCGTCTGCTGATGCATCGCATCCAGCGTGACTGGTGCGCCCTGGCGGATACCATTCTCGACCCGCGCAGCGCTGAGGGCGCCCGTACCGAGGCGCGCAAGGCGCTGCGCGAAAGCCTGACCGGCGTCTCGCCGCTGTTCGGCGAGTTTGCTTGCTTCATGAGTGAGGAGCAAAGTCTGGTCGACTGTTGTCTATTGCCCATATTATGGCGTTTGCCGGTAATGGGTATCGAATTGCCGCGGCAGGCCAAGCCGCTGCTGGAATACATGGAGCGACAGTTCGCCCGCGAGCCGTTCCAGGCGAGCCTGTCCTCTGTTGAACGTGAAATGCGCAAGCTTTAAGGAGCCGTTGATGAACTCCAGTCGCCCCTACCTGGTTCGAGCACTGTACGAGTGGATCGTCGACAACGATTGCACCCCCCATATGCTGGTCAATGCCGAATTTCCGGCGGTCCAGGTGCCACAAGGTTTTGCCAGTGATGGCCAGATCGTCCTGAACATTTCGCCGAGTGCCGTGCGCAACCTGCACATGGACAACGACGCAGTGAGTTTCGAGGGGCGCTTCAGTGGCGTTGCCCATTCGTTGTTCGTGCCAGCGGGCGCCATCCTGGGTATCTATGCCCGGGAGAATGGCCAGGGCATGGTATTCGAGCTCGAACCGCCGCTGATGGAGGATGATGAGCTGGAAGACGAGGGTGTCGAGCCTGATGACGATGGCCCGCCGGAAGGGGGTGGGCAGCCGCCACGCCCAAGCGGGCGACCCAGCCTGAAGGTGGTCAAGTAACAAAAAAGGCGATCCAAATGGATCGCCTTTTTATTTGCCGCGACGCGGTGCTTACAGGTCGCTGATGGTGCGGACCTGGTCCCGGTTGATGCGGGTACGCTTGCCGTCGAGCTGCTGGAACTCGTAGAAGCCCGAGTCCTTGTCGAAGTGTGGAGCGTCCACTGCCTGGATTTCGCGGCCGTCGTTGAGGGTGATCAGGCTTGGGGTGGAGCAGCCGGCCAGGGTGGCGAAGGTGCCGAACAGCAGGGCGGGCAGCAAAAGCTTTTTCATGCGGTATTTCCTGGAAATTGAACAGGTGGGGCAAGCTGCTGCCGATACCAGTCAGTGACTGGTAACGGCGGCAACTGAATCAGTCGATGTACTCGAACAGCTTGACGATCTTCTGCACGCCAGACACACCCTGTACCACGGCAGTGGCAGAGTTGGCCTCCTGCTGAGTCACCAGGCCCAGCAGGTAGACGATGCCGTTCTCGGTGATCACCTTGATGCGCGAGCTGGGCACCGCATTGTCGGTGAGCATCTGGGTCTTGATCTTGGTGGTCAACCAGGCATCGTTGTTGCGCGCCAGGATGGAGGAGGGCTGCATCACCTGCAGCTCGTTGTGCACCTTCTTCACCCGCTGGACCTGGCTGGCAGTCTGTTCGGCCAGGCTCTTGAGATCGGCGCGCGGGGTTTGCCCGGCGAGCAGGACGATGCCGTTGTAGCTGCTGACGACGATGTGCGAGCTCTTGTCCAGGTCTGGGCTGGCCTTGGCGATGTTGACCGAAGCCTTGGTTTCGATCAGCGAGTCGTCGATCTTGCTGCCGATGGTACGGGTGCCGCGATCATCCTCGATTGGCGAGTTGCGGGTCGAGGTCAGTACCGAGCTGCAGCCGGTGACGCTCAGGCACAGGGTCAGGGCCATCAGGCCGAGGCGTATGGGGGTCATTCTTCACTCCCGAACAGTTGGCTGTCGATCAGATCGCACAGGCAGTGGATCGCCAGCAGGTGGACTTCCTGGATACGTGCGGTGACCGTCGACGGTACGCGGATTTCCACGTCTTCGGGCAGCAGCAGCGAGGCCATGCCGCCGCCGTCACGTCCGGTCAATGCTACGACAATCATTTCGCGATCATGTGCGGCCTGGATCGCTTGAATCACGTTGGCAGAGTTGCCGCTGGTCGAAATCGCCAGCAGCACGTCGCCGGGCTGGCCCAGGGCGCGGATCTGCTTGGAGAAGATCTCGTTGTAGCTGTAGTCGTTGGCGATCGAGGTCAGTGTCGAGCTGTCAGTGGTCAGGGCGATGGCCGGCAGGCTCGGGCGCTCACGCTCGAAGCGGTTGAGCAACTCCGAAGAGAAGTGCTGGGCATCGCCGGCCGAGCCGCCATTGCCGCAGGCGAGCATCTTGCCCTCGTTGAGCAGCGCATTGACCATGACCAGGCTAGCCTGCTCGATGTGCGGTGCCAGGATGTCCATTGCCTGTTGCTTGGTGTCGATGCTGGCCTGGAACAGCCGGCGAATTCGGGATTGCATGTCCATCTGGTGACCTTAAGTGGGGCGGTGGCCTTTGCTACGCGCAACAAGGACCAGCCCGCGAAACATAGAGCAAAAAAATCGGAGTGGGTTCAGCATTCGAAGGCGTTTTTCAGCCATTGAAGCGGCTGGCCTGCATGGCGACTGCCCTGCATGGCGACAACATCGAAGCGGCAGGGGTGATTGGCCCAGCGGAACTCCTTCTGCAGGAACAGAGTGGCGGCAAGCACCAACCGTTTCTGCTTGCGCCCGTCAATGCTGCCGAGGGCGCCACCGAAGTCCGCGTGCAACCGGTAGCGGACTTCGACGAATACTACTGTATCGGCGTCGAGCATGACCAGATCAAGCTCGCCGCCTTTGCATCGCCAATTGCGTGTCAGCAGTTGCAGGCCTTGCCCTTGAAGGTACTCAAGGGCTTGGGTTTCTGCCGCCTGGCCAGCGCTGGTCGGCGATGCTTTGGGCATCAGCGCGAGGTGTCTGGCAGACGCTTGACCTGGCCGCCGGTGAACTCGGCCCATGGCAGCTGGCGCTCGACGCGCTGGCTGGCGTTGATGCTCAGGCTGCCGGACAGGCCTTGCACGCGGTTGTCTGGCAATGCCTTCAGCTGGCCCAGGCGTGGTGCCAGGCTGTAGGCGTCGACACCCATGGCGTACAGGCGGCCGAGGCTGCCTGCGGCTTGCGGCCACTGCTGCACGACCTGTTGGCGCAGGCTGTTGCTGGTGTCGAGCAGCCACGGGGTTTCGCAGAAACGAATGCCGTTCATGTCGTTGTACTGGTTGACGTCACCACTGGCGCTGTACAGGTTCGAGGTGGCGTAGACCGGTACGTCACCGGCGTACTGGAAGTTCAGGGTCGGCTTGATCTGCTGTGCCTGTTGTGGGGTCGAGGCGAGGAAGATGAAATCGATGTCCTGGCGACGCGACGGTTGGGCCGCGATGTTGCCGCCCACGGTACTCTGCAGGCTCTGGGCGCGGCCTTCGCTCTGGCGCAACTGGAACAGGCTGGCGATCTGCTGGGCCAGTGCAACCGGCTGGGCGATGCGCTCGGCGGCGATGATGGTGCCGCCATTGCCTTCCCAGTCCTGACGGAAGGCGGCCAGCACGCGGTCACCCCACTCACCGCTCGGTACCAGGGCCACGGCGCGGACCATGCCGTCAGCGCGGGCGCGACGTGCCACTTCGCGGGCTTCGTCCTCGGCGGCGAGGCCGAACTGGAACAGCTGGGGTGGTGCTTTCTGGCCGGCGTCGGCGTAGTTCAAGGCGAGGGTGGTGATGGGCAGCTGGGTGTTGCCAGCAAGCTGCTTGACCAGCGGCTTTTCAAGCGGGCCGACCACCAGTTGCACGCCATCGGCCTGGGCCTGGCGATAGAAGGCGTCGAGCGAGCCGATGCGCGAACTGTCGTAGACCTGCACGGCAGGCGCTTGCCCGCCTGCCTGCTGGGCCTGGAAGTGGGCGGCCATGAAGCCGTCACGCAGGGCGCGGGCAACGCCGGCCAGTGGGCCTTCCTGGGGCAGCAGCAGGGCGATTTTGGTCAGCGGTTGGCTGGCCAGTTCCTTGAGCTTGATCAGGGCCGTTGGCAGCTGCTTGGCGGCTGGGTGATCAGGGTGCTGGTTGCGCCAGGCTTCGATGGCAGCCTGCTGCTGCTCCAGGGTGCCGGCGCTTTTCACTGCCAGCGCCAGGCTGGTCCAGCCGGCCAGGATTTCGTTGTTGGCAGGCTGTTGCAACTGCTCCGCTGGCAGCGAAGCGACCAGGGCCCAGATCGCGTCATTGTTGGCGCTGGCAGCCTGACCGCTGAGCAGCGGGCTCAGCAGCACGCGTTGCTGGGCGGCGGCCATGGCCTGGCCGTCGGCCTCGAGGGCGGCGGCGTGGACGCTGTAGGTGCGCACCTGCTGTTGCTCGGGCAGCTCTGCGATGTGTTGCAGGCTCGGGTGGGACAGCGCGGTCAGCGCGGCCTTGGGCTGGTTGCGGCTCATGGCCAGTTCGGCGCCGAGGGTGGCGGCGAAGATCTGCTGGGCCGGCTTGAGCGTGTCCATCGGCACCTGCTCGAGGATGCGTGCGGCGCGTGGGAAGTCCTTCTGCTTGTAAGCCAGGTCGGCAGCGCTCAGGCGCAGCAGGGCAGCGTCTTCGGCGGACTTGCTGGTGGCGGCCTTCTCGAGCAGTTGCTCGATGCTGGCATCCGGGGTGCGTGGCAGTTCGCCCAGGCTGGATGAGGGCGAGCTGGCGCAGGCTGCCAGCAGGGCAGCGAGGCAGAGGGCTGTGAGCAGCCGCAGGCAAGCGATCATGTAAAGGTCCTGTTACTCGATCAAGTTGGCCGGCAATTGTACCCAAGCGGCGGCCGGGGCGCGATCTGCCGTTAGCAGAACCTTCACTATAGGCGTCTGGCCGATGACCGCCGATGAAGTTCTTTGCGCCCTGTTACCGGCGCTCGGGCTACAATAGCGCCTTTGATCCGAAAGGCAGGATGTGTGCAGTGACTGATGTGGCCGGGGCTTCGAAATCCACCATGGGGACGCTTTATGTGGTCGCGACCCCCATCGGCAACCTTGATGACATGAGCGCCAGGGCGCTCAAGGTGCTGGCCGATGTCGCCCTGATCGCCGCCGAGGACACCCGGCATTCGATCCGCCTGTTGCAGCATTTCGGCATCGATACGCCGCTGGCGGCCTGTCATGAGCACAACGAGCGCGACGAGGGCGGGCGCTTCATCACCAAGCTGCTGGCCGGTGAAGATGTGGCGCTGGTATCCGATGCCGGTACGCCGCTGATTTCCGACCCGGGCTACCATCTGGTGCGCCAGGCGCGGGCCGCCGGGGTCAGCGTGGTGCCAGTGCCAGGCGCCTGCGCCTTGATTGCCGCGCTTTCGGCAGCCGGCCTGCCTTCCGACCGCTTCATCTTCGAAGGCTTCCTGCCAGCCAAGGCCGCCGGGCGTCGGGCCCGTCTGGAGCAGGTCAAGGAAGAGCCTCGCACGCTGATCTTCTACGAGGCACCTCACCGCATCCTGGAGTGTCTCGAAGACATGGAGCTGGTGTTCGGCGGCGAGCGCCCGGCGCTGCTGGCGCGCGAGCTGACCAAGACCTTCGAGACCCTCAAAGGCCTGCCGTTGGCTGAACTGCGTGCGTTCGTCGCCGGCGACAGCAACCAGCAGCGCGGCGAGTGCGTGGTGCTGGTCGGTGGCTGGAGTGCACCTGAAGGCGAGGATGCGATCAGTGCCGAGGCGCAGCGTGTATTGGATCTGCTGCTGGCCGAATTGCCACTGAAAAGGGCGGCGGCATTGGCAGCGGAAATCACTGGCGTGCGCAAGAACCTGTTGTATCAAGTGGCCCTGGAAAAACAGAAAGCGCAGTAGTGGCAATTAGACATAATTGACGGTATCGCTTGTTCTTGCGCGCGCGTGCCGTTAACCTTGTCGGCGGAGAGTCGATCGGACAGTCGCTGCCGTCTTTTGTTCCGCAAAAGATGGGGGAGGAAAGTCCGGGCTCCATAGGGCGGAGTGCCAGGTAACGCCTGGGAGGCGCGAGCCTACGGAAAGTGCCACAGAAAATAACCGCCTAAGCACTTCGGTGCCGGTAAGGGTGAAAAGGTGCGGTAAGAGCGCACCGCACGGCTGGCAACAGTTCGTGGCTAGGTAAACCCCACTCGGAGCAAGACCAAATAGGGTTCCATCAGGCGTGGCCCGCGTCGGAACCGGGTAGGTTGCTAGAGGCGTCCAGTGATGGCCGTCGTAGAGGAATGACTGTCCTCGACAAAACCCGGCTTACAGATCGACTCTCCACCTTTTCCCTTCCTGCTTGATTCGATAGCAGATCCCTCTTGGTAATACCAAAAAGATCTTACTCTTAATAATTCACTTTAACTTCGAACGGCATTCGTTTGAGTCGGTTTGATTTTTCTCGTGTTTTTCCCCGTCTGGCAGTCCTTGCGCATTCCTTTGTTGCGCTAAATCTCGGTCCTGTAAGGCTTTTCCTTATGAACGTGCCTTGACGGTGCAGCGGGCGGATTCCTATAGTGTGCGCAAGTGGCAGAAAGTGGGATGAAGTGGGTTTTCTGGCACAAAAAAGTTACCATTGTGGGGAATCGCAGCCGTGTTCCGCGGAGCCAACGCCGTCAGCCTCGATGCCAAGGGCCGTCTCGCCATGCCGAGCCGGTACCGTGACGAGCTCGATTCGCGTTGCAATGGTCAGCTGATCGTGACCATCGACGCTGTTGACCCCTGCTTGTGTGTTTATCCCCTCGATGAGTGGGAGCAGATTGAAGCCAAGTTGCGTGCCTTGCCGTCGTTGCGTGAGGAAAACCGCCGCCTGCAGCGCTTGCTGATCGGTAATGCGGTTGACCTGGAGCTCGATGGCAGTGGGCGTTTCCTGGTGCCGCCCCGCCTGCGTGAGTACGCCAAGCTGGACAAGAAGGCGATGCTGGTGGGGCAGCTGAACAAATTCCAGCTGTGGGATGAGGATGCCTGGAACGCGGTTTCGGCAGCCGACCTTGCAGCTATCCAACAACCGGGCGCCATGCCCGACGATTTGCGTGACCTGATCCTGTGACCATAGATAGCGGCTTCAACCACATCACCGTCCTCCTCGACGAAGCTGTCGAGGCATTGGCCCTGCGCGCCGACGGTTGCTATCTGGACGGCACCTTCGGGCGTGGCGGCCATAGCCGCCTGATCCTCAGCAAACTCGGACCGCAAGGGCGGCTGCTGGGCTTCGACAAAGATCCTCAAGCGATTGCCACCGGGCAAGCGCTGGCGGCCGAAGACGGCCGCTTTGTCATTGTGCAACGCAGTTTTGCCGAGCTCGGCTCGGAAGTCGCCGAGCGTGGTCTGGCCGGCAAGGTCAGCGGTATCCTGCTTGACCTGGGCGTGTCCTCGCCGCAGCTGGATGACCCCGAGCGTGGCTTCAGCTTCCTCAACGATGGGCCGCTGGACATGCGTATGAATCCGGATCAGGGCATCAGCGCTGCCGAGTTCATCGCCACCGCCCCCGTCGAAGAAATTGCCCGTGTCTTCAAGGAATACGGTGAAGAGCGCTTTGCCGGGCGTATGGCCCGTGCCGTGGTCGAGCGCCGTGAGAAGCAGCCCTTCACCCGCACCGCTGATCTGGCTGAAGTGCTCAAGGTCGCCAACCCGGCCTGGGAAAAGGGCAAAAACCCGGCGACCCGTGCCTTCCAGGGCCTGCGTATCCACGTCAATAACGAGCTGGGTGACCTCGAGACTGGCCTGGAAGCTGCGCTCGACGCCCTGGAAGTAGGCGGCCGTCTGGCGGTCATCAGCTTCCACTCGCTGGAAGACCGCATCGTCAAGCTGTTCATGCGCAAACTGGTCAAGGGCGAGGCCGACAACCTGCCACGCAACCTGCCGGTACAGCACAAGATCTTCGAGCCGAAGATCAAGCTGATCGGCAAGGCCCAGTTTGCCTCCGAAGCCGAACTCAAGGCCAACCCGCGGTCGCGCAGCGCCGTGATGCGGGTGGCGGAGAAGCTTCGGTGAGCCGGCTATTTGCCAAACCTCTGCCAGGCGGAAGCTTCCTGATGCTTCTGCTGTTTGTCGGTGTGCTCATTTCGGCCATTGCCGTGTCTTACAGTGCCCACTGGAATCGTCAGTTGCTCAACACCCTGTACGGCGAGTTGAACGAGCGTGACAAGGCCCAGGCCGAGTGGGGCCGGCTGATTCTCGAGCAAAGCACCTGGACCGCCTCCAGCCGTATCGAGAGCCTGGCCTCCGAACAGCTGAAGATGCGTGTGCCTGCAGCTGACGAAGTACGGATGGTGGCGCCATGATGAAGCTCGAAGGCGCACTCTACCCCTGGCGCTTCCGGGTAGTGATCGGCTTGCTGGCCCTGATGGTCGGCGCCATCTGCTGGCGCATCATCGACCTGCAGGTAGTCGACCGTGACTTCCTCAAGGGCCAGGGCGATGCTCGCAGCCTGCGTCACATTCCCATTCCTGCGCACCGTGGCCTGATCACCGACCGCAACGGCGAGCCGCTGGCGGTCAGTACCCCGGTCACCACCTTGTGGGCCAACCCCAAGGAAATGCAGGCCGCCAAGGATCGCTGGCCGCAGCTGGCTGCTGCCCTTGGGCAGAACGCACAGCAACTGACCGAGCGCCTGACCCAGCAGGCCAATAAAGAGTTTATCTACCTGGTCCGCGGCCTGACCCCGGAGCAGGGCCAGCACGTGCTCGATCTGAAAGTCCCGGGCGTGTATGGACTGGAAGAATTCCGCCGCTTCTATCCGGCCGGCGACGTGACCGCGCACATGGTCGGCTTCACCGACCTCGACGACCATGGTCGCGAAGGCGTGGAGCTGGCCTACGATGAATGGCTGGCCGGCGTGCCCGGTAAGCGGCAAGTGATCAAGGATCGGCGCGGCCGGCTGATCAAGGACATCCAGGTCACCAAGAACGCCAAGGCCGGCAAGACCTTGGCGTTGTCGATCGACCTGCGCCTGCAATACCTGGCCACCCGCGAACTGCGCAACGCCATTGCCGAACAGGACGCCAAGGCCGGCAGCCTGGTGATCATGGACGTCAAGACCGGTGAGGTCCTGGCCATGGTCAACCAGCCGACCTACAACCCGAACAACCGTCGCAGCATGTTCCCGGCCGCCATGCGTAACCGGGCGATCATCGACGTGTTCGAGCCGGGCTCGACGGTCAAGCCGATCTCGATGAGTGCGGCGCTGCAGAGTGGCCGCTGGAAGCCGAGCGACAAGGTCGAGGTGTATCCGGGCAGCCTGCAGATTGGTCGCTACACCATCAAGGACGTGTCCAAGAGCGAGGGCCCGATCCTCGACCTGACCGGCATCCTGATCAACTCATCCAACGTCGGCATGAGCAAGATCGCCTTCGATATCGGCGGCGAGGCCATCTACCGGGTCATGTCCCAGGTCGGCCTGGGCCAGTACACCGGCCTCGGCTTCCCGGGCGAGCGCGTCGGCAACCTGCCCAACCACCGTGAGTGGCGCAAGGCTGAAACTGCGACCCTGTCCTACGGCTACGGTGTGTCGGTGACCGCCCTGCAGCTGGTGCACGCCTACGCGGCGCTGGCCAACGACGGCAAGATGGTGCCGCTGTCGATCCTCAAGGTCGACAAGGCGCCGGAAGCGGTGCAGGCCATTCCGAAGGAAACCGCCGAAACCGTCCAAGGCATGCTGCAGCAGGTGATCGAAGCGCCGCGCGGCGTGTTCCGTGCCCAGGTGCCGTTCTACCACGTGGCCGGCAAGTCCGGTACCGCACGTAAGGCCACCGTCGGCTCCAAGGGTTACACCGAAAACGCCTACCGCTCGCTGTTCGCCGGCTTCGGCCCGATGAGCGACCCGCGCTACGCCATCGTCGTGGTCATCGACGAGCCGGGCAAGGGTGGTTACTTCGGTGGTCTGGTATCGGCCCCCGTATTCAGCAAGGTCATGTCGGGAACCCTGCGCCTGATGAACGTGCCGCCAGATAACCTGCCGCCGCCGAGTGATCCGCAGCAGGCCAGTGCAGCACCCGCCAAGGGAGGGCGTGGATGATGACGATGCCATTGAGCAAGCTTTTCGCCCACGCCAGCCGTGATCCGCTGATCCGTGAACTGACCCTGGATAGCCGTCAGGTGCGTCAGGGCGACCTGTTCCTGGCCGTGCCAGGTGCCAAGGTTGATGGCCGTGAGCACATTGCCGATGCACTGTCGCGTGGCGCTGCGGCCGTGGCTTACGAAGAGCAGGGCGTCAACGTGCTGCCGCTTACCGATGTACCGCTGATTCCTGTGAAGGGTCTGATCGGCCAGCTGTCGCAAATTGCCGGGCGCTTCTACGGCGAGCCGAGCCGTCAGCTGAACCTGGTGGGCGTCACCGGCACCAATGGCAAGACCAGCGTCACGCAGCTGGTGGCTCAGGCGCTCGATGCGCTGGGCCAGCGCTGCGGCCTGATCGGCACCTTGGGCACCGGCTTCTATGGCGAGCTGCAGAGCGGCCGCCTGACCACGCCCGATCCGATCGCCGTGCAGTCGACCTTGAGCGACCTCAAGAAGGGCGGCGCCAAGGCTGTGGCCATGGAGGTTTCGTCCCACGCCCTGGAGCAGGGCCGTGTTGCTGCGCTGGAATTCGATATCGCGGTCATGACCAACCTGTCCCGCGACCATCTGGACTACCACGGCAGCATGGAGGCCTACGAGGCCGCCAAGGCCAGGCTGTTCGCATGGCCGAGCCTGCGTTGCCAGGTGGTCAACCTGGATGATGACTTCGGTCGCCGCTTGGCCGACGATTTTGCTCGCCGCCCGAGTGTCGATCATATCGAGACCCGGCTGCTCAGCTACAGCCTGGAAAACCCGGACGCTTCGCTGTTCTGCCGCGAAGCGCATTTCGATGATGATGGCGTGCGCGCCACGCTCGTCACCGCTCAAGGTGAGCGCACTCTGCGTAGCCAGCTGCTGGGTCGCTTCAACCTGAGCAACATGCTCGCGGCGGTGGCCACGCTGCTGGCGCTGGACTACTCGTTGGAGGAGATCCTCAAGGTCGTCCCCGCCCTGCAGGGCCCGGTCGGCCGCATGCAGCGCCTGGGTGGCGGTGACAAGCCGCTGGTAGTGGTCGATTACGCACATACCCCTGATGCCCTGGAAAAAGTCCTCGAAGCCTTGCGCCCGCATGCTCACGGCGAGCTGCTGTGCCTGTTCGGCTGCGGTGGTGACCGTGATCGCGGCAAGCGCCCGCTGATGGCCGAAGTGGCCGAGCGCCTGGCCGACCGGGTGCTGGTCACCGACGACAACCCGCGTACTGAAGACCCGCTGCGCATCTTCGACGACATTCGCCCTGGTTTCGCCAAGCCTGCCGACATCGAGTTCGTCGCTGGCCGTGGTGAAGCCATTGCTCACCTGATCGCCACCGCTGCTGCCGATGACGTGATCGTCCTGGCCGGCAAGGGGCACGAGGACTACCAGGAGATCAATGGCGAGCGCCATGCCTTCTCCGACCTGATCGAAGCCGACAAGGCACTTGCAGCCTGGGAGGCACCACATGCTTAAGCCCATGACCCTCAGCCAGCTGACCGGCGCTTTGAATGCGCGCCTGGTCAACGCCGACGCCAGCTTCACCGGTGTCAGCATCGACAGCCGCAGCGTTGCTGCCGGCCAGTTGTTCGTTGCCCTGAGCGGGCCACGCTTCGATGGCCATGACTACCTCGCCGACGTGCAAACCAAAGGCGCCGTTGCTGCACTGGTCGAGCGCGAAATTGCCGATGTTGATCTGCCGCAGCTGCTGGTTGCCGACTGCCGCGTAGCACTCGGCCAGCTCGGTGCGCTGAACCGCGCTGCCTTCGACAAGCCAGTCGTCGCCATCACCGGTTCCAGCGGCAAGACCACGGTCAAGGAGATGCTCGCCAGCATCTTGCGCACCCGCGGCCTGGTGCATGCCACCCGCGGCAACCTGAACAACGACCTAGGTGCACCGCTGACCTTGCTTGAAATTGCTCCGGAGCACAGCGCTGCGGTGATCGAGCTGGGCGCTTCGCGCATCGGTGAAATCCGCTACACCGTCGGCCTGACCCAGCCGCAGGTGGTGATCATCAACAACGCCGGTACTGCCCACGTTGGCGAGTTCGGCGGCCCCGAGAAGATCGTCGAAGCCAAGGGCGAGATCCTCGAAGGCCTGGGCGAGGGCGGTATCGCCATTCTCAACCTGGACGACAAAGCCTTCGCCATCTGGAAGGCCCGTGCCGGTGCGCACAAGGTAATCAGCTTCGCTCGTGGCAACGATCAGGCTGATTTTTACGCCAGCGACATCGGTCGCGATGCCCGTGGCTGCCCGTCGTTCAAACTGCATGGCGCGGGTGAAACGGTAGACGTGCAACTCAATGTGCTAGGCGAACACAACGTCAGCAACGCCCTGGCCGCTGCCGCCGCTGCCCATGCCGTTGGTCTGAGCCTGAATGGCATCGCCGCCGGCCTCAACGCCGTGCAGCCGGTCAAGGGCCGTACCGTGGCGCAAATCGCCCCGAGCGGTGTGCGGGTAATCGACGATACCTACAACGCAAATCCCACCTCGATGTGCGCGGCCATTGATATACTCCGCGCCTTTTCCGGGCGCACCGTTCTGGTGCTGGGGGATATCGGCGAACTGGGTCAGTGGGCGGAAGAAGGCCACCGGCAGGTGGGTGATTACGCACGCGGCAAGGTTGACGCCGTGTATGCAACAGGTTCAAACATGGTTCATGCGGTCAAGGCGTTCGGCGCCAATGGCCGTCATTTCGCCACTCAAGCTGAGCTGATCGACGCCGTTCGCGCCGAGACTGCCAGCGACACCACTATCTTGATCAAGGGCTCGCGCAGCGCTGCGATGGAAAACGTCGTGGCTGCATTGTGCGGTGCCAGCGGGGAGAAACATTAATGCTGCTGCTGTTGGCCGAGTATCTGCAACAGTTCCACAAGGGCTTCGCGGTCTTCCAGTACCTGTCCCTGCGCGGGATTCTTGGTGTACTGACCGCGTTGTCACTGGCGCTGTGGCTGGGGCCGTGGATGATCCGTACCCTGCAGATTCGCCAGATCGGTCAGGCCGTTCGTAACGACGGCCCGCAATCGCACCTGTCCAAGTCCGGCACTCCGACCATGGGTGGCGCACTGATCCTGTCTGCAATCGGCGTCAGCACCCTGCTGTGGGCCGACCTGTCCAACCGCTATGTCTGGACCGTGCTGATCGTCACCCTGCTGTTCGGTGCCATCGGCTGGGTCGACGACTACCGCAAGGTGATCGAAAAGAACTCGCGTGGCCTGCCGAGCCGCTGGAAGTACTTCTGGCAGTCGGTGTTCGGCCTGGGCGCGGCAGTGTTCCTGTACATGACCGCCCCGACTACTGTCGAAACCACCTTGATCGTGCCGTTCCTCAAGGACGTCACCATCCCGCTGGGTATCGGCTTCGTCGTACTGACCTATTTCGTCATCGTCGGTTCGAGCAACGCGGTCAACCTGACCGACGGCCTCGATGGCCTGGCGATCATGCCAACCGTGATGGTCGGCGGCGCCCTGGGTATCTTCTGCTACCTGTCGGGTAACGTGAAGTTTGCCGAATACCTGCTGATCCCTTACGTACCGGGCTCGGGCGAGCTGATCGTGTTCTGCGGCGCGCTGATCGGTGCCGGCCTGGGCTTCCTTTGGTTCAACACCTATCCGGCCCAGGTGTTCATGGGCGACGTCGGCGCACTGGCGCTGGGCGCTGCATTGGGCACCATCGCCGTGATCGTGCGCCAGGAGATCGTGCTGTTCATCATGGGCGGCATCTTCGTGATGGAAACCCTGTCGGTGGTGATTCAGGTCGCCTCGTTCAAGCTCACCGGCAAGCGCGTGTTCCGCATGGCACCGATTCACCACCACTTTGAACTCAAGGGCTGGCCTGAGCCACGCGTGATCGTCCGTTTCTGGATCATCACCGTGATTCTGGTACTGATCGGCCTGGCAACCCTGAAACTGAGGTAGAAAAGCGTGTCATTGATCGCTTCCGACCAATTCCGCATCGTTGTCGGCCTCGGCAAGAGCGGCATGTCCCTGGTTCGCTTCCTGGCGAACCGGGGCATTGCCTTTGCGGTCGCCGACACCCGTGAGCAACCGCCGGAACTGGAAACCCTGCGCCGTGATTACCCGCAGGTGGAAGTGCGCTGTGGTGAACTGGACGTGGACTTCCTGTGCCGCGCCAACGAGCTGTACGTGAGTCCGGGCCTGGCCCTGGCCACCCCGGCCCTGCAGCAGGCGGCGGCACGTGGCGTGCAGCTGTCCGGTGACATCGAACTGTTCGCCCGCCATGCCAAGGCGCCGATCGTGGCGATCAGCGGCTCCAACGCGAAAAGCACCGTTACCACCCTGGTCGGCGAGATGGCCGCCAAGGCCGGCAAGCGCGTGGCCGTGGGTGGCAACCTGGGCACCCCGGCGCTGGACCTGCTGAGCGAC
Organism: Pseudomonas sp. HS6-2; assembly: GCF_049325675.2. Taxonomy (NCBI): domain Bacteria; kingdom Pseudomonadati; phylum Pseudomonadota; class Gammaproteobacteria; order Pseudomonadales; family Pseudomonadaceae; genus Pseudomonas; species Pseudomonas sp. HS6-2. The sequence goes on along the minus strand of NZ_CM143906.1, from coordinate 5,186,478 downwards.
GATGTCGAGCTGTATGTGCTGGAGCTGTCGAGCTTCCAGCTGGAGACCACCGACCAGCTCAACGCCGAAGTGGCCACCGTGCTGAATATCAGCGAAGACCACATGGACCGCTACAGCGGCCTGCCGGCCTACCACCTGGCCAAGCACCGGATCTTCCGCGGTGCCCGTCAGGTCGTGGTCAACCGCCAGGATGCCCTGAGCCGGCCGCTGCCGGTGGAAGGCCGCCCATGCTTCACCTTCGGTCTCAACCAGCCAGATTTCAAGGCCTTCGGCCTGCGCGAAGTCGATGGCGAGAAATACCTGGCGTACGAATTCCAGACGCTGATGCCGGTGCGTGAGTTGAAGGTTCGTGGCGCCCACAACCAGAGCAACGCCCTGGCGGCCCTGGCCCTCGGTCACGCTGCCGGCCTGCCGTTCGAGCCAATGCTCGAAGCGCTGCGTGAATTCAAGGGCCTGGCTCACCGTTGCCAGTGGATCCGTGAGCGCAACGCCGTCAACTGGTACGACGATTCCAAGGCCACCAACGTTGGTGCTGCCCTGGCGGCGATCGAAGGCCTGGGTGCGGACATCGACGGCAAACTGGTGCTGATCGCCGGTGGCGACGGCAAGGGTGCCGATTTCGCCGCCCTGCGCGAGCCGGTCAACAACTTCTGTCGCGCCGTGGTGCTGCTTGGCCGTGATGCCGAGCGCCTGGCCGAGGCCCTGGGCGATGGCGTGCCGCTGGTGCGGGTCAAGACCCTGGATGAGGCTGTGCAGCAGTGCGCCGAGCTGGCCCAGCCGGGTGACGCGGTGCTGCTGTCGCCGGCCTGCGCCAGCCTCGACATGTTCAAGAACTTCGAAGAACGCGGGCGCCTGTTCGCCCAGGCGGCGGGAGGGCTGGCATGATCTTCGGCATCCTCAAGCCGTATCCGTCGCCGCTGATCAGCGGCCGTGGCGTCGACCTCGACTTCGCCATGCTGGCCGGTTGCCTGGCGCTGCTGGGCCTGGGCCTGGTGATGATCACCTCGGCGTCTTCGGAAGTTGCTGCGGTGCAGTCCGGTAACCCGCTGTACCACATGTACCGTCACCTGGTGTACGTGTTCCTCGGCCTGGTTGCCTGTGGCGCGACCATGATGGTGCCGATCGCCACCTGGCAGCGCATGGGCTTCATGATGCTGATCGGTGCCTTCGGCCTGCTGGTGCTGGTGCTGGTGCCGGGGATCGGCCGTGAAGTGAACGGTTCGATGCGCTGGATCGGCTTCAGCTTCTTCAACGTGCAGCCCTCTGAGATCGCCAAGGTGTTCGTGGTCATCTACCTGGCTGGCTACCTGGTGCGCCGGCAGACCGAGGTGCGCGAGACCTGGATGGGCTTCTTCAAGCCGTTCATCGTGCTGCTGCCAATGGCGGCTCTGCTGCTGATGGAACCGGACTTCGGCGCCACCGTGGTGATGATGGGGGCCGCCGCCGCGATGCTGTTCCTCGGCGGGGTGGGGCTGTTCCGCTTCAGCCTGATGGTGGTGCTGGCGGTGGCTGCGGTGTTCATTCTGGTACAGGCGCAGCCTTACCGGATGGCGCGCCTGATCACCTTCACCGACCCCTGGTCCGACCAGTTCGGCTCCGGCTACCAGCTGACCCAGGCACTGATCGCCTTCGGCCGCGGCGAGTGGCTGGGTGTCGGCCTGGGCAACAGCGTGCAGAAGCAGTTCTACCTGCCTGAAGCGCACACCGACTTCGTGTTCTCGGTACTGGCCGAAGAGCTTGGCGTGGTTGGCTCGCTGGTGACCATCGCGCTGTTCGTCTTCGTCACCATCCGCGCGCTGTACATCGGCCTGTGGGCAGAGAAGGCCAAGCAGTTCTTCGCCGCCTACATGGCGTTCGGCCTGGCGTTCCTGTGGATCGGCCAGTTCCTGATCAACATCGGCGTGAACGTCGGCCTGCTGCCGACCAAGGGCCTGACCCTGCCATTCCTCAGTTACGGCGGTTCATCGCTGGTGATCTGCTGTGCCTGCGTGGGGTTGCTGTTGCGCATCGAATGGGAAAGTCGCACGCACCTGGGCAGCGAGGAGCACGAATTCAAAGAGAGCGATTTTGCCGAGGAGACCAGTCATGGCCGCTGACGGCAGGAACGTACTGATCATGGCAGGCGGCACCGGGGGCCACGTGTTCCCGGCCCTGGCCTGCGCCCGTGAATTCCAGGCCCGCGGCTACACCGTGCATTGGCTGGGCACCCCGCGTGGCATCGAGAACGAACTGGTGCCGCAAGCCGGCCTGCCACTGCACCTGATTCAGGTCAGTGGCCTGCGTGGCAAAGGCAAGCTTTCGCTGCTCAAGGCACCGTTCACCCTGGTCAAGGCGGTGCTCCAGGCGCGCCGTATCGTGCGCGAGCTCAAGCCCGTCTGTGTAGTTGGCTTCGGCGGCTATGTGACCGGCCCAGGCGGCGTTGCCGCACGGCTGTGCGGTGTGCCGTTGGTGATCCACGAGCAGAACGCCCGTGCCGGTACCACCAACCGCCTGCTGCTGCCCCTTGCGGCGCGTGTCTGCGAAGCCTTCCCGGCGACCTTCGACGCCAGCGACAAGCTGCGTACCACCGGCAACCCGGTGCGCCCGGAGCTGTTCATGGATGCCCAACGGGCGCCCCTGGCCGAGCGCCGCGCGCGCCTGCTGGTGATGGGGGGCAGCCTGGGTGCGGAACCATTGAACAAATTGTTGCCTAAGGCCCTGTCCGAAGTACCGGCGAACCTGCGCCCAGAGGTGTTCCACCAGGCCGGCAAGCACCATGCGCCGGCCACTGCCGAGCGTTACCGCGAAGCGGGTGTCGACGCTCAGGTCGAACCGTTCATCAAGGACATGGCCCATGCCTATGGCTGGGCCGATATCGTGGTCTGCCGGGCCGGTGCCCTGACAGTCAGCGAACTCGCGGCGGCGGGCCTGCCTTCAATGCTGGTGCCTTTGCCCCACGCGATCGACGACCACCAGACCTACAACGCCCAATATCTGGCCCAGGAAGGTGCTGCCTTCCTCATGCCACAAGCGACAACTGGCGCAGCGCAACTCGCTGAACGCCTGAACGAGGTGCTGATGCAACCCGAGAAACTCAACACCATGGCTGGCACCGCACGGCGCCTGGCCAAACCTGCTGCAACCAGCACCGTGGTCGATATCTGCCTGGAGGTGGCCCATGGTTGAAAGCCAGAAAGCCATGCCCCAGCCGAAGATGGGCCGCATCAATCGTATCCACTTCGTCGGTATCGGCGGCGTGGGCATGTGCGGTATCGCTGAAGTGCTGCTGAACCTGGGCTACCAGGTGTCCGGTTCCGACCTCAAGGCGTCGCCGGTTACCGAGCGCCTGGAGTCGTTCGGCGCCGAGATCTTCGTCGGCCACCGCGCCGAGAACGCCGCCAATGCCGATGTGCTGGTGGTGTCCAGCGCCATCAACCCAGCCAACCCGGAAGTCGCCACCGCCCTGGAGCGGCGTATTCCGGTGGTACCGCGTGCCGAGATGCTCGCCGAGCTGATGCGCTATCGCCATGGCGTGGCGGTTGCCGGTACCCACGGCAAGACCACCACCACCAGCCTGTTGGCTTCGGTATTCGCCGCCGGCGGTCTGGACCCGACTTTCGTCATCGGTGGTCGCCTGACCGCTGCCGGCACCAACGCGCAGCTGGGCACCAGCCGCTACCTGATTGCCGAAGCCGACGAAAGCGATGCCAGCTTCCTGCACCTGCAGCCGATGGTAGCCGTGGTCACCAACATCGACGCCGACCACATGGCAACCTACGAGGGTGACTTCAACAAGCTGAAGAAGACCTTCGTCGAGTTCCTGCACAACCTGCCGTTCTATGGCCTGGCCGTGATGTGCCTGGACGACCCTGTCGTGCGCGAGATCCTGCCGCAGGTCAAGCGCCCGACCGTCACCTACGGTTTCAGCGAAGAGGCCGACATCCGCGCCATCAACGTGCGCCAGCAGGGCATGCAGACCCACTTCACCGTGCTGCGCCGTGACTGCGAGCCGCTCGAGGTGTCGGTGAACATGCCTGGCAATCACAACGTGCTCAACGCCTTGGCCACCATCGCCATCGCCACTGACGAAGGCATCAGCGATGAAGCCATCGTCCAGGGCCTGTCCGGCTTCCAGGGTGTCGGCCGACGCTTCCAGGTCTACGGCGAACTGCCGGTCGACGGCGGCAGCGTGATGCTGGTCGATGACTATGGTCACCACCCGACCGAAGTGGCAGCAGTGATCAAGGCCGTGCGCGGTGGCTGGCCAAGCCGTCGCCTGGTGATCGTCTACCAGCCGCACCGCTACAGCCGTACCCGCGACCTGTACGACGATTTCGTCCAGGTGCTGGGCGATGCCAACGTGCTGCTGTTGATGGAGGTCTACCCGGCCGGCGAAGAGCCGATCCCCGGTGCCGACAGCCGCCAGCTGTGCCACAGCATCCGCCAGCGCGGCAAGCTGGACCCGATCTACATCGAACGTGGTGCCGAGCTGGCGCCGCTGGTCAAGCCGCTGCTGCGCGCCGGCGACATCCTGATCTGCCAGGGTGCCGGTGACGTCGGTGGCCTGGCTCCGCAACTGATGAAAAGCCCGCTGTTCGCTGGCGCCCAGCAGGAGAAGTCGAAATGACCAGCGCCTACGAACAACTGCACTCGACCCTGGACGTGAAAGCATTCGGCCGGGTGGCCGTGCTATACGGCGGCAAGAGCGCCGAGCGTGAAGTGTCGCTGAAGTCCGGCGCCGCGGTGATCGACGCACTGACCAGTGCCGGTGTCGATGTGGTCGGCATCGATGTCGGTGACGACCTGCTGGAGCGCCTGCAGAGCGAGAAAATCGACCGCGCCTTCATCATCCTCCACGGCCGTGGCGGTGAGGACGGAAGCATGCAGGGCCTGCTCGAGTGCCTGGGCATCCCCTACACCGGCAGCGGCATCCTCGCTTCGGCACTGGCCATGGACAAGCTGCGCACCAAGCAGGTGTGGCAGAGCCTGGGTATTCCGACCCCGCGCCACGCGGTGCTGGCCAGTGTCCAGGATTGTGTTGCAGCCAGTACGGAACTGGGCTTCCCGCTTATCGTCAAACCTGCCCATGAAGGCTCTAGCATCGGCATGGCCAAGGTGAATAGCGAGCAGGAACTGATCGCTGCCTGGCAAGACGCCGCCCACTACGATTCGCAAGTCCTGGTCGAGCAATGGATTCACGGCCCGGAGTTCACCATCGCCGTTCTGCGTGGCCAGGTGCTGCCGCCGATCGCCCTGGGCACTCCGCACGTGTTCTACGACTACGACGCCAAGTACATCGCCAATGACACCCAGTACCGCATCCCGTGTGGCCTGGACAGTGCCAAGGAGCAGGAACTGATCGACCTGACCGCGCGCGCCTGCGATGCCATCGGCATCGAAGGCTGGGGCCGGCTGGACGTGATGCAGGACGAGCAGGGCCGGTTCTGGCTGCTCGAAGTCAACACCGCACCCGGCATGACTGATCATAGCCTGGTGCCCATGGCGGCCCGCGCGGCCGGCCTGGACTTCCAGCAACTGGTGCTGGCGATCCTGGCCGAAAGCGTGGCGACGCGAGGTTAACCATCATGCAAGGCGCAATGATACGTCAGCAGCAACCCGTTACCGGCCGCAGCAAGCCGGTGCCGCGCGGTGCCAGCCGACTGGTGGCCGACGAGCCCGTATCGGCGCGCCTGCCGCGGCCCAGCCTGGGCGGCCTCAAGCGACTGCTGTGGCCGATCGTGCTGGTGGCTGCAGGCTTCGGCGCCTATGAGGGCGCCATCCGCCTGATGCCCTATGCCGACCGGCCGATCACCAAGATCGACGTGCAGGGTGACCTCAGCTACATCAGCCAGCAGTCGGTGCAGCAGCGCATTGCGCCGTATGTGGCGGCGAGCTTCTTCAGCGTCGACCTCACCGCGATGCGCGCCGAGCTCGAGCAGATGCCGTGGATCGCCCATGCCGAAGTACGCCGGGTGTGGCCGGACGAAGTGGTGATTCGCCTGGAAGAACAGCTGCCGGTGGCGCGCTGGGGTGATGAGGCCTTGCTCAACAACCAGGGCCAGGCCTTCACCCCGCGCGAGCTGGCCAACTATGAGCACCTGCCGCAGCTGGCCGGGCCGCAGCGTGCTCAGCAACAAGTCATGCAGCAATATCAGGTATTGAGCCAGATGCTGCGCCCCTTGGGCTTTTCCATCGCTCGCCTTGAGCTGCGCGAGCGGGGCAGCTGGTTCCTGACCACCGGTGCGAGCAGTGCCGGGCCGGGCATCGAGCTGCTGTTGGGGCGCGACCATCTGGTGGAGAAGATGCGCCGTTTCATTGCCATTTACGACAAGACACTCAAAGAGCAGATCACCAATATCGCCCGCATTGATCTGCGTTATGCCAACGGACTTGCCGTTGGTTGGCGGGAACCGAACGCACCGACGACGGCCAAACCCGCCGTTGCGAAGAATTAGAGAGAGGCAGGACCATGGCAAACGCGCATAGCGGCAAAATGATCGTCGGGCTGGACATCGGCACTTCCAAGGTGGTGGCGCTGGTGGGTGAAGTGGGCGAAGACGGCACCCTCGAGATCGTGGGCATCGGCACCCATCCATCCCGCGGCCTGAAGAAGGGCGTGGTGGTGAACATCGAATCGACCGTGCAGTCGATCCAGCGTGCAGTGGAAGAAGCCCAGCTGATGGCTGGCTGCCGTATCCACTCGGCGTTCGTCGGCGTAGCCGGCAACCACATCCGCAGCCTGAACTCCCACGGCATCGTCGCCATCCGCGACCGCGAGGTCAGCGTTGCCGACCTCGAGCGTGTGCTCGACGCCGCCCAGGCCGTGGCCATCCCGGCTGACCAGCGCGTGCTGCACACCTTGCCGCAGGACTACGTGATCGACAACCAGGAAGGCGTGCGCGAGCCGCTGGGCATGTCTGGCGTGCGCCTGGAAGCGAAGGTTCACGTGGTCACCTGCGCGGTCAACGCGGCGCAGAACATCGAAAAGTGCGTACGCCGCTGCGGCCTGGAAATCGACGACATCATCCTCGAGCAGCTGGCCTCGGCCTACTCGGTGCTGACCGATGACGAGAAAGAACTGGGTGTGTGCCTGGTGGACATCGGTGGTGGCACTACCGACATCGCCATCTTCACCGAGGGTGCGATCCGTCACACCGCGGTCATCCCGATTGCCGGCGACCAGGTGACCAACGACATCGCCATGGCCCTGCGTACGCCGACCCAGTACGCCGAAGAAATCAAGATCCGCTACGCCTGCGCCCTGGCCAAGCTGGCCGGCGCCGGCGAGACCATCAAGGTGCCGAGCGTGGGCGACCGCCCACCGCGCGAGCTGTCGCGCCAGGCCCTGGCCGAGGTGGTGGAGCCACGTTACGACGAGCTCTTCACCCTGATCCAGGCCGAGCTGCGCCGCAGCGGTTACGAGGACTTGGTGCCAGCCGGCATCGTCCTCACCGGCGGCACCGCGAAGATGGAAGGCGCCGTGGAACTGGCCGAGGAAATCTTCCACATGCCGGTACGCCTGGGCGTACCGCACAGCGTTCGGGGGCTGAGCGACGTGGTGCGCAACCCGATCTATTCCACCGGTGTGGGCTTGCTCACCTATGGGCTGCTCAAGCAGTCCGAGGACCTGGTCCTGACCGGTAACACCAACAGCAGCAACAACAGCTATGGCGATGAACCGAAGGCCCCAGTGCTTGAGCGCTTCAAGAAATGGGTCCAGGGCAACTTCTAAGTTTCAAAGCAGTAGTGGTAGGCGCAACAACTAGAGAACTGTAAGGAGAGGGAAAATGTTCGAGCTCGTAGACAACGTCCCGCAAAGTCCGGTCATCAAGGTGATCGGCGTCGGCGGTGGCGGCGGCAACGCCGTCAACCACATGGTGAAGAGCAGCATCGAAGGCGTCGAGTTCATCTGCGCCAACACCGATGCCCAGGCGCTGAAAAACATTGGCGCACGCACCATCCTGCAACTGGGTACCGGCGTGACCAAGGGCCTGGGTGCTGGTGCCAATCCGGAAGTCGGCCGTCAGGCCGCGCTGGAAGACCGTGAGCGCATCGCTGAGGTGCTGCAGGGCACCAACATGGTGTTCATCACCACCGGCATGGGCGGCGGTACCGGTACCGGCGCGGCGCCGATCATCGCCGAAGTGGCCAAGGAAATGGGCATTCTCACCGTTGCAGTGGTGACCCGTCCGTTCCCGTTCGAAGGCCGCAAGCGCATGCAGATCGCCGACGAAGGCATCCGCATGCTGGCTGAGAGCGTCGACTCGCTCATCACCATCCCCAACGAGAAGCTGCTGACCATCCTGGGCAAGGATGCCAGCCTGCTGTCCGCCTTTGCCAAGGCCGACGATGTACTGGCCGGTGCCGTTCGCGGTATCTCCGACATCATCAAGCGCCCGGGCATGATCAACGTCGACTTCGCCGACGTGCGCACCGTCATGGGTGAAATGGGCATGGCGATGATGGGTACCGGCTGCGCCAGCGGTCCGAACCGTGCTCGCGAAGCCACCGAAGCGGCCATTCGCAACCCGCTGCTCGAAGACGTCAACCTGCAGGGCGCCCGCGGCATCCTGGTGAACATCACCGCCGGTCCTGACCTGTCGCTTGGTGAGTACTCCGATGTAGGTAGCATCATCGAAGCCTTCGCCTCCGACCACGCCATGGTCAAGGTCGGTACCGTGATCGACCCTGACATGCGTGACGAACTGCACGTGACCGTGGTTGCCACCGGTCTGGGCGCGCGCATCGAAAAACCGGTCAAGGTGGTCGACAACACCCTGCAGACCGCTCAGCAGGTGTACGAGGCTTCCAACCCGGCGCCGGTGCGTCAGGAGCAGCCAGCCGTCAACTACCGTGACCTGGAGCGCCCGACCGTGATGCGCAACCAGGCCCACGCCGGTGCCGCTGCGGCAGCTAAACTCAACCCTCAGGATGATCTGGACTACCTCGATATCCCAGCCTTCTTGCGTCGTCAGGCTGATTGATGGAATTTATCAGGGGTATAAGGGTGATTGGTGTTCAGCAAAGGCCGGGTCTGTTATCATCCCCAGCCTTTGTTGATACCTGTTCGCATTATTTGCGCTGAAGCGGCCAATGCCATGATTAGACAACGCACCCTGAAGAATACCATCCGTGCCACGGGCGTCGGCCTGCACTCCGGGGAGAAGGTCTACCTGACCCTCAAGCCTGCGCCTGTCGACACCGGCATCGTCTTCCGTCGCGCCGACCTTGACCCTGTGGTCGAGATCCCGGCGCGTGCGGCTAACGTCGGTGAGACCACCATGTCCACCACGCTGGTCAACGGTGACGTCAAGGTCGATACGGTCGAGCACCTGCTCTCCGCCATGGCGGGCCTGGGCATCGATAACGCCTACGTCGAGCTCTCCGCCTCGGAAGTGCCGATCATGGATGGCAGCGCCGGTCCCTTCGTATTTCTGATTCAGTCTGCTGGCCTGGAAGAGCAGGACGCAGCCAAGAAGTTCATCCGCATCCTGCGCGAAGTGACAGTGGTGGAGGGCGACAAGAGCGCCACCTTCCTGCCATTCGACGGGTTCAAGGTGAGCTTCGAGATCGACTTCGATCACCCGGTCCTCAAGGGCCAGACCCAGAGTGCGGTCGTCGACTTCTCCAGCACCTCTTTCGTGAAGGAAGTCAGCCGCGCCCGTACTTTCGGCTTCATGCGTGACATCGAGTACCTGCGCAAGCACAACCTTGCGCTGGGCGGCAGTGTCGAGAACGCCATCGTGGTCGACGAGACCGGTGTGCTCAACGAAGACGGCCTTCGTTCCGATGACGAATTCGTCAAGCACAAGATCCTCGACGCCATTGGCGACCTTTACCTGCTGGGCAACAGCCTGATCGGCGAGTTCAAGGGCTACAAGTCCGGCCACGCGCTGAACAACCAGCTGCTGCGCAAGCTCATCGCTGAAACCGATGCCTGGGAAGTGGTCACTTTCGAAGATGCCAGCACGGCACCGATCTCCTACATGCGCCCTGTTGCGGCTGTGTAAGTTCGAACACTCTCTAGTTCGTTGATTGAGGCCACCTTCGGGTGGCCTTTTTTATGGCGGGTTCCTGGCTCAAGGCTTTCAGCGCCTGTGTGATCGAGCGCCGCGCGGGCGGCGCTCGATCTGCGCGCCAGCACAAAACTCGAGGCAAGCGCCCCTAGCCTTTCCCCTTCGCGTGGCTGGCCAGGCGCTCCAGGGCGGCGCGCAGCTTGGGGTCGGCGATCCCTTCGGCGGAGTCTCGGATGCTCTCGGCAGCGGTGTTCGACAATTCGGTGGTGTTACCGCCGCGCTTGGCCGGTACCAGGGGCGGCTGCACCTTGTAGAGAATGCGCTGCAGGTTGCCGAATGCTTCCAGCGCCTGTAGCTGGCGCTGCAGGCGCTTCTGCTGATAGCGCAGGCGCGTGGCCCAATGGCCGTCGGTGACCACCAGCAACAATGTGCCGTCCCGCCACGAGGCCACATGGCAATGCTCGCGGGCTGCCGGTTGCAGCTGGCTTTCCAGCAGGCGCTGCAGGTGCTCCAGGCGCTCGGCCTGGTTCAGCAGCAGGCGCAGCGGGCGGTTCTGGCGCAGCAGGGTGGCGGGCGGCTGGGCGGGGGAGGGTTTGAAGGCCATGGTGGTGTGCATCCAGTGACAAGGTGGCCAGTCTAACATCCTCGTTGCCTGAGCTGGCCTCTTCGCAGGATAGGAGTCATTCTCGCTATTGTTTCATCAACCCGCGGGTTGAACTCGGGGAAAATACCCCTATCTTAGAAAAGCCCCCGCCTAAGCGCTGTGCCAGCATCGTGGCAATCGACCACTTTCCTCACCATCGTTTCCGGGTAGAATGCTCGTTCGCATGCGGCCTCAGGGCTGCACGGGCGACTCATGGGGCCGCCCTCCATCCCTACGTGTGGAAGATCCTGCCGATATGTTTGCGCCTTTGTTAAAAAAACTTTTTGGAAGCAAGAATGAGCGTGAAGTCAAACGCATGCTCAAGACGGTTGCTATCGTCAATGCCTTCGAAGAGAAGATGGTGGCCCTCTCCGACGAGCAACTGCGGGCCAAGACCGCAGAGTTCAAGGAGCGCCTGGCCAAAGGCGAGACACTGGACCAACTGCTGCCCGAAGCCTTCGCCGTGGCCCGAGAGGCCGGCAAGCGCGTGATGGGCATGCGCCACTTCGACGTGCAGCTGATCGGCGGCATGACCCTGCACGAGGGCATGATCGCAGAAATGCGTACCGGTGAAGGCAAGACCTTGGTCGGTACCCTGGCCGTTTACCTCAATGCCCTGTCTGGCAAAGGCGTACACGTGGTCACGGTGAACGACTACCTGGCCCGCCGTGACGCCAACTGGATGCGCCCGCTGTACGAATTCCTTGGCCTGTCCGTAGGCATCGTCTCGGCCTTCCAGCCGCCTGAAGAAAAGCGTGCCGCCTACGCCGCCGACATCACCTACGGCACCAACAACGAATTCGGTTTCGACTACCTGCGCGACAACATGGCGTTCAGCCAGGAAGAGAAGTTCCAGCGTGAACTGAACTTCGCCGTGATCGACGAAGTCGACTCGATCCTCATCGACGAAGCGCGCACCCCGCTGATCATCTCCGGCCAGGCCGAAGACAGCTCCAAGCTGTACATCGAGATCAACCGCCTGATCCCGCGCCTGACCCAGCACATCGAAGAAGTCGAAGGCCAGGTCACCCAGGAAGGCCACTTCACCATCGACGAGAAGAGCCGCCAGGTCGAGCTGAACGAAGCCGGTCACCAGTTCATCGAAGAGATGCTGACCCAGGCCGGGCTGCTGGCCGAAGGCGAGAGCCTGTACTCGGCGCACAACCTGGGCCTGCTGACCCACGTCTACGCTGGCCTGCGGGCACACAAGCTGTTCCACCGCAACATCGAATACATTGTCCAGGACGGCCAGGTTCTCCTGATCGACGAACACACCGGCCGTACCATGCCGGGTCGTCGTCTGTCCGAAGGCCTGCACCAGGCCATCGAGGCAAAAGAAAACCTGAACATCCAGGCCGAAAGCCAGACCCTGGCATCGACCACCTTCCAGAACTACTTCCGTCTGTACACCAAGCTGTCCGGCATGACCGGTACCGCCGACACCGAAGCGTTCGAGTTCCAGTCGATTTACGCCCTGAACGTGATGGTCATTCCGCCGAACAAGCCGCTGGCGCGTAAAGACTTCAACGACCTGGTGTACCTGACCGCCGACGAGAAATACGCCGCGATCATCGCCGACATCAAAGAGAGCATGACCCAGGGCCGCCCGATCCTGGTGGGTACCGCCACCATCGAAACTTCGGAGCACATGTCGAACCTGCTGAAGAAGGAAGGTATCGACCACAAGGTACTGAACGCCAAGTACCACGAGAAGGAAGCCGAGATCATCGCCCAAGCCGGTGCTCCGGGTGCGCTGACCATCGCCACCAACATGGCTGGCCGTGGTACCGACATCCTGCTGGGCGGTAACTGGGAAGCCGAAGTGGCTGCCCTGGAAAACCCGACCCCCGAGCAGATCGCCCAGATCAAGGCCGACTGGCAGAAGCGTCACCAGCAGGTGATTCAAGCCGGTGGCCTGCACGTGATCGCTTCCGAGCGTCATGAATCGCGCCGTATCGACAACCAGCTGCGTGGCCGTTCCGGCCGTCAGGGTGACCCGGGTTCGAGCCGCTTCTACCTGTCGCTGGAAGACAGCCTGATGCGCATCTTCGCCTCCGACCGGGTGAAGAACTTCATGAAGGCACTGGGCATGCAGTCTGGTGAGGCCATCGAGCACCGCATGGTCACCAACGCCATCGAAAAAGCCCAGCGCAAGGTCGAAGGCCGCAACTTCGACATCCGCAAACAGCTGCTTGAATACGATGACGTGGCCAACGAACAGCGCAAGGTGATCTACCACATGCGCAACAGCCTGCTGGCAGCCGATAACATTGGCGATACCATCGCCGAGTTCCGCCAGGAAGTGCTGGACGCCACCATCAGCCAGCACATCCCGCCGCAGTCACTGCCAGAGCAGTGGGACGTGGCCGGCCTCGAAGCTTCGCTGGCCAGCGACTTCGCCATGAAGCTGCCGATCCAGCAGTGGCTGGACGAGGACGATCACCTCTACGAGGAGACCCTGCGTGAGAAGCTGCTGAACGAGATCACCACCGCCTACACCGAGAAGGAAGACCAGGCCGGCATCGAAGCGCTGCGTACCTTCGAGAAGCAGATCCTCCTGCGCGTGCTGGACGACCTGTGGAAAGACCACCTGTCGACCATGGACCACCTGCGTCACGGTATCCACCTGCGTGGTTACGCACAGAAGAACCCGAAGCAGGAGTACAAGCGCGAGTCGTTCACGCTGTTCCAGGAACTGCTCGAGTCGATCAAGCGCGACACCATCCGCGTGCTGTCGCATGTTCAAGTGCGCCGCGAAGATCCGGCCGAGGAAGAAGCCCGCCTGCGCCGCGAGGCCGAGGAGCTGGCTAGCCGCATGCAGTTCCAGCACGCAGCCGCGCCGGGCCTTGAAAGCGAGCAACTGAGCGAGGAGGGCGCCGAAGTGGCCGTGGCCGCTGCCCCGGTGCGCAACGACCTCAAGCTGGGCCGCAACGAGCCGTGCTGGTGTGGTTCGGGCAAGAAATTCAAGCATTGCCATGGTCAGATCGAGTGACCTGACCTGATTGTTGTATCGTGACATCCCTGGGGGCCGCATTGCGGCCCCCTTTTTCCATATTCACCGTATTTCTAGGAGCGCTCTAATGGCTGTTGGTCTTGGTCCTTTGCCCACCCTGCACCCGGTTCCGGGTTTTGAACTCGGTATTGCTTCTGCCGGCATCAAGCGTCCTGGGCGCAAGGATGTGGTGGTCATGCGCTGCGCCGAAGGCTCCAGCGTGGCTGGCGTGTTCACCCTCAACGCCTTCTGTGCCGCTCCCGTGATCCTGTCCAAGCAGCGCGTGCAGGGTACCGTGCGCTACCTGCTGACCAACACCGGCAATGCCAACGCCGGCACCGGCGCGCCAGGCCTGGCCGCTGCCGAACGTACCTGCGCCAAGCTGGCCGAACTGACCGGCGTGCCGGCCGAATCGGTGCTGCCGTTCTCCACCGGTGTGATCGGTGAGCCACTGCCGGTCGAGAAGATCGAAGGTGCGCTGCAGGCCGCCCTGGACAACCTGTCGGAAAACCACTGGGCTGAAGCCGCCACCGGCATCATGACCACCGACACCCTGCCAAAAGGTGCCAGCCGCCAGTTCCAGCACGAGGGCGTGACCGTCACCGTGACCGGTATCAGCAAAGGCGCCGGGATGATCCGCCCGAACATGGCCACCATGCTCGGCTACATCGCCACCGACGCCAAAGTTGCCCCGGCGGTGCTCAAGGACCTGATGCTCGACGGCGCCAACAAGTCGTTCAACCGCATCACCATCGATGGCGACACCTCGACCAACGACTGCTGCATGCTGATCGCCACCGGCAAGGCCAACCTGCCGGAAGTCACCGAAGCCAGCGGCGCGCTGTTCGAAGCGCTCAAGAAGGCCGTATTCGAAGTGTGCATGGAAGTGGCCCAGGCCATCGTCCGTGACGGCGAAGGCGCCACCAAGTTCGTCACCGTGCAGGTCAACGGTGGTGGCAACCACCAGGAGTGCCTGGATGTCGGTTACGCCGTGGCCCACTCGCCGCTGATCAAGACCGCGCTGTTCGCCTCCGACCCGAACTGGGGCCGTATCCTGGCTGCCGTGGGCCGTGCCGGCGTGCCGGAGCTGGATGTCAGCTTGATCGACGTTTACCTGGACAGCGTGTGCATCGCCAGCAAAGGCGGCCGCAGCCCGAGCTACACCGAAGCGCAGGGTTCGGCCGTGATGGCCCAGGAAGAGATCACCATCCGTATCGAGCTGGGCCGTGGTCAGTGCAGCGAAACCATCTGGACCACCGACCTGTCCCACGAATACGTGAAGATCAACGCCGAATACCGCACCTGATTCACCCGGGGCCGCACAGCGGCCCCAACCTCTCAAGAAATGGAGCCGAACCATGAGCTATCACCTGATCATCGGCGACAAGCTGTATTCCTCCTGGTCGCTGCGTGGTGCCCTGGCCCTTGAGCTGGCCGGCGTGCCGTACGAAGAAACGCTGATCAGCCTGAACCAGCCCGATACCCGCAAGCGCATCCTCGAATTCTCTTCCACCGGCAAGGTGCCGCTGCTCAAGACCGAACACGGGGTGATTGCCGACTCCCTCGCTATTGCCGAGTACCTCAACGAGCGTCACCCAGAGGCCCAGCTGTGGCCGGCCGATGTGGCTGCTCGTGCCCAGGCCCGTTCGGCTTGCGCGCAGATGCACAG
Source organism: Pseudomonas sp. HS6-2 (assembly GCF_049325675.2). Lineage (NCBI taxonomy): Bacteria > Pseudomonadati > Pseudomonadota > Gammaproteobacteria > Pseudomonadales > Pseudomonadaceae > Pseudomonas > Pseudomonas sp. HS6-2. Next base: position 5,171,179 of record NZ_CM143906.1, on the reverse strand, counting down.
CGGCTTCTTCGCCTTGCGCGGTGCCATGCCGTTCGACCTGTCCCGTGACCAGGGGCTGGATGACATGCCTCTGGACGTGCAAGTGGACATCGACCGCATCGTCGCGCTGTGGTCCGAGTGCCGCCTGGTGGCCAAGGGCAATGGCCCCTTCCTGTTCGGCAAGCCGACCCTGGCCGATGCCTTCTTTGCCCCGGTGGCGGTGCGCCTGCGTACCTACCGCGTGGAAGTGCCCGCCGAGGCAGCCACCTATATCGAAACCATTTACCAGTGGCCGGCCTTCCAGGCCTGGCAGCAAGCTGGCCTGGCGGAGCGTGAAGGTTGAAACGGATTCATGTTGTAGCCGCGGTGATCCGCGGGAGTGACGGCCGCATTCTGATTGCCCGCCGCGCCGATACTCAGCACCAAGGCGGCTTGTGGGAATTCCCGGGCGGCAAGGTGGAAGAGGGCGAAGGCGTCGAAGCGGCCCTGGCCCGTGAGTTGCGCGAAGAGCTTGGCATCGAAGTGACCCGTTCGCGGGCGCTGATCAAGGTCAGCCACGACTACCCGGACAAGCAGGTGCTGCTGGATGTGCGTGAGGTCGATGCGTTCACCGGTGAGCCCCACGGCGCCGAAGGCCAGCCACTGGCCTGGGTTGCGCCACGCGACCTGGGGCAATACGAATTCCCTGAGGCCAACAAGCCGATCGTCGCTGCTGCGCGCTTGCCGGCCCAGTACCTGATCACTCCGGATGGCCTCGAAGTGCCGCAGATGCTCAAAGGTATCCAGAAGGCCGTGGCCAACGGTATCCGTCTGATCCAGCTGCGCGCCCCGGACATGTACGACCCCAAGTACCGCGATGTGGCAGTGGACGCGGTCGGGCTGTGCGCAGGCAAGGCGCAGTTGATGCTCAAGGGGCCGCTGGAGTGGCTGGGCGACTTCCCGTCCGCCGGTTGGCACCTGACCGCCGCGCAGCTGCGCAAGTACGCAGCCAAAGGCCGCCCGTTCCCCAAGGAGCGCTGGCTGGCGGCGTCGTGCCACAGTGCTGAAGAGCTGGCCCTGGCCGAGCAGATGGGCGTGGATTTCGTCACCCTGTCGCCGGTGCAGGCAACCCAGACCCACCCCGAGGCGGTGCCGTTGGGCTGGGATGAGGCGCAGCGGCTGATTGCCGGTTTCAACCAGCCGGTTTACCTGTTGGGTGGGGTTGGGCCGGGTGAGCGGGAGAAGGCCTGGGAGGCTGGTGCCCAAGGTGTTGCCGGGATCCGCGCATTCTGGCCTGAGGCCTGAGTATCCGGGGCTGCAAAGCAGCCCCGGCGATATCAGCCTTGAGGCTTTTCTGCAGGCTGCCAAAGCACTTCCGCAATCCCTTGCCGCCGCCCAATGATCCGCGCCGCCACAAACAGCAGATCCGAAAGCCGGTTGATATAAGCCAACCCAACCCCCTGCAACGGCTCCAGCGCATTCAACTGCTGACACCGCCGTTCCGCACTGCGCGCCAGGCTACGGCACACATGGGCCTGCGCCACCAGCGCCGAACCACTGGGCAGAATGAAGTTCTGCAGCGGTCCCAGCTCCTCGTTCCACACATCGATCGCTGCCTCCAGCCGCTCCACCTCGGCCTGGTTCAGGGCCTGATAGCTGGGCATCGCCAACTCGCCGCCAAGGTCGAACAAACGATGCTGGCATGGCGCAAGGACGTTGCTTACCTCATCCAGCTTGTGGTCATCCAGGCCGGCCAGCAGCAGCCCGAGCTGACTGTTGAGGCTGTCCACCTCACCGATCGCCTCGACCCGTGGGTGGTCCTTGGGCACCCGCCGCCCGTCGCCGAGGCCGGTTTCGCCCTTGTCGCCAGTGCGGGTGTAGATCTTCGACAGGCGATAGCCCATGTCATGCCTCCGTGTGGGTCGGCGCAGCCGCTGGCGGTTGGCCGAGGGGCAGGCGCAGGGTAAAGCAGGTGCCCTGGCCGGGCGTGGACTGCACTTCCATCTGCCCCTTGTGGTTGTTGGTGATGATGAAGTACGAAACCGACAGCCCGAGCCCAGTGCCCTGGCCGATTTCCTTGGTGGTGAAGAACGGCTCGAAGGTGCGTTTGCGCACGGTTTCGGGCATGCCCACGCCGTTGTCCTCAACCTGAATCTCGGCCCAGGGGGGATTGAGCTTTGTGCGCAGCGTGATACGCCCCGGCTCGCTGGGCTGAGGCCGCTGGTGGATGGCTTGGGCGGCGTTCTTCAGCAGGTTCAGCAGCACCTGCTCCAGTTCGTTGGCGGTGCAGGGCACCGGGCCCAGGTTGGGGTCGAACTGGCGGATGATGGCCTGCCCCTTGAAGTCGAAGCCGATGGTCAGGTCGAAGTCGTTGCTGGCAATTTCCACGGCCTGGTCGATCAACGCCGGCAGTTCGCAAGGTACCAGCAGGCGGTTGCTGCGGCGGCTGAAGCTGAGCATGTGGGTGACAATCTTGGCGGCGCGTGCGCCGGCCTGCTGGATGCCGTCGAGCAGTTGCGGCACTTCGCGGTTGTCCAGGTAGCGGTTGACGCTGGCCAGGTCGATGCCCAGCTCGCTCGCCTGCTCCTGGTTGCGTGGCAGATCCGGCGACAGGCGCCGGCGGATGTTCTGCACGTTGTGCAGGATCGCGCCCAGCGGGTTGTTGATTTCGTGGGCCATGCCGGCTGCGAGGCCGCCGACCGAGAGCATCTTCTCGGACTGCACCATCATTTCTTCCAGCGACAGGCGCTGGGTGATGTCGTCGATACGGATGACCACGCCGCGGCCGCCGCCGCCCATCAGCGGGTAGAAGGTCAGGGCGTAATGGCGCAGGTCGTCTCCCTTGGGCCAGGTGACCCGCTCGATCTTCGCCACCCGGTGCTTTTCCACGCTTTCCTTGAGTTGCGGCAGGAACGGCTTGAGCGGTTCGAAGGCGATGAATATCGGCTGGTTCAGCGCTTCGTCCAGCGGCGTGCCGGAGAGTACCGTGGCTTCGTGGTTCCATTGGGTGACGTAAAGCTGCTCATCGAGGGCGATCAGCGCCGAGGGCATGGAGTCGATGATGCTGTTGAGGTAGTTCTGAAAACCGGTGAGCTTCTTCTCGATCTTGCTGCGCACCTGGACTTCCAGCTCCAGCTTGCGATTGGTGTGACGGGTTTCCTCGGCCAGGCCCTGGGCCTGGTCGTAGGCCGTCTGGAATTCGTCGCGAGTGCGCTTGAGCTGCTGCTCGCGGGCCTCGATACGCGAAAGCATGGTGTTGAAGGCTTCGGCCAGGCTGCCGATCTCGTCGTCGTTGCCGCGGGTGGCGCGCAAGGCATAGCTTTCTTCGCGGGTGACCTGGCGGCTGAGTTCTTCGAGCTGGTTGATCGGCTGGGTGATCAGGCGCTTGATCTGTCGGGCGATGATCATCCACAGCAGGATGCTGAACACCAGGATCGCCAGGCTGGCGCTGAGCGTGCCGGTGTAGAACGCCGTGGGCAGTTCACTGCTGGCCACCAGCAGCAGGTGCGCCGGTGGGTTGGCGTCGCGGGGGATGCGGATGAGCTGGGTGCTGCGAAACTCCATCAGGCGCCAGCCGTCGATGTTGCGGTAGCGCTTGGGCAGCGCCAGGTGATCGCCGTGTTGCAGCTGGGCCAGCATGCTGCCGTCGCCGCCGTAGATGGCAGCGGCGCGTAGCGGGGTGTAGCTGTCCAGCTCCTTGAGCAGGGCTGTGGCTGTCTCGGTCGAGTCGCCGGCACGGGCCGACAGTTGCGGATTGGCCACCAGCTTGCCGATGGTCTGCAATGCCTGTGGCGCCATGCTCTCCTGGGTGATCCAGTAGGCGGCGCTGATGAAGGTCAGGTTGGCGACCAGCAGGATGGTCACCAGCAGTACCAGCAGGGCTGCCAGCAGTTTCTGCCCGACCGGGAGGTTTTCCAGGCGTTGGCGCAGGCTCATGGGCAAGGCAATATCCGTATTGGGTTGACGTCAGGCGCTGGGCAAACCACGCGCTCGCAGGTTATCGACCAGGCGCTGGTGCAGGTGTTCCAGCCGTGGCAGCTCCAGGTCGTGGCGTTCGGCTGCCCGGCAGGCGTGGCCCAGCAGGTAGTGCACTTCGGTACGCCGGCCAGCGCGCACGTCCTGGTACATGGAAGAGTAGTTGGCTGCGGTGGCCAGGATCACCCGCTGCACTTCTTCATTCAGATCGGTTGCCGCTTCCGGCTGGCCGCAACGGCGCAGCAATTCGGCCAGTTCCGTAGTCAGTGCCTCGACCTCGCCGAGATGCCCAAGTAAACCGCCGTTCTGGCAGTCATGCAGCACGGTCAGCGGGTTGATGGCGCAATTGAGTGCCAGCTTGCGCCACAGGCGGGTAAGGATGTCGACCGTCCATTCGCCTGGGATGCCGGCGTCGTTCAGGTCATCGAACCATTCTGGGGTGGTGGGGTTGGCCGGGTCTCCCAGCCAGTTGAAACCATGGCCGGCGAAGCGCACCTGCCAGTCGTCCTCGCGGAAAGCGCCTTCGGTGCTGGAGGCGAAGATGCAGCGGGCAAGGGGGGCCTGATCGGCGACTTCGTCCTGGCTGCCCAGGCCGTTCTGCAACAGCACGATTTCTGCGCCTTCAGCCAGGCGCGGCGCCAGGCGGGCGATGGCGGGGGCGGCATCGTAGGCCTTGCAGGCCACCAGCAGGCGATGGATGGGCCCACCGGACTCGGCCGTTTCGGCCGGGATCGCGTAGAGGCGGGTTTGATCCTGTTCGACCAAGGTCAGGCCACCGGCCCGCTGGTAGGCCTGCAGGCGCTGCGCATCACGCAGGATCAGGCGTACCGCCTTGCCGGCGCGTGCCAGGCGGCAGGCCCAGAGGCTGCCGAGGCTACCGGCGCCGAGAATATGCCAGGTGCTGCTCATCTGCGTTTCGCAACCCGTTATAATGAGCCCGCATTTTAACCCGCTAACACCGACGCGCTCCATGTTCAGACTGAGCGCGCGTTTATTTTATGGAGATTACCCATGCCTTCGTTCGACGTGGTATCGGAACTGGACAAGCACGAAGTGCAGAACGCGGTCGACAACGCCATCAAGGACCTCGAGCGCCGCTATGACCTCAAGGGCAAGGGCAGCTTCGAGTTCAAGGACAAGGAACAGACCGTGGTGCTGACCGCCGAGGAAGAGTTCCAGCTCGAAGCCATGATGGAAATCCTGCGCCTGGCGCTGGTCAAGCGCAAGATCGACGTCAAGTGCCTGGAAACCAAGGACCCGTACGCCTCGGGCAAGGAAAAGAAACAGGAAGCCAAGTTCCGCGAAGGCATCGACAAGGACCTGGCCAAGAAGATCGTCGCCACCATCAAGGACGGCAAGCTCAAGGTCCAGGCCGCCATCCAGGGCGAGCAGGTGCGTGTCACCGGCAAGAAGCGCGACGACCTGCAGGAGGCCATTGCCCTGCTGCGCACCAAGGAATTCGACATGCCGATCCAGTTCAACAACTTCCGCGACTGATCGCCGGGTTGTGCGGAACCTCGATGGCGTAATGATGTCCATGGGGGCCATGGCCGCTGTTAGACCCGCGGCCTGCTTTACTGTGTACGTGCCGCTCGGCATCAGGAGATGAATACATGGATTTGAACGCTGAAGTCGATCAGCTGGTCCGCCAATCGCAGACCTGGGTCCCCTTGATCATGGAATACGGCAGCCGCTTTCTGCTGGCACTGCTGACCCTGGCTGTCGGTTGGTGGATCATCAACAAGGTCAGCGCCCGCCTGGGCAAACTGGTTGGGTTGCGTAACGCCGACCTGGCGCTGCAAGGGTTCATCAGCACCTTGTCGAACATTGTGCTGAAAGTGCTGCTGTTCGTCAGCGTGGCGTCGATGATCGGCATCGAGACCACTTCGTTCGTCGCCGCCATCGGTGCTGCCGGCCTGGCCATCGGCCTGGCCTTGCAGGGCAGCCTGGCGAACTTCGCGGGTGGTGTGCTGATCCTGATGTTCCGCCCGTTCCGCATCGGTGACTGGATCGAAGCGCAGGGTGTGGCGGGTACCGTCGACAGCATCCAGATCTTCCATACTGTGCTGCGTACCGGTGACAACAAGACGGTGATCATGCCCAACGGTGCCCTGTCCAACGGCATCATTACCAATACCAACCGCCAGCCGACGCGCAAGGTGGTGTTCGATGTGGGCGTGGACTATGAGGCCGACCTGCAGAAGGCCCGCCAGGTGCTGCTGGAGCTGGCGCAGGACCCACGCGTGCTGGCGGACCCTGCTCCGCAGGCGGTCGTCTCGACCCTGGGCGACAGCTCGATCACCGTTTCGCTGCGCCTGTGGACCAAGACCTCCGATTACTGGGACGTGATGTTCATGCTCAACGAGCATGCCCGTGACCGGTTGAAGGCCGAAGGGATCGACATTCCGTTCCCGCAGCGGGTGATCCGCGTGGTGCAGGAAACTGCAGCGCAGTGATGCCAGACTGGGGCCGCGAAAGCGGCCCCAGTCTTTTCAGCCCCCCTTACACTTGTTCACAGCAATCCCCCGCCATTTCTGGCATATAACCTGTCCCCTCCTGCCTGCACCCGATACGCCATCATGAAACCACTGCTCTACATCACGCCTCTTCGGGCCCTGCTGTTCGGCCTGACCCTGGCCCTGTTCGAGCTGCTCACCTACCTGGCCAGCGACGCCGTGATGCCGGCCATGCCGGTGGTGGTCGAGCAGCTGAACGCCAGCCCCGAGTACATTCCCCACGCGCTCAACCTGTACCTGCTTGGTGGCGTGGTGCTGCAATGGCTGATCGGCCCGCTGGCTGACCGCTATGGTCGCCGCCCGCTTCTGCTGGCCGGCTGCGCGTTCTTCGGCGTTGCCTGCCTGGCCACCTACTGGGTGCAAGACATTGGCCTGTTCAACCTGCTGCGCCTGCTGCAGGGCATCGGCCTGGGCTTCGTGGTGACGGTCAGCTACCCAGCGCTGAACGAGTCGTTCAGCGAAGCGGACGCGGTGCGCATGATGGCGTTGCTGGCCAATATCGCCTTGCTGTCGCCGTTGCTCGGGCCGCTGGTCGGGACCCTCATGCTGCAGTGGCTGGACTGGCGCTGGCTGTTCGTGGCCTTCGCCATCGGAGCAGTGCTGTGCTGGCTGCTGCTGCATCGGCTAATGCCGGAAACCCTCGGTGTGGAGCGTCGTGATGGCTCACGCCTGCCGTTCACCCCAATCCACCTGTTGCCTCTGCTTGCCGGTTACGGCCAGCTGCTGGCCAACCGCAAATTCGTCGCCGGCAGTGCCGCGTTGGGCCTGGTGGGCCTGCCGCTGATTGGCTGGATCGGCCTTTCGCCAGTGCTGCTGATTCACGATGAGGGGCTGAGCACGATGGAATATGCGCTTTGGCAGTTGCCGGTGTTCGGCGGGCTGATCCTGGGTAACCTGATCATCAACCGGATCGCCGACCGTTACCCGCTGCCGGCCCTTGTGCGCGGCGCGCTGGGGCCGTACCTGGCCGGCCTGTGCCTGATGGTGCTGGCGACTTGGGTGTGGCCGACGGTAACCAGTGTGGTCGCCGGCATGTCGCTGTACGCGTTGGGGCTGGGCGTGGCCAATGCGGTGCTGTACCGCATGACGCTGTTCGCCAGCGAGCAGAGCAAGGGGTTGGTATCGGCGATGCTGGGGATGATCACCATTGCCTTGCTGGGGCTGGGTGGTGCGGTATTGGCGATGATCGGGGCGGGGGCGAGCCTGTTGCACTTTGCCCTGGCGGCGGGTGTGGCAGGTGCCTTGGCGCTGTGGCCTTTGTGGTTTGTAGTGGGTGGGCAGCCTGGGGAAGGGGCTGTCGCTCAATAACCATTTTGCCTGCACTTGCCTCTTCGCGGGACAAGCCCGCTCCTACAGGCAAACTCGTTTACTGAACTGCGCCCCATTTGTTGGACAGTCTGTGATTAGGCTGCTGCAGCCTGACTCCTGTATGCCACGGGAGTCAGGCCGCCCAGCCCCATCTTGATTCGATCATGGTTGTAGTAGTTGATGTATTCATCGATTGCCGCCCTCAGCTCTGCGATGCTGGCGAAGCGCTGACCATGGTACATCTCTATCTTCAGTGTGCCGAAAAAACTCTCCATTCGTGCATTGTCCAGGCAGTTGCCTTTGCGCGACATGCTCTGCTCCAGCCCCTTTTCTTCGAGTCGATTCCGGTAGGCGTAGTATTGATACTGCCAGCCCTGGTCGGAATGCAGCATCGGCTTGGCTCCTTCCGGTAGCTTCGCAAGCGCCTGCTCCAGCATCTGGCCGACCAGAGGATAGTGCGGCGAAGTATCGATCTGATGCGCCACGATCTCCCCGCTAAACAGGTCCAATATCGGCGATAGGTACAGTTTCTCACCCGCCACCTTGAACTCGGTCACGTCTGTTACCCATTTCTCGTTGGGCTCTGCTGCCGTGAAATCGCGCTCCATTGTGTTGGGCGCAATGCGTCCGGGCTGACCGCGATAGGACTTGTACTTTTTCACGCGCACCGTGCATTTGAGGTCGAGTTCACCCATCAGCCGGCGCACAACTTTACTGTTTACTATTTGGCCAATGTTGCGCAGCGCTGCAGTCATGCGTCGATAGCCATAGCGCCCCTTATGCCGCCCCTGGGTCTCACAGATATGAGCCTTTAACGGGGCCAGCTTGTCACCTGCAGCCATCACCTTGAGTTGGTAGTAGTACGTACTGCGCGCCAGCCCAGCCAACTTGAGCAGGTTGTTGAGGGGGAATCGGTTACGCAAGGCCGAGATGATCAGGACTTTTTCTTCTCGGCCTTCTTCTGCCTCGCCTTCTCCTCGCGCAGCTCTTTTAACTTTTTTAGATAGGCGATCTCCATCTCGGCATGGCGCAGCTTGGCCAGCAACTCGGCGTGCGAGAGATCTTCATCGGCTACAGGTGGGGTGTTGGCGGGTGGAACAGGTGGTTTAGGCATGAGACTGCGCGGACCTTTGCTCTTTGCTGTCAGGGCTTTGATGCCGCCACTGTAGTACTGCGATTCCCATATGCCTATCTGGCTGGAGTGGCTCATATTGAAAACGGCTGCCGTCTGGCGCAGCGATAGCTTGTCGCGCCACATCCGCTCAAGCACCGAAAGCTTGAACTCAGGGCTGAAAGTCCGTGTTTGTCCGCAGAGGCTAGCCTCGCCATGGATGCGATAGCTCGCGACCCAGCGCCGAAGCAAGGAGGGATCCATCTGCAACTCAGATGCGATGGTGCGATAGCCAATGCCTCGCTGCAGAAAGGCATGGATGGCTGAAAGTTTGAACTGCTTGGTGTGCTTGCTCACGTAAAACGCCCCTGAGGTTGGATTTTTTGTCCAACATCAGGGGCGCAGTTCATTACTGTAGGAGCGGGCTTGTACAGGCCTTAGAGAGCTATCAGGGCTGCTCGGCCGCCGGGTTATCCACCGGCACCTGCTTTCCCCGGCTCACTTCCTGGCGCCAGTGCAGCGCGATCAGGATCAGTGTGGGCACACCCAACAGTGCAGTGATCAGGAAGAAATCGTGATACCCGTACTTCTCCACCATCACCCCTGAATAGCCGCCGATCAGGCGCGGCAGCAACAGCATGATCGAGCTGAGCAGCGCATACTGGGTGGCCGAGAACTTCAGGTTGGTCAGGCTCGACAGATAGGCGACGAACGCCGAAGTGGCCAGGCCCGAGCTGAAGTTGTCCAGCGAAATGGTCACCACCAGCATTTCCAGGTTCGGCCCCATGTCGGCCAGCATCAGGAACAGGATGTTAGTGGCCGCCGAGGCCGCGCCGCCGATGAACAGGATCGGCAGGATGCCGAACCGCACGATCAGCAATCCGCCGACGCCGGCACCGACCAGGGTCATGATCAGGCCGAAGACCTTGCTGACGCTGGCGATCTGGTCCTTGGTGAAACCCATGTCGATGTAGAACACGTTGGCCATCACGCCCATGACCGTGTCCGACATGCGATAGGTGGCGATCAGCCCTAGCAGCAGCAGCGCCTGCCAGCGGTAGCGAGCGATGAAGTCGTGCACCGGTGTAAGCACCGGGGCCAGGCCACGGCGGCCCATGCCCGAAAGGCAAGCCCAGGTCAGCAGCACGTAGAGGATCAGGCGCAGGAAGGCGCGGTCTTCGAGCAGCAGGTCGAGTGGTGTCGCATCGCCGGAAATGACGCTCGACCAGCCAGTGTTGAACATCTGGGTGAAGCTGGCCGGTACCGACACCAGCAGGATGATCAGCACGAACACCGAGGCCATCTGATGCATCAGGCCATAGCGAGCGGCCGACAGCTGAGTGCGCAGGGGTACCGGTGGCTCACGCATCACCAGGGTGGTGAACAGCGCCGGCAGCATCATCACGCCGAACAGCACGTAGGTGCCAGCCCAGGCCTTGTGCAGGTAGCTGAAGCCGGTGGAACCGAACCACTCGGCGAAGAACAGTGCGCCTGCGGTCGCGAGCAGGGCGGCGACCCGGTAACCGGCCATGTAGCTGGCGGCGAGGGCTGCCTGGCGCTGGTCGTCGGCAATCTCGAGGCGATAGGCATCGACGGCGATGTCCTGGGTGGCCGAGGCAAAGGCCACCAGCACCGCCAGGGCGATCAGCCAGGAAAGGTGTTGCTGCGGGTCGCACAAGCTCATACCGACCAGGCCGATCACTACCAGCGCTTGCGAGAGCAACAGCCACGAACGGCGTCGCCCCAGGCCGCCAAGCAACGGCAGGCGCCACTGGTCGAGCAGGGGTGACCAGACCCATTTGAAGGCATAGGCCAGGCCGATCAGGCTGGCGTAGCCAATGGTTTCACGGGCCACGCCCGCTTCGCGCAGCCATACCGACAGGGTCGAGAACACCAGCATGTAGGGCAGGCCGGCGGCAAAGCCCAGCAGCAAAAGTACCAAGGTTGACGGGCTGGCATATGCAGCAAGCGCAGCGCGCCAGGTTTTACGGGGCATGGGCCAACATCTGCCTCAAATTTGCGAAAACAAAGCGCGCACTCTAACCGCTGTGATCCATCGGGCGCCAGCCATGGCGCGCTATTCCCACACGATTATTAGACACTTCAACACCTTCTGCCCTTAGGCGTGCCCGCTGTTCGTCGCCAGAGGGCGTGCTTGCTCCAAGGCTCAAGCGGCCACCCGCACCGACCACTCTGTGCCATGGCAGGCGGCTGTCCGCTGGCAGCTGGCCGAGCACTCGACCAACCCAGCGCGCCGCGCGACCCAGTCCAGCCAGCTCGGCAAGCTGGCCATAGGTCACGACTTTGCCCGGTGGCACTTGTCCCAGCACGGTAAACAGCGCCGTTCGTCGGGCCTCTGGTGATTCCGCGACGTGCACATATGACTCAGACATCAGAGCAGCCCAGGCCTGGGATGAAACCGGACGAGTGGTCACGGCAAATGAGAGTTGAACTCAACGGCATACTCCTGGGTCTGTCCTTGCTCTGGTCGTCGGTATCTGGATAATGCCCGGCTTTTTTCGTCAAATCGAACCTGTAGCGCGCTTATGTATTCTAGATCCTTGCTTTGCCTGTTGACCGCTTCGCTGTGCGCCGCCCCGGCGTTCGCCGATACCGTGTGGATGAAGAACGGGGACCGGCTCAGCGGCAAGATTCGTGTATTCGACGGTGGCAAGCTGGTGCTGGAAACGCCGTATGGTGGCGCGATCTCGCTGGACTGGAAACAGGTCCAGACCCTGGAAAGCGACCAGGAACTGCTGGTCAAGCAGGACGCCTACAGCGGCGAGAAGGCCAAGTCACTCAAGGCCGCCGAGCCGGGCAAGGTGACCCTGGCCAACGGCGATGCGCCGAAGACGGTCGAGCTGGCCAGTGTCCAGCAGATCATGAAGCCCAAACCGCTGGTCGAGGACTTCATCTGGAAGGGCAACGTCGACGTGGCCTTGGACTACAAGCGCGCCGAGACTGACAGCGACGACTACGACATCGGCTTCAAGACCACCGCCCGCCATGGCCGCTGGCGGCACAATGCCGAAGGCGAATACAACCGCGAATCCAAGGACGACGTCACCACCACCGACAACTGGAGCGCCGAGTACGCGCTCGACCGCTTCATCACCGAGAAGTGGTTCTGGCAGGGGCGCATGGAGTACAAGCGCGACCGCATCGAGGAACTGGCCCGGCAGCGCACGGTCGGTACCGGCCCGGGTTACCAGTTCTGGGATGACGAACTGGGCGCGTTCTCGCTGGGTTCGCTGATCAACCGCACCGATTTCGAATACCAGGATGGTGCCAAGGACAACTTCTATTCGGCGGCGGTGAAGTGGGACTACACCCGCTACCTGATCGGCAAGAACGTTCAACTGTTCACCAATGGCGAATTTGCCAAGCCGCTGGGCGGTGTCGCCGATTACTCGCTGGATGCCGAAGTGGGGCTGCGCTACAAGGTCACCGAATGGGCCTCGCTCAACCTCAAGGCGGAGAAGGACATCATTACCGGGACGCGGGATAGCGACCTGGACAAGACCCGTTACACCGCCGGTTTCGGTGTGACCTGGTAGATCATATGGCGGCGCAGCAGCACCATTGGCACTGGATGTGATAATGCTTATCTTGTCACCTATCCAGTCCGCCGCCAGGAGCCGCCCCCAAGTGAGTACCAACGCCATCCGCCCCGCCCGGGAACTGCTGCTCAAGGAATACCGCGGCGTGCTCTCGACCCATTCCAAGTCCATGCCGGGCTTCCCGTTCGGTTCGGTGGTGCCTTACTGCCTGGATGCCGAGGGCAATCCGCTGATCCTGATCAGCCGTATCGCACAGCACACCCACAATCTGCTCAAAGACCCCAAGTGCTCGCTGCTGGTGGGTGAGCGTGAGGCCGAGGACGTGCAGGCTGTGGGCCGCCTGACGGTGATGGCCGAAGCGCACAAGCTGGTCGATGAGGCCGCCATCGAGGCGGCGGCCGAGCGCTACTACCGCTATTTCCCCGATGCGGCCAACTACCACAAGGCCCATGACTTCGACTTCTGGGGCCTGCAGCCGGTGCGCCATCGCTATATCGGTGGCTTCGGTGCGATCCACTGGCTCGATCAGGTGACCCTGGCCAATCCGTTCGCGGGCAAGGCCGAGGCGGGCATGATCGAGCACATGAACAGCGACCATGCCAATGCCATCGCCCATTACGCCGAGCTGAGCGACCTGCCGCGCAACGTACCGGCGCAGATGGTCGGCATCGACAGCGAAGGCATGCACCTGCGTATCGGCCAGGGTATTTACTGGTTAGCGTTTCCCGCGCCTTGCAACACGCCGACACAAGTCCGCGAAGCCCTGGTTTTGCTGGCACGCGCCGACCAGTGGCCGACTGCGACTGAAGTCGAGGCTTGAAATCCCGAGTGAACGCATCCAACTGTAGGTCTAACAGGAAGGGTCTCTTCCGACGAGGAATGCTTTGATGCGTGCTTTTCTATTGCTGTTTCTGTTGTTCCCGGTGCTGGAGCTGTTCGTCTTCGTCAAGGTCGCCGGGGCCATCGGTTTCTTTCCGGCGCTGCTGCTGATCATCGCCGGCTCCGCCCTGGGGGTGCTGGTGGTGCGTGTGGCGGGCCTCGCCACTGCCCTGCGTGCCCGTGAAAGCCTGCAGCGTGGCGAACTGCCCGCCGAGGACATGTTTCAGGGCCTGATGCTGGCCGTGGGCGGTGGCTTGTTGCTGCTGCCAGGTTTCATCAGCGACGTGCTGGGCCTGCTGTGCCTGCTGCCCTTCACCCGCCACCTGGCGGCCCGCAAGATGCGCGAGCGCGCCGAAGCCCAGGCCATGCGCCAGCGCGCGTTCCAGGACGACCCGTTCCAGCCGCAGCCGCGTGATGGCGGCCATCGCCCGAACGTGATCGAAGGCGAGTACGAGCGCCGCGACAAATAATCAGACCTGCAACCCCCGGGGCCGCACAAGCGGCCCTGGTCTTTTTCAACCGGCTGAAAAATTTTGCATATCAAACCTTGTAATTGGATATGGCGGCCTCATGTATGTGGTCACCGCAAGGTTTCTGGTGGCAACACCAGTCATGACACAGGTGGTTCGCCCTTTGCGGGCCACCCCCGGCAACGCCGGACCGCATAAACCCGCCGGTGTCGATACCGGCCGATGAAAACCACAATTTGGGAGAGATCGACAATGAAGCTTCGTCCTCTGCATGACCGCGTAGTCATCCGTCGCAGCGAAGAAGAATCGAAAACCGCTGGCGGTATCGTCCTGCCGGGTTCGGCCGCTGAAAAACCAAACCGCGGCGAAGTTGTTGCTGTTGGCACCGGTCGCGTCCTGGAAAACGGCGAAGTACGTGCGCTGGCCGTCAAGGTCGGTGACAAAGTGGTTTTCGGCCCTTACTCGGGCAGCAACACCGTGAAAGTCGATGGCGAAGACCTGCTGGTCATGGCCGAGAACGAAATCCTCGCCGTTATCGAAGGCTGATTTCACCCCCGACTTCCCGTTACTCCAAAGATTTACAAGGATTAAACGATCATGGCTGCTAAAGACGTAAAATTCGGCGATTCCGCTCGTAAGAAAATGCTTGTTGGTGTCAACGTTCTGGCTGACGCGGTAAAAGCGACCCTCGGCCCGAAAGGCCGTAACGTAGTGCTGGCCAAGAGCTTCGGCGCTCCGACCATCACCAAGGACGGCGTTTCCGTCGCCAAAGAAATCGAGCTGAAAGACGCCTTCGAAAACATGGGCGCCCAGCTGGTCAAGGAAGTCGCTTCCAAGGCCAACGACGCTGCCGGTGACGGCACCACCACCGCTACCGTTCTGGCTCAGGCCATCGTCAACGAAGGCCTGAAAGCCGTCGCTGCCGGCATGAACCCGATGGACCTGAAGCGCGGCATCGACAAGGCCACCGCCGCCGTTGTCGCCGAGCTGAAGAACCTGTCCAAGCCATGCGCCGACTCCAAGGCCATCGCCCAGGTAGGCACCATCTCCGCCAACTCCGACAACTCCATCGGTGAAATCATCGCCGAAGCCATGGAAAAAGTCGGTAAAGAAGGCGTGATCACCGTTGAAGAAGGCTCGGGCCTGGAAAACGAACTGTCCGTCGTAGAAGGCATGCAGTTCGACCGCGGCTACCTGTCGCCGTACTTCATCAACAAGCCGGACACCATGGTTGCCGAGCTGGAAGGCCCGCTGCTGCTGCTGGTCGACAAGAAGATCTCCAACATCCGTGAGCTGCTGCCAGTTCTGGAAGCCGTTGCCAAGGCCGGCCGTCCACTGCTGATCGTTGCCGAAGACGTCGAAGGCGAAGCGCTGGCGACCCTGGTGGTCAACAACATGCGCGGCATCGTCAAGGTTGCTGCAGTCAAGGCACCAGGCTTCGGCGACCGCCGCAAGGCCATGCTGCAGGACATCGCTGTCCTGACCGGCGGCCAGGTCATCTCCGAAGAAATCGGCCTGACCCTGGAAACCACCACCCTGGAGCACCTGGGTAACGCCAAGCGCGTCATCCTGTCCAAAGAAAACACCACCATCATCGACGGTGCTGGCGTTGACGCCGACATCGAAGCACGCGTCAAGCAGATCCGTGCCCAGATCGAAGAAACCTCTTCGGACTACGACCGTGAGAAGCTGCAAGAGCGTCTGGCCAAACTGGCTGGCGGTGTTGCCGTGATCAAGGTCGGTGCTGGCACCGAAGTTGAAATGAAAGAGAAGAAAGCTCGCGTTGAAGACGCCCTGCACGCTACCCGTGCTGCCGTCGAAGAAGGCGTGGTGCCTGGCGGTGGTGTTGCCCTGGTTCGTGCCCTGGCTGCCATTGTTGACCTCAAAGGCGACAACGAAGACCAGAACGTCGGTATCGCCCTGCTGCGTCGCGCTGTAGAAGCTCCGCTGCGCCAGATCACTGCCAACGCCGGCGACGAGCCAAGCGTTGTTGCTGACAAGGTCAAGCAAGGTTCGGGCAACTACGGCTACAACGCTGCTACCGGCGAATACGGCGACATGATCGAAATGGGTATCCTCGACCCAGCCAAGGTCACCCGTTCGGCTCTGCAAGCTGCAGCTTCGATCGGTGGTCTGATGATCACCACCGAAGCCATGGTTGCCGACCTGCCGGAAGACAAGCCAGCTGCTGGCATGCCTGACATGGGCGGCATGGGCGGCATGGGCGGCATGATGTAAGCCAGCCTTACCCCCTGCAGCAAGAAGAAGCCCCGGTTCGTGAGAACCGGGGCTTTTTCGTTTTTCTGTCGCGGCCCCCTATCAGGCAGTACGAGGCTCGCCGGCTGCCGTCTCGGCCACGCCGTTGCGATACAGCACCAGGTAATAGGAGCCCAAGCCTATCAACCAGCAGAACACTGCGGTCCACACGTTATGCGACAGGAAGTGCGCCCCCTGCAGCATCCGCCCCAACCCCAGCGCCGAGCCAGCCACCAGGGCTACCCCGAACGCCACGCGCGCCAGCTTCGGCTTGCGGTCACGCAGCATGAAGAACAGGCCGAACAGGCAGAAACCGGTGGCCGCATGCCCACCTGGCCAGCACAGCCCCGGCTTGTCGGTGGCCGGGCGATGTTGCAGCAGCTCGCTGTAGGTTTCCTTACCGCCGAACTGGGTCAGGCTCCACGGGCACTGCACCTGGGTCACCTTCTTCAGCGGCGTGACGAAGGCCGTCGACAGCCCCAGCGCCAAGACCAGGCAACCCAGCTCGCGGCGCCAGCTGAACAGACGCTTCCAGAAGAAGCTCGAGGCGAATGCGCCCAGCGAAATCAGCCCAAGCAGGATCACACCTTGCTTGACCCGGTCGTGCATGACGGTTTCCAGCAAGTAACTGTGACGGCCGATGAACTGCCCGGCGGCGGGGTCGAAGAACAGGTTGGCGACGTCCATGTCGACCGATGTCAACTCCAGCAGGAGCAGGGCCGCGGCAATAGCCAGGGGTATGCCCAGGTACAGCCAGAGATTGATCGGACGCGGACGAGTGCGTTGTTGCATGACGACTCCAGGGGGTAAAAAGACCGGGCATTGTCATGCGCCCGCTATTCTCTGTCCGTGAAGGATCAGTGAAAAAACTGTCAAGTTCGCTGAATTTGCCCTGGGGCTGGCACAGTACCGGCGATGGCCTTAAGCTGCGCGTGCCGCGCCCCCTAGCGAAGCGCCGCACAGGAGAACCCGATGCGTATTCTTTTGGTTGAAGACAACCGCGATATTCTTGCCAACCTTGCCGATTACCTGGGCATGAAAGGCTACACCGTCGACTGCGCCCAGGACGGCCTCTCAGGCCTGCACCTGGCCGCCACCGAGCACTACGACCTGATCGTGCTCGACATCATGCTGCCCGGTATCGATGGCTATACCCTGTGCAAGCGCCTGCGCGAGGATGCCCGCCGTGATACCCCGGTGATCATGCTCACGGCCCGCGACCAGCTGGACGATCGCCTCCAGGGCTTCCGCTCCGGTGCCGATGATTACCTGCTCAAACCTTTTGCCCTGTCCGAGCTGGCCGCGCGCATCGAAGCCGTGCTGCGCCGTGCCCAGGGCGGCGGGCGGCGTACCCTGCAGGTCGCAGACTTGAGCTACGACCTCGATACCCTCGAAGTGACCCGTCAGGGCCGCCTGCTCAAGCTGAACCCGGTCGGTCTCAAGCTGCTCGCAGTATTGATGCAGAAGAGCCCGCACGTGCTGCGCCGCGAAGTGCTGGAAGAAGCCCTGTGGGGCGATGACTGCCCGGACAGCGACAGCCTGCGCAGCCACGTGCACCAGTTGCGCCAGGTGATCGACAAACCGTTCGAAAAACCGCTGCTGCATACCGTCCATGGCGTCGGCTATCGCCTCGCCGAGGGCCGCGATGGAGTTTAAGCAAAGCCTTGCCCAGCGCATCATCATCGCCTTTGCGTTGATGAGTGCGCTGGTGGCCGGCGCCTTCGCCTTCGGTATTGTCGCCACCGTGCACCTGGTCGAAGAGCGCCTGATCTCGTCGGTGCTCGGCGGCGACTTGCAGCGCTTGCTGCGCATGGACAGCGTGAGCGACTGGAGCCACCGGCCACGGCCTGACCAGTTGTTCTACTTCAGTGGCGGGCGCGATGACTTCGAGCTGCCCAAGGACCTGCGCCACCTCGACGTCGGCTTCCATGAGGTGTTTCGCGACCAGCTGTCCTATCACGCGATGGTCGAGATCGTCGATGGTCGCCGCTATGTGCTGCTGCAGGACCAGAGCGATTTCGAAGAGCGCGAGCGCGTGCTGTTCGCCGTCGTGGTGGTGGGCTTCGTGCTCAGCCTGGTACTGGCGGTAGTGCTCGGCTGGCTGTTGGCGCGCAGGGTGATGGCACCGGTCATCCGCCTGGCGCGACAGGTTCGCCATCGTGATCAGTTGCTTGGCCTGGCGCCGCCGTTGGCCCCGGACTACGCGGCCGACGAAGTCGGCCAGCTGGCGGTGGCGTTCGACGATACCCTGGGCCGGCTGCGCGATGCGCTGACCCGCGAGCGCTTGTTCACCAGCGATGTCAGCCATGAGTTGCGCACGCCGCTGATGGTGCTGGCCACCTCGTGCGAACTGCTGATGGAAAACCCCAATCTGGATACCCGCGCGCGCAGCCAGGTGGAGCGTATCGCCCGCGCTACGGAAGAAATGCGCGAGCTGGTCAAGACCTTCCTGATGCTGGCGCGTGCCCAGCGTGACCAGGGTGCCGTGGCATCCCAGGCAACCCTGCGCGAAGTCGCCGACGACCTGATCGGGGTGTGGCGCGATACCATCGAGCAGAAGGGCCTGGCGCTCTATTACGATGGCCAGGTCAGTGCAGGCCCATTGCTGTACAACGCCACCTTCCTGCAATCGGTGATGGGCAACTTGCTACGCAACGCCGCCCATTACACCGACAGCGGTTATATTCGCCTCAGCCTGGAGCTCAACGGCTTCAGTGTCGAGGACAGTGGCGTGGGTATCCCGGAGGAGCAGCGCGAGGCCATGTTCCAGCCTTTCGTGCGCGGCGAGGAGCGGCGTGGCGAAGGCCTTGGGTTGGGTCTGTCGCTGGTGCAGCGGATCTGCGATGACCAGGGCTGGCGGGTGACGCTGACTTCGACGGCACCGCATGGCTGCCGCTTCCAGGTGGACCTGAGCCAGAGCGCGGAAAAGATCGATCCCACGCAAGAATAAGGTGGAAAATTTCTACGAAATAATGTGAAACATACCTTCCGTTTGATGACATTATTTTCACATTGGCATGACCAGTTGCCTACGATTTGTTACCTAAGGTATGCGCATTGGAGACAGGAGCTACTCGATGCGCAGCCCGATCAAACTCGAATTTTCCGAGAAGTACGACCAGCAACATGCCCAGGACTACTTCCTCAAGCACCAGGATGGACTGGCCCGACGTCTGTCCCACAAGCGTGACGAGCAGTTGGCCCGTCGTGCCCTGGCACTGGCTGGAGAACCGGGCTTGGTCCTCGACTTGCCTTGCGGCGCGGGCCGTTTCTGGCCGCTGCTGGCGGAAAAGCCGAACCGGGTGATCATCGGTGCCGACAACTCCGAGGCGATGATCCAGACGGCCTGTGCCGCACAACCACCAGAAGTGGTGGCACGGGTACGTCCTTTGCAGACTTCGGCATTCGCGATCGACTTGCCGGATAATTCGGTCGACAGCATCTTCTGCATGCGGCTGTTCCACCACATTGGCGAGGCGGCTCACCGCAAGACCATTCTTGACGAGTTTCAAAGGGTTAGCCGTGACAGTGTAATCCTGTCATTGTGGGTGGACGGCAACTTCAAGGCCTGGCGCCGCAAGAAGCTCGAGCAAGAGCGTCACGCCAAGGCCGAGCAGGGCAGTTATCAGAACCGTTTCGTGTTACCGGCAGAAACGGTCGAAGCAGAATTCAAGGCCGCCGGCTTCAGAATCCAGGAACACCTCGACTTCCTGCCGTTCTATGCCATGTGGCGGGTGTATGTATTGCGTAAGGGGTAGTGTTTGATGGCTGTAGCGCAAAATGGGGAGTCTCGGTTCGATTATTACTGGCGCCAGCAGGGCGAATGGGTCGAGGAACCCAACCAGCGGCGCGGTGGTGAGAGTGGCGTACAACGGCTGAACGATGGCAACGGCAAGGTGCTGTATGCCAAGCGTCAGGTCGGCCATATCTATCGCAGCCTGTTGCACCCACTCGGCAGGCCGACCGTGTTGCGCGAGCTCGATGCACTGAACAGCTTCGAGCAACTGGGTGTGCGTGTGCCGCGCATCGTGTTTTGTGGCGCCGAGCGTGACCCCGAGCACCAATGGCGCGCGCTGCTGGTCAGCGAGGCGCTGGATGGCTTTGTCGAACTCGATACGTGGCACGCCGAAGGCGCCCGCGAGCGCTATCCTCAAGTTGTGCATGAACGCATGCTCAAGGATCTGGCCGACAACCTGGCGCGCATGCACCTGGGCCATTGGCAGCATGGCTGCCTGTACGGCAAGCACGTCTTCATCAAGGTCATCGGCGAGGGTGAGCAGGCCCGCGTCGAGGTAGCACTTCTGGATCTGGAAAAATGCCGACGACGCATCAGCTGTCAGCGGGCTGCGGGTAACGACCTGCGTCAGCTGCGCCGCCACTCGTCGCTAAATGACACGGAATGGCAAACGCTGCTCTATTTTTACCAGATGGCGTTTGGCAGCGCTGTCAAAGGGTTAGGGTAATGAAACTAGAAATAGCTCGAGCTTTATTCCTGGTGGCTGGGTTGGCTGTGACCACGGCGGCGGTAGCTGCCTGGGAAGAGCCACGGCCTGTGGTATTCAGCAAGGCAGACCAGTGCGCGGTGCCGCATGAGGTCAAGGCGCAGCAGAACAAGGCCGAACCGGACCAGGACCTGCTGTTGTTCCTCTTTGGCATGCGCCAGGGGCTACGGCCGTTTGGCTGATACAGCTTGAGCAAGATGAAGGCCTCGCAAACGCGAGGCCTTTGTTTTTTTGTAGGAGCGGTCATGCGGTAATCGGCTGCTTGGCTTCAGACTTGTGTGCCAGCAAGGTGTAGATACACGGCAGCACAAACAGGGTGAACAAGGTCCCGATAGACATCCCGGTGGCAATCACCGTGCCGATATCGAACCGGCTCACCGCGCCGGCCCCGGTGGCCAGGATCAGCGGCACCATGCCGAACACCATCGCCGCCGTGGTCATCAGCACTGGCCGCAGGCGAATGGCGGCCGCTTCCTCGATGGCCTGGCGAACGCTCAAGCCCTTTTCCTCACGCAACTGGTTGGCGAACTCGACGATCAGGATGCCGTGCTTGCTGATCAGCCCGATCAGCGTCACCAGCCCCACCTGGGTGTAGATGTTCATGCTGGATATGCCCAGGAACAGCGGTAGCAGCGCACCACAGATCGACAAGGGTACGGTCACCAGGATCACCAACGGGTCGCGGAAGCTCTCGAACTGCGCAGCCAGCACCAGGAAGATGATCGCCAGTGCCAGGCCGAAGGTCACCCACAGTGCGCTGCCTTCCTGCACGTACTGCCTGGCCGTCCCGGCATAGTCAAAGGCAAAGCCCTCCGGTGCCTCTTCCCGGGCGATGTCGCGCACCGTCTGCAGCGCTTCGCCGATGCTGACCATCGGCACTCCCTGGATGATCGCCGAGTTAAGCTGCTGGAACTGGTTGAGCTGGCGCGGGCGGGCGCGGTCACTGAGGGTGATCAGTGTCGACAAGGGCAGCAACTGCCCTTGCTCGTTCTTCACGTAGTAGTTGTTCAGCCAGCCGGCGTTGTCCCGATAGGGCCGCTCGACCTGGGCAATTACCTTGTAGCTGCGGCCTTCGAGGGTGAAACGGTTGATTTCCGCCTCGCCCAGCAGGGTGGCCAGGGTGCCGCCGAGCGTATCCATGGACACGCCCATCTGCGCCGCCTTGGCCCGGTCGATATCAACCACCACTTCAGGCTTGTCGAAGGCCAGGTCGATGTCGAGGAAGGCGAACTTGCCCGATTCCTGCGCCCGTTGCTTGACCCGCTGGGCGACTTCCAGCAGGGCAGGGTAATCGCCGGCAGTGTTGATCACGAACTGGAACGGCAGGCCCTCACCGGTGCCTGGCAGCGATGGCAGGTTGAAACCGAAGATCTGCAGCCCGCCGATCTGCTCCAGCTTGGCCTGCACCAGCGGCAGCAGTTCCATCTGCGTGCGCTGGCGTTCGTTCCAGGGCTTGAGCAGGAAGCCACCGATGCCGCTCTGTACGCCGTTGAAGCCGTTGATCTGGAACGACGAGTAGTACTCGGGGAAGCTCTTGAACAGCGGCGTGAACTGGTCGGTGTAGGCGTTCAGGTAGTCGAGGTTGGCCGGCTGCGGCGAGCTGCTCATCATGAAGATCACACCCTGGTCCTCGTTGGGCGCCAGCTCGTTCTGGGTGAACTTCAGCAGCAGCGGGATCAGACACAGGATGATCACGGCGAACACCAGCACCACCGGGCGACTGTCGAGGGTGGCATGCAGCAGGCGCTGGTAACGTACCTTGAGGCCTTCGAACAGCACGTCGAGCCGATGGGCCAGGCCGCTGGGGTTCTGCTCCTGGCGCAGAAGCAGGGCGCACATCATCGGCGACAGGGTCAGGGCGACGATGCCAGAGATCACTACCGCGCCAGCCAGGGTCAGGGCGAACTCCTTGAACAGCGCACCGGTGAGCCCGGTAAGGAAGCCGATGGGCGCGTACACCGCCGCCAGGGTGATCGTCATCGACACCACCGGCATGGCGATTTCCCGCGCGCCTTCCAGGGCGGCATCGAAGGGAGACTTGCCTTCCTCCATGTGCCGGTGGATGTTCTCCACCACCACAATGGCATCGTCCACCACCAGGCCGATGGCCAGCACCATCGCCAGCAGTGTCAGCAGGTTCAGCGAGTAGCCCATCATCTGCATGAAGAACAGCACGCCGATCATCGACAGTGGGATGGTCACCACCGGGATCAGCACCGAGCGCAGCGCGCCGAGGAACAGGAACACCACCACGATGACGATCAGCACCGCTTCGCCCAGGGTCTTGATCACTTCGTCGATGGACGCCTGGATGAACAACGTGGCGTCGTAGGCGATCGATACCTTCAGCGCCGACGGCAGCTGGCTTTCCAGCTCCGGCATGATGCGCCGCACTTCCTTGATCACGTCCAGCGGGTTGGCCGCCGGGGTGGCCTTGATGCCGATATAGACCGACGGCGTGCCATCGAACGAACTGACCGTGTCGTAATTTTCCGCGCCCATCTCCACCCGTGCCACGTCACCCAACAGCACCCTGCTGTCACCGGACACCTTGAGCGGTAGCGCGGCGAAGGCTTCGGCCGATTTCAGCTCGGTGCTGGCGTTGATGCTGGTGACCACGTACTCGCCCTTTACCTCGCCGGCGGCGGAGAGGAAGTTGTAGCGGCGTACGGCATTGGTCACGTCGGTGGCGGCAAGGCCGAAGCCGGCCAGCTTCACCGGGTCGATCCAGATGCGCATGGCGAACACCTGATTGCCCAGGATTTCCGCTTCGGCCATGCCCGGCAGGGTGGCCAGCTTGGGCTGGATCACCCGCGACAGGTAGTCGGTGATCTGCGGGTTGCTCATCTCCTTGCTGTAGAAACTGATGTACATCAGCGCCGATGCGTCGGCGGCTTCCTTGCTCAGGACCGGGTCTTCAGAATCCTGCGGGAGCTGGTTGCGCACCTCGTTGGCCTTGGCCAGCAGTTCGGTGAACAGGCGGTCGCTGTCGGCGCCGATGCGCGCGTAGATGGAGATCACCGAAAAGTTCTGCCGGCTGACCGAGGTCATGTAGTCGATGCCTTCGGCGCTGGCCAGGCTCTGTTGCAGCGGCTGGGTGATGTAGCCCTGGATGGTTTCGGCGTTGGCCCCGGGGTAGGCGGTGGTCACAGTGATCAGGGCGTTTTCCATTTTCGGGTACTGGCGGATCTGCAGCTTGTTCCAGGCCTGGAAGCCGAGCAGCAGGATCAGCAGGCTGACCACGCTGGCCAGCACCGGGCGGCGGATGAACGGGTCGGTGAACGCCATGCCTGCCTCCTGCTCAGTCGGTGCGCGGGGCGCCCTGTTCGGGCTTGAGCGCGCTGTCCTGGCCAATGCGGATGGTCGCGCCCGGGGTCAGCTTGAGCTGCCCGGCGGTGACCACCTGCTCGCCGGCCTTGAGGCCCTTGCTGACCACCACCACGCCATCGCGGCGTTCGCCGGTCTGCACGGTACGCTGTTCGGCACTGAGCTGTGGCTGGCCCTTGTCGTCGTTTTCCGGGTTGCCGTCCTTGTCTTTCTTCGGCGTGGCGACGTACACCGAGTTGCCGTACAGGGTGTAGGTGATGGCACTTTCCGGCACCACTACCTGGGGCTGTGGATCGGGCAGCAGGATCAGCAGGTTGGCGAACATGCCGGGCAGCAGCTTGTCGTCCGGGTTGGCCAGGGTTGCGCGCACCAGCAGGTTGCGCGTGTTCTCATCGACCTTGGGGTTGATCGCGCTGAGGCTGGCCGGGAAGGTCTGGCCGGGGTAGGCCGCCACCTGCACCAGCACCTGCTGGCCCAGGCTCAGGTGCGGCAGCGCCTGTTCCGGGACGTTGAAGTCGACATACAGGCTGGACAGGTCCTGTAGGGTGGCGATCACCGTGCCGGCGGCCAGGTACTGGCCAATGTCCACCTGGCGGATGCCGATGGTGCCATTGAACGGCGCGTTGATGCTTTTCTTGATCTTTTGCGCCTTGAGCTGTTCGACCACCGCCTGATTGCGCCGGTACTGGGAGGACAGGCGATCGAACTCGCCGCGGGAAATGGCGGCATCGCCGACCAGCTGGCTGCCGCGGCCGAAGTCGACCTTGGCCAGCCCCAGGTCGGCCTGGGCGGTGCCGAGCAGGGCGGTTTCCTGGTCGTCGTTGAGCTGCAGCAGCGGTTGCCCGGCTTTGACCTTCTGCCCGGAGTCGAAGTACAAGGCTTTGACGATGCCTTCCACTTCCAGACTCAGCTCGACGCCTTGCAGGGCCTTGAGGCTGCCTACGGCAGGCAGGCGTTCCTGCCACTGGCGCTGTTCGGCCGGTGCGGCTGCAACGGTGATGGGCGGCCTGGGCGCCGAGAACATCTGGATCTGCCGGTAGATCGAGAAGCCCTTGTAGCCCCCCAGGGCCAGCACGATCAGCAGAACGACGGCCAACATGATGAGCATGCGGCGGCGTAGCATAGGTCCGGTTCCTTGGATGCGTGGTTGTTATTCGTTTTGACACGACAACGGGCGATCCTGCCCACGTGCGGATGATGGAAGTATTGCAGAAGGAGAGGGGATTGCCTGTACCGGCCTCTTCGCGGGGCAAGCCCGCTCCTACAGGTACATTGCGAACCCACGGATTGTGGGGCCCTGCAGGAGCGGGCTTGCCCCGCGAAAGGTCCGTCAAGCCAGGTGCAGGTGGTTATCCCAGAACCCGGAAGGCAGGTCCATCGGTTGCCCGATCAGTTCGGCCTTGCGGCAATCGTAGAAGCGGCAACGGCCCTGCCCGGAGGTGACAACGAAACCATCCTTGACCGCGCCGACCCCGGCGCAATCGGGCATCGGCGCATCGAGCTTCACCGCACCGCTGTCCAGGTCCCAGACGAACAGGCGGTTGGCCCGCGGCGCAGTCACGGCCACCAGGCGAAGGTCGCTGTGGATGGCGACGCTGGCGGTGTACTGGGCCATCGATTGCAGCTGGCGCTCAGGTACCGGGAAGGCCTTGAATGGCTCCCCCGGGCGCTTGATCGCCAGCAGCTCGGCGGTCTCGTCGGCAGCGCCCATGAACTGCTGGCAGGCGGCGATGGTGCCATCGTCGCCCACTGCCAGGTGCCGCACGCTGTTCATCTGCTGGGCCAGGGTCTCCTTGCTCAGCATGGTGCCGTCGCGCTGCATCAGCACCAGGCTCGGCTCCATGGCATTGAGGTTCATCTCGACCCGGCTCTCGGCCTCGGTGCGGATGCCACCGTTGGCCACGACCAGGGTTTCGCCGTCCGGCAGCCAGGCCACTTCATGGGGGCCGATGCCGTGGGTCGGGATCTCGCCCGTATGCACCAGACGCTCACCCACGAAGCGGTACACGCCGAGCACGCCACGGCCTGGGTCAGTGGTGTCGTTCTCGGTGGCATACAGCCATTCGCCACCCTGGTGGATCACCGCATGGCCATAGAAGTGCCGGTTCGGTTGCGAGGTGACAGTCTGCAGCAGGCGCCCGTCGCGCAGGTCGACCAGGTAGCTTTCGGTACCGGGGCGACGGGCGACGAACAGGGCGATCGGCAGCTCGGGGTGGTTGATGATGGCATGGCAACGCTGGGCAACCTGGGTACTGAACACCTGGGTGCCGTCCAGGCGGAACCCGACCGCATAATGCTTGCCGTCGCCATCGTCCCGCGCCGACAGCAGCAAGGGTTCGCTGCCTTTGTTGCGCAGCAGGCTCCAACCGCCCAGGGTCAGGGCGCTGAGCAATACGCTACCGAGTTTGAGGGCCTGGCGTCGCAGCATGATCAGTCACCGTCGTTGGCATTGAAGCCCAGCTGGATGTTCAGCGCCTTGGCCAGGTCGCCTTCGTGCAGGCGGTGGACGGCGTTGAGGGCATCGTAGATCTGGTTGAGGGTCTGCTGCCCGGCGTCGTCGGCCAGCAGTTCGCCGAGGGGCTTCTGATTGTCGGCCAGCAGTTTGAGCGCCGTAGCGTAGGCGTCGTCGATCTTCTGCGCCAGGGCTTTCTGATCGCTGGGCAGCAGGCTGCGCAGGCCCTGGTTGTCGACCCCGACCCACACGGCCTGGGCGGCCTTGAGGGTGGCTTCCAGGCTCTTCAGCGAAGAGTGGCTGCGCCAGGCTTCGGCCTGCAGCGGCTGCGGGATGCCCTTGCTCTGGCGGCCCATCGGTGCCCCCAGCTTCTTCTTCAGGGTGTCCAGGGCGGTGACCTGGGAGCGCAGCAGGTCGGCGATCGCCTCGTGGGAGTCGGCGTAGCGCTGGTTGGGGAACTTGGTCATCTGCGACAGCATGCCGTCGGTGCTGTTCCAGGTCTTGAGGATGTCCTCGGCCAGAACCTTCTGGTGATCGGCGATGGCGACCAGCAGCGGGCAGTAGCGGGCTTTCTGCTCGGCAGTGGCGATGTCCGGCTTGCTGTCGAAGAGGATGTACTCGTACGCCGACAGACCGCGTACCACGACGCTGGCCTTGCCCAGGGCGGCGGCATCGACCGGCTTGTCGCCGTTGACCAGTTGCTCGACCTGGCGGCCGACCAGGTTCTTCTTGTCTGGCCAGAACTGTACCTGCCAGGCGCGGTTGCCTTCGGCCAGCGGGCCGACCAGCAGCGGTTGCAGTTCGGCCCAGGCTTTTTGCGCATTGAGGAAGTCGGCGCGCGCGGTGTCCAGGCTTTCCTTGCCTTCACAGTAGGCCAGGGCGCTGGCAGCCAGCTGGCGGTCGGCTTCGACCCAGCGGCTGTAGGTCGGCAGGATCACCTGCTTGGCGATGGCGGCGGAAGTCACCGCCTGCGGGTCTTGCGGCGAGCAGGCACCCAGGGCGAGTGCGGCGAGGCTGGTGAACAACAGTTTGGGTCGGAACATGCCCGGCTCCTTGCGCGTTTTAAAGTGAGTTCAGGAAAGCCAGCAACGCGGCGCGCTGCTCGGCATTGAAGGTCAAGACATGGTCGCGCGCCGACTGGGCTTCGCCGCCGTGCCAGAGCACGGCTTCGAGCAGGTTGCGGGCGCGGCCGTCATGCAGGTACTGGGTGTGGCCACTGACGGTTTCGGTCAGGCCGATGCCCCACAGTGGCGGGGTACGCCAGTCTTGGCCGTTGGCCGCGAATTCGGTGCGTTCGTCGGCCAGACC
Organism: Pseudomonas sp. HS6-2; assembly: GCF_049325675.2. Taxonomy (NCBI): domain Bacteria; kingdom Pseudomonadati; phylum Pseudomonadota; class Gammaproteobacteria; order Pseudomonadales; family Pseudomonadaceae; genus Pseudomonas; species Pseudomonas sp. HS6-2. Next base: position 5,143,557 of record NZ_CM143906.1, on the reverse strand, counting down.
TGGGCCCATGTCGTGCAGCAGCAGGTCGCTGTAGGGGCGGATCACCTGGTTGGCCAGCTCCGCTTGGGCGGTGTTGGCAGCGGTGGTGAACTGCGGGATGTGGCAGGCCTGGCAGCCCGCCTGGAAGAACAGGTTCTTGCCGGCCAGCACTTGCGGTGCGCCGACGTCACGACGGGCAGGCACGCCGAGGTTGCGGGTGTAGAAGGTGACCAGGCGCAGGATGTTGTCGCTGACTTCCTTTTCGTCGCCTTCGCCGTTGCCATTGGGCGCGGCCAGGCAGTCGACCTGGGCCGGAGTGCAGTCGTCCTTCGGCTGCAAGGTGCTGGTCAGGCCCATGTCACCGTTGAAGGCGTGCACGTTCTGCTGGTTGACGTTGGGCTGCCCAGCCTTCCAGCCGAAGCGGCCGATCACGGTCTTGCCCTGGGTGTCGTCCCAGACCCGGTTGGCGCGGCCGCGGATACCGTCGTGGTTGCGGTCGTCCGGGTCTTCGTTGGCCAGGATGTCGGCCTCGGGGATGGCTTCGAGCAGGCCCAGGCCGATCATCGGTGGGGCGACGCGGGCAGAGAAGCGCGTGTCGGGGTGCATGGGGCCATAGCCGAGCTGGGTGATCTGCAGGGCCGGACGGCGCAGTTCGACCGGGTAGCCGTCCTTGAAGGTGACGGTCTGCGTGGAGTAGTTCACCCTTACCTTGCCTTCTGGCGCTACGCCGGGTATGGCCATGTCCTGCAACTGGGTGCCGTAGACGGGTTCGGGGACCACGCCCAGGCGCTCGATCTCCTTGGCCAAGTAAGGCTGATCGGGGATCGACAGGCGCACCAGCATGCCTACGGCATTGCTGTCGCCCGGCTCCGGCGGGTGCCCGCGGCCGTCGCGCACGTGGCAGTTCTGGCAGGCCGTGGTGTTGAACAACGGGCCCAGGCCGTCACGCGCGGTGGTGGTGGACGGGGCGATCACCCAAGGGTTGCGGAAGAAGCTGTTGCCCACGGCGAAGTCCAGGCGCCGCTCGGCCGAGAGGTTGGCCGAAGGCAGGGAGAATGCCTTGCGGTCGTCGCGCTGGACCGTTGCCTGACCGCCAGACAGCGCTTCGCCGGGCTCGGCCTGGGTGAAACGCGGGGCGTCGTCACAGGCGGCAAGGGCGATGGCCAGCAGCAGAGGGGAGAGTCGGGACAGCGACGAGGACATGCAAAATCCTGGGCGTGGACGAAAAACCGGCGTGCAAGCTTAGCAGGCCGGCGATGTTTGAATAAGAGCAATTTGCAATTACCCGGGTGAAAAGGATGTGAAATCTCAGCATTTTCATGGGCTTCATTGGCCCTTTCACGGGGCACAGAAAAAAGGCGACCCGCAGGCCGCCTCATTGTGAGCCAGCACAGCCGATCAGAACTCGTGGTCGGCGGTGTCCGGGTTCAGGTTGGCAATCCCCAGCTTGCCAGCAGCCTGCTCGATCGAGCCGGTCTGCTTGACCAGCGAGGCGATGGCGTCGCGCACGATCTGGTTGCCGGCAGCGTTGTCGGCGGCGATCAGCTGGTCGTAGTGCTCGCCCTTGAGGGCGTGGTCGACCATCACCTGGATCTTCGCTTCGGTAGCTTCGAGGTCAGCCTTGAGGGTGGCGTCGGCAGCCGGGTCGGCCTTGGCCACCAGCGACGACAGGCTCGGGCCGGTCAGCTTGGTGCCGTCGACACGGGTGTACTCGCCCAGATAGACGTTGCGAATGCCCTTGGCGTCGTAGAAGTGCGAGTAGTGGGTGTTGTCGCTGAAGCAGTCCTGCTCGTCTTCCGGCGAGTTGGCTTCCAGCGAGACCTTCATGCGCTCACCGGCCAGTTCGCCCAGCGACAGACTGCCCATGCCGAACAGCATCTTGCGCAGGCCATCGGCTGCCGGCTCGGCTTCCAGCGTGGCACGGTAGTTGTCGGCGACGTTCGGTGCCCAGTTGCCGACCATCTCTTCGAGGTCCTTGACCAGCAGCTCGGTGACCGCCTTCAGGTAGGCACGGCGACGGTCGTTGTGGCCGCCGGTCGCCCCCTTGCCTTCCAGGTAGTCGGAAGCCGGGCGGTTGCCCGCGCCTGGGCCGGTGCCGTTGAGGTCCTGGCCCCAGAGCAGGAATTCGATGGCGTGGTAGCCGGTGGCGACGTTGGCTTCGGAACCTGCCAGTTCGTTCAGGCTGGCCAGCTTCTCAGGGGTGATGTCCTTGACGTCGACCTTCTCTTCGCCCACCTGGATCTCGGTGTTGGCGATGATGTTGGCGCTGGCTGCCGGGTTGCCCAGGGCGTGCTCGTAGCTCTTGTCGACGTAGTCGATCAGGCCTTCGTCCAGCGGCCAGGAGTTCACTTGGCCTTCCCAGTCGTCGATGATGGTGTTGCCGAAGCGGAACGCCTCGCTCTGCAGGTACGGAACGCGCGCGGCGACCCAGGCCTCTTTGGCGGCTTTCAGGGTTTCGTCGTTGGGCTTGGCGAGGAACGCGTCGATGGCGGTCTGCAAGTTCTTGGCGGTGCTCAGTGCATCGCTGTACACGGCGTAGACCATTTCGGTGTAATGCTTGACCACGGCTTTGCCGGTCGCTTCGTCGACAGCCCCGGGCGCCGCAGCAGCGGTGCTGGCAGCAGCAGGTGCCTGAGCTTGCGGAGCGGCGGCCTTGTCATCCTTGCCTTCGCCGCAACCGGCGAGAGCGATGGCGATGGCCAGCAGACTGGCGGAGGCCAGAGGCATACGAATCATTATTGGTTTTCCTGCGTCGTGTGGTTGGACCAAGGGGTTGGGCCGTGCGCCGTGGCACGCGAAACGACAACATCATGCGAAAGATTTGCATTTGCTGTAAAGGGGTTGGCGCGCAATTCATGCAAATGCGCGTCACGGCCGATAATCGGGGCAAGCGTTACAGCGCGGAGACCTGATTGCGCTGGGCTTGTTTGAGGAAGTTGGTCAGTTCGCGGGCCGACAACGGCTTGCTGTAGTGGTAGCCCTGACCTTCATGGCAACCCTGGGCGATGATGTAGGCTTCCTGCTCGACGGTTTCCACGCCTTCGGCGATCACCTGCATCCCCAGGCTCTTGCCCAGCTGGATGATGGCGCGAACGATGGTGGCGTCGTCATCGTCGTCGAGCAGGTCCTGGACGAAGCTCTTGTCGATCTTGATCTTGTCCAGCGGCAGCGATTTCAGGTAGCTGAGCGACGAGTAGCCGGTGCCGAAGTCGTCGATGGCGATCATCGCCCCCGAGCGGCGCAGGCTCAGCAGGTGCTGGGCGGCGGTGCTGATGTCCTCCATCAGACCGGTCTCGGTCACCTCCAGCTCCAGGCTGCGCGGAGGCAGACGGTAGGCCTGCAGCAGGTTGTTGACCACCCGTGGCAGCTCGTTGTGGTGCAGTTGCACGGTGGACAGGTTGACCGCCATGCGCAGCTCGCTGAAGCCCAGGTCGTGCCATTCGCGCAACTGTCGGCAGGCCTGGTCGAGTACCCATTCGCCGATGCTGATGATGCTGCCGTTCTGTTCGGCCAGCGGGATGAACTGGTCGGGCGGGACCATGCCCAGTTCCGGGTGCTGCCAGCGTAGCAAGGCCTCGACCCCGACCACACGATGGTCGCGGTAGCTGATCTGCGGTTGATAGACCAGGTACAGCTGGTTGCGCGGCAGGGCTTCGCGCAGGTCCTTTTCCAGCTCGCGGCGGCGGCGCATTTCGCTGTCGACGCTGGCGATGTAGAACTGGTAGCGGTTGCGCGAGCGGGCCTTGGCCAGCGTCATGGTCTGTTCGGCCTTCTGCAGCAGCTTCTCGGTGCTGTCACCGTCCTCGGGGAACAGGGTGATGCCGATGGTGGCGCGCAGGCGGATCTGCTGGAGATCGAGGCCAAATGGCAGTTCCAGGTCGTCGAGGATGCTCTGGGCCAGCTCCGCCGCCTCGTAAGGCTGCTCGATATTGGCCTGGACCAGGGCGAACTGGTCGCCACCCAGCCGTGCCAGCGCACCCAGGCGCCCGCTGTGGGCGCGCAGGCGGTCGGCCAGGGCCAGCAGCAGCTGGTCGCCGGTCTGGTAGCTGAACTGCTCGTTGATGCCCTTGAAGTCGTCCAGGCCCACGCAAAGCACGGCCACGCGATGCTGCAGGCGGCCGGCGTCGGCGAGGATCTTGTCGAGCTGCTCCTGCAATTGCTGGCGGTTGGGCAGGCCGGTGAGGAAATCGTACTGGGCCATGCGCTGCAGGCTGTTCTCGGCTTCGTGGCGCAGGTGGGTATTGCGCTCGATCGAGGCCAGCAGCTGGTTGGCGGTGTTGACCCAGATGCCCAGTTCGTTCTTCTCGTGGCCCTTGAGCAGCGGGATCTGGTGCTGGCTGGGGCGGTCGGGGTTGATCTGGGTAAGGTGCTCGATGATCTTCGACAGCGGCTTGGTCAGCAGCCAGTGGTAGACCAGGTACAGCACCAGGCCCATGGCCAGGGCGCGCAGCACGCCGGAAATGAAGATGATTACCGCATTGATCAGGAAGTCTTCGCCATAGGACGAAGTATCGAGGGTGATGCTCAGGTCGCCGTAGTATTCGCTGTATGGACCACGGCCGACCAGCTGGGTGGTATAGGTGCGTTCCTGGCCGAGGATCAGGTCGGTCAGCCAGCGCATCGACATGTCCTGCAGCGGGCGGGACTTTTCCGCAAGCATGGTTTCGTTGGGGTGGCCGATCGAGGCCATGCGCACCGACTCGTCCTGGAACAGGCCTTCCATCACCTGCATGCCCATTTCCCGGTCGAGGCTGTACACCGCCTGGGTAGAGGGGTCGCGGAACATGTCGAGAATGCGTTGGGCGTCGTTGTTGACGGCCTGGCGGGTCTTGGAGGTGTCGTAGACGATCTGCGCGCAACTCAGGACAACGCCGACCGCCAGCGCCGACAGGAGCACGACCCTGAGCAACTTGACCGACAAGCTGTTCCGCAATTCCAGCTTCAATGGGGTTTCCTTAATCCATGCGCATGACATCATTTTGCCACTAACGTTGGCAATACACTATCGGCCGACCTTGGGTAGTGTATCGGTTGCCCGACCCTGCAACTTGAGTGCGCGGTGTCAAACTTCCAGACGGTTGATGTTAGCGTGCAATACGCGCTGAGCAAGACCCTGCGGGAAAACTGTCAGGCATAAAAAACCCGGCACATGGCCGGGTTTTTTGTTCAAGGCTGAATGAATCAGGCCTTGAAGGTCTTGCCTTCGAACTGCTCGGCAACGAATTTCCAGTTGACCAGGTTCCAGAACGCCTCGACGTACTTAGGACGCAGGTTGCGGTAGTCGATGTAGTAGGCGTGTTCCCAGACGTCGCAGGTCAGCAGCGGGGTGTCGCCGCTGGTCAGCGGGCAGCCGGCGCCGATGGTGCTGGCCAGGGCCAGGGAACCGTCAGCTTTCTTCACCAGCCAGCCCCAGCCGGAACCGAAGGTGCCGATCGAAGTCTTGGAGAACTCTTCCTTGAACTTGTCGAAGGAACCGAAAGCGGCGTTGATGGCATCAGCCAGGGCGCCGGTCGGCTGGCCACCGGCGTTAGGTGCCAGGCAGTTCCAGTAGAAGGTGTGGTTCCAGACTTGAGCGGCGTTGTTGAAGATGCCGCCCGAAGAGCTCTTGACGATCTCTTCCAGGGTCTTGCCTTCGAATTCGGTGCCTGGGACCAGGTTGTTCAGGTTCACGACATAGGTGTTGTGGTGCTTGTCGTGGTGAAACTCCAGGGTTTCCTTGGAGATGTGCGGCTGCAGGGCATCGTGGGCGTACGGCAGCGGCGGCAATTCAAAAGCCATGGTGGATCTCCTGATTCAGGTCTGTTTGCGGTTTGCGCAAGGCCGATCACGGGCGGCCCGATGTACGTCGGCGAGTTTGTACTCTTTGCGACGCAAGGGCTGGATCATAGCACCGGGCCCGGCTCATAACCACGCAACAAAGATAGGGAATAGAGGTTCCAGAGCGGTTGGCAGCCGCCGACCGGCGGCCCTCAATCAAAGATCAGTTGCGCCGCCACGGCGAACATCATCACCGCCACCATCAGGTCGAGCATCCGCCAGGTTGCCGGGCGCGCCAGCCACGGTGCCAGCCACGCGGCGCCGATCGCCAGGGTCGAGAACCACAGCAGCGAGGCGCTGGCTGCCCCCGCCACATAGGCGCCAGGCACAGTCTGTTGGGCACCGAGCGAGCCGATCAGCAGCACGGTGTCGAGGTACACGTGAGGGTTGAGCAGGGTAACCGCCAGCGCGCTCAGCAATACCGCCCGGCGCGAGCGCATGCCCTGGCCTTCCTGGTGCTGCAGGCTCTGCTTGGAAAAGGCGCTGCGCAGGGCCTTGGCGCCGTACCAGATGAGGAACACTGCGCCGCCCCAGCGAGCGATGGCAAGCAATGTCGGGTTGTGCGCCAGCACCGTGGCCAGGCCAAACACCCCGGCTGCCACCAGGATGGCGTCACAGACGATGCACAGCGCGGCCACTGGTAAGTGGTGCTCGCGGCGCAGGCTCTGGGCGAGGACGAAAGCGTTTTGTGCACCGATGGCCATGATCAGGCCAAAGGCCACCAGCATGCCGTTGAGATAGCTCTGCCACATGGCGAATACTCCAAACAAGATGCTGGATATTGTGGCGAGTGTCGCTGTATAAGAAAAACAAATAGAGCTGATCCGTCATTAGGAAAATTGATGTTCGACTACAAGCTGCTGGCTGCCCTTGCGGCGGTGATCGAGCAAGGCGGTTTCGAACGTGCCGCGCAGGTGCTGGGGCTGTCACAGTCCGCCATTTCGCAGCGCATCAAGCTACTCGAAGCGCGGGTCGGGCAACCCGTGCTGGTGCGTGCTGCACCGCCGAGCCCGACCGAGGTCGGCCGGCAATTGCTCAACCATGTGCAACAGGTACGGCTGCTCGAACGTGATTTGCAGCGTCAGGTGCCAGCATTGGACGAGGAGGGCATGCCCGAGCGTCTGCGCATCGCCCTGAACGCCGACAGCCTGGCGACCTGGTGGGCTGGTGCGGTGGGCACATTCTGCGCCGAGCATCAGCTGCTCACCGACTTGGTGGTTGAAGACCAAGAGGTCGGTCTCAAGCGCATGCGTGCGGGTGAAGTGGCAGCCTGCCTGTGTGGCAGCGAGCGGCCGGTGGCTGGCGCACGCAGCCTGCCGCTGGGAGCCATGCGCTATAGGGCATTGGCCAGCCCTGGGTTCATGGCACGCTATTTCCCTCAGGGTTTCGAGGCGCAGCGCCTGGCCCGCACGCCGGCCATCGTCTACGGGCCGGACGATTTCCTGCAGCACCGTTACCTGGCTTCACTGGGAATTCAGGACGGTTTCCTGCACCACCTGTGCCCGTCGTCCGAAGGCTTTCTGCGCATGACCGAGGCCGGACTGGGATGGGGCCTGGTGCCCGAGTTGCAGGCCCGTGAACAGTTGGCCAATGGCCAATTGGTGGAAATCTGCAGCGATACCCCCATCGATGTGCCGCTGTACTGGCATCATTGGCGCAACGGCGGGCACCTGCTCGCGCAACTGACCGAACACCTGCGGCACACGGCACGGCACTGGCTGGTGCCCTTGTAGCGGCGGCTGGCGTCTGTTGCATCTGAAATCAAGGCGGAGTCATACATGCAAATTCTGGTCACCGGCGCGAGCGGCTTCATTGGCGGGCGTTTTGCGCGCTTTGCCCTGGAGCAGGGCCTGGCTGTACGGGTCAGCGGCCGGCGTGCCGAGGGCGTGGAGCACTTGGTCAAGCGCGGCGCACAGTTCATCCCTGGCGACCTGGGCGACCCTGAGCTGGCCCGTCGCCTGTGCCAGGGGGTCGAGGCCGTGGTGCATTGCGCGGGCGCGGTGGGTAATTGGGGGCGCTACCAGGACTTCCACCAGGGCAATGTGGTGGTCACGGAAAACGTCGTCGAAGGCTGCCTCAAGGAGCATGTGCGGCGCCTGGTGCACCTGTCGTCGCCGTCGATCTACTTCAACGGCCGTTCGCGCCTGGGTATCCGAGAAGATCAGGTGCCGCGCCGCTTTCATGATCACTATGCGCAAACCAAACATATTGCTGAACAGAAAGTGTTCGGCGCCCAGGAGTTCGGCCTGGAGGTGCTGGCGCTGCGCCCACGCTTCGTCACCGGGGCCGGCGATGCGAGCATCTTCCCGCGCTTGATGCAGATGCAGCGCAAGGGCCGTTTGGCGATTATCGGCAACGGCCTGAACAAGGTCGATTTCACCAGCGTGCACAACCTCAACGAGGCATTGCTGAGCGCCTTGTTCGCCGAAGACCGCGCACTGGGCCAGGCCTACAACATCAGCAACGGCCAGCCGCTGCCGCTGTGGGACGTGGTCAACTACGTGATGCGCCAGATGCATTTGCCGCAGGTAACCCGCTATCGCTCCTATGGCCTGGCCTACAGCATCGCGGCGCTTAACGAAGCCGCATGCATGCTCTGGCCCGGGCGCCCGCAGCCGACCTTGTCGCGCCTGGGCATGCAGGTGATGAGCCGTGATTTCACCCTGGATATCAGCCGCGCCCGCCAATACCTGGATTACCAGCCCAAGGTCAGCCTGTGGAACGCGCTGGATGAATTCTGCGCCTGGTGGAAGCATCAGCCGCTGGGGCAGTGAACCAGATCCGCAGATGATGGTCATCAGTGCGCCGCGCAAGCGGTTTATACTCATGTCTCTTTGCTACCACCGCGGTTGAAGCCACCTATGCGTAACGATGCCAACGACGATTTCGATGATGTGCCTACCTTGCGGGCGGGTACCCCCGATGACGACGAGCTGTTGCCCGCACACGTCTCGCGCAGCCGCCAGAAGGCCGCCAGGCCGGCCAGCACTGGGCCGCTGTGGGCATTGCTGGGGGCGTCGTTCATTGCGTTGGCCGGGCTGGGCTGGTGGAGCTTCCAGCAGATCTCGCTGATGGAGCAGCAACTGGTGGCTACCCAGGAAAGCTTTGCGCGTATCAGCGAAGAGGCGGCCGGGCGTTTGCAGGCGATCAGCGGCAAGGTCGATGCCAGCGAGTCAACGAGCAGCACCGGCAGTGAAGCACTGAAGCTGCAGATCCGTCAGTTGCAGGCCAGCCTGGCCGAGCAGGGCAAGCAGCAACAAGGTGTGGCGGGGCAGGCCGGCGACCTGGGCAAGCGCCTGGAGCAGGTGCTGGCGGATACCCGTGAGCAGCAGAAGGCGGTGACCGAACTGCAGACCCAGCTGCAGGCACAGTTGAAGGCGGTGAACGCTGAGTTGGCCGCCCTGAAGTCGGGGCAGGTGGATGGCGGCAAGCTTGATGGCCAGTTCAAGAACCTAAACGATGAGGTGGCTGCACTGAAGAAGCAGGGCAATCAGAAAGCCGCCATCGACAGCCTGGAGCAGGATGTGCTGGTGCTCAAGACCCAGATGGAAAACCGTTCAGCCTCGTCGGGCGGGGCGACGGTGCAGGAGTTCGATGCGTTCCGTGGGCAGACCACGCGCAACCTCAATACCCTGCAGAGCCAGATCCAGAACCTGCAGCAGCAGATCAATTCCCGGCCTTGAGAAAGGGCCGCAAAGCGGCCCCGGCGATCTCAATTACAGGCGCGGGTAGTCGATGTACCCGACTGGCCCTTTGCCGTAGAAAGTCTCTGGATGTGCGTCATTCAACGGCGCATCTGCCGCCAGCCGCGCCGGCAGATCAGGGTTGGCGATAAACGGCACACCAAATGCCACCGCATCGGCCTTGCCCGCCGCCAATGCAGCATTGGCACTGGCCTTGTCGAAGCGCTCGTTGACGATGTAAGGCCCGCCAAATGCCGCTTTGATCAGCGGGCCGATGCTGTCGTCGGCTTCTTTCTCCCGCGAGCAGATAAAGGCAACGCCACGTTTACCCAGCTCGCGTGCCACGTAGGTGAAGGTCTCGGCGCGGTCGGCATCGCCCATATCATGGGCATCGGCCCGTGGCGCCAGGTGCACGCCGACGCGGCCGGCCCCCCAGACTTCGATGGCCGCATCGGTCACCTCCAGCAGCAGCCGTGCGCGGTTTTCCAGCGAGCCGCCGTAGCGGTCGGTACGCTGGTTGGTGCTGCTCTGCAGGAACTGGTCGAGCAGGTAGCCGTTGGCGCCGTGAATCTCCACACCATCGAAGCCAGCGGCCTTGGCGTTCTCGGCACCGCTGCGGTAGGCCTCGACGATGTCGGCGATCTCTTCGGTTTCCAGTGCGCGTGGGGTCGGGTAGTCGCTCAGCGGACGCACCAGGCTGACGTGGCCTTTGGCCTGGATCGCGCTGGGGGCCACCGGCAGCTCACCATTGAGGTAGCTGGGGTGGGAGATACGGCCAACGTGCCACAGCTGCAGGAAAATGCGCCCGCCAGCGCCGTGCACGGCCTGGGTGACGTTGTGCCAGCCACGTACCTGCTGGTCGTTCCAGATGCCGGGGGTGTCGGGGTAGCCGACGCCCATCGCGCTGACTGATGTCGCCTCGCTGAGAATCAGGCCGGCACTGGCGCGCTGCACGTAGTATTCGGCCATCAGCGCATTGGGCACGCGGCCCTCATCGGCGCGGCAGCGAGTCAGCGGGGCCATGATGATGCGGTTGGGCAGTTGCAAGTCGCCCAGTTGGATCGGATCGAAAAGCGTGGTCATAACGGTTACCTGCCTTGTCAAAGCGCTTGGCGCAGTTGTTCGAGGAACGCCTCGATGGTGGCTTCGTTGCGTTTGAAGAAGTGCCACTGGCCGACCTTCTGGCTGCTGATCAGACCGGCCCGCTGCAAGGTGGCCAGGTGGGCAGAGACGGTCGACTGCGACAGCCCGCAGCGCTGGTCTATCTGCCCTGCACAGACACCGTTCTCGGTGCTGTGGTACTGGTCAGGAAACTGCGTTGCCGGGTCTTTCAGCCAGCTGAGGATTTCTCGCCTGACCGGATGGGCCAGCGCTTTTATGATTTCGTCGAGATCGAGTGGCATGGGTTGAGGCTCGTGCTGTAGCGGTATATCGCGATAGGGCGAAACATACATCGGTATTTCGCGATACACAAATATGAAGAGGTTCTGAGCTGAGCATGAATCGCTATATCGCGTTATAACGATGTACGCGAAGGGGGTGCTAGAATGCCTCCATGAATTACCTCGCACACCTGCACCTGGGCGGCCCAGCGCCACAGCAACTGCTCGGCAGCCTGTATGGCGATTTCGTCAAAGGCTCGCTGGAGGGGCGCTTCCCGCCTGCGCTGGAGGCGGCGATCCGGCTGCACCGGCATATCGACAGCTACACCGACCAGCATCCCTTGGTGCTGGCAGCGCTGGCGCGTTTTCCGCGGGAGCGGCGGCGTTTTGCCGGGATCGTCCTGGACGTGTTTTTCGACCATTGCCTGGCGCGGCACTGGGGGGATTACGTCGAGCAGCCGCTGGCGCAGTTCACCGGGGACTTTTACCGGGTGCTGCTGGCCGAGCCCGAGCTGCCAGGGCGGTTGGCGCGGATTGCGCCGTTCATGGCGGCGGATGACTGGCTGGGGGCGTATGGCGATTTCGCCACGCTGGAGCAGGTGTTCAACGGCATCGCGCGGCGTTTGTCGCGGCCCGAAGGGATGGCCGGGGTGATGGATGAGCTGGAGCGGTTGTATCAACCGTTGATGGCGGATTTTCGCGAGTTCTATCCGCAGCTGCAGGCGTTTGCGGCGGCGGGGCGTACGGCGGGGGAGCTGCAACGACCGTGAGAACGAGCGCCGCCCGCGCGGCGCTCGATCTCAAAGACCACACATCTCCAACGTCAGGCTCAAGCAGCGCGCGCTTGACGCCGAGGTACCACCGCCACTTCCTCAACCCCGAACAACGCCATGTGAATCGCCTGTTGCGCCTGAAACGCCAGCGCCGCACGTTCCTTCTCGACGCTGCCAATCGGCTTCAACATGTGAATATGCACCTCACCCCGAGGCTCGGCAAACAAACGCATCAAGTGCGAAACCAGATCATCGTCGCCAATGAACGGTGCAATCGAGTCCGGCTCGCCATTGCGCAGGTACTGAATGGCCACCGGCTGCACTGCCACGCCCTGGTCGATGGCCCCGGCCAGCAGGCGACCGTGGAAGGTACGCAACTGGCGACCATCGGTGGTGGTGCCTTCGGGGAAGATCAGCAGCGGCCGGTCGTGCCCCAGCTGGTCGCTGATCTGTTCGCGCAGGCGCTGGCCGTCACCCCCACCGCGGCGAATGAACAGCGTGCCGGCCTTCTCTGCCAGCCAGCCGGCCACCGGCCAGTGGCGGACCTCGGCCTTGGACAGGAAGGACAACGGCAGCAGCATGCCGAGCAGGGGAATGTCGGTCCAGGACACGTGATTGCTGACCCACAGCATCGGCCGTTGTGGCAGTTCACCGATCACTCGCACCTCGAACGGCAGGGCGCCGACCAGTCGCTTCATGAACCAGCAGGACCAGCGCTGGCGAAGTTCGATGGACGCCTTGATCCCCAGGCGTTCGCCCACGGCGATGACGCCGGCCATGAGCATGCCGAGCGACAGTACCAGCAGCAGCCGAGCGAGGCGGGCGAGCACCCGCAGGCCAGGCATCAGACCGCTGCCTTGAAGTGGCGGGCATAGCGCGGGCAAAGGTCGTCGCGCTTGAGCAGGATGAACACGTCCGCCACCTGGAAGTCCTCGTCCCAGCACGGCTCGCCGCAGATCTTCGCGCCCAGACGCATGTAAGCCTTGAGCAGCGGCGGCATTTCGGCGATGACGTTGTTCGGCAGGGCCAGGCTGGGCAACGGGTTCTTCGGCTCGGCACGCAGGTGCTCGGTGCACAGGTAGCGCTCGCGCAGGCGCTGCATGACGGCGTGGGCCTGCACGCCGCCGTCCTGCATGGGGATGCTGGCGCAACCCATCAGGTAGCTGTAGCGGCCCTCGTTGAGCACTTCGGCCAGTTCGCCCCAGAGCACTGCGATGGTGCCGCCATTGCGGTATTCGGCGGCGACGCAGGTACGGCCCAGTTCGAGGATCGGGCCCTGCAGTTGCAGCAGGCCGTGCAGGCTGAATTCTTCTTCGCTGTAGAAACGCCCCAGGCTGCTCGCGGCCTGGTGGTCGAGCAGGCGGGTGGTGGCTACCAGTTCGCCGGTGCTCAGGTCGCGCACGCCGATGTGGCGGCAATGTACGTCGTAGTCATCCATGTCCAGGCCCAGTTCGGCGCCTTTGAGCTTGGCCTTGAATTCTGCGCTGAACACCTTGTAGCGCAGGGCCTGGGCTTCCTGCAGGGCCGCAGCGCCGACCAGGCGTTCGGCTTGCAGACGGCGTTCAGTGCTGTTGTCGCCAGAGTGAGCGATCCGAGTCATTACGAGTCTCCATAAGCCAGCCATGAAGGGTTGCGGCCGGTCGGCTTTGTTGTGCAAAGTCAGCCTAGGTAGGCGCGGTGTCACCCCTGTGACTCTTTGGTGATGCTTGCATGACACCCCAGAACAGCCCCCTTGAAGGAGCGTCCGATGGCCTGGTTGCAACGACTCAACGACCCTCTCCGCCAGCCCTTGGCTGGCACCTTGGGCGAGACCTATGCCGCGCAGTTCGAGCGCCTTGGCGCGGTTGCCCCGTTCGAACTGGCGGTGCTGGGCGGGCGGGCCATGGCCACGCCGGGCCTGGCGTTCCTCATCGGTTACCAAGCCGCCTTGCGCGTGCTCTGGCCCAGTGCGCCCGCCAGCCTAGGGGCGCTGTGCGCCACCGAGCGGCGCAGTGTGCGCCCGGCGGACATGCATACCCGGCTGGTCGGTTTGCGCCTGAACGGCAACAAGGATTTCGTCACCGCCGGCCTGGATGCCGAGTGGCTGCTGGTGGCTGCCCGCAGCGAAGCGCTGGGTGAACCACCCCGGCTGAGCCTGGCAGTGGTTTACCCCGGGGAGGCTGGGGTGACGCTGGAAGCATTACCGACCCTGCCGCTGATGCCCGAGGTAGGGCACGGTCGATTGCATCTGCACGATGCGGCCTGTGAGCTGCTGGCTGGCGATGGTTGGGATGCATACGTCAAACCTTTCCGCTCGCTGGAGGACTTGTACGTGCTCGCGGCGCTGACGGCCTGGCTGTATGGGGTGGGGCAGGAGTGCGGCTGGCCGCAGGAGCTGCGCCTGCGTCTGCTGGGTTTGTTGGCGGGATGTGCCGAGGGCAGCCGGCAGTGTGCCGACAGTGTTGGCTGCCATCTATTGCTGGGGGGATTGTTCTCGCAGTTTCAGGAGCTGCGCGGGGCGATCGACAAGGCGCTGCTGGCGGGGCCGGAGCAATGGGCGCAACTGTGGCAGCGGGATCAGGGCGTATTGGCATTGGCCACTGCGGCGCGGGAAAAGCGCCTGGCCAAGGCCTGGTTGGCAGCAGGGTTGTCATGAAGGCCTGAGAAACTGCGTGATCTTTTAGATCCCGGGGCTGCGAGCAGCCCCCGCAGGCGATGACGATGAAAGCACTGCTTCTGATCCTGGCATTAGCTGTGTGCCCGGCCTGGGCCGAAGTCTGGCCCGAACCGGACTGGCCAATCGACAACACCGCCCTCGACTGGCAGGCCGTCGACGCCTACGCCTTCCCGGAGCGCAACGCCGACGAACGCAGCGGCAACCGCACCGACGCTCTGCTGATCATCCGTGACGGTCGCATCCTCCACGAACGTTACAGCGCCCCCACCACCGCCAATACCGCCCACCTGACCTGGTCGGTCAGCAAGAGCGTACTGGCCACAGTGCTAGGCGTCGCCCAGGGTGAGGGCCGTTTCCAGCTGCAGGACCCGGCTGCACGTTTTTACCCGCCGATGCAGGCTCATCCTGACGTGCACCTGGCCGACCTGCTGCACTGGGCCAGCGGCCTGGACTGGCAGGAAGACTACGAGTACGCACCGTTGAAGTCCTCCGTCGTGGCCATGCTCTATACCCGTGGGCGCGACGACATGGCGGCCTATACCGCAGCCCGCGCCGGCGCCGAAAAGCCCGGCCAGCGCTTTCTCTACTCCAGCGGCGACAGCAACGTGTTGGCAGCCGCCTTGCGCGGCATGCTCGATGCCGGCACCTATGCCGACTATCCCTGGCAGGCACTGTTCACCCCGCTGGGTATCGACAGCGCAGTTTGGGAGCGTGACGGTGCAGGTACGTTCGTTGGCTCTTCCTACCTCTACCTCAGTGCCCGCGACTTGGCGCGCATCGGCTTGCTGATGCAACGCGATGGCCGCTGGCAAGGTCGCCAGCTGCTGCCGCCGAGCTGGGTTGCCTTCAACCGCACACCCTTTAGCCAGGCCGTCGCGATGCCCGGCGAAGCCAACCCGGGCGGTCACTGGTGGCTCAACCTGCCATTGCCAGGTAGCCCGAAACCGTGGCCCGACGCCCCGGCCGATACCTACGCCGCGCTCGGCCACTGGGGCCAGGCGCTGTATATCGTGCCGTCGCAGAAACTGCTGATCGTGCGCTATGCCGATGACCGCGATGGCAGCTACCGCCACAACGAACTGCTCAAGCGGGTGCTGGCGGCGCTGGCCAAGGAGGGCGCATGAAGCGCGTGCTGTTGCTGGTGATCGTCGCCTTGCTCGGCTGGGCCTGGCTGGAGCGCCAGGCGCTGGCGGACTTCCCCGGCATCCTGTCGGCCTATTCGGCCAAGGAGTACTGTTCGTGCCGCTTCGTCATGGGCTTCGACGAGGCCTATTGCCGGGGCTATGTGAAGCAATGGTTGCCCCTGAGCCGGCTGGAGGAAGACGGCCCGCAACGGCGGGTCAGCGCAGAGGGCCTCGGCCAGCGCAACCAGGCGGCTTGGCAGGGTGCGCTGGCCGGCTGCCGCTTGCTGCCATGAGGGCGGGCGGGTAAGGTTGGCGGTCAAGTTTCACGAGACCAGTCATGTTCAAGCTGCCCCGTTTTCTACCTGCCCTGCTGCTGGCTTTGTGCCTGCCTGCCCATGCCAACTGGCACCTCGATGGCGAGTCTTCACGCCTTTCTTTCGTCACCGGCAAGAACGGCGATACCACCGAGGTGCATCGTTTTCTGGTGTTGCATGGCAGCGTCGACCGCAAGGGCGCGGCTGCGTTGAGCATCGAGATGGACTCGGTGAGCAGCGGCATCCCGCTGCGTGACGAGCAGATGCGCGACAACCTGTTCGAGGTGGAGCGCTTTGCCGAGGCGAGCGTGAAGGCGCAGATCGACTTGCGACCGATCAATGACCTGGCCGATGGTGCGCAAATTGAACTGCGCCTGCCGCTGACCGTCACCCTGCATGGCCAATCGCACAGTTACAACGCGCTGCTGCTGGCCACCCGCCTGGATGAGCGGCGCTTCCAGGTGGTGACCCTCGAACCGCTGGTGCTACGGGCTTCGGATTTTGGCCTGTTGCCAGGGCTGGAAAGCCTACGCAAGTTCGCCAAGCTGAAATCCATCAATCCGTCGGTACCGGTCAATGCGGTACTGATCTTCAACGCCCGCTGACATGCCGGGGCCGGTCTTCCCCTGGCGGGGTGGCAATGAGTTCGAACTGCTGATCGACGGCCCCGAGTTCTTTCCGCGCATGCTCCAGGCGATCCTGCGCGCTGAGCTCCAGGTCGACCTCGAACTGTACCTGGTAGAGGCCGGTGCGTGTGCCGAGGCCGTGGTAGAGGCACTGGAGCAGGTGGCACGCCGCGGCGTGCGGGTGCGTTGCCTGTTCGATGACTATGGCTCATTGGCCTTTACCGCGGCGTTGCGCCAGCGCCTGCAGGAGGCCGGGGTGTACTTGCGCTGGTACAACCGCCTGCGCTGGAAGCGTGGTTTTCGCAACCTGTACCGCGACCATCGCAAGCTGTTGCTGGTGGACGAACGCTGGGCGGTGGTGGGTGGCACGGGCGTCACCGACGAGTTCTGGACGCCAGGTGAGGCGACCAGCGCCTGGCACGAAGTGATGGTGCAGATGCAAGGGCCAGTGGTGAACGACTGGCAGTTGCTGTTCGACCGCCAGTGGCAAGCCAACAACCGCCGCACCGCCTGGCGCCCGGCCGAGGGCTTTGGCCTGCCGCGCTTGCCCAAGGTGCCGGTGCAAGGCCAGGGTATGGGCCGGGTGGCCTATGCCGACGCCCGTCAGCACCAGGACATCCTGCATTCGCTGGTACGGGCGATCAACAGTGGCAAACAGCGGGTGTGGCTGGCCACGCCATACTTCCTGCCGACCTGGAGCGTGCGCCGGTCGTTACGCCGTGCCGCCAGCAAAGGCGTCGACGTGCGATTGCTGTTGACCGGGCCACGCACCGACCACCCTTCGGTACGCTATGCCGGGCACCGCTATTACCCCCGATTGCTGCGTGCCGGGGTGCGCATCTACGAGTACCAGCCGTGCTTCCTGCACTTGAAGATGGTGCTGATCGACGACTGGGTCAGTGTCGGTTCGTGCAACTTCGATCACTGGAACCTGCGCTTTAACCTGGAGGCCAACATCGAGGCCCTCGACCCGCCGTTGACGGCTGCCGTGCAGGCCAGCTTCGAGCGTGACTTTGCCTTGAGCGAAGTGGTCGATCTCGAACATTGGCATGCGCGGCCGCTGTGGCGTCGGGTGAAGCAGCGCGTGTGGGGATGGCTGGACCGGTTGGTGGTCAACCTGCTCGACCGGCGCGACTGAGAACGGCTATCGTGCAGTGACTGTCCCTTGGCAATCGAAGGAGTGGGTGCGATGACGGCGAAGAAGATTCTCATGCTGGTTGGCGACTATGTCGAAGATTACGAGGCCATGGTGCCGTTCCAGGCGCTGAGCATGGTCGGGCACACGGTGCATGCGGTATGCCCGGAGAAGGTCGCGGGGCAGACTGTGCGCACGGCGATTCATGATTTCGAAGGCGAGCAGACCTACAGCGAAAAGCCTGGGCACAATTTTGCCCTGAACTACGATTTTGTGCGGGTGCGGGCCGAGGGTTACGACGCGTTGCTGATTCCCGGTGGCCGCGCGCCGGAGTACCTGCGTCTGGATGAGAAGGTGCTGGAACTGGTGCGGGCGTTCGACCTGGCCGGCAAGCCGATTGCGGCGGTGTGCCATGGCGCGCAGTTACTGGCGGCAGCGGGTGTACTGGAAGGGCGCGAGTGCAGTGCGTATCCGGCTTGTGCGCCGGAAGTGCGCCTAGCCGGAGGCACGTTCATCGATATTGCGGTGGACCAGGCGCATGTCGATGGCAACCTGGTGACCGCACCCGCCTGGCCGGCGCACCCGGCGTGGCTGGCGGCTTTCCTCAAGGTGCTGGGGACCCGTATCGCCTGACCGGGCCTGTTCGCGGGTTCACCCGCGAACAGGCCGAAACAGGTTTACTCAACCTGCTCGACCCAGTCGTTGAGGTTGTAGTAGTTGGTCACCCGGGCAATCTTGCCGCAGTGAATGTAGAAGAAGGCCCCCGCCGGCAGCACGTAGGTCTGGCCTTTGGCTGCCGGCAACCCTTCGTCGTCGGCCAGATATTTGCCATGCACGGTGAATTCTGCCGCCGCCCGGCTGCCGTCGGCGTTCTGCATTACCACGATGTCGGCCAGGCGCTCGCGGTAGCAGCGGTTCATCTTGTCCATGAACGCGGCGAATCTGGCTTTGCCCATCTGCCGCTCGCCCTGGTTGATGTCGTGGATCACGTCTTCGCTGAGCAGTGCCAGGAAGGCCGGCATGTCGCCGGCATTGAAGGCGGCGTAGTAAGCATTTACCAGTTCGGTAGCGGTCATGGAACAGTACCTGTCGTGTAGGGAAAAGGCTGTGCGTTGGCTCGGATGATAGGGTTTCCCCTCAAGCCCGGCTTAGCCGAGCGCGTCATCCACATCGACAAAACGACCGCCAAGCATGGAAATACGCCTGTTGCACGGCGCCGCTATCGCGCCTTACATCGATGACCTCGCTCGCCTGCGCCTGACCGTGTTCCGCGAGTTCCCCTACCTCTACGACGGCACCCCGGAGTACGAGGCCGAATACCTGGCCAGCTACACCCGTTCCGGGCGCAGCCTGGTGGTGCTGGCCCTGGACGATGGCCAGGTGGTGGGTGCCTCCACCGGCCTGCCGCTGGTGGATGTGGCCCCGCAGTTCCAGCAGCCGTTCCTGACTCAGGGGCGCGACCCGGCCAACGTCTACTACTTCGGTGAGTCGCTGGTACTGCCGGAGTACCGTGGCCGTGGCTTGGGCGTGCGTTTCTTCATCGAGCGCGAGTCCTATGCCCACAAACTGGCCGAATTCGACTTCTGCGCATTCTGTGCCGTCGAGCGCCCCGGTGTGCACCCGCGCCGGCCTGCGGACTACAAGCCGCTGCACGGGTTCTGGCGCAATCGCGGCTTCCTGCATGACCCCTCCCTGCGCACCCGCTACGCTTGGCGCGACCTGGACGAGCAGGAAAGCTCGGAAAAGATCATGTCGTTCTGGACCAAGGAGCTGCCGATTTGATCCGCCTCGCGGCCTGCCAGTACGCCATCGAACTGCATGAAACCTGGGATGCCTATGCCGACCATCTGCAGGCCTTGTGCGCCGAGGCAGCAGAGGCGGGCGCCCAGTTGCTGCTGTTGCCGGAATACGCCGGGCTGGTGCTTAGCGGCCAGCTGCCGGCCGAGCAGCGTGGTGACCTCAAGGCTTCGATCGCCGGCATCCAGCCGCTGATCGAGCCGTGGCTGGTGCTGTGCGAAGGGATTGCCCGGCGCTGGGGTATCTACCTGCAACCGGGCAGCCTGCCGGTGCTCGACCTTGATGGGCAGTACCGCAACCGTGCCTGGCTGTTTGGCCCCAAGGGTGTGCTTGGCTATCAGGAAAAACTGATGATGACCCGCTTCGAGCGGGAGCAGTGGGGCATTGTTGCCGGTGAGGGGCTGCAGGTGTTCGATACCGATCTTGGGCGCCTGGGCATCCTGATCTGTTATGACAACGAGTTCCCGATGCTGGCGCGGCGCCTGGCCGAGGGTGGTGCCGACCTGATTCTGGCGCCGAGCTGTACCGACACCGAGGCGGGTTACCACCGGGTGCGCATTGGTGCACAGGCACGGGCGCTGGAAAACCAGATAGCCGTGTTGCAGAGCCCGACGGTGGGGCTGGCGCCCTGGTCGCCGGCACTGGATGAGAACATCGGCCGGGCTGGGCTGTTCGTTCCGCCGGATCATGGGATGCCGGGGGACGGGGTGGTTGCGTTGAGTGGGGCGTTGAGCCCGCAGAGCAGCCAGTGGCTGGTGTGCCAGGTGGATCTTCAGGAAGTGCGGCGGGTGAGGCGGGAAGGGCAGGTGTTTACCCGCAGGGACTGGCCGGAGCAGTTCGAAAGACTTCTGTGAGAGCGGCGGCGCCCGTGAAGCAGGCGCCACCGTTACATCGGGATTACTTCACTTCGACTGCCAGGCTCTGAGCAATCTTGCTCTGCCACAGGGCAGGGCCAGTGATGTGCACCGACTCACCGTTGCTGTCGACAGCGACGGTCACCGGCATGTCCTTGACCTCGAACTCGTAGATCGCTTCCATGCCCAGCTCGGCGAAGGCCAGGACCTTCGATTTGCGGATGGCCTGGGCCACCAGGTAGGCAGCGCCACCCACGGCCATCAGGTACACGGCCTTGTTGTCCTTGATCGCTTCGATCGCGGTAGGGCCGCGCTCGGACTTGCCGATCATGCCCAGCAGGCCGGTCTGCTCGAGGATCTGGCGGGTGAACTTGTCCATGCGGGTGGCAGTGGTCGGGCCGGCTGGGCCTACCACTTCGTCACCGACCGGGTCGACCGGGCCGACGTAGTAGATGAAGCGACCTTTCAGGTCCACCGGCAGTTCTTCACCGCGGTTGAGCATCTCGACCATGCGCTTGTGCGCAGCGTCGCGGCCGGTGAGCATCTTGCCATTGAGCAGGATGGTCTCGCCCGGTTTCCAGCTGGCGACTTCCTCAGGGGTAATGTCGTCGAGGTTGACGCGGCGGGCGCTTGGGCCTGCTTCCCAGACGATTTCCGGGTAGGCGTCCAGCGACGGCGCTTCCAGCTCGGCAGGGCCGGAGCCGTCGAGCACGAAGTGGGCGTGGCGGGTGGCGGCGCAGTTGGGGATCATGCAGACCGGCAGCGAAGCTGCGTGGGTCGGGTAGTCCATGATCTTGACGTCGAGCACGGTGGTCAGGCCGCCCAGGCCCTGGGCGCCGATGCCCAGCTGGTTGACCTTCTCGAACAGCTCCAGGCGGATTTCTTCCAGGCGGTTCTGCGGGCCGCGGGCTTTCAGTTCGTGGATGTCGATGGACTCCATCAACACTTCCTTGGCCATCACCGCGGCCTTCTCGGCGGTACCGCCGATGCCGATGCCGAGCATGCCAGGCGGGCACCAGCCAGCGCCCATGGTCGGGACGGTCTTGAGCACCCAGTCGACGATCGAGTCGGACGGGTTGAGCATGGCCATCTTCGACTTGTTCTCCGAGCCGCCGCCTTTGGCTGCAACGTCGACCTCGACCTTGTCGCCAGGGACGATGGAGTAGTGGATGACGGCCGGGGTGTTGTCCTTGGTATTCTTGCGGGCACCGGCCGGGTCGGCCAGGATCGAGGCGCGCAGGACGTTTTCAGGCAGGTTGTAGGCGCGACGCACACCTTCGTTGATCATGTCGTCGACGCTCAGGGTGGCGCCGTCCCAGCGCACGTCCATGCCCACGCGCACGAACACGGTGACGATACCGGTGTCCTGGCAGATCGGGCGATGGCCGGTGGCGCACATGCGCGAGTTGATCAGGATCTGGGCGATGGAGTCGCGTGCCGCAGGCGACTCTTCGCGCAGGTAGGCCTCGTGCATCGCCTGGATGAAATCGACGGGGTGGTAGTACGAGATGAATTGCAGGGCGTCGGCGACGCTCTGAATCAGGTCGTCTTGCTTGATCACGGTCATGCAGCGCGCTCCTCTTAAAGACGGGAACATTCAAAAAGACGCTCGACGGTGCCGACCAGCGTGTCGAAGCGCCTTGCAAGGCGCGCCGGCAGGCTGGCCGACGCAAAAGGGCGCGGCAGTATAGCGCGCCTCACCGCGCGAAACACCTGCGCGTGGTCTGGACCATGGTCGGCAGGTGCCAGGCATCCTTTTTGCTGCCAATGCGCGCTTGGCATACAGTGACCCGGTGATCGATGGAGACAGACATACCATGCCCGAACTTTGCGTGGGCGCGCGTCGCTGGACGGTGCCGACCGGCAGCAACCTACTCGATGCCTTGAACGAGGCCGGGCTCAACGTGCCCTACAGCTGCCGCGCCGGCAGTTGCCATGCCTGCCTGGTGCATTGCCTGCAAGGGCAGCCGGTGGACGCCCTGCCCGAGGCCCTGGCGCTGGACAGGCATGCCTTGGGCTGGCGCCTGGCTTGCCAGTGCCGGGTGGTCGAGGACCTGCACGTGGCGGTGTTCGACCCGCAACAGGATGGCGTGCCGGCGCAGGTCTGCGCGGTGGACTGGTTTGGCGATGTGCTGCGCTTACGGCTGCGACCGCAACGGGCGTTGCGTTATCAGGCGGGGCAGCATGTGGTGTTGTGGTTGGGCGCTGTTGCTCGGCCTTACTCTCTGGCCAGCCTGCCGGGGGAAGATGATTTCCTCGAATTTCATATCGATTGCCAACGAGCTGGTGCCTTTTGCGACAAGGCCCGTGGGCTGAAGGCGGGTGATGAGTTGCGCCTGGGTGAGTTCAGGGGCGGGGCGTTGCACTACGACCCGGACTGGCAGGCGCGTCCGCTCTGGTTGCTGGCAGCGGGCACGGGCCTTGCGCCGTTGTGGGGCATCTTGCGCGAAGCGCTGCGCCAGGGGCATCAAGGGGAGATTCGAGTGGTGCATGTGGCGCGGGACTGCGCTGGGCACTATCAGGCTGAGCTGTTGATGCAATTGCAGGGTGTGAAGGTCGAGCTGGTGCTGGCGGAGCAGATGGAGGAAGCGCTGGCGGGGTTGCGGCCGTCATCGCGGCAGACGGTGGCGCTGGTGTGCGGGGCGCCGGGGAGTGTCGAGCGGTTTGCCCGGCGGCTGTTCATTGCCGGGGTGCCGCGGGGGCAGGTGTTTGCTGATGTGTTTGTCGAACATGCCTGAGGCAGGTCCGGCCTCTTCGCGGGGCAAGTCGGATCGCCGCACCGCCGCTCCTACAGGGACTGTGCAAGCTTCAAGGCCTGCGCTGTACCTGTAGGAGCAGCGGTGCGGCGATCCGACTTGCCCCGCGAATGGGCCGCAAAGCGGCCCCCGGAAGGCATCAGCCGACCAGCGGATCACCGACGTGCAGGATCTTCATGCCGTTGGTGCCACCGATGGTGTGGTAGCTGTCACCCTTGGTCAGGATTACCCAGTCACCTTGCTCCACCAGGCCGCGCTTGAGCAGCTCGTCGACGGCTGCCTGGCTGACCTTGTCGGCCGGCAGCGAGGCCGGGTCGAAGGCGATCGGGTAGACGCCGCGGAACATGTTGGCGCGGGCCTGGGTGGCGCGGTGCGGCGAGAGTGCGAAGATCGGCACGTGCGAACGCAGGCGCGACATGATCAGCGGGGTGTAGCCACTTTCGGTCAGGGCGATGATCGCCTTCACGCCCGGGAAGTGGTTGGCGGTGTACATGGCCGCCAGGGCGATGCTTTCGTCGCAACGCTCGAAGGTGGTGTGCAGGCGGTGGCTGGACCTCTGGCTGGTCGGGTGCTTTTCGGCACCGGAGCAGATGCGGGCCATGGCCTGTACGGCTTCGATCGGGTAAGAGCCGGCAGCGCTCTCGGCCGACAGCATCACCGCGTCGGTGTTGTCCAGCACGGCGTTGGCCACGTCGGACACTTCGGCACGGGTCGGCATCGGGTTCTGGATCATCGACTCCATCATCTGGGTCGCGACGATCACCGCCTTGTTGTTGCGGCGGGCGTGCTGGATGATCTTCTTCTGGATGGCGATCAGCTCGGCGTCGCCGATTTCCACGCCCAGGTCGCCACGGGCAACCATCACGGCATCAGAAGCGAGGATCAGCTTGTCGAGGGTTTCGTCATCGGCAACGGCCTCGGCGCGCTCGATCTTGGCCACCAGCCAGGCGCTGCCGCCGGCTTCGTCACGCAGCTTGCGGGCGTATTCCATGTCGCTGGCGTCACGCGGGAAGGAGACGGCCAGGTAGTCCAGGTCCATTTCCGCGGCGAGCTTGATGTCGGCCTTGTCTTTTTCGGTCAAGGCCGGCGCGGTCAGGCCGCCACCTTTGCGGTTGATGCCTTTGTGGTCCGACAGCGGGCCACCGATGATCACCACGCAGTGCAGGGCGTCTGCGGTGGCAGTCTCGACGCGCATGACCACACGGCCGTCGTCGAGCAGCAGTTCGTCACCAACGCCGCAGTCCTTGACCAGGTCGGGATAGTCGATACCGACGATGTCCTGGTTGCCTTCGGTCAGCGGGTGGGCGGTAGAGAAGGTGAACTTGTCACCGATCTTCAATTCGATGCGCTTGTTGGCGAACTTGGCGATGCGGATCTTCGGACCCTGCAGGTCGCCCAGCAGTGCGACATGGCGGCCGTTCTTGGCGGCGATGTCACGGATCAGGCGGGCGCGCGCCTTGTGCTCGTCCGGAGTGCCGTGGGAGAAGTTCAGGCGTGCCACGTCCAGGCCGGCGAGGATCAGCTGTTCGATCACTTCCGGCGAGTTGCTGGCGGGGCCAAGGGTGGCGACGATTTTGGTACGGCGGATGCTCATGCACAGACTCCTATAGTGAAGCGCAGCGAAAGGCTACTCCTCAATTGCGCTGTAGTCATTGTTCCGTTGCACTACCTGCGACCAACGCAGGGTGGCATTTGAACGGGCGCGAGTATCCTTGCAAATGGCTGTGAAGATTCGCCGGCAATGGCCGATAAACAGGCATCAAAGGAGATACCCCATGCGCGCCCTGATCATAATCGCCCTGGCGGCCAGCACCGTCGGCTGCACCCGCTGGTCCATGGACCACCACCTGAACAACGCCTACCGCGCCTATGACCGGGGCGATTGCTCGAAAGTCATGCTGGAGTTGTCGCAGGTCGACCGCACCAGCCGTGCGCGGCCGTTCGTCCACCCGGAAGTGTCGCTGCTGCGTGGCCAGTGTCTGGAGCGTGACATGCTTTATGTCGATGCGGCGCAGACCTACGAGTACCTGATCCAGCAGTATCCGGGCAATGAATACGCCTACCGGGCCAAGGCGCGCCTGGAGACCCTGCAGAAGCTCGGGCACTACCGTGGTGCAGAGGCGGCGGTGGCCAACCCGGTCAATACCCCTACTTGGCGTTAACACCAAGGTGTCATTAATTTCACGGGATTTGATTGGCGCGCTGCGCTAATCTGTAACTCAGCTGTTACAACAACCGCCAGTACCTTGCATTCCTGGCATCAGGTACGGGACTGCACTCGCGATCATGTTCATCCAGCGCCATATTCAACGCCATCAGTTGCCTTGTGTGCTGAAGGTCTATAACCGCTTTACCGATCAGCCGATCGGTCAGCTGGGCAATGCCTCCGAAGACGGGATCATGCTGATCAGCTCGCTGCCTGTGCTGGTCGGGCCGGACTTCGAGTTGCAATTGCGCATTCCGCTGGCCGGTGGCGGATTTCAGTTCATCAACCTGACCGCCAGTTGCCTGTGGTGCCGCGAGGACCAGACCCCGGGCCACTACGACTCCGGTTTCATGCTGCTGCAGGCACCGCGCGAATACGATGAATTCGTCCGCTCGCTGCGCGACTATTTCAGTTTCCGCCCCGCCAACGCTTCCGCCTGAGCCTGTCTCCGCTAAAATCGGGTCGACCTCGAAACAGGACGACCCCGTGACTTCCAGCATCTTCTGGCACGACTACGAAACCACTGGCATCAACCCACGCTGCGACCGGCCGTTGCAGGTCGCTGGTGTGCGCACCGACCTTGAGCTCAACGAGATCGAAGAGCCGATCAACCTCTATTGCCGCCCTTCGGACGATATTCTGCCGCACCCGGCCGCCTGCCTGGTCACTGGCATCACCCCCGAGCAGCTCGCCAACCAGGGCCTGTGCGAAGCCGAGTTCATGACCCGGGTCCACGCACAGCTGGCGCGCCCTGGCACATGCGCCGCCGGCTACAACACCCTGCGCTTCGACGATGAAGTGACCCGCTACAGCCTGTACCGCAACTTCTTCGACCCTTATGCCCGCGAGTGGCAGGGCGGCAACAGCCGCTGGGACCTGATCGACGTGGTGCGCACTGCCTACGCCCTGCGTCCGGAGGGCATCGTCTGGCCGCAACAGGACGGGCGTACCAGCCTGCGTCTGGAATTGCTCAGCCAAGCCAATGGCATCGACCACGGGCATGCCCATGAAGCGCTTTCCGACGTACGGGCCACGATTGCCCTGGCCCGCCTGATAAGGCAGCAACAACCCAAGTTGTACGAGTGGCTGTTCCAGTTGCGCAGCAAGCACAAAGTGATGGAGCAGATCCGTCTATTGCAGCCTCTGGTACATATATCCGGGCGCTTTTCTGCTGCGCGTAATTATCTGGGGGTGGTCCTGCCATTGGCCTGGCACCCGCGTAATCGCAATGCGCTGATTGTGTGCGACCTGCATCAGGAAACCCTACCGTTAATAAGGGAAAGTGCCGAGGTACTGCGCGAGCGTTTGTACACGCGGCATGAGGAATTAACTGAAGGACAATTACCGGTTCCGCTCAAGTTGGTGCAGATCAATCGCTGCCCGGTAGTCGCTCCGCTTTCGGTATTGCGCCCTGCCGATCAGCGGCGATTGGGCATCGATCTGGCACTGATGCAATCACGCGCTGAACAGTTGGCTAATCAACAGGCTGAATGGCAGGACAAGCTTGAGCCTATCTACGGCAAGGAGGACTTTGCTGCGGTTGAAGACCCGGAACAGCAGTTGTATGACGGATTCATCGGTGACCGTGACCGCCGCCTGTGCGAGCAAGTTCGCACGCTGGACCCTGCGCAATTAGGGCATGGCCACTGGATGTTCGATGATGCGCGCCTGCCGGAGTTATTGTTCCGCTACCGCGCCCGTAACTTCCCCGAGACGTTGAACAATGAAGAGCGCCAGCGCTGGTATGGTTTCTGCCAGCAGCGCTTGAGCGACCCGCATTGGGGCGCACCGAACACGCTGGGTGATTTCGAGCAGGCCAGGCTGAGCGCCTGGGCCAACGCCGACGAGGCCGGGCGGCGAGTGCTGGACGCCTGGCAAGTGCATGCCAGCAACTTGCGAGAGCAGTTTGCAATCAGCCTTTGAATGAGCAAAAACGCCGGCATCATGCCGGCGTTCTTGTTTGTATATACAAAGCGTTGCTGTGGCCAATCAGTCCAGCAGGGTCGCCCAGCTTTCAACCACGTCACCACCCCATTTGGCTTTCCATTCTTTCAGGGTCTTGTGGTTGCCGCCTTTGGTTTCGATCACTTCACCGTTGTGCGGGTTCTTGTATTGCTTGACCTTACGCGCACGCTTGGTAGCAACTGGTTTCGCTGCACCGCGTGGGGCTTTGCTCAGTTTCGACTCTGGGTCGAGCAGGGCGATGACGTCTCGCAGCGACTTGGAGTACTCGCCCATCAGGGTGCGCAGTTTGCCTTCGAACTCCAGTTCTTTCTTCAGCTTGTCATCCTGCGACAGGTTGGCCAGGCGGGCCTGAAGTTCCTTGATGGCTTCTTCGGTAGCGCGGTACTCGTTGATCAGGGACATGGAGTGTTCCTTTAATGCGTGTTCAGAAATGTGTGAGGCAATAATAGACAGGCGATACTCTCAAGTAAACATATTATTCGGCACTTAACTGTTAGTAGCCCTGTGACAAAATATCTCAAGATTAAGAAAAATTTACATATGGCCCTGCAGTTGGTCGTGATTGTCATCAGGCTGTAGTAGCGCGCTTTTCGCCCTGCCTTGCCGGGCATGGCGCTGGCGGCGGGCGCAATGATTACTGCGTTTTTTTGGTCGGGCCGCTAGAATGAGCGCCTTTGCGAAGTTCTGGAGTCTTAATTCATGCGCACCTATCGTCTGGTGATCGCCTGCCCCGACCGTGTTGGCATCGTGGCGAAAGTCAGTAATTTCCTGGCCTTGTACAATGGCTGGATCAACGAAGCCAGCCACCACTCCGATGAGCAGAGCGGTTGGTTCTTCATGCGCCATGAAATCCGCGCCGAATCGCTGCCATTCGGTATCGAGGCGTTCCGCGAGGCCTTCGCGCCGATAGCCGAAGAGTTCTCCATGACCTGGCGTATCACCGACTCGGCACAGAAGAAGCGCGTGGTGCTGATGGCCAGCCGCGAATCGCACTGCCTGGCCGACCTGCTGCACCGCTGGCACACCGATGAACTGGATTGCGATATCCCGTGTGTGATTTCCAACCACAACGACCTGCGCAGCATGGTCGAATGGCACGGCATTCCGTTCTTCCACGTGCCGGTCGACCCCAAGGACAAGGCCCCGGCCTTTGCCGAAGTGTCGCGCCTGGTCCAGGAGCATGCGGCTGACGTGGTGGTGCTGGCGCGTTACATGCAGATCCTGCCGCCGCAACTGTGCCAGGACTATGCCGAAAAGGTCATCAACATCCACCACAGCTTCCTGCCGTCGTTCGTTGGCGCCAAGCCGTATCACCAGGCCGCCCTGCGTGGCGTGAAGCTGATCGGTGCGACCTGCCACTACGTGACCGAAGAGCTGGATGCCGGCCCGATCATCGAGCAGGACGTGGTGCGTGTGAGCCACGCCGACAGCATCGAAGACATGGTCCGCTTCGGCCGTGACGTCGAGAAGATGGTGCTGGCCCGCGGCCTGCGCTATCACCTGGAAGACCGCGTGCTGGTGCACGGCAACAAGACCGTGGTATTCGACTGATACCGCTGCGGGGGCTGCATTGCGGCCCCAATGCTTTTGCGGAGACCATGATGGCAATCTCGCGCAACAAACCCACAGCCTCAATTCCCCCCACCCTCGGCGAAGGCTGCCTGGCCCGCTACGACCCAGAAGCCCTGAGCGATGACGACGGCACCGACTTCCCCGATGCCGCCGAATTGTGGCGCCAACTCAACCCGCCTGACCCCGCCAGCGCTCCAGCAACGGACGCGCCAGCAAGCAGACAAACACCGGCCCGCCCGCCAGCAGATAAAAGTAGTAAGTGATCGCCCGCCAGATGACGATCGCCGCTGCGGCTGTCGAACTGCCCACCAGCGGCGTCAGCAGGCTGGCCGAAGTAAGCTCGGCGGCACCGGCGCCACCTGGCAGCAGGCTGAATTGCCCGGCGCTGAGTGACAGCATCTGCACCAGGAAGCTCGGGATCCACGACAGCTCCACCCCCAGGCCCTGCAGGACCAGGTACAACACGCTGTAGCGCAGGCTCCAGTGCATGCAGGTGAGGGTGAACACCAACGCCAGGGTGCGTTTGGGCAGCTGCCAGGTCTGTGCCAGGGCGTCGATGAAATGCAGCACCTTGCGGGCCCAGCGGCGTTTGCGCTTGCCGGGCATGCCCAGGCGTTGCAGCAGTCGCCCGTTGAAGCGCATCACAGCCCGGCGATAACGCAGCAGTACCACGATCATGGTCAGGGCAGCGCACAGCAGCAAAGCGCTGCCCAACAACATGCTTTGTTGGCTGCGCCCCAGGCTGTGGAACAGGGCATAACCGGCAATCGCCAGCATCGCGCAGAAGAAGAACAGCAGGTCGTTCAACTGATCCATGGCAAATACCGCACCACTGCGGGCCGGGCCGATGCGGTCACGGGCGAGCAGGGCCATGAGGGTGATCGGGCCGCCGCTGCCGCCAGGTGTGGTACAGATCGCGAACTCGGTGGCCATCACCACGCCGAGGCTGCGCACACGGCCAAGCTGTGTCGCCTGCTCGCCGAGCAGCAGGCGCAGGCGCATGGTATTGATCACCCAGCACAGCAGAATCATGCCGAGCAGGCTCAGCAACAGCCTGGTGTCGAATGTCGCCAGCCTGGGCAGCAGTTCGTTGCCGCCGAGCAGCGCCGGCACCAGCAAGGCGCCAGCCAGTGTCAGGGCCAGCCAGCCGAAGCGGTTCATGCGATCACCTGGCGCTCCAGCCAGGCCGACTTGGTCAGCGGCTCACGGCCTTGCAGTAGCAGGTTGTCGAGGGTGCGCAACCAGTAGTTGCGCGCCGAGCGGTGACGCATGTCTACCGGGTGCAAGCCAAGACGCAGGGTTTCAGCTGTGCGCCAGTGCCGGCACTGCCAGTCGCAGACCACCCTCGACAGCCCCCGGCGCCACGCGCTGCGTGCGCTCCATACCAGCCCCGGCGCCTCGAATGCGGTGAAGTCCGGCAAGCGATACAGGTGCTGGGGCGTGCTGGTGTAGCGCAGCGGCAGTTGGCTCAGGGCCTGCCGGGTGCCTTGGCTCATCAACCACCCCGGAGCGACGAAACCGGCCACCGGCCAGCCTTGCCCGGCGAACAGGGCCAGGCCTTGTTCCAGGCGCTGCAGGGCTTGCGCCTGGTCAAGGGCATAGAACTCGCCTTCGTGGGTGTAGATACGCCGCATGAAGTATTCGCCGAGGCTGCGCGGCGTGGGTCCGTCGTCGGCATGGTAGAAGCCGTGCAACGCCAGTTCGTCACCCCGGGTCAGGCGTCGCTCGAGCAGGCGGCAGAAGGTTGGTGAGCGGGTCAGCGGGTTGCGGTGATGAAAGTCTGGCACCACCAGCCAGGTCATCGGCACATTGCCCATTTCGTCCACGGCCTGCACGAACGGCTGGTAGTCAGGCCAGGTTTCGGGCGCGATATCGTGCAGCACCAGCATCAGGCTGCCCGAGACCCCTGCGGGCTCAGCCATGGGCGCGTACCTGGGGTCGGTGGCCGAGTACGGCCTGGTAGTGCAGCAGCAGGCCAGCCACCACGTTGTCCCACGAATAGTGCTGCTCCACATGCAGGCGGGCCTGGGCGCCGAGCTTGCGCACTCCTGCTTCGAACGCTTCGCGTACGGCCAGGGCCATGGCCTGGCCATCGTTTGCCCGGCACAGGCGCCCGCAATGTTCGTTGACGATCTCGCCGAAGGCCCCGGCGCGTACCGCGACCACTGGGGTGGCGCTGGCCATGGCTTCGAGGATGACCAGGCCGAAGGTTTCCTGATCGCCGGCGTGCACCAGCAGGTCGGCGCTGGCCATCAGGCGGGCGACTTCCTGCGGCGGGCGGAACTGGTCGATGACGCTGACGTTCTCGGGCACGCTGGCTGGCATGTTGGAACCAACCAGCAACAGGTGATAGGGCTGCCCGAGGTGTTTCATGCATTCGAGCAGCACCGGCAAGTTCTTTTCCCGTGAACCGCGCCCGGCATAGATAAGCAGGCGGCTGGTATCGGCAATGCCCAGCTGGGCGCGCAGATGCGGGTCGCGATGGTCAGGATGGAAGGTCTGCAGGTCGACACCCAGGCGCTGCACATGCACGTCACGTACACCCAGGCGGCGCAGCTTGTCGGCCATCACCAGGCTGGGCGCCAGTACCCGGTCGAAATTGCCATACAACTTGCTGACATAGGCCTCGACATTGGGCGTGAACCAGTTGCCCATGCGATTGCTCACCAGCAGCGGCAGGTCGGAGTGGTAGAAGCCGATCACCGGCACGTCGAGCTTGCGCCGGGCTTCCAGCGCCGCCCAGGCCGTGAGATAGGGGTCGCCGACTTCGATCAGGTCGGGCTTGAGGCGGCGCAGCACGTTGCACCACGGTGCCAGGCGCACCGGGAAACGGTAGCCTTTGCCGAACGGCAGGGGCGGTGCGGGGACCTGGTAGATGCCATCGGCATGGCTGGCGCTGGGGCCGGGGATCAGGAGGCTGTGGCGCACGCCTGGAAGCGCGTCGAGGCGATGGTGTTTGGCGTCGAGGTAAGTCCGCACGCCGCCGCTGGCCGGGGCGTAGAACATGGTGATGTCGGCGATGTGCACGATCAGCATCCCTCCGGGATCGTCTTCGGGTGTGTCATCTGGCGATGACGCGCCTAAAGGTTGACCTTTCTGAAGGATAGTTTGTTCGATCGGGTTGGGTGGGAGGGCAGTGCTGGATTCTGCGCGGCTGAAGCTGCTCCCACAGGGATTTCCACAATCCTGTAGAAGCGGCTTCAGGCGCGAAGCAGGCGACGCGGTCTGACGGTCAGATGCGGAAGCTGCCGACCAGGTGCTTGAGGCGGGTGGCCTGCTGCTCCAAGTCCGAGCAGGCGCGCAAGGTAGCCTGCAGGTTCTCGACACCTTCCTGGTTGAGCATGTTGATCTCGTTGATGTCCATGTTGATCGAGTCGACCACGGCGGTCTGCTCTTCGGTGGCGGTGGCCACCGACTGGTTCATGCCGTCGATCTCGCCGATGCGCACGGTCACGCTGTCCAGGCGTTCGCCGGCCTGGTTGGCGATCTGCATGCTGTCCTGGCTGTGGCGCTGACTCTGGCCCATGGTGTCGACCGACTCGCGGGCTCCTACCTGCAGCTCTTCGATCATGGTCTGCACCTGCTGCGCCGACTCCTGGGTGCGATGCGCCAGGTTGCGGACCTCGTCGGCGACCACGGCAAAACCACGCCCGGCCTCGCCGGCGCGGGCCGCTTCGATCGCGGCATTGAGCGCCAGCAGGTTGGTCTGCTGGGAAATGCTGGTGATCACTTCGAGGATCTGGCCGATGTTCACGGTCTTGCTGTTGAGCGTCTCGATGTGCGCGCTCGAGGTGACAATCAGGTCGGACAGGCGGTTCATCGCGGCGATGTTGCGCTCCACCACCTGTTGGCCTTCCTCGGCCAGCAGGCGCGCGGAGCTGGCGTGCTGCGAAGCCTGGGCGGCATTGCCGGCGATTTCCTGGGCGGCGGCGCCGAGCTCGTTGATGGCCGCAGCGACACTGTTGGTGCGGTTGGATTGCTCGTCGGAATTGGCCATCGACGAATTCGAGGCGCTGATCACGCGCAGGGCCACTTCGTTGACCTGCTCGGTCGCCGACGACACTTCGCGGATCGAGCCGTGGATACGTTCGACGAAGCGGTTGAAGGCCTTGCCGAGAATGCCGAACTCGTCGTGGTTGTGGATGCTCAGGCGCTTGGTCAGGTCGCCTTCACCTTCGGCGATGTCTTCCATGGCGCGGGTCATGGTGTGCAGCGGCTGCATCAGCACGCGGATCAGCAGGCCGAGCAGGCCGATGATGATCACCACCGCCACCAGGGTGGCGATCACCGCCGAGGTGCGGAAGGTGCTGAGCATGGCAAAGGCCTTGTCCTTGTCCACCGACAGGCCGATGTACCAGTTGGCCGAGGGCAGGCCCTTGATCGGGGTGAAGGTCAGCAGGCGAGCCTGGCCGTTGGCGTCGACTTCGGTCAGTTCGCCGGACAGTTTCGGCGTTTGCTGCGGGAACAGATCCGACAGCGACTTCATGACCAGTTCTTTGTCCGGGTGGACCAGGATCTTGCCCTGGTCGTTGACCAGGAAGGCATAACCCATGCCGCCAAAGTTCAGCGAGTTGATGATCTGCACCAGGCCATCGAGGGCCAGGTCGCCACCGACCACGCCAACACTGGCGGAAACCTTGCTGAGGATGCCGATGACCATTTTGTTGGTGGTCAGGTCGATGTAGGGCTCGGTGAGAATCGCACCCTGGGCGTTCATGCCGTCCTTGTACCAGGGGCGGGTACGCGGGTCGTAGCCATCAGGCATCTTGGAGTCCGGACGCACGCTGAAACCACCATCGACCTTGCCCAGGTAGACGGTGAGGAAACTCGAGATCAGGGCATTCTGGCCCATCAGTGTTTCGGCGTTGGCCGGTTGCTGGGCAATGTTCTGCGCCAGGTTTTCCACCAGCTTGATACGGCCATCGAACAGGTTGCGGATGTTGGTCGAAGTGGATTCGCCCATTTCAGCCAGATAATTGTCCAGATTCTCGCGGATCGCATTACGCTGGAGGTAATCGTTGTAAAGGGTGAACAGGCTGAAGGCGAGTATCACGATCAATGACGCAGCCAGAAGGATCTTGTGGCTGAAACGCAGGTTTTTGTTCATGGCGTAATCGGTTCCGCTAAGGTTTTTATCGGGCGTTCGCACGGTGTCGCTGCAAACAGTGCAACATCCCGAAAAGTCCTTTTTCGGTTGCTCCTGTCTATTAAGGCGAATATCACCCAAAGGTATCGGCCGAATTAAGCTAAAGCTTGAGCGGGGGATTAAAGAGATGTCAGAAACATCGACCATAGTTGTAGGCGCAGACCCGGGTGGGCAACCCGTTCAGCAAGCCATGCGCCTCGCCAATCGCCACGGCTTGGTCGCCGGGGCTACCGGCACCGGCAAGACCGTGACCCTGCAGCACCTGGCGGAAGTGTTCAGCGATGCTGGGGTGGCGGTGTTCGCGGCAGATGTCAAAGGCGACCTGTGCGGCCTGGGTGCGGCAGGTGCGCCACAAGGCAAGGTGGCCGAGCGGATCGCTGGCATGCCTTGGCTGGGACACACTCCAAAAGCCTATCCGGTAACGCTCTGGGATGTGGCGGGCCAGTCCGGCCACCCTTTGCGTACCACGCTCAGCGAAATGGGCCCGTTGCTGCTCGGCAACCTGCTGGAGTTGACCGACAGCCAGCAGGCCGCGCTGTATGCGGCGTACAAGGTGGCGGATCGAGAAGGCTTGCTGCTGCTTGATCTAAAAGACCTCAAGGCCTTGTTGGCGCACCTGAAGGACAACCCGCAGCTGCTGGGTGAAGACAGTGCGTTGATGACCACTGGCTCGACCCAGGCCTTGCTGCGCCGGCTGGCAACCCTGGAGCAGCAGGGCGCCGAGGCGTTGTTTGGCGAACCAGCGCTGCAGCTGGAGGACCTGTTGCAGCCAGATGCCGATGTCCGTGGGCGTATCCACCTGCTGGACGCCAGCCGGCTGGTGCATGAGGCACCGAAGGTGTACGCAACATTCCTGCTGTGGCTGCTGGCCGAGCTGTTCGAGCAGCTGCCGGAGCGCGGTGATGCCGACAAGCCGGTACTGGCGCTGTTCTTCGATGAGGCGCATCTGTTGTTCAACGGCACGCCCAAAGCACTGCAGGACCGCCTTGAGCAGGTGGTACGGCTGATCCGTTCCAAGGGGGTTGGCGTGTATTTCGTCACCCAGTCGCCGGGCGATCTGCCAGATAGCGTATTGGCCCAATTGGGCTTGCGTATCCAGCACGGCCTGCGCGCGTTCACCGCCAAAGAGCAAAAGTCGCTCAGGGCCGTGGCGGATGGCTTCCGCCCGAACCCGGCATTTGACAGCCTGGCGGTGCTGACCGAGCTGGGGATCGGCGAGGCATTGGTCGGCACCCTGGAAGACAAGGGCACGCCGGCGATGGTCCAGCGGGTGCTGATCGCACCACCGCAATCGCGGATCGGGCCGCTGAGTACGGCTGAGCGCAGTGCGTTGATAGCGACTTCGCCTTTACTGGGGCGGTATGACAAGGCGATCGACCGGGAGTCGGCGTATGAAATGCTGACCCAGCGCAAAGGAGAGCCAGTGGAGCCGACGCCAGTGCCAAAGGCGGACGAAGAGAGTTTCACCGACAAGGCAGGCGAGTTTCTGCAGAGTGCAGCGGGACAGGCGATCAAGTCGGCAGTGCGCCAGGCGGCCAATCAGTTGGGGCGGCAGCTGGTGCGTGGGTTGATGGGGTCGTTGCTGGGTGGCAAGAAAAGGTAAGCACCCACGAAAAAGGCGCCCTGGGGCGCCTTTTTCAGTGCAGCGGGATCGCTCAGGCCAGTGCCTTGGACGCCAGCCAGAACAGGCCGGCCGCCAGGCCCATCGAGGCCGGCAGGGTCAGTACCCAGGCCAGCAGGATGGTCTTCACGGTGCCGCCTTGAAGGCCGCTCTTGTTGGCGACCATGGTGCCGGCAACGCCGGACGACAGCACGTGGGTGGTCGATACCGGCAGGGCGAACACGTTGGCCATGCCGATGGCGCAGGCCGCGGTGATCTGTGCCGACATGCCTTGGGCATAGGTCATGCCCTGCTTGCCGATCTTCTCGCCGACGGTCAGTACCACACGCTTCCAGCCAACCATGGTGCCCAGGCCCAGGGCCAGGGCGACGGCCACGATCACCCAGAACGGGGCGTATTCGGTGGTAGCGGTCAGGTCCTTGCGCAGCTTCTCGAGGTCGGCCTTTTCACGGGCGTCCAGGCCAGGCAGCTTGCCGACCTTCTTCGCGGTGTCGTCCAGGCACAGCAGGTAGCGGCGCACTTCGACACGCTTCTCGGCATCCAGCGCGTGGTAATCGGTCACGCCTTGCAGCGAGGATTGCAGGGCGGCGATGGTCGGTTCGGTCTGCTGCGGGTTGCAGCTGAACTGCTCCGGCAGGTCGGTCGACTTGGCCTTGCCCAGTGCCAGGAACTCGCCCAGGGTGGCGGCGTTGCGCTGGTAGAACTGGCTCATGTGCAGGGTGGCGTCGCGGGTGCGCTCGATCTGGTAGGTGGTGCTGTTCAGGTCGAGGACAAACTTGGCCGGGACGATACCGATCAGCACCAGCATGATCAGGCCGATACCTTTCTGGCCATCGTTGGAGCCGTGTACGAAGCTCACGCCCATGGCCGAGATCACCAGGACCAGACGGTTCCAGAACGGTGGGTGCTTTTTGTCGTCGAGCTTGCGGCGCTGGTCCGGGGTCTTGTGCATCTTCGACAGCGGGCGCCACCATTTCAGGCCGACCAGCACCAGTGCGGCGACAGCGAAGCCGGCAATTGGCGAGACCACCAGCGACATGGCGATGTCGATCGCCTTCTGCCAGTTGACGCCATCGCCCAGCGGGATGTCGTTGATCAAAGCGTTGGCCAGGCCCACGCCGAGGATCGAGCCGATCAGGGTGTGCGAGCTGGAAGCGGGAATGCCGAAGTACCAGGTGCCGAGGTTCCAGGTGATGGCCGCGGCCAGCAACGAGAAGACCATGGCCAGGCCATGCCCGGTATTCACATTGATCAGCAGTTCGACCGGCAGCAGGTGCACGATGGCGTAGGCCACCCCGACACCACCGAGCAGAACGCCGAGGAAGTTGAACACCCCGGAGAAGAACACGGCCAGGTGTGGTGGCATGGCTTTGGTATAGATGACGGTGGCTACCGCGTTTGCGGTGTCATGAAAGCCATTGATGAACTCGAATGCGAGCACGAAGGTCAGGGCGAGCAGCAGGCTCACCAATACCCAGGCATCCAGTCCGCTGAATAAATCGATCATGAAGGTTGTCTGGCGGTCATAGGGGGGCGGGATTATGCCAGAAAACCTTGGCAATCGATGCACCCACAGCTGACCGATGGCAGCTATGTGAGCACCCTCTTAGCCCGGCAGGTTACGTGATCTGGCGGAAAAAGTTCCGTTAATAATCAAGAAATCGCGAAAAATTCGTTAAATTTCCGGAAAAATCTTGGTGCGGTGACACTTCAAACGGTTGTATGAAATTTGTGTAATTCCATTTCATCCTCGGCCATTCGGTAAAGATCGGCCGCATCGAGGGCGCCTGGCCCGCGACGTGATGACAGTGCAACAGGCAGCTCAGGGCTGCTCGTTGCGCAGTTCCTTTTCCATTTTTTCCAGTTCCTGGCTGAAGGCCTGGTCCTGAACGGTGGCGCGTTTGCGCCAAGGCTTGCGTTCCGGTTCCGGTTGCGCCGCATAGGTAGTGACTTCACCACCGTAAACTTCCTTGTAACGTTCTGCCTGGCGCTCGAGTTCCGCGCGCAGTTCATCTTTCGTCACAGTAATACCTGAATGAGTAGAAGTGGCTGATGTTGCGTGCAGGTGCAAGTTGCCCATGCACGACGTGCTGGTTGGCGGATGAAAGCCGGGCCAGTATTCCATTGCCGGAGTGTCGATCCGGGCCAGCGGAATCGATTATAGCAATCGGTAAATCGTCAAACAGGGATATTTATGTAATAGCGTGCAAAGTTTCAAGGCCACAGCGGCCTGTACAAACTTTGAGCAAACAGCTCCGGGAAGAGTTCACTGCCTTTTTACCCCAAGGCGGAAATAAAACGGCCCCGCACGAGGCGAGGCCGTTGCCTGGGGACTTCTACGGTGGGTACCTGACCAGTCTCTCCAAAGAAGCCACATGTGGCAGGAGAAAGGTATAAGTAAATTTGTCGGCGGTCAATTGCGATTATCGGCCGTTCGTTCGATAATCGCACGAGCCAGCGATTTTTTGAGGTGAGCGATGAACGACGAAACCACGGCCAACGAATCTGCCAACCCGGAGGCGATACGCCCGAGCGCACCCGCACTGGCACCGCCGATCGTGGCCTCGCCGGCCAAGCGTATTCAGGCATTTACCGGTGACCCTGACTTCATGACCTCCCTGGCGCGTGGCCTGGCGGTGATCCAGGCCTTCCAGGAGCGCAAGCGCCACCTGACCATCGCTCAGATCAGCCATCGCACCGAAATCCCCAGGGCTGCCGTGCGCCGTTGCCTGCACACGCTGATCAAGCTCGGTTACGCCACCACTGACGGGCGCACCTATTCGCTGTTGCCGAAGGTGCTGACCCTGGGCCATGCCTACCTGTCGTCGACGCCGCTGGCGGTGTCGGCCCAGCCCTATCTGGACCGCATCAGCGACCAGTTGCACGAGGCTGCCAACATGGCCACCCTCGAAGGCGACGACATCCTTTATATAGCCCGTTCGGCCACGGTGGAGCGGCTGATTTCGGTCGACCTTTCGGTTGGTGGGCGGTTGCCGGCCTATTGCACGTCCATGGGCCGCATCCTGCTGGCGGCGATGGACGACACCAGCCTGCGCGAATATCTCGACCGCGCCGACCTCAAGGCGCGCACCAGCCGAACCCTGAACGACCCCGAGTCGTTGTTCGCCTGCATCCAGCAGGTGCGGGAGCAGGGCTGGTGCGTGGTCGATCAGGAACTGGAACAGGGACTGCGCTCGATCGCCGTGCCTATCTATGATGCGTCCGGGCAGGTGCTGGCGGCGCTGAACGTGAGCACCCATGTCGGGCGGGTGACGCGCAGCGAGCTTGAGCAGCGCTTTCTGCCGATTCTGCTGGCGGCCAGCCGCGACCTTTGTCACCAGTTGTTCGGTTGACGGTGTTGGCGACACTGTTTCCTGTTCGATAAACGCACAGTGTCGCTCCGGGTGAATTGCGCCACCCGCCATCGCTGATTAATGTCTCTCGCAACGGTCGGCTATGCCGACCGATACAAGAAAAACACAAGAGGCGCATCCCATGACCACTGTCACTCGACTGCCGCGGCCGCACCCGTTCGCAGTACCGTTGTATCCAGGCTGATTCAGGCCGCACTTATTCGATATTCAAGCCCTGTGCTCTTGACCCAAGTGCAGTGGCCGACCGTGCCCCCTTTCTGGATAACAACAATGAACCAACCTCACTCTGTCGGGAATAATCTCGACGTCCAGTCGTTCATCAATGAACAACCGCTGTCGCGCTATCAGTGGCGCGTGGTGATCCTCTGCTTCCTGATCGTTTTCCTCGATGGCCTCGATACTGCGGCCATGGGCTTTATCGCGCCTGCCTTGTCGCAGGAGTGGGGCATCGACCGTGCCAGCCTCGGTCCGGTGATGAGTGCCGCGTTGATCGGCATGGTGTTCGGTGCCCTGGGCTCCGGGCCGCTGGCCGATCGTTTCGGGCGCAAGGGCGTGCTGGTCGGTGCGGTGCTGGTGTTCGGTGGTTTCAGCCTGGCCTCGGCCTATGCCGGCAACGTTGACCAACTGCTGGTGCTGCGCTTCCTGACGGGCCTGGGGCTGGGGGCGGGGATGCCCAATGCCACCACGCTGCTGTCCGAATATACCCCGGAACGCCTCAAGTCGCTGCTGGTGACCAGTATGTTCTGCGGCTTCAACCTGGGCATGGCCGGTGGTGGATTCATCTCCGCGAAGATGATCCCGGCCTATGGCTGGCACAGCCTGCTGGTGATCGGTGGCGTGCTGCCGTTGCTGCTGGCCGTAGTGCTGATGATCTGGTTGCCGGAATCAGCGCGCTTCCTGGTGGTGCGCAACCGCGGTAACGACAAGGTGCGCAAGACCTTGTCACCGATCGCGCCGGCGGTGGTGGCACAGGCGGCCAGCTTCAGCGTACCGGAGCAGAAGGCCGTGGCTGCGCGCAATGTGTTTGCGGTGATCTTCTCGGGTACCTACGGCCTGGGCACGGTGCTGCTGTGGCTGACCTACTTCATGGGCCTGGTGATCGTCTACCTGCTGACCAGCTGGCTGCCGACATTGATGCGCGACAGCGGCGCCAGCATGGAACAGGCCGCGTTCATCGGTGCGCTGTTCCAGTTCGGCGGTGTGCTCAGCGCCGTGGGGGTAGGCTGGGCCATGGACCGTTTCAACCCGCACAAGGTCATTGGCATCTTCTACCTGCTGGCCGGGGTGTTTGCCTACGCCGTGGGCCTGAGCCTGGGCAACATCACCGTGCTCGCCACCCTGGTGCTGGTGGCCGGCATGTGTGTCAACGGTGCGCAGTCGGCCATGCCATCGCTGGCTGCACGCTTCTACCCGACCCAAGGTCGCGCCACAGGCGTATCGTGGATGCTGGGCATCGGCCGCTTCGGCGCAATCCTCGGGGCCTGGAGCGGAGCCACGCTGCTGGGCCTGGGCTGGAACTTCGAGCAGGTTCTGACCGCCTTGCTGGTGCCGGCGGCGCTGGCGACGGTGGGCGTGGTCGTCAAGGGGCTGGTGAGCCACGCCGACGCGACCTGATCAGGCGGGGCCGCACGGCGGCCCCGTCATCGGAGATGGATAGCAGGGTAACATTTTGTTCGATAACCGCACGTTTAGTCGATTATCGAATTGTAAGCGACCCCTCAGTCTCCTTAATCTGGGCTCAACGTAGCACCCCTGGCAGGAGAAGCCTGATGCGTGAAGTATTTATCTGTGACGCCATCCGCACCCCGATCGGCCGCTTCGGCGGCGCCTTGGCCGGCGTGCGTGCCGACGACCTGGCAGCCGTTCCACTTAAGGCGCTGATCGAACGCAACCCGTCGGTACAGTGGGACCAGCTCGACGAAGTGTTCTTCGGCTGCGCCAACCAGGCCGGTGAAGACAACCGCAACGTCGCGCGCATGGCTCTGCTGCTGGCTGGCCTGCCAGAGAGCGTCCCGGGCGTGACCCTGAACCGCCTGTGCGCTTCGGGCATGGATGCCATCGGTACTGC
The DNA here is from genome assembly GCF_049325675.2 of Pseudomonas sp. HS6-2. NCBI lineage: Bacteria > Pseudomonadati > Pseudomonadota > Gammaproteobacteria > Pseudomonadales > Pseudomonadaceae > Pseudomonas > Pseudomonas sp. HS6-2. The sequence goes on along the minus strand of NZ_CM143906.1, from coordinate 5,102,709 downwards.
TTTCCGCGCCATTGCCAGCGGTGAAATGGAGTTTGTGATTGCCGGCGGCGTCGAGTCGATGTCGCGTGCGCCGTTCGTCATGGGCAAGGCCGAAAGCGGTTACTCGCGCAACATGAAGCTGGAAGACACCACCATCGGCTGGCGTTTCATCAACCCGTTGATGAAGAGCCAGTACGGTGTCGACGCCATGCCGGAAACCGCCGACAACGTGGCTGACGACTACCAGGTGTCCCGCGCTGACCAGGACGTCTTTGCCCTGCGCAGCCAGCAGAAGGCTGCTGCGGCCCAGGCTGCCGGTTTCTTCGCTGAAGAGATCGTGCCCGTGCGTATCGCTCACAAGAAAGGCGAAACCATCGTTGAGCGTGACGAACACCTGCGTCCTGAGACCACTCTCGAAGCGCTGACCAAGCTCAAGCCGGTCAACGGCCCGGACAAGACCGTCACCGCGGGCAACGCCTCGGGCGTCAACGATGGCGCTGCGGCACTGATCCTGGCCTCGGCCGAGGCAGTGAAGAAACACGGCCTGACCCCACGTGCCCGCGTACTGGGCATGGCCAGCGCCGGTGTTGCCCCGCGTGTCATGGGCATCGGCCCGGTGCCAGCGGTGCGCAAGTTGACCGAGCGTCTGGGTGTGGCAGTAACCGATTTCGATGTGATCGAGCTCAACGAAGCCTTTGCCAGCCAAGGCCTGGCGGTGCTGCGTGAGTTGGGTGTGGCCGACGATGCGCCGCAGGTGAACCCCAACGGCGGCGCGATTGCCCTGGGCCACCCGCTGGGCATGAGCGGCGCGCGCCTGGTGCTGACTGCGCTTCACCAGCTGGAGAAGAGCGGTGGGCGCAAGGGCTTGGCGACCATGTGTGTGGGCGTCGGCCAAGGCCTGGCTTTGGCTATCGAGCGGGTTTGACCTGTACCGGCCTCTTCGCGGGACAAGCCCGCTCCTACAAGGGAACCACGCTGCCCCTGTAGGAGCGGGCTTGTCCCGCGAAGAGGCCGGCACCTACGGCACAAGGCCAATTGCCAGCCCGCAAGCGGAACGAGTGTGTTACTAGGTATGTCTAGACTTACCTGTGACCCTCCAGGAGTGAACACGCCATGACCTCAACCTATTACACCGGTGAAGAGCGCAGCAAACGCATCTTCGCTATCGTCGGTGCCTCTTCGGGCAACCTGGTGGAATGGTTCGACTTCTACGTCTATGCCTTCAGCGCGATCTACTTCGCCGCGTCCTTCTTCCCCTCCGACGACCCAACCGTGCAGCTGCTCAACACAGCCGGCGTATTTGCTGCGGGCTTCCTGATGCGCCCGATCGGTGGCTGGATCTTCGGTCGCCTGGCCGACCGCCATGGCCGCAAGAATTCCCTGATGATCTCGGTGCTGATGATGTGCTTCGGCTCGCTGATGATCGCCTGCCTGCCGACCTATTCGAGCATCGGTGCCTGGGCACCGGCGTTGCTGCTGCTCGCGCGGCTGATCCAGGGCCTGTCGGTGGGGGGCGAGTATGGCACCACCGCGACCTACATGAGTGAAGTGGCCCTGCGCGGTCAGCGCGGTTTCTTCGCGTCGTTCCAGTACGTGACCCTGATCGGCGGCCAGTTGCTGGCGGTGCTAGTGGTGGTGATCATGCAACAACTGCTGACCGAGGAAGAGCTGCGTGCCTGGGGCTGGCGAATTCCGTTCGTGGTCGGTGCCATTGCCGCGCTGATCTCGCTGATGCTGCGCCGCTCGCTGCACGAAACCAGCAGCGCCGAAACCCGCAAGGACAAGGAAGCCGGCACCATCAAGGGGCTGTTCCGCAACCACACCGCAGCGTTCATTACCGTGCTGGGCTACACCGCCGGTGGCTCGCTGATCTTCTACACCTTCACCACCTACATGCAGAAGTACCTGGTCAACACGGCAGGCATGCCTGCGAAGACCGCCAGTTTCGTGATGACCGGCGCGCTGTTCCTGTACATGGTGATGCAGCCGTTCTTCGGCATGCTCTCCGACCGCATCGGCCGGCGTAACTCGATGCTGCTGTTTGGTGCGTTGGGCACGATCTTTACCGTACCGCTGCTGATGGCGCTGAAGACCGTGAGCAGCCCGTTCATGGCTTTCGTACTGATCACCCTGGCCCTGTGCATCGTCAGTTTCTACACCTCGATCAGTGGCCTGGTGAAAGCCGAGATGTTCCCGCCGCAGGTCCGTGCGCTGGGCGTGGGCCTGGCTTACGCAGTGGCCAACGCAGCGTTTGGTGGTTCGGCTGAGTATGTGGCCCTGGGGCTGAAGACCATGGGCATGGAGAACACCTTCTACTGGTACGTGACGGCCATGATGGCGATTGCCTTCCTGTTCAGCCTGCGCCTGCCGAAGCAGGCGCAATACCTGCACCACGATGATTAAGGACGTTGCATGAGCAACCAACTGTTCGACGCCTACTTCACCGCGCCGGCCATGCGCGACGTGTTCTCCGACCGTGGCCGCCTGCAGGGCATGCTCGACTTCGAGGCCGCACTGGCCCGTGCCGAGGCCGCTGCCGGCCTGGTGCCGCACAGTGCCGTGGCGGCCATCGAGGCGGCCTGCCAGGCCGAGCGCTATGACGTGCGGGCGCTGGCCGATGCCATCGCCACCGCCGGCAACTCGGCGATCCCGCTGGTCAAGGCGCTGGGCAAGGTGATCGCCAGTGGTGTGCCCGAAGCCGAGCGTTACGTGCACCTGGGCGCCACCAGCCAGGATGCGATGGATACCGGGCTGGTGTTGCAGTTGCGCGACGCACTGGCGCTGATCGAAGCGGACCTCGGCAAGCTGGCCGAGACCTTGGCGCGCCAGGCCTTGCAACATGCCGACACGCCACTGGTTGGCCGCACCTGGCTGCAACATGCCACGCCAGTGACCTTGGGCATGAAGCTGGCAGGTGTGCTTGGTGCCTTGACCCGCCATCGTCAGCGCCTGCAGGAACTGCGCCCGCGACTGCTGGTGCTGCAGTTCGGCGGTGCTTCCGGGAGCCTGGCGGCCCTGGGCAGCAAAGCCATGCCGGTGGCGGAAGCGCTGGCCGAACAACTCAAGCTGACCTTGCCCGAGCAGCCTTGGCACACCCAGCGTGATCGCCTGGTGGAATTCGCGTCGGTGCTGGGCCTGGTTGCCGGCAGCCTGGGCAAGTTCGGCCGTGATGTCAGCCTGCTGATGCAGACCGAGGCCGGTGAGGTGTTCGAGCCTTCCGCGCCGGGTAAGGGCGGTTCCTCGACCATGCCGCACAAGCGCAATCCGGTCGGTGCTGCGGTGCTGATCGGCGCCGCGACCCGCGTGCCGGGCCTGCTTTCGACGCTGTTCGCCGCCATGCCCCAGGAGCACGAGCGCAGCCTCGGCCTGTGGCATGCCGAATGGGAAACCTTGCCGGACATCTGCTGCCTGGTCTCCGGCGCCCTGCGCCAGGCCCAGGTGATCGCCGAGGGCATGGAAGTGGATGCCGAACGCATGCGCCGCAACCTCGACCTGACACAAGGCCTGGTGCTGGCCGAGGCGGTCAGCATCGTGCTCGCCCAGCGCCTGGGCCGTGACCGTGCCCACCACTTGCTGGAGCAATGCTGCCAGCGGGCCGTGGCCGAACAGCGCCATTTGCGCGCCGTGCTGGGTGACGAGCCGCAGGTCAATGCCGAGCTGAGCGCGGAAGAACTCGACCGCCTGCTCGACCCTGCTCATTACCTTGGCCAGGCCCGCGTCTGGGTGGCGCGCGCCGTGGCTGAACATCAACGTTTGACTGCCTGAAGGAGACCGCTGTGGCGCACTTGCAACTGGCCGATGGCGTACTGAACTACCAACTCGACGGCCCGGCCGACGCTCCGGTGCTGGTCCTGTCCAACTCGCTGGGTACCGACCTTGGCATGTGGGACAGCCAGATCCCGCTGTGGAGCGAACACTTGCGCGTGTTGCGCTACGACACCCGTGGCCATGGCGCTTCACTGGTCACTGATGGCCCCTACAGCATCGAGCAGCTGGGCCAGGATGTACTGGCGCTGCTCGACGCGCTGGACATTCAGCACGCGCACTTCGTCGGCCTGTCCATGGGCGGCCTGATCGGCCAGTGGTTGGGTATTCATGCAGGCGCGCGCCTGCACAGCCTGACTCTGTGCAACACGGCAGCCAAGATCGCCAACGACGAGGTGTGGAACACCCGTATCGACACCGTGCTCAAGGGCGGCCAGCAAGCCATGGTCGACCTGCGCGATGCCTCCATCGCCCGCTGGTTCACCCCGAAGTTTGCCGAGCAGCAGCCGAAAGAGGCCCAGCGTATCTGCCAGATGCTGGCGCAAACCAGCCCGCAAGGGTATGCCGCCAACTGCGCGGCCGTGCGTGATGCCGATTTCCGTGAGCAACTGGGTCGCATCCAGGTGGCGACGTTGATCGTCGCCGGCACCGAAGACGTGGTCACCACGCCGGAGCATGGCCGCTTCATGCAGGCCGGTATCATCGGTGCCACCTACGCCGAGTTCCCGGCGGCGCACCTGTCCAATGTCGAGATTGGTGAGGCATTCAGCCGCCGCGTGCTCGACTTCCTGCTGGCTCGCTGAGGAATTGGCCATGGACGAGAAACAACGTTACGACGCTGGCATGCAGGTTCGTCGCGCAGTGCTGGGTGATGCCCATGTGGATCGCAGCCTGGAGAAGCTCAACGACTTCAACGGCGAATTCCAGGAAATGATCACCCGGCACGCCTGGGGCGACATCTGGACCCGCCCAGGCCTGCCGCGTCACACCCGCAGCCTGATCACCATCGCCATGTTGATCGGCATGAACCGTAACGACGAGCTCAAGCTGCACCTGCGCGCCGCAGCCAACAACGGCGTGACCCGTGACGAGATCAAGGAAGTGCTGATGCAGAGCGCGATCTATTGCGGCATCCCGGCAGCCAATGCCACCTTCCACCTGGCCGAGTCGGTGTGGGATGAGCTGGGCGTAGAGTCGCGGGGTTAAACCCCGCGTATAGCCACTGGCCCGGCATTGGCTTCCACGGCCTGTTTCAGTGCCGGGCACAGGCCCAACATGAATGCCGCTTCAGCCACCACGAACAGCGGGCCGATGATCAGCCCGCTGATATCGTCGACGAACGCCGGCTTGCGGCCTTCGTAATGATGCCCGACGAACTGGATGATCCAGCCCACCACGAACGCACCTAGGCCGGCGCTGAGCCACAGGCCGGTGGATTGCGTGGCCAGCGCCTGGCCGATCCACAGGCACAGGCCAAGCAGCAGGCCCATGACCAGGCCGAAACGCAGGTCCAGGCGCAGGTAGAACCGCACGGCAGCTGCTGCGGCGAGCAGGGCAGGGGATAGCCAGATGCCGGCCAGGTCCCAGCCGGGGCGCGACAGCAGTACCGTGACGGCGACGACAATCAGCGGAATGCCGACGAAGTGGGTGGCGATGTTGCGTGGGTCGCGATGGTAGTTGGCGTATTGGCTCAGGTGTTCGACGAGGTTTTTCATTGTTGTTCCTCCCTGGGTGGCCGATGTCTCGATATAGCTGAGAATAGCCCGCAGTCACCACCATCATCAGTTCAGCGAATGGCAGCAGCGCGCATTGGTGCATCCAACCCCACCAGGGTCTCGATCATTGCCCGTGCTGCCGGTGACAAGCGGTAGCCGCTGCGGCTGACCACCCCACATCTCACACTCAGCACCTCCAGGGCCGGTGGCAGGTTGCGCCAGTGCAGGCGCACCAGGCGCCCGCTGGCGAGGTCGTCGGCCACGGCTTCTTCGCTGGCGGTGCCCACGGCATCGCTGGCCAGCACCACGCTGCGCAATACCGCCAGATGCTCGGTCTGCAAGTGCGGGATGAAGTCGCTGCGCCCGCTCAGGTTGGCCAGGCGCTTGCGCACGCCGGGTGCAAGCAGGGCACTGGCCAAGGGGTAGGCGAACAGGTCGTTGGTCGACAGGCTGTCCTTGGCCAGCAGCGGGTGGCCGGGGCGGCAGAAGAACAGCCCGGGGCGCGGCGTGAGCGGTGCGGTGTGGAAATTGGGGTCGGCTTCGAAGGGGCGGATGTCATCGACGAAGAACTCGATCTGCTCGCGGCGCAGTGCCTGGCCCAGGCGCTCGGCATTGTCCACTACCAGCGCCGTGCGGATGCCGGGGTAGCTGGCAATGAAATGCTGCAGTGCTTGCGGGACCAGGCGCACGGCCAGGGCCGGGCCGCTGCCGAAATGCAGCTCGCCAGCGTCGAGCTTGGTCATTTGCAGCACTTCGTTGCTCAGCTGATTGGCGCCTTGCACCAGGCGGCGGGCGTGCTGCAGCACCACCAGGCCCTCGGGGGTAGGGGGCAGGGCCTTGCTGGCGCGGTCGACCAGGGGGCAGCCGAAGGTGTGTTCGAGGCCTTGGATGGCTCGGCTGAAGGCGGGTTGGGTGATACCCATGGCTTGCGCGGCGCGGACGAAACTGCGGTATTCGGTGAGGGCGATGAAGTAGCGCAGTTGGCGAAGGTCCATGTCGAGGCTCTGCGGTGGAACAGGGCTCGATTTAAGCGGTTTCTGCTTATGTCGTCAAAGAAGGTTTATCGATCTATATATTTCTTTTGGTTATTGATTGAGGCATCCGGCTTCTTCGTGGGGCAAGCCCGCTCCTACAGGCAAGGTACAGATATCGAAACCTGTGCAGGACCTGTAGGAGCGGGCTTGTCCCGCGAAGAGGCCAGTTGAATCAAAGCAGGTTCAGCGGATAGCTCACGATCAACCGGTTCTCATCGAACGAGTTGGTGCTGAAGTCCCGGCGCATGGTGGAGTTGCGCCACTTCAGCGACAGGTCCTTGAAGGTGCCGGACTGGATCACATAGGCCAGCTCGCTTTCCCGCGCCCATTCCTTGCCGTCGGTCACGCCACCGGCGGTGACATTGTCGCCCTTGATGTAGCGGTTCATCAGGGTCAGGCCGGGAATGCCGACGCTGACGAAGTTGAAGTCGTGGCGTACCTGCCAGGAGCGTTCCTTGGCATTGTCGAAGCTTGAGTTGTAGCTGTCGTTGGCCAGGGTGCCGCCACTGGTGCCGTTGACCCGCAGCCAGGCATTGTCACCGCTGACCTTCTGCAGGCCGACGTAGAAGGTGTTGCCCTTGTAGCGCGCCGACAACATCGCCGAGGCGGTCTTGTTGTCCAGCTGGCCGGCGCGTTCTGCGCCATCTTCCTTGCCCCAGAAGTAGCCCAGGTTGGCACCCAGGGTCCATTCGCCCAACGGCTGGCTGTGCACCAGGTTGAGGTACTGCTGGCGGTAGATGTCTTTGAGCTGGGCGTCCCACAGGCCGATCATGGTGCGCTTGTCGTTGAAGGTGTATTCACCGCCGCCGAAGTTGAAGCGGTCGGATGTGAAGGCCGCGCGGCCGTTGAGCGACATGTCTTCCATGCTGGCGTCGTTGCGCGGGCTGTTGCCGCGGAACTGGCCGGCATACAGGGTCAGGCCCTCGATTTCTTTCGAAGTGACCTGGCCGCCACGGAAGGTCTGCGGCAGCGAGCGGCCGTCGTCCGAGCGCAGAATCGGCAATACCGGCATCCACTCACCGACTTTAAGCTCGGTCTCGGACAGCTTGGCTTTCAATGCCACGCCCAGGCGGCCGAAGTCGTCGGCGGGGCGGCCGTCGTCATGCACTGGCAGCAGCTGGGTGTTGGCGGTGCCTTTGCCGCCATCGAGCTTGATCGAATACAGGCCCAATACGTCGATGCCGAAGCCGACAGTGCCTTGGGTGAAGCCGGAGCGGGCATCGAGGATGAAGCTCTGGGTCCATTCTTCGCCCTTGCCCTGCGGGTAGGCCGGGTCGACGAAGTTGCGGTTGATGTAGAAGTTGCGCAGGTTGAGGCTGGCCTTGGCGTCCTCCATGAACCCGCCATTGTCGGCGGCGTATACAGGCAGGGCGCAGGAAATGGCCAACAGGCCGGGCAGCAGCTGGCGTGCGGGTTGCGAAGTGCTCATCTGTCGTAAATCTCTTGTTTTTATGGGCGAACCTGCGCTGCAGGATGCGGCCTGCTGGCGAGGGTCTTTTGATGAACTTGCGAAGCGTTGCGTGGGGATGGTGCGGGGCTGGGCGGGGGTGAGGCAATTCGCCGCAAACGGTATTGGGCGATAATCGAACGCTATGTTCCACCTGGTTAATTTTGCCCAACAAAAAAAGCCCAGCGCGAGGCTGGGCTTGAGGCTGTTGCCGGTCGATCAGCCTTTCGGTGCGTCCACCGAAGCTTGCTGGTTGGCCTGGCCAGACTGCTCATACCAGCCACCGCCAAGCGCCTTGTACAGGTTGACCTCGCTGGTCAGCTGCGAGAGGCGGTCGGTGATCAGCGACTGTTGCGACGAGTACAGGTTGCGCTGTGCATCGAGGAAGGTCAGGTTGCTGTCGATCCCGATGCGGTAGCGGCGTTCGGCCAAGCGGTAGTAGTCCTGGTTCGCCTGCACCAGGTCGCGTTGAGCCTGCAGCTGCTCTTCGAAGGTCTTGCGCGCTGCCAGGCCATCGGAGACTTCCTGGAAGGCGGTCTGGATGGTCTTTTCGTACTTGGCGACGTTGATGTCCTTCTGGATCTTCGAGTAGTCCAGGCTGGCCTTCAGGCTGCCAGCGTTGAAGATCGGCAGGTTGATCTGCGGCTGGAACAGCCAGGTGCCCTGGCCGCCCGCGAACAGGTGGCCCATGTCGGGGCTCAGGCTGCCGGCGTTGGCGGTCAGGCTGATGCTTGGGAAGAACGCTGCACGGGCTGCACCGATGTTGGCATTGGCGGCCTTGAGCAGGTGTTCGGCTTCCTGGATGTCCGGGCGACGCTGGAGGATGTCGGACGGCAGGCCGGCCGGCACTTCGGCCAGCTGGTCGGCATTGAGCTCCAGCGGCTTGGCCAGGTCGGCCGGAATGCCGGTACCCAGCAGCACGGTCAGGCTGTTGACGTCCTGGGCGACCAGGCGCTGGTACTGCGAGTACTTGACCCGAGCGCCTTCCACGGCGGTGCGCGACTGGCTGACGTCCAGCGCCGAAGCCACACCGACTTCGTTGCTGCGACGGGTCAGGTTGTAGCTTTCCTCGTAGGTCTTGAGCGTCTCTTCGGTCAGCTTGAACAGCGCCTGGTCGGCTTGCCAGGTGTAGTAGGCGTTGGCCACGCTGGCCACCAGGGCGATCTGCGTGGAACGGCGCGCCTGCTCACTGGACAGGTAGGTTTCCAGGGCCTGCTCGGTCAGGCTGCGGACGCGGCCGAACAGGTCCAGCTCATAGGCGCTGACGCCCAGGGTGGCCGAGTACTGGCTGTTGATGCTGGACTCACCGGTGGTCGACATGTTCGCCGGCACGCGCTGGCGGCTGCCGCTGCCAGTGGCCGAGACCGCCGGGAACAGGTCGGCACGCTGGATACGGTACTGGGCGCGGTAGGCGTCGATATTCAACGCTGCCACACGCAGGTCACGGTTGTTCACCAGCGAGGTCTGGATCAGCTGCTGCAGTGCCGGGTCATGGAAGAACTGGCGCCAGCCCTGTTCGGCGGCGGCCACGTCGGCCGACTGGGTCGGCGAGTACGCAGGGCCTTGCGGCCACTGCGCAGCCACCGGCGATTCCGGGGTCTGATAGTCAGGGATCAGCGAGCAACCGCCGAGAATGAAAGCGGTTACCGCCAGGGACAACAAAGACTTGGTCATTGCCCAGCCTCATAACGTGGAGTTTCAGGGGTGACGTCCTTTTCCGGCTCTTTGCTGCCGAACAGCGACGACACTGCGACGAAGAATAGCGGTACCCAGAAGATTGCCAGCACGGTCGCACTGATCATGCCGCCGATCACGCCGGTGCCGATGGCATGCTGGCTGCCGGCGCCAGCGCCGCTGGCGATGGTCAACGGTACCACGCCGAGGATGAACGCCAGCGAGGTCATGATGATCGGGCGCAGACGCATGCGGCAGGCTTCGATGGCCGCGTCGTACAGGCTGCGGCCTTGCTCGTGCAGTTCCTTGGCGAATTCGACGATCAGGATCGCGTTCTTCGCCGCCAGACCGATGGTGGTCAACAGACCGACCAGGAAGTACACGTCGTTGGACAGCCCGCGCAGGCTGGTGGCGATCAGTGCACCGATAATACCCAGCGGTACTACCAGTACGACGGCGATCGGGATCGACCAGCTTTCGTACAGTGCTGCCAGGCAGAGGAACACGAACAGGACCGAGAGGGCGAACAGTGCCGGCATCTGCGAGCCGGAGAGTTTTTCCTCGTAGGACATGCCAGTCCAGGAGAAGCCGACACCGGCTGGCAATTCACCAGCAATGCGCTCGACTTCGGCCATGGCTTCGCCGGTACTGTAGCCAGGCGCCGGGGCACCGAGGATTTCCATCGCTTCGACGCCGTTGTAACGCGACAGCTTCGGCGAACCGTAGGTCCATTCGCCCTTGGCGAAGGAGGAGAACGGTACCATCTCGCCGGCGCCGTTGCGCACGTACCACTTCTGCAGGTCTTCCGGGCTCATCCGCGAGTTGGGTTCCCCCTGGATGTACACCTTCTTGACCCGGCCACGGTCGATGAAGTCGTTGACATAGCTGGCACCCAAGGCAATCGACAGGGTGTTGTTGATGTCGGCAATGGTCACGCCCAGGGCGCTGGCACGTTCGTCATCGATGGTCAGCTGGTACTGCGGTTCATCGTTCAGGCCGTTCGGGCGCACGGCGCTGAGGATCTTGCTTTGCGCGGCCTTGGCCAGGAACTGGTTGCGCGCTTCCATCAGCTTGGCATGGCCGACACCGCCGCGGTCCTGCAGGAACACGTCGAAGCCGGTGGCGTTACCCAGCTCCAGTACCGCAGGCGGGGCGAAGGCGAACACCATCGCATCGCGGAAGGTAAAGAAGTGCTGCTGTGCGCGCTGGGCGAGGTTGAACACGCTGTTCTCGGCCGAACGCTCGTCCCATGGCTTGAGCATGATGAACGCCATACCGGAGCTCTGGCCACGGCCGGCGAAGTTGAAGCCGTTGACGGTGAACACCGACGCTACGGTGTCAGATTCTTCCTTGAGCAGATACTCACGCATCTGGTCGACCACTACCTGGGTGCGCTCGGCACTGGAGCCGGCCGGGGTTTGCACCTGGGCGAACAATACGCCCTGGTCTTCTTCAGGCAGGAACGCGGTAGGGATGCGGGCGAACAGCCAGATCATGCCAACCACGATCAGCGCATAGGCCAGCAGGAACGGCACCTTGTTGCGCAGGATCGCGCCAACGCTACGCTCGTAACCGTTTACGCTGCGGTCGAAGTTGCGGTTGAACCAGCCGAAGAAGCCACCTTTGGCGGTGTGGTGCTCGCCTTTTTTCAGCGGCTTGAGCATGGTTGCGCAGAGTGCCGGGGTGAAGATCAGCGCCACCAGCACCGACAGGCCCATGGCCGAAACGATGGTGATGGAGAACTGCCGGTAGATCACACCAGTGGAGCCGCCGAAGAACGCCATGGGCAGCAGTACCGCCGACAGCACCAGGGCGATACCCACCAGGGCGCCCTGGATCTGGCCCATGGAGCGCTTGGTCGCCTCCTTGGGTGGTAGGCCCTCTTCGGACATCACCCGCTCGACGTTCTCCACCACGACGATGGCGTCGTCCACCAGCAAGCCGATGGCCAGGACCATGGCGAACATGGTCAGGGTGTTGATGCTGAAGCCCGCAGCGGCAAGGATGCCGAAGGTACCCAGCAACACCACCGGGACGGTCATGGTAGTGATGATGGTGGCGCGGAAGTTCTGCAGGAACAGGTACATCACCAGGAACACCAGGACCACGGCTTCGATCAGGGTGTGGATCACGCCGCTGATCGATTCGGTGACCACCGGGGTGGTGTCATACGGGAATACCGCTTTCACCCCAGGCGGGAAGAACGGTTCCAGGTCGGAAATGGTCTTGCGCAGGGCCTTGGCGGTGTCCAGGGCGTTGGCGCCGGTGGCCAGTTTTACGGCCAGGCCGGAAGCCGGCTTGCCGTTGAACTGTGCGCTGACCGCGTAGTTTTCGCCGCCCAGGCCGACCTGGGCAACATCGCCCAGACGCACCTGCGAACCGTCGGTGTTGACCTTGAGCAGGATCTTCTCGAACTGCTCGGCGGTCTGCAGGCGGGTCTTGCCGATGATGGTGGCGTTCAGCTGGGTACCCGGCATGGCGGGCAGGCCGCCGAGCTGGCCGGAAGACACCTGCACGTTCTGCGCGGCAACCGCGGTCTTGACGTCGACCGGGGTCAGCTGGAACTTGTTCAGCTTGGCCGGATCGAGCCAGATACGCATGGCGTACTGCGCACCGAACACCTGGAAGTCACCTACACCGGCAGTCCGCGAAATCGGGTCCTGCATGTTGGAGACGATATAGTTGGCCAAGTCGTCCTTGGTCATGCTGCCGTCTTCAGACACCAGGCCGATCACCAGCAGGAAGTTCTTCACTGCCTTGGTGACACGGATACCTTGCTGCTGCACTTCTTGCGGCAGCAGTGGGGTGGCCAGGTTCAGCTTGTTCTGCACCTGGACCTGGGCGGTGTCAGGGTTGGTACCCTGCTCGAAGGTGGCGGTAATGGTCATGCTGCCGTCGGAGTTACTTTCCGACGACACATAACGCAGGTTGTCGATACCGTTGAGCTGCTGCTCGATGACCTGCACCACGGTGTCCTGCACGGTCTGCGCCGAGGCGCCCGGGTAGGTCACGGCGATGGCGATGGCCGGCGGCGCGATGCTCGGGTACTGGTTGATCGGCAGCTTCAGGATCGACAAGGCGCCGACCAGCATGATCACCAAGGCGATCACCCAGGCGAAGATCGGGCGATCGATAAAGAACTTCGACATGGTTTACTCCGCGTTGGCGTCTGCTTTGGCCGCGTTGGCCTGATCAGGGCTGCCGGGCTTCTTGACGTTGGTGGCATCGCTGACCTTGACCTCGACGCCAGGGCGTACGTACTGCAGGCCTTCGGTGATCAGGCGGTCGCCCGGGTTCAAGCCGTCCTCGATCAGCCAGTCGCTGCCCAGGGTACGGCTGGCCTTGAGCTGGCGCAGTTCGACCTTGTTCTCCTGGTTGACCACCAGTGCGGTCGGCGCGCCCTTGAGGTCGCGGGTCACGCCCTGTTGCGGGGCCAGGATGGCGTTGGCGTTGACCCCGGCCTTGAGCCGCGCATGCACGAACATGCCAGGCAGCAGGGTGTGATCAGGGTTGGGGAAGAGCGCACGCAGGGTCACCGAGCCGGTGGTCTCGTCGACCGCGACTTCGGAGAACTCCAGGCGGCCTTCCTGTTTGAACAGGCTGCCGTCTTCCAGCACCAGCTGCACCGAGGCGGCGTTTTCGCCGGCCTTCTGCAGCTGGCCGCTTTCCAGGTCACGGCGCAGCTTGAGCAGCTCGGCGGTGGACTGGGTGACGTCGACGTAGATCGGGTCGAGCTGCTGGATGGTGGCCATGGCGTTGCTCTGGCCGTTGCTCACCAGCGCACCTTCGGTGACCGAAGAGCGCCCGATGCGGCCGCTGATCGGCGCCAGCACCTTGGTGTAACGCAGGTCGATCTGCGCGCTTTTCAGCGAAGCTTCGGCTTGCAATCGTTTGGCACTGGCATCGTCGTATTCCTGTTTCGATACCGCCTGCTCGTTGACCAGCTGCTTGTAGCGCTCGGCCAGCGACTTGGTGGATTGCAGGTTCGCCTGGGCGTTGGCCAAGGTGGCCTCGTACACGGCAGGGTCGATCTGATACAGCTGCTGGCCTTCCTTGACCTCGCTGCCTTCCTTGAACAGGCGCTTGAGGATGATGCCATTGACCTGCGGGCGCACTTCGGCGACGCGGAAGGCGCTGGTGCGCCCCGGCAATTCCGAAGTCAGGGTGAAGGACTGCGGTTGCAAGGTGACGACGCCGACCAGAGGAGCCTGCGCTGCGGGCGCGGCTTCTTCTTTCTTACAGCCACTTAGCAGGGTTGCCAGGGCGACGGCGGAAACCAGAGCGGTAACGGCTGGCTTGAATTGCATGAGGATCCTCGGGTCGCAAGAGCAGGGAGATGCTCAAGAGTAATGGAAGAGTCTTGTCAGAAAAAACTATCCGGTGGATAAGTAGCTTACTAACGAATATACTTACATTCACGGTTGTTTGTAAATACCGCTGGGTAGTACTTGGTGACTACCGCAGCCCTTGATTAGCCCATCCGGGAGGCACCCTGCAGAGGTGAACCCGGCGGTTTTCCCGCCTGCACAGCGCAGCGGGTCCAGATGAGGTTGCACTGCCATGGTCCGTCGAACCAAAGAAGAAGCCCAGGAGACCCGTGCCCAGATCATTGAGGCAGCGGAAAAGGCCTTCTATAAGCGCGGGGTTGCGCGAACCACACTGGCCGACATCGCCGAGCTGGCGGGCGTGACCCGGGGGGCGATCTACTGGCACTTCAACAACAAGGCGGAGCTGGTGCAGGCGCTGCTCGACAGCCTGCATGAAACCCATGACCACCTGGCGCGGGCCAGTGAAAGCGAAGACGAACTGGACCCGCTCGGCTGCATGCGCAAGCTGTTGCTGCAGGTGCTCAACGAGCTGGTGCTGGACGCCCGTACCCGGCGTATCAATGAAATCCTGCATCACAAGTGCGAGTTCACCGATGACATGTGTGAAATTCGCCAGCAGCGCCAAGGTGCGGTGCTGGACTGCCATGTGGGCATTGACCTGGCACTTGCCAATGCCGTTCGCCGTGGTCAGTTGCCGGCGGAGCTGGATGTCGGGCGCGCTTCCGTCGCCTTGTTCGCCTATATCGATGGCCTGATCGGGCGCTGGTTGCTGCTACCGGACAGCTTCGATCTACTGCGCGACGCGGAAAAATGGGTCGACACAGGGCTGGATATGCTGCGCTTGAGCCCCGCGCTACGCAAATGACACTTTGTTAAGGATTGTGAGGGAGTGTTTCCCTCATGTATTAAGTGAGTATTAATGCAGGCCTTAACGGCCGCGCAATTGCCGGTCCGGCAGCGCCAAGGCCGCCAGCAGTCCCAGTAAGGCAGTGCCCGCGCTGCCCAGCAACAACTGGCGGAACGTTTCCAGCAATTTCATCTGCGTGTGTGGATCCGCCTCACCTGCCTTCAGGCTCCCCAGCAGCGGGTTGCCCAGCAATTCGAAACCACCTTGTTGCAGCAGCGCCAGCAACAGACTGGACATGCACGCCACACCCATGGCCCCGCCGAGTGAGCGGAACAGGTTGGTAGTACTGGTGGCCACACCGATATCCTTGCTTTCTACTGCGCTCTGCGTGCCCACCAGCGAGGTCGGGAACTGCAGGCCACAGGCGATGCCGGTCAGCAGCATGAACACGGCACTGAGCAGGCCAGACTGCGGTGGGGTGATGGCCATGGCGAAGATCGCCACGGGCATCAGTACGGCGCCCGCCAGAATCTGTGGTTTGAAGCGCCCGGTGCGGCTGGTCATGCGGCCACCGGTGTAGGCGCCCAAGGGCAGGCCCATGACCAGCGGCAGCAGGTGCAGCGCGGCGCTGTCGGCACCAGCACCAGTAATGCCCTGGTAGCGCAGCGGTATCAGCATGGTCAGCGAAATCGACTGGAAGCTGGCGAAGAAGATCACACCCCAGCACAGCACGGCCACCCGGTTGCCGAACAGGCCCATGGGCAGCAGTGGTTCCTGGCAGCGCCGCTCATGGCCAATGAACAGGCTCAGGCCAAGCAAGGCGCAGGCGAACAGGGTCAGCACCGCGGGTGCGCTCCACGGCTGGCCTTGGCCGACCAGCGTGATGCCCAGCAGCAGACTGCCCAGGCCGAGGATCATCAGCACCGCGCCGAGGTAATCGACCCGGGCCTGACGGTGCTGCACCGGCATGCCGGCCAGGGCGCGACGGATCGCCCACAGCGCGACCAGGCCCAGCGGCAGGTTGATCCAGAACACCCAGCGCCAGGACAGGTACTCGGTCAGCGAGCCGCCGAGCACTGGCCCGGCCACGCTCGCCACGGCGTACATGCTGCTGAAGTAGCCCTGGTAACGGCCGCGTTCACGCGGTGGCACGAAATCGCCGATGATCGCCTGGCTCACCGACACCATGCCGCCGGCACCAATGCCTTGCAGTACGCGCGCCATGACCAGTTGCTGCATGTCCTGGGCCAGGGCGCAGGCGATCGAGGCCAGGGTGAACAGGCTGATACCGGTGAGGATCATGCGTCGCCGGCCATACAGGTCGCCGAGCTTGCCGTAGATCGGCACGGCCACGGTCATCGCCACCATGTAGCCGGATATCACCCAGGCCAGCAGGCCGACATCGTTGAACTGGGCCGAGATGGCCGGTAGGGAGACGGCGACGATGGTCTGGTCGAGGGCACCGAGGAAGATCGCCAGCATCAGGGCGGTCAACACGTTGCGCAGGACGGTCGGGGGCAGGGCGGCAGTCACGGAGGTACCTTGTCTGGAAGGGCGACGCGAATAGCGGGAGTGTAACCCGAGTTAGGTAGCTTCCTATGTACTATCTGCATCGCCTATGCAAGATCGGCATTGGCGCATTCATCCGGAGCTGCATGGCCGCGTGATATCGTTGGTATGCCACAGGGGCTGTAAGCCGCGGCCTGCACCAGCCTGGTGCAACATTATGCCGCAGGGTTTGTACGCCGCTGTCTCCCACACCTTTTATTCCTCTGCCTGCATGTCGAGCATGACCGCCCAGATGGCGACGGTTGGAACAGGTCAGGTAGACCCGATTCAGGGGTCGGTAGCAACCGTTCAATTTCTACATATATAAGCGGAGTGATCATGCCCAAGGCTTCCCATCAAGATCTGCGTTTTGCCTTCCGCGAGCTGCTCGCTTCAGGCTCCTGCTATCACACCGCCTCCGTGTTCGATCCGATGTCGGCACGCATCGCTGCCGACCTGGGATTTGAAGTCGGCATCCTCGGCGGTTCGGTGGCTTCGTTGCAGGTGCTGGCCGCACCGGACTTCGCCCTGATCACCTTGAGCGAATTCGTCGAGCAGGCCACCCGCATTGGCCGCGTGGCGCAACTGCCGGTGCTCGCCGATGCGGACCACGGTTATGGCAATGCGCTCAACGTCATGCGCACTGTCATCGAACTGGAGCGCGCCGGTGTCGCTGCGCTGACCATCGAAGACACCCTGTTGCCTGCCCAATTCGGGCGCAAGTCCACTGACCTGATTTCGGTCGAGGAGGGCGTGGGCAAGATCCGTGCGGCCCTGGAAGCGCGTGTCGACTCGTCGCTGTCGATCATCGCCCGGACCAATGCCGGCGTGCTCACCACCGAAGAAATCATCGTCCGCACCCAGAGCTACCAGAAGGCCGGTGCCGACGGTATCTGCATGGTCGGGGTGAAGGATTTCGAGCAGCTGGAAAAGATTGCCGAGCACCTGACCGTGCCGCTGATGCTGGTGACCTACGCCAACCCCAACCTGCGTGACGACGAGCGCCTCGCTCGCCTGGGCGTGCGTATCGTGGTCGATGGCCATGCCGCCTACTTCGCCGCGATCAAGGCCACCTATGACTGCCTGCGCCTGCAGCGCGGCCAGCAGAACAAGTCCGAGAACCTCAGCGCCACCGAGCTCTCGCACACCTACACCCAGCCCGAGGATTACATTCGCTGGGCCAAGGAGTACATGAGCGTCGAGGAGTGATTGGCGTGGCGCCAATCAACTAACGGACGGCACTCAAGGTTGCGGTGTGGGGCACGCAGTGTTCCTGCTCGCAACGGTTGGCCGCACTGGGCTGGCTGCGTAGCAGTTCGGCGCGCCAGCAGGCCGAGCCATACAGCGCCGCGACCGCGGTCAGGGCCATGACCAGGGCGACTCTTCTGGACTTGATGCCCATGGTGCTCACCTCCTGTTACTGCACAGGTGACACTCTAAGCATAGTCAATACAAACCCCGGTCCCACTCCGGTTCGTCCTTGAACCGCTGCACCAGAAAATCCAGCATGCTGCGCAAGGTCGCCGGCATATGCTTGCGCGAGGTGTAGACCGCGTTCAGGTTCAGCTCCCGTGGCCGCGCTTCCGGCAGCAGCCGCACCAGGGCGCCGCTGCGCAGGGCCGTAGCCGCCTGGTAGGTTGGCAGCATGGCGATGCCGGCACCTGCCAGTGTTGCGTTCTGCAGTGTCATGACCTCGTTGGCGCTGATGTTGCCTTGCACCGGCACGGCGATCTGTTGGCCGCCCACCTCGAAATACCACAGGCTGTGGCCGAAATAGGCATGGGTCAGGCAGTTGTGCAGGCTCAGTTCCTCGACCCGCTGCGGCGTGCCGTGCTCGCGCAGGTAGGCGGGCGTTGCACAGATCACCGAGCGGCACACGGTCAAGCGCCTGGCAATCAGGTTCGGGTCCAGATCGTTGCTGGTGCGGATTGCCAGGTCGATACGCTCGTCCACCAGGTTGACCGTGCGATCGAGCATCTGCAGTTCAACCTTCACGCCTGGGTAGCGCCGCACATACTCGGCGACCGCATCGGCCAGCTGCGCCTGGCCAAACGACGTACTGACGCTGATGCGCAGGGCACCCTTAGGCGCATCTTGCGGTTGTTGCACGGCGGCCTGCAGGTCGCCGGCCAGGTCCAGCAACTGCCGGCAGCGGGGCAGGATTTCCTGGCCGGCATCAGTCAGGCTGAGCTTGCGCGTGGTGCGCTGCATCAGTCGTGCGCCGACCCACTCCTCCAGCTCGGCGAGGTAGCGCGACACCACGGGGCGCGACAGCTGCAGGCGGTCTGCCGCTGCCGACTGGCTGCCCAGGTCGACGACGGTGACGAAAACGCGCATGGCGTTGAGACGGTCCATGATTTGCCCGATTTCAGAAACAAACTATGTCTGAGCATCGCATTTTTTGTCATGGATCAGGCAACTAAGCTGTTGCCCATCGTTCATCTCGCAGGAATCACCATGTCGCTCTTCACTCCCTTGCGTAGCCTGCTGCTGGCCTGCATCACCCTGGCCGGCCCGGCACTGGCCGCCGAGCCGTTGCAGCTCGAGGTATACAACCCAGGGCATCAGGCCATTTTCCCGGTCAGCTCGGTGATCGTCAGTGGCGAGAAAGAGGCCATCCTGGTCGATGCGCAGTTCGGCAAGGCCCAGGCCGAGCAACTGGTGCAGCGCCTGCAGGCCAGCGGCAAGCGCCTGACCACCATCTACATCAGCCACGGCGACCCGGATTACTACTTCGGCCTGGACACCGTGACCCAGGCCTTCCCCGACGCCAAGGTATTCGCCTCGGCAGCCACGCTGGCCCATATCCGCCAGACCATGGACGCCAAGCTGGCGTACTGGGGACCACAGATGGGCACGGACAAACCGGCACGGCTGGTGCTACCGAAGGTGTTGCACGGCCACAGCCTGATGCTGGAAGGGCAGTCGCTGGAGGTTGTCGGCCTGGATGGCCCGCAACCGGATCGCAGTTTCGTCTGGATTCCGTCGATCAGGGCAGTGGTCGGTGGTGTCGTGGTTGCGCAGAACATCCACGTGTGGATGGCCGACACCCAGACGGCCAAGTCCCACGCCGACTGGCTTGCCACCCTGGCGAAGATCGAGGCCTTGGCCCCGCGTACGGTGGTGCCTGGCCATTACCTGGGCCAGAGCGACCACTCACTCGACGCCGTGCGCTTCACGGCGGGTTATATCCGTGCGTTCGATGCCGAAACGGCGAGGGCGAAGGATAGCGGCGCGTTGATTGAGGCGATGAAACAGCGCTACCCCGCGCTTGCTGATGAGAGTTCGCTGGAGCTCGGCGCGAAGGTCGCCAAGGGCGAAATGAAGTGGTAATTCCGTTCAACTGACAGGAGCATTTTCGATGAGCAAGATCGCAATCATTGGGGCCACCGGCCGTGCCGGCAGCCAATTGCTGGAAGAAGCCCTGCGTCGCGGCCACAGCGTGGTGGCCATCGCCCGTGACCCATCGCAGTTGCAGGGGCGCGAAGGTGTAACCACCCAGGCATTGGATGCCAAGGACAGTGCAGCCCTGCAGCAGGCGGTCGCAGGTGTCGACGCGGTGCTCAGTGCAGCGCATTTCTCGACCCTCGAGCCCCACGCAATCATCGAGCCGGTCAAGCGCGCCGGGGTCAAGCGCCTGCTGGTGGTGGGCGGTGCAGGCAGCCTGCTGCTGCCTTCCGGGCACCGGGTGATCGACAGCCCGGACTTCCCGGAGGCCTACAAGGCCGAGGCCAGTGCCGGGGTGCGTTTTCTCGATGTGCTGCGCCAGGAGCCGACACTGGACTGGACCTTCCTCTCGCCATCGGCGGAGTTCGTCGAAGGCGAGCGCAGCGGGCACTACAAACTGGGCAAGGACCATCTTCTGATCGGTGCAGATGGCAAAAGCACGATCACCTTTGCCGACTTTGCCATTGCCATGCTCGATGAGCTGGAGAAACCGGCGCACTCGCGCCAGCGCTTCACTGTCGGTTACTGAGGCGTCTGCGCTCATGGACTGGCCTGGCTTTCCAGCCAGTCCATGAGCTCGCCCAGGCCTGGCGGAAGGCTCTTCGCCTGGCTCACCAGGTAATAACCTTTACCGGTCTGTACCTTCAGCGTAAACGGCATGCACAGCCGCCCCCCGCGCAAGTCATCACCGATCAGCGCCCAGTCGCCAATCGCCACCCCGGTTCCCTGCGATGCCATGGCCATCGCCATGTCCAACGTTTCGAAATGCTGCTTCGGCCCCTGTGCTTCCAGCACCACGCCTGCTGCCTGCAGCCACAGCCGCCAGTCATGTTCATCCCGAGAGGGATGCAGCAGCATGTGCCGGGCCAGATCCTGGATCTGCTGCAGAGGGACTGCCCCGTTCAACAGCGAAGGCGCACACACCGGTGTCAGTTGCTCGTCGAACAGCTTGCGCACCAGCAGGCCATGGTTCGGCGCAGCGCCATAGACTACGGCGGCATCGAACCCCTCACGGCGAAAGTCCACCCCGTGCTGCACCGTGGTGGTCAACTCGACCGGCACGTCGGGTCGCAGCGCCTGCCACTCCATCAGCCGCGGCAGCAGCCAACGCATCACGCAGGTCGGTGCCTTGAGCTGCAAGGTGGCGCTGCGCCCGCCGACCTCGCGCACGCCTTGTTCGATAAGGCCGAAGATCTGCTGGACCCGAGGCAGCCAGTCTTGGCCCTCGCGGGTCAGGCTCAGGCCGCGAGCCTGGCGCTGGAACAAGGCGTAGCCCAGGTGCTCCTCGAGCCCGGCAATCTGCCTGCTGACGGCGCCTTGGGTGATGTGCAGCTGCTGTGCGGCACGGGTGAAATTGCAGTACTGCGCGGTGACCAGAAAGGTGTGCAGGGCAGGCAGGGGCGGTAGCCGTTTCATTGCGCTGAGCCATGATTACAGGACATGGCTAGTATGTGTTTTTTTGCATTGTGGCGGTAGCGGTGCGTTGGGTCCAATGGGCGCAGATTGCAACAAGATTCTCCCCAACAAGATCTTAGGTGAAACCCCATGGCAACCTGCGGCGAAGTATTGGTCAAACTCCTTGAAGGCTATGGCGTGGACCATGTCTTCGGCATTCCCGGCGTACATACCGTGGAGCTCTACCGTGGCCTGGCGGGCTCGTCGATCCGCCACATCACCCCGCGCCACGAGCAGGGCGCCGGGTTCATGGCTGACGGCTATGCGCGTACCCGTGGCAAGCCAGGCGTGTGCTTCATCATCACCGGCCCCGGGATGACCAACATCACCACCGCCATGGGCCAGGCCTATGCCGATTCGATCCCGATGCTGGTGATTTCTAGCGTGCAGTCGCGCGATCAGCTGGGCGGCGGCCGCGGCAAGCTGCACGAGCTGCCCAACCAGGCAGCGCTGGTGTCGGGCGTGGCGGCGTTCTCGCAGACGCTGATGAGCGCCGATGACCTGCCGCAGGTGCTGGCTCGCGCCTTTGCCGTGTTCGATGGCGCCCGCCCGCGCCCGGTGCATATCGAGATCCCGCTGGACGTGCTGGTCGAGCCCGCCGACCATCTGCTGCCTGGCCGCCCTGTACGCAGTGCCCGCGCAGGTGCCTCGCCCCAGGCCGTAGCTGCCATGGCCGAGCGCCTGGCCAATGCTAGCCGGCCGCTGATCCTGGCCGGTGGTGGCGCACTGGCTGCGGGTGCACCGCTGGCGCTGCTGGCTGAGCACTTGCAGGCGCCGGTGGCACTGACCATCAATGCCAAAGGCCTGCTGCCAGCCAGCCACCCGCTGCAGATCGGTTCGACCCAATCGCTGGTCGTCACCCGTGAGCTGGTGGAAGAGGCCGATGTGGTGCTGGCGATCGGCACCGAACTGGCCGAGACCGACTATGACGTGACCTTCAAGGGCGGTTTCAAGATTCCCGGCAGCCTGCTGCGCATCGACATCGACCCGGACCAGACCGTGCGCAACTACCTGCCGGAGCTGGCACTGGTGGCGGATGCCGAGCTGGCCGCGCAATCCCTGCTCGAGGCCTTGCGTCAGCTACCCGCACCGGTGCGTGCCGAGGGCTGGGGCGTTGCTCGCGCGCAGCGCCTGCGCGACGCGTTGGCAACGGGCTGGGACCAGCCGACGCTGAGCCAGACACGCCTGCTGAACAGCATTCTGCAAAGCCTGCCCAACGCCATTCTGGTCGGTGACTCGACCCAGCCGGTGTACACCGGCAACCTGACCCTGGACATGGATCAGCCGCGCCGCTGGTTCAATGCTTCGACCGGCTACGGTACTTTGGGCTATGCATTGCCAGCGGCGATGGGCGCCTGGTTGGGCAGCGCCGAGCAAGCGGCCGAGCGTGCGCCAGCGGTCTGCCTGATTGGCGATGGCGGCATGCAGTTCACCCTGCCGGAACTGGCCAGCGCGGTAGAGGCGCAGGTGCCGATGATCGTGCTGCTGTGGAATAACCAGGGTTACGAGGAGATCAAGAAGTACATGGTCAACCGGGCGATCGAGCCGGTCGGCGTGGACATTCATACCCCGGACTTCATCGGCGTGGCGCGGGCGTTGGGCGCCGACGCGGAGCATGTTGCCGATGTCGAGCAACTGCAGGCTGCGCTGGGACGGGCGGTGGAGCGCAAGGGGCCGACCTTGATCCAGGTCGACCAGAACCAGTGGCAGGCGGCAGTAGCGAGCTAGTTCAGCCCGCACTGGCCCGCAACCGCGCCACATCTCGGATCGGCGGTGCGCCATACAGCCGGCTGTACTCGCGGCTGAACTGCGACGGGCTTTCGTACCCCACCCGATAGCCCGCCACCGCCGCTTCCAGGCCGTCGTTGAGCATCAGCCGCCGCGCCTCCTGCAGGCGCAGTTGCTTCTGGTATTGCAGCGGGCTCATGGAGGTCACGGCTTTGAAGCGGTGATGCAAGGTCGAGGTGCTGAGGTTGACCTCGCGGGCCAGGTCCTCGATGCGCAGCGGCTGCTGATAGTTCTGGTTGAGCCAGGTGATGGCCTGGCACACCCGGTGGGTCTGACTGTTGGCCAAGGCGATTTCGTACAGACGATAACCCTGCGGCCCACGCAGCAGGCGGTAGAGAATCTCGCGACGAATCAGCGGCGCCAGCATGCCGATGTCGCGCGGTGAATCCAGCAAGCGGACCAGCCGCAACAGCGCGTCGAGCAGTTGCGGGTCGGTGCGTTCTACATACAGGCCACGGCCGGAGGGCAGGTTGGGCACCAGCATCGGCCCGCTCTCGGCGATCAGCTGGCTTATTTCGGCTGGGTCGAGGTCCATGCGGATACCCAGGCTTGGGTTCTCCGGGCTGGCGTCCAGCTTGACACCGCTCAGCGGCAAGGTCACCGATACCACCATGTAATGCAACGGGTCGTAGGCGTATTGTTCGTCGCCGAGGAACAGGCTTTTGCTGCCCTGCGCCAGGATGCACAGCGCCGGTTGAGCCAAGGTCGGCACCGAACGGACGTTCTCGGTATAGCGCACCAGATACAGGTCGTCGATGGCCGAGACGGGGCCATGGGGCTCGCCGGCGTGCTTGCGGATCAACGCGGCCAGTTCCTGGCGTTGCACTTCCAAGGTCGGGTCGATGGACGGGGCGGTGGTCATGATGGCTTTCCTCTGCTGACCGACGCAGCATAGGTTTGGGCAATGACAGGCGCTAGTCGAAAGCTGCACGTCGATTGCCTGATCCTGTCGCGCTGCAGGATCAGGCAATCGGCGAGCAGTAATGGCCTAACGCGTCGCGCGCGCCAGCCCCTAACCTTGGCAGCCTGGTTTATCGGCCCGCCTGCTTCAAGGAGATCGTGCAATGACCCTACGACAACCGGTCACCCATCTGGCTTTCATCCGTGCCAGCAGCGGTCGCTCCGCAGAACTCGGCGCGCGCCTGCGCGACCTGCTGGAGCCGTCCTTGCGCACCCCGGGCTGCCTGAGCTTCACCGTGCAGCGCTCCCAGGCCGACGCCGACCTGTGGCTGCTCAGCGGTAGTTGGCAGGATCAACAGGCGATGAGCGGTTACTTCGCCTCGCCCACCCTCAATGTGTTCGGCGAGCTGGTTCAGGCGCAAGTCGTCAGCAGTCTCGACTTGCATACCTTCGATTGAAACACGGTTAGAATGCCGCCCCTCGATTAACAGGCGGATGGCAACATGGCACGTAGAGAATTCCCGCATTTCGAAGCGGTTTCGGCGATGGTCCCGGTGGAAGGCGGTGGCTATAACGCCGCCATCGCGGTCAAGGCCGTGGGCATGGGCGGCGCGCCGCGTTTCCACAAGGTCCTCGACGAGCAAGTGTTCGAAAGCGCCGTGGCGGCTGACGAAGCCGCCTGCGCCGAGCTTGCACGCCTGCAGGGCGTGGGCGAGGAAGGCGAACTGATCTGGTGATCAGGCCTTTGGGCGAGCCATTTTGAACAGGTTGCCCAACTCGAAGTAATCCGCCGGGCCACCACCACGCAGGATCGGCTCGGCGGCAGCGGTATCGTAGATACCGTTCTTCAGCAGGTGCTCGGCAATGTGCACCGCCACCACCTCTCCCAGAATCAGCCAGCTGGGCACCAGTTCCTGATCGGCGCGTTTGAGCTGGACGATCTGGCTCACCTTGCACTCGAAGGCCACCGGCGTTTCGCCTACGCGTGGCACCTTGACGATATTCGATGGCACCGCAGTCAGGCCGCTCAGCTCGAATTCGTTGACATCGGCGGCGACGGCCGCGCAGCTCTGGTTCATCTGCTCGGCCAGTGGCCGGGTCGCCAGGTTCCAGACGAATTCGCCTGTCTGCTCGATGTTGTTCAGGCTGTCTTTGCGCCCGACGCTGCAGAAACCGATGATTGGTGGAATGTAGTTGAAGGCGTTGAAGAAGCTGTACGGCGCAAGGTTCAGCTGGCCGTCCTGGTTCTGCGAGGAGATCCAGCCGATGGGGCGCGGCCCGACTATGGCGTTGAACGGGTCGTGGGGCAGGCCGTGGCCTTTGGCGGGTTCGTAGTAGTACATCTGTCAGCATCCTGGAAACGAGGTGCTTAGTGTGCCAAGCCTTAGTCCGCCTGAAAATGATCAAGCCCGGCGCGAGGCCGGGCTGGTAGCGCGCAACAGGGATCAGCTGAGGCGGTGGGCGTTGGTGTGGTCGTAGCCGTCTTCGGCGAAGCGTTGGGCGTTGGTGTGGTCGAAGCCATCTTCGGCGAAGCGCTGAGCGCCGGTGTGATCGAAACCATCCTCAGCGAAGCGTTGTGCACCGGTGTGGTCGAAGCCGTCTTCGGCGTAGCTGGCCGATTGAGTCTGGGCGGCGGCGAAAGTGTGGGCGTTGGTGCGGTCGAAACCATCTTCGGCGAATGCGCCAGCAGCGAAGACCGAGAGGGCCAGGGTGAGGATCAGTTTGCTTTTCATGGTCATTGCTCCTTTGGGTGCGAGAGGTTGTTTGTTTCTATGGGTTTAATGCTACTCCGATTAATTTGATTAAAAAGCGCAAAAAATAGTCTCTAAAAATCGAATTAATAGATAAATATGGTCGAGCGCTGTGTCTTCCAGCGGGTGCCGATGCTTCTTCGTGAGGTGCTTCAAACCCAAGGCGAGCGCAATGCTTCACCAGCCATTGCAGATTGGAGGAGCAGGATTAATAGGTGGTTAAGAACGAAAAATCTTAATTTGTAACTGCGTATGACGCTTTTTTCATATATCGCCAACCGATTTTTCAGGCTCTGCTCAGCACCATCGCCGCACTCAATTCCGGAGCGGCAAACAATGAACAAACTTCCGCAAATCACCCTGGCCTTCTGGGTCATGAAGATCTGCGCCACCACCCTTGGCGAAACAGCCGGTGATCTGCTGTCGATGACCCTCAACGTTGGCTATGCCGTCAGCTCGATGGTGCTGATCAGCGTGTTCCTGGTGACCCTGTTCGGTCAGCTGTTTTCGCGCCGCTATCACCCGATGCTGTATTGGCTGGTAATCCTGTCCACCAGCACGGCCGGGACCACTATGTCCGACTTCATGGACCGCACCCTGGGCCTGGGCTATGCCGCAGGTTCGGCAATCCTGATCGGTATCTTGCTGCTGACCTTCCTGGTCTGGCGCCTGAGCGGCAACCCGCTTGACGTCACCCGCATCAAGAACCGCACCGGTGAAATCTTCTACTGGGTCGCCATCCTGTTCTCCAACACCCTGGGCACAGCGCTGGGCGACTATCTGGCGGACGACTCTGGGCTGGGTTTTGCCGGTGGTGCACTACTGATCGGCAGCTCCATCGCCGTGGTAGTGCTCGCCCGTTACTGGACGCGCATCCCGGGTGTGGTGCTGTTCTGGGTGGCGTTCGTGCTGACCCGTCCGTTCGGTGCAACGCTGGGTGACTTCCTGACCAAACCGTACGAGAAAGGCGGCCTGGACTTCGGCACCATCGGTTCTTCCGCTGTGCTGGGTGGCGTGCTGCTGGTGATGGTGCTTATGGCGAACTGGTACCAGCGCCGTGAGCCGCGTCAGGTGCTGGAGATGTCCTGAAGCAAGAAAGGGCGCCCTTGATGGGGCGCCCTTTTTCTATGCGGTTGTCACAATCAGTCAGTAGTAATCCGCGAATGCTGCTTGGTGTCCTTCATGGTCGCATACACCAGCAGCGAGCAGGCGATGCACGCCGTGACGTACCAGTAGAAGCCGCTTTCCATGCCGACGCTCTTGAACCACAGGGCCACGTACTCGGCGGTGCCGCCGAAGATCGACACGGTCAGCGCGTACGGCAGGCCGACGCCCAGGGCGCGGATTTCGGTAGGGAACAGCTCGGCCTTCACCACTGCGTTGATCGAGGTGTAGCCGCTGACGATGATCAGCGCCGCCATGATCAGGAAGAACGCACCCCACCAGCTCTGGATGGTGTGCAGGGTGCTGAGGATCGGTACGGTGAACAGGGTGCCGAGCACGCCGAAGGCGATCAGGATCGGGCGACGGCCGATCTTGTCGGACAGGCCTCCGATGACCGGCTGCAGGCACATGAACAGGAACAGCGTGGCCGCCGAGATGGTGGTCGAATCGCTGATGCTCATGCCCACGGTGTTGACCAGGTACTTCTGCATGTAGGTGGTGTAGGTGTAGAAGGCCAGGGTGCCGCCCATGGTCAGGCCGACCACGGTCATCAGCTCCTTAGGGTGGCGCATGAGGGTGCGCATCAGGCTTTCCTTGGCCTTTTCCTTCTTGGTGAAAGAGGCGGTTTCTTCCATGCCGCGGCGCAGGTACAGGGCAACCACTGCGCACAGCGCACCGATCACGAAGGGCACACGCCAGCCCCAGGCGTAAAGCTGCTCGGTGGTCAGGGTCTGCTGCAGGATGATTAGTACTGCAAGGGCGATGAGCTGGCCGGAAATCAGCGTCACGTACTGGAAGCTGGAGAAGAAGCCACGGCGGTCCTTGCTGGCCATTTCGCTGAGGTAGGTGGCCGAGGTGCCGTATTCGCCGCCCACCGACAGGCCCTGCATCAGGCGTGCGATGACCAGCAGGACCGGCGCGGCAACGCCGATGGTTTCATAGCCTGGGGTCAGAGCGATCACCAGGGAGCCGGCGCACATCAGCAGCACCGAAGCCATCAGCGCGGCCTTGCGGCCCTTGCGGTCGGCGTACAGACCCATCAGCCAGCCACCGATCGGGCGCATCAGGAAGCCCACGGCGAAGATCGCGGCGGTGTTGAGCAGTTGTGCGGTGGAGTCGCCGGCAGGGAAGAAGGCCTTGGCGAAGTACAGCGAGAATGCGGCGTAGACGTACCAGTCGTACCATTCGACCATGTTGCCGATGGAACCGCTGAAGATCGACTTGAGGCGGCTGGCGGTGGTTTTTTCAGCGGCGGGCGTGACGGCCGCCCCGGCTGGCAGGGAGGTGGCGTTATCCATCAGGGATACCTTCTCGTTGTTTTTGTGGAGCGCGCCGAAGCGCAGCTTGCCAGGGCAATTGCAGAAGGTGTGCCAAATGGGTGCGTAACGATCCAAATGGGGGCATTGCAGCGTCACAGGAACCGCGAGTTACCTGGTGCGGCGCAGTTCTCTGTGGGCGGGCGTGCCCGCGAAAGGCTGCACAGCAGCCCCCGAAATCTCGCAGGAATAAGCGGATTTTCGCCTATCAAGATCCGTCGGTAAGCGGATTTCCGCCTATTCCCGCTCGACGAATGCCTCGCGGACCAAACCATGGCGCTGCATCTTTTCGTTCAGCGTGCGCCGAGGCAGCTGCAAGGTCTCCATTACCGCCTTGATCTCCCCCGCATGCTGGCGCAAGGCAGCGCGCAGGCACTGGGCCTCGAACGCTTCCATCTGCTCAGCCAACGACTGCCCGGCAGGCGCTACCTCGATGTTCGGCGAGCCCAACCCCAGTGCATGCCGCTCCGCCGCATTGGCGAGCTCACGCACATTGCCCGGCCAGTCATGGGACAGCAGCTGCGCCAGTTGCGCACCGCTCAATGCTGGCGCCGTGCGCCCCAGCTTGGTCGCGGCCGCACGGGCGAAATGCTCGAACAGCAGCGGGATATCCTCACGCCGTTCACGCAGCGGCGCCAGGCACAGTTCCGCCACGTTCAGGCGATAGGCCAAATCCTCGCGAAAGCGCCCGGCGCGAGCCTCTTCGAGCAAATTGGGCTTGGTGGCGGCAATGATGCGCAGGTCGACGCTGATGCTCTGGTTGGCCCCCAGTCGCTCCAGCTTCTGCTCCTGGATCACCCGCAGCAGCTTGGCCTGCTGGGCCAGTGGCATGCTCTCGATCTCGTCGAGGAACACCGTACCGCCGTTGGCGTATTCCAACTTGCCGATGCGTTTGCCCTGGGCGCCAGTGAAGGCACCGCTTTCGTGGCCGAACAGTTCGGCTTCGAACAGTGCTTCAGGGATGGCCGCACAGTTGAGCGCGACGAACGGCCTGTCGGCACGCGGGCCAAAGTCGTGCAGGCAGCGCGCCACGCGCTCCTTGCCGCTGCCGGTTTCGCCGCGGATCAGCACGTTCACTGGCAGGTTGGCCAGGTCCAGCACCTGTCGGCGTAGCTGCTGCAAACCTTGCGACATGCCGAGCAGGGTCGTTTCCAGGCGCGACTTGAGGTCAGCCTGTTCATGCAGACGGCGGTTCTCCAGGACCAGCTGGCGTTTCTCCAGGGCGCGGCGCAGGCTGCCCAGCAAGTGCTGCGGGGTGAAGGGCTTTTCGAGGAAGTCGTAGGCGCCGTTGCGCATGGCCTCGACCGCCATCGGCACATCGCCATGGCCGGTCAGCAGGATCACCGGCAGGTCCGGGTCATCCGCCTGCAGGCGTTCCAGCAGTTGCAGGCCACCCATGCCCGGCATGCGTACGTCGCTGATGATCACCCCGGCAAAGTGCGCGGGCAGCTGGGCCAGGCAGTCTTCGGCGCGAGCGAACAGTTGCACGCTGAAGCCCGACAGGCTCAGCCATTGCTCGACCGCAGTGCGGATGCTGGCCTCATCATCGACGACGATCACTGAATTCAACATACAGGCTCCAGGTCACGGGGCAGGGTCAGGTTCAAGCGGGCGCCGCCCGGCAGGTTCTCGGCGTGCAGCTGGCCGCCGGCTTCGACGATGATGCCATAGGAAATCGCCAGGCCCAGGCCCAGGCCTTCGCCCACCGGCTTGGTGGTGAAGAAGGGGTCGAAGACCTTGGCCAGGTCCGCATCGGCAATGCCGCCGCCGGAGTCCAGCACGCTCAGGCGCCACTGCGCGTGGTCCGGTTCGATGCGTACCTCCAGGCGCTTGTAGCGTTTGTCGGCCATGGCGTCGAGGGCGTTGCGCAGCAGGTTGATCAATACCTGCTCAAGGCGGATCGCATCGCCCCGGACCCAGGCCGGGCGGGCCAGGTACAGGGCCACTTCGACTTCCTCGCTGCGAATGCGGGTGTCCAGCAGGTGCAGGGCCTGGTCGACCACGGTGGCCAGGTCGAGGCGTTCGCGCAGGCCGACCGGGCTGTTGCGGGCGAAGGTCTTCAGGTGGCTGGTCAGTGCGGCCATGCGCGCGAGCATCTGCTCCAGCGGCTCGAGGGCCTTGCGCGCATCGTCGTAGCGGCCGTGGTCGAGCAGCAGCCGCAGGGTCTCCAGTTGCATGCGCTGGGTAGTCAGCGGCTGGTTGATCTCGTGGGCCATGGCCGCCGACATCTGTCCCAGCGCGGCCAGCTTGGCCGACTGCACCAGGCCTTCCTGGGCGGTGTGCAGCTCGCGGGTGCGTTCCTCGACCTGGCGCTTGAGCTCTTCGCGGCTGCGCTGGCGCAGGCGGGCCAGGCGCAGGCGCTGGCTGACGAACAGTGCGGCGAATACCAGGCTCAGCCACACGGCGGCGGCGCCCAGTGCAGCGTTGCGGCCAGCGGCTTCGACCTGGGGTTTGCGCAGCAGGTGCAAGGTCCAGTCCTCGCCCTCCAGCGGCAGGCTTTCCCAGAGGTATTCGACGGCGCCATCTGGGCCCTGCACGCGGCTCAGGTGACTGTTGCTGGCGAAGCGGGTCAGTATCTGGTGCTGAAGCGGCACCAGCGGCTGTTTGTCGTACTGGCGGGTTTCGGCCAGTTCGGCGCGGTCGGCGCCGCTGAGTGGCTTGAGTTCGCGGTAGCGCCAGCCTTCCTGGTTGGCGATGAAGGTGATGCCGCGGGCGTCACTGACCAGCAGGATGTCGTTGCCTTGGCGCCATTCGCGTTCGAGTTCAGGGAACTCCAGCTTGACCACCATGGCGCCGAGGAAGCGCCCCTGTTCATCGCTGACGGCACTGGCGAGGAAATAGCCCGGCACGCCGCTGGTCACGCCCACTGCGTAGAAGCGGCCACTGCCCTGGCTGCGGGTCTGCTTGAAGTAGGGGCGAAAACCATAGTTGGAACCCACGTAGGTGGTCGGCAGGCGCCAGTTGCTGGCAGCCACGGCCAGCCCGGTGCGGTCGAGCAGCTCCAGGGTCGAGGAGTTGGCGGCGCCGTTGATGCGCTCGAGTTTGAGGTTGAGCGTGTGCTGCATCTGTTCGCTGACCGGACCGCGCAGGGCTTCGATCAGTTCCGGGTCCAGCGCCAGCACAGCGGGCAGGGCACGGTAGCGATCGATCAGGGTGTGCAGGGCGTTGGCGTACAGTACCAACTGCTGGCTGGCGCGGCGGGCGTCGTCCTGCATGGCTTGTCGCTTGGCCTGGTGCATGGCCCAGCCGGCACTGAGGGCGGTGCCGAGTACGATCAGCAGAGTGATCAGCCCCAGACGCAGGGCGCGAAAGGAAAAGGGCATGGGGCGGATCCGGGTGATGGGATATCAGGACCGGCCTCTTCGCGGGTAAACCCGCTCGCACAGAGGCCGGTGCAGGCGACGAATCAGTTACAACAGTTCGAAGCTCTTTTGTTGCACTGCCTCGGAATCCAGCCCGACCTGGACATTGAACTCGCCAGGCTCGGCCACCCGTTGCAACTGGCCATTGTAGAACTTCAGATCATCCTCGCTGATGCGGAAGGTCAAGGTTCGCGACTCCCCGGCCTTGAGCATCAGTTTCTGGAAGCTCTTCAGTTCCTTGACCGGTCGGCTCATCGACGCCGAAACATCCTGCAGGTACAGCTGCACCACCGTCTCGCCGTCAAGCTTGCCGGTGTTTTTCACCGTCACTTTGGCCTCCAGGGTGTCGCCGCGCTTGAGGTCCTTGTTCGACAGGGTCAGGCCCGACAGCTCGAAGCTGCTGTAGCTCAGGCCATAACCGAACGGGTACAGCGGGCCGTTGGGCTCTTCGAAGTACTGCGAGGTGTAGTTGCCCGGCTTGCCTGGGGTGAACGGCCGACCGATGCGGGTGTGGTTGTAGTACATCGGGATCTGCCCGACCGAACGCGGGAAGGTGATGGCCAGCTTGCCCGACGGGTTGTAGTCGCCGAACAGCACATCGGCGATGGCGTTGCCGCCTTCGGTACCGGAGAACCAGGTTTCGAGCATCGCATCGGCCTGGTCACGCTCCCAACTGATCGACAGCGGGCGGCCGTTCATCAGTACCAGGACCAACGGCTTGCCAGTGGCCTTCAGGGCCTTGATCAGCTCGCGCTGGCTGGCCGGGATTTCCAGGGTGGTGCGGCTAGACGACTCGTGGGACATGCCACGGGACTCACCGACTACGGCTACCACCACATCGGACTGCTTGGCGGCCTTGACCGCTTCATCGATCAGCACGGCCGCAGGGCGCGGGTCATCGACAATTTCCGGGGCATCGAAGTTGAGGAAGTTCAGGTAGTCGAGGATCGCCTTGTCGCCGGTGACGTTGGAGCCCTTGGCGTACACCAGCTTGGCCTTGCCCTCGACTGCACGGCGCAGGCCTTCGCGCACGGTGACCGAGTGCATCGGCTTACCGTCGGCGGCCCAGCTGCCCATCATGTCGATCGGGGCATCGGCCAGCGGGCCGACCAGGGCGATGGTACCGGCCTTTTTCAGTGGCAGGGTCTGGTTGCGGTTTTCCAGCAGCACGAGGCTGCGACGCGCCACGTCACGGGCGGCGTCGCGGTGCAGGCGGTTTTCGGCGTAGTAGTCTTTCAGGTCGGTTTCGGCCTTGCCGATGCGCACGTACGGGTCCTTGAACAGGCCCATGTCGTACTTGGCGCCGAGCACCTCGCGTACGGCCTGGTTCAGCTCGTGCTGGGTCACTTCGCCGGACTTCAGCAGCCCGGGCAGCTCTTCGCCGTACAGGGTGTCGTTCATGCTCATGTCGATGCCGGCCTTGATCGCCAGCTTGGCGGCTTCGCGGCCATCGCGGGCGACACCGTGGCGGATCAGCTCCTGGATGGCACCATGGTCGCTGATGGTCACGCCCTTGAAGCCCCATTCTTTGCGCAACAGGTCGTTCATCAGCCAGGTGTTGGAGGTGGCCGGCACGCCGTTGATCGAGTTGAGCGCCA
Source organism: Pseudomonas sp. HS6-2 (assembly GCF_049325675.2). Classification (NCBI taxonomy): domain Bacteria; kingdom Pseudomonadati; phylum Pseudomonadota; class Gammaproteobacteria; order Pseudomonadales; family Pseudomonadaceae; genus Pseudomonas; species Pseudomonas sp. HS6-2. The sequence continues at coordinate 5,069,591 of NZ_CM143906.1, read as the reverse complement.
CCATCACCCCGCCGGCACCGGCGTCGAGCGCGGCGCGGTAGGGCGGCAGGTAGTCGTTGTACATTTTCGGCAGGCTCATATCGACCGTGTTGTAGTCGCGCCCGCCTTCCACCGCGCCATACAGGGCGAAGTGCTTGACGATGGCCATGATGCTGTCGGGATTGGCCGGGCTGCTGCCCTGAAACGAGCGGACCATCACCTGGCCGATCTTCGAGGTCAGGTAGGTGTCTTCGCCGAAGCCTTCACTGGTGCGGCCCCAACGTGGGTCGCGGGCGATGTCGACCATGGGCGCGAAGGTCATGTCCAGAGCGTCGGCCGACGCTTCGATGGCCGAGGTGCGACCGACCTTGGCGATGGCGTCCATGTCCCAGCTGGCGGCCAGGCCCAGGCCGATCGGGAAGATGGTGCGCTCGCCGTGGATGGTGTCGTAGGCAAAGAACATCGGGATCTTCAGGCGGCTGCGCATGGCGGCGTCCTGCATCGGCCGGTTCTCGGGGGCGGTGCGCGAGTTGAACGTGCCACCAATGCGACCGGCGGCGATTTCTTCGCGGATCTTCTCGCGAGGCATTTCCGGGCCGATGCTGATCAGGCGCAGCTGGCCGATCTTTTCGGCCTCGGTCATCTGGCTGATCAGATGATCGATGAACGCCTGCTTGTCCTGCAGGGGCGGGGCGGTAGGGGCGGCAAGGGCCGCCTGGCTGGCCAGGCCCATGGCCAAGCCCAGCAAAGACAGTTTCATCATCAATCCCATTGTCGAGGCCTTTGCCGTATCCACGGTGATACGTGCGCGGCCGAAGTTTTCAGGCGACTATTGTTGTACGATTCGCGGGTAATGCTTCCAGCGGCGGATTATGCCTGAATATGTCAGCCGCGGACGAAGCCCCGAATGCCGGGACAACAACTATAAGAACGCTGAAGAGAGCGAAGGCATGACCCCCCTCAACGAATACGAACGCCGCCTGGTGGCCGAGGCCATCGCCCGGGTCGAGCGGCGCACTGATGCGCAACTGGTGACCGTGCTGGCGCGCCGCGCCGATGACTATGCCTACCTGCCACTGTTCTGGGCCGCCGTGCTGGCGCTGGCCGTGCCTGGCCTGCTGCAGTGGTTGCTGGGCTGGCCCGGGATACGAGGGCTGCTGGTCGCCAACATGCTGCTGTTCATTGGCCTGTGCCTGCTGCTGCGCAGCCCGCGCCTGGCAGCCATGCTGATTCCTGCTGCCCTGCGCCGCTGGCGCGCTTCGAGCCTGGCCCGCCAGCAGTTTCGCGAACAGAACCTGCAGGGCACGGAAGGTGCCACAGGGGTGCTGATCTTTGTCGCCGAGACCGAGCGACATGTGGAAATCCTCGTCGACCAAGGCATCGATCATCATCTCGATGCCCAGGCCCGCGCCGTGTTGGTTGCGCGTCTCGCCGAACAGGTTCGCCAGGGGCGGACCTTGCAGGGCTTTGTCGAGTGCATCGAGGCGTGCGGTGAGTTGCTGTGCGAACACGTGCCACGCACCCATGCGCGCAACGAACTGCCCAACCGTCTGGTGATTCTCGACTGAACTGGTTGGCTCAGGGTGTAGAATGCGCGGCATTGCGCAACGCGCCCCCTGTTATCCGAGGCACCCGCTTTCCATGTCCGCCAGTACTTCCGCTTCTTCCGCGCCGGATGCGCGCGCCCAGTTCCTTGACCTGCTGAGTGCCGCCCTGAACGGCAACACCCTGGTCAAGCTGGTGCTGGCGCGCCATGTCGGGGCCGACCAGACCCTGCAGCGCATCATCGCCAAGCCACTGCTGGTGAAAGGGCAGGCCCAGCTGTCGCTGGTCTACCGCCATCAGACCCGCGACATCACCCGCAACCTGCCGCTGGACCAGGCCCAGGCGCTGGTCGCCGAGCTGCTGCCGGAGAGCTTCCGCAATGCCCACCTGTTCGACGCCGACGGCGAAGTGCAGCTGACCTTCAGCAAGAAGGGCAAGCCGATGCTCCAGCGCCACGGCGCGCAGGCGCCACGCGAGGCGCTTGCCAACACCGGTCATGACCGTGAGAAGAAGCGCTACCTGGAGCTTTCGCGGCCATTCCTGCGCGACCTGGGCGTGACCGATGCCCAAGGCGCGCTGATCCCGTCGATGTCGCGCAAGTGGAAGCAGATCAACAAGTTCATCGAAGTCTTCGACCACGCCCTGGCCAATGCCCCGGTACCGGCCGAGCAGACGCTGCGGGTAGCCGACTTCGGCTCGGGCAAGGGCTACCTGACCTTCGCCATGCATGACTATCTGCGCAACACCCTGGCCCGCGAGGCGCAGGTGACCGGGGTGGAGCTGCGCCAGGACATGGTCGATTTGTGCAATGGCGCTGCGCAGCGCCTGGAACACTCGGGCCTGGAATTCCAGTGCGGCGACGTGCGCAGCGTGGTGCCCGAGGCCATCGAGGTGATGATTGCCCTGCACGCCTGCGACATCGCCACCGACTACGCCATCCACACCGGCATCCGCTGCAACGCCGCCATCATCATGTGCTCGCCGTGCTGCCATAAACAGATCCGCCCGCAATTGCACAGCCCGGGGCTGCTGCAGCCCATGCTGCAATACGGGCTGCACCTGGGGCAGCAGGCCGAGATGCTTACCGACAGCCTGCGTGCGCTGTATCTGGAAGCCTGCGGTTACGAGACAAAAGTGTTCGAGTTCATCTCCCTGGAACACACCAACAAGAACAAGATGATTCTTGCGGTGAAGCGCCGGCAGGTGGGGGATAACGCGGCATTGCTGGAGAAGATCGAGCAGCTCAAGGCGTTTTATGGGGTGCAGGAGCATTGCCTGGAGACGTTGTTGCGGGCCGATAAGCTGATCTGATTACAGCAAGATGAAGTGCACTGGAGAACTGCTCCTGTATTCACGTAGGAGAATTCCCAAGAACACTTAACGGCCGTTTTGATCCTCATGGGTTCTGTGGCGTGATTGTTCGTCAATCTCGATGGTTGTCATTTGACATGGAGCACGCCAAAAAAACCTGGCAATTTCGCCGTCAGCTAAGGCGCGTCGTGGACAACTGCACCAGCAGCATGGCCAAAGCTGGTAAGAAGAGGTAGCAGTGGAATACGAGTTCACCCTGAAGTATCAATTGATCGAAGACGAAAACATCAATGCGATGCTGGAGCGTTTGGCCGAGGCAGGCTGTGATGATGCAATGGTTGGAGTTGGGCAGCCAGGCCGCTTGGCATTGGCTTTTGTGCGCGAGGCGCCCTCTGCCGTGGAAGCCATTGAAAGTGCGCTGAGTGATGTACGTAAAGCAGTGCCTGGTGCCCGCCTGATCGAAGCGACACCCGACTTGGTAGGGCTTACCGACGTAGCGGAAATCATCGGTGTGTCACGGCAAAACATGCGCAAGTTGATGCTTTCGCATATGTACAGTTTCCCTACACCTGTTCATGAAGGCAGTACATCGTTGTGGCATCTTGCGGATGTGCTGATCTGGTTGCAGGCGCGGGGAAGTTACGCGATCGGTCAGGACATTGTGGATCTGGCTCGGGTAGCTATGTCTGTCAATGTTTCCCGTGCACATGCGCGCGTTTTCGGTTAAGTGCGAAACCCAGCCTTTGCAAGCTAATTGAGCGCGGCAATTAGCGACGCGCTGACGCCACCTCGATTGCCAACCCCTCCAACCCCAACGGGTGCGTACTGGCATCGAAGAATTGCAACGCCATCCCGACTATATCCCCGAACCGTTCGACAAAGTGCTGCTTCTGGTTGATCACCGATGCCTCGCTCAACGGCCGGATGGCAATCGACAAGTGTTTGGGCCGCGCTTGGCGAATGGCTTCGACCAAGTGCTGGTCAGTGCCATCCAGATGCTGCCCGAACAGGCACAGTCCCTGGCTTTCCTGTGCCAGTTGCCCCAACCCCCAGGCGAGGTAGTCCGAGTTGCGGATGGCGCGCATTTTCTCGTCGCTGCGTTCTTCGTTGACGAACAGCGGCACTTCACCGGGAATGTTCACGGCAAAGCCGTCCAGCAATTCGGCGCTGTCGGCGCTGCGCTGGCGGGTGCTGCCATCGGGCAGCTTGAGCAGGTGCAGGCCGCCATGCAGGTGCAGTACGCGGGTGCCTTCGCTGCGGGTGCGGCGTACGTCGAAGAACCCTTGATCGTCGAATAGCGTGGCGAAGCCCTGCGGGTTGTGTTGCAGGGCCCAGGGCAGGATCAGGTCGTAGTTGCTGGTATAGACGCTGCGGTATTCGCGCAAGGCATGGTTGATCGACGCCAGGGTGGCGGCGGGCACCAGAGGCCAGGGCAGGTGCAGGGTGCGGATGGCGTGGATCAGGCCTTCCTTGATCGAGTAGTAGCGGTTCAGCGGCGCGGTGGAATTGATGGCCAGGGCGGCGTTGGCGCGCACGGTGTGGTTGAGGGTGCTCAGTACCGGCTCGAACAGTTCGGTGCCCAGCGACTTGAACAGGGCCTGGTCGCTGATCGCCAGGCCTTTCTTGCGCCCGGCGCGCTGAGCTTCCTCGTACAGCGAGAAATAGCCGAACGGTTTCCACAGCGCGCGACTGGCGCCGTTGCCCAGCAGCAGGGCTGTGCACGGGTGGCGCTGGTTGAGGTCTGGCCAAGAGGCGAGGCGGGCGTCGAGAGCTGGCATGTGCGGTCCGTTCGGTGGTGCGGGAAACGGCGGGGACTTTAGCATGTCATGCAAGGTGTGCGAGGGTTGGTGTTTACATTACAGCCTTGTGCTGCCTGCAACGCAGGACGAAAGAGGACTTCTCCATGCGCAATCCGCTGCTCCGCACCCTGGCCCTGAGTACACTGTTCTCGGCTGCCTTGGCCTCAGCCACTGATGGCAAGACCTTGGCCGCTGCCCAAGGCATTCCTTACCCGGCGGTGATCGCCCATCGCGGCGCTTCCTACGATACCCCCGAATCCACCACGCCTGCCTACCTGCTTGCCCGCGAGCTGGGCGCCGATTACCTGGAACTCGACCTGCAACGCACCCGCGATGGCGTGCTGGTGGTGGTCCACGATGATGAGCTGTCGCGCACCAGCAACGTCGCCGAGCGATTTCCCGAGCGCGCGAAAAGCCCGGTCAGTGCCTTCACCCTGGCTGAGCTGAAATCGCTGGATGCTGGCAGCTGGTTCAATCAGGCCTACCCGAAGCGTGCCCGTCCATCGTTCGAAAAGTTGTCGATCCTGACTCTGGACGAAGTCATCGACATCGCCGAAGGCAACCCCGACCGCCACCCCGGGCTGTATATCGAAACCAAGGTGCCCAACCAGTTCCCCGGCATCGAGAAAGACCTGAAGACACGCCTCGAAGCCCGTGGCTGGCTTGATCGGCCGGGGTGGGTAGTGTTGCAGACTTTCGACCGCAACAGCCTCAAGTTGCTGCACGAAGCGATGCCGCAGGTGCCGAAGATCCTCTTGCTGTGGGTGGGCAACAATGGCATTGCATCGGCATCCGGGCAGGATTTCTCCCAGTCAGGCGAGCAGGACAAGGCCGCTTTCTATGCGCGCCAACAGCCCAAGGACAAGGCGGAGTACTTGCGCTGGCTCGACCATGCAAAGCAGGAGGGCGCAATCGGTACCGGCCCGTCAGCCACGCGCACTCATCTGGGCGAGCAGAGTTACAGCGACCTGATCCAGCCGTGGATGAACCAGGCCAATCACCAGCGCGGGCTGTTGGTCCACGTCTACACGCTCGATGACCGGGTCGATTTCGACAAAGCCATGAAAGCCGGTGTCGACGGAATCTTCACTAATCGGGCGGGGGAGCTTTTGCGCGCCTATCAGCGCCCGGCAGAAAGTGAGTCGGTTCTGTTGAAGCGTTTGGGATACTGAATCAATAAGCAAGTGCCCTGAGGACATGGTCAGGGTCGTTGCGTATGGAACGTAGCAAAGCCTTGGCCGGTCCGGTAGGTTCCCTGCGCCCTTGCTCCCAGTTCCTTAGCGTGGCGACCTGAACATCGATCATCTCGGCGAAACGCACTTGGGACAAACCCGTGGATTTACGGATGCTCCGGACCTGCAGCGCATCTATCCTTCGATCAAGTCACTCGCATCGGGAGTGCTCATCAGTTTGACTTGAAGGAGCCGGTAGGTGTCGTTTCCAAGCAGCGTTTTCACTCGTTTGGTGAACACGGGCGTTTCAATGAAGAGCGTAGCAGGATGTGCGCCATTGGCGTAGTCGATGGTTGCCCGACGCTACGAGAAGGAAGAAATCCCAGCGCTTATTCTGCGTGGGAAGACGAGGCTAGTGGATGGTGCAGTGGCTAGCAGGTCGTCCACTTCCGACTCAGATGTAGTCCGATTCTCTATTTAATTACTGGCGCCTTGCGATTCCTGTTTCGCCAAACCCGATAAGCCCGAATTCCCGCCCTTACCGAGCCAAACAGCAACTTTTCTTCCATCTCACGCGCCATCCCCGAGCGCACCAGCATGCGCAGGAAGGTGCCGCGGGCACGGGCGATGGCGAAGTGGATGCCCTGCGCCGTCAGGGTGTCACGCACCTCGCGCAGGGCGGCGATGCCGCTGACGTCGATGCTGCTCACCGCTTCCGCATCGAACAGCACCGCCTGGGGCTGGGCCTGGCTTTGCACGGCTTCGAGCAGGCGCATCTTGAAGTAGTCGGCATTGAAGAACAGGATCGCGTCGTCGAAGCGGTACACCACCAGGCCCGGCACGGTGCGAGCGTCCTTGTTCTTGCGGATGTCGACCTGGCCTTCGGTGCCCGGCAGCCAGCCGAGCACGGCGTCGGTGGGTTGGTAGATGGTGTAGAGCAGGCGCAGGATCGCCAGGGTCACGGCAAAGACGATGCCCGGCAGGACGCCCAGGCCGAGCACGCCGACCGTGGTCAGCAGGCACAGCCAGAACTCGAAGCGACTCAGGCGCCTGATGCTGCCCAGCGACTTGATGTCGATCAATCCCCAGCCAGCCATCAGCAGCACGGCGCCTAATACCGCCTGAGGGATCCAAGCCATCGGTGCGGTGAAGAATAGCAGAATCAGGGCGATCACCAGTGCCGCGACGATGCCGACCAGCTGGCTCTTGCCGCCTACCATGTCATTGACCGCCGTGCGCGAGTCGGCGCCGCTGATGGCAAACCCCTGGGAAATGCCGGCGGCCAGGTTGCTCACGCCAAGGGCGACGAACTCATGGTTGGCGTTGATCGCATAGCCGTGCCGCGCGGCGAAGCTGCGCGCGGTAAGCATGGCGCTGCAGAAGCTCACGGTGGCGATACCCAAGGCATCGCGCAGCAGGCTCTTGGTTTCGTCCAGGTTGCTGTGGGGCCAAGCGAGCTCGGGGATGCCGGACGGCACCGGGCCGAGGATGGCGACGCCGAAACGATCCAGGCCGAGCAGGCCGACCAGCAGGGTAAAGATTGCCACGGTCACCAGGGCCGCCGGCAGGCGAGGGTAGCGGCGCGGTAGCAAGATCAACAGTGCCAGCCCGGCCAGGCCGATAGCCAGGGTCATCCAGTGGATCTCGTTCAGGCGCTGGAAGAAATTCACCACGCTGAGGATGAAACCGTCTCCCTCGATCTTGAACCCCACTACCTTCGACAGTTGCCCGGCAATCAGGCTCAAGCCGATACCGTTGAGGTAACCGATCAGGATCGGGCGCGAGAAGAAACTGGCGATGAATCCGGCGCGTGCCAAGCCGGCGACAATCAGCATCAGCCCTACCAGCACGGTGACGATCACCGACAGTTCGGCGATGCGCTGTGGGTCGCCCATGGCCAGTGGCGCCACGGCGCCAGCGATCATGGCGCAGGTGGCGGCGTCGGGGCCGACCATCAATTGCCGTGAGCTGCCGATCAGGGCATAGACCATCATCGGCAGCACGCATGCGTACAGGCCGTATTGCGGCGGCAGGCCGACGATCTGGGCGTAGGCGATGGCGATGGGGATCTGGATAGCGGCCACCGAAAGCCCGGCCTGCAGGTCGGCATGGAACCATTCACGGCGGTAGTGCATCAGGTTGGCAAGGCCGGGGAGCCAGCGGGAGAGAAACATGCGTCGTCCTTTCGAAATGTTTCACGGATCCATGAAGCATATGCGCCCCAAGCCGTTTCGCTTGCAAGCGAATTGAAGCGGAAGGTGTCGAACGCGGCCTTGGGCCATATCAATGAAAGGGCAGAAACGAAAAAAGGAGCCTCGGGCTCCTTTTGACAGCGATGACGTTGCTGGAACGCCATGCGGGGTATGCAATGTGTGGAGCGGGTAGAGGGAATCGAACCCTCAACTAAAGCTTGGGAAGCTTTCGTTTTGCCACTAAACTATACCCGCGTCTGCGCTGGACTTTTTACCAGAACCCTCCCCGAATTAGAAGCCCAAGTTATAAAAAAGCTTGTCGGCGCCCCATGACCTGCGGGTACGGGGTCCGGGACGCCGATGCGCTCAGATGGCCAATGCATGTTGCCCCTGGATGTATGGGTTAGCGCGTTGACGGGACTCGCGCACGGTCGGCTTGAGGAAACCCAGCATGACGTTGCGGGTGTTTTCAGAGGCTGACTTGTTTTCCATGTCGAGGAAATGGCCAGCGTCGCGGATCACGCTGAACTGGCTGTTGCCTACATGTTTGCCGAACTCGCGTGCATCTTCGACGGTGGTGTATTCATCGCGGTCGCCGTTGATGAACAGCACCGGGATGTCGATGTTGCGCGCGCCGTTCAATGCCCGTTGCAGGTCACGTTGCAGCACTTCGTTGATGTGGAAGTGCATCTGCGCGTACTCGTGGCTGTCCAGGCCGCTGACATGCCGGTAGTTGAAGCGCTTGAACAGCGATGGCAGGTACTTGCCGATGGTGTCGTTGACCAGGTTGCCGACCTGGTAGCGATCGCAGGCAGACAGGTACCGGCAGCCACGCTCCAGGTAGTCGCGCATCGGCTCATTGATGATCGGCGAGAACGAACTGACCACCGCCTTCTTCACCAGCCGCGGCTGGTGCGCCAGCGCCAGCAGGGTGCAGGCACCGCCCCAGGAGAAGGACATGACGTGGTCGCACTGGAAGCGCTCGATCAGTTCAAGAAGGATCTGCGCCTCGTCTTCCTTGCTGATCAGCCGTTCCTGGCGGTTGTGCGGCTTGGACTTGCCGGCATATGGCTGGTCGTACAGCACAACGTTGAATTGCGGGTGCAGGTTACGCACTGTCTGGGCGAACGAGGCCGTGGTGGCCAGCGACCCATTGATCAGTATGATCGTCTTCTCGGCCGTATCCGCGCGATAGAACTCCGTGTAAACCCGATACTGACCTTGGATATCAAGTACAGCGATTTCTGGCCTCATGTCATCGACTCCTGGCGCAAAAAGGGTAATCGCGTCACCTAGGGTGCACGTTCTTTATGACAGGTAGGCATTCGCCTGAATAAAACGGGGGGCCCTGTGTCGATCCTTGGCACACGCGTCGACGATTTTGTTGTGGCGGGCAATCTGCCGTGCCCCAAGGCATCTGGGCCTTGGGTGGCCGGCAAAAGGTGTCATGAACTGCAGGCGTGACTGATTGGTCACTCGCGGACTGACGAGTTGAGAGTCAAGCAGTGGGGCGGGGATCCCGCAAGTGCCGTTTGCGCAAATTTGTGACTCGGGCCGCTCAGCGGTCGTATGCCTGTATTACGGCATTCAGACCGAGGTGATTTCTTCCACCGTAAGCGCCCTGAATTCGCCAGGTTGCAGGCCTGGATCGAGGCGGATCGTACCCATGCTTTCGCGATGCAGGCCGACCACCTTGTTGTCGAAATGGCCGAACATGCGCTTGACCTGGTGGTAGCGCCCTTCGACGATTGCCAGCCGTGCCTGACGCGGGCCAAGGATGTCGAGTTGGGCGGGCAGGGTGGTCAGGTCTTCGAAGGCGAAATAGAACCCTTCGCTGAACTTGGCGACATAGTGCGCGCCGATCTCGTCTTCGGTTTCCACCAGGTAATGCTTGGGCAGCTTGGTGGCCGGCTGGGTCAGGCGCCGCGACCACTGGCCATCGTTGGTCAGGATCATCAGGCCAGTGGTGTTGAAGTCCAGGCGCCCGGCAATGTGCAGGTCATCGCGCAATTCGCTGGGCAGCAGGTCGAGCACGGTGCGGTGCTGCGGGTCTTGCGTGGCGCTGACGCAGCCAGCGGGTTTGTGCAGCATCAGGTAGCGCGCGGGGCGGCCGGCCTGCAGCAGTTGATCGTCCACTTCCACGCGGCTGAATTCCCGGACGTCCGCCTTGGGGTCGGTGACCACTTCGTGATCCAGGCGCACATGGCCCTGCACCAGCAGCAGGCGCACTTGCTGGCGGTTGTAGCAGGGCAGGTTGGCGAGGAAACGGTCGAGGCGCATGGCAGCGGGTAAAGTGAAATGTGGGCGCAGTTTAGCGGTTTTTCACTTTAGAGCGGTGCCGGCTTGTTCGCGGGCGAGCCCGTTCCCACAAGTTGGTCTTCCACGGCGGCGCAGCGTGGGCATAGACAGGCCTTGTCGCGCAGTTCGGCAGGCAGGGCCTGGAGCACGGCCGGGTCGATGGTCACGCCGTAGCACCAGCAGGCCTGGGTGGCACTGCGTGCGTCGGCCAGGCTGCACTGGTTGAGGGCGCCACAGGCAGGGCAGTGCTGGCTGTCATTCATGTTCGGTTCCAAGTGTTTCACTGCAGACGCGGTTGCGGCCGGCCTGCTTGGCACGATAAAGCGCACGGTCGGCGCGGGTCAGCAGGGCGTGCAGGGTGTCGCCCGGCTGCAAGGCGCTGAGGCCGATACTGGTGGTCAGGCGCAAGGGTTGATCTTCGTAGCTGAAGGTCAGTTGCTCGGTACGACGGCGGATCTTCTGGGCCACCTCGATGGCCTGCTGGCCCTCGGCATCGCGCAACAGGACGATGAATTCCTCACCGCCCCAGCGGCAGAGTATATCCGACTGACGCAGGCTGCCCTGCAGCACGTTGGCGAACTGGCGCAGCACTTCGTCGCCTGCCAGGTGGCCATGGGTATCGTTGAGCACCTTGAAGTGATCGAGGTCGATCAGCAAGGCGACCAGCGGCGCGCAATCGCGCTGGGCTTCCTGCAGGGCCTGGGCGGCCAGCAGGTCGAAGCTGCGTCGGTTGGGCAGGCCGGTCAGGCTGTCGAGGGTCGCCAGCGCCTCGGTGCTGGCCTGATGGCGCCTGAGCATGCCATTGAGCAGCGACAGTACCACCAGAGTGATCATCGCGCAGATCACCAGGTTCAGGTACAGCGAGTGGCGAATCGGGTCCAGAGCGCCGGTCTCGCGTTTGTCGACCAGCAGGTACCAACCCAGTTCGGGCAGCTGCCGCACATTGAGGAAGTGGCTGTGACCTCTGCTGTCCTTGTATTCGTGGCTGCCCTCGGTGGGCGTCGGGCGCTGCGCCAGCAAATCGCTCAGGTCGGTATTATCGGACAAGGGTTGCCCCACTTTCAGCCCATGCGGGCCGCCCTCCGAGCCGGTCAGGATGAGCTTGCCCTTGGCGTCGGTGAAGAACACCGAGCGCTGATAGCGGCGCTGATACTTGTCGATCAGCTTGATCACCGCGTCCACGCTCAGGCCCACACCGGTGGCGCCGATGAAGCGCTGCTGATAGTCCAGCACCGGGTAGTTGATGAACACCGTCAGGTTGTCCTGGTTGGCCATGTCCAGGTCGACGTTGATCTCATACGGCGTTTTCATCTCGCGCAGGCGGAAGTACCAGGCATCGCGCCAAGTGTTCGGTACCACGTGCTTGAGCACGCCCTTGGCCTGGTAGTAGGTGAGGGTGCGGTCAGAGACGAAGAACGAGGTGAAGGTGTCCTGCTTGCCCATGACCTCGCCGAGAAAGCGAGTGATGCGCTGGGTGTCCTGTTCACCCGCCAGTACCCAGTCGCGCAGGAAGGTGTCCTGGGCCATCATCGAGGCGATCAGCACCGGGCGGATCAGGTCTTTCTGGATTTCCGAATAGACGGTATCGGAGGTCAGCGGCAGCTCGGTATTGACGATGCCGTCGCGGATCGCGCTGCGCGAGGCGAAATAGCTGATCAGCGATGTGGCGAGGAAGCCGCAGGTCAGCAGCAGCAGCAGGGCAAGAATCAGCGAGCGCTGTGAGAACAGGGCGGAGCGTGAAGGCATGATCTTCCCATGATGTGTGCCGAGGCGCTCATTCTAGTGAGATGACAGGCAAATGACTGCATGTTTTTAAAGGTTATTTCGACCTGTATCAATTTGTTGCTGAAATGGCACTGCACCTTGGCGCCGTTGTCTGATTCATTGTCGATGAACGCATTTGCGTCGACGCTCGCCAGCGCCGCTGTTCGAGCACCTCTGCGGTCCAGGAGGCCGCCATGTCCTATCGAATTCTGCTGATCGCCCTGCTGGGTCTGATGACGTCCGCCTGCGCGCCCTACTACGGGGGCGGTGACTATTACCGATCGGATTACTACACCACCGATCGCTACGTAACGCCGGGGTACTACCGCTATGACCGCTACTATGTAACGCCGCAGACGCGTTACTACTACCAGCCTGCACCCCGTTACTACCGGCCGGCTCCGGCACCTTATTACCGGCCCAATCCACAGCCGGGGATGAACCAGTGGCATGGCAACCCGCGATACGATTATGGCAATCGCCAGCGCAATGACTATGGACGCGATCGCGACCGCAATGACTATCGCGATGGCAGCCAGCGTTACCAGCATGATCGCTGGCATTCCAATAACCGTAGGGACAATGACGGCCAGTCGGAACGTGGGCGTGGAGGCGACCACAACTGGCAGCGTTAAGGCTGTCATGCCCCCAGGTCGGCCAGCGGGTGCCGCCCTTCCCACACCTTGGTAAAGTGCGCCTCGACCACCGCCGCTGGCACCTGCGCCACATCCGGCCAGTGCCAGTGCGGCTGGTTGTCCTTGTCCAGCAGGCGCGCTCGCACGCCTTCACTGAATTCCGGATGCCGGCAACAATTGAGGCTCATGCTGTACTCCATCTGGAACACCTGGGCCAGTGACAGGTGTCGGGCACGCTGGATCTGTTCCCAGACCAGGTGTGCCGTCAGTGGGCAGCCTTCATGCAGGCGTTGTCCCGCTTCGGCCAGCAACGGATCAGGGTGATGCTTGAGACTTTCCAGTGCGCGCCAGGCCGCAGCAGGGTCGGCCACATCCAGCAGTTCGTCGATCACCTGGCGCCGCGGCAGCCACTGCGCCGCAGGCAGCTCGGCCCAGGCGCGATGCTGTTCGGCCTTGAGCAAGCTGTTCAACTGCAGGCCGGTCTGCTCCTGCCAGTTCAGTTGCAGCAGCTCTTCGACCAATGCCTCTTGCTGTTCTTCCCCAAAGAAACGATCAGCCAGGTCCAGGTCGAGGGCATCACGGGCATTGATCGGTGCCCCGGTCAGCCCTAGGAACAAGCCAAGCTTGCCGGGCAGGCGGGCGAGAAACCAGCTGGCGCCTACGTCCGGATACAGGCCAATGCTGATTTCCGGCATGGCCAGCCGGCTGCTTGGGGTGACGATGCGTACACCGGCGCCCTGCAGCAACCCCATGCCGCCGCCCAGCACATGCCCGTGGCCCCAGCACAGCAGGGGCTTCGGGTAGGTATGCAAGAGGTAGTCGAGGCGGTATTCGGCGGCAAAGAAGGTGGCGGCCAGCGGCGGTATGCTGCCGGGGTGGGCAAGGCAGGCCTGGGCCAGCGCTCGTACATCGCCGCCGGCGCAAAAGGCCTTGGCACCGTTACCGCGCAACAGCACGCAGACGACGCCAGGGTCGCTGGCCCAGCTATGCAGCTGTTCGCCCAGCACTTCGATCATCGGCAGGTTGAGGGCATTGAGCGCCTTGGGGGCATCGAGCGTGGCGATGCCGATTCGGGCGCCATCGGCGCCGGTGAGTACCTCGCAATGAATGGCCATGGACTACCTCGCGCAAGTATCCCCCAAGTATGGCCCGCATCGCCGATCATGCCGGTCGTCGGTCGGATCGATTGACAAGGGCAAGTGGCTTACCTAGTGTCGCGTCATTGTTTACGGATGGCCCCATGACTGAAGACGATCGCATCAAACTCGAACCCAGCTGGAAGGCTGCACTGCGCGCCGAGTTCGACCAGCCCTACATGCACCAGCTGCGTGAGTTCCTGCGCCAGGAGCACGCGGCAGGCAAGGAGATCTACCCGCCGGGGCCGCTGATCTTCAATGCGCTCAATTCCACGCCGCTGGAGCAGGTCAAGGTGGTGATCCTCGGCCAGGACCCGTATCACGGACCGGGCCAGGCACATGGCCTGTGCTTCTCGGTGCAGCCGGGCGTGCCGGCGCCGCCGTCGCTGGTCAACATCTATAAAGAGCTGCAGCGCGACCTGAACATCCCGATTGCCAGCCACGGTTACCTGCAGAGCTGGGCCGAACAGGGCGTGCTGCTGCTCAACACGACCATGACTGTCGAACGGGCCAATGCCGCTTCGCATGCGAAGAAGGGTTGGGAGTTCTTTACCGACCGGATCATCCAGGTGGTCAGCGAGCAGTGCCCGAATGTGGTGTTCCTGCTGTGGGGGGCACATGCCCAGAGCAAGCAGAAGCTGATCGATGGCACCAAGCACCTGGTGCTCAAGTCGGTGCACCCGTCGCCACTTTCGGCGTATCGAGGGTTCCTTGGCTGCGGGCACTTCAGTCGCACCAACAGCTTCCTCGAACAACGTGGCATGGCGCCCATCAACTGGGCGCTGCCGCCACTCTGAAGGCGGGCAGGGGCTGCACGGCAGCCCCTAGTTCAGAGCTTTGACCCAATACCTGAACAACGGCTCCGCCAGAAACAGCACCAGGATCAACCGCACCACCTGCAGCGCCGTCACCAGCGGCACCGACAACTGCAGGGTTTCGGCCGTCAGGCTCATCTCGGCGATTCCACCCGGCATCATCCCCAGGGTCAGCGAACGCAGGTCCAGCTCGGTCATCACGCTCAACCCCCACGCCGCGCTGCCGGCAATCGCCATGCACAGTGCCGTGGCCAGCAGCGTGCGCCCAAGGAAGGACGGCGCGCGGCGGAAGAACGCGCGGTTGAAGTGGCAGGCCAGGCCGCTGCCGATGAGCCACTGACCGATCTGGCTGGCACCGTTGGGCAAGGCGATCTGCAGGTTGCCCGCCAAGCTCATCGAGGCGGCGACCAGCAACGGCCCGAACAGCCACGGGTTGGGTTGGCGCAGACGCTGCCAGGCAAACCCCACCGCCACGCCCAACGGCACGATTAGCGCCAACCAGCCCCAGCTGACACTGCCGGCGTGATTAAGCGGCACGCCGTCACCAAGCAGGAGTTTGAACAGCGCCGGCACGCACAGCACCACGGCCAGCACGCGCAGGCTCTGCGCCGCCGCCACCTGGCTGAGCACCGCGCCATTGCGTGCGCCCAGGTTGACCATCTCCCCCGAGCCACCGGGCATGCTGGCGAAGAACGCCGTGGCGCGATCTTCACCGCTACGCCGCAGCAGCCACACGCTGATCACGCTGGAAAGCGTGGTGAACAGCGCACCGAAGAAAATCAGTGCGAAATGGCTGGCGACCTGTTCGATCACCGCTGGGGTGAAGTGCAGGCCGATGCCGATGCCGATGATGCACTGGCCGCACTTGCGGCCATTGGGGATTTCCGACAGCTGCCAGGGCGTCAGGCAGCGCACCAGGATGATCGCCAGCAAGGAGCCGACCATCCACGGCAAAGGCCAGCCGACCTTGCTGGCGGCAAAACCGCCAGCAAGGCCGACCAGCCCGGTTGCGACAAACAGCGGCAGTGACCGATCAGGCATCAGCCATGGCCCGGCGCTGCAGGCTGCGCTTGCGCCAGATGCGCAGCAGCGGCAGGGTCAGCATGCAGAGGGTCAGGACCCATACCGACAGGCTGATCGGGCTCGACCAGAGGATGCCCAGCTCACCGTTGGAAATCGACAGGGCCCGGCGCAGGTTCTGCTCCATCAGGCCGCCGAGGATGAAGCCGAGCAGGATCGGCGACAGCGGGAAGTCCAGCTTGCGCAGGATGTAGCCCATGATGCCGATGCCGACCATCAGGAACAGGTCGAAGGTAGTGGCATGCACGGCGTACACGCCGATCGCCGTGATGATCGCGATCACCGGCACCAGCGCCCAGTTCGGCACGGCGAGGATGCGGGTGAAGATGCGGATCATCGGGATATTCAGGATCACCAGCATGATGTTGGCGATGAACAGCGAGGCGATCAGGCCCCAGACGATGTCCGGCTGCTGTTCGAACAGCAATGGGCCCGGGGTGATGTTGTACAGGGTCAGCGCGCCGATCATCACCGCCGTGGTGCCCGAACCTGGGACGCCGAGGGTCAGCATCGGCACCAGGGCGCCGCAGCAGGAAGCACCGATGGCGGTTTCCGGGGCAGCCAGGCCACGGGCGTCACCTTTGCCGAACTTGCCATTTTCACCGGCCAGGCGCTTCTCCGTCATGTAGGCCACGGCACTCGCCAGCGTGGCGCCGGCGCCCGGCAGCACGCCCATGATGAAGCCCAGCAGGCCGCAGCGGATGTTGACCACGAACACCGAGGCGGCTTCCTTGAGATTGAACAGCATGCGCCCGGTGGCCTTGACTGCTTCGTGGCCATGGTGTGTCTTCTCCAGCAACAGCAGGATTTCGCTGACGGAGAACAGGCCCAGCACCAGTACCACGAACTGGATACCGTCGGCCAGGTGCACACTGTCGCCAGTGAAGCGGTATACGCCGCTGTTGGCATCGATACCGACTGCCGACAGGAACAGGCCGATCAGTGCAGCAATGAAGGTCTTCAGTGGCTTGTCGCCGGCCATGCCGCCGAGGGCGACGATGGCGAACACCATCAGCACGAAGTATTCCGCCGGGCCGAAGGCAATCGCCCATTTCGCCAGCAGCGGGGCGAACAGCACCATGCCGCAGGTGGCGATGAGGGCGCCGATGAACGAGCTCCAGGCCGACAGCGACAAGGCCACACCGGCCAGGCCCTGGCGCGCCATCGGGTAACCGTCAAGGGTGGTCATCACGGTCGAGGCTTCGCCCGGGATGTTCAGCAGGATCGAGCTGATCCGGCCGCCGTATTCGCAACCCAGGTAGACCGCGGCCAGCAGGATCAGCGCCGACTCTGGTGGCAGGCCAAGGGCGAAGGCGATCGGGATCAGCAGGGCCACGCCGTTGATCGGCCCCAGGCCAGGCAGCAGGCCGACCACGGTGCCGATCAGCGTGCCCGACAGGGCGGTGACCAGGTTGTAAGGGGACAGGGCGACGCCGAAGCCCTGGCCCAGGTAGCTCAAGGTATCCATGTGTCAGTTCTCCAGTACGCTCAGCAGGCCGAGGGGCAGGGGTACGTCCATGACGCGGTCGAACAGCCAGTAGAGAAACACGCTCATGCCCACCACCACGAGGGTGCTGTGCAACCAGCGGCCGCCATACAGAAGGGCCATGGGGATGCCGACCAGGATGGCGCTGAGGATGAAACCCAGGGCTTCGAAGGTGGCGGCGAAGATGATCAGCAGGCCGACGCAGGCGGTGATCTTGATCAGGGTTTCGCGGTCCAGTTCAGGCTCATCGTCCTTGCGCACGATGGGCGTGGGGCGGATCGCCAGGTACAGCAGGGCAAGGCTCATCAGCCCGAGCATCAGCAGCGGGTAGGCACGCGGGCCGACGGGTTCGTAGGAAAACGCGGCCTGGTAGGGCCAGGCCATCACGGCCAGGACTGCACACACCGCCAGCAGGGCCAGGGCGAAGATGCGTTGCAGGATCATAGGAGAATCCTCATTGAATCGCGGGCCCTGTAGGAGCGGGCTTGCCCCGCGAACACCGGCGGAGCCGGTGCCATGCACCGCGCCGGCTTCTTCGCGGGGCAAGCCCGCTCCTACAGGAATCGGTGAAGGGGCCTGAGAGGCTTACTGGATCAGGCCGAATTCCTTGGCCAGTACCTTGTACTCAGTCACCTGCTTCTTCACATAGCTGTCCAGCTCCGCGCCGGTCATGGCGAACGGGAACAGCTCGCGCTGGTCACGCAACTTGGCGAAGTCTTCCGAGGCCAGCATCTTGTCGAACGATTCTTTCCACCAGGCGTACTCTTCGTCGCTCACCTTCGGCCCGAGGTAGAAGCCGCGCACCACCGGCCAAACGATGTCGTAGCCCTGTTCCTTGGCAGTGGGGATGTCCTTCATCTCTGGCTCGTCCAGGCGGTTTTCCGAGAACACTGCGAGGATGCGCATGTTGCCGCTCTGGATATGCGGCATGGAGTCGGAGATGTCGGTGGAGCCGACCTGGATGTGCCCGCCCAGCAGCGCGGTGGCGATCTCGCCGCCGCCTTCCAGGGCTACGTAGCGCAAGTCGCGCGGGTTGATGCCGGCGGCCTTGGCGATCAGCGCGGTCTGCATCCAGTCCTGGCTGCCGACGGTGCCGCCGGAGCCGATCACCACCTTGCTCGGGTCTTTCTTCAGTGCCGCGACCAGGTCATCGAGGGTCTTGTAGGGCGAATCACTCTTCACGGCAATGGCACCGTAGCTGGTGCCAACTGCTGCCAGCCATTTCACTGCGTTCTCGTCGAAGCGGCCGAACTTGCCTTGGGCCAGGTTCAGCAGCGAACCGCTGGACCAGGCCACCAGGGTGCCGGCGTCGGCCGGGCGCTGTGCGACCACGGCGTTGTAGGCCACTGCGCCGACACCACCGGGCATGTAGGTCACGCGCATCGGCTTGCTGAGGATCTTCTCCTGCACCAGGGCGCTCTGCACCAGTTTGCAGGTCAGGTCGAAACCACCACCGGGCGAGGCCGGGGCGATGCATTCAGGGCGTTTCGGTTCGGTGGCGAGGGCATTGCCGGCCAGCAGCAGGCAGCCGGTGGCGAGGACGAGGCGGCGCAGTGAAAAGGTCATCGAATGTCTCCGTGAGCGTTTTTGTTATGGGTTACCACAGGGCTACGCTGTAGCTCACCAGCAGCCGTACTTCGTCCGCATCGCGGGCGAAGTTGGAGCGGAAGGTGGCGTTGCGCAGGCGCACGGCGACGTTCTTCAACGGGCCGCTTTGTACCACGTACTTCAGTTCGGTGTTGCGTTCCCACTCCTTGCCCTCGCCACCGGCAGCGCGGCTGACGTTGTCGCCGTTGATGTAGCGGGTCATGAAGGTCAGGCCGGGGACGCCGAGGGCGGCGAAGTTGTAGTCGTAGCGCGCTTGCCACGAGCGCTCGTCTCTACCTGCGAAGTCGTTGATCTGGACGAAGTTGACCAGGTACGGGTCGGCACCATCGATGTAGGGGAAGGCGCTGTCGCCGGAAAGCTGCTGCCAGGCGGCGCTGACCTTGTGCCCGCCCAGGCTGTAGCTGAGCATCGTGTTGAAGGTGGTGTTGTCGATGCGCCCGGCCTTGGCCGCGCCGGCATCGTCGCTGATCGCCAGGCGCACGTCGGCGCCGAAGGTGCCCGGGCCCCACGGCTGGGTGGCGAGCATGCCGATGAAGTGCTGACGGTAGATGTCGTCGAGCTGGGCGAAGTGGTAGCTGCCGGTGATGCGATCGGTGAACTTGTAGTCCAGGCCGGCCAGGTCGAGGTTGTCGGCGCTGAAGGTGCCACCGAAGCGGCCGTTCTTGTTGTTGAGGGCCAGGTCTTCCCAGTTGGTGTCGTTGCGGTCCTTGGCCTTGTCCAGGCGCCCGCCGGTGAAGGTCAGGCCCTTGATCTCCTGCGAGGTCAGCAGGCCGCCCTCGAAGGTTTGCGGCAGGATGCGGCCGTCGTTGGGCTGCAAGGTCGGCAGTTCAGGGATCAGAGTGCCGATCTTCAGTTCGGTCTTCGACACTTTGACCTTGCCGGTCAGGCCGAGCTTGGAGTACTCGTCGGCAGCCTTGCCGTCATCGTGGGTCGGCAGCAGGCCGGTGTCGGTGCGGTCGGGGCTGGAGTCGAGCTTGATGCCCATCATGCCCAGCGCATCCAGGCCGAAGCCCACGGTGCCATCGGTATAGCCGGACTCGAAGTTGAGCATGAAGCCCTGGGCCCACTCGTCGCGCTTGGATTGTTGCGCGCTGGTGCCGTCGCGGAAGTCGCGGTTGAAGTACATGTTGCGGGTTTCGAAGGTTGCCGTGCTGTCTTCGAAGAAGGCGGCCTGGCTCAGCGGGGCGACACCGGCAAGTGCAAGGGCACTGGCGATGGCAGAAGGGCGTGCGGACAGGGAACGGCTAGGCGCGAACGCCTTAGGCTGCGATGACAGCATCGGGATGACTCCGTTTTTTTATTCTTGTTCGTTGCACCTTGCTGGTGCTTTTTTCGGCGCGTGGAGCGACCGTGATGCGATGCTAGGCAATGAACCTTTCGCTAACCTTTCAGTGTGAAAGGTTTGCTACAAGGGTCTTCACAGGCTTGGCGACGGCGGTACACTCCGCGCCACCGCCCCACCCGAGCAGGGAGAATCCGATGCGTGTGCTGCTGGTCGAAGACCATCTGCAACTGGCCGAAAGCGTGGCCCAGGCCCTGAAAAGTCAAGGCCTGACCGTGGATGTATTGCATGATGGCGTGGCTGCCGACCTGGCCCTGGCCAGCGAGGAATACGCCGTTGCCGTACTCGACGTGGGCCTGCCGCGGATGGACGGCTTCGAGGTGCTGGCGCGCCTGCGCGGTCGCGGCAAGACCCTGCCGGTACTCATGCTCACTGCACGCAGCGATGTGAAGGATCGCGTGCATGGCCTGAACCTCGGTGCTGACGATTACCTTGCCAAGCCCTTCGAACTGACCGAGCTGGAAGCGCGGGTAAAGGCCTTGCTCAGGCGCAGCGTGCTCGGTGGTGAGCGCCAGCAGCGTTGCGGGCCACTGGTGTACGACCTGGACACCCGGCGTTTCAGCCTGAGCGAGGAAAACCTGACCCTGACCTCGCGTGAGCAGAGTGTGCTTGAAGCATTGATTGCCCGCCCAGGTCGCGTGATGAGCAAGGAACAGCTGGCCGCCCAGGTGTTCGGCCTGGACGAAGAGGCCAGCCCCGACGCCATCGAAATCTACATCCACCGCCTGCGCAAGAAGCTCGATGGCCACTCGGTTGCTATTGTCACCTTCCGCGGGCTGGGTTACCTGCTTGAGCACCGCGATGCGTGACAATGGCAGCTTGCGCGGGCGGCTGCTGGGTAACCTGGCGTTGCTGCTGGTGGTGCTGATGCTGGCCAGTGGCCTGAGTGCCTACTGGAACGGTCGCGAAGCGGCCGATACCGCCTACGACCGCACCTTGCTGGCTTCGGCGCGGACCATCGCCGCCGGGCTGTCCCAACGTGATGGCAGCCTCAGCGCCGATGTGCCCTATGTGGCACTGGACACCTTCGCCTACGACAGCGCCGGGCGTATCTACTACCAGGTTTTGGACATCAATCAGCAGCTGATTTCCGGTTACGAGAACCTGCCGCCACCGCCGCCCGGCACGCCGCGTACCGACGACTATCCGGCACTGGCGCGCTTCTACGACGCCAACTACCTCGGCCAGGACGTGCGTGTGGTCAGCTTGCTGAAGGCAGTGAGCGAGCCGAACATGAACGGTATGGCGGAAATTCGCGTGGCCGAGACCGAAGAGGCTCGGGTGCGCATGGCCCGTGGGTTGATGGCCGACACCCTGCTGCGTTTGGGCATGCTGGCCCTGGCTGCGCTGGTGATGGTGTGGTTTGCGGTCAGCGCGGCGCTGCGCCCCCTGGAGCGCTTGCGCACGGCGGTGGAAGAGCGTCAGCCGGATGACCTGCGGGCGCTTCCGGTAGTGCAGGTGCAGCGTGAACTGGGCCCATTGGTGCGTGCCTTGAACCACTTCACCGAGCGTTTGCGCGGGCAGTTCGAACGCCAGGCGCAGTTCATTGCGGAGGCGGCCCACGAACTGCGCACGCCACTGGCGGCGCTGAAGGCACGGGTCGAGCTAGGGTTGCGTTCGCAGCAGCCCGAAGAATGGCGGCAGACCTTGGAGTCGGCAGCGCAGGGGACTGATCGCCTGACCCATCTGGCCAATCAGTTGCTGTCGCTGGCCAGGGTCGAGAACGGTGCCCGGGCGATTGCCGAAGGCGGTGCCCAGCGCCTGGACCTGAGCCAGCTGGCCCGTGAACTGGGCATGGCCATGGCGCCACTGGCCTACAACCGCGGCGTGGCCTTGGCGCTGGAGGCCGAGGCGCCGGTGTGGTTGAAGGGGGAGCCGACGCTGCTCAACGAGCTGCTCAGCAACCTGGTGGACAACTCGCTGGCGCATACCCCGGCGGGTGGCAATGTGATCCTGCGGGTGCTGGCGCCGGCGGTGCTGGAGGTCGAGGATGATGGGCCGGGGATTCCTGAAGATGAGCGCGAGCGGGTATTCGAGCGCTTCTATCGCAGGGGCGTGCAGGGCAGTGGGCTGGGGTTGGCCATTGTGGGTGAGATCTGCAGGGCGCACCTGGCGCAGATCAGCCTGCATGATGGCGAGAAGGGCGGGTTGAAAGTGCGGGTGAGTTTCATCGCCGACTGATCTTCTGCCTGTACTGGCCCCTTCGCGGGGCCTGTGATGTACCTGTAGGAGCGAGGTTGTCCCGCGAAGAGGCCAGTGCAGGCAGCACCTGTCAGCGCAACATGCTCCGCGCTTCCAGCAACTCGGCAATCTCCAGTTCGGTACCAAATGGCAACCCAAGGTGCCGATAAGCCGGCAACGCCGCCAAAGGCCGGCTGCGCGCGCGTTGGCTCAGGCACTTGGCGATCTGCACTACATCGATGTAGTCGACCTTGTCGGTGCGCCGGTCCAGGTCCTGCACCTGGCTCGGCAGGTTGACCAACTGCTCGGGAAACTCCCATGAAGAAAGAATCTTGTCCCCCAACACTGGCTGGATCTGCTCGATCACATAGTGCAGGCAGACCGGGTCGGAAAGCAGTTCGTTGTGTTCTTCGGCGTAGATCAGCACCGGCAGTGCGCCGATCTGGTTGACCAGCCCACCTAGGGTTGCCTGGTCGGGTTTCAGTTGCGTAAAGCGGCGGCAAATTTCATAGCTGATCCCCGCAACTTCAAGACTGTTCGACCAGATGTCCCGCAATTTTTGCTCAACTGCAGACGAGCGGGCATGGAAGATCTGTTCGATCACCAGGCCGATCGCCAGGTTGCAGCTGTAGTTGATGCCCAATCGCGTGATGGCCGTGTGCAGGTCGGTGACTTCGACCGCTGCGCGCAGCAACGGGCTGTTGACCACCTTGATCAGGCGCGCCGACAGGGCGGCGTCACGGCCGATCACCTTGCTCAGGGCGGCAACGCTGATCTCGCTGTCTTCGGCGGCCTCGCGAATGCTCAGGGCTACCTCGGGCAGGGTTGGCAGGACCAGGTCATCGTTGTCGATGGCAGCGAGCAACTGCGCTTGAACCATCTCGGCCAGCTTGTTCATGAACGTCTCAACGGCAAGGGTGGTGCACTGTTCAGCGCTGGATTTCCTGATCGCGGTCCAGCTCGTACGGCAGGCTCAGCACCTGCAGGCGAGGGCCTTCGAGGCTGTTCAGGTGCAGGTTGTCGTCCTCCACCGACTCGGCGCTGAGCACTGCAAGCAGCTCGCAGCCCTGGCCGGTGCTGGCAGCCAACACCACTTCGCCAACTGACGAACCATGGGTCGGTGAGAAGATTTCCGTACCCGGAGCCGGATTTTCCTGCTGCTCGAGTGCCAGCCGGTACTGGCGGCGCTTGAGCTTGCCCAGGTACTGCATGCGCGCGACGATTTCCTGGCCGGTGTAGCAGCCTTTCTTGAAGCTCACGCCGCCGACGGCCTGCAGGTTGATCATCTGCGGGATGAACAGCTCGCGGGTGGGGCCCATGACCTGGCCGATGCCGGCACGCACTTGCCCCAGCAGCCAGTCGTTGAGGCGGCCTTCCGGCAACGCGGCTGCCAGCTGTTGGCGAATGCTGTCGGCTCGCTCTGCCGGTACCCAGAGTTCGGCGCGGTCGGTGGAGACGGCAATGGCAATCAGGCCATCATGGCGAACGGTACTACCCGCCGCAGCCGGAAGGTCCAGCCCCAGTGCCTGCAGCGCGGTGCCGCCAGCTTGCAGGCCGTAGCGCGCCCAGGCTGCGCTCTCGTCAGTGAGCGTGGCCTTGGAAAACACGGCGTACTTCTTCAGGTCGGCCAGTTGCGGCTCCAGCAGCTCGCTGGCCATGGCCAGCAGGTAGCCATTGCCCTCGGGCAGGATGCGGAAGCTCGACTGCATGCGCCCCTTGACCATGCAGCGGGCGCCGAGGCTGGCATGCTCGAGGCTGAGGTAGTTGATGTTGCAGGTCAGCTGGCCCTGCAGGAACTTGCCGGCGTCGGAGCCGCGGACGGCGAGGATGCCCTCGTGGGACAGGGGGCTGAAGAAAGCGGAATCGGCCATGGGTCATCGCGGTGGCTAAAGACTGGCGGCCATCATAGAACGCCAGTAACAAAATAGGTAGGTGACTAGACCAACGCCCTGTGTCGCTTCGTTCACTGCGCGGTATACTGCGCGACCATTCGAGGAGGGCCCCATGGTCGAACAAACTGAACTCAACCGGCTTTTCTGGCACAGCCGCCGCGGCATGCTGGAACTGGACGTACTGCTGGTGCCATTCACCCAGGAGGTCTATCCGACCCTGAGCGAAGCCGACCGCGAACTTTATGTCCGCTTGTTGAGCTGTGAAGATCAGGACATGTTCGGCTGGTTCATGGAGCGTACCGAGTCCGAAGACCCGGAGCTGCAGCGTATGGTCCGCATCATTCTGGATCGTGTCCAGCCCAAATGAGTGTTTCGAGTGCCGCTGGCAGGGCTCGCGCCTGTTGCTGGCGGCCTACCTGGGTTGCCAGGTGCTGGCGTTACTGGTCTTGTTACTGAGCGCGCTGCCCTGGTGGCTTGGTCTTTGTGTTCTTGCCGCTTGTATTGCCCACGCTCTCTGGGCGATTCCCCGCCGTATTCTGCTGACTGATCCCCATGCCGTCACCGGTTTGCGTCGTGACGCGTCGGGTTGGCGCGTGTTCAGCCGGGCGCTCGGCTGGCAACCGGTGCGCCTGTGTCGGGACAGCGTGGCGGTGCCGGGGCTGGTGGTGTTGCGGTTCGTCAGGGCAGGGCACTGGCTCGGCGAGAGCCAGTGCGTGCCTCGGGATGCCGTGGGGGCTGAACAGCACCGGCGTTTGCGGGTGAGGTTGAAGTTCAGCCGTCGCAGGTTCGACAGCTGTTTCAGAGCGGGCTGAGGATGGTGTCCTTGGCCTCTGGCAGCATTCCAGGGTAATCCAGGGTGTAGTGCAGCCCGCGGCTTTCCTTGCGCTGCATCGCCGAGCGAATCATCAGCTCAGCCACCTGTGCGAGGTTGCGCAGTTCGATCAGGTCGCGGCTGACCTTGTAGTTGCTGTAGAACTCGTCGATCTCGTCGAGCAGCAGGCGCACGCGATGCTCGGCGCGCTGCAAGCGTTTGCTGGTGCGCACGATCCCCACGTAGTCCCACATGAAGCGGCGCAACTCGTCCCAGTTGTGGGCGATGATCACGTCTTCATCCGAATCGGTGACCTGGCTGGCGTCCCAGCAGGGCAGGGCCCTGGGCATGGCGATCTGGTCCAGATGTGCCTGGATGTCCGCCGCTGCGGCACGGCCATAGACGAAGCACTCCAGCAACGAGTTGCTGGCCATGCGGTTGGCGCCGTGCAGGCCGGTGAAGCTGGTTTCGCCGATGGCGTACAGGCCGGGCACATCGGTGTGGCCACGATCATCGACCATGACCCCGCCACAGGTGTAATGGGCGGCCGGAACCACCGGAATCGGCTGGCGGGTGATGTCGATGCCGAAGGCCAGGCAGCGTTCATAGACAGTCGGGAAGTGGCTCTTGATGAAGTCGGCCGGCTTGTGAGTGATGTCCAGGTAGACGCAGTCGACCCCCAGTCGCTTCATCTCGTGGTCGATGGCGCGGGCGACGATATCGCGCGGGGCCAGTTCTTCGCGCGGGTCGAAGCGCGGCATGAAACGCTCACCGTTAGGCAGCCGCAACAGCGCGCCTTCGCCACGCAAGGCCTCGGTGACCAGGAAGCTCTTGGCCTGAGGGTGATACAGGCAGGTCGGGTGGAACTGGTTGAATTCCAGGTTTGCCACCCGGCAGCCGGCGCGCCAGGCCATGGCGATGCCATCGCCGCAGGCTCCGTCGGGGTTGCTGGTATAGAGGTAGACCTTGGCTGCGCCCCCCGTGGCCAGCACGGTGAAGCGCGCGCCGAAGGTGTCGACTTCGCCGCTGTTGCGGTTCAGCACGTAGGCACCCAGGCAGCGGTCACCCGCCAGGCCCAGGCGGCGTTCGGTGATCAGGTCGACCGCCACGCGCTGCTCCAGCAATTCGATGTTCGGGCGCTTGCGCGCTTGTTCGAGCAGGGTGGTGAAAATCGCCGCGCCAGTGGCGTCGGCGGCGTGGATGATGCGTCGGTGGCTGTGGCCGCCTTCGCGGGTCAGGTGGAACTCGAAACCCCCATCATCGACGCTGTAGTGCTCATCGCGGGTAAAGGGCACACCTTGCTCGATCAGCCATTCGATGGCTTCGCGGCTGTGCTCGACGGTAAAGCGCACAGCGTCTTCGTCGCACAGACCACCGCCGGCATTGAGGGTGTCCTCGACATGCGATTGCACGGTGTCGGTGTCGTCGAGTACGGCGGCGACCCCGCCTTGGGCCCAGAAGGTCGAGCCGTTGGCCAGGTCGCCCTTGCTCAGCACGGCAATGCGCAAATGGCCGGGAAGGTTAAGTGCCAGGCTGAGACCGGCTGCGCCGCTGCCGATCACCAGGACATCATGTTGGAATTGTTGGCTCATGTCGGGACACTAGTAATCTTTGGAAAGGGCGCGGCACAATAGTCACGTGCAGATGGCAATGTGAAACTATCGTGAATGCTGGCCGGGCTGCCTTTATAGCAGCCTGCGGCAGCCAATTTCCATGCTAGTTAGGACGTTGCGTCAATCTTTGCGGGAACTTTCCGATACGGCCGGAAATCCTATGAAGGCTGTCCGCACGCCACAATTTGCCGCGGCGACGCAGGGCGGCAGCTCTATTCGGGCTGACACCTGCGTATTCGAAACCTGATTATCGACGTAGCGGGCCGTGACCGCGCAGCGTCTTCCGTGCGAGCCGACCAAGGGCCGCAGGAAACTTGCTTGGAGGGGAGAACTTTTGCGCAAAGCCCGAGTCTATGGTTGCAAGCCTGAACAAAGGCTATGGCAACGCTCCTTCGAGTTCACTGAGGAGTGTTCATGCTAACCCAGGAAGAGGATCAGCAGCTTGTCGAGCGCGTGCAGCGCGGCGACAGGCGAGCGTTCGATCTGTTGGTGCTGAAGTATCAGCACAAGATTCTAGGGTTGATCGTGCGGTTCGTTCACGACACCCACGAGGCCCAGGATGTGGCGCAGGAAGCCTTTATCAAGGCCTACCGTGCGCTTGGCAATTTCCGCGGTGACAGTGCGTTTTATACCTGGCTGTACCGCATCGCCATCAACACGGCGAAGAACTACCTGGTGTCCCGTGGAAGACGGCCACCAGACAGCGATGTGAGCTCCGAGGATGCGGAGTTTTACGACGGCGATCATGGTCTCAAGGATCTCGAGTCCCCAGAGCGCTCGTTGTTGCGGGATGAAATCGAAGGCACTGTCCATCGCACCATCCAGCAACTGCCCGAAGACCTGCGCACGGCACTGACGCTGCGTGAGTTCGACGGGTTGAGTTACGAAGACATTGCCAGTGTCATGCAATGTCCGGTGGGTACCGTGCGCTCTCGAATCTTCCGCGCTCGGGAGGCCATAGATAAAGCCCTGCAGCCGTTGTTGCAGGAAACCTGAGACAGCGGCGACAGCCGAGAGAGGAACCGCCATGAGTCGTGAAGCTTTGCAGGAATCGCTGTCCGCGGTGATGGATAACGAAGCGGACGAACTGGAATTGCGTCGCGTGTTGAACGCCGTCGACGATGCCGAAACCCGTGCCACCTGGTCGCGTTACCAGGTAGCCCGCGCAGCTATGCACAAGGAACTGCTGCTGCCCAAGCTGGATATCGCTTCGGCGGTCTCCGCCGCGTTGGCCGATGAAGCCGTGCCGGCCAAGGTCAAGCAGGGCCCGTGGCGCAGCATTGGCCGCTTGGCCGTGGCTGCCTCGGTCACTGTAGCGGTGCTGGCTGGCGTACGCATGTACAACCAGGACGAGATCACCGGCGCCGAGCTGGCTGCCCAGCAGCCTGCACAGCAAGGCCTGACCATGCCACAAAGTCAGGGCCCTGCGGTTTTGGCAGGCTATAGTGAAAGCAGTGAGCAACCGACCGGGCCTATGGCCAACGGCGTGCTGCAGAACCAGGCCGGCTGGGATCAGCGTCTGCCAGGCTATCTGCGCCAGCACGCGCAGGAATCCGCGCTCAAGGGCACTGAAACCGCCCTGCCGTATGCCCGCGCCGCCAGCCTGGAAAACCGCTAAGTAAGGAGGATCATGCGCGCGCTACCTCTCCTGTCGCTGCTGATAGGCAGCTGCATGACGGTGCCAGCGTTGGCAGCCAATTCATCGCCCGAGGCGAGTGAATGGTTGAACAAGCTGGCACAGGCCGAGCAGAAGCAGAGTTACCAGGGCTCCTTCGTCTACGAACGTAACGGCAGCTTTTCTTCCCACGATATCTGGCATCGCGTTCAGGACGGCAAGGTCAGCGAGCGGCTTCTGCAGCTCGATGGCACCGCCCAGGAAATCGTGCGCGTGAATGGCAAGGTGCAGTGCGTCAGTGGTGCCTTGGCGAGCGGTGTAAGTAACCTTCCCGATTCTGCACAGCGTTCGCTCGATCCCCTCAAGTTGATGAGCTGGTATGACCTGAGTGTGGCAGGCAAGTCACGGGTCGCTGACCGCGATGCCGTGATTGTCACGCTGACACCTCGCGATCAGCACCGCTACGCATTCGAGCTCCACCTGGACCGACGAACCGGCCTGCCGCTGCGCTCATTGATGCTCAATGACAAGGGGCAACTGCTCGAGCGCTTCCAGATGACCCGCCTGGACACCGACGGCCAGCCTACTGACAAAGACCTGCAAGCCAGTGCTGCGTGCAAGCCGGTCGAGCGGGTGGCCAGTAGCACCAGCGAGGCGGTTGCCGGTTGGCGTTCGGACTGGCTGCCGCCGGGGTTCGAGTTGATCAACAGTACGGTGCGCCGCGACCCTGAGCGCAACAGCTCGATCAGCAGCCTGATGTATGACGATGGCCTGGCCCGATTCTCGGTGTTCCTCGAACCCGTGAAGGATGATGCCGGTGCCGATGTGCGCACCCAGCTTGGCCCGACCTCGGCCGTTTCACGCCGGCTGAATACACCCAAAGGCAAGGTGCAGGTCACCGTGGTTGGCGAAATTCCGCTGGGTACGGCAGAACGTATCGCGCTGTCGATGCGTCCTCAGGATGCCCAGGCACGCCAGTGACGGCGCGCTTTTGCGGGCCGAATCAAGGGCAATGCACAGGCGAACGGACCCGCGGCTGAAATGAAATTAAAGCATTGTCATTTGCAATCCTTCGGCAAATTTTCTATAGGTCAGGCTTCTGGAAGTCTGGCCTTTCCTGCTTTGGGCAGGGCTATTTCAACTACCGCTCGTTGTGACGGGAGCCGTATGTCAATACCACGCTTGAAATCCTACCTAACGATGTTCGCCGCCGTGCTGATGCTTGGCCAGGTGCTCAGCGCCCAGGCCGATGAAGCCCTGCCGGACTTCACCACCCTGGTCGAGCAAGCCTCGCCGGCCGTGGTCAATATCAGCACCAAGCAGAAGCTGCCGGACCGCGTCGCCTCCGGGCAGATGCCGGACCTCGAAGGCCTGCCGCCGATGTTCCGCGAATTTTTCGAACGCAACATGCCGCAGCAGCCGCGTTCGCCGCGCGGCGACCGTCAACGCGAGGCCATGTCGCTGGGTTCTGGCTTCATCATTTCCAGCGATGGCTATGTTCTGACCAACAACCACGTGGTTGCCGATGCCGACGAGATCATCGTCCGCCTGTCGGACCGCAGCGAGCTGCAAGCCAAGCTGATCGGCACCGACCCGCGCACCGACGTGGCCCTGCTCAAGGTCGAGGGCAAGAACCTGCCGACCGTCAAGCTGGGTGATTCCGAGAAGCTCAAGGTTGGCGAATGGGTGCTGGCCATCGGTTCGCCGTTCGGCTTCGACCACTCGGTGACCAAAGGTATCGTAAGTGCCAAGGGGCGGACGCTGCCCAACGATACCTATGTGCCTTTCATCCAGACCGATGTGGCCATCAACCCGGGCAACTCCGGTGGCCCGCTGTTCAACATGAAAGGCGAAGTGGTAGGTATCAACTCGCAAATTTTCACCCGCTCCGGCGGCTTCATGGGCCTTTCCTTCGCCATCCCGATCGACGTCGCCCTCGACGTGTCCAATCAGCTGAAGAAAGACGGCAAGGTCAGCCGCGGCTGGCTGGGCGTGGTGATTCAGGAGGTCAACAAGGACCTGGCTGAATCGTTCGGCCTCGACAAACCGGCCGGTGCCCTGGTGGCGCAAGTACTGGAAAACGGCCCGGCAGCCAAGGGCGGCCTGCAGGTAGGTGACGTGATCCTGAGCATGAACGGCCAGCCGATCGTCATGTCGGCCGACCTGCCGCACCTGGTCGGCAGCCTGAAGGACGGCGAGAAAGCCAAGCTCGAAATCATCCGCAACGGCAAGCGCCAGACCCTGGACGTCGCCGTAGGCCCGATGCCGGATGACGATGCCGACATCGGTGCCGGTTCTGGCCCTGAAGGCGGCGCCGAGCGCAACAGCAACCGCCTGGGCGTGTCGGTATCGGACCTGACCGCCGAACAGAAGAAGACCCTGGAACTCAAGGGTGGCGTGGTCATCAAGGAAGTCCAGGACGGCCCGGCCGCGATGATCGGGCTGCGCCCGGGCGACGTGATCAGCCACCTGAACAATCAGGCGGTCGCCTCGGCCAAGCAGTTCACTGAAATCGCCAAGGACCTGCCGAAGAACCGTTCGGTGTCGATGCGCGTACTGCGCCAGGGACGTGCCAGCTTCATCACCTTCAAACTCGCCGAATAAGCGGGCTCAGGGGTAGGAAAGGGCAGCTTCGGCTGCCCTTTTTCATGAAAGTTCACAATTGCGGGGACGAATGCTGTGTACAGTCCGATAGAGGAATCTCCCATAACCCAGCAGCTTAAGGTACAATTCCCGGCTATTTTTCGGCGGGCGTCCGGCTCGCAGCCTTTTCCGAGTGTTGACCCGTGAGTGATTTGAGTCATATCCGCAATTTCTCCATCATCGCCCACATCGACCATGGCAAGTCGACGCTGGCCGACCGTTTCATTCAAATGTGCGGTGGCCTGTCGGCGCGCGAAATGGAAGCCCAGGTACTGGACTCCATGGACCTGGAGCGCGAACGCGGTATCACCATCAAGGCCCACAGCGTCACGCTCAACTACAAGGCGCAAGACGGCAAGGTCTACCAGCTGAACTTCATTGACACCCCTGGTCACGTCGACTTCACCTACGAAGTTTCGCGTTCGCTGGCGGCCTGTGAAGGTGCGCTGCTGGTGGTGGACGCCGGCCAGGGCGTCGAAGCCCAGTCCGTGGCCAACTGCTACACCGCCATCGAGCAGGGCCTGGAAGTCATGCCGGTCCTGAACAAGATGGACCTGCCCCAGGCCGATCCGGACCGCGTGAAGGACGAGATCGAGAAGATCATCGGTATCGACGCCACCGACGCCGTGGCCTGCAGCGCCAAGAGCGGCATGGGCGTGGACGAGGTGCTCGAGCGCCTGGTGCAGACCATCCCCGCGCCGGAAGGCGATATCGAGGCGCCACTGCAGGCGCTGATCATCGACTCCTGGTTCGACAACTACCTGGGCGTGGTCTCGCTGGTGCGTGTGCGCCACGGCCGCGTCAAGAAAGGCGACAAGATCCTGGTCAAGTCCACCGGCAAGGTGCACCTGGTCGACAGCGTCGGTGTCTTCACCCCGAAGCATACCCAGACTGCCGACCTGAAGGCCGGTGAAGTAGGCTTCATCATTGCCAGCATCAAGGACATTCACGGTGCGCCGGTCGGTGACACCCTGACGCTGTCCTCTACGCCAGAAGTCGAAGTGCTGGCCGGTTTCAAGAAGATTCAGCCACAGGTCTACGCCGGTCTGTTCCCGGTCAGCTCCGATGACTTCGAGGACTTCCGCGACGCCCTGCAGAAGCTCACCCTGAACGATTCGTCGCTGCAGTACATGCCGGAAAGCTCCGATGCTCTGGGCTTCGGCTTCCGTTGTGGCTTCCTCGGCATGCTGCACATGGAGATCATCCAGGAGCGCCTGGAGCGCGAATACGACCTGGACCTGATCACCACCGCGCCAAGCGTGATCTACGAGCTGGAACTGAAAACCGGCGAAACCATCATCGTCGACAACCCGTCCAAGCTGCCAGATGTATCCTCGGTGCTCGACTTCCGCGAGCCGATCGTCACCGCGACCATTCTGGTACCGCAGGAGCACTTGGGCAACGTCATCACCCTGTGCATCGAGAAGCGTGGTGTGCAGCGCGACATGCAGTTCCTCGGCAGCCAGGTGCAGGTGCGCTATGACATGCCGATGAACGAAGTGGTACTGGACTTCTTCGACCGCCTGAAGTCGACCAGCCGCGGCTATGCTTCGCTGGACTATCATTTCGATCGCTACCAGTCGGCCAACCTGGTCAAGCTGGATGTACTGATCAACGGCGACAAGGTCGATGCCCTGGCATTGATCGTGCACCGCGACAACGCGGCCTACAAAGGCCGTGCGTTGACCGAGAAGATGAAGGAGCTGATCCCTCGGCAGATGTTCGACGTGGCGATCCAGGCTGCCATTGGTGGCCAGATCATCGCGCGGACGACCGTCAAGGCGCTCAGAAAGAACGTGCTGGCCAAGTGCTACGGTGGTGACGTCAGCCGTAAGAAGAAACTGCTGGAGAAGCAGAAGGCCGGTAAAAAACGCATGAAACAGGTGGGTAACGTGGAGATTCCACAGGAAGCCTTCCTCGCCGTGCTCAGGTTGGATAGCTAGGTCCTATGTCGCTAAATTTCCCGCTGTTGCTAGTCATCGCCGTCTTCGTCTGCGGTCTGCTGGGCTTGATCGATCTGCTGTTCCTGGCCCCGCGCCGGCGGGCAGCGATCGCCAACTACCAGGGCAGCGTCACCCAACCAGAAATGGCGGTGGTCGAGCGCCTGAACAAAGAGCCGCTGCTGGTTGAGTACGGCAAGTCGTTCTTCCCGGTGCTGTTCATCGTGCTGGTGCTGCGCTCGTTCCTGGTCGAACCGTTCCAGATCCCTTCAGGGTCGATGAAACCGACCCTGGAAGTGGGCGATTTCATCCTGGTGAACAAGTTCTCCTATGGCATCCGCCTGCCGGTGATCGACAAGAAGGTCATCGAGGTGGGTGACCCGCAACGCGGCGATGTGATGGTGTTCCGCTACCCGAGCGACCCGAACGTCAACTACATCAAGCGTGTGGTCGGCCTGCCGGGCGACAAGATCAGCTACACCAACGACAAGCGGCTGTTCGTAAACGGCCAGCCGATTGCCGAGCAGTTGGTCGGCGCCGAACCCGGTACCCTGGGCAGCGCCGAGTTGTACAAGGAGAAACTCGGCGAAGCCGAACACCTGATCCGCAAGGAGATGACCCGCTATCGCATGCCACCGGACCAGCAATGGACCGTACCGGCCGGCCATTACTTCATGATGGGCGACAACCGCGACAACTCCAACGACAGCCGCTACTGGGATGACCCGAAAATCCCTAAAGAGCTGCACGGCATGGTTCCGGACCGGAACATCGTCGGCAAGGCCTTCGCGGTCTGGATGAGCTGGCCTGAGCCCAAGCTCAGCCACTTGCCCAACCTGTCGCGGGTCGGCCTGATCCATTGATACCCTTCGGCGCTGTCTTGCAGACAGCGCCGAATGCATTTCTGACATAGGCTGTGTTCTCAGGGAACGAGAGATTCGCCGCTCGCCGCGACGGACCACAGCCAAACAGTCTTTCAGGATGTTGATTTGAACAACGCGTTGAACAACCAACGGGTGGCTGCATGACTGCTTCCCTTGCCCGTCTCGAGCGCAAGCTCGGCTACACCTTCAAGGACCAGGAGCAGATGCTGCTGGCCTTGACCCACCGCAGCTATGCCGGGCGCAACAACGAGCGCCTGGAGTTCCTCGGTGACGCCATTCTCAACTTCGTCGCCGGCGAGGCGCTGTTCGAGCGCTTCCCACAGGCCCGCGAAGGCCAGCTGTCGCGTCTGCGCGCCCGCCTGGTAAAGGGCGAGACCCTGGCCCGCCTGGCCCGTGGTTTCGACCTGGGCGACTACCTGCGCCTGGGCTCGGGTGAGCTCAAGAGCGGTGGCTTCCGCCGTGAGTCGATCCTGGCCGACGCCCTCGAGGCGCTGATCGGCGCCATCTACCTGGACGCGGACATGCAGACCGCGCGCGAGCGTGTCCTCGCCTGGCTGACCGACGAGTTCGAAGGCCTGACCCTGGTCGACACCAACAAGGACCCGAAAACCCGCCTGCAGGAGTTCCTGCAATCGCGCAGCTGTGAGCTGCCGCGTTACGAAGTGGTCGACATCCAGGGCGAACCGCACTGCCGTACCTTCTTCGTCGAATGCGAAGTGGTGCTGCTGAACAACAAGAGCCGTGGCCAAGGTGTAAGTCGGCGTATCGCCGAGCAGGTCGCCGCCGCTGCTGCATTGATCGCCTTGGGCGTGGAGAATGGTAATGACTGATAACAATCCGACCCGCTGCGGTTACGTGGCCATCGTCGGCCGCCCGAACGTGGGCAAGTCGACCTTGCTCAATCACATCCTCGGCCAGAAGCTGGCGATCACCTCGCGCAAGCCGCAAACCACCCGCCACAACATGCTCGGTATCAAGACCGAGGGTGACGTGCAGGCGATCTACGTTGACACCCCGGGCATGCACAAGGCCAACGACAAGGCCTTGAACCGCTACATGAACCGCAACGCCTCGGCGGCCCTGAAGGACGTCGACGTGGTGATCTTCGTCGTCGACCGTACCAAGTGGACCGACGAGGACCAACTGGTGCTGGAGCGCGTGCAGTACGTGACCGGCCCACTGATCATTGCGGTCAACAAGACCGACCGCATGGAAGAGAAGGCCGAGTTGATCCCGCACCTGCAATGGCTGCAGGAGCAACTGCCGAACGCTGAAGTGATGCCGATTTCCGCGCAGCAGGGCCACAACCTGGAAGCGCTGGAAGCCCAGATCGCCAAGCACCTGCCGGAAAACGACCACTTCTTCCCGGAAGACCAGATCACCGACCGCAGCAGCCGTTTCCTCGCCGCCGAACTGGTGCGCGAGAAGATCATGCGCCAGCTGGGTGCCGAGCTGCCGTACCAGATCACCGTGGAAATCGAAGAGTTCAAGCAGCAGGGCCACGTGCTGCACATCCATGCACTGATCCTGGTCGAGCGTGATGGCCAGAAGAAGATCATCATCGGTGACAAGGGCGAGCGCATCAAACGCATTGGCTCTGAAGCACGCAAGGACATGGAAGTGCTGTTCGACTCCAAAGTCATGCTCAACCTCTGGGTCAAGGTCAAGGGCGGCTGGTCAGACGACGAACGCGCCCTGCGTTCGCTGGGCTACGGCGACCTGTAAGCCTTGCCGGGCCCTCTTCTAGGAGCGGGCCCTGCCTGCGACTGAGTTATCTTATGGAACAGCCAGTCGGCCAGCCGGCCTACGTCCTGCACAGCCGCGCCTACAAGGAAACCAGTGCTCTGGTGGACTTCTTCACCCCGCAGGGCCGCCTGCGTGCGGTGCTGCGGCGTGCGCGCGGCAAGGGTGGCAGCCTGGTGCGGCCGTTCGTTCCGCTGGAAGTGGAGTTGTTCGGTAAAGGTGAGCTGAAGAACGTCAGGCGCCTGGACAGTGTGGGTATTGCAGCATGGCTGCATGGCGACGCGCTGTTCAGCGGCCTATACCTCAACGAACTGCTGATGCGCCTGCTCCCCGCCGAGGCGCCGCAGCCCGAACTGTTCGAGCACTACGCCCTGACCCTGCAGGCCTTGGTCGCGGGAAGGCCTTTGGAACCCCTGTTGCGCTCCTTCGAGTGGCGGCTGCTTGAGGACCTGGGCTACACCTTTTCACTCAGCCACGACGTCAACGACGACCCGATCGAAGCGGACGGACTGTACCGCCTGCGGGTCGATGCCGGCCTCGAACGCGTGTACCTGGCCCAACCTGGTCTGTTCAACGGCACCGAGCTGCTGGCCCTGGCCCTGGCCGACTGGGATGCCCCCGGCGCCTTGCTGGCGGCCAAGCGCCTGATGCGCCAGGCACTGGCAGTACACCTGGGGCCAAAACCGCTGGTCAGCCGGGAACTGTTTCGCAAGCGCTGAGCACGTCGTATGCTGTGTGGCTCAAACTTCAGGAGAGCCTTTCGTGACTCACAGCAACCGCATGCTTCTTGGCGTCAACATCGACCACGTGGCGACCCTGCGCCAGGCCCGCGGCACCCGCTACCCGGACCCGGTCAAGGCTGCGCTGGATGCCGAGGAAGCGGGCGCCGACGGTATTACCGTGCACCTGCGTGAAGACCGCCGGCATATCCAGGAGCGCGACGTGCTGGTGCTCAAGGACGTTCTGCAGACGCGCATGAACTTCGAAATGGGCATCACCGAAGAGATGATGGCCTTTGCCGAAAAGATCCGCCCGGCGCATATCTGCCTGGTCCCCGAGACCCGCCAGGAGCTGACCACCGAGGGTGGCCTGGACGTGGCCGGCCAGGAGGCGCGGATCAAGGCGGCGGTCGAGCGCCTGTCGCGTACCGGTGCTGAAGTGTCGCTGTTCATCGATGCCGACGAGCGGCAGATCGAGGCTTCGCGCCGTGTCGGCGCCCCAGCCGTCGAGCTGCACACCGGGCGTTATGCCGATGCCGAAACACCGACCGAAGTGGCCGAGGAGCTGCAACGCATCGTCGATGGCGTGGCGTTTGGCGTGGGCCAGGGGCTGATCGTCAATGCCGGGCATGGTCTGCATTACCACAACGTCGAGGCGGTTGCGGCGATCAAGGGCATCAATGAACTGAACATCGGCCATGCGCTGGTGGCGCATGCGCTGTTCGTCGGCTTCAAGGCTGCCGTGGCCGAGATGAAGGCGCTGATCGTCGCGGCTTCGCGATGACCTAGTGGTACCTGTACCGGCCCTTTCGCGGGGCAAGCCCGCTCCTACAGGGGTGAACTGCGCCCCTGATGTTGGACAAAAAATCCAACCTCAGGGGCGTTTTACGTGAGCAAGCACACCAAGCAGTTCAAACTTTCAGCCATCCATGCCTTTCTGCAGCGAGGCATTGGCTATCGCACCATCGCATCTGAGTTGCAGATGGATCCCTCCTTGCTTCGGCGCTGGGTCGCGAGCTATCGCATCCATGGCGAGGCTAGCCTCTGCGGACAAACACGGACTTTCAGCCCTGAGTTCAAGCTTTCGGTGCTTGAGCGGATGTGGCGCGACAAGCTATCGCTGCGCCAGACGGCAGCCGTTTTCAATATGAGCCACTCCAGCCAGATAGGCATATGGGAATCGCAGTACTACAGTGGCGGCATCAAAGCCCTGACAGCAAAGAGCAAAGGTCCGCGCAGTCTCATGCCTAAACCACCTGTTCCACCCGCCAACACCCCACCTGTAGCCGATGAAGATCTCTCGCACGCCGAGTTGCTGGCCAAGCTGCGCCATGCCGAGATGGAGATCGCCTATCTAAAAAAGTTAAAAGAGCTGCGCGAGGAGAAGGCGAGGCAGAAGAAGGCCGAGAAGAAAAAGTCCTGATCATCTCGGCCTTGCGTAACCGATTCCCCCTCAACAACCTGCTCAAGTTGGCTGGGCTGGCGCGCAGTACGTACTACTACCAACTCAAGGTGATGGCTGCAGGTGACAAGCTGGCCCCGTTAAAGGCTCATATCTGTGAGACCCAGGGGCGGCATAAGGGGCGCTATGGCTATCGACGCATGACTGCAGCGCTGCGCAACATTGGCCAAATAGTAAACAGTAAAGTTGTGCGCCGGCTGATGGGTGAACTCGACCTCAAATGCACGGTGCGCGTGAAAAAGTACAAGTCCTATCGCGGTCAGCCCGGACGCATTGCGCCCAACACAATGGAGCGCGATTTCACGGCAGCAGAGCCCAACGAGAAATGGGTAACAGACGTGACCGAGTTCAAGGTGGCGGGTGAGAAACTGTACCTATCGCCGATATTGGACCTGTTTAGCGGGGAGATCGTGGCGCATCAGATCGATACTTCGCCGCACTATCCTCTGGTCGGCCAGATGCTGGAGCAGGCGCTTGCGAAGCTACCGGAAGGAGCCAAGCCGATGCTGCATTCCGACCAGGGCTGGCAGTATCAATACTACGCCTACCGGAATCGACTCGAAGAAAAGGGGCTGGAGCAGAGCATGTCGCGCAAAGGCAACTGCCTGGACAATGCACGAATGGAGAGTTTTTTCGGCACACTGAAGATAGAGATGTACCATGGTCAGCGCTTCGCCAGCATCGCAGAGCTGAGGGCGGCAATCGATGAATACATCAACTACTACAACCATGATCGAATCAAGATGGGGCTGGGCGGCCTGACTCCCGTGGCATACAGGAGTCAGGCTGCAGCAGCCTAATCACAGACTGTCCAACAAATGGGGCGCAGTTCACCTCTGTAGGAGCGGGCTTGCCCCGCGAAAGGGCCGGTACAGGCAACCTTCATTCAGCCTGAAACACCAAGGTAAACCGGGTCGGCCCTGAAAGGTTACTGCTGACCTCGACCCGCCCCCCATGCAACTGCATGATCGACTTCACGATCGCCAACCCCAACCCCGTCCCACCCTCCAGCCGTGAACGCCCCG
Source organism: Pseudomonas sp. HS6-2 (assembly GCF_049325675.2). Lineage (NCBI taxonomy): Bacteria > Pseudomonadati > Pseudomonadota > Gammaproteobacteria > Pseudomonadales > Pseudomonadaceae > Pseudomonas > Pseudomonas sp. HS6-2. The sequence goes on along the minus strand of NZ_CM143906.1, from coordinate 5,030,901 downwards.
ACCCTACCCGGTAAAAGCGCTCGAACAGTTGCGGCCAATGTTCTTCGGCAATCCCCGGCCCCTGATTCTCCACCCACATCAGCACTTCGCTGCCCTGACGCTCGATGCCCAGCTTCACTGCCTGCCCCTGAGGGCAATGCCGTATGGCATTGCTCAACAGGTTCGACAGCGCCCGCTGGAACATCAAGCGGTCCGCCAGCGCCGTCCCCCAGCCCTGCAAGCGCAGCTCGATACCCTTCAGCTCGGCACTGAAGGCAAACAACTCGCTTACCTGCGCAGCTTCCTCCGCCAATGCCAGTGGCTTGAGCGCCACCTGCGCCTGTGGTTGGCTGACCTGGGCAAGGAACAGCATGTCGTTGATGATGCGATTGAGCCGGGTCAGCTCCTCGACGCTGTCTTCCAGCACTTCCCGGTAGTTCGCGCTATCACGCTCGCGGGCCAGGGTGACCTGGGCCTTGCCCATCAGGTTGCCCAGCGGGGTACGCAGTTCATGGGCCAGGTCGTCGGAGAACTGCGACAGCTGGCGCACACCCTGGTCCAGGCGGTCGAGCATCACATTGATACTGCGCGCCAGCTCTGCCAGCTCCAGTGGTAACCCGGTGGCGGGCAGGCGGTGTTGCAGGTCCTGGGTGGAAACCTGCCCAGCGATGCGGCGGAAGTGGCGCAGTGGCTTCAGGCCGCGCTGCATCAGCCACCAGGCGCCCGCGCCGATCAGCAGCAACAGCACGGGCAGGGCCAGCAGGGTGGAGTGCAGATAGGCCTGAAGCAGGGCATGGTCGTCGGCGCGGTTGAGCGACATCATCACCCGCACCGGGGTGTCGTCACGCAGGCGCATCTGCCGGGTCACGGTGAGGATCTGGTTGCCGCTGCTGTCGCGCCATTCGTGGTAGTTCAGCCGTGCATCGGTAGGCAATTCGCCAACCCGGGACTCCAGCGCAGGGCCGAGACTGAGCAGGTGCGGATGGCGGCCCTCAAGGGCCAGTACGCTCAGGCTGAGGTTGTCGTGGCCCATCACCAGGTCGAGCAATGGATGGGCGCGGTTGCCCAGGTCCTCACTGCGCAAGTCGACCCGCAAGTTGTGCTCCACCTGCAACATCTTGCGCGCCAGGTCCTTGCGGGCACGGCTGTCCAGTTCGTGGTCGAGGGCGAACACCGCCAGGCAGGCGAGCAGCAAGACCAGGGCGGCGCCCATCAGGGTCATGCTCAGGCCCAGGCGCAGCGACAGGCTGGCCTGCTTCAAACGCGGGCCTCGAGGACATAACCGACGCCGCGCAGGGTATGGATCAGCTTGTCGTCAAACGGGTCGTCGATCTTTGCCCGCAGGCGGCGGATCGAGACTTCGACGACATTGGTGTCGCAATCGAAATTCATGTCCCACACCAGCGAGATGATCTGCGTGCGCGACAGCACCTCGCCGCTCTGGCGCATCAGCAGGTGGAGCAGGGCGAATTCCTTGGCGGTCAGGTCGATGCGCTTGCCGGCACGGTAGGCGCGGTGGCGGCTGGGGTCCAGCTCCAGGTCGGCGACGCGCAGGGTGCTCGGTTGCAGTTGCTGGTCGTTGCGGCGCAGCAGGCTGCGAATACGGGCCAGCAACTCGGGGAATTCGAATGGTTTGAGCAGGTAGTCGTCAGCGCCCAGGTCCAGGCCTTTGACCCGGTCTGACAGGCGACCATGGGCGGTCAGCATCATGATCCGCGTGGCCGACTCGGCGCGCAGGCGCTGCAGCACCGCCCAGCCGTCCAGTTCGGGCAGGTTGACGTCGAGGATGATCAGGTCGTAAGGCTGCTGGCGCGCCAGGTGCAAGCCATCGATGCCGGTGTGGGCGCAGTCGGCCACGTAGCCGTTCTCGCGCAGGCCTTGTTGCAGGTAGTCGGCGGTACGCGGTTCGTCCTCGATAATCAGTAGGCGCATGGGCGGGCTCGGTAGGCTGGAAGGAGCAGGATTCTCAAGCCTGTAGGGGCTTCAGGGTCAAGCGGCAGGATGTTACGGCATGCGAATGGCCTGTCGGCTTAGATAACGGATTTGTAATCCTGGCGTTATCTGGCTGTCTGCCAAGGCCACATTGCAAGACTGTAATGCCCGCCTCACCTTGGCGTTAGCTGCCGATGGATACGATTGCCCTGTCTGATCGGTTATCAACGAGGCAAGCACGATGAACCTGAGCAAATACCTGCTGCTGGCGACCCTCGCCCTGGGCAGCGCCAGTGTCTACGCCGAAGGCGGCGCCGAACGTTCCCAGCAGTTCTGGCAAGCATTCCGCCAGGATCAGGAGCGCCTGCACGGCGACAAGCAACAGGCTGTCGCCGAGCGCGAACGCAAGGCGCAGGAGAAGGCCCGCGAGGTGGCCAAGGACTAAGGCAACAGCAGCTGTGCCGGCACTGCTCCCCGGCACAGGTGTGATTCGGGCGTCCACATGGACGCCTTTTTTATTTGCGCGCCAGCAGGGTGGCGCGGCGCGGGGCGGGCAAGCCTTCGATGGTCTTGCTGTGGTCGTTCGGGTCGAGGAAGTCGCCCAGCGACTGATAGCGCATCCATTCGGTGCTGCGCTGTTCCTCGACGCTGGTGACGCTCACGTCGACGCAGCGCACATCGGTGAAACCGGCGCGGCGCAACCAGCGCTCCAGGGCCGGTACCGACGGCAGGTACCAGACGTTGCGCATCTGCGCGTAACGGTCTTCGGGCACCAGCACCTGGTTTTCGTCGCCCTCGATCACCAGGGTTTCCAGCACCAGTTCGCCGCCTTTGACCAGGCAGTCCTTGAGCGCCAGCAGGTGTTCGATGGGCGAGCGGCGGTGGTAGAACACGCCCATGGAGAACACGGTGTCGAAGCCTTCGAGGTTGGCCGGCAGCTCTTCCAAGGCGAACGGCAGGTGCCAGGCGGGCAGGTCGGGCAGGTATTGCTGCACAGCCTGGAACTGGCAGAAGAACAGCCAGTTGGGGTCGACGCCGACGACCATGTCGGCACCGGCACCGAGCATGCGCCACTGGTAGTAACCGTTGCCGCAGCCGACATCGAGCACGCGCTTGCCCTTGAGGTCGAGGTGCGGGCCGACCCGCGACCACTTCCAGTCCGAGCGCCATTCGGTATCGACATGCACGCCGAACAGGTCGAACGGCCCCTTGCGCCAGGGCGACAGGCCCATCAGCGCCTGGCGCATTTGCGCGCGGGTGGCGTCATCGCACGCGCAATCCAGGCGCAGGCCGTCGACCAGGTCGATTTCGCTGGGCTGCAGGGCTGGCAACGCGTCGAGCGCACCGCGCCAGCGGTCGAGGTCGCCGTGGCCTTTTTCCAGCTTGGCTTCCAGTTGTGCTTGCAGGCCCTGGGACCAGGAAGCCAGGGGCGTGCCCGCCAGGCGGCGGACGAGGGGGGACAGATCGATCATGGCAGGGCTATCAGCGAGGTAAAGTTGAGGCATTGGAACCACGGCACCACCTTGGTGAAACCGGCCGCATGCAGGCGTTCCTTATGGGCTTGCAGGGTGTCGGGCTTCATCACGTTCTCGATGGCGCTGCGTTTCTGGGCGATTTCCAGTTCGCTGTAGCCATTGGCCCGCTTGAAGTCCAGGTGCAGTTCGTTGAGCAGCGACTGTTCCTCGTCATCGGCGAAACGCAGTTTCTCCGAGAGGATCAGCGCGCCGCCGGGCAGCAGTGCCTGGCGGATCTGGCCGAGCAGCGCCAGACGTCGTTCAGGGGCGATGAACTGCAGGGTGAAGTTCATCGCCACCACCGAGGCCGGTTCGAAGGGCAGGGTGAGGATGTCGGCTTCCAGCACGTCGACCGGCAGCAGTTCCTGGAACATCGAATCCTGGGCGGTCAGGTACTGGCGGCAACGCTCGACCATGGCGGCGGAGTTGTCCACCGCGATCACCCGGCAGCCGTCGCTGCGCACATGGCGGCGCAGCGCCTGGGTGACGGCACCCAGGGAAGCGCCCAAGTCGTACAGCGCCGTGTTCGGCTGGGCGAAGCGCGCCGCCAGCACGCCGAGGTTTTCGACGATGGTCGGATAACCGGGCACCGAGCGCTTGATCATGTCCGGGAACACGCGCACCACGTCTTCGTTGAACACGAAGTCGGGGACTTGCTCCAGAGGTTGGGCGAAAAGGCGGTCGGGTTGTTTGCTCACGGTGAATCCAGGCGGCTGACGATAGGCAGGGCCGGCATTCTAGCCAAACCGCGGCGTGGATGCATGGTTGGCTGACCAGCGCTCTGCGTTTAGTTGACCCGGATGGCGCAATCGAAGGTCTGTACCGGGCGCACTTCCGGAGCCCAGGGTTGCTGGTAGACCAGCACCAGGTGGCCTTCACCGGCAGTGCGGGCCTGGTAGCGCCAGGTCGAGATGCCCGAGCTGCCGACGATACCGGCGTCCTCGGGGGCACTGTAGACCTCAGGGCCCAGGCTTTGCAGCACGTTGGATGCAGGGTTCTGTACCAGCCAGCGGTAGCCGGTGGTGGGGTTGCTGGGCAGGGTCAGGGTGAGGCTCTGGCCGACCTGCAGGCGCTTGGGGCATTCGCTTTCGGCGTCCAGTTCGACGGTTTGTTTTGGCTGCTGGGCGCAGGCAGCGAGCAGGGCGAGGCTCAGGGGAACGAGCAGACGAGATGCGGTCATGGTGGCTCCGGAGGCTGGCGATGGCCTGAGGATACCCGATGCTGGTGGGGTTTTGTGTTGTCAGTGCTGGCCTCTTCGCGGGTTCACCCGCGAAGAGGCCGGTGCAGGTCAGAACAGGACTTTGGCCACGTCGGAGAAGCGCTTTGCGAAATGTACGGTCAGGCCTTCACGCAGGTAGTCCGGCAGTTCTTCGAAGTCCCCGCGGTTCGGCTCCGGCAGGATCAGCTCGAAGATCTTCTGCCGCCGCGCCGCGATCACTTTCTCGCGCACGCCGCCAATCGGCAGTACCTGGCCGGTGAGGGTGAGCTCGCCAGTCATGGCCACGCCTTTTTTCGGCGCCTGGTCGCGGGCCAGCGACAGCAGCGCGCTGGCCATGGTGATACCGGCGCTTGGGCCGTCCTTGGGCGTGGCGCCTTCGGGTACATGCAGGTGAATGAACGCTTCGTTGAAGAAACCGGGGTCACCACCAAACTGCTTGAGGTTGGAGCTGACATAGCTGTAGGCGATTTCAGCGGATTCCTTCATCACATCACCCAGCTTGCCGGTGAGCTTGAAGCCGCGGTTCAGGGTGTGGATGCGCGTCGCCTCGATCGGCAGGGTCGCACCGCCCATGCTGGTCCAGGCAAGGCCGGTAATCACGCCTTTGCCAGATAGCACCTGCTCGCTGCGGAACACCGGCATGCCCAGGGCGGCTTCCAGGTCCTTGTTGCCGATCTTGAGCTTGGCGTCCGGGGCTTCCAGCAGCTTGACCACGGCCTTGCGCACCAGCTTGCCCAGCTGTTTTTCCAGCTGGCGCACCCCGGCTTCACGGGCGTAGCCCTCGATCACCGTGCGCAGGGCGCTATCGCTGATGCTCAGGCTGGCCTTGGCCACGCCGGCCTTTTCCAGCTGCTTGGGCCACAGGTGGCGCTTGGCGATGGCCAGCTTCTCTTCGGTGATGTAGCCGGACAGGCGGATCACCTCCATGCGGTCGAGCAGCGGCCCGGGGATCGAGTCCAGGGTGTTGGCCGTGCACACGAACAGCACCTTGGACAGGTCCAGGCGCAGGTCCAGATAGTGGTCGAGGAAATCGACGTTCTGCTCCGGGTCGAGGGTTTCCAGCAGCGCCGAGGCCGGGTCGCCCTGGTAGCTCTGGCCCATCTTGTCGATCTCGTCGAGCATGATCACCGGGTTCATCACCTCGACTTCCTTCAGCGCCTGCACCAGCTTGCCCGGCTGGGCGCCGATGTAGGTGCGGCGGTGGCCCTTGATCTCGGCCTCGTCGCGCATGCCACCGACGCTGAAGCGGTAGAACGGCCGGCCGAGGGATTCGGCGATGGACTTGCCGATGCTGGTCTTGCCCACCCCGGGCGGGCCCACCAGCAGCACGATCGAGCCGCTGATCTCGCCCTTCCAGGCGCCGACGGCGAGGAATTCGAGGATGCGCTCCTTGATGTCATCCAGGCCGGCGTGGTGTTGGTCGAGCACCTTGCGCGCATGCTTGAGGTCGAGCTTGTCCTTGCCGTACACGCCCCAGGGCAGGGCGGTGGCCCATTCCAGGTAATTGCGGGTGACGGCGTATTCGGGCGAACCGGTCTCGAGGATGGCCAGCTTGCCCATTTCTTCGTCGATGCGCTTTTGGGCCTGCTCGGGCAGTGTCTTGCCGGCAAGGCGCTGCTCGAACTGTTCGAGGTCGGCGCTGCGGTCGTCCTTGGTCAGGCCCAGCTCCTGCTGGATGACCTTGAGCTGCTCCTTGAGGAAGAACTCACGCTGGTGCTCGCCGATCTGCCGGTTGACCTCGGCGGAAATCTCGTTTTGCAGGCGCGCGACCTCGACCTCCTTGCGCAGCATCGGCAGGACCTTTTCCATGCGCTTGAGCATGGGCACGCAGTCGAGCACTTCCTGCAGCTGGTTGCCGGTGGCGGAGGTGAGCGCGGCGGCGAAGTCGGTGAGTGGCGACGGGTCGTTGGGGCTGAAGCGGTTGAGGTAATTCTTCAGTTCTTCGCTGTACAGCGGGTTGAGCGGCAGCAGTTCCTTGATCGCATTGATCAGCGCCATGCCGTAGGCCTTGACCTCGTCAGTCGGCTCGGCCGGCTGGCGCGGATATTCGACCTCGACCAGGTACGGCGGGCGATGGTGCTTGAGCCAGGTGCGGATGCGCACCCGGGTCAGACCCTGGGCGACGAACTGCAATTTGCCGTTCTCGCGGCTGGCGTGGTGCACCTTGACCAGGGTGCCGTACTCCGGCAGGGCCGAGGTGTCGAAATGGCGGTGGTCTTCCGGCGGGGTGTCCATGAAGAACAGTGCCAGCGAGTGGTGCTCGGTCTTGGCTACCAGGTCGAGGGTTTCGGCCCAGGGTTCTTCGTTGACGATCACCGGCAGCACTTGCGCGGGGAAGAACGGGCGATTGTGGATCGGGATCACGTAGACCTTGTCCGGCAATTGCTGGCCGGGCAGGGCGAGGGCGTGGCCGGCATGGGCCTGGGTGTCGAGCTGTTCGACTGCGCTGTGTTCGTCGGGTTGTTCCGGGAAATCCTGCTGGTCGCTCATGGGGCACCTGCGTGAATGACTATGGTGCTTAGATGGGGCGGGGGGGGAAGGGTTTCAATGGTAGACGAAGGGCGCAGGGGCAGGGTTTCATCTTTGCAGGCCTGTACCGGCAGCAACGCCGGTACAGGTAATTGAGCCCCTGAGCGGGGCTCGGTGGGATCACTGAGCCAATTTGTAAGCGATGATGTAATCGCCCATCTTCGTGCCCAGCGAGCCATGGCCGCCGGCAACGATCAGCACGTACTGCTTGCCGTCCTTGCCGGTATAGGTCATCGGCGTGGCCTGGCCACCCGCTGGCAGGCGGGCTTTCCACAGTTCCTTGCCGTTGTTCACGTCATAGGCGCGCAGGTACTGGTCGAGGGTACCGCTGAGGAAGCCGACGCCACCGGCGGTGACGATCGAACCGCCCATGCTCGGTACGCCCACCGGCATGCCGATCGGCACCGGGGTGCTGTCACGGGTAGTGCCGTTCTTGCGCTTCCACACCACCTTGTTGGTGAACAGGTCGATGGCCGCCACATAACCCCAGGCGGGTGCCTGGCACGGGATGCCGATCGGCGACATGAACGGGTGCATGATCACCGCATACGGCGCGCCAGTGTTCGGCTGTACACCGCTGGTCTCGCTTTCGCGCTTGCTGCCTGCGGCCACCTGCTCACGTGGCACCATCTTCGACACGAAGGCCATGTAGTTGGGTGAGGTGAACAGCAGTTGGCGCACCGGGTCGACCGACACGCTGCCCCAGTTGAACACGCCGACGTTGCCCGGGTAGATCAGGCTGCCCTGTTCGGACGGCGGGGTGTACTGGCCTTCGTAGCGCAGCTCGCGGAATTGGATGCGGCACAGCATCTGGTCGAACGGCGTGGCGCCCCACATGGCCTGTTCGGTCAGCTCTGGGCCAAGCAGGTTGAGGTCGGAGCGGGCCTGGGTCGGTGCGGTGTGGTCACCCTTGACCGCGCCCTGCGGGACCGGGACCTCGCGGATCGGCACGATCGGCGTGCCGTCGCGGCGGTCGAGCACGTACAGGCTGCCCTGCTTGGTCGGCACGATGATCGCCGGCTTCACGTCGTCCTTGGTCTTCAGGTGCACCAGGGTCGGCTGGCTGCCGACGTCCATGTCCCACAGGTCGTGGTGGGTGAACTGGTAGTTCCAGCGGGCCTTGCCGGTGGCCAGGTCCAGGGCGACCACGCCGGCGCTGTACTTCTCGGCGCCTGGGGTGCGGTCGGCGCCCCACTGGTCAGGGGTCTGGTTGCCAAGCGGCAGGTAGACCATCCCCAGGTCTTCGTCGACGCTGGCCAGCGACCACATGTTGGCCGAGTTGCGGCTGTACATCTTGCCTGGGGCCAGCGGTTTGGTGTCGTCCGGGTTGTTGCTGTCCCAGTTCCACACCAGGTGGCCGTCGTGCACGTCGTAGGCGCGAATCACGCCGGACGGTTCGTTGGTCGACTCGTTGTCGGTCACATGGCCGCCGATGATCACCAGGCTGCGGGTGATCGCCACCGGCGAGGTGGAGTAGTAGCCACCGGCAGTGAACGGGCCAATGCCCGTGGTCAGGTCGATCGCGCCCTGGTTGGCGAAGCCTTCGCAGACCTTGCCGTTGTCGGCGTTGATGGCGATCAGGCGGGCGTCGGCGGTCGGCAGGTAGAGGCGGCGTGGGCAGGCCTGGGCCACGGCCTGGCCTGCGTCGGACACCTTTGGAGCTGGGCTGCCGTCGCGGCTGACGTAGCTGTTCTCGTCATAGTACGAGACGCCACGGCAGGTCATGTGGGCGAAGCCCTTGAAGGTGCCGACGGGGGTCTTGATCTGCGGGTCGTAGCGCCAGATCTCGGCACCGGTGTCCGGGTCCAGGGCCAGCACCTTGCTGTGGGCCGTGCAGGCATAGAGCATGCCGTTGGCCTTCAGCGGGGTGTTTTCGTTGGTCAGCTCGACCGGGTCGTTGTCGGTCGGCAGGTCGCCGGTGCGGATCCGCCAGGCTTCTTCCAGGCGGTAGGCGTTCTGCGGGGTGATCTGGCGCAGCGGCGAATAGCGGTCGCCGTGCTCGGTGCGGCCATAGGCCTGCCAGTCGCCATCCGGCATGGCCGGTGCGGCGCTGCCCATTTCGCTGTTGTCGCGGCCCAGTTCGCCGAACACTTCACCCGGGTGAGTGAACTGGCTGCCCAGGGCGCAGGCGCCGGAAGCCAGCACGGCAACGCTCAGCAGCGCGGTGTTGGCCTTGGCGGCAGGGCCGGTCAGCGGGCGCCGGGCCCACGGCAGCAGCAGCACCACGCCGATGGCGAACCAAATGGCCAGGCGCGGCACCAGTTGCCACCAGTCCAGGCCCACTTCGAGCATGGCCCATACCGTGCTGCCCAGCAGTACCAGGCCATACAGGCCCAGGGCGATGCGGCGCTTGGCCAGCAGCAGGGCGCCCGACAGGGCAAAGCCGATACCGGCGATCAGGTAGTACAGCGATCCGCCCAGCTGGCTCAGCTTGATGCCGCCGGCCAGCAGGGCCAGGCCCATCAGCAACAGCAGCACGCCCATCAGGCGTGGCAGCCAGCGGGTTCCTTGGTTGGCACCGTCAGTGCTCATCGTAGGTTCTCCCTTTAATGAAGGTGGTCAGTGTGAAAGTGGTCAGAAAGTGCTTTGGATTTTCAGGCCGCCGATCAGCGCGCTGTCGACCTGCGACACCCCGCCCGGATGGCGGATGTACTGCAGGTTCGGGCGCACCGTGAGCCAGTCGGCCAGGTGAATGCCGTAATAGAGTTCGGCGCTGTACTCGGTGTCTTGCACCGGCAGGTAGCCCGGGTTGTCGTAGTCGTCGAGGCCCGCCACCTGATTGGCCAGGCGGGCATTCTTGCGGTAGGCCGGGTTGGCGTGCACGCGGGCGACGGCGAAGCCGATGTCGTCCTTGGCGCGGGCGTCGAAGGGGCCTTTGTATACCAGTCCAGCTTGAACATAGTTATCGATGACATTGGTCTTCTTGTCGTGCACCGTGGCGTTGGCGAACAGACTCAGGCCGCGCGACTGGTCGGACGCCAGCGAGGTGACCTGCTGCTGGGCCCCGAGCCACATGCCGTGCTTGCTCGAACTGCTGCGGTAAGCGGCGCCACTGAGGGCGGCCGGCTGGCCGTTGCTGTCCTTGAGAACATCCTGTGCCTTGGCATTACTGTAGTAGTAGCCGGCGCGATATTCCCCTTTCAGGCCGTTCAAGCTTGGGCTCCATACCAGTTCGACCGGCATGACCGCACCCTGGGTGCCGCTGCCGCTGAGCTTGAAGCCGTTGCCCGATTCGAGGTTGGACGGGTTTTGCTCATACACGCCAACTTGGGCGTACAGTTCAGGGCTGAGGTTGTAGCGAACGCGCATGGCCCACTGGCTGACCGGCCAGTTGTACCAGATGCCGCCGACCCAGTTGCCCACCTGCGAGCCGCAGAAGGCCAGGTTCTGGAAGTCGCAGGGGAAGCTGTTGAAATCCTCGCCTTCGCCGAAACGGCCGACTTTCACGTCCAGGGCGCCGTCGAAGTACTTCTGCTTGATCCACATTTGCGTGAGCCGCCAGGTTTCGCCACGGCCCCAGACTTCCTGGGCCGAAGTGAAGCCGCCGACCCGCGGGTCGTTGATGCGGTCGTTGCTGATGTTGTCGCCGTGACGCTCGGTGACGGTCAGCTGGAACTCGGTGTCGTTCCAGCCGAGGATCTTCTCCAGGTCCAGGTGGCTGCCGAAGGTGAACTGGTCGCTGTAGCGTGCCGTGCGGTCGTGGTCGTAGCCGCCGTGCAGGTTGCTGCCCATCTCGCCGGTGTAGCCGAGGGTGAAGTCGTAGCCTTTCTGCAGCAGCTCGGTGCGGGTGCCACCCCAGTCGCCGAACATCCATGGAGAGTCCTTGGCGAAGGGTTCGCTGGCGCTGGCCGCGTTCGGCAGGCTGGTGGTGAGGGCAATGAGGGCAAAGCCGGTGTAGCGGGTCTTGGGCAGTTGGAGCATGAGATAGCGCTATCTTTTGATTGTTGAGCAAACGGCAAGTGCACCGAGGAGCGGACTCTTCGATGGAAGTGGCAATTGGGAGTGCTGGATGAAGCGATTCAGCTTGCGGCGGGGAGGATATAGGGGAAGTTGTAAGAAAAAAAGACAAAATGTCGCAGTTGATTGTTGCTGATCCGGTAACAGTCAGCGCAGAAAGGGGGCTGCCGAGCAGCCCCATGCGCTTTAGAAGGTGGTCCGCAGTCCAACTTCCACACTGCGCCCCGGCGCTGGCGCGATATCCCGCAGGATCGAACTCGCATAGCGCACGGTCTGGTCGGTCAGGTTCTCGCCGCGCACAAAGGCCAGCCACTGGCTCTGGCCGATGCCGAAACGGTAGCCGACGCTGGCCCCGAGCGTGGTGTAGCCATCGCTGCTGGTCTCGTTCTCAGGCTTGCGGTGCTGCGATGCGGCATGCTGCACATCGACCCGTGCCTGCCAGCGGTCCAGTTCCCATACGAGCCCGCTGTTCAGCCGCAGCGGGGCAATCCGCGGCAGTGGCTCGCCGCTGTCGAGGTTCTTGGCCCGGGTGTAGTCGCCGGACAGCTCCAGCGCGAAGCTGCCATAGCGGTTCTCGAGCAGCTTCCAGCGGTCTTGTGCCTCGATGCCGTAGAAGCGCGCACGCACGCCCTGGTATTGGTACTCGGGGAAGCCGCCATCGTCATGATCGTGGTCGTGGTCGTGATCATCCTCGCCATGGTCGTGATCATGGCCTTCACGCAGGTTACCCGTGCCGATCAGGCCGATATAGTTGCGCAAGTGGCTGTAGAACACCCCGACGCTGCCCTTGTGGGTGCCATTGTCGAAGCGCAGGGCCAGGTCGGCGGAAATTGCCTTTTCCTTGTTCAGGCTGGCATCACCAACTTCATACGCGCCGGTGGCCACATGGGCACCATTGGCATAGAGCTCGTAGAACGTCGGGGCGCGCTCGGTGTAGCCGAGGTTGGCCGCCAGAGACCAGGTCGGGTCGAGCTGGTACACAGCGCCCGAGGACAGGCTGAAGGCGTTGAAGCTGCTGGCGCTGTCGGTCTCGACGAAGTTCTCGTTGCCCTTGGCATCGGGGTCGACGCGGGTGTGTTCCAGGCGTGCGCCAAGGCTCAGGTTCAGGCGCTCGGTGGTTTGCCACTGCTCGAGCATGAACAGCGCCAGGCTGTCGGTGTCGGTGTGCGGGACGAAGGCTTCCTCGCCCAGTGCCGAGAACTCGTTGCGGCTGACCTGTGCGCCAATCACGCCTTCAAGCGGCCCGAGCGGCTGATGACGGGCTTCGATGCGGGCTTCGTAGCCCTTGTTCTTGAAGGTGGTGTGCACCTCACCTTCTTCGATCTCGCTGTGCTCGTAGTCGGTGTAGCCGGCATCGACCTTGACCGAGCTGAACGGGCCCTCCAGGTCACGCAGTTCCGAGGCAAAGGCGTAGTGGTCCTGCTTCATGTCCAGGCGCACGCCGGACTCGGCCACCGAGCCGTAGTTGCTGTCGTAGCGGCTGTAGGACAAGCCGGCATAGCCATGCTCCCAGTTGTAGGAACCGCCGATCGCGCCACCGTCCTGGCGGCCGTCGCTGTTTTCCAGGCGGTGGCGACTGCCTGGCGCGTCGGGGTCACGGACCTTGGCGCTCTGCGCGTAGCCGGGAATACGCAGGTCATTGAATTGACGGCTATTGGCGTCCAGGTGCAAGGCGAAAGTGCCGTCACCGGCTTCCAGTTTGCCGGCACTGCTGCGGGTGGTGTCGGCGCCGCCGTAGCGCAGTTCGCCAGCGCCGTGGATGCCCTCGATCGGCGAGTCAGGAATGCGGTTGTCGAAGGTGTTGATCACGCCGCCGATGGCATTGCCGCCATATAGCAGGGCAGCCGGACCGCGGACGATTTCCACGCGCTCGACCGTGACCGGGTCCAGCGGCACTGCGTGGTCATAGGACAGCGACGAGGCATCCAGGGCACCCACGCCATTGCGCAGGATGCGAATGCGGTCGCCATCCAGGCCGCGAATCACCGGGCGGCTGGCGCCAGGGCCGAACCAGGTGGAGGCTACACCGGGTTGCTTGTTCAGGGTTTCACCGAGGCTGCCGTGTTGCTGTTGCAGCAGGTCGTCACCTTCAAGCACGGTGCTGGGGGCAGCCAGTTGACGGTTGCCCAGTGGGTTGGCGGTGATGACCTGGGGTTCCAGTTCCACGGCTTGGCTGGGTGATGAGGCGAGCCACAGGGCGACAGCGAGGGGGCAGAGGCGGAGCGGGATGTACAGCATGGGGAAGAGGCGTTCCTTGGCAGATGCTTTTGTGTTGTTACAATATAACATCACTATTTCAGCACAGAGGTTTTGCCCCTGGCCAGTGGTTTTTCCGCAGACAACACGCATCCCACCCGCCACTACACTCGTGTAAGGTGCGCATCTTTCCTACGGAGCACTGGCATGAGCACGGCCCAACACAACGCGTTGCACGGCAAGACCCTCGAACAGATCCTCACCGAACTGGTGGCGCACTACCAATGGCAGGGCCTGGCCGAACGCGTTGATGTGCGCTGCTTCAAGAGCAACCCGAGCATCAAGTCGAGCCTGACCTTCCTGCGCAAGACGCCGTGGGCGCGGGAGAAGGTCGAGCAGTTGTACGTGAAGCTGCAGCGCCAGGCCTGACATGCCACGGCGCCCCTGGCTGACGTCGATGGCGTTGCTTGGCTGGTTCGGCCTCACGGTGCAGGTCTACCTGGTGCTGCTGGCGCGCTGGCAGGAACAGGCCAGCCTGATTGGCGGGCTGATCAATGTGTTCGGTTACTTCACGGTGCTGACCAATACCCTGGTGGCGACAGTGCTCAGCTACGCGGCTTTTGGCCGAGAGTCAGCGGCCGGGCGCTGGTTTCTGTCGCCATCGGTGAGTTCTGCGGTGGCGGCCAGCATCGTGCTGGTGGCGTTGGCTTACAGCTTGCTGCTGCGACACCTGTGGCAGCCCGAAGGTTGGCAGTGGCTGGCGGATGAACTGCTGCATGATGTGATGCCGCTGCTGTTCGCTTTGTACTGGTGGTTCGAGGTGCCCAAGGGCAGCCTGCGGCTCTGGCATTTGATGGTGTGGGCGCTGTACCCGGCGGTGTATTTCGCCTATGCGCTGTGGCGGGGGAGTGAGATCGGCGCGTATGCCTACCCGTTCATCGATGTGGCGAGCCTGGGGTATGGGCAAGTAATGCTAAATGCCCTCGGGGTTTTGGCGGGGTTCTGGGGGATTGGCCTGGTGTTGCTAGGGCTGGACCGGTGGCGGGGAAAGCATGGCATTGATTAGCCTGTACCGGCCCTCTGGCGGGTCACGCCCGCTCCTACAGGGGATCGCGTAACGTTGTAGGTGCGGCGGTCCGACTTGTCCCGCGAAAGGGCCGGTGCAGCAGAGAGCAGATCACTCGTCGTCCGCAGTCCCGTCGGCACGCCAGTAAGCGGCGGCCTTCAAGGCATCTTCTGCCACGCCTTTGTCCAGCAACAATGCCTTGGCCAGCCGAGTCAGTGACTTCTCGAGCGCCACCCAGCTGTACAGCTTACCTTCCGGCAACGCCAGATCCTTGAGCAACGCCAGCAGGTCCTTATCCCGCTTGACCCAGATGACTTCGACCTGCGCTGCGCTCGGCAACGGCTGCCGCTCCTGCTCATCCTCGATCTGGATCACCGCCAGCACCCGACGCCCCGCCGGCAGTTCCTCCAGTCGTCGGCCAATCGCCGGAATTGCCGTCTCGTCACCCACCAGCAGGTAGCTGTCGAAGATATCCGGCACTACCATCGAAGCCCGTGGCCCGGCGATGTTCAGCGTCTGCCCAGGTTTCGCCTGGGCCGCCCAGGTCGAAGCTGGGCCGTCGCCGTGCAGCACGAAATCGATGTCCAGTTCGTGGGCCACCAGGTCGATACGGCGCGGCGTGTACTCGCGCATGGTCGGCCGGGCGCCGCCGTCACGGCCCAGGTTGCGGGCGTCGATGGCCTGCTGCTGCTCGGCCGTTTCAGCGAACAGCAGTTTGATGTGGTCGTCACTGCCCAGGCTGGTGAAGCCCTGCAGCTCGGCGCCACCGAGGGTGATGCGGCGCATGCGCGGGGTGAGGTCGGTGACTCGCAGCACCTGCAGGCGACGTTGGCGGATTTCGTGGTTGACGCGGTGAATGGTGTCACTCATGGGGGTTCTCCCTGACTGGATCGGCCGGCCCGGAGGCGATGGCCTTGGCAGTGTCGTTGAGCAGGTTGCGCACCCGATCGATTTCTTCCGGCGTCCAGCGGCCACTGTGCATGTGCAGGGCATGGCGCAGGTTGCCGACCGCTTCGTGGATTTCCGGCGGGCGGTCGTGGCCACGCAGGGCGCGCTTGCTGACTTCGATGCGCATGCGCACGCCATCCAGGGCGACGGCCTGATCGGCCAGCGCGTTACGGCCGGCAGCGGTGATGGCGTACAGGCGTTTGCTGCCGTGCACCTGGCCGCTGATCAACTCGGCTTCTTCGAGGAAATTGAGGGTGGGGTAGATCACGCCGGGGCTCGGCGTGTAGCTGCCATCGAACAGGTTCTCGATCTGGCGGATCAGGTCATAGCCGTGGCCCGGTTGCTCGGCCAGCATCGACAGCATCAGCAGTTTGAGGTCACCCGGGGCGAAAACCCGCGGGCCACGCTCGCCTCGGGCGGGGCGGCGTTCAAAAGGGTCATGTGCGTAATGGTCACGCATTTAGAGGCTCCCTGTGTTTCGATATATCGCAAGATATTACTCAAGATATATCTAAACACAAGCCTCTAAATGCCGATGATTATCATCTACGTTTTAGATGAATCGTCGCCATGCATGGCAACCTGCGGTGGTTTGCACTCGTTCGGGTTACCTGGCTGCAAGTACGGCATCAGGATCGGCGCCATGCCCTTGAGCACCTGCACCGGCAGCGCCGAGGTAAACTTGAAGGCTTCCGCCGAGCGTCCAGGGACGAAGGCGGTCAGGGTGCCGAAGTGGTTTTCACCGAGGAAGAACACGAAGGTGGCGGTACGGTTGAGCGAGCGTGAGCCAATCAGCCGGCCACCAGCGCCGAAGCTTTCGATACGGTTGTCGCCGGTACCGGTCTTGCCACCCATCACCAGCGGCGTGCCATCCTTGAGCTTGAAGCTGCCGGAGATGCGCCGCGCGGTACCGGCATCGACCACCTGCGACATGGCCCCTTTCAGCGCCCGCGCCACTTCTACCGGCAGGATTCGCACGCCACGGTCCGGGTCACTGACCAGCTTGGTCTCGTAGGGGGTATTGGCGGCGAAATGCAGGGTGTCGATACGCAGCGTCGGCAGGCGCACGCCGTCGTTCTGGATGATGCCGACCAGTTCCGACAGCGCGGCCGGGCGATCGCCGGAACTGCCGATGGCGGTGGCCAACGACGGCACCAGATGGTCGAACGGGTAGCCCACGCGTTTCCAGCGTTGGTGGATATCGAGGAACGCTTCGATCTCGACCATGGTGCGGATGCGGCTGTCACGCGCCCCCTGGTGGCGGCTCTTGAACAGCCAGCTGTAGACTTCCTGGCGCTCGAAATGGCTGGCGTTGACCATTTCGGTGAGCGTGGAGCTCGGGTGCTTCAACAGGTAGCCCAGCAGCCACAGGTCCAGCGGGTGGACCTTGGCGATGTAGCCCTGGTCGGGCAGGTCGTACTTGCCGGGGCCGTACGCTTCGTACATCTCCGCCAGCTTGCCGTCGGTGAGTTTGCCCAAGGCAATCTTGTCATCCTTGCTGTGGGCACGGACGAAGGCATTGAAGGTTTCCTGGCCGGCTTCTGGGAACAGGTAGCGGTGCACCGCCGCCAGGCGTTGCGGGGTGGCGCGCATGCTGTCCAGGAAGGTGTCCAGGCGTTGCTGCGAGGTCTTGCGCTGGTATTTCTTCCAGAAGCGCATCAGGTAGCTGGTGCCTTCCTTGTCGGCGAAGCGGGCCAGGTATTCCTGGCGTCGCGGGTCCGAGTCGTCCTTGAGCAGCGGCACGCGGTTGAACGGCTGCTGGTAGGTGACGTAACGCACCAGGTCGCGCATCAGGCGGATGAACGGCAAGTTGATCGATTCGCGCAGGGCATCCTTGAGGGTCGGGTTGCGGTTGTTGTCTTCCTTGCGGAAGTTGTTGAACACGTGCATGCCGCCGCCGGTGAAGAAGGCTTCACCGGTGTTGGCCGAGTATTTACGCTCCAGCGCCGCATCGAGCATGGCATCCAGGCTCTGGTTCTTGCTGTTCTGTGCCAGCCATTCCAGCGACCACTGGGTGATGCGGTCGAGCTCGGCAACTTCGACTTTCTTCAACTCGGCGGCAGGTTTGCCGGCGTACTTGTCGTGCAGTTCGGCGATGATCTCCAGGTAAGTCGTGAGCACTCGCAGCTTGGCGGTCGAGCCAAGTTCCAGCTTGCTGCCTTCGTTGATATCGAAAGGCTGGTTGGTGCTGTCGGTCTGCACACGGACCCGCGAACCATCGGCGGTGCGCTCGAACAAGGTGAAGCTGTAGCTCACCTGGTCAGTGGTCTTGGAGGTGAGCAGGCGTTCGCCGATAAGGCCGATCTGCGCGGCGAATTCGGGGTCGGCAAGGTTTTTCAGGTACTGGCTGACCTGCAGCTGCAGGTCGGCTTGCAGGGTGCTGGTGGCTGACACATCGAGGCGGTCGAGATCATACAGGGGGCGGTTGAGCATGGCTGCCAGGCGATTGCGGGCCAGGCTGATGCCTTTGTTGGTGATGATCGGCACGATGGTCGGCTGGGCGACCCAGTCGCGGTAGACCGCCTTGCTGGCCAGCGCCGCATCGGCCAACGGTTGATCGATAATCTTGGCGGCCGCCAGCACACGAATGTGTGAGTCGGTGAGCTCGGCCAGTTCGACGCGGCCCTTGGAAAGGTAATGCGAAGGGCGACGCTGGGCGATCATCAGCGACAGCACCTGGCGCAGGGCCAGGCCGCGTGCGGCCATGCTGTCCGGGTCGGTGGCGGTGGAGGTCAGCGCCTGGTTGACCTGATCGAAATCGGCGCCGTACCACACCCGCAGGCCCTCGGCCATGCCATGCACCTCGCCATGCCCGGGCACGGCCGACAGCGGTACGCTGTTGAGGTAGTCACGCACGATCCGGTGGCGCGCTTCGCTGGTGTCGGGGCCACCCTGGTAGGCGCGCACGCTGGCCGAGATCATCTGGCGGATCTTCTCGGCGCCATTGACGGTCAGGCCATCCGGCGAATGGCGGTACTTCTCCAGCTGGGTGGCGAGGGTGCTTCCGCCCGCCGACTGGCCGGGCAGGGCCAGGTACTTGGCCACCTGGCTGTATGCGGCCTTGGCAAAGCGAGGCCAGTCCACGGCAGGGTTGTTCTTTACGTCTGTGGTATCGAGCAGGTCGCGGTTTTCGATGAACAGCAGGCTGTTGACCATCACCGGTGGGATGGAGGCGAAATCCGGGTACAGGTGCTGTGGGTAGTTGTACTGGTACAGCGTCTCGCCGCGGCAGTCGGTGATCGACAGGCCGGCCTGGATCTTTTCGATGTAGGGGGCGAACAGGCCGTGATCGACATAGCGCATCAGGGCCGGGGAGAACCGCACTTGTTCGCTGATCAAGTAATCGCGTTTCAGCAGGCGAGGCAGGAATTCGCCCAGCCCGCTGTAGCCCAGGCGCTTGTCGAATGGCCCGTCGCCCGGGTAGACGATCGCATCGCTCGGCCCAGGCTGGAGCGAATAGGTGAGGGTGGTGGCCAGCTTGCTGAATTCGCGCGATTGCAGGTTGGAGGTGCGGAACTCGTCGTAGGCGGCGAAACCGATGGCCACCAGTGCCACCAGCAGAATCAGGAAAATCAGCCGCCACCAGAGCCTGCGCTGACGTGGGGGCTGCGGTTGTGGCGTCTTGGCCGGAGGTGCTTCAGATGCTTCCGTTCTGGTTGGTTCCGATTGCCACAGTGCGCCCATAGTCTTCTATCCGGCCAGGTATTTTCGTCTTGCTTGTCTGAAGCTTAGACGTTGGCAGGAACAGGTGAAAAATTTGTAGGAAGTCGAGAAAAGTGGCGTAGGGCTATGCGGCTTTGGTGTGGGTTTATTCCCGCAGCGTTGTTGTTAGGGTGGCAGTGGAGCCGGGGCTGGCGCAGCAGTCCCCGAAAAACTCGCTGAATTTCCCTGTTTTTACAGCGAAAACCCCTATAACGGACTTCCTATACTGCTCGGCCCCTTCGCCCTGCCGGCCGCTCTAGCCCGGCACACGGGCCGGCCCACAAGGCCAGCCTGGCAAGCCAACGCCACGCCTATCGGCATGGCCGGCGCTGCACGAAGGTCAAATCCAATAACAAAATGAGGTTGTATTGCTATGCCAGTCGGCAACCATCCTGCCCCTGCCGAGCCCACTGAGGGCGGCCCGCTCAAGCGTGAGCTGGGCGAACGGCACATCCGTCTGATGGCGCTGGGCGCCTGTATCGGCGTCGGTCTTTTCCTCGGATCGGCCAAAGCCATCGAAATGGCCGGCCCCGCGATCATGCTTTCCTACATCATTGGTGGCCTGGCGATCCTGGTGATCATGCGTGCCCTCGGCGAGATGGCCGTGCACAACCCGGTCGCCGGCTCCTTCAGCCGCTATGCCCAGGACTACCTTGGCCCGCTGGCGGGTTTTCTCACCGGCTGGAACTACTGGTTCCTGTGGCTGGTGACCTGCGTAGCGGAAATCACTGCGGTGGCCATCTACATGGGTATCTGGTTCCCTGACGTGCCACGCTGGATCTGGGCCTTGATGGCGCTGGGCAGCATGGGCGCAGTCAACCTGATTGCGGTCAAGGCGTTCGGTGAGTTCGAGTTCTGGTTCGCTCTGATCAAGATCGTCACCATCATTGCCATGGTACTCGGTGGCATTGGCGTGATCGCGTTCGGTTTCGGCAATGACGGCGTCGCCGTGGGCATCTCCAACCTGTGGAGCAACGGCGGCTTCATGCCCAACGGCGTGACGGGCGTGCTGATGTCGCTGCAGATGGTGATGTTCGCCTACCTGGGCGTGGAAATGATCGGCCTCACCGCCGGCGAAGCACGCAACCCGCAGAAAACCATCCCCCAGGCGATTGGCTCGGTGTTCTGGCGCATCCTGCTGTTCTACGTCGGCGCCTTGTTCGTGATCCTGTCGATCTACCCGTGGGATGGCATCGGCAGCCAGGGCAGCCCGTTCGTGATGACCTTCGAGCGCCTGGGGATCAAGACCGCGGCCGGTATCATCAACTTCGTGGTGATTACCGCTGCGCTGTCGTCGTGCAACGGCGGCATCTTCAGCACCGGGCGCATGCTCTACAGCCTGGCACAGAACGGCCAGGCCCCGGCCGCCTTTGCCCGCACCTCGAAAAGCGGCGTGCCGCGCAATGCGCTGCTGCTGTCGATCGGTGCGCTGCTGCTGGGCGTGCTAGCCAACTACCTGGTGCCGGAAAAGGTGTTCGTCTGGGTAACCTCGATCGCCACTTTCGGTGCGATCTGGACCTGGGTGATGATCCTGCTGGCGCAGATCAAGTTCCGCGCCGGCCTCTCGACCGCCGAGCAGAAGGCGCTGAAGTACCGCATGTGGCTGTGGCCGCTGAGCTCCTACCTGGCCCTGGCCTTCCTAGTGCTGGTGGTGGGCCTGATGGCGTACTTCGAGGATACCCGCGTGGCGCTGTATATCGGCCCGGCGTTCCTGGTGCTGCTGACGGTGCTGTACTACGCGTTCCGCCTGGCACCGCGCCAGGAGCAAGCGCCAGTAAGCTCTGTCGCCTGACCAGGCAAAGCCCCGGCGTGAAGCCAGGGCTTTGCTTTCAGCGCCTGGGGTGGTCGTTGCTTGCCATTGTCAGTCGGGTCAGGCCTTGGCCCAGGATGGTCAGGCTAATGCCCAGTAATGCCAGGTCCTTGATCAGGAAGCTGCCGCTCTGGTTGAGCCATGGAAAGCCGCCGGAGTCTGCTTCCCAGATCGGTACGGTGAACAGGATCGACAGTGTTATTGCGAATGTCAGCGTGCACAGCGCACCCCCTGCTATCGCCGCCAGAGTGGACAACCTAGAGCTGAGTATGAGCATTGCACTGAGTATTTCGACCACGCCCAGAAAGTAGGAAGCTCCCGCCTCACCGAACAGGACGTAGAGCCATGCCAGCCAGGGCGTATTGCTAATCAATGGCACCAGCGCCTGAACCTCCAACGTGGTGAACTTGAGCAGGCCGATCATAAACATCGGCAGGGCGACGCCGAGCATGGCGATGAGGCTACCGGCCGCTTGTAACTGGCAAGGCGTGGGCAGATAAGGATGATTGGCGAGTCGTTGTATTAAAGTCATGGTGCCGGCTCCTGGAGAACGTGCACCAGTATTGGCAGGCGAGTTTTGCCTCGCTATAGGATGCTGCCAATCAAAACTGTGGGAATGGGCCGCGTGCGTTGCATGAACTAGATGATCGTCTGCTACCCCAGGCGGTTCCTTCGCCTCTGCCAAGTTGATTGATGGTCGCCTCGTAATCACCGTCAACTGGTATTTCTGTCAGTAGTCTCGTTGCTGTAATTCACCTAATTTGGTGCAGAGGCCAGACAGGGAAGGCTCGAACACCCATGCACCGCAGAATGCCGTCATTTTTCAAGTATCTGATCGTGGGCATCTTCAACACCGCTATTCACGTGGCGGTGTTTGCCGCACTGCAGGCGGCGGGCAATGATCAGGTGTTCAGCAACCTGGTGGCGTTCATCGTGGCGCTGTCCTTTTCGTACATCGCCAATGCCTGGTTCACGTTCAGGGTGCCTGTATCGCTCATGCGCTACTGCGTGTTCGTGGCGGGGATGGGCAGCCTCAGTGCGTCACTGGGTCACCTCGCTGACAGCCGAAGCTGGCCACCACCCTTGACCGTCGGGCTGTTCTGCCTGATCAGCCTGCCGCTGGGCTTTGTGTTTTCGCGATGGGTCTTCATGGAAAAGCGTAGATGGATATCTCGTTGATTGTGCCGGTATTCAATGAGGAACAGGCGATCAGGCCATTCTATGACGCGGTGCGCCAGGCGCTTGCCAACCAGGTTGACCAGGTCGAGCTGATTTTCATCAATGACGGTAGCCTGGATGGCACCGAAAAACAGATCCGCCAACTGATCGCCGGTGACCCTGATGTTGCCCTCATCGATCTTTCTCGCAACTTCGGCAAGGAGGCCGCGCTGTTCGCCGGGCTGGAACAGGCCAGTGGCGATGCCGTCATTCCCATCGATGTCGACCTGCAAGATCCGGTCGAAGTGATTCCCATGCTGATTGAGCAATGGCGGGCAGGCTTCGATGTCGTGCTCGCCAAACGCCGTGACCGTTCATGCGACAGTTACTTGAAGCGATTTACGGCCGCAGGGTTCTACTGCCTGCTGAACTGCATTTCGCAGATTCGCATCGAGGAAAACGTCGGTGATTTCCGCCTGCTCGATCGCAAGGTCGTCGAGGTGATCAAGTCGATGCCCGAGCAGCAACTGTTCATGAAAGGCATGCTGTCGTGGCCTGGCTTCAAGACGGCAGTGGTCGAGTACGAGCGCGCTTCGCGCATGGCAGGCAAGAGCCGCTTCAACGGCTGGAAACTGTGGAATCTGGCCCTGGATGGGATCACCTCGTTCAGTACCTTGCCATTGCGGCTCTGGACCTACGTGGGCGGCGCCATCGCATTGCTCGCGCTGTTTTACGCGGCCTACCAAGTCATCGACAAATGGCTGTTTGGCAACCCGGTACCGGGATATCCCTCGCTGATGACAGCCATACTGTTCCTTGGCGGTGTACAACTGATCGGCATCGGCGTGCTGGGAGAGTACATCGGGCGTATCTACATGGAGTCCAAGCATCGGCCAAGGTATGTAGTGAAGGGCATTGCCGGGCTGCGCACAGCGCGAAAGGACCGTGAGATCTTCAAGGAAAAATGATGAACCACCGCGCAAGCAGGCGTGAACCGATCACCTTGGCGTTGATAGTTGCCGGTATTCTGCTGCTTGCGCTGGTAGTTCGGTTGCATCAGATCGAACTGCAGGTCGTCTGGTATGACGAGGCCTTCAGTGTTTGGCTGGCCCGAATGGCACCCGCACAGACCGTCCTGTTCACTACGCGGGATGTCCATCCACCTCTGTATTACCTGCTGTTGCATGTGTGGATGAACTGTTTTGGTGATGGTGTTGCGGCCGTCCGCAGTTTCAGTGTCGTGACAGGGGTTGCCAGTGTCTGCATGGGGATGCTGATTGCTCGCTGGCTTGATGGCTGGCGCAGTGCCGTAATAGCAGGTGTGCTGTTGGCTATTTTGCCCATCGCGGTCTATTACAGCCAGGAAGCCCGAATGTACTCGCTACTCGGGTTGCTCATGCTCTCGGCGCTCTATGTGATATTGCTTTGGGGGCGACAACAGCGCGACCGGTACCTGCTGGCGTATGCCTTGTTGATGATCGCCGGGTTGTACACGCATTACTTTGCCGTGCTGTGTGCAGCGGCTATCTGGCTTCATGTGCTGCTGGCCAAAGGACAGAACGGCAAGTCGCTCATTCGCTCAGGGCGATGGTGGATCTGCAACCTGGCGATTGCGCTCGCCTTTCTGCCATGGCTGCCGACGCTGATCGAGCAGGCCAGCGATTCCGGGCTCCTCGCCTGGGTTGCCGAAATGACACTCATGACACTGCCGACAAGCGTCTGGCAAGCCTTCGCACTGGGCTTGCAGGTACCGGGTGCCAAGCTGGCGGCAGTGCTCTTTTGCTTGTTGCTGATAACCGCAGGTGCGTTCCTGGGGTACTTGGACCAGGTGCCTCACAGGCCCAGATCGCTACTCGTTATCTATTGCTTCATCCCGATCTTGGTGCTCGGGTTGATTTCCTGTGTGAAACCCATGTTCGTGGCGCGTTACCTGCTTTTCGCATTTTTGGGCCTGCCTATCCTGCTGGCAATCGCCTTGACCGGGATGCGCCAGAATTGGCGTGTCCCGCTACTGGTCCTTTGCATGGTGCTCGAAGTGACAGGCCTGGCAAATCTGTACAGCCGGCAATTCAACCTGCGTGGTGGCAGCGAATGGGTCGACAACCGGCTCGATTACGTCATGGCTCAGGTCGGCGCGCATTGGCAGCAAGGTGATGCGCTGCTCGCCGATGACAGAAACTGGTCGTTGACTATCGATTACTACAACAAGACGGGGGCTGCACCGCTGGTTTACAAGGCCGATTACGTCGACCCTGCCACTGCCTTGTATCCTCGCGTTGCGCAACGGGTAGTCTACGACCCACGAACACTGGAGCACCGGTACAAAAGAGTCTGGTGGGTGACCAGTGGCCCAGTGACGGAGGTAGAACGCATGATGCTGCGACACTGGAGGAGCCTGGCTGCGATCAGCAAAGGTGATTCACGGGCACTGCTGTTCGCAATGCCCGATCAATCGGCAAGCAGCGACTGAGCTGTTCAGGCTGCTTGCGGCTCGAAGCTGTCGGCCCGGGCCATCTGCCACATGCGCGAATAGAACTGCCCATTGACCTCACCGGTGAGCAACTCGCCCGGCTTGAGGAACACATGCATCTGCGAGAACAGCTTGATCTCGGTGGCCGACACGCGCCGCACCAGGTGCTTGGCCTCCAGCTGCGCCGGGTGCTCAAGACCTGCTGCGGCCAGCATTTCAGCCAGTGCACGCAGGGTATTGTGGTGGAAGTTCAGCACCCGTTGGGCCTTGTCCGGTACCACCAGGGCGCGCTGGCGTAGCGGGTCTTGCGTGGCTACGCCGGTCGGGCACTTGTTGGTGTGGCAGCTCTGCGACTGGATGCAGCCGATGGCGAACATGAACCCGCGCGCCGAGTTGGCCCAATCGGCACCGATGGCCAGCACGCTGGCGATGTCGAAGGCGCTGACGATCTTGCCGCTGGCGCCGAGCTTGATCTTGTCGCGCAGGTTAAGCCCAACCAAGGTGTTGTGCACGAACAGCAGGCCTTCACGCAGCGGCACGCCGATGTGATCGGTGAACTCCACCGGCGCGGCGCCGGTACCGCCTTCCTTGCCATCGACCACGATGAAGTCGGGCAGGATGCCAGTTTCCAGCATGGCCTTGGCGATGCCCATGAACTCCCACGGGTGGCCCAGGCAGAACTTGAAACCCACCGGTTTACCGCCAGACAACTCACGCAGCTGGGCGATGAAGTGCATCATCTCGATCGGGGTGGAGAAGGCGCTGTGGCGCGATGGCGAGATGCAGTCCTCGCCCATCAGCACTCCACGGGTTTCGGCAATTTCCTGGGTCACCTTGTGCTTGGGCAGGATGCCGCCGTGGCCGGGCTTGGCGCCCTGGCTCATCTTGATCTCGATCATCCGCACCTGTGGGGTGCGGGCCTGGGCGGCGAAGCGTTCGGGGTCGAAGCGGCCGTCGGCGGTGCGGCAGCCGAAGTAGCCGCTGCCCAGCTCCCAGACCAGGTCGCCACCGTTTTCGCGGTGATAGGGGCTGATGCTGCCTTCGCCGGTGTCGTGGTGGAAGTTGCCCAGCTTGGCGCCCTTGTTCAGGGCGCGGATGGCGTTGGCGCTGAGCGAGCCGAAGCTCATGGCCGAGATGTTGAAGATCGACGCCGAATACGGCTGGCTGCACTGCGGCCCGCCGACGATGACCCGGAAGCTTGCCGGGTCGGTCAGTGGTGCCGGGCGCATGGAGTGGCCGATGAACTCGAAGCCCGACTCATAGACATCGATCAGGGTGCCGAAGGGTTTGTCCGAGGCTTCGTTCTTGGCCCGGGCGTATACCAGCGAGCGCTGGGCGCGGGAGAAGGGCAGTGCGTCGCTGTCGGCCTCCAGCAGGTATTGGCGGATTTCCGGGCGGATGCCCTCGACCAGGTAGCGGATGTTGCCAAGAATCGGATAGTTGCGGCGCACCGCGTGGCGTTGCTGCAGCAGGTCGAACACCCCGATCAGGCTTAGCACCCCGGTGACCAGGGTGAACGGCCACAGCCACTCGTGGTGGAGGAACGGCAGGCTCGCCAGGGTGAACAATACACAGGCGGTGAAGAAGGCATAGCGGCTGAGAAGTGACAGGCTCATACGGGATCCTTGCGATGGCGCGGTCAGGCTCAGGGCCTGGGGCAAACCCCGACCATAGCCAACTTGTGTGGCAGTGCAAATCAAAATCGGGGAAGCGAAAATCATTCTCGCCCAGAGGTGTTCGACGATAAGGTTTAAGCGCCTGTCGGCGTACGCATCAATTTCTCCTTCCAGCTCGCTTGCTCCTGCGCCGCCCCCTCCACCAGATAGCTATACCGCCCCGCCACCCGCACCGCTACGGGCACGCCATCGCGATACAGCAACCGGTTATCACCCGCAGCAGGCACTTTCGCACCGGGCAGCAACGACCCTATCAAGTTCAGCGGATCACTGGCGCTGACCACCACCAGCCCACCATCTGGCGCCCGCCGGCGTACCTGCCGTAGCAACCCGACCGCCTCCGGCAATGCGAACTGCTCACCCGCCAGCCCGGCAATGAAACGCCCACCACGAATCTCGCCACGTGCTTCCAACCGGTGATAGCAACGTAGCAGCTCGCGCCAGGGCGGCAGTACATCGCTCTCCCGTTCCAGCAGCCGCCAGCAGATCACTCCATAGCGCCGTAGCAGCGCGCGGGCGATGTGTTCCACGCGCTGGTTCTCGTCAACAGTGCCACTGCCCCGACGCAGCAACGCCCAGCGTCCGGCATGGGCCATGCTGCTCGACAGCGGCGGGTGGCCGCGCCGGCGGTTGCGGGAGCTGCGCTTGGCGGCAGGGGTAATCAGGCTGCGCAGGCCGGTGAAACTGTCGGCGCCCACCAGGCCGGCCCCTACCAGTTCCTGCAACGCGGCTTCCAGCTCGCTGGGCAGCAGGTGGGCATCGCTGGTCAGTTCATCGAAGAACAACGCCCCGTGGGCCTGCAGCGCTTCAAGCACCCGTTGTGCTCGCCCGCCAAGTGCTTCGCGGGCAGGCTCGGGGGCGAGGCTACGCCATAGGCCCATGTGCTCGCGTGGCAACAGCACCAGCGGCGTACTCGACAAGGTATTGCTCGCCACGGTCGCGGCCAGCCGGCTCCAGGCAAACTGCCCGCTGCGGCAGGCATCGTCCAGCCAGTGCGGGCTGTAGTCCTTGATCCGCGCCGGCAGCAGCTCCGCTTCCCAGGCGCCGGCAGCACTGGGGAAACCCTGCAGCTGCCCCAGCACTTCGGCCACCGCCTGAGGCCCACGCAGGCGCTGATCAGGCGCCAGGTGCTGCCAGTCGAACAGAAAACGCATGAAGTCCTGCAGGCTGACCGGCTCGATCTCCCGGCGCAGACGTTTCACCGTGTAGCGATGGATGCGCGCCAGCAGGTGGCGCTCACACCATTGCAGGTCCCGCGCCCCTGGGCTGAAATGGCCGCGCAACACGTAGCCTTCGGCTTCCAGGCGGCCCAGCGCCTGTTCGACCTGAACAGCGGGCTTGCCCAGTGGTGCGGCAATCTGCGCCACGCTCAGCGGGCCGTAGCCGCTCAGGCGGGCGCGTAGCAGCTCACTCAGAGCGCTGTCCGGATCGATGGCCTGGTCGAAGCCGGGCAGTATGTCCAGCGCAGGCTCCAGGCGCGACGCCGGATACAGCGTCTGCAGCAGGTTCAGGCGTTCGCGTGCCAGCCAGAGTTTTTCATCGATCAGGCGCATGGCGCGTCCGGCCTTGGCCAGCTGGCGCAGTAGCAGGTCCCAGCTGGGGTTGGCATGGACTTCCTCATGGCTGATGGCGCCCAGGGTCATCAGCGCCTCGTGCATTTCGTCAGCATTGCCCGGCTGCGGCCAGGCCTCGGCCTGCACGGCGGCGATCGCATCGGCGTCCAGCGCACCGAGGTCATCGCCGTCATGCACTTCATTCCAGCGCCGGTTGAGCACCGCCTGGGTGCGTCGTTCCTCCAGCGGGGCGTCATCGAGGAAAGCATAGGGCCGTGCGTTGAGAATGGCCGAGGCCAGCGGCGAAGGCGCGGGCAGGTCGCGACACAGCAAGCGCACCTGGCCGCTTTCCATGCGCCGCAACAATGCCAGCCAGCCTTCGCTGTCCATGGCCTCGTGCAGGCAGTCGTCGAGGGTCTGTTCGACCAGCGGGTGATCGGGGATCTGCCGTTCGCCGACGATGTTCTCCAGGCAGGCGATCTGGTCGGGGAACACCGCGCCAATCAGGTCTTCGCTCTTCATGCGCTGGATTTGCGGTGCCACCTTGCGGCCGCCGACGAAGCGCGGCAGGGCCATGGCCACGCCGGCGTTCCAGCGCCAGCGCACGCCGAACAGTGGCGCGTCGAGCAGGGCCTGGATGAGGATCTGCTCGGCGTTGCGGCTGTTGAGGTAGCGCCATACTTCATCCAGCTCGAAGCTGTGGCTGGTAGACAGCGACAGCACGATGGCGTCTTCGCTGGCCGCAGCCTGCAACTCGAAATTGAAGGAGCGGCAGAAGCGTTTGCGCAGGGCCAGCCCCCATGCACGGTTGATACGGCTGCCGTAGGGCGAGTGGATGATCAACTGGGTACCGCCAGACTCGTCGAAGAAGCGCTCCATCACCAAGGTTTGTTGGGAGGGCAGGGCACCGAGCACCTCGCGGGTGCGGCCCAGGTAGTCGAGTAACTGGCTGGCGCTGGCTTCGTCCAGTTCGAAGGTGTCCTGCAGCCACTGCAATACCTCTTCGTTCTGCGCCAAACGATCATCCAGGCGGGCCTGCAGGCGAGCGACCGCGGCGGACAGTTCATCGCTGCGCCCCGGCGCTTCGCCGAGCCAGAACGGAATGGTCGGCGGCAGGCCCTGGGCATCCTCGACGCGCACTCGTCCGGGTTCGACCCGCAGGATGCGATAGGAGGCATTGCCCAGCTGGAAGATGTCCCCGGCGATGCTTTCAACCGCAAAGTCTTCGTTGACGCTGCCGATGTTCAGCGCCTGTGGCTCAAGCAGTACCGCATAGTCGGCATTATCGGGAATGGTGCCGCCACTGGTCAGCGCGGTCAGCTGGCTACCCCGGCGCCCGCGCAAGGTGCCGCTGACCGCATCACGGTGCAGGTAGGCGCTGCGGATGCCCAGGCGGCCGTTGTAGCCTTCGGCGAGCATGCGCAGCAGGGCCTGGTAATGCGCGGGATCAAGGGCGGTATAAGGCGTGGCTTGGCGCAGGCAGTCGAACAGCGCCTGTTCCTGCCAGGGCTGGTTGCTGGCCTCGGCGACGATCTGCTGGGCGAGCACGTCCAGCGGCGCCTTAGGGACATGCAATTCATCGAGTTCGCCATGGCGCACGCTGTCGAGCAGGGCCACGCATTCGATCAGGTCATCGCGGGAAGTCGGAAACAGCCGGCCCTTGGGAATGCCCTCGACCTGGTGCCCAGAGCGGCCGACCCGCTGCAGGAATGCCGCGATCGAGCCCGGTGATTCGATCTGGCAGACCAGATCAACATCGCCGATGTCGATACCCAGCTCCAGCGAGGCGGTGGCCACCAGCACCTGCAACTGGCCGTTCTTCAGGCGCTGCTCGGCGTCCAGGCGCAGCTCCTTGGCCAGGCTGCCATGGTGCGCGGCCACCGCTTCCTTGCCCAGGCGGTCGCTGAGGTGGCGGGTGATGCGTTCGGCCAGGCGCCGGGTATTGACGAACACCAGCGTGGTGCGATGTTCACGGGCGAGGGCAGCCAGACGGTCATAGACCAGGCCCCAGACATCCGTGGCCATGACGGCGCCGAGCGGCACCGGCGGCACTTCGATGGCGAGGTCGCGCTGGCGCGCGTGGCCGACATCGACGATCGCGCAAGGGCGTTGGTCGCCAACCAGGAACTGCGCCACACGCTCTACCGGACGCTGAGTGGCGGACAGGCCGATGCGTCGCAGTGGGCGCCCACACAAAGCCTGCAAACGCTCCAACGTCAGCGCCAGGTGGGCACCGCGCTTGTTGCCGGCCAGGGCGTGGATTTCATCGACGATCACCGTGTGCACGCTGGCCAGGCCTTCACGGCCGGAGGCCGAGCCCATCAGCACGTACAGCGACTCGGGTGTGGTCACCAGGATATGCGGTGCCAGCTTGCGCATGGCCGCCCGCTCTTTTTGCGGGGTGTCGCCGGTACGCACGGCGGCGGTGATGCGTGGTGCTTTCAAGCTTTGTTGTTCAAGGGCCTGGCTGATGCCTTCAAGCGGGGCCTGCAGGTTCAGGCGGATGTCGTTGGACAGCGCCTTGAGCGGCGAGACGTAGACGACCTGGGTGTGCGCCGGCAGCTCGCCGTCATGCTCCAGGCCTTCGCGAAACAGTTCGTCAAGCACGGCCAGAAAGGCGCTCAAGGTCTTGCCCGAGCCGGTCGGCGCGGCGAGCAGCATCGACTGGCCAGCATGGATCAGTGGCCAGGCACGAGCCTGGGCATCGGTGACCGTGGCGAAGTGGCGGCGGAACCAGGTGCTGACGGCCGGGTGGAACAGCTCGAGCACCGGGTGCTGGTGGGCTGGCAGGTTCATCTGTTGGTTATGGCGGCTGAAGGGCGGCTTGGCAAGGGGCCGTTCGTCGTCGATCTTCTGTACACTGTCGCCTTTTTCAGCGAGCCCACCCATGGCCAACATCATCCGTATCGCCGCCGCCCTGTTGATCGACCCGCAAGGCCGCACCCTGCTGGTGCGCAAGCGTGGCACCCAGGCGTTCATGCAACCGGGTGGCAAGATCGATGCGGGTGAGTCACCCGTTCAGGCGCTGGTGCGTGAACTGCACGAAGAGCTTGGGCTGCACATTGACCCGGACCAGGCTGTAC
The DNA here is from genome assembly GCF_049325675.2 of Pseudomonas sp. HS6-2. Lineage (NCBI taxonomy): Bacteria > Pseudomonadati > Pseudomonadota > Gammaproteobacteria > Pseudomonadales > Pseudomonadaceae > Pseudomonas > Pseudomonas sp. HS6-2. Next base: position 5,000,109 of record NZ_CM143906.1, on the reverse strand, counting down.
ATATGGGCCAGTTCAGCGCACCGGCCGCCAACGAACCGGGTTTCGAGGTGCAAGCCGAACTGTTCCGCGTCGACAGTGCCGAAGCGGTAGCCCCGGCGGCGGAAATCGAAGAAGTGCTGTGGCTGGCCGCCGATCAGGCAGCAACGCCTGAGTTGGCGCCGCTGACCCGCGACCTGATCCTGCCTTTGTACCGCCAGGCCGTCAGCGTACCGCGCTGACCCCGTCGAGGGTGGCGAACGAGGTGTCCTTGGCGGTCAGCAGGAAGTCGCGCATGTAAGGCGCATCGAGCATGTCGGTGCGCACCGCCGCGTACAGCGTGGCGAACAGGCCTTTCTCGCCCAGGCGTTTGCCCTTCACATAGCCCCGCGCGCTGTACTCGTGCAGCGCCCAGTGCGGCATGCCACACACACCACGGCCGCTGGCCACCAGTTGCATCATCATCACCGTCAGCTCGGACGTGCGCACGGCAGCCGGCTCGATATCGGCCGGCTCCAGGAAGCGGGTGAAGATGTCCAGGCGGTCGCGCTCCACCGGGTAGGTGATCAGGGTCTGGTCGAGCAGGTCCTGGGGCACGATATATGGCTTGCTGGCCAGTGGGTGCTGGTTGGCCACGGCGAGCATCGCTTCGTAGGTGAACAATGGCACGTAAGTGATGCCGGCGAGGTCCAGCGGGTCAGAGGTGACCACCAGATCGAGGTCGCCCCGGGCCAGTGCCGGCAATGGGGCAAAGGCAAAGCCCGAGGCCAGATCCAGTTCCACTTCCGGCCAGGCATCGCGGAACTGGTCGATGGTCGGCATCAGCCACTGGAAGCAGCTGTGGCATTCGATCGCCATGTGCAGGCGCCCGGCAGTGCCGCCTGCCAGCCGGGCGATGTCGCGCTCGGCGCCGCGCAGCAGCGGCAGGGTGGCATCGGCCAGTTGCAGCAGGCGCAGGCCGGCGCTAGTGAAGCGGATCGGCTTGGTCTTGCGCACGAACAGTGGCAGGCCCAGTCGCTCTTCAAGCTCCTTGAACTGGTGCGACAGTGCCGATTGGGTCAGGTGCAGGCGTTCGGCGGCCTCCACCAGGCTATCGGCCTCGCGCAGGGCATGAAGGGTTTTCAGGTGGCGGATCTCCAGCACGGCTGACTCCGAGTAAAAATTTGAGAAAACAGGGGAATGAGTTGAGTTTCGCTCATGTTGCCCCGGGCTGTCGACTGGACACTGGGCCGCACCGCTCGGCAGGGTTCATCAAACTGTCACTGAACTGTGGCAGCGCGCCCGAATTAAATTCATCAGACTCGCGCTCTACTGGGGATCTGCATTCTGGTGTTTCTTTCATGAGAGCTTTTCTGCTTTTTTTCTTTCTCGTGTTCAACGCTTCGGCGAGCTTCGCCGACACCCGTTGCGACGCCCATGTGCCGGTACAACGTGCCGAAATCGGTGAGCTGAGCCTGGTCTATCAGAGCGTCGGCGCGCCTCGCGATCCAGCCTTGTTGCTGGTCATGGGCCTGGGCGGGCAACTGATCCATTGGCCGGACGACGTGGTCGAGGCGTTGTGCCGCCAGGGCTTCCGGGTCATTCGCTATGACAATCGCGATGTCGGCCTGTCGCGCTGGAACCAGCTGCCACCTTCGGCCAATCTCACGCTCGAGCTGTTGCGCTACAAGCTGGGCCTGCCGGTTTCCGCGCCTTATACCCTGACTGACATGGCCGACGATGGCCTGCAACTGATGGATGTGCTGGGCATTCGCCAGTTCCATGTGCTGGGCGTGAGCATGGGCGGGATGATCGCCCAGCACCTGGCCGCCATGGCGCCCGAGCGGGTGCGTAGCCTGACCCTGGTGATGTCCAGTTCTGGGGCGGCAGGGCTGCCAGCGCCGGATCCGGCCCTGGTGCAGTTGCTGGCGCGGCGCAGTGCGCCGAGTCGTGAGGTGGCCATCGAGCAGCAGGCTGACCTGCTGGCTGCGTTGGGCAGCCCGCAGGTGCATGACGATCGGGCGGTGCTGCTGCAGCAGGCGGCGGTGGCGTACGACCGGGCGTACAACCCGGAGGGTGCGAAGCGCCAGATCATGGCGATTCTGGCCGAGCCGAGCCGGGTGCAGTTGCTGAATGGGTTGCGGGTGCCGACACTGGTGGTGCATGGCACCGCCGATCCGCTATTGCCGGTGATGCATGGCGTGCACTTGGCAGCGCATATCCAGGGGAGCCAGCTTCGATTGATTCCGGGGCTGGCGCACCGCTTCCAGGAGCGATTCAAGGCACCGTTGCTGGCGGCGGTGCTACCTTACCTGCAATCGCACCGGCAGGATGTCACCCATATCGCCGGCCTCTGAATCGGCATCGCCTGCGTTGCGAGCTTGCCCGCGAAGCAGGCGACGCCGTTCTGTCAGCCGAGCCCGTATTTCTTGACCTTGTCAAACAGGGTGGTCTTGGCCATGCCCAGCTCCTGGCTGGCTTGGCTGAGGTTACCGCCGGTACGCTGCAAGGCATCGCTGAGCAAGTTGCGTTCAAAGGCTTCCACTGCCTCGGCAAACCCCAGCCCCTGGCTGGCGCCACCGCTTGGCCCCTTCTTGAACGCCGGCAGTCCAAGGGCATAACGCTCGGCCACGTTGCGCAGCTCGCGCACGTTACCCGGCCAGTCATGGGCCATCAGCCGTGACAGGGTCTGGCTGTCCAGCGTCGGCGTTTCGCGGTCGAAGCGCAGCGCCGATTGCTGCAGGAAGTGTTCGAACAGTTGCAGGATGTCCTCGCGTCGCTCACGCAACGGTGGCAACTCAAGGGTCACCACGTTGAGGCGGTAATAGAGATCGCTGCGGAACTGCCCGCTCTGGCCCAGCGCGTCGAGGTCGGATTTGGTGGCCGCAATCACCCGGCAATCCACCGCAATGCTCTGGTTTGAGCCCAGGCGCTCCAGGGTGCGTTCCTGCAGCACGCGCAACAGCTTGATCTGCAGGTTGATCGGCATGCTCTCGACCTCGTCGAGGAACAGCGTGCCGCCATTGGCGTGTTCGATCTTGCCGATGCGCCGCTTGCCAGCACCAGTGAACGCGTTGGCTTCGTGGCCGAAGATCTCGCTCTCGAACAGGTTTTCCGGCAGGCCACCACAGTTCAGCGCCACGAACGGCTGGCCTTGGCGCCGGCTGAAATCGTGCAGGCAGCGGGCGACCAGCTCCTTGCCGGTACCGGTTTCACCTTCGATCAGCACATTGGCCGAGGTATCGGCGACGTTGGCGATCAGTTCGCGCAGATGCTCCATGGCCGGCGAGCGGCCGATGATACGCCCCTCCAGGCTGCTCTGTTCGGCCAGCTGCCGTCGCAGTGCCACCACCTCGCGTGACAACCCGCGCTGCTCCAGCGCACGGCGCACCACATCGACCAGGCGTTCGGGCGAGAACGGTTTCTCCATGAAATCGTAGGCACCGTTGCGCATGGCACCGACTGCCATGTCGATATCGCCGTGGCCGGTGATCAGCACCACCGGCAGGCTACGGTCGCGGGCCTTGAGGCGATTGAGCAGTTCCAGGCCATCGATGCCGGGCAGGCGGATATCGCTGACGACGATGCCGGCAAAATCATCGCCGATGCGCTCCAGGGCCTGTTCGGCACTGCCGACCCCTTCACAGGCGATGTCTTCCAGGGCCAGCGCCTGCTGGCAGCCGAGCAGCACATGCGGGTCGTCTTCGACGATCAGGACGGTAAGTGGCGCTTGGTTCATGGTTGCTCTGCCGATTCGCTGGGGGGCGTGACCAGGGGCAGGGCGAGGACGAAGGCAGTGCCGCCGGTGGCGGGGTGCTCGACGTTCAGGCTGCCCTTGGCGGCGGCGGCAAGGCTCGCCGACAGGGTCAGCCCCAGGCCCAGGCCATGTTCGCCCGGCTTGGTGGTGAAGAAGGGTTCAAACAGGTGCTTGCGGGTTTCGGCATCGATGCCGTGGCCGTTGTCGCGCACCCGCAGGCGGTATTTGTCGCCTTGCAGCTCGCCTTCGAGCCAGAGCTCGGGCAGTGGCTGGGTGGCCATGGCGTCCAGGGCGTTGCCGATCAGGTTGACCAGGATCTGCTCCAGGCGGGTCTGGTCGATGCCTAATTGCTGGTCGTCGAACTGGCTGTGCAGCTGCAGGTGACAACCTGTGATGCGGTTGTTCAGCACCTGCAAGGAGGCGTCCACGGCCTTGGCCAGCGACGCCTGGCCGCTGTCGTCACCACGCCGGGCGAACGAGCGCAGGCTGGCCGTGATGCGGCCCATGCGGTCGATCAGGTCGTTCATGGTGCGCAGGTTGGTGCTGGCGGTTTCCAGTGCACCCCGTTCGAGGAAGCGCACGGTGTTGCCGGACAGGGTCCGCAGCGCCGCCAGCGGCTGGTTGAGCTCGTGGGCGATGCTGGTGGACATCTGCCCGATCGCCGCCAGCTTGCCGGCCTGGACCAGTTCGTCCTGGGCTTGGCGCAGGGTCTGTTCGGCATGCCGACGTTCACGGATCTGGCCCTTGAGGCGTTCGTTGCTGGCGCGCAGGTCGGCGGTGCGGTCGGCGATGCGCCGTTCCAGCTGGCTGTTGGCTTCTTCCAGGGCCTCGCGGGCGGCCAGGCGCGTGGCAATCACCTTGCGCCGCTCGTTCCAGGCGATGCCGAGGATGGTCAGCAGGGCGAAGGCCACGCCGACCAGGATGCCCTGCACCATGGATTCGCGGCGCAGGTCCTGCAGCGGGGTGAGGAGGGTGAAGTGCCAGGGTGTGTCGGCCAGGCGCCGGGTCTGCGCCAGGTAGCTCACTTCGTGGGGCTTGCCCTGGGCGGTTTCGGCGTTGGCCGGGAAGGTCAGTTTCTCCACGCCATCGGCCAGGGTTTCGCGGGCCAGGGGTTGCAGCTCGTTCAGTGGCCACCAGTAATATTGCAGGCTGCGCGCCAGGCGCTCCTTGATCTGCGGAGTCAGCGGGCGCACCGATTTCAGGCGCCGGGCCGGGTCGCTGGAGAGAATGATGATGCCGTTCTCATCGCTGACGAAGGCTTCCAGACGGGCGCGCTGCCAGCGCTCTTCGAGGGTATCCAGGCGCACCTTGATCACCGCCACGCCGATGATCTTGCCGTGTTCTTCCAGGCCGTGGGCGAGGTAGTAGCCAGCCTCGCCCGTGGTGCTGCCGATCCCGTAGAAACGGCCCGGTTCACCGCGCACGGCGCTCTGGAAATAGGCCCGGAACGACAGGTCTTCACCCAGGAACGAGTCGGCATCGCGCCAGTTGCTGCTGGCCTGCACCCGGCCGTTGGTGTCGAGGACAAAGATCGCCCGGCTGCGGCTGCGGCGGTTCAGGCCTTCGAGGTATTCGTTGACGGCCTGCCGGTTGGCGCCATCAGGGTCTGTGAGCAGCTGCGAGACGCTGTCCTCCAGCTCCAGCAGGCTCGGCAGGTAGGTGTACTTGCTGATTTCGCTCTCGACCGTGCGCGCATGCAGCTCCAGCGCGCGCTCGCCGCTCTCGCTCAAGGTGCGGATGCCGTTGCTCTCGCTGATCAGGAAGCCGGCCATGCCCAGCCCAACCATCAGCAGGATGATCAGGGGCGGCAGCAGCAATTGGCGAATCAGGCGGGATTTCACGGCGGGCTTGGCAGGGAGAAGAAGCGAAGGGTCGCATTTCATCACAGTGGCCTTGTCACGGCCAGCATCCGCTGCCGGGTGACCCCGGGCAGCGGTGCCGTTCTTGCCGAATCAGTGTTGCAGGATCTTGCTGAGGAAGTGCTGGGTGCGTTCGTGGCGGGCGCTCGGGTTGCCGAAGAAGTCTTCCTTCTGGCAGTCCTCGATGATGTTGCCCTTGTCCATGAAGATCACGCGGTTGGCCACTTTGCGGGCGAAGCCCATTTCGTGGGTCACGCACATCATGGTCATGCCTTCGTGGGCCAGCTCGACCATCACGTCCAGTACTTCGTTGACCATCTCCGGGTCCAGCGCCGAGGTCGGTTCGTCGAACAGCATGACGATCGGGTCCATCGACAGCGCGCGGGCAATCGCCACGCGTTGCTGCTGGCCGCCTGAAAGCTGGCCGGGGTGCTTTTTGGCATGGGCACTGAGGCCGACGCGGTCGAGCAGGGCCAGGCCCTTCTTGGTCGCTTCCGCTTCACTGCGGCCGAGCACCTTGCGCTGGGCGATGGTCAGGTTCTCGGTGATGCTCAGGTGCGGGAACAGCTCGAAGTGCTGGAACACCATGCCCACCCGCGAACGCAGCTTGGGCAGGTTGGTCTTGGGGTCGGCGATCGAGGTGCCATCGACCACGATGTCGCCTTTCTGGAACGGCTCCAGTGCGTTGACGCATTTGATCAGTGTGGACTTGCCCGAGCCTGACGGGCCGCAGACCACCACCACTTCACCCTTCTTCACTTCGGTGGTGCAGTCGGTCAGCACCTGGAAGTCGCCGTACCACTTGTTGACGTTCTTGATGGAAATCATACGGTGATCCTTTTTTGCAGGCGCTTGACCAGCCACGAAGCGGAGAAGCTGATGACGAAGTACACGACCCCGGCGAAGATCAGGAACTCATGGGAGCGCCCGATGATGTCGCCGTTGGAGCGTGCCGAGTTGAGGAAGTCCACCAGGCCCACGGTGTACACCAGCGAGGTGTCCTGGAACAGGATGATGCTCTGCTGCAGCAGCAGCGGGGTCATCTTGCGGAAGGCCTGGGGCAGAATGATCAGGCGCATGGTCTGGCCGTAGGTCATGCCCAGGGCCTGGGCAGCGCCCATCTGGCCCTTGGAGATCGACTGCACACCGGCGCGGACGATTTCGCAGAAGTAGGCGGCCTCGAACATCATGAACGCCACCACGCACGAGGTGAAGGCGCCCACCGGGGTGTCCTCGCCGGTGATCCAGCGCAGCACGAACGGCACCGCCAGGTAGAACCAGGTGATCACCAGCAGCAGGGGGATCGAGCGGAAGTAATTGACGTAGGCGCCGGCCACACGCGACAACAGTTTGCTCGACGACAGGCGCATCAATGCCAGGATAGTGCCGAGCACGATACCGCCGACCACGCCCATGACCATCAGTTGCAGGGTCATGACCATGCCGTCCCACAGGGCAGGCAAGGCGGGGATGATTTCGCTGAAATCCATGTCCATCTACTTGCCCCCTACGGAGATCAGGCCAGGCACGGCGACTTTCTTCTCGACCATGCGCATCAGCAACATCAGGCCCATGTTCAGGGTGAAGTAGATCAGCGTGGCCAGGGTGAAGGCCTCGAACAGGTTGGCCGAGAACTCAGCGGTCTGCTTGGTCTGCGCCAGCAGCTCCATCAGGCCGATCAGCGAGGCCACCGAGGAGTTCTTGAACACGTTCAGGAATTCCGAGGTGAGCGGCGGAATGATGATCCGGTAGGCCTGCGGCAGCAGCACGTTGTTGTAGATCTGCGGCAGGCTGAAGCCCATGGCGCGGGCAGCGGCTTCTTGGCCACGAGGCAGCGCCTGGATGCCGGTGCGCACTTGTTCGCAGACGCGGGCGGCGGTGAACAGGCCCAGGCAGATCACCACGCTGATCAGTGCCGAGGTGGTCGGGTTGAGGTCTTGCTTGAACCATTCCTGCAGGCCTTCGGGCAGCAGGTCCGGCACGAGGAAGTACCAGATGAACAGCTGCACCAGCAGCGGCACGTTGCGGAACAGCTCCACGTAGGCGGTGGCGATGCCCGATACCAGACGGTTCGGCACGGTGCGCATGACGCCGAGGAGCGACCCCAGCAGCAATGCGATGATCCAGGCGGTGATGGCGATGGCGATGGTCCAGCCCAGACCGGTGATGTACCAGTCCAGATAGGTCTCGCTGCCCACGCCGGTGGACTTGAAGAACACGCCCCAGTCCCAGTTGTAATTCATCGGGATTTCCCCTCAGACGGTTGTTTCACGGGCACCTTCGAGCATCCAAGGGCGATAAACGCCCTCGGATGAAAGGGTAGACACTAAAGCGTGGCCTGTGGGTTCAATCGTGCGCGGATGCGCACCAGGCCACTATTGGCTGAGGATCAGGACTTCTTCTCGTCCGCGGCCTTGTCGGTCGGCTCGGCGATCAGTTTCTTCAGCTCGTCGCTCATCTCGAAGTTCAGGTTGAGGCCCTTTGGCGGGATCGGCTGGGTGAACCACTTGTCGTAGCTCTTGTTGACTTCGCCCGACTTGAAGTAGGCAACGATGGCGTCATCGACCGCTTTCTTGAAGGCCGGGTCATCCTTGCGCACCATGCAGCCGTAGATTTCGTACGACTGTGGAGTACCGGTGATGACCCAGTCCTTAGGATTGCGTGCCTTGGCCATTTCACCGGCGAGCAGGGCGTCGTCCATCATGAAAGCCACGGCGCGGCCGCTTTCGAGCATGTTGAAGGCTTCACCGTGGTCCTTGGCGGAAATCACGTTCATCTTCATTTGCTTGTCGGCGTTCATCGCCTTGAGGATGCGCTCGGAGGTGGTACCAGCGGTGGTCACCACATTCTTGCCGGCCAGGTCCGGGAAGTCCTTGTAGGAAGGCTGACCGTCCTTGACCTTGGTCAGCAAGCGGGTACCGACTTCGAAGATACCGACCGAGAAGCCGACTTGCTGCTGGCGCTCGACGTTGTTGGTGGTGGAGCCGCACTCCAGGTCCACGGTGCCGTTCTGCACCAGCGGGATGCGGGTCTGGGAGGTGACCAGGTTGTACTTGACCTTGATGTCGGTACCCAGTTGCTTCTTCAGGGCATCGACCACGGCCAGTTGGATGTCATGGGAGTAACCCACGGGCGTTTGACCGCCAGCCAGGTAGGAAAATGGAATGGAAGAGTCGCGGTGGCCCAGGGTGATGGTGCCCGAGTCCTTGATCTTCTTCAGGGTACCGGTCAGCTCTTCAGCCATGGCTGGCGAAGCGATGATCGCGGCGGCGATGGTTGCGCCCAACAGATGACGAACGATACGCATCAAATTTTCCTCGAGGTGTTTGTTTTTTTTATGGAGCCGTTGGCGGACTCTTCGTTCAACGAATACAGCAACAAGCGAGTGCATTCGGCTACCAAGTGTAGAGCATGAGTCGTGCCAAGCTCTGCTCTCGATCATAACGCCGTGAAAATGCTGGGGATTAATCTTTTCTGAACATTTTTTATTGCAGATAATTCTTCGGCTTTCCGAATGAAGTTTCTGGTGGTGTTCGGTTATCCGAATGAGTGGGTCTGGACATTGACCTATTTACCACCGCTGAGCCGGACGAATGTCTTGTGCTGTCGTCTTTCAGAACAGGAGACACAGTCATGGCATCTGCCAACAGCATCCCGTCAACTTCCGTCGATCATCTGATCGCAAGACAGCTTCCCGAGTGGGTCACCAACGCCAAGTCGGACGACCTTGCCGCGTACCATCAAGCGTTGCGTTCCCAGCAGGACGCAGCAGATTCCCTGAAGCGATTGCTCGGTCATATTCCGGACATCGTGGCCTTCGCCATTCCTCTTTTGAGCGATGCACTGTTTGCAGAGGGGCTTGGTCATGTTGACCCGCAATTCGCCCACGTGGTCGTCACGGAAGAGTTTCCGCTGCCTTCGGCCGCGGAAAAACTGTACCAGCCCAAAATCTCGTACTCCACGCGGCAAACCCTGCTGTCCGCCGCACTGCATAACTTCGAAGCGCACGAAGCCGAGCCGTGGCTGTTACGCAAGGCGCATCTGGTTGGCCAGAAGGGCGAGCTGTTGGCCATGACATTCGAGCAATATGTTCGTCTGTGCCGAACGCTGGACATTGGCGGCAGATACCAGGCGCTTCTCAAGGCGGTATTGCAACCTCGGTCGGGCCGTGGTCAGCCTGAGCAGCACGCTGGTGAGGCCGTGGCAAGGATGTTTGCCGATGGCGTGAAAACTCGCCTGCGCGCTTCGGTGTACGAAGGCAGGCTCAAAGGCCTGCTGGATGGGCATGATGTGCAGCGGCTTCAGGCGCTTGTCGAAGAACCGCTTCGACCGATAGCGGCTGAAGGGAGATGGTTACCTCGCCAACTGTATCTGTTGGGCAAATGCGTGGTCGGGGTCATCACCTTGGAGTGGCGCCCGAATGCCGATGAGGACACCGACGAGATCATGCTCTGGATACCCGGAGATCCGGAAAAGAGCCTGCGCTTTTACGACTCATGGGATGCACTTTACAGTGACCTGGCGCAGCGCTTGCTCAAGCGGCAATTTCGCACCTTTTTCCGCCGGTTTATCAAGGCACAGGATAGCGTTGCCTTCTACACGTCGCTATCAGCGTTGTTGGCGGCACGCAAGCCGGGCGAGGTCGTGCAGCTGGACGGGCGCCATTTGCCAATCGATGGCAGTGTGTTTACGCATGTGCAAGTTTTGCTGGTCGCCAAACTCTTTGGTGATGCCGCCCATCTCGCGGTGCCGACGGATGTCGAGGACCGCCTGAGCAGGCACAGGCGCTTGCGGGAAATGATCGCTGCAGGCATGGACCTGGTTGGGCTGGCTGCTTTCGTGGTACCGGGGTTGGGTGAGCTGATGCTGGTGGTCAGCGCGGCGCAACTGCTGGATGAAGTCTATGAGGGCTATCAGGACTGGCGACTCGGTGACCGCCAGGGAGCGCTGGATCATCTTTTCTCCGTTGCACAGGGCCTGGTACTTGCGGGTACCACGGCGGGGGCCTTACACGTGCTGAAGCGGGTTTCGTTGGTAGATGCGTTGGCACCCAAGGTAGTGGCAGAAGACAGTTTGAGGCTGGTCAGAAACCCTTTCTACCCTCCCGCCGAGGGCCGTGCCCTGGCGTTTCTCGAGCAATGGGAAAGCGGCGATCTTGCAGGTTTGCTATGGAGTGATGCCGACAAGCTGCTGGATGTCACCGGTTACCATCAAGATCAACTTCGCCGCTTGCACCTCGAACATGCCCCGCCTCCTGCGCGATTGCTCGACATGCAGGAGCGCATCCGGCTCCATGAAGCATCACCGTCACTACGCGGTGCGGCCTTCGAAGAGGCGTTGCAGGCATTGCGTCCCACAGCTACCGATGACCAAGAGAAGCTCATACGGGCTTTCACGGGCCTGTCTCCTCGCGGCGCTCAGGAGATCATCGAGCACAGCAATTCTTCCCAGCTGCACATGCTGCGGAGCACTGATCGCGTGCCATTGGCAATGGCCGAGCGAGCCAGATGGTACCTGCGGGACAGTCGGCTCGATCAAGCCGCACTGGGCATCCGTTTGCCTGGCCTGACCAACGCTGATACTGAGCAGTTGATCATGGCTTTGATCGAGCGCAAGGCACCGTGGCCAGCGAATTCGGGCATTGAGTTGCGAGTCGGTCATCGACTGGGGCGCCTGTTGTATTCAAGCGAAGGCAAGGCAACTGGCCAGGTGCACACCATCGTCAGGTCTGAACAGGGCTACTTGCTGACTGATGCAGTGGCAGGTGATCTGGCCCGTGCCGATCAGCCCCTGCTCAGCGTGGTCCTGCAATGCCTGGATCAAGATCAAAAAGCCAGACTGGGTGGGCCAACGCTGCAGTCCAGGCAGCTGCGCACCCTGTTGCTCGAGACGGTCGTTCAGGATCGTGAGCGCGCTGCAACGCTGATCGGCCTGAAGCCGATCGGTGCCCATGTGCGGCCACCCAGGCGTTTTGCCGATGGTCGGCTGGGCTATCCGCTAAGTGGCGGTGGTGAAAGCAGCCGGCAAGCAATCAGGCAAGGCATTCATCAGATATTCCCGACGCTTAGCGAGTTGCAGCTTGATGCTTATCTCGACAGCGTGAGCCAGCGTGGTGAAAACCTGTGGAACCATTATCTGCTGCTGCAACGACAGCTCTCGGCGTTGCGTGAGGGGCTGCGGCAATGGCAGGCCGACTGGCAGTCGCCGATCGATGCCATTCGCCGTCGCCGTGTTGCCGACACACTGCGGCGTAGCTGGCGGCGCAAACTGGTGGATGATAACGAGCAGTACGAGTTGTGTATCGATGGCGAGCAGGTGGGGCAGCTGCCAAGCTTGCCAGCGGGTATCGACTACGCCCATGTGCGCCGGCTGACGCTGCGCAACATGCGGCTACAGGCTATCGATCCGCAGTTTCTCGCGCTGTTCCCCAACGTTGTCGACCTGGATCTCAGTGGCAACCGTCTCAGTGGTATTCCTGAGGGGATCGAAGGCATGGGACAACTTCGGCGCGTCAATCTGGGGAACAACCAGATCGAGCTGGATGACTCGGGCAGCCGCCGTTTGGCTCGACTGACGCGTCTTGATACGCTGATTCTCAGTTACAACCCGCTCAATGGCATGCCAGACCTCTCTGTCCTGCCCCATGTGCGTGACATCCGTCTGCGGTCGACCGGGCAGGTGGACATCGGCCAGATTCACCAGAACGTGGCCTTGCGGGCTCATATTGATCTTCGAGATAACCGGATAAGCCAGTTGCACAGGGAAGTGCGTGGCTTGCGCCTGCGCCTGCAGCGCTTGAACCTGCACGAGAATCCGTTGAGCGAAGGCAGCGCCCAGTTCCTGGATGAAGCCCGTGGCGTTGCCGAGGCAGGGGGGCGGGGTAGTGCATCCTATACCCATGAGGCACTGGATGATGGCATTCGACAGACGTGGGTGGCCTCCGATGATCCCCTGCTGCGCGCCCAACGCGAGCAAAGCTGGAATCGCCTGGTGGAGGAGCCAGGCTCTGCTGGTCTGTTCCGCTTCCTCGCCGACTTTGTCGACACCGAGGATTTTGCGACCCATCCCGCCTACTTCAGGCATCGCATATGGCGCATTCTCGATGCTTGCGAGCACAATGAAGCGCTCCGTGAACAGCTGTTCCGTGAAGCCGACGGGCCGCGAAGCTGCGAAGACCGTCTGCTGTTGATGCTCAATCAGATGGAGGTGGGCATGCTTGCTTTCGAGGGCATCGAGGGGGTGCCGGTGGCGCTGAGGGAAAACCGCTTGCTACGCCTGGGGCGGCAATTGCACCGTCTGGACCTGCTGGATGACATCGCCAACGCACACGTGCGGCGCATGCTCCGCGAAGGCCTGCGCAGGGTCGATGAAATCGAGGTGCGACTGTACTACCGATCACGTTTGGCGGGCGCGCTCGACTTGCCAGTGGTGCCCGATGCAATGCATTTTGCCTCGTTCGCACAGGTTTCGTTGGCCGACCTCAGTCGTGCCGAACTGGAGGTGTTGCGCGCCGATACCGCCGTCGCCATGCTGGATGCCTTGGCAGAGCGCCCATTTTGGCAGAGCTACCTTCGCGAAACCTTTGCGCAGCGTTTCGAGGCGCTGGCGGCGAGCTACCACGAGCGTCTCGAGGTGCTGGAAGAGCAGGCCAGGGCCGGCCAGGAAAGCGATTATGATGTGCAAGCGAGGACCTTGATGCACCAGCTTGCACAGGAGGAATCGACACTGATGCGCAGCCTTACCACGGAGGCGTGGGCACGGTCACGCTACGCCTCTCATGAACACTTGATGCCTGTCTGAGTGTTCAGGCAGCCTGGGTGCGAGCCTGATCGTGCTCACGCTGCTTGAGGTAGTCCCTCAGCACCTGCTGTTCGCTATCGCTGGTGAACAACCCCAGCTTGGTGCGGCGCCACAGGATGTCTTCGGCGTCGCACGCCCATTCTTCATTGCACAGGTATTCGACTTCGCGACCGAACAAGCCGCCGCCAATCGGCTGGCCCAGATCTTCGGGGCCATGCACGCCATCGAGCAAGCGCCAGACGCGGCTGCCGTAGGTAACCGCCCAGCGTTTGGCAATATCCACGGGCAACCATCCGCACCGCGCCAGAATGGCATCGCTCAGGGCCTGGGCTGTGGTCATGTTCTCGCCCCCGGGCAACGCAGCGTCAGCGGTCCAGCTTCCGCGCATCTGGGTGAAGAAGGGCTTGAGTTCGCCCATGGCCGATTCCGCCAGCTTGCGGTAGGTGGTCAGCTTGCCACCGAATACCGAGAGCAATGGCGCCTGGCCTTCACCGGCAGACAGCGCCAAGGTGTAATCGCGGGTGACCGCCGAGGGGTTGTCCGACTCGTCGTTGCACAGTGGGCGAACGCCAGAGTAAGTATGAAGGATATCGCTGCGGCTGATCTGGTGATTGAAGTGGGCATTGACGACTTTCAGCAGATAGTCGGTTTCCTGTTCGGTGATCGTCACCATGGCCGGGTCGCCGCTGTACTCGCGGTCGGTGGTGCCGATCAGCGTGAAGCGGTCCAGATACGGGATGCAGAAGACGATGCGCTGGTCTTCGTTTTGCAAGATGTAGGCGTGTTCGCCTTCGTACAGGCGCGGCACGATGATATGGCTGCCCTGGATCAGGCGAATGCCGTAAGGAGCATCAAGCTTGAGGTCGTCCTTGATGAAGCTGGCGACCCATGGGCCGGCGGCATTGACCAAGGCGCGGGCACGAATGCTCTGCAGGCTGCCATCGGCGTGCTGCAACTCCACTTGCCACAGGCCATCTACGCGCTCGGCGCGCAGGCAGCGGGTACGGGTGCGGATGTGCGCGCCGTGTTCACGTGCCGCCATGGCGTTCAGCACCACCAGACGGGCGTCGTCCACCGCGCAGTCAGCGTATTCGAAACCGCGGGTGATCGCCGGCTTGAGCGGGTAGCCCGGGCCGAAGCGCAGGCTGCGCGAGGCCCCCAGGCGCTTGCGTTTGCCCAGGTGATCGTACAGAAACAGGCCGGCACGGATCATCCAGGTCGGACGCAGGTGCGGGCGGTGAGGCAGCACGAAGCGCATTGGCTTGACGATGTGCGGGGCCTTGGCCAGCAGCACTTCACGCTCGGCCAGCGCCTCACGCACCAGGCGGAATTCGTAGTGTTCCAGGTAGCGCAGGCCACCGTGGATCAATTTGCTGCTGGCCGACGAGGTGTGCCGGGCCAAGTCGTCCTTCTCACAGAGGAATACCTTGAGGCCACGGCCGGCGGCGTCTGCAGCGATGCCCACACCATTGATGCCACCGCCGATCACGGCGAGGTCGTAGCAGTCGGCGACTGGGGACTGGGACGAAACGGGCTGGGACACGGGCAAGGCCTCCTGGGGCTGTTCACATCGAATATGAACATTAATGTTCGTTTTCGAAAATACTAGCGCAACAGAAAGCCGGTCGCCAGTCAGTCTTTATAGAAAAAACTGATCAGATGACAATAAAGTGAACATTTACGAAAATCACGGGCCTGTTGAAGGCCCGTCGCGGGGTCAGACCACCTCGAGGCGGATCTTGTACTGGTTCAGCAGTTGGGTGAGGGCAGGGGTAGGTGCCTGGTCGGTCACCAGGCAATCGACCAGGCTGATTGAGCCGAGGCGTACCATGGCGTTGCGCCCGAACTTGCTGGAGTCGGCGGCAAGCACCACCTGGCGCGCATTGGCGATGATCGCCTGGGAAACCCGTACTTCCTGATAATCGAAATCGAGCAGGCTGCCGTCTTCATCGATGCCGCTGATGCCGACCAGGGCGAAATCGACCTTGAACTGGTTGATGAAGTCGACGCTGGCCTGGCCAACCACGCCGCCATCGCGGCGTACCGTGCCACCGGCTACCAGCACTTCGAAATCGTCCTTGGCCGCGAGGATTGCGGCCACGTGAAGGTTGTTGGTGATGACTTTGAGGTGATTGTGGTTGAGCAGTGCCCGGGCTATCGATTCGGTAGTGGTACCGATGTTGATGAACAGCGACGCATGGTCGGGAATCTGCAGCGCAATGGCTTCGGCAATACGCTGCTTCTCGTCGCGCATCTGGTCGGCGCGCATGGCGTAGGCGGTGTTCTCGATGCTCGAGTCATAGGCAGCACCGCCGTGGTAGCGGCGCAGCAGATTGAGCTCGGCGAGTTGGTTGATGTCGCGGCGGATGGTTTGTGGCGTGACGACGAACAGCTGCGCCATTTCTTCGATACTGACGTAGCCGCGGTCGCGCACCAGTTCGAGGATTTGTTGTTGGCGTGGGGGCAGATTCATGGGCGGTCCTTTGGGGCTGCCGGACAAATTCTGCAATGATGCCGTAGGATGGGGACTACGGCCAGTAGACGATGGGGGCCGCATCGCGGCCCCCTTGTGTGTTACGCCTCGTGATCTTCCCAGTCACGGGTGCGGTCGACGGCCTTCTTCCAGCCGGCATAGAGCTTCTCTTTTTGCGCCTCATCCAGCTGTGGGCTGAACTCGCGCTCGATGATTGCCTTGTCGCGCAGCTCTTCCAGGCCGCTCCAGAAGCCACAGGCCAGGCCTGCCAGGTATGCGGCGCCGAGGGCGGTGGTCTCGCGCATTTTCGGGCGCTCAACGCAGGTGCCGAGGATGTCGGCCTGGAACTGCATGAGGAAGTTGTTGGCCACCGCACCGCCGTCAACGCGCAGCTCCGACAGACGTTCGCCGCAGTCCTGCTGCATGGCGTCGAGCACGTCGCGGGTCTGGTAGGCGATCGATTCCAGCGCGGCGCGAATGATGTGATCGACCTTCACGCCACGGGTCAGGCCGAACAGCGCGCCACGGGCATATGGGTCCCAGTACGGTGCCCCCAGGCCGGTGAAGGCGGGCACCAGGTACACGCCGTTGCTGTCCTTGACCTTGCTGGCGAAGTACTCCGTATCCAGCGCATCGTTGACGATTTTCAGCTCGTCACGCAGCCACTGCACGGTGGAGCCACCGTTGAAGACCGCGCCTTCCAGGGCATAGGCCACCTCGCCGCGCGGGCCGCAGGCAATGGTGGTGAGCAGGCCGTGGGAGGAGTTCACTGCCTTGTCGCCGGTATTCATCAGCAGGAAGCAGCCGGTGCCATAGGTATTCTTGGCCTGGCCCGGTTCCACGCACATCTGGCCGAACAGCGCCGACTGCTGGTCGCCGGCGATACCGGCGATGGCGATGCCGCTCTTGGTATGGCCGTACACTTCCGATGACGAGCGCACTTCAGGCAGCATCTGCCGCGGGATGCCGAGGATTTCCAGCAGTTTGTCGTCCCACTGCAGGCTGTGGATGTTGAACATAAGCGTGCGCGAGGCGTTGGTGTAGTCGGTGACATGCACCTTGCCGCCGGAGAACTTCCAGATCAGCCAGGTATCGATGGTGCCGAACAGCAGCTCGCCGCGCTCGGCGCGTTCGCGGGCACCTTCGACATTGTCGAGGATCCACTTCAGCTTGGTGCCGGAGAAGTACGGGTCGGTGACCAGGCCGGTGGCTTCGCGGATGTAGTCTTCATGGCCATCACGCTTGAGCTGGGCACAGATCTCGGTGCTGCGGCGGCACTGCCAGACGATGGCGTTGTACACCGGGCGGCCGGTTTCCTTGTCCCACACCACGGTGGTTTCACGCTGGTTGGTGATGCCCAGTGCGGCAACCTGGGCATGGCTGATACCGGCCTGGGCCAGGGCCTCGACCATGGTCGCGCTCTGGGTGGCGAAGATCTCCATCGGGTCATGCTCGACCCAGCCAGCTTGCGGGTAGTGTTGGGCGAACTCGCGCTGCGAGGTGCCGACCACATTGGCATCGCGGTCGAAGATGATCGCCCGCGAGCTGGTGGTGCCCTGGTCCAGGGCGATGATGTAGTTCTTATCCTGGGTGTCTGTCATGGTCGTAGGCCTTGCATAAAGAGGAGTTCAGGGCGTCAGCATCAGCTGGCTTGGGTATCGCCCTGGCGATTGTCGGTTTTCTCGGCGCTTGTGTTTTGCGCCGTCGGCAGGTTGCGGCCGATCAGGCCGCGATAGGTCGCAGCCCCCAGGCAAGCGCCGAGGATCGGTGCGAACATCGGAACCAGGAAATACGGAATGTCCCGACCGCCAGTGAAGGCGATTTCGCCCCAGCCAGCCAGGAAGGTCATCAATTTGGGGCCGAAATCGCGGGCCGGGTTCATCGCAAAACCGGTCAGCGGGCCCATGGCACTGCCAATCACGGCGATCAACAGGCCAATCAGCAGCGGGGCCATGGCGCCGCGCGGCAGGCCGTTGTTGTCATCGGTCAGGGCCATGATCACGGCCATCAGGATCGCGGTGATCACCACTTCGACCAGGAACGCCTGGCCAGTGGACAGCGACGGGTGCGGATACGTCGAGAATACCGAGGCCAGTTCCAGGCTTTCGGTGCTGCCACGCAGCATGGCGTGGGCCTGTTCGAAATCGAAGAACAGGTTGCTGTAGAGCGTGTAAACGAGTGCGGCGCCACAAAATGCACCGCAGACCTGGGCGAGTGCATAGAACGGCAGCTTGCGCTTGTCGAAGCCGGCGAACAGGGTGAGCGCGATGCTCACGGCCGGGTTCAGGTGCGCGCCGGAAATGCCAGCGGTGAGGTAGATCGCCATGCTGACGCCGACACCCCAGATGATGCTGATTTCCCAGAGGCCGAAGCTGGCGCCAGCGACCTTTAGCGCGGCAACGCAACCGGTGCCGAAGAAAATCAGCAAGGCGGTGCCGAGAAACTCGGCCAGGCATTGGCTGGACAGTGTGGGTTCGCGTAGAGCAGTCGTCATGTATGACCTCGTTGTTTTTGTTGTGAGGCGCGAAGCGCTCGACAGCAAAGCCTGGTGTCTATCCCCATTGACCCCAGGCGGGTGTTAAGAAGCGCACCTAAAAAGGGCACCATTTATTCAGAAACGAAAAAATATAGACAAGAAACGCTGATGTCAAAGGTCGAAAGTGAACGGGTAGTCACGTTTTGGTCGCCTGTTTCAAAGGCTGATGCCCGTCGTAGAGGGCTGCGTCAGCCATTGGCTGGCTGGGATGGAGGAATTGCCCTAAAGTAGCCGCGACCTGTCCCAGACCGGAGCACTGCATGACCCCCGCACTCGACCTGTTGAAAAGAGCCCGCGCTGAACATCGCGTGCATAGTTATGAACATGACCCCAAGTCGGCGTCATATGGGCTTGAGGCAGCGGAAAAACTCGGCCTCGAGCCACAGCAGGTGTTCAAGACCTTGCTGGCGAGCAGCGAGAAGGGCGAGTTGCTGGTGGCGGTGGTGCCGGTAGTAGGGACGCTGGACCTCAAGGCGCTGGCCCATGCGGCAGGCGTGAAGAAGTGCGAAATGGCCGACCCGGCAGCGGCTCAGCGGGCGACGGGCTATCTGGTGGGTGGGATCAGCCCTTTGGGGCAGAAGAAGCGCCTGCGCACCTTCATTGATGATTCTGCGCAGAATTTTGCAACCATCCATGTCAGCGCTGGACGGCGGGGGCTGGAGGTCGAGTTGGCGGCGACGGTGCTGGCCGAGCATACCCAGGGCAAATTTGCCGGGATTGGTAGAGGTTGAGATTGCCGGGGCTGCAAAGCAGCCCCAAAATCTTGAATCAGGTCGCCGAGCTGTAGCGGCGAACCCCGTTCTCCTGGCGCGCCGACTGCGTCGCGACACTGCCGGGCACCGGGAACAGCACCAGGTGGTCGGCCTTCACCGCAATCCCCACCTCCTCACCCAGCTGGTGGTCGATATGGCTCGGGAAGATCGCTTCGAGCTGGCTGCCAGTGGGCAACTGCAAACGGTACAGCGTCGATGCACCGAGGAAGCTCTTGCCGACGATGTTCGCTTGCAGCGCGCTGCTCGGGGCTGACACGATGTCATCGGGGCGCAACAGCACATCCACCGAGCTGCCTGGCGCCATGGTGTAGGCACGGTTGCCACGCAGCTCGCCCAACTCGGTATTGACCGCCTCATGGCTGCTCATCTGGCCGCGGATGAAGTAACCCTGGCCGACGAAACTGGCCACGAACGGCGTCTGCGGTTCGTGATACAGGTTATAGGGCGTATCCCACTGCTCCAGCCGGCCTTCCTTGAACACACCGACGTGATCGCTGACGGCAAACGCCTCTTCCTGGTCATGGGTCACCAGGATCGCACTGGTACCGCGGCTCTTGAGGATGTCGCGCACTTCGTGGCTGAGGCGCCGGCGCAGTTCCACGTCGAGGTTGGAGAACGGTTCGTCGAGCAGCAGCAGTTGTGGCTCAGGTGCCAGCGCGCGCGCCAGGGCGACACGCTGTTGCTGGCCACCCGACAGCTCGTGCGGGTAGCGCCCACCGAGGCCGCCAAGCTTGACCAGTTCGAGCATCTCTTCGATCACCTGCGCCTGGTTAGGGTGCTTGGCGATGCCGAAGGCGATGTTCTGCGCCACGGTCAGGTGCGGGAACAGGGCGTAGTCCTGAAACACCATGCCGATCCGGCGCTTCTCCGGGGCCAGGGTGAAGCCGGCGCGGGAGATGACCTCGCCGGCCAGCTGGATTTCACCTTCGTGCACTGGCTCGAAACCGGCGATGGCGCGCAGGGTGGTGGTCTTGCCGCAACCCGATGAGCCCAGCAGGCAACCGATGTCGCCTGCGTTCAGGTGCAGGTTGAGGTTCTGGACGATGCGCTGCTCGCCGTAGCCGCAGGCGAGGTTGCGCAGGTTGAGCAGTAGGGGTTGACTCATGCGTGGTGGTAAGCCGGTTCGACAAGGAATTCGAGAAGGGCCTTCTGTGCATGCAAGCGGTTTTCAGCCTGGTCCCAAGCGACCGAACGAGGGTCGTCGAGCAGGTCATGGCTGATTTCCTCGCCCCGGTGGGCGGGCAGGCAGTGCATGAACAGGGCGTCGGGTGCCGCCAGGTCGAGCAGTGCGCGGGTGACCTGGTAAGGCGCGAAATGCGCAAGGCGCCGTGCAGTTTCCTCTTCCTGACCCATGGAAGTCCAGACATCCGTGGTCACCAGGTGTGCGCCACGCACAGCTTCCTGCGGATCGCGGATGATCTGCACGTGATCGCCACCCAGAGCCATGAAGCGTGGATCGGGCTCATAGCCTTCCGGGCAGGCGATGCGCAGTTGGAAGTCGAACTGCTTGGCCGCTTCGATGTACGAGTTGCACATGTTGAAGCCGTCGCCGATCCAGGCCACGGTCTTGCCCTGGATCGAGCCGCGGTGCTCGAGGAAGGTCTGCATGTCTGCCAGCAACTGGCAGGGGTGCGATTCGTCGGACAGGGCGTTGATCACCGGCACGCGGGATTTGGCGGCAAATTCGGTCAGGGTGCTATGGGCGTGGGTACGGATCATCACTACGTCGAGCATGCTCGACAGCACGATGGCGCTGTCACCGATCGGCTCGCCGCGGCCCAGCTGGGTGTCCCGAGGCGAGAGGAAGATTGCCTGGCCACCGAGCTGGATCATGCCGGCTTCGAACGACACACGGGTACGGGTCGAGGACTTCTCGAAGATCATGCCCAGCACGCGGTTCTTCAGGGGCTCGAACAGCACGCCGCGCTTGCGCAGGTCCTTCAGCTCGATGCCTCGGCGGATCACACCGAGCAATTCGTCGGTGGTGAAATCCAGCAGGGAGAGAAAGTGCCTAGCGCTCATGATTGACTACCTTATCTGCAACGGTATGCAGGTCGACCGTATGGTTTTTTTTGACAACGGGAGTGACCTGCGGCGTAAGCCGCACGGGGCGGACGAAATGGGGGAAGGCGCAATACTATAATTAAATGTCGCCTGAAACCAAGAGGGGAAACAGCAGCTCGTTCTTAAGATGTTGCAAAGGGTGTCGTATCCCTTGCGCCCGTGCTGTTTTTTATTTGCTACAGAAGGTTGTACACGGCTTGCTGGCAATTTGGCAAATGGCTGTCGCGAATCGTGCGCCTGATGTCGCGGGATTCACGGCGCGAAGCGCGCTGGCAGCCGCTAGGGCTGCGGCGCATAGTCATTGCTCGACGACTCCTTACGACAACGAGGCAGAGGCAGCCATGACCAAGACCCTGCATCACCGTGCCTGTCACCTGTGCGAAGCGATCTGCGGCTTGAACATAGAAGTCAGCCACGAAGACGACGGGCGGGCGCTGATCAGCTCGATCAAGGGCGACCCTGATGACCCTTTCAGTCGGGGTCATATTTGCCCCAAGGCGGTGGCCCTGCAGGACATCCAGAACGACCCGGACCGCCTGCGCCAGCCCCACCGTCGGGTAGGGCGCAAGTGGCAACCGATCGGCTGGGACGAGGCTTTTGCCTTGGCTGCCGAAAAGCTGTGGGCAGTTCAGCAGGCCTACGGGCGCAATGCCGTGGCGGTCTATCAAGGCAACCCCAGCGTCCACAACTATGGGCTGATGACCCACAGCAATTACTTCCTCGGCCTGCTCAAGACCCGAAACCGCTTCTCCGCCACCTCGGTCGACCAGTTGCCGCAGCACCTGACCAGCCACTTGATGTACGGCCACGGCCTGCTGTTGCCGATTCCGGATATCGACCACACCGACTTCATGCTCATCCTCGGCGGCAATCCGCTGGCCTCCAATGGCAGCATCATGACCGTACCCGACGTGGAAAAGCGCTTGAAAGCCCTGCGCGGGCGAGGAGGGCGCCTGGTGGTGGTCGATCCCCGGCGCAGCGAAACCGCCGCCATGGCCGATCGCCATCTGTTCATCCGGCCCGGTGGCGATGCAGCTTTGCTGTGTGGCCTGCTCAACACCCTGTTTGATGAAGACCTCGCGCGAGGTTCGCATTTGCCGGTCAGCGGCCTGCAGCACATTCGCGAAGCGATCCTGCCGTTCAGCGCAGAGGCGATGAGTGCACACTGCGGCGTTGCCGCCACCCAGATACGCCAGCTGGCGCGGGATTTCGCTGCTGCAGACAAGGCAGTCTGCTATGGGCGCATGGGCGTTTCGACCCAGACGTTCGGCACGCTGTGTCACTGGCTGGTGCAACTGATCAACCTGGTGACCGGCAACCTTGATCGAGAGGGTGGGGCGCTGTGTACCGAGCCTGCGGTCGATCTGGTGGCGACCACGTCAGGTGGCCATTTCAATGCCTGGCAGAGCCGGGTTTCGGGCTTGCCGGAGTACGCTGGCGAACTGCCGGTGGCGGCCCTGGCCGAGGAGATGCTGACCCCGGGAGAGGGCCAGGTGCGCGCCCTGGTGACGGTTGCCGGCAATCCGGTGCTGTCCACGCCCAATGGTCGGCAGCTGGATGCGGCCCTGGACGGGCTGGAGTTCATGCTCAGCATCGACCTCTATATCAATGAAACCACCCGCCACGCCGACCTGATCCTGCCTTCGACTTCGGCGCTGGAGAACGACCATTACGACAGCACCTTCAACCTGCTGGCCGTACGCAATGTGACCCGTTTCAATCGTGCCATCCTGGCCAAGCCCGAGGGCGCCCTGCACGACTGGGAGATTTTCGTCGGCCTCGCGCAGGCGCTCGCCAAGCGTGCCGAGCTGGAACTGAAACCGACCTGGCCGCCAGCACAGATGATCGACCTGGCTCTGCGCAAGGGGCGCTATGGCGAAGCCAGCGCCTGGAAGCTCTCGCTGCAGGCGCTGGACGAGCACCCTCACGGACTCGACCTGGGGCCGCTGCGTGCCAACCTGGCGACTCGTCTGGCAACCGCCAGCAAAACCGTCGAGGCGGCGCCGCAGGTGCTGCTGGATGACCTGCAGCGGTTGGCCCTGCAGGAACCTCCTGTGCCGGGGGAGTTGCTGCTGATCGGTCGCCGTCACGTGCGCAGTAACAATTCGTGGATGCACAACTTCCATCGCCTGGTCAAAGGCAAGCCGCGCCACCAACTGCTGATGCACCCGCAGGACCTGCAGCAACGGCAGTTGCAGGATGGGCAGCGGGTGCGTATCCGCTCGCGTACCGGCATGCTGGAGGTCGAGGTGCTGGCCTGTGAAGACATGATGCCTGGGGTGGTCAGCCTACCCCATGGCTTCGGCCATGGTCGCGAGGGTGTGCAGCTGCAGGTTGCCCAGGCGCAGGCGGGTGTCAGTGCCAACGACCTTACGGATGAGCGCCTGCGCGACGCGGTTTCCGGTAATGCTGCGCTCAATGGCGTGCCTGTGCAGGTCGAGGCCGCATGAGCAACGGTAAGGCCGAGCATGCTGCTCGGCTTTCCGATACAATGCGTCACCGTGCCGACGACCGCGTCGGAAAGTTCAGCTGAGGTGCTACATGGATATCATCGATACGATCAAAGAGCAGATTGCCAACAACACCATTCTGCTTTACATGAAAGGCTCGCCGAATGCCCCGCAGTGCGGGTTCTCGGCCAAGGCATCGCAAGCTGTGATGGGTTGCGGCGAGAAGTTCGCCTACGTCGACATCCTGCAGAACCCGGAAATCCGCGCCAACCTGCCAAAATACGCCAACTGGCCGACCTTCCCGCAACTGTGGGTAGCCGGCGAGCTGGTTGGCGGTAGCGACATCATGCTGGAAATGTTCGAGAAGGGTGAGCTGCAGACCCTGATCAAGGACGCCGCCGCCAAGGCCAAGGCTTCCGAAGCCTGATTATCAGGCAGCCATGAAAAAACCCGCTCAAGGCGGGTTTTTTCATGGGGCGAGAATCTTATTCTTCGCCCATCTGCGACTGCAGGTAATTCTCGATGCCGATCTTGTCGATCAGGCCCAGCTGGGTCTCCAGCCAGTCGATGTGCTCTTCCTCGGACTCGAGGATGTCTTCGAGCATGTCACGCGAGCCGAAGTCGCCGGCGGTTTCGCAGTGGGCGATGGCGGCTTTGAGGTCGACCAGGCCTTTCTGTTCGATCTTCAGGTCGCACTCGAGCATCTCTTTGGTGTGCTCGCCAATCAGCAGCTTGCCCAGGTCCTGAACGTTGGGAATGCCTTCGAGGAAGAGAATACGCTTGATCAGCTTGTCAGCGTGCTTCATCTCGTCGATGGATTCTTTGTACTCGTGCTTGCCGAGCTTGTTCAGGCCCCAATCTTCGTACATGCGCGCGTGCAGGAAGTACTGGTTGATCGCGACCAGCTCGTTTCCGAGGATCTTGTTGAGATGCTGGATGACGCTTACGTCGCCTTTCATGTCGGGTTCCTGCCCTGTAGAAGTGTGCCAATGCAGGGAAGTTTGAGCCTGTAACTGTGGGGTGTCAAACCTAAGTGTTTGAATAATAAGTGAAAATTAATAGGAATAAGAATGTTTGTGAACCGCGTTGGTACGCTAACTTATTGATATTCAGGCATAAAAAAACCGGACACGAGGTCCGGTTCATCGAATTCTGTAATATCAGGCAGCAGTAAATTCCACCGGATAGGGCAGGGCGGCGTGCTGGCTCACCTGCAATTCGGTGAGGGTTTCGCGGACCACCTGCTTGGCCAGGCAGGCACATTTGCCACACTGGCTGGCGACATTGGTCGCAGCTCGGACTTCCTTGTAACTGCAGCATCCTTCATAGATCGCATCGCGGATCTGTCCGTCGGTAACGCCGACACAAAGACACACATACATAAGGGCTGACCATCGCGGGTTGAGTCGATGGGTTGGAGCTTAATGTTAATGAGAATGCTTGTCAAAGGACTTTCTGAAAGGCCCGTGCTTGAGCGACCGACGGTTGCATTCGGCCTGTCACCACAAGCCGTGTATGATGGTCAGCCTTTGTTGGATGTCGGGCAAGCCTGCCTTGGCCCGGCAAACGGTTCTTCACCCTCATCAGGAGATTACAATGAGCGTACTCGTTGGCAAACAAGCCCCCGACTTCACCGTCCCAGCCGTCCTGGGCAATGGCGAAATCGTCGACAGCTTCAACCTGGCCTCGGCCATCAAGGGCAAGTACGGCCTGGTGTTCTTCTACCCACTGGACTTTACCTTCGTCTGCCCGTCCGAGCTGATCGCCCTGGACAACCGCATCCCTGACTTCCAGGCGCGCAACGTTGAAGTGATCGGCGTTTCGATCGACTCGCACTTCACCCACAACGCATGGCGTAACACCCCGGTCAACGCCGGCGGTATTGGCCAGGTCAAGTACACCCTGGCGGCCGACATCACCCACGAAATCTGCAAGGCCTACGACGTCGAGTCCGAAGGCGGCGTAGCCTTCCGTGGCGCCTTCCTGATCGACACCAACGGTGTAGTTCGTTCGCAGATCGTCAACGACCTGCCACTGGGCCGTAACATGGACGAACTGCTGCGTCTGGTTGACGCCCTGCAATTCCACGAAGAGCACGGCGAAGTCTGCCCTGCCAACTGGAAGAAAGGCGACCAGGGCATGACCGCTTCGCCAGAAGGCGTTGCTGCTTACCTGAGCGAGAACGCTGGCAAGCTGTAATTGCCACGCGCACAAAAAAACCGGCCCATGTGGCCGGTTTTTTTGTGCCTGGATGCTGGGGTCGCACAGCGGCTCCAGCATTTCGACTCAGTCGTTGAAGTCGCGCCAGCCGCCCATTTCCTTCCAGCGGTTGACGATGCCGCAGAACAGCTCGGCGGTCTTCTCGGTGTCGTAACGCGCCGAGTGCGCCTCACGGCCGTCGAAGTCGATGTCGGCGCTCTGGCAGGCCCGCGCCAGCACGGTCTGGCCGTAGGCCAGGCCCGCAAGAGTCGCGGTGTCGAAGCTGGAGAACGGGTGGAACGGGTTACGCTTGATATCGTTACGCGTTACCGCCGCATTGAGGAAACCAAGGTCGAAGCTGCTGTTGTGGCCGACCAGGATCGCCCGTTTGCAGCCGTTGGCCTTCAGTGCCTTGCGCACGCCGCGGAAGATGTCGGTGAGTGCGCTTTCCTCGCTCACCGCCATGCGCAGCGGGTGGTCCAGCTTGATGCCGGTGAACTCCAGCGCGGCCGGCTCGATGTTGGCCCCTTCGAACGGTTCTACTCGGAAGAAGTAGGTGTGCTCGGGGAACAGGAAACCTTTCTCGTCCATGCCGATGGTCACGGCGGCGATTTCCAGCAGGGCGTCGGTGGCGCTGTTGAAGCCGCCGGTCTCGACATCCACCACGACTGGCAGATAGCCGCGGAAGCGCTCGGCCATCGGGTGGCGCGAGCCGCTGCCGCCCTGACCGTCCTGGTCGTCTTCGTAGAGGTCTTCGCTCACGCGTTGTCCTCCAGCAGGCGCCAGCGCAGTTTTTCACCGGCACGCAGCGGGATCACGGTCTGCTCGCCAAACGGCAGGCTGTCCGGGGCGGTCCACTCTTCGCGGACCAGGGTGATGGTGTCGGTGTTCGCCGGCAGGCCATAGAAGGCCGGGCCGTGCAGGCTGGCGAAGCCTTCGAGCTTGTCCAGTGCATTGCGCTGTTCGAACGCCTCGGCGTACATCTCGATGGCCGCGTATGCGGTGTAGCAGCCGGCGCAACCGCAGGCGGCTTCTTTGGCGTGACGGGCGTGCGGTGCCGAGTCGGTGCCGAGGAAGAACTTCGGGTTGCCGCTGGTGGCCGCGTCCAGCAGCGCCACCTGATGGGTGTTGCGCTTGAGGATCGGCAGGCAATAGAAGTGCGGGCGGATACCGCCGACCAGCATGTGGTTGCGGTTGTACAGCAGGTGCTGGGCAGTGATGGTCGCACCGACATTGGCCGGGGCTTCGGTGACGAATTGCGCGGCGTCGCCCGTGGTAATGTGCTCGAACACCACTTTCAGGGTCGGGAAGCGCTCGACCAGGCGGCGCATGTGCTCGTCGATGAAGCGCTTCTCGCGGTCGAACACGTCGATCTCGCTGCGGGTCACTTCACCGTGCACCAGCAATGGCATGCCCACTTCCGCCAGCGCTTCGATGGCCGGGAAGATGTTGTCGATGCTGGTCACGCCCGAGTCGGAGTTGGTCGTCGCGCCGGCCGGGTACAGCTTGGCGGCGTAGACGATGCCGCTGGCCTTGGCCGCGCGGATGTCCTCGGGGCTGGTGCGGTCGGTGAGGTAGAGCACCATCAGCGGTTCGAAGCGGCTGCCAGCCGGGCGGGCGGCAAGGATGCGCTCGCGGTAGGCGCCAGCTTCGACGGCATTGCGCACCGGCGGAACCAGGTTAGGCATGATGATGGCACGGGCGAAAGTACGCGCCACATCGCCAACGGTATGGGGCAGGACGGCACCATCGCGCAGATGGATGTGCCAGTCGTCGGGACGCAGGAGGGTCAGGCGATCGGACATTGGGAATTCCAGGCGGGTCGAACTCAGGCCCCAATGCTACCGGAAAACCCCGGTCCGAGCACGGCTATCAAGTTTTCCGGCAAGCGTCCGATAGCCTGCCTGTAAGCCGTCAGAATTTGTGGAGCCGCCCGTGCGCCAGCGTTACCTTGCCCTGTTGACCCTCGTCGCCAGCCTGCCGGCCGGCGCACTGACCTTCCAGACCCGCATGGAGAATGTCGCCTGGAACGTCGAGGGTGACCAGTTCGAATGTCGTCTGATCCAGCCGATCGACGGTTTCGGCAGTGGCGAGTTCGTGCGTAAGGCCGGTGAGCAGCCGGTGTTTCAGCTACGCTCGCACAGCAATGTGCTGGGCGCAGGTTCCGCCACCTTGCTGGCAGCCGCTGCCCCTTGGCAGCCGGGTCGCGGCGATGTGAATCTCGGCGCTGTTCGTATGGCCCGTAGCGGCGTGTTGTTCAGCTCGTCGCAGAGCCAGGCCAGTCGCCTGATCAACGGCCTGCTCGATGGCCGCAGCACGGTGGTGCGCAACTATACCGGCGAAGGCGGGCGGGTAATGGAGGTACGCGTGTTGCCGGTCAGCTTCGCCAAGGCGTATGGCGACTATCAAGCCTGCGCCAGCAAGATGCTGCCGATGAACTATGACCAGGTGCGCCAGACCCAGGTTGGGTTCCCGGGCGGTGGCTTCGATCTCGATGCCGACGCCCGTGCGCGGCTGGATGTGATCCTCGATTACCTCAAGGCCGACCCGACGGTGAACCACATCGAACTCAATGGCCATTCCGATAACAGTGGTAACCGCCTGACCAATCGTGACACTTCGCGGCGCCGGGCCTTGGCCGTTGCCGATTACTTCAAGGCCCATGGTGTGCCCGAAGAGCAAATCGTCGTGCGCTTCCATGGCGAGCGCTATCCGCTGGTGAAGAACAACAGCCCGGCCAATCGGGCGCGTAACCGGCGGGTAAACATCGAACTGGATCGGGTGGCTCAGGTGGAGAAGCCGGCGGTGCAGTCGGTTCAGCAACCGGCACCGGTAGCGCCTGCCATCCCGCCTGCCGCGGTGGCACCGGCTACGGCTGCTCCGTCTGCATCGGGAACGAAGGCACCCTGACCGTACTTCCACGCCACCCACGTCGCGCTGCTGACAGTTCCTGTCGCTTTGTCGTCAGAAGCTGTCGCCCCACTGTAAATTTGTCCGCAACGCCGGTAGAATCGGCCCCTTTCCGTACAACCCCGTGGAGTGATGGCATGGCGGACGTAAAAAAGGTCGTACTGGCGTATTCCGGCGGCCTTGATACTTCGGTGATTCTCAAGTGGCTGCAGGATACCTACAACTGCGAAGTGGTGACCTTCACCGCTGATCTGGGTCAGGGCGAAGAAGTCGAGCCGGCTCGCGCCAAAGCTCAGGCGATGGGCGTAAAAGAGATCTACATCGACGACCTGCGCGAAGAGTTCGTGCGTGATTTCGTCTTCCCGATGTTCCGCGCCAACACCGTCTACGAAGGCGAGTATCTGCTGGGTACCTCCATCGCCCGCCCGCTGATCGCCAAGCGCCTGATCGAAATCGCCAACGAAACCGGCGCCGACGCCATTTCCCACGGCGCTACCGGCAAGGGTAACGACCAGGTTCGCTTCGAACTGGGTGCCTACGCCCTCAAGCCAGGTGTCAAGGTCATCGCCCCATGGCGCGAGTGGGACCTGCTGTCCCGCGAGAAGCTGATGGACTACGCCGAGAAGCACGGCATCCCGATCGAGCGCCATGGCAAGAAGAAGTCGCCGTACTCGATGGACGCCAATCTGCTGCACATCTCCTACGAAGGCGGTGTCCTGGAAGATACCTGGACCGAGCACGAAGAAGACATGTGGCGCTGGAGCGTCTCGCCAGAAAACGCCCCGGACCAGGCTACCTACATCGAGCTGACCTACCGCAATGGTGACATCGTCGCCATCGACGGCGTCGACATGACTCCGGCCACCGTGCTTGCCGAGCTGAACCGCATCGGCGGCGCCAACGGTATCGGCCGCCTGGACATCGTCGAGAACCGTTATGTGGGCATGAAGTCCCGCGGCTGCTACGAAACCCCTGGCGGCACCATCATGCTCAAGGCCCACCGTGCCATCGAGTCGATCACCCTGGACCGCGAAGTCGCTCACCTCAAAGACGAGCTGATGCCGAAGTACGCCAGCCTGATCTACACCGGCTACTGGTGGAGCCCGGAGCGTCTGATGCTGCAGAAGATGATCGACGCTTCGCAGGTAAATGTTAACGGCGTCGTGCGCCTGAAGCTGTACAAGGGCAACGTCATCGTGGTTGGCCGCAAGTCGGATGACTCGCTGTTCGATGCCAACATCGCGACCTTCGAAGAAGACGGCGGCGCCTACAACCAGGCTGATGCTGCCGGCTTCATCAAGCTCAACGCGCTGCGCATGCGTATTGCTGCCAACAAAGGCCGCGGGATGCTCTGAGCATTTGGCTGAAGTGGCAAAAACAAACCCGGCTCTGGCCGGGTTTTTTTTGCCTTCTGGACGGTGGCCTGGTCAATACCCATTGGGTAGATCCTCAGGCAAGCGGGTGGTCGTAAGAATCACGCACTGTTGTAGATCCATGTTGCACATTCGCCAGCGCCTGTTTTCGACATGCGCTTGGCTAAGGGCTTGCACGATTTGTTGTTGTATCAGTTTTTCCGCGTCTGGCCCGGAAAACATCATGGTTATAGTTTCTTGCATGTCGGGAAGCGTCGCTTGCTCAGGGATGTTTTTCTGTTCGGCTGGGTCAGGTTTGTAAAAGGATTTGTAGTTGAAGTTCAGGGTGAGAAAGAACAGGGCTGTGAGAAAGAATGGAAACCCCACAAGGAACCAAGTGTAGTACGTCTGACTTTTTTCGCTGAGAAAAGGCAAGGTTGCCAAGGCAGAAGCTTCGATGATGCCAGCGAAGATGGCGATTATCGTCAGTGGGGCCACAGGTTGGTTATCGTTCATGGTCATTGCCTCCTGCATGTTTCTCTTATCAATAACCTACTGACTGCCTCAACTAAATTGTGGACATTTTCCGGGGGAGGGAAATTTCTGCGGGGGGAGTGAGTTGATCACGTTTTGATTTGCGTGTTCGTAAGCGCATTCGGGATAAAGGATTAAATTTTTCTTGTAGGAAAATTCCCAAACCGACGTAAGGTTCATCTATTCGGCTATTTGTACAGGGAATCGACGCGCCATTTAGCGTTCTGCTCGGTTATGGTGAGGCAGTCGTCAAAGCAGAATAATGAATGATGGATATCGCATGAATAAAGTCCTTATCGTGGATGATCATCCGGTCATACGCTTGGCAGTGCGCATGCTCATGGAGCGGCATGGGTATGATGTTGTTGCGGAAACCGACAACGGCATTGCAGCCTTGCAACTCACTCGCGAGCACCTCCCCGACATTGTCGTGCTCGACATCGGCATCCCCAAGCTCGATGGGCTGGAAGTCATCGCCCGGATGGCCGCGGCCAGCCCTGGCAGCCGTGTCCTGGTGCTGACTTCCCAGGCGCCCGGGCATTTCTCCATGCGCTGCATGCAGGCGGGGGCTTCAGGCTATGTGTGCAAGCAGCAGGAACTCACCGAACTGCTCAGTGCCATCAAGGCTGTGCTCTCTGGCTACAGTTACTTCCCGAATCAGGCTTTGCACAAGTCCCATGGCCGGGTAGGAGGCGCCAGCGAGGCTGAAATGGTAGATCGCCTGTCGGCAAGGGAGATGATGGTGCTGCAGCAGCTTGCACGCGGGCGTTCCAACAAGGAGATTGCCGACAGCATGTTCCTCAGCAACAAGACGGTCAGCACCTACAAGACCCGCCTGTTGCTGAAGCTGAATGCCCATTCACTGGTGGACCTGATCGAGTTGGCCCGCCGTCATGGCCTGAACTGAGCGCGGCATGCACAAAGCCTCCATGAAGGAGGCTTTTTGTCAGGCTACAGGTCGTAGTCGAAATCGGCGAGTTGTCGTTGCAGGCGTCGCTCTTCGAGGAGGTTGTCAATGGTACGACGCTTGCTCAGGTTGGTCTTCGCGGTTTCTACCTGAGGCTCCGCTTCGTCGTCAGCGGTAGCAAAGTCATCTTCGATCGACAGGTCGTCTTTATCGGTACTCATGAGTCGCTCCAAGCCAAAGGGCCATTGGCCGTCCTTATAGCGAGAAAGCGAAGTCCGGTAAAAAAGATTTTTTCAATCAGGATGCAGCTGTTTTTGCTATTGGCTCAATCGTCGGAGGTCTTGTGCTTGTATTCGCACAGATCTTCGATGCGGCAGCTACCGCAACGAGGCTTGCGTGCCTGGCACACGTAGCGGCCGTGCAGGATGAGCCAATGGTGAGCGTCGAGTAAGTAATCCTTGGGGACGAACTTGACCAGCTTCTTCTCGACTTCGAGCACGGTCCTGCCCGGCGCGATGCCAGTGCGGTTGCTGACCCGGAAGATGTGTGTGTCCACGGCCATGGTCGGCTGGCGGAAGGCAGTGTTGAGCACCACGTTGGCGGTCTTGCGGCCAACGCCCGGTAGCGCTTCCAGTGCTTCTCGGGTCTGCGGTACTTCGCCTTCATGGCGCTCGATCAACAGGCGGCACGCCTCGATGACGTTCTTGGCCTTGCTGTTGTACAGGCCGATGGTCTTGATGTATTCGCTCAGGCCCTCGACACCTAGCGCATGGATGGCCTGCGGTGTATTCGCGACCGGAAACAGGCGCGCGGTGGCCTTGTTGACGCCGACATCGGTGGATTGTGCGGAAAGCGTCACGGCAACCAGGAGCTCGAATGGGGTGGTGTAGGCCAATTCCGTTTTCGGGTCGGGATTGTCTTCGTGCAGCCTGCGAAAGATCTCCAGGCGTTTGGCGGCATTCATGGGTTCAACGCTTTCCTTGACGACGTGTGAGAGTGGGGCGCAGCCAATTGTACAAGGCAAGTAGCGCGCCGAGCAGTAGCAGCCCACCTGACGGCAGCTGGGCCAAGTGCATGCCGGCGACTTTGTCCAGCCATTGGCGGCCGGCGCCGAGCAGCAGGCAGGCGAGCAGCAGGCCAGTCAAATGCAGCAACAGTTGTCGCCAGCGCCCTTCAGTTGGCAGCAATGTGTCGATGGCGAGGCATTGCAGGCAGATCAGCGCAGGAAAAAACCCAAGCGTCAGCGCCAATGGCAATGCCCAGGCCCGCAGTGCCAGTTGCAGGCAACTGGCAAGCGCAGCAAGCAGCAGCAGGCTTGCCAGCCAGTACTTCGCGCCGCTGAGTGTTGGCCGCAGCTGGCTTAGCAAGGCTTGGTGGAGAAGGGGCAGCACGAGCATGCACGCGCCGATGGCTAGTGCCTGCGCAAAGGTGCGCGTTGCACCAAGCAGCGGGGCCAGGCCGGTCACCAGCAGGCAGTATTTATTCATGGCCGGGGGCTCCGAGCAGTTCGCTGCGATGCTGGTCAAAATATCGCAAGGCTTCCTGCTGGGCATCGATCACTGCCCGGGAAGTAACGGTTGCCCCAGCCAGCTGATCGAAGTCACCTTGGTCGCGCCTGAGCGCCCAGCGATCGCCAAGGTCGTGATTGGCAAATTGTGACAGCCAGCCAGACTGTGGGTCGGCGATCTGGCCGCCCAGCCCAGGGCTTTCCTGCTGTTCGACCACCCGAGTGCCAATCAGGCGGCCTTCGGCGTCGATGGCAATGGTCAGTTTGATAGGGCCAGCATAGCCCTGGACCTGGCTCACCAGCACGATGGCTGTTGGCGAAGTGCCGTGGGTCGCGCGCAAGGCCGCGAGTATCTTGCTATGCAATGGCTGATCGGCTGGCAGTGGTAAGGCGTTGTCCAGGGGGTGATTGTCGTAACTTTGCGCGGGCAGCACCGCCAGCAATTGGTCTGCCTTAAGTTGGTGCTCGGCATCTGCGATGGCTGGGCCCGTCCAGTCCTGCCAGGCCAGCGTTAACGCCAACGCCGACCCTCCGACGACGAGTAGCAGCAAGCTGCTGCGAACAGGTGCGGTCATGGCGAGACCTGCGGGCGTCGCAAGGCAAACCGATCCAGGGCGGGCACTGCCAGGTTCATCAGCAGGATGGCGAATGCCGTGCCATCCGGGTAATTGCCCCAGGTGCGAATCAGGTAGACCAGCGCGCCTGCGCCAAAGCCAAACAACAGCCTGGCCAGGTTGGTCTTGGGGCCGGACACAGGCTCCGTGGCGATGAAGAACGCCGCCAGCATGGTTGAGCCGCTGAACAGGTGCAGCAGTGGCGAACCGTTCGAATCCGAGCCGGAGCCATTCCAGGCCAGCAGACTGAACAGAAACAGGCCGGCCAGCAGGCCTGCCGGGGCATGCCAGCTGATAACCTTGCGCTGCAAGAGAAACAGCCCACCGAACAGCAGTGCCAGGTTGACCCACTCGCTGTTGCGGCCGCCAAATTTGCCAAAGCCGGAGTGGCTGGCGAAGAGTTCGTCGATGGTCAGGCTGCGGTTGTGGCGCAGGCCATCGAGAATGGTCGGCCCCGCCCAGGCATCGATTTGGCTGTCACTGCCGGACACCAGCTGCAGGCTATCGATAAAGCCAACGGCCTGGCTGGGCCAGTGGGTCATGTGCAGCGGAAAGTTCAGCAGCACAAAGGCGTAACCGACCATTGCCGGGTTGAACAGGTTGCGGCCCACTCCGCCAAAGGCCTGCTTGCCGACGCCGATGGCAATGCCTGCTGCAGTCACGGGCAACCACCAGGGCGCTTGCACAGGCAGGGCGATGGCCAACAGCACGGCAGTCACCAGGGCACTGCCATCGTTCAATGCCGGTAGAACAGGTTGTCGACGTACAGCCAGCAGTGCCGCTTCGCAACTCAATGCACTGCTGGCGCACAGCAACAGGCTGAATAGCACCCCCCAGCCCTCTGTCCAGAGCGCTGCAAGCAAGCCCGGTAGACAGGCCAGCAGCACCAGGCCCATGGCCTTGCGTAGCCGTGGGTCAGGGTTTGCCATGGTCGTGCCCGGCCGCTGCAGGCGCAGCATCGGCAGCGGTGGCTTTTTGCGCCTTGATCCGTTCGAGGGCGGCCTTGATAGCATCTGGCGCGCCTTGTGTGGCTCCGGCCGTACGTGCCAGACGCTGCGCCTCCCGGCGTGCGATATCGCGTTGCAGGCGGGCGTTGCGCTGTTCGTGGCGCTGGCGCGCATGATCGCGGCGCTGGCGGCGGACCTGCAGTTGTTCGGGGGTATGGGCCAGGCCGCTGACAATTGGCACCACCGTGGCTGGCAGTGGATGCATGTCGATGCAATCGACCGGGCAGGGCGCCAGGCAAAGGTCACAGCCGGTACATTCGCTGGCGATGACCGTGTGCATCAGCTTGGCGGCGCCAACGATGGCGTCGACCGGGCAGGCCTGGATGCATTTGGTACAACCGATGCATTCGGCTTCGCGAATGTAGGCGACCTGGGGTGGTGCGCTTCCTCGCTGCGGGTCAGGCGCAAGCAGTGGCACCTCCAGCAGCACGGCCAGCGCGGCGATGGTTTCGCTACCGCCTGGCGGGCACTTGTTGATGGCCTCGCCCGCAGCCAGGCCTTCGGCGTAGGGCCGACAGCCATTGTGGCCGCATTTGCCGCACTGGGTCTGTGGCAACAGGGCGTCGATGCGTTGAATCAAGTTCATTGAGTGAAAAGTCCGTTGAATCCCGAGAACGCCAGGGCCATGACACCCGTACCGATCAATGTAATGGGCAAGCCGCGCAGCGCAGCCGGTACATCAGGGTGCTGGCTGCGCTGGTGCAGGTCGTCGAACAGCACCAGCGCAAGCCAGAAGCCCAGGCCGGCCGCTATCCCCCAGCACAACGTTGCAAGCGCCGAGGTGTCATCTTCCGTCACTTGCAGCACCAGGCCCAGCAGCAAGGCATTGCCCAGCAAGGGCAGCGCAAGGTCCTCGGTGGGCCATTGCGGGCGTAGCCTGGCCAACACCTGCGGCACGCCCCATGCCAGCAACGCCAGCCAGGGCAGCAGCAGGAACAGGCGCAAGTCCTGTAAATGCCAGGGCGCCATGATCAACCGGTCGAGCGCTTGCCCGCCGCTTGCCCCGAGCGCTATCGAAAGGGCGCCTGCCAGGCCACAGACCTGCAGGCGCAGCCGGCTCAGCGGCTGTTGTTGCAGGAGTAGGTGGCTGAACAGCGCAGCGCTGGCGAGGATCAGCATATAGTCGTTCATGAGAATGACGATAGCCGGGAATCGCCTGGCGCGTCCGGCATTGGCGCTGCAGATGGAACTGCCCCGGCGGTGAGGCCGGGGCAGGAGGCTTACTTGATGCGCTGACCTGGCTTGGCGCCGCTGTCAGGGCTGAGCAGGTAGATCTCTTCGCCGCCAGGGCCGGCCGCCATGACCATGCCCTCGGATACGCCAAAGCGCATTTTCCGCGGCTTGAGGTTGGCCACCATCATGGTCAGGCGGCCTTCCAGCTGGGAGGGGTCCGGATAGGCCGACTTGATGCCGGAGAACACGTTGCGGCGTTCGTCGCCGATGTCCAGGGTCAGTTGCAGCAGCTTGTCGGCGCCAGGCACGGCTTCAGCCTTGACGATCAGCGCGACGCGCAGGTCGACCGCGGCAAAGGTGTCGAACTCGATTTCGGCCGACAGCGGGTCCTTGGTCAGCTCGCCGTTGCCGGCTGGTGCCTGGGCTTCGGCGGCCAGCAGGTCTTCCTTGCTGGCGGCGACCATGGCTTCGACCTTGGCCGGTTCGATACGGCTCATCAGCGCCTTGAACGGGTTCAGCTGGTGGTTTTCCAGGCGCGACTGGTGGTCGTTCCAGGTCAGTGGCGCGACGTTGAGGAATGCCTCGGCATCGGCGGCGAGCAGCGGCAGCACCGGTTTGAGGAAGACCACCAGCTGGCGGAACAGGTTGATGCCTTGGGCGCAGATGGCCTGGACTTCGTCCTGCTTGCCTTCCTGTTTGGCCAGCGACCAAGGTGCCTTGTCGGCGATCCAGGCGTTGGCACGGTCGGCCAGGGCCATGATTTCGCGCATGGCGCGGCCGAAGTCGCGACCTTCGTAGGCTTCGGCGATCGACGGGGCGGCAGCGAGGAAGGCCTCGGTCAGCTCCGGCGCAGCATCGCCCGCGACCATCACGCCGGCATTGCCCTTGTGGATGAAGCCGGCGCAACGGCTGGCGATGTTGACCACCTTGCCGACCAGGTCGGAGTTGACCTTCTGCACGAAGTCCTCGAGGTTCAGGTCGAGGTCATCGACGCCACGGCCAAGCTTGGCGGCATAGTAGTAGCGCAGGTACTCCGGTTGCAGGTGGTCCAGATAGGTGCGGGCCTTGATGAAGGTGCCACGCGACTTGGACATCTTGGCGCCGTTGACGGTCAGGTAGCCGTGCACGTTGACTGCGGTCGGCTTGCGGAAGCCGGCGCCTTCGAGCATGGCAGGCCAGAACAGCGCGTGGAAGTTGACGATGTCCTTGCCGATGAAGTGGTACAGCTCGGCCTTGGAGCCTTCGTTCCAGAAGGCGTCGAAGTCCAGCTCCGGGCGGCGTGCACAGAGGTTCTTGAAGCTGGCCATGTAGCCAATCGGCGCGTCCAGCCAGACGTAGAAGTACTTGCCAGGCTCGCCCGGGATCTCGAAGCCGAAGTACGGCGCATCACGCGAGATGTCCCACTCCTGCAGGCCGGAATCCAGCCATTCGGCGAGCTTGTTGGCGACGGCGTCCTGCAAGGTGCCGCTGCGCGTCCACTGCTGCAGCATGGCCTGGAAGTCCGGCAGCTTGAAGAAGAAGTGCTGGGAATCGCGCAGTACCGGGGTGGCACCGGAAATCGCTGACTTGGGGTTCTTCAGTTCGGTCGGGGCGTAGGTGGCGCCGCATTTTTCGCAGTTGTCGCCGTACTGGTCTTCAGCCGCGCATTTCGGGCAGGTGCCCTTGATGAAACGGTCGGCGAGGAACATGCCCTTTTCAGGGTCGAAGTACTGGGTCACCGAACGGGTAGCGATGTGCCCGGCATCACGCAGGCGGCCGTAGATCAGGCTCGATAGCTCGCGGTTTTCGTCGCTGTGGGTGGAGTGGAAGTTGTCGAAGTCCACCAGGAAGTCGGCGAAGTCGCCGCTGTGCTCGGCCTGGACATTGGCGATCAGCTGCTCAGGGGTGATGCCTTCCTTCTCGGCACGCAACATGATGGCCGAACCGTGGGCATCGTCGGCGCAGACGTAGATGCACTGGTTGCCGCGCAGCTTCTGGAAGCGCACCCACATGTCCGTCTGGATGTACTCCAGCATATGGCCAAGGTGGATGGATCCATTGGCATAGGGCAGGGCGCTGGTAACGAGAATCTGACGTGGCTCGGACATGGTGGCTCGGCTACTTATCTGGCTCGGGTAAAAATGAGGGTGATCGGCCACTATAAAGGGCCGGCGAAGATATTTCACCCCAAGCACGCATCTGCTGACGATTGACGGGTTAGGATAGGCGTCTGTTTTGTACTCAGTTTGCCAATGGGAGTGTCCATGAGTGCCGTCACCCGTGCCGCCGTCGAAGGCGTGCTTCGCCAGTACACCGACCCCTACCTGAACCAGGACCCGGTCAGCGCCGGTTGCGTGCGCGCCATCGACATCCAGGGTGGGCAGGTCGCTGTGCAGTTGCAGCTGGGCTA
This sequence comes from Pseudomonas sp. HS6-2, assembly GCF_049325675.2. Classification (NCBI taxonomy): domain Bacteria; kingdom Pseudomonadati; phylum Pseudomonadota; class Gammaproteobacteria; order Pseudomonadales; family Pseudomonadaceae; genus Pseudomonas; species Pseudomonas sp. HS6-2. The sequence goes on along the minus strand of NZ_CM143906.1, from coordinate 4,961,850 downwards.
TGCCGCCGGCCTGTTCAAGAACGGCTGGGCCCAGGTGCTGCAGACTGCGATCGAGAACCTCGAGGGCGTCAGTTCGGCCCAGGTGTCGATCGACTGCGTGGTCGCCGCGCACAAGGCCCAGGCCCAGGTGCCAGCCATGGCCAACGTCAAGAACATCATTGCCGTGGCCTCGGGCAAGGGCGGGGTCGGCAAGTCGACCACCGCCGCCAATCTGGCCTTGGCCCTGGCCCGTGAAGGCGCCCGGGTGGGCATTCTCGATGCCGACATCTATGGCCCCAGCCAGGGCGTGATGTTCGGTATCGCCGAGGGTACCCGCCCGCAGATTCGTGAGCAGAAGTGGTTCGTGCCGATCAAGGCCCATGGCGTGGAAGTGATGTCCATGGCGTTCCTCACCGATGACAACACGCCGATGGTCTGGCGTGGCCCGATGGTGTCCGGTGCGTTGTTGCAGCTGGTCACCCAGACTGCCTGGGACGACCTGGATTATCTGGTCATCGACATGCCGCCAGGTACCGGCGATATCCAGCTGACCCTGGCGCAGAAGGTGCCGGTGGCCGGTTCGGTAATCGTCACCACGCCACAGGACCTGGCCCTGCTGGATGCCAAGAAGGGCGTGGAGATGTTCCGCAAGGTCAACATCCCGGTGCTGGGCGTGGTGGAAAACATGGCCGTGCACATCTGCTCGAACTGCGGCCATGCCGAGCACCTGTTCGGTGAAGGCGGTGGTGAAAAGCTGGCGGTGCAATACGGCGTCGAACTGCTGGCCTCGCTGCCGCTGTCGATGCTGATCCGCGAGCAGGCCGACAGCGGCAAGCCGACGGCGATCGCCGAACCGGAGAGCCAGATTGCCATGGTCTACCAGGAACTGGCCCGCCAGGTGGGCGCGCGGATCGTGCTGCAGGAAGCAGCGGCGCCGGCGATGCCGAGCATCACCATCAGCGAAGATTGAGGCAGCACTTGTGGGAACGGCCTTGCCGGTCCCACAAGGCCGCAGATGCTTTGCAGTCAGGCATAAAAAAACCCGCCAGAAGGCGGGTTTTTTTGAAAGCTAGGAAGCTAAATCGACTTAGGCGATTTGAACTTCTTCAGCCTGCATGCCTTTCTGGCCGCGGGTAGCGACGAAAGTAACAGCCTGGCCTTCTTTCAGGGTTTTGAAGCCGTCAGCTTGGATGGCTTTGAAGTGCACGAACAGGTCGTCGCCCGACTGAGGGGTGATGAAGCCGTAGCCTTTCTCATCGTTGAACCACTTAACAACACCGGATTGACGGTTGGACATTTTTCTGTCTCCTTGGACAATTTGATAACGGTCAGGAAAAACCCTGCCCGGGACTGAGCGCAAAGAGAGCAGAAAATTCAGCGATGGGCCGATCAGGATCGTGCATCAAACTAGAGATTCTCGGTGTCACGTGCAGCACAGTGGCGTCACCTTACCCCACTTTCCACGAGCTGCCAATGGTCTGTGAACGCTTTACGCAAATTCGGATCGACGGCGGCTGCAGCCCCCGTCCGGCGCGGGATGAGGCACTGGAACTTTAACCCGGGCTTCGGGACCGGTAAGATGCGCGTCTGGATTTTCCCCTCGCAACTCTTCAGGACACCCCGCCATGAGCATCAAATCGGACAAGTGGATTCGCCGCATGGCGCAGGAACACGGCATGATCGAACCGTTCGTCGAGCGCCAGGTGCGCGGCGAGCAGGACAGCCGGGTGATCTCCTTCGGCGTCTCCAGCTACGGCTACGACGTGCGCTGCGCCGACGAATTCAAGGTGTTCACCAACATCAACTCGGCCACCGTCGACCCGAAGAACTTCGACGCCGGCAGCTTCGTCGACATCAAGAGCGATGTCTGCATCATTCCGCCAAACTCCTTCGCCCTGGCCCGTACCGTCGAGTACTTCCGCATCCCGCGTGACGTGCTGACCATCTGCCTGGGCAAGAGCACCTACGCCCGTTGCGGCATCATCGTCAACGTCACCCCGCTCGAGCCGGAGTGGGAAGGCCACGTGACCCTGGAGTTCTCCAACACCACCACGCTGCCGGCGAAGATCTACGCCAACGAAGGCGTGGCGCAGATGCTGTTCCTGCAGTCCGACGAAGAATGCGAAGTGTCGTACAAGGACCGTGGCGGCAAGTACCAGGGCCAGCGCGGCGTCACCCTGCCACGCACCTGATCCGACGAGCGCGGGGAATTAGTTTCCCTGATGGCACTCCAAGAGTTTGAACAGCGCCGATACGTATGCAGCGTATCGGCCCTCGTCCAGGAGCTGCCAATGAAACTCAACCCCGCAATCAGTGCCAAGCTGGCCGTACTGCAGCCCAACCAGATCGGGTTGCTGGCGTGGTCACTGCTGGCGCATCCCTTGCCAATGCAGGCCGGTGGCGTTCCGCACCAGCCTGACCCCGATACGCCGCAGCCGCCGGAACCAGGCGAACATCCGCCCATGGAACCGGGTGAGCCGACCCTGCCGGACGAGCCACCACCGTCTCCCGTAGCCTGACTAGTTGGCGAGTGCCCACACCCGGTCGCCCCCTGCGACGAACGCGCGGGCGTCCGAGCCAGGCTCTATCGTCCATCCCCCGGTAAATTCGCCGAACGCCGGCAGCAGGCTGACCTGAGCATCGATCAGGAAGCAAGGCAGCCTGAGCCGTTGCCGTGCCCGTCCTCGCAGCACATAAACTGGATGCACATGGCCGGCCAGCACCGGATGGGTGGGGTGAGGCAGGGGGGCGTGCCGCAGGGCAAAGGGTTCCAGCAGCAAAGGTTCATCCCTTGCTTCGATACCCAGTTCGACCGGCGGGTCGCCGGCATGGCGATCATGGTTGCCACGCACCAGCACGACCTTCAGCGCGCTATGGCTGTTTTTCCACCTGCGCAGGCTGGCCAGCATGCCGGGTGAATGTGCGGCGCGCGCATGAAGGAAGTCACCGAGGATGACCAACTGCTCGCAGTCATAGCTGTTCAGCAACGTGTCCAGGCGTGCCAGCGTGGCGGCTGTGGTGCCGCGCGGAACCGGTTGATGCAAGGCCCGATAGCTGGCGGCCTTGCCGATATGGACGTCAGCCACCAGCAAGGTGCGGCGGGCTGGCCAGTAGATGGCCTTGTCCGGTAACAGCCAGAGCGTTTCGCCGCAGTGCTCGATCGACAAGTAACTGTTCATGGCCGGTTTGCCGCTTTTTCCAGGTCGGCCACCATCCGCGCAATGCGGTCTGCCAACTTTTCCGTGCTCAAGGTCTCGCGCATGCCTTCGACCAGCAGGGCGAACGCCAAGGGGCCTGGCCGTTGCAGCGTGCGCAGGTCCAGTTGCAGGCTGTGCATCTTGAGCAACTGGCGGTGCAGGCGCTCGATCTCCAGTTCTTCGCTCAGGACTTCATCGCGCGCCTGGCCGAGCAGCAAGTTGCCGGCGTCATGTTTGCGGAATACTTCATAGAACAACCCGCTGGAGGCCTGAATCTGCCGCGTGCTCTTCTGCGCGGCCGGGTAACCGCCGAATACCAGCCCGGCGATCTGGGCGATTTCACGAAACCGTCGCAACGCCATCTCGCCGGCGTTCAGGCTGGCCAGCACATCCTCCAGCAGGTTGTCGCCAGACAGCGCCTCAGGCAGGCAGCGGGCCCAATCCACGGTACTGGGGCTGAGCAGTTCGAAACCATAGTCGTTCACGGCGATGGAGACCGACAGTGGTTGCACCCGGCTCACCCGCCAGGCGATCAAGTTGGCCAGGCCCAGGTTGGCCATGCGCCCGGCAAAGGGGTAGAGGAACAGGTGCGAGCCCTGGCGCGATGCCAGCGTTTCGGCCAGCAGCGTGCTGCAGGTGGGCAAGGCCGACCACTGCGCCTGCAAGGCCAGCAACGGCCGTACGGCCTGCATCTCCGAGCCGTGGTAGCGCCCATGGGCGGCAGCATCGAGTTGCTCGACCAGTGCGTCGGCCAGTTCGTTGGACAGCGGCATGCGCCCGCCATTCCAACGCGCCACGGCGGCCTTGCGCGCGGTGCTGCGGCGCACGTAGGCGGTCATGCCTTCCACCCGTACCAACTCCAGGACCCGGCCGGCGAACACCAGGGTGTCGCCAGGGCGCAGGCGGGCAATGAAAGCTTCCTCGACACTGCCAAGGTGCTTGCCACCACCACCCTTGCTCCAATACTTGAGCTGCAGGCTGGCTTCGCTGACGATGGTGCCGATGCCCATGCGGTGACGCCTCGCCAGGCGCTCGCTGGCCACCCGCCAGACCCCGTCGGGGTGTGCTTCGACACGCCGATAGTCGGGGTAGGCCGTCAGTGCGTGGCCACCGTGATTGACGAAATCCAGTGCCCATTGCCACTGGCTGTCGCGCAAGTCACGGAAGGCCCAGGTGCTGCGCACCTCCTCGAGCAGTTCGGCGGGGCGAAAGCCATTGCCCAAGGCCATGCTGACCAGATGCTGAACCAGCACGTCCAGGCACAGCCGCGGCGAACGGCGCGCTTCGATATGGCCGGAAGCCAGTGCGGCGCGGGCTGCGGCAGCTTCCACCAGCTCCAGGCTATGGGTTGGCACCAGGGTGATGCGCGAGCGGCGCCCTGGCGCGTGGCCAGAGCGCCCGGCGCGCTGCATGAGGCGAGCAATGCCTTTGGCCGAGCCGATCTGCAGCACCCGTTCGACCGGCAAAAAGTCCACCCCAAGGTCCAGGCTGGAGGTGCAGATCACTGCCTTGAGCGTGCCCTGCTTGAGGCTGAGTTCTACCCAGTCGCGGGTTGCCCGGGCCAGCGAGGCATGGTGCAGGGCGATCTGCCCGACCCAGTCGGGGCGGGCATCCAGCAGGGCCTGGTACCAGAGCTCGGCCTGGGCACGGGTGTTGGTGAACACCAGGCTGCTGGCGCTGGCGTCGAGTTGCTGGGCAACCTGGTCGAGCATCTTCAGGCCCATGTGCCCGGCCCAGGGGAAGCGCTCGATGGCATCGGGCAGCAAGGTGTCGACCACCAACTGCTTGTCCTGGCGGCCTTTCACCAGCAGGCCTCCTCCCGGCAACAGCACCTCGAGGGCGTGCGGCAGATTGCCGAGCGTGGCCGATAAGCCCCAGGTCATCAGGCCCGGGTGCCAGCGACGCAACCGGGCCAAGGCCAGTTGCAGTTGCACGCCGCGCTTGTTGCCAAGCAGTTCGTGCCATTCATCCACCACCACCAGGCGCAGGCTGGCGAAGTCTTCGGCGGCTTGTGCGCGGGTCAGCAGCAGGGTCAAGCTTTCCGGCGTGGTGATCAGGGTGCTTGGCAGGCGCCGGGCCTGGCGAGCGCGCTCGTCACTGCCGGTATCGCCGCTGCGCACGCCGACCGTCCAGTTCAGGCCAAGCTCATCCAGCGGCGTTTGGAGGGCGCGGGCAGTATCAGCGGCCAGTGCGCGCATGGGCGTGATCCACAGCACCTGCAGCGCCGCAGGCTGGCGCCCGGTTGCTGACTTGGCGAAGGCACGCAATGCCGCCAGCCAGACCGCATAAGTCTTGCCCGCGCCGGTGCTGGCATGCAGCAGCCCGGAGTCACCACGGCCAACCGCAGCCCATACCTGGCGTTGGAAGGCGAAGGGCTTCCAGCCACGGGCAGTGAACCAGGCATTGGCAAGGTCGGACGAGGCGGGCATGCGTGCAAGCAGTCCTGAGAAGGCTGTGCTTCTACAGACCACTCGCCGCATGCATTGGTTTTACCCGATCAGTTGGCTAGCAGGTAGCCGCTGCGCAACACCTGTTCGCCGGCGACATGGGCGATGACCATGCCGGCCGTGGCCATGCGCCGCACGCTGCGGGCATAGAGCAGGCCGGGCTGGCTGTTGCGCACGGCAGTCACGCGGTCATTGAGCGGGTCGATGACTTCGGCGATCAATTGCCCGGCCTCCAGGTGCTCGCCTGGGCGGGCGTGGTACACCAGCAGCCCGCCCAGGGGCGCGGCCACGGGTTCGACGGCGGCCAGTGGCGTGGCCGGGCGTGATAGCTCCGGTAGTGGTGCGGCAATACCTTCGATGACACTGGCGTAAGTCAGGTAGTCGAGAATCGCCTGGCAGTCCTGGCTGGCCAGGTCATGGCTAACGTCGGCTTGGCCACGCAGTTCGACGGTGACCGAAACGCTGCCCAGCGGGATCGGGAAGTGCTTGCCAAAGCGTTGCTGCAGCTGCCACCAGACCAGACTGAAGCATTCGTCGAACGACTGCCCGCCGGAATCAGTAGCCAGCAGGCTGGCCTGGGCGCCCAGGTAGCGCGCCAGGGGTTCGACCTGCGGCCAGGCTTCGGGCGTGGTGTAGAGGTGTTCGACCGCTTCGAAGTCGCAGTGCAGGTCCAGTACCAGATCGGCATCGCAGGCCAGTCGTTGCAGGGTCAGTCGCTGGGACTGCAACGGCGTGCGCGCTGGGTGGGCGTCCAGGCCACGACGCAGGTATTCGCGGATGAGCGCCAGGTTGTGGGCCGGGTTCTGGGTCAGGTGGCCTTCGATCTGGTCGCCGATGCTGTCGGACAGGTCGACAAAATTGCGGTTGAAATTCTCGCCGCTCTGCAGCTCGAAACGGCCCAGGGGCGCGTCCAGCATCACCTGCTCCAGGCCGACCGGGTTGGCCACCGGTACCAGGATGATTTCGCGCAGCAGGCGACCCTGCTGTTCCAGCTCGGCCAGGCGGCGCTTGAGATGCCAGGCCACCAGCATGCCGGGCAGTTCGTCGGCATGCAGCGAGGCCTGGATATACACCTTGGCGCCACCGCGTGGGCCGAAGTGGAAGCTGTGCAATTGGCGGGTAATGCCCGGTACGGGCGAAAGCAGGTCGTGGGTCGAATGGTGCATGGTGGTCCTGGCTGCGTGGCGAAAACGGTCTGCGACACGGGTCGGCTCAAAGATAGAAGCATAATTTCCAATATCGCGCCTCACCGCGTTGCCTTCTTTCAGACCAGCAATGCCTGCAGGCTGGCCAGGTCATCGGCTTCCTCGACCGGCTTGTCCAGGCGCCAGCGCAACATCCGCGGAAACCTGACGGCGATGCCGCTCTTGTGACGTTTGGACAGCGCAATGCCCTCGAAGCCCAACTCGAACACCAGCGTCGGGGTGACGCTACGTACCGGCCCGAAGGTTTCCATCGTGGTCTTGCGAATGATCGCATCCACCTTGCGCATCTCTTCGTCGCTGAGCCCGGAATAAGCCTTGGCGAAGGGCACTAGCGCGCGGTCGGGCGTGCCGGGTGGCGCGTTCCATACTGCGAAGGTGTAGTCGCTGTAGAGGCTGGCGCGGCGGCCATGCCCGCGCTGGGCATAAATCAGCACCGCATCGATGCTGAACGGGTCGATCTTCCACTTCCACCACAGGCCCATGTCCTTTGTCCGGCCCACGCCGTACAGGGCATCACGCTGCTTGAGCATCAACCCTTCAACGCCCAGGCTGCGCGACTTTTCACGTTGCCGGGCCAGGTCGCTCCAGTCGTTGCCATCGAGCAGCGGTGAAAGCAGCAGCGGGGCCAACGGGCACTCTGCCACCAGACGCTGCAACTGCTGGCGCCGTTCATGTTGCGGGCGGCTGCGCCAGTCCTCGCCTTGCCATTCCAGCAAGTCATAGGCTTGCAGTACGACCGGGGCGTCAGCCAGCAGCTTTTTGCCCAGGTTCTTGCGGCCAAGGCGCTGCTGCAGCACGGCGAACGGCTGCACCGCTGGTGTATCGGCGCTGACGCCCGGCTTCCAGACCAGGATCTCACCGTCGAGCACCGTGCCGTCCGGCAAGCTTTCGGCCAGGCCGTGCAGCTCGGGAAAGCGCTCGGTGACCAGCTCCTCGCCCCGTGACCAGACCCATAGTTGACCCTCGCGCTTGACGACCTGGGCGCGAATGCCGTCCCACTTCCATTCGATTTGCCACGCAGCTGGCGGACCGAGCAGGGCCTCGAATTGTTCTGGCGGGGCCTGCAGGGCGTGAGCCAGGAAGAATGGGTACGGTTGGCCGCCGCGCTGGCTATGTTCATCAGTGGACTCTTCGGCGATCAGCTTGAGGTAACTGGCGGCTTTCGGGCGATGGCCGATGTCCGTATAGCCGACCAGTCGCTGGGCCACGCGCTTGGCATCCAGCCCCGCCAGTTGTGCCAGGGCGCGGGTGACCAGCAGCTTGGATACCCCGACACGAAAGCTGCCGGTGATCAGTTTCAGGCACAACATCAGGCTCGGACGGTCCAGTTGTGCCCACAAGGGGAGCAGGCGTTGCTGGAGTTCTTCAGCGGGCAGGCCGCGCAAGGGCAGCAGATGCGCCTCGACCCAGTATGCCAGGCCGTCGTCGCTGGCATGGGCGGCTTGCGGCAACAGCAGCGAGATGGTTTCGGCCAGGTCGCCCACCGCCTGATAGCTCTCTTCGAACAACCATTCGGGCAACCCCGCCAACGCCGTGGCCAACTCACGCAGCACGCGGGTCGGCACCAGCTGGCGGGGGCGCCCGCCAGCAAGGAAATAGACGGCCCAGGCGGCATCTGCGGCGGGTGCTGCCGCAAAGTAGTCACGCAAGGCTTCGAGCTTGGCATTGCTGGAGGTGGTGGCATCCAGGCGCAGGTACAGTTCGGCGAAGGCTTTCATGCCTCTGGCTCCGTGGCTACGGTGTCATCCTCTTCGCCGTACTCGGTGATGAACGCACGGGCATCCAGCCCTTGTTCGTTGAGGTAGCGCACCAACACGTTTACCGAGCCGTGGGTAACCATGACCCGTTCGGCTCCGGTCTGGCCGATGGCCCACAGCAGCCCCGGCCAGTCGGCGTGGTCGGACAGCACGAAGCCACGGTCCACCCCACGCCGTCGTCGGGTACCGCGCAACAGCATCCAGCCGCTGGCAAATGCATCGCTGTAATCGCCGAAACGGCGCATCCAGCTGCTGCCTGCGGCAGAGGGTGGCGCCAGGATCAATGCCTGGCGCAGCAGTGGGTCGTTGCGCGGAACATCACCGGCATAACGGGTGCTCGGCAGGTGCACACCGGCTTCTCGGTAGACCCGGTTCAGCGGCTCGACAGCGCCATGCACGAGGATCGGCCCGATCTCCGGGTCCAGGCCGTGGAGTATTCGCTGAGCCTTGCCGAACGCGTAGCAGAACAGCACGCTGGCCTTGCCTTGCTCACAATTGCTGCGCCACCAGGCGTTGATCCCGGCAAAAATGTGCGCCTGGCTGGGCCAGCGGTAGATGGGCAGGCCGAAAGTGGACTCGGTGATGAAGGTATGGCAGCTCACCGGCTCGAAGGCTGCGCAGGTGCCATCCGGCTCGACTTTGTAATCACCCGAAGCAACCCAGACTTCGCCCTGGTACTCGAGGCGCACCTGCGCCGAGCCCAGCACATGGCCAGCCGCGTGCAGGCTGAGGGTGACGCCGTGATGCAGGATGCGTTCACCGTACGGCAGGGTCTGCAGGTCGATGTCCTGGCCCAGTCGGCTGCGCAGGATGCCGGCGCCGGGGGCTGCGGTCAGGTAGTGGCGGTTGCCGGTGCGGGCATGGTCGCCATGACCATGGGTGATCACGGCGCGCTCGACCGGGCGCCAGGGGTCTATGTAGAAGTCGCCAGGCGGGCAGTACAGGCCTTCGGGGCGAGCGATGACGAGGTCCATGGGTTGGGCGCACTGGTTTGGGGTTACCAGTTAGGAGCCGTGGGTCGGTGTGGAAGTTCGGATGGAGTTGGCGCTGAAAATCTTGTGGCGAGCACCTGGTGGCCCTGACTCGCCCTCCGACCTTTCGCAAAGCCCTTACCGCCCTGGCACCAACGTCAACCGCTGGCTGCCATAAGCCCGCCCGAAGTTCTGCGGCTGCAGCGGCAAGCTCATGAACCGCCCCTTGAACCAGGCGTCCAGCCCGTCGCTGTAGTGCGAGCTGGCCGGGTTGCCCGACTGGCCGTTGCTGGTCAGGACCTGCAGCGGCTCGGCCTGGCCGAAGTCAACGATCATCCGCGCCGAGGCCGGCAGGCGGGTGTCGAAATTGCTGCCCCAGGCGTAAGGGGTCAGGGCCGGGGTGCTGAAGTCGCCACCGGCGGCCATTGGCGAGCGGTTCATTGCATCGCCCAGGCCGTGGTAGGCAGGGGCCGGCCAGCGGTACTGGTGCAGCTTGCCCCACTGCCAGGCACGGCGGTCACTGCCCAGTTGCGCGGTGCCGGCATCCACGGCGGCCGCCAGGCTGCGGGCGAGGATGGTCGATTTGTCTTCTTTCTGCGGCGTGTTGCGATCGTCCCAGAACGGGCTGTCATCGCGGCCCAGCAAGTGGTCAGCCTGGGCCGAGTACGACAGGCGGGCGTTGCTGACGAAGGCCTGCCAGGCAGGGCTGGATTCCGGGCCGAGCTCGTCGAGGAAGGTCTGCCGGGTGACTTCCTGGATGAACAGCTCGTACAGCGCTGCATCCGCCGACACCGGGCTCAGACGGCCATCGAAGGCCTTCAACCGAGCCAAGGCGTTGCGCGCCTTGTCACGCTGGGCCGCAGGCAGGGCGTCGATCGCCTGCTTCAGTTGCTGGGCCATGCCGGGGGCATCGAACATCTGCTTGAGCTTGTCGGCCAGCAGCGTTACCTGGTCGTTCTGCAGGGCCATCAGGCTGCGGCTGTCGTGGCGACCGTTGCCGGCCAGCTGGCCCAGGCGCTCGGCGCGCTCGGGGTAGTACCAGGTACTGGACAGCTGCATGCCATAGCCACGCGGCAGGCTGCGCTGGTTGGCGTGGGCGATCCAGCCGGCCGGTGGGTCCTGGTCATACGGGTGCAACATGGGGTCGGCATAGCCATCCCAGTCATAGCGGCCGTCCCAGCCAGGCGACGGCAACAGGCCCTGGCCTTCCCGGCGGTTCGGGTAGCGGCCGCTGACTTGCCAGCCGATGTGTTCGGGCTCGGCGAAGACGAAGTTGAGCGCCGCGGTGGCGACTTCTCGGGTGCTGTCGAAGGCGCGCTCGATATTCTGAGCGCGGGTCAGGTCGAACAGCGCGTCGAGGCTACGGTCGCCCTTGAGCTGAGGCAGGCTCAGGGCCAGGCCCAGGCTGGGGTTGCCCGCCTGGGGGAGCAGGGTGCCGTGGCGGGTGTCGTACATTACCTCGCGCTGTGGGCGCTGGCCGCGAACGAAGAAGGTCTCGCTGCGGGCCCGGGCCGGCAACCACTTGCCGTCGGCCAGGTAGCTCACCTGGCTGCCGGCATGGCGCAGTTGCTCCAGATACAGGTCCTGGTTATCGGCCATCACCGCGCTGCTGCTCCAGGCCAGCTTGCCATTGTAGCCGGCCAGCACGATGGGCAGACCAGGCAGTGACAGGCCGGCAACCTGGTACTTGCCCGTGTGGATCTGCACCGGGCTCAGGGCCCAGGCTGCGCGGCTGTCGCTGGCCAGCAGGCTCTTGCCGCTGCGGCTACGTTGCGGGCCTAGTGCCAGGTTGGCCGAGCCGGGGCTGCCGAGCAGGTCAAGATCGGCGAGTTTCTGGCTGGCCGCTGCCAGTGCAGGCAGGCCCGGCAGCTGGCTGCCCAGGTTCAGGCCCTTGAGTTTGTCCACCTCGGCTGCTGCCAGGGGTTCGTCCGGTGCGCCGGGCAGCAGCCAGGGCAGCTTGTCGTTGCCGACTTTCTGCGCCAGGGTCAGGGCGCTGAGTTCTTCCTGCAGGTTCACCGACTGGCTGAACGCATACAGGCTGAAGATCAGTGCCGAATCTTCAGGCTTCCAATATTCCGGGCGGTAACCACTACTGGCCAGGCTCGCCGGCAGTTTGTCGCGGTAGCGGAACAGGTAGGCGTTGACGCCGCGGGCATACACCTCGAAGAAGCGCTTCAGGCGTGGCGAGGCGTCTGCGTACTGCTGGGCGGCGCTCTGCTTGAGGTTGGCGGCCCGCATCAGCCGGTCGATGTCCAGCGCATCGCTGCCGGCCAGCTCCGCCAGGCGGCCCTGGGCGAGCAGGCGCATGGCGAGCATCTGCTCGATGCGATCGCCGGCATGCACATAGCCGAGGGTGAACAGCGCGTCATGGAAGCTGCTGCTCTCGATCAGCGGCGCGCCCATGGCGTTGCGCCGGACCGAAACGTTCTGTGCCAGGCCTTTGAGCGGTTGCACACCGGTGGTCGGTGGCACGCTGTCCTGATAGCCACCCATCTGGCAGCCGGCGAGCCCGAGCATGCCGAGCAACGTGGCGGCGGCGCTGAACCGCAGGCGGAAGGGAGGAAGGACGGGGGCGGCCATGACAAGGGCTCCTGCAAGGCGTGGCGGGGTTCGAAAGGCGCTAAGGTAGTGAGCGCGCAGGCGCCGTGCAAGGTGCGGTGGAGGTTTATTTACCAGCGGTACCTGCACCGCCGTCATCGCCGCTGCAGGTACCTGCGTTCAAAGGATCAAGCGCCGTGGCACTTCTTGAACTTTTTCTGGCTGCCGCACGGGCACGGGTCGTTGCGGCCGACGTCCTTCAGGGCGTTGCGCACCGGCTCCTGATGGCCGTGGTTGCAGTGCGGGCCGTGCACATGGCCGTGGTCGTGATCATGATGATCGTGACCGTGGTTGCAGTCCGGGCCATGAACATGGGGTTGCTGGGTCATTGCAGGGTTACTCCGGTATGAGATCGCCGGGGATTATCTCACCACTGCGCGACAAGTGCAGGTCCTGATGGAAGATCAGCCCGGTCTCCAGCTCGCCTTGCAGGCGGTAGTGCAGCGGCTGCCCGCTCTTGAGCAGCTTGGCCAATGGCTTGAGGTGTTGCCAGAGGTTGGTCCGCGCTGTGATCTTGAAGGTGCGCCGGGCATGCCCGCCGACACTGCGCCAGAGGCTGACGTCATCCTGCGCCAGCAGCAGGTCGTCGAGCCACACCGAATAGCTCAGGTTGCGAATGAACAGGCGGCTGTCGTTGGGGTTGTCGACGCGCAGGTGCAGGACGAATTCCTGTTGCAGCAGCCGCGCCTTCACCGTTTCCACCTTGTCCAGGTGCAGCTCCGGTTCGCGAGAGTCGTCGCCCCAGCTCGCACAGCCCGCCAGCAGCGCCAGCAGGGCGCTGAGCAGGAGCAGGCGGGTGGCGGCGATCATGCTCAGTTACCGACGTAGCTGGCGCAGCATTTCTTGAATTTCTGCCCGCTGGCGCAGGGGCAGGGATCGTTGCGGCCGGCCTTGAGCGCGACGGTGGGGTCGATGAAGTACCAGCGTCGCTCGTGCTGCACGAAGGCAGACCGCTCACGGTGCTGGTGGTCGCCCTCCTGGTCATGCCAGCGGGCAGTGAAGGTCACGAAGGCGTGTTCAGGCTGGCCGCCGAGCACTTCGGCGCTTTCCACCTCCAGCCCAAGCCAGGTGCTCTGGGCGCTCCAGGCCGCCATGGCGGCGCGGTCCAGCTCCGCCTGCTGGGCCGGCAGGGTGGTGGCGACCAGATAGTCGACCAGCCCCAGCACATAGGCGCTGTAGCGCGAACGCATCAGCGTCTGGGCGTCGGGGGCCGGGGTGCCGGCATGGTAGTGCCCACAGCAGGCGTCGAGCAGGTTGCCGCTGCCACAAGGGCAAACCGAGACACTCATCATCACCACCAATACTTGCCGAAGTTTTCAGGGTTGGCCCAGAACTGAGTGGGGTATGGCGGCAGGCCAAGCGTAGCGGGCTTCATAGAGGACCTCAAGGAATTTGGTGACAAAGCTGGTGACAGTGTTGGTGACAGACAGCGAGACCGCAAGGGCGAATTACTGGGGTCCTTAACGCGCCCACAGGCACCCACGCGAGGGCCTACGGGGGAACCTGCGCGGGAAGTCTTGTAATGGTGACCTTTCAGATTTTTCTGTCAGATTCTCAAGGGGCCTTACGGTGGTCTATGCGACCACAACCAGAATCCCAGTTGAACGGCCAGACAGACCCAGTAGAGGGCCTGTAGGTGGTCCATGGGGTTCTCCTATAGGTTGATGGTTAGATGGCCTCAGCGGGCCTTGAGGGCAGCTAAGCGCTGGTGCCTTCTGGCCATCTTCTTGATGTCCCCATAAGGGCAGCGCTCACGTTCGAGCAGGTGAATCACAGCGGCCTGTACCGAGACACGCTCAAAGCCAGACCCTTCCAGTTCGAGCCATCGCTTGACGATCATGTTGGACAGCTTGAAGGAATACCGGGAGAGCAGCGTAAAGGTCAGCTCTTTGTCGAGGATGGTCAGTGGACGTGGCTTGCCTTGGGCATCTCGATACTGGGCCTCAGCAAACGTAGCCGATCCAGATTTGGATTGGCCGGTAAGCTCCAGCTCATTGAGCATCTTGGTGATGTCGCGGAGGACGTGGCCGTGGTTCTTCCCGGTGATCTCAGCGATCTCCAAGGACGACATACCGGGCAGGCCGTTGAGGGTCGTTGGGGAAACCGCTCCGGCCTTGGAGATGTTCTCGAAGATGGTTGCTGTATTGGTGGTCATGTTCATGCTTCCACCTCATAGCCCATTGCTTCAATGGTTCCAAGCTCATCAGCGAATGAGCCTACCTTGTCTTTGTAGCTGGACTCAACCGGCTGAGACTTCAGCCCGTCGATGCTCTCAGCCACCTTACGGGCATCTGCAAGGACGTTCTTGTGGGCCTTGCCAGTCAGCTCAGCGATTTCAACGGTGGTCATGGTCACGTTGTTGCTCATGTTCATTGTCTTGTTCCTCTTGTTTGCTCCCTCACGTTCGCTCCCACGGCCCAGCGCAGAGACCCGACAAAGGTTCTGGACGGTGGCATGAAGAAGCAAACAGGAAGACTCTGCGATTGGTTGGGTGTGCCCAGCGACGGGCAGGAATGGTTGCGCATCCAGAAAATGGAGGCACAAAGATGAATCTGACTCCCCAAATCTGGGGAGCGAGATGTTGAGGTGCGCCCAGATTTGAGGCGTCCTCTTTACGGTCTGCAAATTTGCAGAGCGGTCTTGGTGGTGCCCCTGCCGGTCCCTCTTTAGGTCCGGCCTTACGGGGCGCTTTTAGATCAGCTCAGGGCAATGCGAGTGACCAGCGGGAACGGCACTTGGACGGTCTGAAGACCATCGGTAGTGAGCTTCACCTTGACCATGCCATTGGCGATGATGTCCACCACAGCCATGATCTCAAGGTCCCAGCCTTGGGCGTTCGGGTTGCGGGTCGCTTCGATGCGCCACACGTTGCCGTCTTGGCGCTCACGGTAGCTCAGCGAGGTGAACAGCTTGGGCAGCATGAAGATGCCGTGGTCGGTCCCAGTGTACGGCTGTACGCCCGCGCCAATGAGGTCCTCGATAGAGTCCTGACCAGCACGTTGAGCAGCACGCTCAAGGACAGCCACCAGCGACACAGGGAGCAGGATCACGAAGTCACTCAGCGAGGTCCCTACAGTCTGGTTAACGTGGGTCGTGAGGATGTCGATGAGGTCCTCAGCGATCTCGGCAGGCTTACCCGTTGGCTTGGCCTCAGAGACGCTCTCAGTGCTTGGGGCAGTCGCCAAGATGGCAGCGACCTTACCGGCTGCGCCGTGCTCAATATCACGAAGCATCTTGTCAGCGGTTTGCTCCATAGATTGGACGGTGAAGCCTGCCATCAGGTTGTGGTCAAGGATGGTGGCACGGTGGCTGATGACCAATGCCGTGTCGGTGGCCTCGGTGAAGATCACAGAACCGGCCAAGACTTCACCTTTGTCGATGGTCTCGTTATCCCAGTTTTTGCGGGGATCGAAGGTGACAGAGCGGTCTGCCATGGTGATGATTTGTTGCCCAGTGGCCTCAGAGCCAGCCGGACGGAACTCGCAAGGGGTTGCCTCCATGGCAGCCTCTCGCCACTCATCGCCGTTCAAATAGTCCTCAGCGGCCTCCACAAGGGCCTCCACATAGACGGACACATCGGTGGCCGCTTGGGTCTCTGGGCGAACATCGGCGGTGTTGAATCGAATCGACCCAGTGTGCTCATCGGTGATGGCGGTGGTGTAGGTCGATGGCTTGGCGTACTGGAATGGTTGTTTCATGGGAATGGTTCTCCTGAATAGATGAATGAAGTGGTTGTGTGCCGAGGGAGGTGCTGTTACCAGCCAGCGCTATTGGCACGGGAGGCGGCACGGATACGGGCACCATGCTCACGAATGGCAGCGGCTCGGGCTTCCTTATCGGCCTTCGCTTGGGCGATCTCACGGGGCGTGTACTCACGGCAGCGCTCTTGATGCCAACGGGCCTCAGCCTCTCTCTGAGCCTTCTCTTGGGCCTTCTGGTATTGGTCTTGGCGGTACTCTCGGGCAACTACGGGAATCGCTTGGAGCGACAGACCGGCCTCATCGAACGCCTTAACGATCTCGAATTGCTGGCCCTTAACGGTCCCGCATTGGGCGACCAGCATGGGCAGCATGATGTTCTCGACGTACTCACGGTTAAGGGTCTGGCCCGACACGGTGACTTCGTTCTTCAGGACTTTGGTGATGGTGATTTTCATGGTTGGGTTCTCCTGTGAGGTGACCCATTCGCTCAGCCTTGGTGCCATAGATGCGCACGACAAGACGGCAAGGAGAGAGCCGCGTGGGCACCTTCCAAGGCTGACGGATGAGTTCTTGATTTGAGGTTTGGGTATTTGTGATGCTGGTCGATCAGGACATGGCGAGCCTGAAGGGCATCGGTATTGCGAAGGGTTCAACCGTGGCAACGGCTGTGCAGCAATGGCAGAGAGAAATTATTTTTGTTATTGGTCGTTCTGTCTTACCCATAGTGAGGGTTTTTAACGACAGTCTTGACGGTTGCCTTCAAGTTGTGAGCGAGATTCCCTCGGGGCCACTCAATGGAATCCTCAAGGGCGTCACTGCGATTGCTTGAAGACAAAGCCCTTGGTCGAGCAGTTGGTTCAGGCGGTCGAGTGTTTTAGCCGGACACTTAACGAGGACTCTTTGAGCGAGACCCTCCATGTCGAAAGTTACTTCGCCTGCCTTATAGACTCTGAACGCGGCCCGGTAGTCGCTAAGGATGTTTCGTAGTTCGATGAGCTGAGCACGGGCAGGTCGGTTGAAGACCATAGACAAGATGCTCAATTGCTCATCAGTGAGGCGTGAGTTAGCTGGACAGACGATGGTATTGGTCATGGTAGAGGTCTCCTTTCGGTTGTTCTTTAAGATGCCCTTTGAGATGACTGAGAGATGAGGGGAGTTGTAATTAACAACCCCTCTCCCTCTGGGTCTGGTCGATTCTGATGGTCGTTGAGAGGTCGTTGAGATTTTCTTTATATTATCCGGCGTTAAGTCGCTAAGCCCGGAATAGAGCCTCTGCGCCCACCTCGGCCACAATCTCAGCCTTGATGTCTGGGTGTCTCTCCACATACGAAGCGATCCCATGGGCAGCGTGTCGGGCAGCCTTGGCGATCCGCTGGGCGGTCCTCAAGGAATACTCATTGGTCTTGCAGGCGTCCGCTGTGATCTCCGAAAGGAACAACGCACCGATGACCGCTCGGGCCTTGACGTTGATCTTTCCGTTGGCGACTCCGGCACTGGTGATGATCGACCCAGTAACGATGTCGTCTACCCATGGCAGCGGATCGGGAATCGCAAGGAGGTGCATGTAGGCTGCGACAGGGTTAACGAAGCTGGTCTTTGGGCGTCCACGGCCTCGCTTAGGCTTATCGCTTGGGGTCTCTTGGGGTTGCCCTTGGGTCTCGCTGGAAAGGCCCTTGGCGGCTTTCTGGTGGTCCTCAGAGAGGGACTCATCGGCACGACGCTCAGCGGCCCATGCCTGATACTGGGCTTCGAGGTTTGCGGGTCGTACCATGTCCTTGCGGCGGATGACCTCGCCAGTGATTGGGTCAATGTGAAGGATGGTGCCGGTTTCGTGATCGACGTGGCGGTGCAGTGGTCCGGGTTGGGTGAGCAGGGTCATGATAGTGGTCCTCATATGGCCGCTGCGAACGTGCAGCCATAGTGAGGGTATTTGGCGACACCAGCCCTCAAGTCCAGTAAACAAGGGCCTTAACGATCTCCTTCAGCTCATCCATGTGCCCGTCCCCTACAGGATTCTTGTAGGGACTCAATGTCGGCCCGCTTCGGGGTGTTAAGAGTTACCTTTTGGTTAACCGGGAGTCTGGTAAGTTTTTCCCTTACCAAACTCAATGGAATTCCCGGCTGCCCTTGCGGATGGTCGGGAGGACTTCCTCAGTGACCCAACGTCGAAAGGGTTCTGACTGAGGTGAGTGGCCCCGTAGGAGCATCTGATATACCCAAGACTCAGTTCCCAAGGCTGTAGTGGACCGGAATGCCCGCCCGAGTTGATCCTTTGGGACACTAATCAATGATTCTTTGATTAGTGGGTCGGCAAGGGTAAGCGCACCCTTCTTGCCTGACTCAGTCTTGCGGTACTCCGACACGGAACTGCTCGGTGCCGTCAGGCCAGCCGCTCGGGCCACTTGGGTAGCCACAAACAGCAGCTTATGCTCAGGGTGACCCACGAGGACATCCAGCTCGATTCCCATGAAATTGCGCTTTTCAAAGCAGGCCCCCCGGCAAGCGGCGGACCCTTCATTCTATCAAGGCAAAGCGAACGCCTTCACGAGGGCCTCATGGAGTGTCCCCACAGGAACCCTCTGAGACCCCGCGTAGAGGTCGTAAGTGATGTTCCCTGAGCTGTGCCCGGTGATGCTCTGAGCGATGACCTCAGGGGGCGCGGCGGCCTTCAGCAGACCTGACAGAGAATGCCTCAGAGAGTGGAACGACTGGTCACTGCCTGCCTTCAATCCCAGCGGCTCACGTAGGGCCTTATTGAGCGGTTTGTTGAAGTAGTGAGGCTTCGGCTTGAACAGCTTGCCGGGTTCCGATGCGACCCAATCAAGGAAGGCCTTGAGGGAGAACCCATAGGCCCCATCGACCAGAGGGACTTGCCGGATGGAGAAGTCATTCTTCAGGGTCTTTCCCTTCTCGTCCTTGTTGATGTCGATGACGGTGATCCCGTCCACTTGCTTTATGTCGTCCTGAGTCAGTTGGTACAGCTCACCAATACGGGCACCCGTGAGGACTCCCAGAGACAGCGCCCAGCGCTTCCAGTCGGTCACAGACAAGGTATTAGCGTGGTCCATGATGGTCGTCACTTCCTCACGGGAGAACGGTCTACGCTCGCTTTCAGCGCCCCTCTCAATCTTCAGGTCCTTGTCATAGGAGCGTTCGATATAGCCATTGTTCTTGGCCCAGTCCATGACAGTCGATAGCTGGCCCAGCAGCTTGTTGATAGTCAGAGGCTTTCGGCCCTCCATGACTCTCTCTTTGAGCGCCACCATGTCAGCCCGAGTGTGGGTCCTGATGTCGAGGTCTCCGAGAAGCGATGAGAGGGTCCTACAGTTCGATGTCACTGCCTTATGAGTGTCACTTGTGACGTTGCCTTGGCGTTCCTTCAGGAACAGCTCAGAGAGGCCCTCGAAGGTAATTGGGTCTGTCGAGGACGCATTTACAGATAGGGACACGGAAGGGGCTACAGACGTGCTACAAGATAGCTCCCCAATGATCTCCGTGAGTTCCTGAGGACGACCCTCAAGACGCTCCTGAGCAGCCCTGAGAACCCTCTGGCCTGTGCCAATGGCTCGCTGCTGGCTCCCAGTGAATCGACCAAGCGAGGCAGCCTCAGCGAGGTGGTTGCTCATCTGGTCATAGATTTCCATGTAGAGGCCCCTTGAGTCCTCGCTATGGCCTTGTAAGGCGTCCTCAGCGATCTCCTTGAGGCGCTCCTTGAGGTCCTCCCACGAAGCCTCAGGGCGGTCGAGGTGGAAGACAGCCAGTGTCTTGAGGATGTCCTTGGAGAACTGCATAGCGGTTGGCCTATCGGTGGAACGGAGAGAGATGGCGAGACTACGGGTAGAGCATCCCCGAGGGCGAACCCTCAGGTAATAGATTCCTGACCGTCTGTAGTGCCAGACCGAAAGGGCCTGAGATGGTCGTTGGTGACAAGGCTGGTGACAGGCTGGTGACAGTTGGCCCTGCTCTGGCATAGCTTCGATAGCGTTCATGGTTAGGTAAGCCCTTGATATTCATGGGTTTACCACCAGTACTTGCCAAACATTTCCGGGTTGGCCCAGAACTTGGCGTTGAGCCAGTCCGGGACCTGCTTGTAGTCATGTAGATCATAGGTGAACAAGCTCAACACCTGCTCATCGCGGCGGAATTTCTCGCTGGCCGACAATGCCAGGGAGAAGAAATCGGTGTCTTGCCAGCCACAGGCAATCAGATCGGCCAGTACTGCAACCCGGCTTGCGTTGAGGTTGCGGATGCCGCCCAGCAGTTGCAGGCCGGTGCGTTTGGGCAAGTGCTCGAGGCAGTCCACCAGCACTGCCAGGTCAAAACGCTGGGCCGCCAGTGCTGCCGGCAATGGCCCCGGCGCACAGGTTTCGATGGTCACCTGGGGGTGGGCCTGGGCAAAGGCATCCAGGGCCGGGAAGCGGCTGCCCACCAGCAGCAGGCGTTGCGGGGTGAAGCGCTCTAGCAGGGCGGCCAGGGCTTGTTGCGGGGTGCGCTGGGAAAAACCGTCGGTCATTGCCAATCCTCGTTCAAGTCATCCAAGACTAGCGGGCTGCTGTCCGACGGCATAGAGGCAAGTGGCCGCGTCGTGGCTTATTGCTGGCAGGGATCAATTGTGCGGTCTTTACTCCCAGAGATCGGTCTTATGCCGATTCCCCTAGGAGAAGCTACGAAAATGAGCATAGTACGCACAGCGTTACCCCTGGTACTGCTCACCAGTGTGTTGACTGGTTGTGCAGGTTTGCAAAAAACCGACTGGCCGAAGTGTGCTGCCGTCGGGGGCGTCGCCGGTGCCGGCCTGGGTGCCATCGAGAGCTCCAGCTGGGCTGGCTGGGGCGCGCTGCTCGGTGGTGGCCTGGCGGCGGGCTATTGCTGGGCTCACGGCGATGGCGACGAGGACGGTGATGGCGTGCCGGACAGCCGTGACAAGTGCCCGCATACGCCGCGCGGCGTGAAGGTCGATGCCAATGGCTGCCCGCCTGAGCCGGCGCCTGTGGTCGAGGAAGTGGTGGTGCAGAAGGAAGAAGTGATCGTTATTCGTGATGTGCACTTCGAATTCAACTCCTCGCGCCTGACTGCGGCCGACAAGGAACGCCTGAACACGGTTGCCACGCGCCTGAAGCAAGAAGCCCCCAGCGCCCGTCTGACCGTGACCGGCCATACCGACAGCGTCGGCTCCGACAAGTACAACCAGAAATTGTCCGAGCACCGTGCCCACGCGGTAACCGACTACCTGATCGAAAGCGGTGTGCCTCGCTCCAGCTTCATTTCGGTGGTAGGTGCAGGCGAAACCCAGCCAGTGGCGGACAACGCCACGGCCGAGGGGCGAGCCATGAATCGTCGCACCGAGATCAAGATCCAGCGTTGACGTCCCGGCGCCCGCGCCTTGAGAAGTGGCGCGGGCGCGTCTTTAATCCTGCTAGCCGGCTGCGGCCGATGACACAGGAGCATTCTTCATGAGTGTAATGTCGAAGGCGGCGATGCCGTTGCTGTTGGTGACCAGCCTGCTTGCAGGCTGCGCCACCCACAGTGATGGCAGTGCGCCGCTTAATCAAAGGACTTGGCCCATCTGCAGCCTGCTCGGTGGTGCGGTGGGTGGTGGCCTCGGCGCCATCGAAAACTCCAGCTGGGCAGCTGGCCTCGGTGCTCTTGGCGCGATCACCGGCGGGCTGATCTGTTATGCCCAGGATGGCGACGAAGATGGCGACGGCGTGTTCGACCGTCGCGACCGTTGCCCCGACACCCCGGCCAATACCCCGGTCGACCACATGGGGTGCCCGCTGCCTCAGTATCCGCCGTCCCAACCCGCACCGCAGCCCAAGCCCGAGGTGATCACCCTCGATGACCAGGGCCAGGTGATGTTTGCCTTCAACTCCGCCGACCTCACCCCGGGTAGCGAGGAGCGCCTGAAAAGCCTGCTGCCCCGCCTCAACGAGCTGGGGGTCACGCGCATCAAGGTGGTTGGGCATACCGACAACGTGGGCTCCGACAGCTACAACCAGGTGCTTTCCGAACGCCGCGCCGCCAGCGTCGCCGAGTACCTGATCCGTCAGGGCCTGGCGCCGCAGAAGGTGACCAGCGAGGGGCGAGGCGCCCATGAGCCAATCGCCGACAACGCCACCGATGAAGGGCGTGCGCACAACCGACGGGTGGACTTGCACCTCAACTGACTGCGCTGGCGTGTGCCTGGGCATACAGGTAGTGTTGGCTTCGCGGCGCGCTTGCTCGGGCCGCGTAGACATAACAATAAATAGACACGTAGGGGCGGGATATGAAGTTCATCCTGGGTCTGGGCAAGTTCCTGACCGTGGCGTTCTGGGGCGTGGTGCTGTTCAACCTGATGATGCCGCAACCGTTGCCGTTGAATCTGTTGATCAATGCCTTGGGCATTTTTGTGCTGAGCCTGCACTTTCTTGAAGTGCTGTTTTTCAATGGCAGCCTGCGAGGCCGTAGCCATCACTGGTTCGACCGGCTGCAGATCCTGCTGACCGGTATCTTTCATGTCATGTCCATTCCCCGTCCGCAGGAGGCACCTCGCCATGCGTAATTTGATGTTGCTGGCGATGCTGGCCGCGCCTATGGCTCAGGCGCAGAGCCTGGAAGTTGCCCCCCATTCCATGCTGCGCTTGCCGAACAAGTCGGCGAGCGTGCACCTGGAGCAATTGCGAGTGGCGGACTCGGCGACCTTGCTGTTGCCGGCCACATTGACCGAGCTGAAGGTCGATCATCTGCAACTGGGCCCCGATGCGCGCATTGCCATTGCGCCCGCCGAAGCACCGCTGCTCATCGATGTACGCAGTGCTGTGCTGGGCGAGGGCAGCGAGATCAGCGCGCCAGGAGCGCCCGGTACCTATGAACGCGCTGCCCGCTCTGGGCGCAGCCTGGAGTTGAAGCTTGCCGAGATCGATGCCGAGCGCCTGGCGATCGATGCCCGCGGTGGCGCCGGAGCACCAGGCTACATGGGCCTTGATGGAGCCAATGGCCAGGCGGGAGGCTGTACTTGGGGCCAGGCAAGCAAAGGGGCGAATGGCGATGATGGTGGCAACGGGCATGACGGTGCGCCTGGCGGGCGGATTCGCCTGAGCCTGCCGCAGGGCTTCCCGCAGGAGCGCGTCGTGGTACGTCTGGAAGGCGGTGCGCCGGGCAAGGCCGGGGCTGCCGGCAAAGCCGGTAGGGGCGGGGCGAGCAAGGGGTGCCTGGTGTATCGCACCGATGCCGGGGCCAACGGCCGGCCCGGGCAGGAGGGGCAGCCTGGATTGGCTGGCGCCGAGGGTGAACTGATCCTGCAGCGCCTCAGATAATGGGTGCCGGCCCATCGCCGGCACACGCAGCATCACATCAGCAGTCGTGAACTGGCCACTGCGACGACCGCAAGGCCAAGCAGCAGGTTGATCCCTACCATCCGCCGAATGCGCCCCAGCACGGCGGCGCCTGCCGGCCAGTCCTCGGCCTGCACCGCCGCCTTCAGCTCCGGCAGCAGCAGAGCCTGGATGCGCATGAACAGGGCAAACATGGCAATCCCGCCGCCAATCATCACCTGCACATATTTAGGCGCCGTTTCGAAACCGTTGAAACGCATGTGCAACATGCCGATACCACTTATCGCCAGAATCGCCACGGCCAGCCAGACCCAGACGAAGAAACGTCGGAAAACTTCCACCCACAACCGCAGCCGGGCAGGCCCTTCAAGGGCTGCAACCGTTGCCGGGCGCAGCACCAGCCAGGCGAAGAACATGCCGCCGACCCATACCAGGGCGGCGATGACATGCAATGTGTAGGGCAGGGCAAAGGCTAGCATCCGGATCTCCATGCGGCACAAAGGGCAATAGCGGGGTATGATAGCCGCCCGATGTGAAACACTGAAAATATATCCAGCCCTCCGGGCGCCTGCAGACCATGATCAGCAACGAACTCAAAGCCACCATCCAGGGCGCCTACACGCGTTTTCTCGAAGCCAAGAGCCTCAAGCCGCGATATGGCCAGCGCCTGATGATCGCCGAAGTGGCCAAGGTGCTCGGCGACATCGCCTGTGACGACGAAGGACGCCGCGCCGGCGAACCTGCCGTGGTTGCGGTGGAGGCGGGCACCGGTACCGGCAAGACGGTCGCCTACGCGCTGGCCGCGATCCCGGCTGCCAAGGCCGCTGGCAAGCGCCTGGTGATTGCCACCGCAACCGTGGCCTTGCAGGAACAGATCGTCATCAAGGACCTGCCGGACCTGATGCGTAACAGCGGCCTGAACTTCAGCTTCGCCCTGGCCAAGGGCCGCGGTCGCTACCTGTGCCTGTCCAAGCTCGACATCCTGCTGCAGGAGGGCCACGCGCAGTCGGCCACTGCCCAGCTGTTCGAGGAAGAAGGCTTCCACATCGAGGTCGACGAACGCAGCCAGAAGCTGTTCAACAGCATGATCGAAAAGCTCGCCGGCAACCGTTGGGACGGCGACCGCGACAGCTGGTCGGAGGCCGTCGAGGACCAGGACTGGGCGCGCCTGACCACTGACCACAGCCAGTGCACCGGCCGCCACTGCCCGAATTTCCAGCAGTGCGTGTTCTACAAGGCCCGCGAAGGCATGGGCAAGGTCGATGTGATCGTCACCAACCACGACATGGTCCTGGCCGACCTGGCCCTGGGTGGTGGTGCGGTGCTGCCCGACCCGCGCGACACAATGTACGTGTTCGACGAAGGCCACCACCTGCCAGACAAGGCCATCGGCCACTTCGCCCATTATTCGCGCCTGCGCTCCACTGCCGACTGGCTGGAGCAGACCGCCAAGAACCTGACCAAGCTGCTGGCCCAGCACCCGTTGCCGGGTGACCTGGGCAAGTACATCGAGCAGGTGCCTGAGCTGGCGCGGGAAGTGCGCACCCAGCAGCAGTTCATGTTCACCCTGTGCGAACAGGTCGCCGACTTCCGCCCGAGCGAGGACACCGAAGGCCGAGAGCGCCCGCGTTACCGCTTCGAGGGCGGTGTCGTGCCGGAGCAGATCCGCGAAGTCGGCATCGAGCTGAAAAAGGGTTTCGCCCGCCTCAATGACCTGTTTACCCGCTTGGCCGACCTGCTCAAGGAAGGCATGGACGGTGAGGTCAACATCGGCATCGCCAGCCATCAGGCCGAGGAGTGGTACCCGCTGTTCGGCAGCCTGGTCACCCGCGCCCAGGGCAACTGGGAGCTGTGGACCGCGTTCACCGCTGAAGACCCGGAAGACAGCCCGCCCATGGCGCGCTGGCTGACTCTGGCCGAAAGCGGTGCGTTGTTCGACATCGAGGTCAATGCCAGCCCGATTCTCGCCGCCGAAATGCTACGGCGCAGCCTCTGG
Organism: Pseudomonas sp. HS6-2; assembly: GCF_049325675.2. Lineage (NCBI taxonomy): Bacteria > Pseudomonadati > Pseudomonadota > Gammaproteobacteria > Pseudomonadales > Pseudomonadaceae > Pseudomonas > Pseudomonas sp. HS6-2. Next base: position 4,936,683 of record NZ_CM143906.1, on the reverse strand, counting down.
AGTGTCGCCCACGGCGCCCTGGTGACCTCGGCCACGCTGACCGCGCTGGGCAAGTTCGACCGCTTCCGCATGCGCTCGGGATTGCCCCGCGATGCCGTCACCTGCGTGGTCCCAAGCCCGTTCGTGCATGGCGATGCCGGCCTGTTGCGGGTCCCCGACCTCAAGGCCGACCCACGCGACGCAGCGGCACACACCGCGGCGATCATCCGCGAGTTACCGAGCATCGTCGAAGATGCCCGCGGCGCACTGGTGCTGTTCTCTTCGCGCAAGCAGATGCAGGAAGTGTTCGACGGCCTGGACCGCGACTGGCGCAAACTGGTGCTGATCCAGGGCAACCTGTCCAAGCAGGAAACCTTGAACAAGCACAAGGCACGGGTCGACGACGGCCAGCACAGCGTGCTGTTCGGCCTGGCCAGCTTCGCCGAGGGTGTTGACCTGCCAGGTGCCTATTGTGAGCACGTGGTCATTGCCAAGATTCCCTTCGCCGTCCCCGACGACCCGGTCGAAGCGGCCCTGGCCGAATGGATCGAAGCCCGCGGCGGCAACCCGTTCATGGAGATTGCCGTTCCCGACGCCTCGCTGCGCCTGATCCAGGCCTGCGGTCGCCTGCTGCGTACCGAGCAGGATCGCGGCGTCATCACCTTGCTGGATCGGCGTCTGGTCACGCAGCGCTACGGCAAGGCTATTCTCAATGCGCTGCCGCCATTCCGGCGGGAGATTTCCTGACGGCCGGAGCACGATGCGCCGGCCCGTTGTCCATTACTCAGTCGCGGGCCCATGAGGGCCTGGAAGGAGAGCCCCAGCCCTATGATCCGCCGCACCTTGCCCGTGATATTCACGCTGTTGTTCAGCACGCCTTTACTGGCTGGCCAACAGACGTTGTTCAGCTTCGTCCGCCCGGCCTCGGTGGTCAACGTGGTGACCGAAGGCACCGGCATGCCGCAGTACAATGCGGAGCAGACGGCCGAAGGCGAGGTACTCAGGCGGGTGGTGTTCAACCCGGTCGAACGGCCGACCTTGCGCCTGAGCCCGCAGAGCGGCGTGTGGGACTGGTCGGCTGGGCAGTTCCTCACCTTGCGCATGCAAAGCGCCCAGGACTGGGCCTTGACCGTCGACGTCACGGTGCTCGGCAGCGATGGGCGCACGCTGACCAGCCGTATCGACCTGCCTGCAGGGCCTGCGCAAACCGTCATGGTGCCGCTCAAGGCCCGTTCGCCACTGAGCCAGGGCATGCGTGCCGGCCCGCCCATGCCATGGGCCTACGAAGGGCAGCGGTTGCTGTTGACCAGCAGTGCCGGTGAGGTAGACCTCAAGCAGGTAGTGTCTGTCAGCCTGACCATACCCAACCCGAAGGTGGCGCAGAACCTGCTGATCGAGAAGGTCGGCATCCAGGACGACGATCAGGCCTACCAGGCGGCCTACCACGAGTTGATCGATGCCTACGGCCAGTCCACCCGAGGGCATTGGCCCGAGAAGATCGCCAGTGACGATCAGCTCAAGGCTGCTGACACGCGTGAACAGCAGCAGCTCAAGAGCTGGCTGGCTGACCGTGAGAAGCAGCCACTGGACAGCTACGGTGGCTTGCTGGCCGGGCCGGCGTTCGCGGCCAAGGGCTTTTTCCGCACCGAAAAGCGCGAGGGCCGCTGGTACCTGGTCACGCCGCAAGGCCATCCGTTCTACTCGCTGGGCGTCAATGCCGTGGCCGCCGATGGTGGGCGTACCTACGTTGCCGGCCGCGAGGGGATGTTCAAGGCCTTGCCAGGTGAAGGCGACGTACTGACGGCCTTTTATGGCGAAGGCAACAACGACGATGGCAACGCCTCGTCGCAAGGGCGCAGCTTCAAGCAGGGGCGCTGGTTCGACTTCTACGCCGCGAATATCCAGCGCACCTATGGCAAGCCGTGCCCGCCAGCCGTCGAGGGGCAAGCACCTGCCGTATGCCCACCGCTGGTGCTGGACGCAGAGCGTTGGCAGGCTCACACGCTGGACCGTCTGCAAGCCTGGGGCTTCAACACCCTGGGTAACTGGAGTGACCCGGCCATCGCCCAGGCCAAACGCATGCCCTACACCTTGCCGCTGTCGATCGTCGGTGACTATGCCAGCATCAGCACCGGCATGGACTGGTGGGGCCGCATGCCTGACCCGTTCGACCCACGCTTTGCCATGGCCACGGAGCGCGCCGTGGCCATCGCCGCGCGGGATCACCGTGACGACCCCTGGCTGATCGGCTATTTCGCCGACAACGAGCTGGCCTGGGCCGCGCCCGGCAACGACCCCAAGGCGCGTTACGGCCTGGCCTACGGCACCCTGCGCCTGACCACCGACGTGCCAGCCAAGCGTGCCTTCCTCAAGCAGCTGCGCGACAAGTATCGCAACCAGGAGGGGCTCTCCAAGGCCTGGGGCATCGAACTGCAGGCCTGGGAGCTGATGGAGGACCCAGGCTTCGAGGCGCCGCTGCCGAATCCCGAGCACCCGGAAATCGAGCGCGATTACCAATACTTCCAGCAGGTATTTGCCGAGACCTACTTCAAGACCATTGCCGATGCGTTGAAGTGGCATGCACCGAACCACCTGCTGCTGGGCGGTCGCTATGCCGTGAGCACGCCGGAGGCGGTCAAGGCCTGCGCCGAGTTTTGCGATGTTCTGAGTTTCAACTTCTATGCCCTCAAGCCCGAGGATGGTTATGACTTCGCCCGTCTGGCCGAACTCGACAAGCCGGTGCTGGTGTCCGAGTTCCAGTTCGGCTCCCGCGACCGTGGGCCGTTCTGGCCAGGGCCGGTGGAAGTGGCCAGGGAAGAGGACCGCGGGCCAGCCTATGGCAACTTCCTCAAGGCCGCTCTGGCACAGCCGATGATCGTGGGCGCGCACTGGTTCCAGTACCTCGACCAACCGGCCAGCGGGCGCTTGCTCGATGGCGAGAACGGCCACCTGGGCCTGGTGGCGATCACCGATGTGCCCTATCCGGGGTTCGTCGAGTCGGTGCGTAAGAGCAACCTGCAGGCCGTTGGTCAGTTGCGCGGCGAGCTGGAGAAAAAGGCCCCCTGAATGTCTACCGGGGGCGCTCAGCGCCCCTGGCACAGATGACCCTGCAGTTTCGGCACCGACCATCCGGCCTTGCCCAGTAGGCAAAACCGTCAACTACTGAAACAATGCACGCCTTTGTCAGCATGGTCGTACGGAGAACAGCGGGTGCAGATCCAGGGTCACTATGAGCTGAAGTTCGAAGCGGTGCGTGAAGCGTTTGCGGCATTGTTCGAGGATCCCCAGGAACGTGGCGCTGCGCTGTGCATCCAGGTGGGTGGCGAGACCGTGGTCGACCTGTGGGCAGGCAGTGCCGACAAGGACGGCCAGCAGGCCTGGCACAGCGATACCATCGCCAACCTGTTTTCCTGCACCAAGACCTTCACTGCCGTGACCGCGTTGCAGCTGGTGGGTGAGGGCAAGCTTGCCCTGGATGCTCCGGTGGCCCGTTACTGGCCGGAGTTCGCCCAGGCCGGCAAGCAGAACATCACCCTGCGTCAGTTGCTCAGCCACCGTGCCGGCCTGCCGGCCATCCGTGAGCTACTGCCGGCTGAAGCCCTGTATGACTGGCAAGCCATGGTCGATGCCTTGGCCGCCGAAACGCCCTGGTGGACGCCCGGCACTGAGCACGGCTATGCCGCCATCACCTATGGCTGGCTGATCGGCGAACTGATCCGCCGCGTCGATGGCCGTGGCCCGGGTGAGTCGATCGTCGCCCGTACTGCCCGGCCGCTGGGCCTGGACTTCCACATCGGCCTGGCCGACGAAGAGTTCCACCGCGTGGCGCACATTGCCCGTGGCAAGGGCAATGCGGGTGATGCCGCAGCCCAGCGCCTGTTGCAGGTGACCATGCGTGAACCCGAGGCGTTGTCGACTCGTGCCTTCACCAACCCACCGGCAATCCTGACCAGCACCAACAAACCCGAATGGCGGCGCATGCAACAACCGGCGGCCAATGGCCACGGCAATGCACGCAGCCTGGCAGGCTTCTATGCGGGCCTGCTGGACGGCAGTCTGCTCGAATCCGAACTGCTTGACGAACTGACCCGCGAACACAGCCTCGGCCAGGACCGTACCCTGTTGACCCAGACCCGCTTCGGCCTGGGTTGCATGCTCGACCAGCCCGATGTGGCCAACGCCACCTTCGGCCTCGGCGCCCGTGCTTTCGGCCATCCAGGTGCTGGCGGCTCGGTCGGTTTCGCCGATCCGGAGCACGACGTGGCCTTCGGCTTCGTGGTCAATACCCTCGGCCCTTACGTGCTCATGGATCCAAGAGCCCAGCAGCTGGTACGCGTGCTTGGCACTTGCCTTTGATCGGGTAAAGCGGGTATTACGCGACCCCTTTGACTATCCTCAATGCCAACGCCTCAAGTGCGTTGGCAAAATATCTTTCAATTTCATGGTGTATCGCTGATGTCTTCACATAAAACCTTAGCTCTCGCCCTGTGCCTGGCCGCTATGACCGGTTGCGCCAGCCACTCCCAGGACGCCTCCAAGGACGGCGCCAGCAGCTGGTGGCCGTTCGGTTCGGACAAGGTTGCCGACAAGGAAGTGAAAGCGGCGGTTACCGAGAAAGTCGCCAAGGCCGACGCCAAGTCCGAGAGCGCCAGCCACTGGTGGTGGCCGTTCGGCGGTGATGACAAGCAGGCCAAAGGCCCTGTCGTACCGAAGATCGATGAAAAGGCCACCCAGGCCTGGCTGGACCAGTACGAGCCAAAGCTGCGCGAAGCCGTCAAGGACAGCAAGCTGGAGCTGGAGCGCCGCGACAACGTGCTGGTGGTGACCATCCCGGTCGACAGCTCGTACAACCCGGATCGCCCGAACATGCTGCTGCCGATGACCCTGGGCCCGATCACCCGCGTGGCCAAGGCTGTCGAAGGTGACTCGAAGACTGCCGTGCTGGTACTGGGCCATGCCGACACCAGCGGTGTAGCAGCCGCCAACCAGAAGCTGAGCCTGGAGCGTGCCGCCTCGGTATCGGCCATCTTCCGCCTGAGTGGCCTGCAGCGTGACCGTCTGTCGCTCAAGGGCATGGGCTCGGTAATGCCGCGTGCCGCCAACGACAGCGCTGAAGGCCGTGCCCTGAACCGCCGTGTCGAAATGCTGCTGACGCCGCAGAACACCATGCTTGCCCTGCTGGCCAAGTACCAACAGGCTGCTCCGGTAGCAAGCCCGGCTTCGATGGTTGCCGTGCAGGATGCCAAGGCACCTGCCGCCAAGCCAGTCGAGACCAAGAAGCCAGCCGCCAAGCCTGCTGCGAAGAAGGCCGCTGCCAAACCTGCGGCAAAGACCACTGCCAAGAAAAAAGCCGCGCCAGCCAAGCCTGCCGCCAAGAAAGCCGCTACCACCGACAAGAAAGTAGCTGCCAACAGCCCTGCGAAGACCAACTGATCGTCAAGGAAACGCAGCCATGACTCAATCCCTGGCCGATATGCGCCGCGACTACACCCGTGATGGCCTGGCTGAAGCCCAGGCGCCGGGTGAGCCGTTCGCCCTGTTCCACCAGTGGTTTGCCGACGCGGTGAAGACCGAGCAGCCACCGGTGGAGGCCAACGCCCTGACCCTCGCCACGGTCGATGGCGAGGGCCGCCCGCACTGTCGTGTGTTGCTGCTCAAGGGCCTCGATGACCGTGGTTTCACCTTCTTTACCAACTATGACAGCGCCAAGGGCCAGCAGCTGCTGGCCAACCCGTTCGCTGCCATGACCTTCTTCTGGCCGGCACTGGAGCGCCAGGTGCGGATCGAAGGGCGGGTGGAAAAGGTCACGGCCAAGGAGTCGGATGACTACTACCAGGTGCGACCGCTGGGCAGCCGCCTGGGGGCCTGGGCTTCGCCGCAGAGCCGTGTGATTGCCAATCGTGAGGAGCTCGAAGGCCTGGTCAAGGCCACCGAAGCGCGCTTCTCCGATACCCAGCCGCATTGCCCGGAACATTGGGGTGGCTATCGCTTGCTGCCTGAGCGGATCGAGTTCTGGCAGGGGCGGGCCAGCCGGCTGCATGACCGCCTGAACTACCGCCTGGTCGACGGGCAGTGGGCGCGGGAGCGCCTGGCGCCCTGACATCCCCGGGGCTGCCCGGCAGCCCCATTCCCTCCTCAAACCACACTTCTTCACCGACGATGAAGTAATCCGTGGCTATCCTTGGTCTGAGCTGTAACGCCCGCATTACTGTCGGTACAAGGCTGTACAGGGGCTGAATGGAAATAATTTTTTTGTGCTGGCGCCGTGACAGCCGTCAACGCGCAGCGTCTAATGGACACCTGTTTTCTGGAGATTGTACCCATGCGTAAATCCGCTTTGCTGGTGGCGACTTTCACCACCATGTCGCTGCTGCTCGGTGGCTGTGCCTCGAGCCTGACCGGCGACAGCTATTCCCGTGATGAGGCCCGTCGCGTGCAGACCGTGCGCATGGGTACCATCGAATCCCTGCGCCCGGTCAAGATCGAAGGCACCAAGACTCCGATCGGTGGTGGTGCTGGCGCCATCGTCGGTGGCGTGGCCGGCAGCGCCATTGGCGGTGGCCGTGGCAGCATCGTCACCGCCGTGATTGGTGCCGTGGCCGGTGGCCTGGCAGGTTCCGCTGCCGAGGAAGGCCTGACCCGTACCCAGGGTGTGGAAATCACTGTGCGTGAAGACGATGGCAGCATGCGCGCGTATGTGCAGGCCGTGCAGCAGAACGAAATCTTCCGCGTTGGTGACCGCGTGCGCATCATGACCGTTGACGGTACCAGCCGCGTTTCGCACTGATCGTCGCGGCAAACAAAAAACCCGAACGGGCCAGGCCTGTTCGGGGTTTTTTGTTTTCCTGCGCGGGCCTCTTCGCGGCCAGTATCTTTAAAGGCCGAGGATGTCGCGAGCCACGGCTTCGGCAATGCGGATACCATCCACGCCCGCCGAAAGAATGCCACCGGCATACCCCGCACCTTCGCCTGCCGGGAACAGCCCCTTCATGTTCAGGCTCTGGAAGTCCGCACCTCGGGTAATGCGCAGTGGCGACGAGGTGCGCGTTTCGATGCCGGTAAGCACCGCATCATGCAGGTTGTAGCCTTTGATCTGGCGGTCGAACGCCGGCAGCGCTTCGCGGATTGCCTCGATGGCAAAGTCCGGAAGGCTCGGCGCCAGGTCACCCAGGGTCACTCCTGGCTTGTACGATGGCTCGACGCTGCCCAGTGCGGTGGATGGCTTGCCCGCGACGAAGTCGCCCACCAGCTGCGCCGGTGCCTGGTAGTTGCTGCCGCCCATGACGTAGGCGTGGGCCTCCAGGCGCTCCTGCAGCTCGATGCCGGCCAGCGGGCCGCCCGGGTAGTCGCGCTCGGGGTCGATGCCGACGACGATGCCGGAGTTGGCGTTGCGCTCGTTACGCGAGTACTGGCTCATGCCGTTGGTGACCACCCGGCCCGGCTCGCTGGTGGCGGCGACCACGGTGCCACCCGGGCACATGCAGAAGCTGTACACCGAACGGCCGTTCTTGGCGTGGTACACCAGTTTGTAGTCGGCAGCGCCAAGTTTCGGGTGGCCGGCGTACTTGCCCAGGCGAGCCTTGTCGATCAGCGTTTGTGGGTGCTCGATACGGAAACCCACCGAGAACGGCTTGGCTTCCATGTACACGCCCTTGGCGTGCAGCATGCGGAAGGTGTCGCGGGCGCTGTGGCCCAGGGCCAGGACCACATGGCGCGAGTGCAGCTGCTCGCCGCTTTCCAGCACCACGCCGGTCAGTTGGCCGTCTTCGATCAGCAGGTCGGTGACCTTTTCCTGGAAGCGCACTTCGGCGCCTAGGGCGATCATGTCCTGGCGCATCTGCTCGACCATGCCGGTCAGGCGGAAGGTACCGATGTGCGGCTTGTTGATGTAGAGGATTTCGTCCGGCGCGCCGGCCTTGACGAACTCTTCCAGGACCTTGCGGCCGTGGTGGTTCGGGTCTTTGATCTGGCTGTAGAGCTTGCCGTCGGAGAAGGTCCCGGCGCCGCCTTCGCCGAACTGCACGTTGGACTCGGGGTTGAGCACGCTTTTACGCCACAGGCCCCAGGTGTCCTTGGTGCGCTGGCGCACTTCCTTGCCGCGCTCGAGGATGATCGGCTTGAAGCCCATTTGTGCCAGCAGCAGGCCGGCGAAGATGCCGCACGGGCCGAAGCCGACCACGATCGGGCGTTGCTGCAGGTCGGCCGGGGCCTGGCCGACGAACTTGTAGGTGACGTCGGGGGCCACGCCGATGTTGTGATCGTCGGCGAACTTGCTGAGCAGCTCGGCTTCGTTGCTGGCTTCCAGGTCGATGGTGTAGATGAACAGCAGCTCGCTGTTCTTCTTGCGCGCATCGTAGCTGCGCTTGAACAGGTTGAAGCTGAGCAGTTGCTCGTCGCGGATGCCCAGGCGCTGGACGATGGCTTCACGCAGGGCTTCGTCGGGATGGTCCAGGGGCAGCTTCAGTTCGGTGATTCGTAGCATGGCAGGGTCCAGTATCCCGGCCATGGGCGGCCGGCGGCTTTACACAAACCGCCAAGTATAAGCTGTTAGCCGCCCCGACTGGCAGGATAAAAAGCGCCCGGCGATCAGTTGTCGCGCGCACCGCCGTAGTAACCGCAGCCGCGCAGGGTCTGGCCGTCGATGCGCAGCTCGGCGCGCAGGTGACGCACGGCGCCGCTCATGTTGTCGACGCAGCGTTGCGGGGCGACCCACAGTTCAACGTGCTGGCCGTTGGCTTCGCTGGTCAGGGTCAGGCCGCCGCCGGGCACTTCTTCTTCGAGGAACGGCAGCGGTAGTGGGTCCTTGCCGACGCGGTTGAGCACCATGCCCTTGCCGCTGGCCTTGATGTCCCAGTCCGGCTCGTGGCCATTGGCGCGCAGGGTCAGCTGCTTGAAGTTGGGGTCGTCGCAGGCGCGGGTGGAGGGCTCCAGGCGGTACAGGCGGCTGACTTCCAGCTGGCCGTCGTTGTCGGCCTGTTTGGCACCGGTGAGGCGGCCACGGATGTCGGCGAACAATTTGGCATTGGCGTCCTTGGCCAGGCTGACGGACTCCTGGAGGATGCCGGTGCCGGCGACGTCATTGATCACGAAGTGGCGGCTTTCACCACAGGGTTTGAACAACAGCCGGCCGCCGCCTGCACTCAGTTCGCCCTGCATGCGCGTGGTACCGATGTTCGGGTCACGGGGCTGCTCGGCCAGCAACTGGCAGCCGGCGAACAATGGCAGCAGGGCAGTGAGCAGCAGGGTAGGGGTGAGGCGCATGGGGCGGGCTCCGGAGAATCTTTGCCAAAGAGCTCGCCACGATACACGTCCTGCGGGCAGAAAAAAGGGCCCGAAGGCCCTTTTTCATTCAACCACCCAAGTAGGCGTCGCGCACCTTCGGGTCGGTCAGCAGTGCCTCACCGGTGCCCTGCATCACCACCCGACCGTTCTCCAGCACATACGCCCGGTCGGCGATCTTCAGTGCCTGGTTGGCGTTCTGCTCCACCAGGAACACCGTCACGCCATCACGGCGCAGCTGTTCGATGATGTCGAAGATCTGCTGGATGATGATCGGCGCCAGGCCCAGCGAAGGCTCATCGAGCAGCAACAGCTTGGGCTTGCTCATCAGCGCCCGGCCGATGGCCAGCATCTGCTGCTCGCCACCGGACATGGTGCCGCCACGCTGGATGTAACGCTCCTTCAGCCGTGGGAACAGCTGCAGGACCTTGTCCAGTTGCTCCTGGTAGTCGCCCTTGTCGGTGAAGAAACCGCCCATGGCCAGGTTTTCCTCGACGGTCAGGCGGGCGAACACGCGGCGGCCTTCTGGCACCACCGCGATGCTCTTGCGCATGATGTGCGAGGACGGCTGGCCGACCAGTTCTTCACCCAGGTACTTGATGCTGCCGCTGTGCGCCTGTGGCGAGCCGCACAGAGTCATCAGCAAGGTCGACTTGCCAGCGCCGTTGGCACCGATCAGGGTGACGATCTCGCCCTGGTTGATCTCGACATTGACGCTGTGCAGCGCCTGGATCTTGCCGTAGAAGGTGGAAACGTTCTCGAACTTCAGCATTTACGCTTCCCCCAGGTAGGCTTTGATCACATCAGGGTTGTCGCGGATCTCCTCCGGCGTGCCGTGGGCGAGGGGCGTGCCCTGGTTGATCACGACGATGTGGTCGGAGATGCTCATCACCAGCTTCATGTCGTGCTCGATCAGCAGCACGGTGACGTTGTGCGACTCACGCAGGTAGGCGATCAGTGCCTTGAGGTCTTCGGTTTCCTTCGGGTTCAGGCCCGCGGCGGGTTCGTCGAGCATGATGATCCGTGGCTGGGTCATCATGCAGCGGGCGATTTCCAGGCGGCGTTGCTGGCCGTAGGCGAGGGTGCCGGCGGTACGGTTGGCGAATTCGGTCAGGTTGACCTTCTCCAGCCAGTACTGGGCGCGCTCCATGGCCTCCTTCTCGCTGCGGCGGAAGTTCGGGGTCTTGAACAGCCCGGCGAAGAAGTTGGTGTTCAGGTGACGGTGCTGGGCGATCAGCAGGTTTTCCAGCGCGGTCATTTCCTTGAACAGACGCACGTTCTGGAAGGTACGCACCACGCCTTTGCGGGCGATCTGGTGACCGGCCAGGCCCTGGATCGGCTGGCCGTCGAGCAGGATTGTACCGCCGCTGGGCTTGTAGAAGCCGGTCAGGCAGTTGAACACCGTGGTTTTGCCAGCGCCGTTCGGGCCGATCAGCGCCACCACCTGTTTTTCCTTGACGGTCAGGGCCACGCCGTTGACCGCCAACAAGCCGCCGAAGCGCATGCTCAGGCCGCTGACTTGCAGAATTTCGCGGCTCATCGACGCAGCTCCATGTGGGGACGTTGCATAGGCAGCAGGCCTTGCGGACGCCAGATCATCATCAACACCATCAGCGCACCGAACATCAGCATCCGGTATTCGCTGAACTCACGCATCAGCTCTGGCAGCAGGATCATCACGATGGCCGCGAGAATCACGCCCAGTTGTGAGCCCATGCCGCCGAGCACGACGATGGCGAGGATGATCGCCGACTCGATGAAGGTGAACGACTCCGGCGTCACCAGGCCCTGGCGCGCGGCGAAGAAGCTGCCGGCGAAACCGGCGAAGCAGGCACCCAGGGTGAATGCCGAGAGCTTGATCACAGTGGGGTTCAGGCCCAGCGCACGGCAGGCGATCTCGTCCTCACGCAGCGCTTCCCAGGCACGGCCTATCGGCATGCGCAGCAGGCGGTTGATCACGAACAGTGCCAGCAGGGCCAGCAGCAGGGCGACCAGGTAAAGGAAGATGACCTTGTTGATCGAGTTGTATTCCAGCCCGAAGAACTCGTGGAAGGTCTGCATCCCTTCGGCGGCCTTGCGTTCGAAGGTCAGGCCGAAGAACTCCGGCTTGGGGATGTTGCTGATGCCGTTGGGGCCGCCAGTCCAGTCTGTGAGATTGCGCAGGAACAGGCGGATGATTTCGCCGAAGCCGAGGGTCACGATCGCCAGGTAGTCCCCGCGCAGGCGCAGCACCGGGAAGCCGAGCAGGAAGCCGAAGGTGGCCGACATCAGGCCGGCGATCGGCAGGCAGACCCAGAAGCTCCAGCCCAGGTAGTGCGAGAGCATCGCGTAGCTGTAGGCGCCGACGGCGTAGAAACCGACATAGCCGAGGTCGAGCAGGCCGGCCAGACCGACCACGATGTTCAGGCCCAGGCCTAACAGCACGTAGATCAGGATCAGCGTGGCGATGTCGACCGCCCCGCGCGAGCCGAAGAACGGCCACACCAAAGCCGCTACGATCAGACCGATGATCACGTAGCGTTGGGTTTTCGGCAGGGTCAGGTAGTTGCTGACGGCTGGCGGGATCAGCTTGCGATCCGAGCCACGGCCCATCACCGCGCTCCACTGCTTGTCGAACAGCACGCGCAGGAACATCAGCACCGAACACACGGCGATGATACTGATGGTGAACGACCCTTGGCTGTGCACCGCCAGGCTGATGCCGTCGATGCTCAGTTTCAGGCCCAGCACCGGGAAGGCCACGGCCCATACCAGCAAGGCGCTGAAGAACGCCTGTTTGAGATTTCTGTTCATACTTTTTCAACCTCCGGGCGGCCCAGGATGCCGGTCGGCCGGAACAGCAGGACAAGAACCAACAAGCCGAATGCCACCACGTCCTTGTACTGGTCGCCGAAGATGTCGGCGCCGAAGGCTTCGGCCACGCCCAGCACCAGCCCGCCGAGCATGGCGCCCGGGATGCTGCCGATGCCGCCCAATACCGCTGCGGTGAAGGCCTTAAGGCCCACCAGAAAACCAGCGTTGGGGTTGATCACCCCGTACTGCATGCTCAGCAGCACGGCCGCCACGGCCGCCAGGGCGGCACCGATGACGAAGGTCAGGGCGATGATGTTGTTGGTGTTGATACCCAGCAGGTTGGCCATCTTGATGTCCTCGGCGCAGGCGCGGCAGGCGCGGCCCAGGCGGGAACGGGAGATGAACAGGGTCAGGCAGGTCATGGCCACCAGGGTGACCACGAACACCAGGATCTGCATGTAGGAAACCAGGACCTCCTCCGCACCGCCCGGCCCGAAGGAGATGCTCCCGGGGATCAGGTTGGGGATGGATTTGTCCTTCGAGTCTTGCGATAGCAAGACCGTGTTCTGCAGGAAGATCGACATACCGATGGCTGAAATCAGCGGAATCAGACGGTTGCTGTTGCGCAGGGGGCGGTAGGCAACCCGTTCGATGCTGTAGCCATAGGCACTGGTGACGCAGATCGTCGCGACGAAGGCGACGGTCATCAGGATCGGCAGCGAATGGATACCCATCATGGCCAGGCCCGCCAGAGCGATGAAGGCCACGTAGGAACCGATCATGTATACCTCGCCGTGGGCGAAGTTGATCATGCCGATGATGCCGTACACCATCGTGTAGCCGATGGCGATCAAGGCATAGGTGCTGCCGATGGTCAATCCATTAACCAGTTGTTGGAAGAAATGGTAGATCTCAGGCATTACAGCGCTCCTAAAAACCTGATTTGCATTTCGCTGGCAGGGGTATGGCCAGGAAACCGCGGGTGACGGTTTTAAGATTTTCAGGTGGGTCGGCCCCCGGATCGCGGGGATCAGGCCCATGAACCTCGTAAAACAAAGCCCACTGCTCGCACAGTGGGCTTCTACGGTCAGCTATTAGTCACGCAGTTACTGAGGGGAGACTTCGGTCTTCGGCTTGCCGAAGTGCCATTCGTAGACCACGAACTTGAAGTCTTTCAGGTCGCCTTTCTCGTCGTAGGACAGGGTGCCGGTCGGGGTCTTGAAGGAGCCGGCGTGGATGGCGGCTGCCACCTTGTCGGTGTCTTCGGACTTGGCCGCTTCGATGCCTTTGGCGATCAGCTCGACAGCCGAGTAGGCCGGGAACACGAACGGGCCGCTCGGGTCCTTGCCGTCAGCCTTGATGGCGTCGACGATGGCCTTGTTCTCAGGGTCGGCGTCGAACGACTTCGGCAGGGTCACCAGCAGGCCTTCGGAGGCGTTCTGAGCGATCTGCGAGATGGAATCGTTACCCACGCCTTCCGGGCCCATGAACTTGGCTTTCAGGCCTTTTTCCTGGGCTTGGCGCAAGATCAGGCCCAGCTCTGGGTGGTAGCCGCCGTAGTAGACGAAGTCGACGTTGTTCTGCTTGAGCTTCTGGATGATCGAGGAGAAGTCCTTGTCACCGGCGTTCAGGCCTTCGAAGACGGCAACCTTGGTGCCTTTCTTCTCGAGGGTCTGCTTGACCGCGGTGGCGATGCCTTCACCGTACTGCTGCTTGTCGTGCAGAACGGCAACCACTTTCGGCTTGACGTGGTCGGCGATGTAGTTGCCGGCAGCCGGGCCCTGGGCGCTGTCCAGGCCGATGGTGCGGAAGATCAGCTTGTAGCCACGGGCGGTGATTTCCGGCGAGGTGGCGGCCGGGGTGATCATGATCACGCCTTCGTCTTCGTAGATGTCGGACGCTGGCTGGGTGGAGCTGGAGCACAGGTGGCCGATGACGAACTTGACGCCGTCGTTGACCACTTTGTTGGCGACTGCCACGGCCTGTTTAGGGTCGCAGGCGTCGTCGTATTCCTTGGCTTCGAGCATCTTGCCATCGACGCCGCCCTTGGCGTTGATATCCTTGATGGCCTGCTTGGCGCCGATGAACTGCATGTCGCCGTACTGGGTCACAGGGCCGGTTTTAGGGCCCGCGATCCCGATCTTGATGGTATCGGCGGCAAACGAATGGCTGGCTACCCCGGCCAGTACCATTGCGGCGAACAGCTTGGAAATCTTGATCATAGTGCTCCACTCATTCTGTTGTAATTCTTATAGTCCTGGCGGCCAGGGCTACAGACCGGGCGGGATTTGCGGCATGGCCACGCCACACTGCATGCCCACCTTCCCCCGGAACATGTCCCGGAACTGTACCGGTACAGTGTAGAGCGCTGTTTGCGCGCTTGAAAAGCGGGCAAAAAGTGCCTGTTCCGCGGGTTGTCGCATGATCGACACAAAGATACAGAAAAGCGCCATCACTTTGCCTGCATCCTGGGCCCCGCCCCATAACTTCGGGGCCAATCGACCAAATTACATATTTGAAACCGGGTTTTTCTGCAAAAATGCCGGCCTTTTTTCATTGGCCGAATTTGCGGGTACAAACCCATGACTGATCAAACAAGCACCCTCTATGCCAAATTGCTCGGCGAGACGGCGACAATCGAGTGGAAGGCTTTGGAGCGTTTCTGGGCCAAGGGTGACCTGATTTGGGTCGACCCCACGCTCGACCTGATCGAGGTCGCCGCGGCAATGGCCGAGAATCGCAGCGAGATCTTCGCCAAATGGCGTAGTGATGGCACTGTCGGCCCGGTCAGCGCCGAGCAGGCGCTCGAGCTGCAAAGCCGCGATCCAGAGATCTGGGCCGTGGTGGTTTCACCGTTCATCGTGATTCAGGCCAAGCAAGTGGAATAACGGCGCGCTTTTTTAGTGCTTAAAAATACGCAGCCGCACCATGTCGGTGCTTGTTGACGCTCACGTAAGGTGGAAGTTGGTAACAGTGGTGGGCTGATTCGGCGCTGCGGTAACAGTTTACGGCATGCGTAATGGGGCGGATCTACGGACCTTCGCGCATTGGCAGAAGTTTTGGCAGAGGTCATAGTGCGCCATTTGCCGGCATTGCCTCGCCCGCTTGTCACGCTTCTTTAATCTTCTGCCTGGAGTCGTTCATGAGTACTGCACTGCCTTCGCTGGGATTCGCCGGGATTGGCCTGATGGGCCTGCCAATGTGCCGGCGCCTGTTGGCTGCGGGTTATCCGCTGACGGTCTGGAACCGCAGCCCGGACAAATGCGCCACGTTGGTGGCCGCAGGTGCACGGTTGGCGGCGAACCCGGCCGAGCTGTGCCGTGACAACGACATGGTGCTGTTGTGCTTGGCCGACACGGCAGTGGTGCGCGAAGTGGTGTTTGGCGAGCAAGGCATCGCCGAGGGCGGGCGCAGCGGGCAGTTGCTGGTGGACTTCTCCAGCCTGGAGCCGACCGCCACCCGGGAAATGGCTGCCGAGTTGGCTGCCCTGTGCGGCATGGCCTGGCTAGACGCTCCGGTTTCCGGTGGCACGCCAGGGGCCGAGGCGGGCACCTTGGCGATCATGGTGGGGGGCGAGGCCACTGACCTGCACCGGGCGCGCCCGGTGCTGCAGGTGCTTGGCCAGCGGGTCACGCACATGGGCGGTGTGGGGGCAGGGCAGGTGACCAAGGCTTGCAATCAGATGATCGTGGCCTGCAATGCCCTGGTGATTGCGGAAGTAGTGGCGTTGGCCGAGCAGTCAGGCGTCGACGCCACCTTGATCGCCGAGGCCCTTGCCGGTGGCTTTGCCGATTCGAAGCCGCTGCAGATCCTGGCGCCGCAGATGGCCGAAAGCCGTTTCGAACCGGTCAAGTGGCATGTCCGCACCTTGCTCAAGGACCTCGACGGTGCCGTCAAGCTTTCCCGCGAGCAGGGTACGGCAACGCCACTCAGTGGCCTTGCCGCGCAGCTGATGCGCCTGCACGGTAGCCAGGGGTATCTGCAAAAAGATCCGGCGACCCTGGTAGAGCTGTATCGCAACAAGGGTTGAATACGCTGTCCTGGCGGTCGAGCTGATCGAGCAGCGAGCGTAGTTCGCTCAGCGGCACGGGGCGGCTGAGCAGGTAGCCCTGCAGGTAGTCGCAGCCCTTGCTGACCAGAAACTCATGTTGCTCGACGGTTTCGACGCCTTCGCTGACCACTTCCAGGTGTAGGGTGTGGGCCATGGCGATGATGGCCTCGATGATCTCGCGATCTTTCAGGCTGCCGGGCACATCCTGCAGGAATGAGCGGTCGATCTTCAGCACGTCCAGAGGCAGGCGTTTGAGGTAGGCCAGCGACGAATAGCCGGTGCCGAAATCGTCGATCGACAGGCCGACACCTTGGCCGCGAATGCGCTTGAGCAGGCTGACGGTATGCTCGATGTCACCCATCAAAGCGTTTTCGGTGACTTCCAGTTCCAGCTGTCGAGGCGCCAGGCCCGCCTGGAACAGCGCCACTTCCACTTCGCTGGGCAGGGCTTCATGGCCCAGGGTCACCGCCGAGCAGTTGACCGTGACCTTCAGGCTGGTAAAACCATGCTGCTGAAGCCGGGCCAGGTCCTGGCAGGCGTGGCGCAGCACCCACAGGTCGAGGTCAACGATCAGGCCGTTGGCTTCGGCAATGCCGATGAACCGGTCAGGCCCCATCAGCCCGTGCAGCGGGTGCTGCCAGCGCACCAGCGCTTCGAGTTTGGCCACCTGGCCGGTGCGCAGGTCGAAGATCGGTTGGTAATGCACGCATAGGCCGCGTTCTTCGAGCAGGGCAATGCGCAGCTCCTCTTCCAATTGCAAGGCCAGGCTGGCACGGCTTTTCAGGCTGCTGTTGAAAAAGTGCAGGCTGTTGCGCCCGCTGCCTTTGGATTGATAGAGGGCAAGGTCGGCATGCTTGAGCAGTTCTTCGGTGGTCAGGCCATCATCGGGGTAGATGCTGATGCCGATGCTGGTGGTCATGACCATGCGCCGGCCGCCCAGGTCGATCGGCTCTTTCATCCGTTGCATGATGCGCTGGGCCAGGTGGCGCGCCTCGTCGTGGCTGTTCAGGCTGGTGACCACACAGAACTCGTCACCGCCGAAGCGGGCCACCAGGTCGTGGCTGCGGGTGGCGGCCGTGATGTGGTTGGCGATCACCTTGAGCAATTCGTCGCCGGCATCGTGGCCGAGGCTGTCGTTGATTCGCTTGAAGTGGTCGATGTCGAGGAACATCACGGCCAGGCGGTCTTCATTGGGATCCTGCTCTGCCAGGCGTTCGGCGAAGATCTGGTTGAAACCACGTCGGTTGACCAGGTTGGTCAGGGCGTCGTAGTGGGCGGCCTGTTGCAGTGACTCGCGGGCCTGGTCCAGTTGGCTGAGCAGCACGCCGTAACGGCGCAGGTCGTCTTCCTTGCTCTGCAGCTTCTTGTCGGCCAGGGCGGCGCTGATGCTGCTGCCGCTGATCAGCAAGGTGATGAAGGCGATGGTCAGCCCCAGCTGCAGGCTGTTGTCACCCGAGGGCAGGAGCAAGGCGGTGTCGGCGGGGATTACCAGGGTCATGGCCGACATGGCGGTGAAGTGGGTGGCCACGATGCCGCTGGCCATGATCAGGCTGGCGCCATACTTCATGGTCTGGTGCAGGGTACCGCTGCCGTTACGGAAGTAGCGGGCCAGCAACAACGCGACAAGGCTGGTGAGCAGGGCGATGACGGCGCTGCTGAGCAGCAGGCCGGTCTGGTAATACTGCTGGGCACCGGTCTGCAGCGCGGCCATGCCGACGAAATGCATGATGACGATGCCCAGGCCGATAAGCAGCGCGCTTTGCAGGTAGTGCTGCGGGCGCATTTCGCTGCGGTCCAGGCTGTTCATCGCCAGCCACGCCACCAGTAATGCGATCAAGAGGGACAGGCCGGTCAGCGACACGTCGTAATGCTTCTCCACTGGGGCCTGAAAGGCGAGCATGCTGATGAAGTGCATGGCCCATATGCCGCCGGCCAGGCAGCAGGCGCCGAGCACACGCCATTGTCGCTGGGCAGCGCGCAGCTCGGTGTGGGATTGGCGCTCGGCCATGTCGAGGGTGGCGAAGCACGCTGCGCTGGCCACGGCAAACGCGATCAGCACCAGTAACGGTTCGTGGCGGCAGTCGATGACGATGCGCCCGGTTACCGGCAGTTCGGTGAACAGTTGCAGTCCCAGCCAGTCCATTGCTAGCCCTTTGCTCGAGTTTTCACTCGTCTCCGTTCAAGCGCTGTGGAGACTGTTCTGGGGCAGTATAGAAACAGGTGGTTGAACCTTCCTGACTAGTGGCACTTTGGCTTCAATGATTTGGCTCTGAAGTCGATAGCCAGTCGGCATAACGAACTGGGGGGCGCCAAAGCGCCCCCCAGTCAGGTGGCAGGACGGTCAGCCGGCGACCAGCACACGTATCGCCTCGAGGCGCAGCGCGGCCTTGTCGAGCATCGCCAGGCCTTGCTCACGCTGCTTGCGCAGCGCATCGATCTCGCTGTCACGCACGCTCGGGTTGACGGCCTGCAGCGCGGTCAGGCGTGCCAGCTCTTCATCGGCCTCGGCGACCAGGCGGCGCTGGGCTTCGGCCACGCGCTCGACGTGGACCGGCATGACCTTGGCTTCACCACCACTGATGCGTTGGGCCAGCACATCACGCTGGGCCTGCACGAACTTGTTGGCGCTGGCCCGCGGCACGCTTTCGAGCTGGTCGTTGAGGGTTTCGAACGCTACCCGCGAAGCCAGGTCGTTGCCGTTGGCATCGAGCAGGCAGCGCAGTGCCGCTGGCGGCAGGTAACGGCCCAGTTGCAGGCTGCGCGGCGCCACCACCTCGCTGACGAACAGCAGCTCGAGCAGCACGGTGCCCGGTTTGAGCGCCTTGTTCTTGATCAGCGCGACTGCGGTGTTGCCCATCGAACCGGACAGCACCAGGTCCATGCCGCCCTGCACCATCGGGTGTTCCCAGGTGAGGAACTGCATGTCTTCACGCGACAGCGCCTGGGCGCGGTCGTAGGTGATGGTCACGCCTTCGTCGTCGCCCAGCGGGAAGCTGGCGTCGAGCATCTTCTCGCTCGGCTTGAGGATCAGGGCGTTTTCCGAGTGGTCTTCGCTGTCGATGCCGAAGGCGTCGAACAGGGTTTCCATGTAGATCGGCAGGGCGAACTGGTCGTCTTGCTCAAGGATCGCCTCGACCAGCGCCTGGCCCTCGCCGGCACCACCAGAGTTGAGCTCCAGCAGGCGGTCACGGCCGCTGTGCAGTTCTGCCTCCAGGCGCTCGCGCTCGCCACGGGCCTCGCTGACCAGTGCGGTCCAGGCCTTGGCATCGCCGCCTTCGAGCATCGGCAGCAGGCGCGGGCCGAACTGGTGCTGAAGGGCGTTACCGGTCGGGCAGGTATTGAGGAAGGCGTTCAGGCCATCGTGGTACCACTGGAACAGGCGCTCCTGCGGGCTGTCCTGCAGATACGGAATGTGCAGTTCGATGGTGTGCTTCTGGCCGATACGGTCGAGACGGCCGATGCGCTGTTCGAGCAGGTCCGGGTGGGCCGGCAGGTCGAACATCACCAGGTGATGGGCGAACTGGAAGTTACGGCCTTCACTGCCGATCTCGGAGCAGATCAGCACCTGGGCGCCGAATTCCTCGTCAGCGAAGTAGGCCGCAGCGCGGTCACGCTCGAGGATGCTCATGCCTTCGTGGAACACCGTCGCCGGGATGCCGGAGCGCACGCGCAAGGCGTCTTCCAGGTCCATGGCGGTTTCAGCGTGGGCGCAGATCACCAGGACCTTGGTGCGCTTGAGCATCTTCAGCGTGTCGATCAGCCAGTCGACCCGTGGGTCGAAGCGCCACCAGCGTTCGTCGTCGCTGACCTCGCCCTGGGCCTGGAAGGCCACTTCCGGGTACAGCTCGGCGTGTTCGCCGGCAGGCAGGTCCTGGTAGGGCGCCGGGTTGGCCAGCGGATATGGATGCAGCTGGCGCTCGGGGAAACCCTGGACGGCGGCACGGGTGTTGCGGAACAGCACGCGGCCGGTGCCGTGGCGGTCGAGCAGTTCGCGGATCAGACGGGCACTGGCCTGGGTGTCGCCATCGTTGACTGCGGCCAGCAGGGCTTCGCCTTCGGCGCCGAGGAAGCCTTGAATGGTGGCATGGGCCTTGGGTGACAGGCGGCCTTCTTCAAGCAGCTCCTGCACGGCTTCGGCCACCGGGCGGTAGTTTTCGCTCTCGGCGCGGAACGCCGCGAGGTCATGGAAACGGTTGGGGTCGAGCAGGCGCAGGCGGGCGAAGTGGCTGTCCTGGCCAAGCTGTTCGGGGGTAGCGGTCAGCAGCAGCACGCCCGGGATGACCTGGGCCAGTTGCTCGACCAGGCTGTACTCGGTGCTGGCCTGCTCTTCGTGCCACACCAGGTGGTGCGCCTCGTCGACCACCATCAGGTCCCAGCCAGCGGCGAACAGAGCGTCCTGGGCCTTTTCGTCATCGACCAGCCACTCCAGGGCGACCAGCGCCAGCTGGGCATCCTCGAACGGGTTGCTGGCGTCGCTTTCGATGAAGCGCTCGGCGTCGAACAGGGCGACCTGCAGGTTGAAGCGCCGGCGCATTTCCACCAGCCATTGGTGCTGGAGGTTCTCCGGAACCAGGATCAGCACGCGGCTGGCGCGGCCGGACAGCAGCTGGCGGTGAATCACCAGGCCGGCCTCGATGGTCTTGCCCAGGCCTACTTCGTCGGCCAGCAGAACGCGTGGGGCGCTGCGGTCGGCGACTTCGCGGGCAATGTGCAACTGGTGGGCGATCGGTTGCGCGCGGCAACCGCCCAGGCCCCATAGCGACGACTGCATCTGCTTGCTGGTGTGGTGCAGGGTGTTGTAACGCAGGCTGAACCACGACAGCGGGTCGATCTGCCCGGCGAACAGGCGGTCGCTGGCCAGGCGGAACTGGATGAAGTTCGACAGCTGGGTTTCCGGCAGGGTGCGCGCCTGGTTCTGGCCATCCAGGCCGTGGTAGACCATCAGCCCGTCGATGTCCTCGACCTCGCGTACGGTCAGCTTCCAGCCTTCGAAGTGGGTGATCTGGTCACCCGGCGAGAAACGCACGCGGGTCAGCGGCGCATTGCGCAGGGAATACTGGCGGGTGTCGCCAGTGGCCGGGTAGAGCACGGTCAACAGGCGGCCATCCTGCGCCAGGATGGTACCCAGGCCAAGCTCCGCTTCACTGTCGCTGATCCAGCGTTGCCCCGGTTGATACTGCTGCGCCATACTGCCTGAACTCCCGCGATGAAAAAGCCGGCTATGTTAACGGATAGGCCGGGCGGACCATAGACCAGAAGTCCATGAGTCTAGCTGTTTCATCGCAGAAAACACCGTCTTGCTGACGAGGGCTACGCACCGATATGCCGCTCAAGCACCGCTGGTTGCACACTTCCCTGGCCCTGAGCAGCTTGTTGCTGCTGGCTGCCTGTGAACAGAAAAATTTCGAAACCTTGCCTGCGATCCCGGTCGAGCAGCTCGAAGTGCTGGGCGTGCAGACGCCGATCAAGAGCGTGCACTTCCGCGACCGCGACGGCGAGGGGCTGCTGGTGCTCAGCCGCAGCGATGGCCAGGCGGTCGATGCCGAGTCCGAGCAGGAGGTCGACAAGGTAGTACTCAAGGCCACCCTGTACGGTCGTACCTCCGAGAGCGACGCGTTCAAGCCGCGCTGGCAGATCGAGCAGGAAACCACCTGCCCGGGGCTGGACCTGGATGTCGACTTCTACACCGATGTCAGTGATGTCACTGACCTGAACAAGGACGGTGTCGCCGAAGTGACAGTGGCCAGCCATGCCTTCTGTGGTGGCGGCATCGACCCGCACGACATCGCCATCGAGATGCGCGAGGGGCAGAGCGCCTACACCATCACCGGTCAGTCGCTGATCACCCCGGCAGGTGAGGAGCCGGTTGGCGGCGAACGTGAAGACAGCGCTTCGCTGAAGAACGCGCCACAGGTGCTGCGTGAGCACATGGATTCGGTCTGGCAACAGGTCTACAAGCGGCCCTGGAGCGAAGCCAGCCCGCCGGCCAGCGACGACGACCCTGAGGATGAGGCCGAGTAACGGCTGTCTATACTGGCATGGCGCGGCCGTGAATGGCCGCGCATTCTCACCTTTTACGCTCAAGCTGGCTAACGGATGGCCGATACAGTGGGCACAGGAGAACTTCCATGCTGCCGCCGATCATCCCGCTCAGTGCCGCCCCCGTGACCTCGCAACAGGATCCGGTCAAGCAGACACCCGACATCAAGCCGGTGGTGCCCGTGCAGCCGTCGTCCAACGAAAGCGCCATCGACCTCAAGCAGCAGCGCGACCCGCAGGAGCAGGCCTTGCTGCTGCGTGAAGAGCAACGCCGGCAGCAGCAACGGCGCAACAGCAAGGGCGATGAGGAGCGTTACAACGCGGTGCCGGGTGATGAAGTCAACGCCGACAATACCGTGCCGGTGGCGCCGCTGATGGGCGAGCACCAGCGTCAGGGCCTGCTGGTCGATATCGAAGTCTGACGCGGGGCTGGTCACGACCGGCGCCTGGCTTCATGATGCAAGTCTCTGTAGATCGTCGAGCCCACCCATGAGCCAAGACAACCTCATCGACTTCGATGCCGAGCGCGCCAAGCGCATCCATGACCTCAAGGAAAAACGTCTGAACGAAGTGCGCCAGGCGTTCGAGCAGGCCATGCCGCTTGCCCCCGCGAAGAAAAAGAAGCCCAAGGGCAAGCCCAAGAAGCGCTGAAACTTGACGCAGGTCAACCCTGCACCCGCCTCGCGTGCCCGGTCCCGGGCAGCATTGACCCTGATCAATTTTCCCCGCCCCCGTATTCGTTACCTTGCATCCATCGGACAACGGCAAACGAATCGGGAGGCCAGCATGTTTTTCGACAATGTGGTTATCGCGGGCGTGGTAACGGTCGGGTTGATGTTTGCATTCTTTGCCGGTCTGGGCATTTTCATCTGGAAGGACTCGCAAAAGCGCAAGCCGCGCTGACCTTCCGGAACCACGAGCACGCAAGGCATTTTGGGCGACTTCGGTCGCCTATTTTTTTGTCCGCGTTTTTTGTCGATAAAGATGATTAGCTAGCTAATTAATCGTCCCGGCAGTATCCTTTCCCCATTGTCTATCGTTCATATAACCATCCCCTCGCAAGGTCCGATTCGTGCCCATCACCCTCCAGGCCCTGTTCGCACCCAGCAGCCTCGCCATCAAGTTCGCCATCAAGACCCTGCTTGGAGCGGGCCTGGCGCTGTGGCTGGCCATGCGTTGGGGGCTGGAGCAACCGTCCTGGGCGTTGATGACCGCATTCATCGTCGCCCAGCCGTTGTCGGGGATGGTGGTGCAAAAGGGTCTGGCGCGTCTGGCCGGGACTTTGGTCGGCACGGTCATGTCGGTGGTGTTCATCGGCCTGTTCGCGCAGACGCCATGGCTGTTCCTGATCACCTTGGCGTTGTGGCTGGCCCTGTGCACGGCGGCCTCCACGCAGTTACGCAGTGCCTGGGCCTATTCGTTCGTACTGGCCGGCTACACCGCAGCCATCATTGCTTTGCCCGCCATCAGTCATCCCTTGCAGGTGTTCGACCAGGCGGTAGCGCGTTGTACCGAGATCTGCCTGGGGATCTTCTGCGCCACCGCCAGCAGCGCCCTGATCTGGCCGATGCGGGTCGAGCAGCAGCTCGCCGGGCAGGCCCGTCAGGCCTGGCAGAACGGCTTGCAGGCGGCAAGCGCCATGCTTGGTGGCGAGGATGAAGCGCGCAAAGGGTTGCTGGACAGCCTCGGCCGCATCGTCGCCATCGATACCCAGCGCGAGCACGCCTGGTTCGAGGGGCCGCGCGGGCGGCTGAGGGCCAAGGCCATTCGCGGGTTGAGCCAGAAACTCATGGTGCTGCTGCGCATTTCACGCTCTGTCCGTCGGCAGTGGCGGCAACTGGACGCGCACGAAGCCGGGCGCCTCGGTCCTTGGCTTGAAGAACTGCGAGCACTGCTGGTCAGCCCCGATCAGCCGAGCCTGCTGGTGTTGCGCCAGCGCATCTGGGATGCCGCGCATGACGAGCAGATCAGCTCTGCCGAGCATTTCTGCCTGGCGCGCATGGCCTTGCTGCTGGACTTCGCCATGGCCGCCACCCAGGCCCTGGACGATGTCGAGGCGGGCAGGGCGCCGAAGGATGTCGCCCAGGGCCTGGCGGTGCACCGCGACTGGTCGCTGGCGTTGTTGTTCGGTTCACGCAGTGCCTTGGCCTTCCTGGTGATGAGCAGCTTCTGGCTGGCTACTGCCTGGCCGTCGGCGCCGGGTGGCCTGGTGCTGACCTGCGTGGTCTGCAGCCTGTTCGCCAGCCGCGAGAACGGCGCGCAGATCGGCCTGAGTTTCTTGCGCGGGATCTTCCTGGCGATCCCGCTCGCTTTCCTGGTAGGGCAGATCATCCTGCCGCAATGGAGCAGCTTCGCCATGCTCTGCCTGGGCATGGGTGTGCCGCTGTTCTTCGGGGCGCTTGGTATGGCCCATCCGCGTACCGGCGCCACGGCGACCTCTTATTGCCTGCATTTCATCGTGCTGGTCTCGCCGCTCAATGCCATGACGTTTGGTGTGGCGACCATGCTCAACAGCGCCCTGGCCATGTTGATGGGGGTGGGCGCCGCCGTGTTGGCGTTCCGCCTGCTGGTGTTCCGTCACCCGGCCTGGCTTGGCCGGCGCCTGCGCGCCGCGACCCAGAGCGACCTGGTGCGCTTGACCCGGCGCGATTTGCGCGGTGCCGACAGCTGGTTTGGCGGGCGCATGGCCGACCGCCTGATGCAACTGGCCCGGCATGCCAGTGAGTTGCCGGCCACTGAGCGCAAGCGCTGGGATGACGGCCTGCATGGGCTGGATATCGGTGACGAGCTGGTGCACCTGCGCATGTGCCTGGCGGTGGCCCAAGTGCCATTGGCTGGCGCCGAGCGCGAGTACCTGCAGCAGGTCGAGGCGGTACTGGCCAAAGGCCCGGCAGCGGGGCGCGGGCAGCGTCTGGATGCGGCCAGCGAGCAGTTCATCGCCGCCTTGCAGCGGGCGCCGGCCAGCGACCCGTTGCGCCTTGCCCAGGGCGCGGTATTGCAGTTGCAGAAAAGCTGGGGGAAATGGTGCCGTTCGCAGGAGGATGCCCATGGGCTTGCGTGAGTGGGAGCTGGGCGGTGTGCTGCTCAGCCCGTTCCTGATTTATGTTCTGATGGCGCTGGCGCTGACCGGCGTGCTGCGCCTGGTGGTGCACGCCACGCCGCTGGGGCGCTGGATCTGGCATGAAGCGCTGTTCGACACGGCGTTGTTCGTTTGTGTGCTGTTCCTGGTGGTTCGTCTGCTGGGGCCTTTGTAAGGAGTGATTCAATGCGTGCTGTCGTCCGTACCCTGGTGACCCTGTGCGTGGTCGCCATTGCCGTTCTGGCCGGCTTCAAGCTCTGGCAGTACTACATGCTCACGCCATGGACGCGTGATGCCCGGGTACGCGCCGATGTGGTGGTGATCGCCCCGGACGTGTCTGGCTGGGTGCGTGAGCTGAAGGTGCAGGACAACCAGCAGGTCAAGGCTGGCGACTTGCTGATGAGCATTGATCGCGAGCGTTTCCAGGCCGCGTTCGACCAAGCCAGCGCGGTGGCTGAAACCCGCGCCCAGCAATTGCACCTGCGTGAGCGTGAAGCAGCGCGGCGCACAGCCTTGGGCCCGGAGGCGATCAGTGCCGAGCTGCGCGAGAATGCCCAGATCAACGCCGCCGTCGCCCGCGGCGAATTGCATGAGGCCGAAGCACAGTTGCAGGTGGCGAAGATCAACCTGGCGCGCAGCGAAGTGCGGGCGCCGCGTAGCGGGCATATCACCAACCTGCGCCTGGCCCAGGGCAACTATGTGAATACCGGTCAATCGGTGATGGCCCTGGTGGATGATTCGACGTTCTACATCCAGGCCTATTTCGAGGAAACCAAGTTGCCGCGCATCCGGGTTGGCGATGAGGTGAAGGTCTGGCTGATGGGCGCAGGCGACGCGATGCAGGGCCATGTGGAAAGCATCAGCCGCGGCATCACCGACAGCAACAGCAACCCAGACAGCCAGTTGCTGCCAGTAGTGGAGCCGACCTTCAACTGGGTGCGGCTGGCGCAGCGGATCCCGGTGCGGATCAGGCTCGACCAGATTCCCGAAGGCGTGCACCTGAGCGCTGGGATGACCGCCAGCGTTCAGGTGCATGAGGATCAGATGGAACAGTGATGGCCATTGGGGCCGCAAAGCGGCCCCAGAATCTCTGACTTAAAGGAACATCCCGCCAGACACCTCCAGCCGCTGCCCGGTAATCCAGCCATTGCCCTCTTCGAGCAACAGTGCGATGGCGGCGCCGATATCATCGGGCAACCCGACCCGCCCCAATGCCGTATTGCCGGCAATGAAGTCATTGACCTGCTGGTTGTCGCGCACCACCCCACCACCAAAATCAGTCTCGATCGCCCCCGGTGCGAGGATGTTGACGCGGATGCCGCGTGACCCGAGCTCCTTGGCCTGATATCGGGTCAAGACCTCCATCGCCCCCTTCATGGCCGCATAGGCGGCATACCCAGGCAGTGCGAAACGCGCCAGTCCGGACGAGATGTTAACGATGCGCCCGCCATCGACGAGCAACGGCAGCAGCCGCTGAGTGAGGAAGAACGGCCCCTTGAGCTGTATGTTCAGCAACTGGTCGAACTGCGTCTCGGTGGTTTCGCTGAACGGCACATTCAAGCCGATACCGGCATTGTTAACCAGGAAATCGAAGCGCTCACGGCCGAAGTGTTGTTGCAAGGTCGTGCCCAGGCGTTCGGCAAAGCTGGCGAAGCTGCTGCTGTCGCCGACATCCAGTTGCAGCATGGCAGCCTTGGCACCAGCCGCTTCGAGAGCCTTGGCCACCTGCTGCGCCTCGTCGGCCCTGCTGTGGTAGGTGCCGATGATGTCGATACCGCGTGCAGCCAGATGTTCAGCGGCATTGCGGCCCAGGCCACGGCTGGCGCCAGTGATCAGAGCGATCTTGCGAGTCATGTCGTATCCCTCGTGGGTGGTGGATGACGGACAGGTTATTGATCGTGATGCGGCTGTTAAATCCAGCAGAATCGGAAATACTGTTCGCGTGTTTCGAACAGTCGGGGTGGGTATGAACAAGCTGGAACTGCTGCGCACCTTCGTACGCGTCAGCGAGTTGAGCAGTTTCACACTGGCGGCAGACAGCCTGGGCCTGCCGCGCTCGACGGTGTCGGAGCAGGTGAGGGCGTTGGAGCAATTGCTTGGCACGCGCCTGTTCAACCGCACCACGCGGCGCGTCCAGGCGACCCAGGACGGTTCATTGCTGTATGAGCGTAGCAAGGACCTGCTGTCGGGCATGGACGAGATCGAGAGCCTGTTCCGCGCGGACGATGCCGAGCTGGCCGGCTGCTTGCGGGTCGACATGCCAACCATGATGGCCCGCCGTGTGATCATTCCGGCCTTGCCGCAATTCTTGTCGCGGTTTCCCAGGCTGGAGGTGGAGATCAGTTGCACTGATCGACAAGTTGATCTGCTGCGTGAAGGCTTCGACTGTGTCATGCGCATCGGTGCGCTGAGTGACCTGGATGTCGTAGCGCGGCCTGTCGGCCAGTTGAGCATGCGCAATTGCGCCAGCCCCGCCTACCTTGCCCGTTGCGGCGTGCCACAGAGCCTGGATGATCTGGCGGAGCACAGCCTGGTCCACTACGTCCGCAACCTGGGGGCGCGCAGCGCGGGCTTTGAGTACATGCAGGCCGGCCAGGTATGCTTTCAGCCCATGGCCGGCGCGGTCACGGTCAACAATGCCGAGGCCTATTCGGCGGCATGCCTGGCCGGCCTTGGCTTGATCCAGGTGCCAGCAGTGGGTGTGGCGCATCACCTGGCAAGCGGCGAGCTGGTGGAGGTGATGCACGGCTGGCAGGCACAGGCCATGCCGGTGTCCTTGCTGTATGCCCGGCAACGGCATGTGCCACGCAGGGTCCAGGCCTTCATGGGCTGGTTGGGCGGGCTGCTGGCGTCGCAGGTCGACGCCATGCCAGTCGATCTCATGCCAGACGACGAAAACCTTGGCGCAACGATGAGTACATGAGCTAGGCTGCCCACTGCGCGTCGCCCATCAGAGGCGACCGTTGCCTGCCTGGCGTGCGTCACTTCCGTTCATTTGCGAGGTTACGTCATGGCCATCACTTCCCAGGACATCTGCAGCGCTGCCGACCAGCTCAATGGTTTTGTCGGCTTTCATGGCAAGCGCGGCGTCCATATCGTGCGGTTTTCCGAGGACGCATTCGGCATGGACGTGGCGGATGACAGCATCACCCCCTGCAACGAATTCGTCTGGCGGCCACAACAGGGTGCGCGCATGGCACTGTGCCGGGAGCGTCTGGCGCTGTTGCTGGAGCAGCATGTGGATGACCGGCTGAACATCGGCGAGCCATTGCGCATCTACCTGCAACGCAGCGATCTGCCGGAAATCGTCGCCGAGCGTTCACTGCGCTGAGCCGCTTAAAGTGGCATCGGCAGAGCAACCCGGCTTGTGTTGCAACAATTGCTCGAAGCCGGCTCTGTCCAGTGGCCGGCTCAGGTAATAGCCCTGCACTTCATGACAATTGTCCCTGGCCAGGGTTTGCAACTGTTGTTCGGTTTCCACGCCCTCGGCGGTCACGGTAAGGCCCATGGCCTCACCCAGGTTGATGATGGCCTGCACGACCGCCCGGTCGTTGCCAGTGGCATTGGCAAGGCCGGCGATGAAGCGTTTGTCGATCTTGATGCTGTCGAACGGATAGGTCCGCAGGTAACCCAGCGACGAGTAGCCTGTGCCGAAGTCGTCCATGTTCAGCCGCACGCCCAGTTCCTTCAGCGCAAGCATGGTAGCCAGGGCGCCTTCTATATCGTTGAGCATCACGTTCTCGGTTATCTCCAGCTCCAGCCGCTGGGCGGGGAAGCGGGTATCCAGAAGGATCTCGCGAATGTCGGCAACCACGTCGCTGCGCAAGAACTGCGCCGGTGACAGGTTTACCGACACCAGCAGGTGTTCCGGCCAGTCGAGCGCACTGCGGCAAGCTTCACGCAACACCCAGCGTCCCAGGGTGACGATCAGCTCGCTTTGCTCGGCCAGCGGGATGAAGGTGTCCGGGGCAAGCAGGCCTTCTTGCGGATGTTGCCAGCGCAGCAGGGCTTCGACCGAAACGATGCGCAAGTCGCTCAGGCGGTAGCGTGGCTGGTAATGGAGAACGAATTCGTTGCTGTTCAGGGCGTGGCGCAAGTCATTTTCCAATTGGCGGCGATACTGGATCTGCTGGTTCATCTCGTCGCTGAAGTAGCGCCAGGTGCCTTTGCCATCGGCCTTGGCCTGGTACAGGGCGATGTCCGCGCAACGGATCAGTTCGCCAGCATCGAAACCTTGATTGCGGGTTTGGGCGATGCCGACGCTGGCGCCGATATGCAACTGATGGTTTTCGAAGGCAATGGGCTGTTGCAGCAATTCGATGAGCCGCCGGCACAGCTTGTCGATCTCGCTGCGGTTATCCATGCCGGTGAGCACCAGTACGAATTCGTCACCACCCAGACGCGCCACCAGGTCAACGTCACGCGTGGTGTCACGCAGGCGCGCGGCGACCTCTTGCAGGACTGCATCGCCTGCCGCGTGGCCAAGGGAGTCGTTGATGGGCTTGAAATTGTCGAGATCGAGCAGCAGCAGGGTCAGCGGCGGCGAGTCGCTGCCGCGCAGCAATGTCTGTTCCAGGTGCCGGGCCAGCTTGTTGCGGTTGGCCAGGCCGGTCAGCGGGTCGTGCAGCGACAGGTGCTGGATGCGCGCATGGGCCTCGACTTCGTCGGTGATATCGCTGGCCGTGCCCCGAAAGCCGGCGAGCTTGCCATCGAAGCGGATTGCCCGGGCTGAAATCCGGCAGTAGCGGCTCAGGCCATTGTGGTCGAGGTAGGCACAGCGCAGGTTGGCCGGTTGCTCCGAATCGGCCTCGGCCTGGGCGTCCAGCCAAGGAGAAAGGGGCGTGGTTTCACAGCTGAGCAACTGGTTGAGCGGCTGGCCCAGCCAGACCTCGACCGGGTCGCCGGTGACCTTGACGAATCGCTGTGACAGATAGGTCAGCCGTTGCTGGCGGTCGGTCTCCCAGATCCAGTCGGACGCAGCCTCGGCGACCGCGCGAAAACGCTGTTCACTGGCTTCCAGCGCCTGATTGCTCTCCTGCAGGCGCTCAAGGCTGAGGTCGATGGCGCGGGAGCTGCGCAGCGCATGGCGAAACAGATAAAGCATGACCAAGGCCAGTATCAGTAATGCGCAGATCAAGGGCGGCAGCACGGCCCATAACAGTTGTCGCCCAGGCTGCGGGCTGGTCCAGGTCAGGTGGTAGCCAGTATTGCCCAGGGCAATTTGTTGCTGGGGGCGGTCGTGCTCGCCGTTCTTTTCGATGTGCATGTGTGCAAGGCCTGCACCCGCGCCCAGGCCCTCGAGCTTGGCTTCGGTAAGCTGGTCGACGAACAGCATGACCGGTGCCTGGCTCACCTCCTGGGCGGAAACATCCCGGTCCGGGCGCACGGCGGCAGCGCTGAGCACTGCTGGCCAGTTGTTGAACATGACGAAGCGGGTAATCTGCTTGCGGGCGCTGGCCGCCCCACGCGCCGCGTCGATGACCTCTGCCAGGGGGGCATCGATGAAACTGCCAGCATCTGCCTGGGTCGGTGCCCCCTTGAAAAGCGCATAGGTGGTGCGTTGATCTTCCACCACGAATACCCCTTCGTAGCCGCTGGCGCTGTACAGCGACTCGCCGACATTCTTTTGTTCATAGGCCCACTGCCAGTCGACCTTGCCAGCCAGGTGTTCGAAGGCGGCGTCCCACACCGCGTAGCTGGAAAGAAACTGCCTGGAGGCCAGCAACCGTTGTTCCAGCGTCTGGGTGGCATGGAACGCACTGCGTTGCTGCTCCTGTTGGTCGAGCGTGGCGGCGATATTGAACAAGGCACCCAGCGTGACCAGGCAGGCGAGGCCGAAAACTGCGCAGATGCCGCCAATCAGATGACGGACTTGGAGACGGGGGAGGGAGCTGGCGGTCCTGGCCATGCGCGAACAACTCCTTGTTGACTGCAGTCCCCCGCCGGCCAATCAGCAAGGAGGTTCAGTCAGGATAGGCCAGCCTGAGCGGGGTGGCCTCGCCCTGCGCGAAATTGACCTGGTCGCGACCGCGCCGCTTGGCGCTGTACAGCGCCTTGTCGGCCTGCTCCAGCCAGTGCTCGGGGGACTGGAGGTCGGCATTGAACGCCGCCAGGCCAATGCTCAGGCTGATGCGCAGGTGCGGCAGCTGCGGGTTGCGGTAGCTGGCGACCTGTTCGCGCAGGCGCTCCATGGCCTGGCAGGCCTGAGCCTCGCTGGTGGCGGGGAGGATCACGCAGAACTCATCGCCACCATAGCGCCCGGCCTGGTCGGACTCGCGCAGGTTGCGCTTGAGCTCCTCGCTAAACTGGCGCAGTACGCAATCGCCGACCACGTGGCCGAAGGTGTCGTTGATGGTCTTGAAGTGATCGATGTCGATCAGCGCGATCACGGCGGGTGACTGTTGTTGCCGGCAGGCCTGGAACCTGAGTAGCAGCAGATCTTTCCAGGCGCCGTGGTTGAGCAGGCCGGTCAAGCTGTCGGTGAGGCTCAGGGCGCTGAGGCGGCGCTTGTGCTCGCCCAGCTTGATCGCCAGGCGGTAACAGACCCAGCCCAGGGCCAACGGGTACAGGGTCAGCATTGGCAGGCAGGCGTAGATCTGCAGCGCCGTGGCGTTCAACTGCAGCCCGGTGCCCAGCAGCGTGCTGGCCAGCAACATGCCGGCCAGTTGAGCCATGATCCCGCGCACGATCAGGCGCTTGCCGCCCGCGGCCACGTTGTTCATGGTCATCATCGACAGCACGGTCACGGTCGGCAGCGGGTTGAAGTGCATGGCCGCGGTCCAGAAGCCGCCCAGCAGCGAGTCCAGCAGCATGTTGCGCTGTTCTGCCTGATAAGGGGCCGCTGAACGCGATGCCCACTGATAGGCGACATGTGGCCAGAGCAGGCCATTGAACAGCAGCAGCACCCAGACCCAGGTTGGCGGCGACAGCGGCGCCACGGCAGCGGCTACGCTGAACAGGCCGATCCCCAGGCCGATGACACGAGGCAGGTAGATGCGCTTGACGAAAGAAAGTCCCTTGCCGCTGCGATTGTCCATCATGGTCGTTGTTCTTCTGCTGGGGTGCCGTTTATCGCATAACTCACGTGAATATTGTTGAACAGTGTTTCATCGACGAAAAATGACCTTACAAGCCAATTCACGGTTGATGTGATCCCAGTGGGGTAACATGAAGCCTTTCCTCTTGCTTGGAGTGTTACTGCTCATGGCTCCCATGGCGAATCCTGGCGACCAATCGGCGCCGCAGCGGGACGGACGTTTTCACAACCAGGCCAGCCTGCCCCAGGATGGCGTGCTGAAGAAGCTGCGCATCGGCCTCAAGTACCTGTTCCTGCGCAAGCCGCCGGAAACCCGGCCGGCGGCCGCGATCAGCGTGCAGCCCATGACCCGCCAGCAGGTGCTTGATGCGCCGGACCACAGCCTCTGGCGCCTGGGCCATTCCACAGTATTGCTCAAGCTGCGCGGTCGCTACTTCCTTACCGACCCGGTCTTCGCCGAACGCGCCTCGCCGGTGCAATGGGCCGGGCCGCTGCGCTTTCATGCACCACCGCTAGGGCTGGATGAGTTGCCGCCGCTGACGGCGGTAATTCTCTCCCACGACCATTTCGACCACCTCGATGAGCAGGCGATACGCCGACTGGCCCCACGTGCCGAGCGCTTCCTGGCGCCGCTCGGGGTGGGTGACCTGCTGATCGAGTGGGGGGTGCCTGCTGCAAAGGTCGTGCAACTGGACTGGTGGCAGGAAACCGAAGTCGAGGGTGTGCGTTTCATCGCCACGCCCGCGCAACACTTCTCCGGGCGTGGGCTGTTCGACAGCAATCGAACCTTGTGGGCTTCCTGGGTGCTGATAGATGACCAGACGCGCCTGTTCTTCAGCGGTGATACCGGTTACTTCGCCGGCTTTGCTGAAATCGGCGAACGCTTCGGGCCGTTCGACCTGACGTTGATCGAGACCGGTGCCTACAACGTGGCCTGGCCCAACGTGCATATGCAACCGGAACAGAGCCTGCAGGCACACCTGGATTTGCGCGGGCGCTGGATGCTGCCAATCCATAATGGCACCTTCGACCTGTCCATCCATGGCTGGCAGGAGCCGTTCGAACGCATCGTCGCCCTGGCAGCTGCAGCCCAGGTGCGGCTGAGTACCCCACAGATGGGCGAGCGGGTCAGTATCGACTCACCGCACGAGGGGCAGAACTGGTGGCTGCCGCACCCGGCGCGAGAGCGGGGCAGGGCGGCCGAACGGGCATTGGCGGCGCGCTGAGTTCAGTCCCGGCGTTGCTGACCTTCTTTATCCTTTAATAGTTGCGATGGCGGCTTGCCGCTGTCGCTGCGCACCTGGGCATGGCTGATCAGGGCGAAGATGAAGCTGCCACCGATGATGTTGCCAGCCAGGGTCGGCAAGGCGAACGCCAGCCAGAAGCTGCTCCAGGTTTCGTCGCCGGCCCATACCAGGTAGGAAACTTCCACCGAGCCAACGACGATATGGGTGAAGTCGCCCAGCGCCATCAGGTAGGTGATCATCAAGATGATCCAGATCTTGGCCTGTTCCATGGACGGGATCATCCAGACCATGGTGGCGATCATCCAGCCCGACACGATGCCTTTGGCGAACATCTGGCTGATGTCGTTCTTCATTACCTTGCGCCCGACTTCGAGGAAGGCCACGTCGGTCTTGCTGTCGAAGATCGGCAGTTCGAGCATTACCCAGGCCACCAGCAAGGTGCCCGCGAGGTTGCCGAGCAGCACCACGCTCCATAGCCGCAGCAAGCGCCCGAGGTTGGCCAGAGTTGGCCTGGTCATGACCGGCAGCACGGCGGTGAGGGTGTTTTCGGTGAACAGTTGCTGACGTGCCAGGATCACCGCGAGAAAACCGGCGCTGTAGCCGATGCTGGCGATGACCTGGGCGCTTTCACCTTCAGGCAGTCGGGCATAGAACAGCCCCATGGCCATTAATGACAGGCCCATGGTCAGGCCGGCGGCAAGGGCAGACCACCACAGTGCCGCGAGCGTGCGCTCCAGTTCCTGATCGCCCTGGTAACGAATGATTTCGTGCAACACCGCAGCCCGCGGCGGCTGGTTATGGCTGACTTCCTTTTCTTCGTCCGCCGACAGGCCAGGGGTCTTTTCGCTCTGCGCATCGCTCATGGCCGTCACGCTCCACAGGTTGTTTCTCTACAGAGCGGCGCTTCATGCATTTAGTTGCCAGGTGGCCGCAGATGAAGATCGAAAGTTTTTCAGATCAAGGTGTTGACTCTGATTTCAAAGCGCGTATTATTCGCCTCCTCGCAGCGTTGAACGCAACGAGGCAAGCGGTAAGTTGTTGAAGTTGAACGCTTTTGAAAGAAAGCAGCTTCGAAAGAACTTCAAAATAACGCTTGACAGCAAGTGAGGAAAGCGTAGAATGCGCGCCTCGGTTGAGACGAAAAGCTCTTAACCAAACGCTCTTTAACAAATCGAATCAAGCAATTCGTGTGGGTGCTTGTGAGTACGGACTGATAGTCACAAAGATTATCAGCATCACAAGTGGCCATGCGAGAAATCACATAGTCATTTGAGATTGCTGAGCCAAGTTTAGGGTTTCTTAAAAACCCAAGCAGTATTGAACTGAAGAGTTTGATCATGGCTCAGATTGAACGCTGGCGGCAGGCCTAACACATGCAAGTCGAGCGGATGACGGGAGCTTGCTCCTTGATTCAGCGGCGGACGGGTGAGTAATGCCTAGGAATCTGCCTGGTAGTGGGGGACAACGTTTCGAAAGGAACGCTAATACCGCATACGTCCTACGGGAGAAAGCAGGGGACCTTCGGGCCTTGCGCTATCAGATGAGCCTAGGTCGGATTAGCTAGTTGGTGGGGTAATGGCTCACCAAGGCGACGATCCGTAACTGGTCTGAGAGGATGATCAGTCACACTGGAACTGAGACACGGTCCAGACTCCTACGGGAGGCAGCAGTGGGGAATATTGGACAATGGGCGAAAGCCTGATCCAGCCATGCCGCGTGTGTGAAGAAGGTCTTCGGATTGTAAAGCACTTTAAGTTGGGAGGAAGGGCAGTAAGTTAATACCTTGCTGTTTTGACGTTACCGACAGAATAAGCACCGGCTAACTCTGTGCCAGCAGCCGCGGTAATACAGAGGGTGCAAGCGTTAATCGGAATTACTGGGCGTAAAGCGCGCGTAGGTGGTTTGTTAAGTTGGATGTGAAAGCCCCGGGCTCAACCTGGGAACTGCATCCAAAACTGGCAAGCTAGAGTACGGTAGAGGGTGGTGGAATTTCCTGTGTAGCGGTGAAATGCGTAGATATAGGAAGGAACACCAGTGGCGAAGGCGACCACCTGGACTGATACTGACACTGAGGTGCGAAAGCGTGGGGAGCAAACAGGATTAGATACCCTGGTAGTCCACGCCGTAAACGATGTCAACTAGCCGTTGGAATCCTTGAGATTTTAGTGGCGCAGCTAACGCATTAAGTTGACCGCCTGGGGAGTACGGCCGCAAGGTTAAAACTCAAATGAATTGACGGGGGCCCGCACAAGCGGTGGAGCATGTGGTTTAATTCGAAGCAACGCGAAGAACCTTACCAGGCCTTGACATGCAGAGAACTTTCCAGAGATGGATTGGTGCCTTCGGGAACTCTGACACAGGTGCTGCATGGCTGTCGTCAGCTCGTGTCGTGAGATGTTGGGTTAAGTCCCGTAACGAGCGCAACCCTTGTCCTTAGTTACCAGCACGTTATGGTGGGCACTCTAAGGAGACTGCCGGTGACAAACCGGAGGAAGGTGGGGATGACGTCAAGTCATCATGGCCCTTACGGCCTGGGCTACACACGTGCTACAATGGTCGGTACAGAGGGTTGCCAAGCCGCGAGGTGGAGCTAATCTCACAAAACCGATCGTAGTCCGGATCGCAGTCTGCAACTCGACTGCGTGAAGTCGGAATCGCTAGTAATCGCGAATCAGAATGTCGCGGTGAATACGTTCCCGGGCCTTGTACACACCGCCCGTCACACCATGGGAGTGGGTTGCACCAGAAGTAGCTAGTCTAACCTTCGGGAGGACGGTTACCACGGTGTGATTCATGACTGGGGTGAAGTCGTAACAAGGTAGCCGTAGGGGAACCTGCGGCTGGATCACCTCCTTAATCGACGACATCAGCCTGCTGATGAGCTCCCACACGAATTGCTTGATTCATTGTAAAAGACGATGCTGTAACGCGACCCTGTTATAGGTCTGTAGCTCAGTTGGTTAGAGCGCACCCCTGATAAGGGTGAGGTCGGCAGTTCAAATCTGCCCAGACCTACCATTACTTGGTTCAGCCGTATACGGGGCCATAGCTCAGCTGGGAGAGCGCCTGCCTTGCACGCAGGAGGTCAGCGGTTCGATCCCGCTTGGCTCCACCACTTTGCATCACTGTTCAGAACTTAGAAATGAGCATTCGGTTTGAATGTTGATTTCTGACTTTTGTCAGATCGTTCTTTAAAAATTCGGATATGTGATAGATATAGACTGAACACCAGTTTCACTGCTGGTGGATCAGGCTAAGGTAAAATTTGTGAGTTCTGCTCTTAATTGAGCGAAATGCGAATTTTCGGCGAATGTCGTCTTCACAGTATAACCAGATTGCTTGGGGTTATATGGTCAAGTGAAGAAGCGCATACGGTGGATGCCTTGGCAGTCAGAGGCGATGAAAGACGTGGTAGCCTGCGATAAGCTTTGGGGAGTCGGCAAACAGACTGTGATCCAGAGATCTCTGAATGGGGGAACCCACTCAGCATAAGCTGAGTATCTTGTACTGAATACATAGGTGCAAGAGGCGAACCAGGGGAACTGAAACATCTAAGTACCCTGAGGAAAAGAAATCAACCGAGATTCCCTTAGTAGTGGCGAGCGAACGGGGACCAGCCCTTAAGTTGGTTTGAGATTAGTGGAACGCTCTGGAAAGTGCGGCCATAGTGGGTGATAGCCCCGTACACGAAAATCTCTTATCAATGAAATCGAGTAGGACGGAGCACGAGAAACTTTGTCTGAACATGGGGGGACCATCCTCCAAGGCTAAATACTACTGACTGACCGATAGTGAACCAGTACCGTGAGGGAAAGGCGAAAAGAACCCCGGAGAGGGGAGTGAAATAGAACCTGAAACCGTATGCGTACAAGCAGTGGGAGCCTACTTTGTTAGGTGACTGCGTACCTTTTGTATAATGGGTCAGCGACTTATATTCAGTGGCGAGCTTAACCGAATAGGGGAGGCGTAGCGAAAGCGAGTCTTAATAGGGCGTTTAGTCGCTGGGTATAGACCCGAAACCGGGCGATCTATCCATGGGCAGGTTGAAGGTTAGGTAACACTGACTGGAGGACCGAACCGACTACCGTTGAAAAGTTAGCGGATGACCTGTGGATCGGAGTGAAAGGCTAATCAAGCTCGGAGATAGCTGGTTCTCCTCGAAAGCTATTTAGGTAGCGCCTCATGTATCACTGTAGGGGGTAGAGCACTGTTTCGGCTAGGGGGTCATCCCGACTTACCAAACCGATGCAAACTCCGAATACCTACAAGTGCCGAGCATGGGAGACACACGGCGGGTGCTAACGTCCGTCGTGAAAAGGGAAACAACCCAGACCGTCAGCTAAGGTCCCAAAGTCATGGTTAAGTGGGAAACGATGTGGGAAGGCTTAGACAGCTAGGAGGTTGGCTTAGAAGCAGCCACCCTTTAAAGAAAGCGTAATAGCTCACTAGTCGAGTCGGCCTGCGCGGAAGATGTAACGGGGCTCAAACCATGCACCGAAGCTACGGGTGTCATCTTTGATGACGCGGTAGAGGAGCGTTCTGTAAGCCTGTGAAGGTGAGTTGAGAAGCTTGCTGGAGGTATCAGAAGTGCGAATGCTGACATGAGTAACGACAATGCGAGTGAAAAACTCGCACGCCGAAAGACCAAGGTTTCCTGCGCAACGTTAATCGACGCAGGGTTAGTCGGTCCCTAAGGCGAGGCTGAAAAGCGTAGTCGATGGAAAACAGGTTAATATTCCTGTACTTCCAGTTATTGCGATGGAGGGACGGAGAAGGCTAGGCCAGCTTGGCGTTGGTTGTCCAAGTTTAAGGTGGTAGGCTGAAATCTTAGGCAAATCCGGGATTTCAAGGCCGAGAGCTGATGACGAGTGCTCATTAGAGCGCGAAGTGGTTGATGCCATGCTTCCAAGAAAAGCTCCTAAGCTTCAGATAACTGGGAACCGTACCCCAAACCGACACAGGTGGTTAGGTAGAGAATACCAAGGCGCTTGAGAGAACTCGGGTGAAGGAACTAGGCAAAATGGCACCGTAAC
Organism: Pseudomonas sp. HS6-2; assembly: GCF_049325675.2. NCBI lineage: Bacteria > Pseudomonadati > Pseudomonadota > Gammaproteobacteria > Pseudomonadales > Pseudomonadaceae > Pseudomonas > Pseudomonas sp. HS6-2. Next base: position 4,898,147 of record NZ_CM143906.1, on the reverse strand, counting down.
TTCGGGAGAAGGTGCGCCGGCGAGGGTGAAGGACTTGCTCCGTAAGCCCATGCCGGTCGAAGATACCAGGCCGCTGCGACTGTTTATTAAAAACACAGCACTCTGCAAACACGAAAGTGGACGTATAGGGTGTGACGCCTGCCCGGTGCCGGAAGGTTAATTGATGGGGTTAGCGCAAGCGAAGCTCTTGATCGAAGCCCCGGTAAACGGCGGCCGTAACTATAACGGTCCTAAGGTAGCGAAATTCCTTGTCGGGTAAGTTCCGACCTGCACGAATGGCGTAACGATGGCGGCGCTGTCTCCACCCGAGACTCAGTGAAATTGAAATCGCTGTGAAGATGCAGTGTATCCGCGGCTAGACGGAAAGACCCCGTGAACCTTTACTATAGCTTTGCACTGGACTTTGAATTTGCTTGTGTAGGATAGGTGGGAGGCTTTGAAGTGGGGACGCCAGTTCTCATGGAGCCATCCTTGAAATACCACCCTGGCAACTTTGAGGTTCTAACTCAGGTCCGTTATCCGGATCGAGGACAGTGTATGGTGGGTAGTTTGACTGGGGCGGTCTCCTCCCAAAGAGTAACGGAGGAGTACGAAGGTGCGCTCAGACCGGTCGGAAATCGGTCGTAGAGTATAAAGGCAAAAGCGCGCTTGACTGCGAGACAAACACGTCGAGCAGGTACGAAAGTAGGTCTTAGTGATCCGGTGGTTCTGTATGGAAGGGCCATCGCTCAACGGATAAAAGGTACTCCGGGGATAACAGGCTGATACCGCCCAAGAGTTCATATCGACGGCGGTGTTTGGCACCTCGATGTCGGCTCATCACATCCTGGGGCTGAAGCCGGTCCCAAGGGTATGGCTGTTCGCCATTTAAAGTGGTACGCGAGCTGGGTTTAGAACGTCGTGAGACAGTTCGGTCCCTATCTGCCGTGGACGTTTGAGATTTGAGAGGGGCTGCTCCTAGTACGAGAGGACCGGAGTGGACGAACCTCTGGTGTTCCGGTTGTCACGCCAGTGGCATTGCCGGGTAGCTATGTTCGGAAGAGATAACCGCTGAAAGCATCTAAGCGGGAAACTTGCCTCAAGATGAGATCTCACTGGGATCTTGAATCCCCTAAAGGGCCGTCGAAGACTACGACGTTGATAGGTTGGGTGTGTAAGCGCTGTGAGGCGTTGAGCTAACCAATACTAATTGCCCGTGAGGCTTGACCATATAACACCCAAGCAATTTGCTAACGCAGATTGCGGTGGTGAAGACGAAAGAACCGAAAGTTCGCAACATCACAAATTCACATATCCGAATTCGCCAAGAGTGTTCAACAGACATTCTGGCTACAGAATTTCTTGACGACCATAGAGCATTGGAACCACCTGATCCCATCCCGAACTCAGTAGTGAAACGATGCATCGCCGATGGTAGTGTGGGGTTTCCCCATGTGAGAGTAGGTCATCGTCAAGATTCATTTCGCAAAACCCCTATCTGCGCATGCAGGTAGGGGTTTTGTCTTTTCTGCCCTCTGGCTTTCCCGCCCTGCGGCGCTTTGGCGCTGCAGCCAAATGTCTTTTGTCTGTATCCTCCTATCTGCACCGTTTGTACGGTGCGACAATATTTCTCGCAAATTAACGTGACTTATTTACGCTTAAGCTGCGTCAAGACTTAAGTTCGGGGCAATCCTGGCCCCCGAACCGAGCGATGCCAGCGTACCGTGCTGCGCATTTCTGGACTTCCACTGTCCGATCACTTGAGGTTACAAGCAAGATGGCCAAGGCCGCCGATGTCGTTGTGCAATGCCTGGAAAACGAAGGTGTCGAGTATGTGTTCGGCATTCCTGGTGAGGAAAACCTCGACCTGCTGGAATCCCTGCGCAAGTCGAAGATCAAGCTGGTACTGACCCGCCACGAGCAGTCCGCGGGCTTCATGGCCGCCACCTATGGCCGCCTGACCGGCAAGACCGGCGTCAGCCTGTCGACCCTGGGCCCTGGTGCAACCAACCTGGTAACCGCCAGTGCCTACGCCTACCTGGGCGGCATGCCGATGATGATGATCACCGGCCAGAAGCCGATCAAGAAGTCCAAGCAGGGCCGCTTCCAGATCATCGACGTGTGCGGCATGATGGACCCCATCACCAAGTACACCCACCAGTTCGCCTCGGCCGACAACATCCCGGCGCGTATGCGCGAAGCGTTCCGCCTGGCTGAAGAAGAAAAGCCGGGTGCAGTGCACCTTGAGCTGCCGGAAGACATCGCCGCCGAGCAGACCGACGCCCTGCCGATCCCGCGCAGCCTGCACCGTCGCCCGCTGGCCGAGCACGTGGCCATCGAAGCTGCCGTCGAGAAACTGCAGAAGGCCCGCAGCCCGATCCTGGTGATCGGCGCCGGCGCCAACCGCAAGATGACCGCCAAGGTCCTCAAGCAGCTGATCGACAAGACCGGCATCCCGTTCATCACCACGCAGATGGGTAAAGGTGTGGTCGACGAGCGTCACCCGCGCTTCCTGGGTAACGCGGCGCTGTCCTCCGGTGACTTCGTCCACCGTGCCATCGAAGCGGCGGACCTGATCATCAACATCGGCCACGACGTGATCGAGAAGCCACCGTTCTTCATGGTCCGTGGCGGCACCGAAGTCATCCACATCAGCTTCCGCTCCGCTGAAGTCGATGCCGTGTACTTCCCGCAGGTCGAAGTGATCGGTGACATCGCCAACGCCGTGTGGCAGATCAGCGAAGCGCTGAACGACACCGCGCATTGGGACTTCACCCGCCTGATGGCGATCCGTGAAGCCAACGAAGTACAGATCGCCGAAGGGGCCGACGACAACCGCTTCCCGGTCTACCCGCAGCGCTTGGTCGCCGACATCCGTCGCGCATTGCCGTCCGAAGGCATCGTGGCCCTGGACAACGGCATCTACAAGATCTGGTTCGCCCGTAACTACAAAGCGCACAAGCCGAACACCGTGCTGCTCGACAACGCCCTGGCGACCATGGGTGCTGGCCTGCCATCGGCAATGGCTTCGCATCTGGTGTACCCGGATCGCCCGGTCATCTCGGTATGCGGCGACGGCGGTTTCATGATGAACAGCCAGGAGCTGGAAACTGCAGTTCGTCTGGGCATGCACATCACCGTGGTGATCCTGCGTGACGACGGCTACGGCATGATCCGCTGGAAGCAGGCCAACATGGGCTTCACCGATTTCGGCCTGGACTACGGCAACCCGGACTTCGTCAAGTACGCCGAAGCCTACGGTGCCAATGGCCACCGCGTGGAGAGCGCCGAAGCCTTCCTGCCGCTGCTCGAGCACTGCATCAAGACCCCAGGCGTGCACGTGATCGACTGCCCGGTCGACTACAGCGAGAACGACCGCATCCTCAACAGCGAGCTGCGTGAGCGCGCGTTGGCGGTATAAGGCTTAGCTGCCTGATCGCGGGGCAAGTCGGGTCGCCGCACCCGACTTGCCCCGCGAATGCTTTCTGCAGACGCAATCCCCCATGTGCTAGGGTGCACGCAAATCTTCACCCCAGGACACCCACACATGCTTCCCGCCCTCAGCGAAAAAGAACTCGCCCGCCTCGAAGACCTGCTGATCACCTACGGCAACGACTATTCGGTGCTCAACCTGGCCGAGCTCAATGGTTTTTTCACCGCCCTGGCCAGTTCCCCGGTCGACGTGCTGCCAGAGCAATGGCTGCCCACCGTCGCGGGCGGCAAGGTACCGAAGTTCAAGAAACCCGCCCATGAGGAGGCTTACACCGCCTTGATGCTGCGCTATGCCTACCAGGTTGCCGAGCAATTGGCGGAGAACCTCGAAGGCTTCCAACCGCTGTTCGAAGAAAGCGAGGCCGAAGAAGGGCCGGCGATCATCATGGAAGAGTGGTGCTTCGGCTACATGCGCGGCACTCAGGTAGCGGCTTGGGGCGAGTTGCCGCCCGAGCAGGATCAACTGCTCAAGGCGATTTCACTGCATGGGCTGGAAGACAACTTCGAGTTGCTCGATGCCATGAGCTTCGCTGAGTTGCAGGCTTGTGTACCGCATGTGGTCGAGGCTGCGCGGGGCCTGTATCGCTATCAGAAGCAGTCGCGGCACTGATCACCCGATTATTTCGCCAGTCGAAATTATGGTTTGTTCCTTGCACTGATTCTGCTGCCAGCCGAATCAGGGCAGGATGGGCTCCAGCTGGCACCACCCCGGTGCCAACCCTGGAGCCCAGCCCGTGATCACACTCTACAACTTTCCCAAGTCCGGCCACGCCCACCGCATTGAGCTGATGCTGTCGTTGCTGAAGCTGCCCACCGAACTGGTATTCGTCGACCTGGCCAAAGGCGCGCACAAGCAGCCGGAGTTCCTCGCCCTCAATCCGTTCGGCCAGGTACCGGTGATCGATGACAACGGCATCGTGATCGCCGATTCCAATGCAATTCTCGTCTACCTGGCGAGCACCTACGACAAGGCGGGCAAGTGGCTCCCCCATGACCCGGTAAAGGCCGCCCGCGTCCAGCGCTGGTTGTCGGTTGCCGCCGGCCCATTGGCCTTCGGCCCTGCAGCGGCTCGCCTGGTGACGGTGTTCGGCGCTTCGTTCAACACCGACGAAGTCATCGCTCGCGCGCACACCTTGCTCAAGGTGATGGACGCTGAGCTGGCCAAGTCGGCGTTCCTCGTCGGCATTGAACCGACCATCGCCGATGTCGCCAACTACTCGTACATCGCCCACGCCCCCGAGGGCAATGTCTCGCTGGAACCTTACCCCAACGTGCGTGCCTGGCTGGCGCGGATCGAAGCGTTGCCTGGCTTCGTCGCCATGCCACGTACTGCCGTCGGCCTGCAGACCACCGTCTGAGCCGCCATCCCACGCGAGGAATGCCGCCATGGCGCAACTCCCCGATCATCGCACCTCCTCGCCCTGGCATGCCGGCGAGAAGCGCCTGCAGGAGCATGCAGGTGTGTCGGAGCGCATGGACGTGTTCGGGCAGAAAGTCATTCGTGACCACATGCCCGACCAGCACCGCACGTTCTACCAGCAGTTGCCATTTATCGTCGCCGGCGCTGTGGATCAGGGCGGCAGGCCGTGGGCGACGCTGCTCGAAGGCCCGGAAGGCTTCGTCAGCTCGCCCGACCCTCGGCAACTGCTGATCGATATCCACCCGGCCAGCGATGACCCGGCAACGCCTGGGCTGGCAACTGGCGGGGCCATCGGCCTGCTCGGCATCGAGTTGCACACACGCCGGCGCAACCGCATCAACGGTCTGATCGCTCAGGCCGCTGATGGGCGGCTGGACGTGCAGGTGGAGCAGTCGTTCGGCAATTGCCCGCAGTACATCCAGCTGCGCGAATACACGCGCGTCGATGAACCGGCGCAAGGTAGAATCGATGCGCAAGGGCTGGATGCCACGGCCGTCCAGATGATCACGAACGCGGACACGTTGTTCGTCGCCAGTTATATCGATCACCCCGACGGCATGCGTTCGGTGGACGTCTCGCACCGTGGCGGGCGCCCCGGCTTCGTCAGGGTCGAAGGCAATCGCCTGACCCTTCCCGACTATGCCGGCAACCTGCATTTCAACACCCTCGGCAACCTGCTGGAGAATCCGCGAGCCGGGCTGTTGTTCGTCGATTTCAGCAGCGGTGATGTACTGCAGGTGACCGGGCGCACCGAGGTGATACTCGACAGCCCGCTGATCACGGCATTCGAGGGCGCCGAGCGGCTGTGGACGCTGGACATCGAGCACGTGGTACTGCGCCGTGCGGCGGTGAGTTTGCGCTGGGCCTTTCAGGAATATGCGCCAACCAGCCTGATGACCGGCACCTGGGCCGAGGCGCAGCTGCGGCTCCAGCAGCGTGAACGGCAGCGCCAGTGGCTCGCCTGGCGGGTGGCGCGTGTGGAGCAGGAGAGTCGCGACATCCGCTCGTTCTATTTCGCTGCGGACCAATCGGTGGCGTTCTTGCCCGGCCAGCACATTCCCGTGCGTATCCCGCTGGGTACCGATGCACCCCTGATACGCACCTACAGCCTGTCCTGCGCGCCGTCCGACGGCTACCTGCGGATCAGCGTCAAGGCACAGGGCCCGGCGTCGCGCTATCTGCATGAGCGTGTCAGGGCAGGGGACAGGCTGGAGGTGCGTCTGCCCATGGGCAGCTTCACCCTGGATAGCGCCAGCGACAGGCCTGTCGTGCTGATCGGTGCAGGCGTGGGCATTACACCGCTCATCGCCATGTTGCGCGAGTTGTTGGCGAACGGGCAGGGGCGCCGCATCCATCTGTTCCACGGGGCCCGCAGCCTGAATGATCTGCCATTCCAGCAGGAACTGGCCCAATTGCGTCAGCGAGCCGGTACAGCCTTGAGCGTGCATCGTTCGTTGAGCCAGCCTGAGGCCGAAGCCGTACAAGGGCGTGACTACGAGCACAGCGGGCGCCTGGGCATCGAGCAGGTGAAGGCAACGCTGGCGCTGGATGATTACGACTTCTACCTGTGTGGGCCGGCCAGCTTCACCCAGGACTTGTATGAGGGACTGCGCAGCGTGCATGTGCCGGATGCCCGCATTCATGCCGAAGCCTTCGGGCCATCAACGCTGCGGCGGCATGGCGACGACAACCGGCCCACGCTGCAACAGCCAGCGGCTGCCAGCGAGCCGGTGCCAGTGTACTTTGCCGGCTCTGCCAAGGAGGCGCGTTGGGCGCCTGGGGCTGGCACCTTGCTAGAGCTGGCCGAGGCACGCGGGCTGTCGCCGGAGTTCAGCTGCCGGGGTGGTTCTTGCGGGACGTGCAAGACCAAGGTGGTGAGTGGGCAGGTGCATTACCCGAATCCACCTGCCGAGATGCCAGAGGAGGGCACTGCACTGATCTGTTGTGCGGTGCCGGCCCAAGCGTTGGTGCTGGACCTATGAAGCCGGCACCGGTAACGCAAATAGCCGATAATCCCCGGACCCCCATTGCCCAGGAACCCGCATGGACCAGATCCACCTGATGAAGGTGTTCGTCGCTGTCGGCGAGCTGGAAAGCTTCGCCGCGGCCGCCCGTCGCCTGGACATCTCACCTGCCGCTGTCACCCGTGCCGTCAGCGCCCTCGAAGAGCAGATCGGGGTCAAGCTGCTGTTGCGTACCACCCGTAGCGTGCGCCTGACCGAGGCGGGCAGCCGCTACCTGGAAGACACCCGGCATATCCTCGCAAGCATCCATGAAGCCAATGAAGCCGCGGCCGGTATCAACGCCACGCCCAAAGGTGAGCTGGCGATCACCGCGCCGATCCTGTTCGGCAAGAAGTTCGTCATGCCTTGCATCGTGCGTTACTTGCAGCAATACCCCGAGGTCGATGTGTCGGCGTACTTTCTCGACCGCGTGGTGAACATGGTCGAGGAGGGCATGGACGTGGCCGTGCGCATCGGGCCGCTGCCCGACTCCGGCCTCAAGGCGCTGCGTGTGGGCCGGGTGCGGCGGATGCTGTGCGCATCGCCCGACTACCTCGCACGCGTGGGCGAGCCGCAGCATCCTTCGGACTTGCCGGACCATGCAGTGATCGCCACCACCAACCTCTCGCCGCGCGCCGGCTGGCGCTTCGGCCTGGCCGACGAACCGACCCTGGTGCGCATGAAACCGCGGCTGACGGTCACCAGCAACGATGGTGCGATCGCTGCGGCAGTGAGCGGGTTGGGCATCGCCCGGCTGCTGTCGTATCAGATAGTCGATGAACTGGCCAGCGGCCAGTTGCAGGTCATTCTTGCCGAATACGAGGAGGCCCCCTGGCCGATCCATGTCTTGCACCGCGAGAGCAAGTACGGCTCGGCCAAAGTGCGATCGTTCATCGACATGCTGGCGCGGGACCTGCGGGCTCGGCAATTGGATTGATCGTTGAGATCGTACAACAAAACTGGGTTTTCTTCATTCTCAATGATTTCCTCCCATTTTGCTGACCAATAACATTTGCTGTTGTACGACGACCTATGACATGGCACTCTTCACCTGAAACAATTTGTCTCATTTCGCCCTGCCGGCGCGTGAGGCAGATCACCCGTCACTCTAAAAACAAGATTCAGGTGAACAATGAAGATCAAAGGCATCCGTTGGTGGATGGTCAGCCTTGTCACGGCCGGGCTCGTCGTCAACTACCTCGCCCGCAACACCCTCTCGGTGGCAGCCCCCACGCTGATGACCGACCTCTCCATCACCACCGAGCAATACGCCAAGATCGTCGCGACCTGGCAGATGTGCTATGCGCTCATGCAGCCGATCGCTGGCTGGCTCATTGATTTCGTCGGCACCAAACTGGGCTTTGCCGTGTTCGCCCTGGCCTGGTCGCTGGCCTGTGCGGGGGCCGCCCTGGCCAGCGGTTGGCAGAGCATGGCGTTCCTGCGCGGGTTGCTGGGCATGACCGAGGCCGCCGGCTTGCCGGCCGGGGTCAAGGCCACCACTGAATGGTTCCCAGCCAAAGAACGCTCGGTCGCCATTGGCTGGTTCAACATCGGTTCGTCGCTGGGGGCATTGCTGGCGCCACCGCTGGTGGTCTGGGCGATCCTGCACAGTGGCTGGCAGCTGGCGTTTGTCATCGTCGGCGTGTCCGGTGTGCTGTGGACCTTGCTGTGGATGCTGCTGTACAAGCACCCGCGTGATCAGAAGCGCCTGAGTAACGAGGAACGTGACTACATCCTGTCCGGCCAGGAAGCTCACTTCAAGGCCGAGAAGCGCGAGAAGGGGGCTTGGAGGCGCATCTTCAAGACCCGCAACTTCTACGCCATCGCTTCGGCACGCATCCTCTCCGAGCCGGCCTGGCAGACCTTCAACGCCTGGATTCCGCTGTACCTGATGACCGAGCGGCACATGAACATCAAGGAAGTGGCGATGTTCGCCTGGTTGCCGTTCCTCGCTGCCGACATCGGCTGCGTGCTCGGTGGTTACCTGAGCCCGATGTTCCATCGTTACTTCAAGGTTTCGCTGTTCACCTCGCGCAAGATGGTGCTGGTGTTCGGCGCCAGCTGCATGATCGGCCCGGCCTGCATCGGCCTGGTCGAAAGCCCGTACACGGCGATCCTGCTACTGTGCATAGGCGGCTTTGCCCACCAGACTTTATCGGGGGCGCTGTACTCGATCACCTCGGATTCCTTCAGCAAGGACCAGGTGGCGACCGCGACCGGCATGGGCGGCATGTGTGGTTATCTGGGGGCGGCGGTGTTTACCCTGGTGTTTGGCATTCTGGTCACGCAGATTGGCTACAGCCCGCTGTTCGTGGTGCTGGCGGCGTTCGATATCGTGGCGGCGGTGCTGGTGTGGAAGGTCGCACGCGAGGTGAATGGGGCTGCAAAGCAGCCCCATTATCAGGTAGTCACAATGCCTGATACTGCATCCTGAATCCCAGGCTGGTTGCTTCGCCTTTCTGCAACAGTCTCAGGCCCGGTCTTCCCGGCAGATGATGTGCATTGATCGGGTGGCTGACCGGCTCGAAACAGAAGAACGGCTGCTCATGCGGGCAGAACAATAGAAAATGCTCAGCGCCGCTGGCGCTGCACACCAGCCGATACCCCGCGCCCGGTTGCTCGATCACGCAGTTGCCGGGCCATTCGCTGAAGGCATGGTCGACCACCGTTTTTGGCAATCTACGTGCGCAGGTGAAATTCCAGTGATCAGGTATCTCGGCTTGCCGTGACGGCAACGGGCCATTCTCCGCCAGCCACACGGTGCGCGCTTGAGCATGCAATCGCGTATCGGGATGGCGCGGGAAGTAAGGATGCAGCCCCAGTCCATACCAGGTGGCCGGCGAATCCAGATGCGTCACCTGCAGGTCGAGGCTCAGGCAGCCCTCGTGCAGGTGCACATCCAGCGTTGCCCGGTAGGCAAACGGTATTGTGCTGTCGAGCCTCAGGCGGGCGTGGTGTTCGCTGTGCTGCTCAACCTGCCAGGGTTGCTGCCAGGCACTGCCGTGGATCGGGTAGGGGTCATGCCCGGTGTTCGGAGCCAGGGCCAGCCAGCCATCAGGGCGCTGGAAGCCGCCCTCGGCGATGCGGTTGGACCACGGCGCCAACGGGTAGCAGCCCAGGCGCCGCGGGCTGCCGCTGGCCAGGGCGGCTTCGTCGGCGGGGCGCAGCAACGCTTGCCCATTGGCGCTGGCTTGCCAGTTGACCAGGCTGGCACCCAGGTCGGGGGCGATGCTCAGGCGGGTAAGTCGGTCTTGCAGGTGCAACAGGGGGACGCTCATCAAGGCCTCCGGTAGGTCAACAGGACGATGCCGCACACCACCACGGCACCGCCAATCAATTGCATGCTACTGAGTTGCTGGCCGAGCAACGCCCAGCCCAGCAGCAACGTAGCGATGGGCTCGACGTTCATTACCGGTGCGTTCTGCGCCATGTTCAGCTTGGGTACGCAGACGAATAGCAAGGTGAAGGCAACGCCATACAATGCCACCAGGCTGGCCAGCGCTATCCAGCCGCTGGCGCTGCCCGGCAACGACAAGCCGGCCGGCATCACACCGCTGATGCCGGCGACCAGCATGCTGGTGAACACGATCAGCAAGGTCAGCAGGCTGCGCACCGGGCCGCGCACGGCGGCCAGCTTGTGGTCGGTGATCCACAGGGCGCAGGCGAACACGCAGGCGGCGCAGAACGCCAGGCCCACCCCCAAGGTCCAGTGCGGGTTGGCATCGCCACCGTCGGCCAAGCGTGCCGGAACATCCAGCGCCAGCACCAGGCCGCACAGGATCAGCCCCATGAACAACACCGTGCGCCCGCTCGGGCGGGTACCGCCCAGTGCCCAGGTCAGCAGCGCCAGGAGCATGGGGAAGGTATTGCCCACCAGCAGCGCCAGGGCCACCGGAATGCGTGCCACTGCCGAATACAGGCACAGGCTCTGGGTCGCGATCAGCAGGCCCAGTAGCAGCTGCCAGCGCCGTGTGCCGGAAGGCAGGCGCAGCGGTTGGCGCTGCCACAGCACCAGGCTGGCCAGCACCAGGAACGTGATTCCCGAGCGGCAGAGAATGGCCAGCAGCACGCCGGTGTCGTCGTCGAAGGCGATGCGTGCGGCGATGTGGTTGCCGGCGAACGAGCAGGCCAGCAGGGCCAACAGGGCAATGGCCAGTTTGCGCGGGAAGAGGGTTGTAGCAGAAGAGGGGGCAGCCATGTGCAGGATCCGTTTGCAGGGAAGAACCTGGGGCCGCTTCGCGACCCATTCGCGGTACAAGCCCGCTCCTACAGGGATCGCACAATGCCCAGGTTTGTGTGATGCCTGTAGGAGCGGGCTTGTCCCGCGAATGGGCTGCAAAGCAGCCCCAATACCAGAATTACAGGACGACGCTCGGCAGCCATAGTGAGATGGCCGGAATGTAGGTCACCGCCATCAGCACCAGGAACAGCGCCACGTAGAACGGCAGCAGCGCCTTCACCGTGGCTTCGATGCTGACCTTGCCAATCGCTGACCCGACGAACAGCACCGCACCCACCGGCGGTGTGATCAGCCCGATCCCCAGGTTGACCAGCATGATCATGCCGAAATGCACTGGGTCCACGCCGATACCGGTGATCACCGGCAGCAGGATCGGCGTGAGGATCAGGATCAGTGGCGCCATGTCCATCACCGTGCCCAGCAGCAGGAGCATGAAGTTGATGCACATCAGGATCACATAGCGGTTGTCCGATAGGGTCAGGAAGGCGGTGGTGATCTTCGACGGGATCTGCATCAGGGTCATCACGTAGCCGAAGCTGGCGGCGAAGGCGATCAGGATCATCACGATCGAGATGGTCCGTACCGTGCGGTGCATCAGCTTGGGCAGGTCGCGCCACTTGTAGTCGCGGTAGATGAACATGGTCACGAAGAACGACCACACCACCGCCACAGCCGCCGATTCGGTCGCCGTGAACACGCCCGACAGAATGCCGCCGAGGATGATCACCATAGCCATCAGGCCCCACAGCGCTTCACCGGCGATCTTCAGCGCCTCGCGCAGCGGAATCACCTCGCCCTTGGGGTAGTTGCGCTTCTTGGCGAAGATCAGGCACAGGCCCATCATCACCGCGCTCAGTAGCAGCCCGGGCATCACCCCGGCCATGAACAGCGACGCGATCGACACCGTGCCACCCGCTGCCAGCGAGTACAGCACCGAGTTGTGGCTGGGCGGGGTCAGCAGCGCCTGCACCGAGCCGCTGACGGTCACGGCAGTGGAGAACTCGCGCGGGTAGCCCTTGCGTTCCATTTCCGGGATCAGCACCGAGCCTACCGACGCGGTATCGGCCACCGACGAGCCGGAGATGGCGCCGAAGAAGGTCGACGCGGTGATGTTCACCAGCGACAGCCCGCCGCGCACGAAGCCCACCAGCACCCCGGCGAATGCCACCAGGCGCCGCGACATGCCGCCCTCCGCCATGATCGCGCCGGCCAGTACGAAGAACGGAATGGCCAGCAGCGAGAACTTGTTAACCCCACTTGCTACCTGGATCATCATCGCCTGCAGCGGGATGTCGATGTACCAGGCGCCAATCAGCGCCGACAGGCCCAAGGCGTACGCCACCGGCATGCCCAACAGGATCAGCGCGACGAAACTGCCCAACAGAATGAACGCATCCATTTACGCCGCCCCCTCGTTTTCTTCCACCAGGTCGTACTGCACCACCTTGCGCTGGCTCTGATCGCCTAGCAGGAGTTTCTCCAGCACGAAGATCAGCGTCAGCACGCCGCCGATCGGGATCGGCGCATAGCTCATGCCCACCCGAACGCTGGGCAGCGAGGCCATGTACTGGTTCCAGGTGGTAATGCACAGCTTGAAGCCGTACCAGGTCATGAACACACAGACGCCAACCATCAACAGCTGGGTGAACACCGCCACCAGGCGGCGCAGCGGTGCTGGCAGGCGGTCGGTGACCATCGCCACCGCCATGTGCGCGCCGGCGCGGTAACTGGCAGCGGCGCCGATGAAGGTGAACAGCACCATCAGCAGGATCGCGACCGGCTCCGGCCAGCTGGCGCCGGTGCCGAGCACGTAGCGGGCAAAGATGCCCCAGGGAATGATCAGCGACATGCTCAGCACCGACAGGCCGGCAACCCAGATGCAGGCGCGGTAGAGCGTGTCGTTGACGCTCAGGAAAAGCATTTTCATAGGCATCACCAAAGCGGCAGGGCGACGGGTATCGCACTGCCGAGGTCATTTGCGAGGAGGGCCGGGATTACTGGACTGCGTCGATACGCTTCATCAGGTCGGCGTACTGCGCACCGTACTTCTCGCGCACCGGGGCGGTGGCGTCGTAGAACGGCTTGGTGTCGACGGTGATGAACTCGACTCCGGCTGCCTTGAGCTTCTCTTCGCTGGCGGCGGACTTGGCGTCCCACAGTGCGCGTTCTTCCATCTGCGCTTCGCGGGCGACTTTCTTTACCAGGGCCTGCTGCTCGGACGAAAGCTTGTTCCAGGTGGTCTTGGACATCACCACTGGCTCCGGCAAGATCAGGTGATTGGTCAGGGTGAAGTACTTGGCGCTCTGGTAGTGGTTGTGTTCGAGCAGGGTCGGCGGGTTGTTCTCGGCGCCGTCGATCACTCCGGTCTGCAGGGCGCTGAAGATCTCGCCGGTGTCCATGGCGATGCCGTTGCCGCCCATGGCATTCATCATGTCGATGAACAGCGGGTTGCCCTGCACGCGGATCTTCATACCCTTGAGGTCTTCAAGGCTGCGCACCGGTTTCTTGGTGTAGAGGCTGCGCGAGCCGCCATCCATCCACGCCAGCGCGACCAGGTTGAATTCGGAATTGGTGATCTTGTCGAGGATTTCCTGGCCGATATCGCCGTCGATGATCTTGCGCATGTGCTCATGGTCGCGGAACACGAACGGCATGTTGAACACGTTCACGTCCGGCACCACCGGGCCGACGATGCCGAGGCTGACGCGGGTCATCTGCACCGCACCGATCTGTGCCTGCTCGATCACTTCCTTCTCCGAGCCGAGCACGCCGCCAGGGAACATCTTGAAGGTGATTTCGCCATTGCTGGCCTGTTCGAGCTTCTTGCCCATGTTCTGTTCGGCGACCACGGTCGGGTAACCGGCCGGGTGGATCTCGGCAAACTTGATGTCGAGTGCCGAGGCCGGCAGCGACAGGCTGAAAGCGAACGGGAGTGCGGCAAGAAGCAGCTTGCGTTTGAAGGTCATGGTGAAACTCCGTGGTTTTTATTATCTGGTTTCGCGCGTGAGTGTTGGATGCTGCGATGTTGCGTGAGCCGTGGTCAGCCGCGCCAGGCAGGTTCCTCCAGGCCCTGGACGCCGGGGCGCAGGGCGAACACACCACCGGCCAGGGGCTGATCGCTGAGGTCGTTGCCTGCAGGGCGGATCGAGGTGACAAACAAGGTGTCGAGGTTGGCGCCGCCGAAGGCGCACATCGCCGGCTTCTTCACCGGCACGCTGAGCGAGCGGTCGAGGCGACCGTCGGGGGTGAATCGGTGGATCTGCCCGGCGTCGTTGCCGCAGATCCAGTAGCAGCCGTCTGCGTCGATGGCGGCGCCGTCGGGGCGGCCGGGGAAGGCGCGCATGTCGACGAACAGCCGTTGGTTGTGCGGCGTGCCGCTGTCGATGTCGTAATCGAAAGTCCAGATCTTCTGCACGTTGGGGTGCGAGTCGGACAGGTACATGCGTGCGCCGTCCGGGCTGAAGGCCAAGCCGTTGGGCACGATCATGTCCTTGAGCTGCTGGCGCAACTGGCCTTCGCCATCGACCCGGTACAGCGCGCCGACGTGGGCACCTTGCTGCATGTCCATGAGCATGCTGCCGGCCCAGAAACGGCCCTGGCGGTCGCAGCGGCCATCGTTGAAGCGCATGCCGTGTTGCGGGTGTTCGACTGCGGCGAACAGGCGGCTGTCGAGGCTGCCGTCGGCCTGGGCCTGCAGCTGGAAGATGCCGCTCTGCATGCCGGCGACCCAACCCTGCTCGGTACGGGCGATGCAGGCGAGCATCTCGTCGCCTTGCCAGACCTGATGGGCGCCGTCCTGCCAGCGGTGCAGCTGGCGGGCCGGGATGTCGACCCAGTACAGGGCTTGTTCGCTGGGGTGCCACACCGGGCTTTCACCGGTGCCGTTGCGGGCGTCGACGATCAGTTCGCAGTGCATGCTGGAGCCTCTTGGCAGGGCAGTCTCAGTTGAATGGGCCGGCAGCGACGAAGGCGCCACCCTGGTAGACCATGCTCGGGTCGTCGGCTGCAGGCGCAGGTTTGGCCTCTACCGCGGCGCGGAATACTTCCGAACTGTCCTTGGGCTGGTAGCCCAGGTGCGCGGCATGGCGGTTGTCCCACCAGACGGTACGGTTGTCGGAAGCGCCGTAGACCACGGTGTGGCCGACATCGGCGGTGAACAGGCCGCGCTCGATCAGCTGGGTGAGGTCGTCGTAGCTCAGCCAGGTGCTGAGCATGCGTGGGTTCTGTGGCTCGTCGAACGAGGAGCCGATACGGATGCTGACGGTCTCGATGCCGTAGCGGTCGAAGTAGAAGCTGGCGACATCCTCGCCATAGCACTTGGACAAGCCGTAGTAGCTGTCGGGCCGGCGCAGGGCATGGGCGTCGATTGTCTGATCCTGGCGGTAGAAACCGATCACATGGTTGGAGCTGGCGAAGATGATGCGCCTTACCCCGTGCTTGCGTGCGGCTTCGTAGATGTGGAAGACGCCGCAGATGTTGGGGCCGAGGATCTCTTCGAAAGAATGCTCGGTGGACACGCCACCGAAGTGGACGATGGCGTCGACGCCTTCGACCAGGGCATGGACCGCAGCCTTGTCGGCCAGGTCGCAAGGGATGATTTCTTCATGGGGGCCGGTGGCGGGAGCCATCGGCGCGATGTCGGAAAGGCGCAGGACTTCGGCGCAGCCATTGAGGCGTTGGCGAAGCACCTTGCCCAGGCCGCCTGCGGCTCCGGTGAGCAGCAGGCGCTTGAAGGGGGTGGTGGTCATGGCGGCTCTACTTGTGATTGTTGTAAGTTGTCGTATGACTTTGCTGATTATCGGCAGCGGTTTCCGGGGTTGTCAATGCTGCTCGATTTTTAAAAGCTGGCGCGATCCCTGTGGGAGCGTTACAGCAACGACAGGGGATAGTTGAAGATCAACCGGTTCTCATCGAACTCGTTGCTGCTGTAATCGCGGCGAATGGTCGAGTTGCGCCACTTCACGCTCAGATCCTTGAACGGCCCGCTCTGGATCACATAGGCCAGTTCCGACTCGCGCACCCACTCCTTGCCGTCGGTCACCACCCCGGAATGCACATCGCGGCCACTGATATAGCGGTTCATCAAGGTCAGCCCCGGTACCCCGAGCGTCACGAAGTTGAAGTCATGGCGCACCTGCCACGAGCGCTCTTCGGCATTGTCGAAACTGGAGTTGTAGCTGTCGTTGGCCAGGGTTCCGCCGCTGGTGCCGTTGACCCGCATCCAGGTATCGCCATCGACCTTCTGCAGCCCGACCCAGAAGGTGTTGCCGCCGTACTTGGCCGAGAACATGCCCGAGTAGGTCTTGTTGTCCAGCTTGCCGGCGCGTTCCGAGCCGTCCTCGCCACCGTGGAAGTAGCCCAGGTTGGCGCCGAGGGTCCAGTCGCCCAGCGGCTGGCTGTGGCTCAGTTGCAGGTACTGCTGCTCGTAGACATCCTTGAGCACCGCGTTCCACAGCCCGACCAGGGTGCGGTCCTGGTTGAACTTGTATTCGCCGCCGACAAAGTTGAAGCGGTCCGACACGCCGCCGCCGTAACTCATGTCTTCCATGCTTGCGTCGTTGCGCGGGCTGTTGCCACGGAACTGGCCACCGTAGAGGGTCAGCCCGGCAATTTCGTTGGAGGTCACCTGGCCGCCGCGGAAGGTCTGCGGCAGCGAGCGGCCATCGTCCGAGCGCAGGATCGGCAGCACCGGCATCCATTCGCCAATCTTCAGTTCGGTCTTGGAAATACGTGCCTTGCCCGCCACGGCGAGGCGACCGTAGTCATCTGCCGGCCGCCCATCGTCATGGCGCGGCAGCAGCGCGGTGCCATAGGTGCCGCCACCACCGTCGAGTTTCACCGACCATAGCCCCAGCACATCCACGCCAAACCCCACCGGCCCCTGGGTGAAGCCGGAGCGGGCATCGAGAATGAAGCTCTGGGTCCACTCTTCGGCCTTGCTCTGCGGGTTGCTGGGGTTGGTGAAATTGCGGTTGATGTAGAAGTTGCGCAGGCCCAGTACGGCCTTGCTGTCATCGACGAAACCTTCGGCTTGGCTGACGCCCGGTGCACCGGTAAGCAGGCCGGCACCGAACAGCGCGAAGGGGAGAGCCTTGTGGCAAATTTTCGACATGGAGTTCGTCCGCTATGTTGTTTTTGTTATGTGTTGTCGTACAACTGCAGCGTTTTTTATCAAGCGGGAAATACACTGTCAACGCTGAAAATCGCAATCAGCCAGAGGCGTCAAGTGAAACATCGCCTCCGAGCGCTCTAGATCAAGGTCTTGAAAAAACATGAGTCATACTATGACGTGGGCAAATATTGTTACATTTGCGGCAATGGACTCATTTTGCTGCGACGGTTAGTCGCAGAATCATTTCGTAATACTATTCTTCGTTCCTGAATGGCTAATCGATTCAGTCCAATGAAACGGAGAATTCACCCATGAGCACTACCCGTGCTTCGCAACCCTCACCCTTGCTGCCCAGGCTGCTAGGCGTGCTCTTTCTGCTGATGGGCCTGGCCCTGGTGGCCGGCGGCATCAAGCTGATGGGCCTCGGCGGCTCGCTGTATTACCTCTTGGCCGGCATCGGCATCCTGATCACCGCTGGCCTGCTGCTGGCCGTGCGCCGCGAGGCGTTGAGCGTGTATGGCATCGTGCTGCTGCTGACCACCCTGTGGTCACTGATGGAAGTGGGCCTGGACTGGTGGCAGCTGGTGCCGCGCCTGGCCCTCTGGTTCGTCCTGGGCCTGGTGCTGCTGTTGCCCTGGTTGCGCAGGCCGCTGACCCTCGGTGAGCCGTATCCGCTAGGGACCGGGGTGCTGGGCGTGGGCGTGGTGGCGGCGGGGCTGATGGCCCTGGCCAGCCAGTTCACCAACCCCAACACCATCGTCGGTCATCTCGATCGCGACACCGCTGGCACCACGAACACCGCACCGACAATGCCCGACGGTGACTGGCAGTCTTACGGCCGTACGGAATTCGGCGACCGTTACTCGCCACTCAAGCAGATCACCCCGGAGAACGTCGGCAAGCTCAAGCTGGCCTGGACCTACCGCACCGGCGACATTCCCGGCCCCAATGACCCGGGCGAAACCACCGCGGAAAACACCCCGCTCAAGGTCAACGGCAAGCTCTACGTGTGCACCCCGCACAGCCAGGTGATCGCCTTGGACCCGGACAGCGGCAAGGAACTGTGGCGCTTCGATCCCAAGCTCAGCACCCAGAACGCAGCCAACTTCAAGGGCTGGGCGCACATGACGTGTCGCGGCGTGGCCTATTTCGACACCGCCAAGTCGCAAGCGAGCCCTGCCGAAGGTCAAGCCTGCGCCAAGCGGGTCTACGTGCCCACCGCCGACACCCGCCTGATCGCCCTGGATGCCGATACCGGCAAGCAGTGCGAAGGCTTCGGCGACAACGGCCAGGTCGACCTGACCCGCAACATCGGCACCTTTACCGCCGGTGGCTACTATTCCACCTCACCACCCACCGTGGCCGGGGGCCTGCTGATCCTCGGCGGCCACGTCACCGACAACGTCTCCACCGACGAGCCGTCCGGTGTGGTGCGCGCCTATGACGCCATCACCGGCCAGCTGGTGTGGAACTGGGACAGCGGCAAGCCCGATGCCACCGCGCCGATCGCTGACGGCCAGTTCTACACGCGCAACTCGCCGAATGTGTGGTCGGTGATCAGCGCCGACGAAAAACTTGGCCTGCTGTACCTGCCCATGGGCAACCAGATGCCCGACCAGTGGGGGGGTAACCGCACGCCGGAAGCCGAGAAGTTCAGTGCCGGCCTGGTGGCCTTGGACATCGCCACCGGCAAGGTGCGCTGGAACTACCAGTTCACCCACCATGACCTGTGGGACATGGACGTCGGCGGCCAGCCGAGCCTGATCGACATCAAGACTGCCGACGGGGTTAAACCTGCGGTCATGGCTTCGACCAAGCAGGGCAGCATCTACGTGCTCGATCGCAGCAACGGCCAGCCGCTGGTGCCGATCCACGAAACGCCCGTTCCCCAGGGGGCAGTGGAAGGCGACCATACCTCTGCGACCCAGCCGATGTCCGAGCTCAACTTCATGCCGCCGACCTTGCACGAGCGCGACATGTGGGGCGTGACGCCGTTCGACCAGATGCTCTGCCGCATCGACTTCCGTTCGATGCGTTATGACGGCATCTTCACCCCACCGTCGCTGCAGGGTTCGCTGGTGTACCCGGGCAACTTCGGCGTGTTCGACTGGGGTGGCATTTCCGTCGACCCGGTGCGCCAGATCGCCTTCGTCAACCCCAGCTACATGGCCTTCAAGTCCCAGCTGATTCCAGCTTCCAAGATCGCCAGCCAGCCTGCGCGCAAGAGCGAAACCGAAGGTATCCAGCCGAACAAGGGCGCGCCATACGGGGTGATCATGGGCGCCTTCCTGTCGCCGATGGGGCTGCCGTGCCAGGCGCCGTCCTGGGGCTACGTGGCAGCCGTGGACCTGACCACGCACAAGGTGATCTGGAAGCACAAGAACGGCACCGTGCGGGACAGCTCGCCGGTCCCGATCCCGCTGACCATGGGTGTGCCGAGCCTGGGCGGGACCTTCATGACCGCCAGTGGCCTGGCGTTCCTCAGTGGCACCCTCGACCAGTACCTGCGTGCCTATGACGTGCGCGACGGCAAGGTGCTCTGGGAAGGGCGCCTGCCGGCAGGCGCGCAGACCACGCCGATGACCTACACCGGCAAGGACGGGCGCCAGTATGTGCTGGTGATGGCTGGCGGGCATGGCTCGCTGGGCACCAAGCAAGGGGACTACGTGATGGCGTTTGCCTTGCCTGAATAACGCGTTTTTTGTGGGAGCGGCCTTGCGCCGCGAAAAGGGCCGCTTTGCGGCCCTTTTCGCATCATTCACGTTTACCGCTGAACAAATTGCAACAAGTCATGTCGCAAAGGGTGCTCGCGCAAGGCGGGCCGAGGCGAGAGCCGAAGTGGTGTCCGAATCTGTTTCACTACTACGATGAAGGCGCCGATGGCGCCTTTTTTCGTTGTCTTTAGCCATGTACAACCTCGGCCCTAGCGCCGAGCAGTGTGGGAGATTCTGTCTTGCTCATTTCTAAAAAACGGCGCGCGATCCCTGTGGGAGCGGGCTTGCCCCGCGAACACCGGCGGAGCCGGTGCCATGCAGTCCCGTCATTCGTGGATTTCTGAAAGACGGACAGCAGTTGCGCAATGGCAAAGATAAGCGCATTGTAATGACGAATGTCTTTACCAAGAGGGCCATCCCATGGCGTCCATCAATATCCGCGTCGATGACGAACTCAAAGCCCGCGCCTATCAGGAACTAGAGCGGCTAGGCGTAACCCCGTCCGAGCTCATGCGCCAGGCACTGCAATACGTGGCCGAACGAGGCAAGCTACCTTTTCGACCCGTGCTGATGACTGAGGAAGACGAAGACCTGATCGCGATTGTGAGAGAGCGACTTGCCTCCCCGCAGCGCGTGAGGGTGCAGCTGGATGACCTATAGCCTCGACTTCGATTCACGTGCGATGAAAGAGTGGAAGAAGCTCGGTGATACGGTTCGTCAGCAGTTCAAGAAGAAGCTGGCCGAGGTTCTGCTGAACCCGCGGGTGGAGGCTAATCGGCTCAGCTCGCTGCCCGATTGCTACAAGATAAAGCTTCGCAGCAGTGGCTACCGCTTGGAGTTTGTGGTGGCCGTTGATCGCCGAGAGCGCGATGAGGTTTATCGGAAGGCGGCCCAGCGACTTTAGTGATCTTCATTCGGCGTGCTGTTCTCCCTGTCTGATGCTTGCTTCGCAGACAACCTTTCGCATCCAAGCAGGCACATCACCGTCGTGGGGCTCGGTCTCACCTTGCCTGCAATGGGCTCAGCTTCGGCCGCATATATATGCCTCGTACGATCCGCTCCAGTTTACCAGCCTGAACCAGCTGTGAAAGCGCCTCGCGGACGGCTTGTCTTGAGACGAACTTGCGGGCCGATTCTTATTTTTTCTTTGTTTCCGTTTGATAAGTTCCAGTTGTTGTGGGTAATGTCGTATCCGATAGTGATGCCTTCGGGAGACACCTCTTCAATGTGCTGAATGAAAAATCAGCATATGTGTAATAAGTTTGTTTTCGGTTGGATGTTTTGAATCCGGTTTTTAGATTGTGGAATGCGCAACAAGCCAGGGCGAGTACAGTCGATTTTCCTGAGCCGTTGCGGCCTGCAATTGCAGTAATTGGAAAATCAATTGATATGTCGAGATTGGAAACGCCCTTATGCTTCCAGTCACGACTCTTATTCTTCTTAAGTGCGCATTGGAGAAGTCTTTCTCAAACCACTTGCGAAGCTCTCGGTCCTTATTGCTTTAGCTGTACTTCAAGTTTAACGCTGCTAAAAAACCCCGCTATTGCGGGGTTAGATGATTTTATATCGGTATTGAGATCAGTCCCAGCTCAGCGCCCCACCGGTCTGATACTCAATCACACGCGTCTCGAAGAAGTTCTTCTCCTTCTTCAAGTCCATGATCTCACTCATCCATGGGAACGGGTTGGTAGTCCCTGGGTACTCTTCCTTCAGGCCAATCTGGGTCAGGCGACGGTTGGCGATGAACTTGAGGTAGTCCTCCATCATGGCTGCGTTCATGCCCAGCACGCCGCGTGGCATGGTGTCGCGGGCGTATTCGATCTCCAGCTGGGTCCCTTGCAGGATCATCTGGGTCGCTTCTTCCTTCATCGCCGCGTCCCACAGATGCGGGTTCTCGATCTTGATCTGGTTGATCACGTCGATACCGAAGTTCAGGTGCATCGACTCGTCGCGCAGGATGTACTGGAACTGCTCGGCGACGCCGGTCATCTTGTTGCGGCGGCCCATCGACAGAATCTGGGTGAAGCCGCAGTAGAAGAAGATGCCTTCCAGTACGCAGTAGTAGGCGATCAGGTTGCGCAGCAGCTCTTTATCGGTCTCGACAGTACCGGTGTTGAATTCCGGGTCGGAGATGGCGCGCGTGTACTTCAGGCCCCAGGCGGCTTTCTTCGCGACCGACGGGATCTCGTGGTACATGTTGAAGATCTCGCCTTCATCCATGCCCAGCGATTCGATGCAGTACTGGTAGGCGTGGGTGTGGATCGCCTCTTCGAAGGCCTGGCGCAGGATGTACTGGCGGCACTCCGGGTTGGTGATCAGGCGGTACACGGCCAGGGCCAGGTTGTTGGCAACCAGGGAGTCGGCGGTGGAGAAGAAGCCGAGGTTGCGCATGACGATGCGGCGCTCGTCTTCGGTCAGGCCGTCCATGCTCTTCCACAGGGCGATGTCGGCGGTCATGTTGACCTCTTGCGGCATCCAGTGGTTGGCGCAGCCGTCGAGGTACTTCTGCCAGGCCCAGTCGTACTTGAACGGTACCAGTTGGTTGAGGTCGGCGCGGCAGTTGATCATGCGCTTTTCGTCAACGGCGACACGGGCCGAGGAGCCTTCCAGCTCGGCCAGGCCTTCGGCGATGTCGAGGGCGTCGAGGGCGGCCTTGGCGCGCTTCACTGCGTCGGAGTCGGCAGCGGTGGCAGCACGGGCTTCTAGGGCGGCGGCACCGCCGGCGCTGTCGAGCTTGTCGAGGGTGGCGGCGGCAGTGGCCTGCGCAGGGGTGTTGCCTTTGGCGGCTACTTCGCCGTCTTCCTTGTCGAATTCGTCCCAGCTCAGCATGGTGATTGGCTCCTGCTTGAGGGTTGCCCTGGGGCAACCGGTTGGATTTTAAGAATGTGATGCCTGACGCAAGGCCGTTACGGCGAATGGACAGCTCGAGAGGCTGACTCTCGTTACATCTGGTTCGTGCCTGGCCAGGCCTCGGGGAGGGGCCAGGGACTTGAATGGGTGCCCTTTTCAGAGGGGGCGAAGTATACCGGAATTCGCCTTGGATCGGGGCGCGTGTCTTGCGGGCGAAGGTAACTTTTCCGACCGAAAATGCATGCGTCCGTTCACCGGGTTTACATCGTTTGCTATGAGGAGGGAGTGTAGCGGTAAAAAGCAAAAGGCACTACATATTGTGCCTTTTAATTTATTTCATACATCATGTGGTGTTGGCGCGCTCATGAGGGTGCGCGCCAATTCGCAGCTAGCGAGTCGAGCGCAGTGTTTCGACAATGTGTGTCTTGGGGTGCTTGCGCGCTTGTTCGACCGTGGTGAAACGGCCGGTTTCAGCATTGCGACCGATCTTGCGAGATGCCACTTTTTTCCGCGCCATGGGCTTGCGTCCTTTTTTGAGAGGTCCTGTTTTTTTACCCAGCTGCGCGAGCGCTGGGCAAAGGGCAAGGTTTCTCGGGGACGCGGATACAAAAATGCCGCAAGGGGCACCCGTGGGCACCCCTCGCGGCATTCAAGCCTTACTGGCAGGCTTCGCAGTCAGGCTCGTCGATCGCGCAGGCCTTTGGCACTGGCGCTGGGCCGGCTGCCTGGATCGGGGCGCTGTCGCCGCCGCTGGAAACGGCGTTGAGCTTGCCGGTGTTGATGGTCGACTTCTCGGTGCTGGTCGCGGCCAGGGCACGGAGGTAGTAGGTGGTCTTCAGACCACGGTACCAGGCCATGCGGTAGGTCACGTCCAGCTTCTTGCCCGAGGCGCCGGCGATGTACAGGTTCAGCGACTGAGCCTGGTCGATCCACTTCTGGCGACGCGAGGCGGCGTCGACGATCCACTTGGTTTCGACTTCGAACGCAGTGGCGTACAGGTCTTTCAGTTCTTGCGGGATACGCTCGATCTGCTGCACCGAACCGTCGTAGTACTTCAGGTCGTTGATCATGACCGAGTCCCACAGGCCGCGGGCCTTCAGGTCGCGGACCAGGTACGGGTTGATCACGGTGAACTCGCCCGACAGGTTCGATTTCACGTACAGGTTCTGGTAGGTCGGCTCGATCGACTGCGACACGCCGGTGATGTTGGCGATGGTCGCGGTTGGCGCGATGGCCATGATGTTCGAGTTACGAATGCCTTTCTGCACGCGGGCACGGACCGGCGCCCAGTCCAGCGACTCTTCCAGGTTGACGTCGATGTACTTCTGGCCACGGGCCTCGATCAGGATCTGTTGCGAATCCAGCGGCAGGATGCCCTTGGACCACAGCGAACCCTGGAAGGTCTCGTAGGCGCCACGTTCGTCGGCCAGGTCGCAGGAGGCCTGGATCGCGTAGTAGCTGACCGCTTCCATCGACTTGTCGGCGAACTCGACGGCAGCGTCGGAGCCGTACGGGATGTGCTGCAGGTACAGCGCGTCCTGGAAGCCCATGATGCCCAGGCCGACCGGACGGTGCTTGAAGTTCGAGTTACGCGCTTGCGGCACCGAGTAGTAGTTGATGTCGATCACGTTGTCGAGCATGCGCACGGCGGTGTTCACGGTGCGTTGCAGCTTGGCGGTGTCCAGCTTGCCGTCGACGATGTGGTTCGGCAGGTTGATCGAGCCCAGGTTGCAGACCGCGATCTCGTCCTTGTTGGTGTTCAGGGTGATCTCGGTGCACAGGTTCGAGCTGTGCACCACGCCCACGTGCTGCTGCGGCGAACGCAGGTTGCACGGGTCCTTGAAGGTCAGCCACGGGTGGCCGGTCTCGAACAGCATCGACAGCATCTTGCGCCACAGGTCTTTGGCCTGGATGGTCTTGAATACCTTGATCTTGTTGTACTCGGTCAGGGCTTCGTAGTACTCGTAGCGCTCTTCGAAGGCCTTGCCGGTCAGGTCGTGCAGATCAGGCACTTCCGATGGCGAGAAAAGGGTCCACTTGCCGTCATCGAAGACGCGCTTCATGAACAGGTCAGGGATCCAGTTGGCGGTGTTCATATCGTGGGTACGACGACGGTCATCACCGGTGTTCTTGCGCAGCTCGATGAATTCTTCGATGTCCAGGTGCCAGGTTTCCAGGTAGGCACACACGGCGCCTTTGCGCTTGCCACCCTGGTTCACGGCGACGGCGGTGTCGTTGACCACTTTCAGGAACGGCACGACGCCCTGGGATTTGCCGTTGGTGCCCTTGATGTAGGAGCCCAGTGCACGCACAGGGGTCCAGTCGTTGCCCAGGCCACCGGCGAATTTCGACAGCATGGCGTTGTCGTGGATCGCGTGGTAGATGCCCGACAGGTCGTCCGGCACGGTGGTCAGGTAGCAGCTCGACAGCTGTGGACGCAGGGTACCGGCGTTGAACAGGGTCGGGGTCGAAGCCATGTAGTCGAACGACGAGAGCAGGTTGTAGAACTCGATCGCACGGGCTTCTTTGTCTTTTTCTTCCAGCGCCAGGCCCATAGCCACACGCATGAAGAACACCTGTGGCAGCTCGAAGCGCACGCCATCCTTGTGGATGAAGTAGCGGTCGTACAGGGTCTGCAGGCCCAGGTAGGTGAACTGCTGGTCGCGCTCGTGGTTGATCGCCTTGCCCAGTTTTTCCAGGTCGAAGTCGGCCAGTGCCGGGTTCAGCAGCTCGAACTCGATACCTTTGGCGACATAGGCCGGCAGGGCCTTGGCGTACAGGTCGGCCATCTCGTGGTGGGTGGCGCTGTCGGCGACGTTGAGGAAGCCCAGGCCTTCGGCACGCAGGGTGTCCATCAGCAGGCGGGCGGTGACGAAAGAGTAGTTCGGCTCACGCTCGACCAGGGTACGGGCGGTCATCACCAGGGCGGTGTTGACGTCCTTGATGGCCACGCCGTCGTACAGGTTCTTCAGGGTTTCGCGCTGGATCAGGTCGCCATCGACTTCGGCCAGGCCTTCGCAGGCTTCGCTGATGATGGTGTTCAGGCGCGCCATGTCCAGCGGCGCCAGGCTGCCGTCGGCCAGGGTGATGCGGATGCTTGGGTGCGGCTCGACCACGGCGTCGGTGTGGGCGCGGGTGGCACGCTCCTTGGCGCGCTGGTCGCGGTAGATCACGTAGTCACGGGCGACTTTCTGCTCGCCGGCACGCATCAGGGCCAGTTCGACCTGGTCCTGGATTTCTTCGATGTGGATGGTGCCACCCGATGGCATGCGACGCTTGAACGTGGCAGTGACCTGCTCGGTCAGGCGCGCGACGGTGTCGTGGATGCGCGACGAGGCAGCGGCGGTGCCGCCTTCAACTGCGAGGAACGCCTTGGTGATGGCCACGGTGATCTTGTCGTCGGTGTAGGGGACGACAGTGCCGTTGCGCTTGATCACGCGCAGTTGGCCTGGGGCGGTGGCGGCCAGATCCTGGTTGGAATCGGCGGCCTGCGGCGCCTTGGCCTGCGGGCTCTCGCGAGTTGTGTCGGTTTGCATGGGTGGGTGTCTCCACAGTTTCTATAGTGTTCAGGCGCCTTTGGGGCGCCCACCGTTCCGTCCACTTGCTCGATGGCCTTGGCGAGGATGCGTCATGCACGCGCATCCACCCGCTCGGGCGTACCGACTTCGGGACAGATCAGGAAATGGGGGCAAGAACCTTGCCGCTCCCTGGCCGAAGTCAAATGCCCTGGGGTGAGCCAGAGCAGGCTGTTCAGTATCCGCTAGGAGCGGTTGGATCGATGAAACCACGACGAGTTCTGCCAGAAAAAAACCTTGAATTTTTCTGCTGACTCATGCTTGGCGTTGGTGACTGAAACCCAACATCTAGTGGTTTGCTGTGCTGGGGATACAAGATAATGCGGTACAGGGGTCTTTGCAAGGCGACCGCCTGTGGATAACTTGTGCGTACTTTGTGAGTGAATAGTGGGTAATCGCTGTAGGCCTAGTGCCAAGTGGCGTGCACTATTTTTCTCTCGGTCGCTGCCCCCAGGCAGAATTTTTCGGGCGCGAACCCTACCACAAAAATCGGTTCAGTCGAGGCTGCCGTCGGGCGGGTTGGCAGTGCCGACGGGCGGCACGTAGTATCCGGGGGTGATGTTGCCTTTTGGTTAAAGGCCGGTACCGACAGTACAACAACAATTCAAAGGCAGGGGCCATGGACCAACCCAGCAACCGCATCCTCATCGTCGAAGACGACCAGCGCCTGGCCGAGCTCACTGCCGAATACTTGCAGGCCAACGGCTACGAGGTCGCCGTGGAGGGCGATGGCGCCCGCGCCGCGCGCCGCATTGTCGACAGCCAGCCGGACCTGGTGATTCTCGATCTGATGCTCCCCGGTGAAGACGGCCTGAGCATCTGCCGCCGCGTGCGTGGCCAGTATCCCGGCCCGATTCTGATGCTGACGGCCCGTAGCGACGAACTCGATCAGGTCCAGGGCCTGGACCTGGGGGCCGACGACTATGTGTGCAAGCCGGTGCGGCCGCGCTTGCTGCTGGCGCGGATCCAGGCCCTGCTGCGGCGCAGCGAAGGCCCCGACAACAAACGCCACGACTTGGCCTTCGGGCCGCTGCGCATCGACAACCGCCTGCGTGAAGCCTGGCTCGACGCGCAGCAGATCGACCTCACCGGTGCTGAATTCGACCTGCTCTGGCTGCTGGCCAGCAACGCCGGGCGGGTGCTGACGCGCGAGCAGATCTTCACTGCCTTGCGCGGGGTCGGTTACGACGGCCAGGACCGCTCCATCGATGTGCGCATTTCCAGGATTCGCCCCAAGATCGGCGACGACCCGATCCACCCGCGGCTGATCAAAACGCTGCGCAGCAAGGGTTACCTGTTCGTCGGCGATGCCCCATGAACCGTTCGATCTTCCTGCGCATCTACGGCGGGATGCTTGCGGTGCTGGTGCTGGTGGCGTTGCTCGGCGTGCTCAGCCTGCATCTGGTCAACGAAGTGCGCGCGGCCCAGCACCGCGAGCGGTTGGCCCAGGGTACGTTCAGCCTTATGGCCGACAACCTGGCGCAGCAGAATGAAACCGAGCGCAAGCGCTCGCTGCTGATGTGGGGGCGGTTGCTGGGCGTGCCACTCGAACTGCAGCCGATGACGGCGCGCACTTTGGATGGTGGCCAGCGCGCCCGCCTGTACCGTGGCCTGGTGGTGGTGGAGAAGACCGGGCCGCACGCTGCCCAGGTGCTGCGCAAGGTCGGCCAGGAGGACTTGTTGCTGGTGGCCCAGGTCAAGCAGGTCAGCGAGCAGCTGGCGCGTGCCACGCTTTACCTGCTGGCCGATGAGCTGGTGCGCTACCCGGTGACCGAGCAGCAACAGCGCCTGGCAGAAATCACCCAGAGCAAGGGCTTCGGCTTTGGCGTCGCCTTGCAACGCATCGAGCGGGTCGGCCTGGACGATGATCAGCGGCGCCGGGTGGAGGAAGGGGACACGGTGATGGCGCTGGGCCGCGATGGCGATTCCATCCGCGTGTTCGCCGGCCTGCCAGGCTCTCCACTGGTGCTGGAGATCGGCCCGCTGTATCAGCTCAACCCTTATCCGCCACAGTTGTTGATCCTGATCGCCTTCCTTGGCCTGTGCCTGATCGGCCTGGTGGTGTATCTGCTGGTGCGCCAGCTGGAACGGCGCGTGTCAGGCATGGAAATCGCCGCCACGCGCATCGCCCAGGGCAGCCTGGACACCCGCGTGCCGGCCGGTGATGCCGATTCGGTGGGGCGCCTGGCCGCTGCGTTCAATGGCATGGCCGAGCACCTGCAGCGTTCGCTTAACATGCAACGCGAGCTGGTGCGCGCGGTGTCCCACGAACTGCGCACGCCAGTGGCACGCTTGCGCTTTGGCCTGGAGATGATCGAAAGCGCGCCCACCGAGCAGGCACGCGCCAAGCACCTGGTCGGCATGGATGGCGATATCCAGGACCTCGACAGGCTGGTCGACGAGATGCTGACCTACGCACGCCTGGAGCAGGGCGCGCCGGCGCTGAAATTCCAGCGTGTCGAGCTGGATGCGCTGTTCGACCGGGTGATCGAAGAGCTGGCGCCGCTCAACAGCAAGGTCCGCTTGCTGCGCGGGGCGTGCCAGGCCAGCGACGGCTGCTGGGTCGAGGCCGAGCCGCGTTACCTGCATCGTGCGCTGCAGAACCTGGTGAGCAATGCGCTGCGCCATGCTGGCAGTGAAGTACGCTTGAGCTACCAGCTGGGCCAGCAGCGTTGCCGCATCGATGTGGAAGACGATGGCCCGGGCATCCCCGAGGGTTTCTGGG
The DNA here is from genome assembly GCF_049325675.2 of Pseudomonas sp. HS6-2. Taxonomy (NCBI): domain Bacteria; kingdom Pseudomonadati; phylum Pseudomonadota; class Gammaproteobacteria; order Pseudomonadales; family Pseudomonadaceae; genus Pseudomonas; species Pseudomonas sp. HS6-2. The sequence continues at coordinate 4,869,037 of NZ_CM143906.1, read as the reverse complement.
ATCGCATCTTCACCCCCTTCACCCGGCTCGACGACAGCCGCACCCGCGCTTCTGGTGGGCATGGCCTGGGCCTGTCGATCGTGCGGCGGATCATCTACTGGCATGCCGGCCGCGCTACGGTAGGGCGCAGCGAGGCGCTGGGCGGGGCCTGCTTCAGCCTCAACTGGCCGCGTGAGCAGGCGCCGCAGTAGGGCTCAGACGCTGATCAGGCTGAGCAGGTGGCCGTCTTGCAAGCAGAACTGGCCTTCGACTTCGGCGCCGTGTCGCCATTCGGGTGACAGGTCGGTGAGAAGGCGCAGGCGCGCCAGGCCATCGACTGACCATTCCAGCACCTCGGCGTGCTCGAAATAGAAGCGCTGCCGGGTCAGTGGGTAGAGCGCCTTGAACAGGCTTTCCTTGAGCGAGAAGGTCAGGGTGACCGTCAGGCCCAGCTGGCTGCGGTCCAGGCGCTCGCGTTCGGCAGGCGTCAGAATCTCGCCCATCAGCCGCTCGGCGCGCTCATCTTCCAGCAGCGCTTCCTGGTCCAGGCCCAGGCTGCGGCAGGCCCCATCGGCAGCGACCACAGCGGCGGCCCAGCCTTTGCCATGGGTGATCGAGCCGTGGATATCCGCGGGCCAGATCGGTGAGCGGTCCTCATGGGTGCCAGGGACGTAGTCGCGGCCATCCAGGCGCAGCAGCGCGGCACGGGCGCAGACACGGCCGGCCAGGTACTCGGCCTGGCGCTTGGCCACCGAGCATTGCAGGCTGGCGCTGGGTACGATACCGGCGCGCTGGAAGTCATCGGCGGCCAGGTGGGCGGGGTCGAAGGCGCAACTGACCAGCACCGCGCCGGGCAGCGGGCGGGGCAGGGGCCAGTGATGCTGGAGCGGGGCGCAGCAGGCGGGGAGTGTGTTCATGACCGGTATTGTGCCAGCCGGGAGTCTCATGTGGGAGATGGTGGCCGCACAGCGGCCCCAGCGCTCTCTACTTGAATACCTGCTTGAAGAACGCCTGCATGTCTGCCCACGAGCTCTTGTCTGCTGCCTCGTTGTAGCCAATGTCAGGCCCGCCATGATCGCCATGGCTCAGCCGGTCTGCATCCGGGTTGGTGAAACCATGCTTGGCGCCCGGAATGCTGACGAACTGGTAGTTGACCTTGGCTGCATCCATCTCTTTCTTGAAGGCGTCCACCTGCTGCGGGGTGACCATGCTGTCGTCCGCCCCGTGTTCGACCAGCAGGTAGGCCCGCACCACGCCAGGCTCGGTGACCGGTGTCTGGGTGGCCAGTGCGCCGTGGAAACTCACCACGCCATCCAGCCGCGCGCCCCGGCGTGCGGCATCCAGCACCACCTTGCCGCCGAAGCAGTAGCCCACCGCGCCGAGCTTGTGCTTGTCGGTATAGGGTTGTTTCCTCAGCAGGTCGAGCCCGGCGTCGAAGCGCCTGGCCGCCGCTTTCGGGTCCTTCATCGCCGCGGCCATGAATGCCTGGGCGTCCTGCGGGTGCTCGGTGTGCTTGCCTTCGCCATACATGTCGATGGCCAGCGCGCTGTAGCCCAGCCCGGCAAGATCGCGCGCACGGCGTTTGGCATAGTCGTTCAGCCCCCACCATTCGTGCACTACCAGCACACCCGGGCGCTCGCCCTTCACGGCATCGTCGTAGGCGTAATAGCCCATCAGCGCGGTGCCGTCGGCATCTTGGTAACGGATCTCGCGGGTCTGCACCGCCGCTTGGGCGAGGGCGGCGCTGCACATCAGGGTCAGGGCCAGCAGGGCACGCATGTTCACTACTCCTTGTTCAACAGATCGTTCAGCCGCGGTTCAGCCAGGGTTCAGTCGCGGTTCAGGGCACCTTGCTTACTCTAGCTTCCAGACCGCAACAGCGCATTCAACTGGAGTAAGAAGCCATGAAAACCTTCAACACCCTGCTCGCTGCCATGGCCGTTTGCGCCGCTGGCATGACCTCTGCCCAGGCGGCCGAAGATACTTTCGCCAGCTTCACGTACGGGCAGACCAGCGACAAGGTCCGCAAGTCCGGACTGCTGCAGAGCAACACCGACCACCTGAACGCCGACGGCATCATCGGCAAGGATGATACCTGGGGCGTGCGCCTGGGCAAGATCAATGATCAGGCACGCTACTACCTGACCTACGACAACGTTTCCGGCGACCACAGTGGTTACAAGTTGCGCCAGGAAAACCTGCTCGGCAGCTACGACCTGCTCCTGCCGGTGGGGGATACCACCAAGCTGTTCGGCGGTGGCAGCCTGGGCATGACCAAGCTGACCCAGGATTCGCCAGGGGCCAGCCGCGATACCGACTATGGCTATGCCTACGGCTTGCAGGCCGGCGTTATCCAGGACATCACCGACCAGGCTTCGGTCGAGCTGGGCTACCGTTACCTGCGTACCAATGCTGCAACGGAGGTGGGCGCCAGTGGCGGGCCGAAGGAAGGCACCCTGCGCCTGACCAGCAGTGCCCAGACCTACCTGGCAGCCAGCTACAAGTTCTGACCGGCGAGCCGGGTTATCCTGTGCCGGCCCTTTCGCGGGACAAGCCCGCTCCTACAGGGATTGCACAGCCTTCGAACCTGTGCGATCCCTGTAGGAGCGGGCTTGTCCCGCGAAGAGGCCAGCACAGGCAATACATAAATAGGAGTGCTACATGAAATTGCTGGTGGTCGAGGACGAAGCCCTGCTGCGGCACCACCTCCACACGCGCCTGGGTGAAAGCGGCCATGTGGTCGAAGCCGTGGCCAATGCCGAAGAAGCGCTGTACCAGGCCGAGCACTTCCATTTCGACCTGGCCATTGTCGACCTGGGCCTGCCTGGCATCAGCGGTCTCGAGCTGATCGGCCGCCTGCGCAGCCAGGGCAAGACCTTCCCCATCCTCATTCTCACCGCCCGTGGCAACTGGCAGGACAAGGTCGAAGGCCTGGCAGCCGGTGCCGACGACTATCTGGTCAAGCCGTTCCAGTTCGAGGAGCTCGAAGCGCGCCTGAACGCCTTGCTGCGTCGTTCCAGCGGTTTCACCCAGTCGACCATTGCCGCCGGCCCCCTGGTGCTGGACCTCAATCGCAAACAGGCAACCCTGGATGAGCAGCCGCTGGCACTGACGGCCTATGAGTACCGCATCCTCGAGTACCTCATGCGTCATCACCAGCAAGTGGTGGCCAAGGACCGCCTGATGGAGCAGCTCTATCCCGGCGACGAGGAACGCGACCCCAACGTCATCGAGGTGCTGGTCGGTCGCCTGCGTCGCAAGCTCGAGGGTGAGAGCGGCTTCAAGCCGATCGACACGGTGCGCGGCCTCGGCTATCTGTTCACCGAGCGCTGCAGATGATCCGCTCGCTGCGGGTACGCCTGATGCTCGCGGCAGCGGTGCTGGCGCTGCTGTTCATGCTGGCGCTGTTGCCGGCGCTGCAGAAGGCATTCAGCCTCGCCCTGCAGGAGTCGATCGAGCAGCGCCTGGCGTCGGACGTGACCACGCTGATCTCCGCGGCGCGCATCGAGCATGGCCAGTTGCTGATGCCCGAGCTGCTGCCGGACGAGCGCTACAACCTGCCATACACCGGCCTGCTGGGCTACATCTTCGACCGTGACGGCAACCTGGTCTGGCGCTCGCGCGCCACCGCCGATCGGCACATCAATTACCGCCCGCGCTACGACGGGCGTGGTAACGAGTTCGCCCGTATCCACCAGGAGGATGGCGAAGAGTTCTTCGTCTATGACGTCGAGATCAAACTGCTCGGTGGCCAGAGCGCGGCCTACAGCATCGTGGCGCTGCAGCCAGTGAGTGAATACAAGGCCACGCTCAATGGTCTGCGCGAAAAGCTTTACCTAGGTTTTGGTGCGGCCCTGCTGGCCTTGCTGGCACTGCTCTGGGCCGGCCTGACCTGGGGATTGCGCTCATTACGTCGGCTGAGCCTTGAGCTGGATGAGGTGGAGTCCGGCGCACGTGATGGCCTCAGCGGCGAGCACCCCCGCGAATTGCTGCGCCTGACACGCTCGCTGAACCGGTTGCTGAGCAGCGAACGCGAGCAGCGCACCCGCTATCGCGATTCACTAGGCGACCTGGCACACAGCCTGAAGACTCCGCTGGCAGTGTTGCAGGGCGTGGGAGAGAGCATGCAGCAGCGTGCTGGCGAACGCGAACAGGCACAGGTGCTGCAGAGCCAGATCGAGCGCATGAGCCAGCAGATCGATTACCAGCTGCAGCGAGCCAGCCTGCGCAAGAGCGGCCTGGTGCGCCACAGCGTATTGCTGCTGCCGGTGCTGGAGAGCTTGTGCAGCACCTTGGCCAAGGTCTATCGCGACAAGCGGGTGGAGGTCGAGCTGGATGTGCCTGCGCAGTCGCATGTGCCGATCGAGCAGGGTGCGTTGCTGGAGCTGCTGGGCAATCTGCTGGAGAACGCCTACCGGTTGAGCCTGGGGCACCTGCGGGTGAGCCTGCAGGAGGGGCGCGGCACGCTGACACTGTGCGTCGAGGACGACGGCCCCGGGGTGCCGGCTGACCAGCGTGAACGAATTCTCGAACGCGGTGAACGGCTGGACCGGCAACATCCGGGGCAGGGCATTGGCCTGGCGGTGGTCAAGGACATCGTCGACAGCTATGGCGCCGAGCTGACGCTGGATGAATCCGCGCTGGGCGGGGCCGCCTTCTGCATCACCTTGCACCTCGATTGATCTGCCGCCCGGGCGGAATCCCGCCACATCCCCTGTACATTTCCCGCCACCGGGCGGAAATCCGCCACCACATCTCAGGGAATTCGCCCCGTCGTTGGGCATTTACGCCCAGCAAACACTGCCTTTGCACCCTTGCTGGGCACTTTGGCATCGCCCTTGCTATTCCACTTGGCAGAGGCCTGCCCAGGCAGCTCGAACACAACGACAAATCCCTCCGGGTGCAGGAGGGTTAGCGATTCAGGTGCTTGCACACCCTGGGAAGGGTGAAGCCGGCACACTTGAGGAAAAATGAGCCATGACGACACGTCAGCCGCTGTACAAATCCCTGTATGTCCAGGTGTTGGTCGCCATCACCATCGGCATCCTGCTCGGCCACTTCTACCCCGAAACCGGCGTCGCCCTTAAGCCTTTGGGTGATGGTTTCGTCAAACTGATCAAGATGGTCATCGCGCCCATCATCTTCTGTACCGTGGTCAGCGGCATCGCCGGCATGCAGAGCATGAAGTCGGTCGGCAAGACTGGCGGCTACGCACTGCTGTACTTTGAAATCGTCTCTACCATCGCCCTGATCATCGGCCTGGTGGTCGTCAACGTGGTTCAGCCGGGTGCAGGCATGCACATCGACGTCAGCACCCTGAACGCCAGCAGCGTGGCCGCCTACGCCGCCGCCGGCGCGCAGCAGACCACCGTCGGCTTCCTGCTCAACATCATCCCCAACACCGTGGTGGGTGCCTTCGCCAACGGCGATATCCTGCAAGTGCTGATGTTCTCGGTGATCTTCGGCTTCGCCCTGCACCGCCTGGGCAGCTACGGCAAGCCGGTACTGGACCTGATCGATCGCTTCGCCCACGTCATGTTCAACATCATCAACATGATCATGAAGCTGGCCCCTGTCGGTGCCTTCGGTGCCATGGCCTTCACCATCGGCCAGTACGGCGTGGGTTCGCTGGTGCAGCTGGGCTACCTGATGGCTTGCTTCTACATCACCTGCCTGCTGTTCGTGCTGGTGGTGCTGGGCGGTATCTGCCGCGCTCACGGCTTCAGTGTCCTCAAGCTGATCCGCTACATCCGTGAAGAGCTGATGATCGTGCTGGGCACTTCCTCCTCGGAATCGGCTCTGCCACGCATGCTGGCCAAGATGGAGCGCCTGGGTGCCAAGAAGTCGGTCGTCGGCCTGGTGATCCCGACCGGCTACTCGTTCAACCTTGACGGTACCTCGATCTACCTGACCATGGCTGCGGTGTTCATCGCCCAGGCCACCGATACCCATATGGACATCACCCACCAGATCACCCTGCTGCTGGTGCTGCTGGTCGCGTCCAAAGGTGCTGCCGGCGTGACCGGTTCGGGCTTCATCGTGCTGGCTGCCACCCTGTCGGCCGTCGGCCACCTGCCGGTTGCCGGCCTGGCGCTGATCCTCGGCATCGACCGCTTCATGTCCGAAGCCCGCGCACTGACCAACCTGGTCGGCAACGCCGTGGCCACCGTGGTCGTGGCCAAGTGGGTGAAAGAGATGGATGACGACAAGCTGGCCTCCGAGCTGGCTTCCGGTGGCGCGCCGCTGGAGTTGTCGGTACCTACCGATGATCTGGGCGTTGCAGAAACCCCGGTGCGTTGATCCCGATGCGGTAAAAAAGAAGGCGACCCTCGGGTCGCCTTTCTTGTGCCTGCCTATTCGACGCGGGTTTCGCCGCTGTACACCAATATCGCCCGGCAGCGTCGGCACAGATAGCGCCGCCCTTGGCGCACCAGCTTGTGCCGCTGCGCGGTAAACGGGAAATCACCCTCCGGGCATGGGCAGCGGTAGATGTAACGGGTCACCACCCGCCGCTGCACTTCATAGTTGTGGCAGCGATTCGGCGGCAGCTCATACACCCCGCGCATGATCAGCTGCCACTCCTCACCATGGGCCTGGATGCGGTCACCAAACAGCTGGTGGGCCACCAGGTGCGCCACTTCATGGGCCACGGTCTGGCGCAGGAAGTCGTCCTGGTTCTCGCGATACAGCTGCAGGTTGAAGCGCAGCAGGTTTTCGTGCAGGTGGGCGACACCGGCCTTCTGGCCGCGCAGCTTGAAGCTGACTTCCGGGCGCGGGAAGGGGCGTTTGAAGAAGGCTTCGGCTTGCTGGTAACAGGTTTCGACGCGTTGTTTGAGCAGCTCGGGCATGGCGGGGTGGTTCTCCTGACCGGGCATTATGCCGGATGCCTGTCGCGGTTGCCGAGCCGCCGGTCAGCAGGCAGGCATCATGACAAAGACAAAGGCCGCCTTGCGGCGGCCTCTGGCTTGATGCCCTATGTTGGCTGGATCTGATCTAGTTGGTGTACACGGGCCCCACGCCCAAACCCCAGATGATCACGGTTGCAGCCATGATCGCCACCAGCACAACGAGGCCCACTGCCAGCACGGAGCTTGAGAACAGGAAGCCTTCATCTGACGGTATGTTCATGAACGTCGGCAAGCCGACATACAGCAGGTACACGGTGTAGCAAATGGCAGCGGTCCCCACCAGCATGCCCAGCCACAAGTGCGGATAGAGCGCCGCCAGGCCGCCGAGGAACAGCGGGGTGGCGGTGTAGGTGGCAAAGGCTATGCATTGCGCCATGGACGGGCTGGCGTCGTAGGTGCGGGCCATCCAGTGGATGAAGGCACCCATCACCGCCACCCCGGCGAGCATCGCCACGTAGGACATGATGCTCATCCAGATCGCGCTGTCCATGGTCAGCATCACCGCCGGTCGGCCGCCGATTACCCAGCCTACCTGGGTTGTGCCGATAAAGGCCGAAATGGCGGGAATCGCCGCCAGGATGAGCGTATGAGTCAGGTACATGTGGCTGATGCTTTCTTCTTCGCCACGAATCTCCCGCCATTCCTGGTCGGGATGGGTAAACAGCCCCACAACGTGATGAATCATGCCGGTCACTCCTCTCAATGTTGCCAATCGCCCCCCACATGGAGCTCAAGCGGCCCGAGGCCAGGACACCGAAGCAGAACGGTAATGTGGCCTTATGTCGCAGTATAGGAAGCCAATCCCTGCACAAACTGCGCTTTTTAGAGCAAATTGCGCTGTCAGGGCCGTTGTTGATTCCCTTGAAGTCTTTATCGGAATCCCTACAGATGCGCGTGGTTTGTGCGTAAAATAGCCGGCTTTTGTCACACCTCGCGGATCCAAGCGCTATGGGCACCCTCTCGGTCAACCAGAACAAACTGCAAAAACGCCTGCGTCGTCTCGCTGGCGAAGCCATCACCGACTACAACATGATCGAAGATGGCGACAAGGTCATGGTCTGCCTGTCTGGCGGCAAGGACAGCTACACCATGCTCGACGTTCTGTTGCACCTGCAGAAGGTGGCACCGATCAAGTTCGAGATCGTCGCGGTGAACATGGACCAGAAGCAGCCAGGCTTCCCAGAACATGTGCTGCCGGCCTACCTCAAGGAGCTGGGCGTCGAGTACCACATCGTCGAGAAGGACACCTACTCGGTGGTCAAGGAGCTGGTGCCCGAGGGCAAGACCACCTGCTCGCTGTGCTCGCGTCTGCGCCGTGGCACCCTGTATACCTTCGCCGATGAAATCGGTGCGACCAAGATGGCCCTCGGGCACCACCGCGACGACATCGTCGAAACCTTCTTCCTCAACATGTTCTTCAACGGCGCGCTCAAGGGCATGCCACCGAAGCTGCGCGCCGACGACGGCCGCAACGTGGTCATCCGTCCGCTGGCCTACTGCAGCGAAAAGGACATCCAGGCCTATTCGGACATGAAGGAATTCCCGATCATCCCGTGCAACCTCTGCGGCTCGCAGGAGAACCTGCAGCGCCAGGTAGTCAAGGACATGCTGGTGGAGTGGGAGCGCAAGCACCCTGGCCGCACCGAGAGCATCTTCCGCGCCATGCAGAACGTGGCCCCGTCGCAGCTGGCCGACCGCAATCTGTTCGACTTCACCAGCCTGAAGATCGACGAGAACGCTACCCCGCGTTTCCTCGACGTGGTGAACATCTGAGGCCATGCGCGATTACCAGTGGCTGCACGCATATTGCCTGAACCGCTTCGGCTCGGCCGAGGCGCTGGAAGCCTTCCTGCCGCAGCCGCGCACGCCGGCGCAGCTGCGCGCCATCGCTGACGACCGCTACCTGTCGACCCTGGCCCTGCGCGTGTTCCGCGCCGGGCTCAAGCACAGCCTGGTGGATGCCAAGTGGCCTGCGTTCGAGCAGGTGTTCTTCGGCTTCGACCCGGAAAAGGTGGTGCTGATGGGCGCCGAGCACCTGGAGCGGTTGATGCACGACGAGCGCATCATCCGCCATCTGGGCAAGCTCAAGAGCGTGCCGCGCAATGCGCAGATGATCCTCGACGTGGCGAAGGAGAAGGGCAGCTTCGGCGCGTTCATCGCCGACTGGCCGGAGACCGACATCGTCGGGCTGTGGAAGTACCTGGCCAAGCACGGCAACCAGCTGGGCGGATTGTCGGCACCGCGCTTCCTGCGCATGGTCGGCAAGGACACCTTCATCCCCACTGAAGACATGGCGGCGGCGTTGATTGCACAGAAGGTGATCGACAAGCAGCCGACCAGCCAGCGCGACCTGGCCCTGGTGCAGCAAGCGTTCAATCAATGGCACGCAGAGAGCGGGCGACCGCTGTGCCAGTTGTCGGTAATGCTGGCGCATACCGTCAACCATTGAGATCGCCGGGGCCGCAAAGCGGCCCCCGAACTCAACTGCCTTCGCCCGCCATGCGCCGTTCGAACTGGAATTTCCAGCGCACATACAGCAGCCCGGCAATGAACAACCCCAGGCTCACCAGCACTTCCACCCAACCAAACACTGCACGCGCCGGGTCGAACGCCGCCAGCACGCCCTTGATGAAATAGATATTCACCACGAAGCAGGTCCAGGCATGCGCCCGGGCGCTGCCCATCAGCATGCCCGGCAGCAGCAACAGCAGCGGCACCAACTCGATCGCCAGGATCACTTCGACCCGTGCCCCATGCAGGTTGGCAAACCACAGATTGTTCACCACCAGCAGCGCGATCAGGCCAAAGAAGCATGCCAGGCTCAACGCCCGCGTAAGGCGCAGCCGCGGTGCCAGCCATTCGAGTGAGGGCAATACCTTGGGCTTTTTAGCCACGCGCGGCCTCCAGGGCCTTGGCCGTGGTCGCCAGGCGTTGGCCAAGGGCGCGGCACAAAGCGATCTCGTGTTGGTCCAGCTCACGCTTGCCATCGGCGCCGGCATGGTGGCTGGCGCCGTAAGGGGTGCCGCCACCACGGGTCTCCAGCAGTGCCGATTCACTGTAAGGCAGGCCCATCACCAACATGCCGTGGTGCATCAGCGGCAGCATCATCGACAGCAGGGTGGTCTCCTGGCCGCCGTGCAGGCTGGCGGTGGAGGTGAACACGCCAGCCGGTTTGCCGACCAGTTCGCCACCCAGCCACAGGCTGCTGGTGCCATCGAGGAAATACTTCAGCGGTGCGGCCATGTTGCCGAAGCGGGTCGGGCTGCCCAGCACCAGGCCGGCGCAGTGGCGCAGGTCGTCGAGGGTGGCGTACAGCGCGCCGCTGGCCGGGATGTCCGGGGCCACCGCTTCGCACTCGGTGGAAATCGCCGGCACTGTGCGCAGGCGCGCTTCCATGCCGGCCAGCTCGATGCCGCGGGCGATATGCCGGGCCATCTCGCTGGTCGAACCGTGACGGCTGTAATACAGCACCAGGATGTAGGGCGCGCTCACGGCAGGATCTCCAGCACCTTCTCTGGCGGGCGGCCGATCACGGCCTTGTCACCAGCAATCAGGATCGGCCGTTCGATCAGTTTGGGATTTTTGACCATGGCGTCGATCAGTTGCGCGTCGGTCAGCGCCAGGTTGCCCAGGTCCAGGGCCTTGTATTCGTCTTCGCCGCTGCGCAGCAGCTGGCGCGGGGCGATACCCAGCTTGCCGAGCAGGGCCTTGAGGGTGGCCGCGTCGGGCGGGGTTTCCAGGTAGCGCACGATGGTCGGTGCCAGGCCGCGTTGTTCGAGCAGTTCCAGCGCGCCGCGGGATTTCGAGCAGCGCGGGTTATGATAGAGCGTCAAGTCAGTCATGTCGGGTCGCATCCAGCTGGGTGTGGCGGCTATTCTAACCGCAGCGACTGACCTATTTGCTTGAAACTTCGAGAAGGATTGACCCATGGCAAGGCGTCTGGCAGCAGTACTGGCCATCACCGCGAGCCTGTTGCTCGGTGGTTGCGGTGCCGATTACGGCGTGGACCAAGATGGCAAGACGGTAAAGGCGGAACAGATCGACGGGCACTGGGTAGTGCTCAATTACTGGGCCGAATGGTGTGGCCCGTGCCGTACCGAGGTACCCGAGCTGAACCAGGCGGCCAAGCAATGGGCGGCCGATGGCATCAAGGTGTTCGGGGTGAACTTCGATGGCCTGCAGGGGCCGGAACTGAAGCAGGCAGCGGAAGCCTTGGGCATCGGCTTCACCGTGCTGGCGCAGGACCCGGCCGAGCGTTATGACCTGCCACGCAGCGAGGCGCTGCCGGTGACCTACATCATCGATGACAAGGGCAAGGTGCGTGAGCAACTGCTGGGTGAGCAGACCCTGGAAGGGCTGCAGGCCAAAATCAAGGCGCTCAAAGGCGCCTGATGCATTTGGGGCCGCAATGCGGCCCCAAACATTCTCAGCCTTGTTCAGGCCAGAAACGCAGTGGCTTGCCTTCGGCTGGCCAGAAACGCATCTGCTCGACGGGCGACACATCCCAGCGCTGCACGGTCTCCAGCGCCTGCAGGAAGCGCTTTTCCTGCTCCATCAATGCCGGGGCGCACAGTTTGCGGGTCTTGCCGACCTTGCCGAAGCTCAGGTGCTCACCCTCCAGCGTGTACGGCGCAAACCAGTGGTTGCAGCCGGCATTGCCATAGGCGCGGCCATCGCTGGCCAGGGTCAGGGTCAGGTGGCTGTAGTCGATCAGCGGACGCTCACCGATCCACTCCAGTACGTAGCTGCGTTCCTGCTGCAGCTTCGAAGGTTCGGCAGCACAGCCGAGCAGGCCGGTGGCAATCAGCACACCGGTCAGCAGATTCTTCACTCGGCGCTCTCCTGGCAACGCGGGCACAGATGCTTGTCGCCACGGCTGGCCCAGCCCAGTTCTGCGATACGGGCGCTGGCGGCCGGCTGACGGGCTGCCTTGCCAAGTTTGGCGTCGACGGCGAACTCGAAGTCCAGCACCGCGTCGCAGCTGTCGCACTCGACCTTCCAGGTGAGAATCTCCAGCTCGTTGAACACCGGGCCGCTGGCCACGGCCACCCACTGGCCGCGTGGGTTGATCAGGTGGCGCACGCTCTCCACGGTCAGGCGCATGGCCAGGTCCTTGCTGCCCTTGAGGGTCACGATCAGGACGTCGCCTTTGTGCATCGAGCCACCGTTGCCGGTCACCTGGTAACGGCCCGGAACCAGGGCGCGGCACTCGATCAAGGTGTGTTGCGGGTTGAAAAGGGTGTAGCGAAAATCGTGTTCGACCATGGGTCCTCCAGAAATGCCGCGTATCCTAGCATCAACCGGTGACCAGATTCTGCGGATTACCCGCCGCCCAGCGGATGATGTTGTCCAGGGTAGTGGTGGCGATGGCGTCCAGTGCTTCGTGGGTCAGGAATGCCTGGTGCGCGGTGATGATCACGTTGGGGAAGGTCAGCAACCGTGCCAGCACATCATCCTGCAGCGGCAGGTCGGAACGGTCCTCGAAAAAGAGCTGGGCTTCCTCTTCATACACATCCAGGCCCAGGTAGCCGAGCTGGCCACTTTTCAGGGCGTCGATCAGCGCCGGCGTGTCGACTAGCGCACCGCGGCCGGTGTTGATCAGCATGGCGCCTGGCTGCAAGTGGTTCAGGCTCTGCGCATTGATCAGGTGCCGGGTGTGCTCGGTCAGCGGGCAGTGCAGGCTGATGATTCGCGCCTCGCGCAGCAGTTCGGGCAGGTCCAGGTAGCGGGCCCCCAGGGCCAGCAGCTCCGGGTTGGGGTAGGGGTCATACGCGAGCAGTTGGCAGCCGAAGCCGGCCATGATACGGGCGAAGGCTGCGCCGATCTGGCCGGTGCCGACCACGCCGACGGTCTTGCCATGCAGGTCGAAGCCAGTCAGCCCGTGGAGGGTGAAGTCACCTTCGCGGGTGCGGTTGTAGGCCCGGTGCAGGCGGCGGTTGAGGGCAAGGATCAGGGCCACGGCGTGCTCGGCCACGGCATGCGGCGAATAGGCCGGCACCCGCACCACCGCCAGGCCAAGGCGCTGGGCGGCAGCCAGGTCGACATGGTTGTAGCCGGCCGAGCGCAGGGCGATCAGCCGTGTACCGCCAGCGGCCAGGCGCTGCAGTACCTGGGCGCCGAGCTCGTCGTTGATGAAGGCGCAGACGACCTCGTAGCCCTGGGCCAGGGCGGCGGTGTCGAGGGTCAGGCGGGTGGGCTGGAAGTGCAGGTCAAGGCCGCTGCCTTGGGCGGCCTGGGTGAAGCTTTCCTGGTCGTAGTGCTGGCTGCTGAACAACAGAACGCGCATGGTGGGCTTCCTCTGAAGTGCATGTCTTGGCTTGTGTGGCGCCTGTGAGATTGAGCGCCGCCCGCGCGGCGCTCGATCTCACAGGCGCCGAAAATATCCCGTCAAGCGCTCAGACGCGCCTGCGCAGCCAAGCGGTTGATCGCCGCATCCAGCTCATCCAGCGCCTGCGTTGCCTGTGGGCTGTCCTGCTTGAGCAGGGTCTCGCTGCGCTGACACGCCGCGCGCAGCTGGGGCACGCCGCAATAGCGCGAGGCACCGTTGAGCCGGTGCACCTGCTCGATCAATGTCGACGGATCATCCGCCTCGCGCGCAGCGCGAATCGCCTGGCGGTCGCTTTCCAGCGACGCCAGCAGCATGGCCAGCATGTCGGCAGCCAGGTCCGGCTTGCCGGCGGCCAGGCGCAAGCCTTCGTCAGGGTCCAGTACCGGCAGCTCATGGCTGTCGCCATGCGGCCCGCTGGCATACTCCAATGGCGATGTGCCCAGGCTCAGCCCGGTCCACTTCATGACCACCTGGGCCAGCTGTCGCTCGCTGATCGGCTTGGTCAGGTAATCGTCCATGCCGCTGTGCAACAAGGCGCGTTTTTCGTTGGCCATGGCGTGGGCAGTCAGGGCGACGATCGGCAACGGGTTGCCACTCTGGGTCTTTTCCCACAGGCGGATCTGCTCGGTGCAGGCCCGTCCGTCCATACCGGGCATCTGCACGTCCATCAACACCAGGTCGAAAGGCTCGGCCTGTACCGCGTGCACGGCGGCATGGCCGTTGTCGACTGCCAGCACTTCGGCGCCCAGGTCTTCAAGCAGCGTCTGCACCAGCAGGAGGTTGGCGGCGTTGTCGTCGACGCACAGGATCTTCGCTCGGTGTTGGCCGCTGCTGACCAGTGCCGGTTCGGCCAGCGTGCGGCGCGGTTGCACCAGCTCCAGCAACAGGCGGCGCAACTTGCGCGTGCAGGTCGGTTTGGACAGCAACTGACCATGACCGTTAGGCAGGAAGGGGTGGTACAGCGCCTGCTCGGTGGTCGGGCACAGCACCACGCACTGGCAGTGCAACCGTTCCAGCTGCTGGTTGTACTGACCGAGCTGCTCCGGCGAAAGCGTGCCGAGGTTGGCGCCGAGTACCGCAAACTCGAATGGCAAGCCGGCCTGGAAGCCTGCCTGCACGCCTTGCAGCAATTGGTCGTAAGAGGCGAACAGGCTGACGCTCAGGCCACAGTCCTCGAGCTGGTGCTCCAGGGCCTGGCGCGCCAGTTCATGGCTGTCGACAATGGCCGCTCTGCGCCCCAGCAACGGTTGCAGTGGTTGCTCCTCGATGTCGTCGTGGGCCTTGGGCAGGCTCAAGCTGATCCAGAACTGCGAGCCTTCGCCCGGCGTGCTGTCGACGCCGATCTCACCGCCCATCTGCTCGATCAGGCGCTTGGAAATCACCAGCCCCAGGCCGGTACCACCGGGCTGGCGGGCCAGCGAGTTGTCGGCCTGGCTGAACGCCTGGAACAAGGTACGCACGTCCTGTGGCGACAGGCCGATGCCGGTGTCCTGCACGCTGATGCGCAACTGGGCGCTGTCATCCTGTTCGTCCTCGAGCATGGCCCTGACGACGATGGTGCCTTCGCGGGTGAACTTGATCGCGTTGCTCACCAGGTTGGTGAGGATCTGCTTCAGCCGCAACGGGTCGCCGATCAGCGACGTCGGCGTGTCGCGGTAGATCAGGCTGAGCAGTTCGAGCTGTTTGGCGTGGGCGGCGGGGGCGAGGATGGTCAAGGTGTCCTGGACCAGGTCGCGCAAGTTGAACGGGACACTGTCGAGCACCAGCTTGCCGGCCTCGATCTTGGAGAAGTCGAGGATCTCGTTGATGATCCCCAGCAGGTTGTCGGCGGACTTCTCAATGGTGCTCAGGTAATCCAGCTGCCGTGGAGTCATCTCGCTCTTCTGCAGCAGGTGGGTGAAGCCGAGGATGCCATTGAGCGGCGTGCGGATCTCGTGGCTCATGTTGGCCAGGAACTCCGACTTGATGCGGCTGGCCTCCAGGGCCTCCTTGCGTGCCATGTCCAGCTCGATGTTCTGGATTTCGATGGTTTCCAGGTTCTGGCGCACATCCTCGGTGGCTTGGTCGATGCTGTGCTGCAGCTCCTCGTGGGCGCCGTGCAGGGTTTCGGCCATGCGGTTGATGCCGCGGGCCAGTTCGTCCAGTTCATGGCTGCCCATGGCTGGCAAGCGTTCGTCGAGGTGGCCGTCCTTGAGCTGGTTGACCGCGTGCTTGATGCGTGCAATCGGGTCATTGATGGTGCGGCTCATGCGCATCGCCAGCAGACCACTAAGGGCCAGGCAGGCGAGGATCAGCAGCACGCTGGTGAACAGGTTGCGGTAGCCGCGCAACAACGTGCCGTCGTGGGACAGCTCGATCTCGACCCAGCCCAGCAGGCGCTCGGCCTCGGCCGGTACGGCATCGGTGGCCAGGTCGCGGTGGTGGCCGAACACCGGCATCAGGTAACGGGTGGCGTCGTTGCCGGTGCGCTGCAGCAACTGAGTGCCGGTGCCGCCGCTGGGGGCCTGGTTGATCATGCTCGGCCCGGCATGGGCCAGGCGGCTGCGGTCGGGGGCGAGGAACGCCACGGCGCGCACGTCGGCCTGCTCCAGGGTCTGCGCGGCGATGCGCTCCAGCTGGGCGGGTGCCTGCCGTGCCAGGGCCGGTGCGGCCAGCGGTGCCAGCTGCTCGGCGAGCATCTTGCCGCGCTGCAGCAACTGGGTGCGCAACTGGTCTTGTTGCAGCCAGGTGAAATAGCTGCCCAGCACCAGTGCCATCAGGCTGGCCGGCAGCAGTGCAAGCAGCAGCACCCGGCTTCTGATTCCCAAACGATCGAGCACACTCGCCTCCTGTGATGTGCCTGGACACCGTCGTCGCTACGACGGAACAAAGCGGAAAGTTACTCCGCTGGCTGCGCTAATGCACCCACTGAATGTCATTTCGTTACTTGGCCAACGCATTGGTCGCAGGGCGGTTGCCTGGAAGAAGACCATGCACAATAATTGCGCAACTGAGAATGAATGGCAGTTGCTAATGAATCCTGTGGCTAATTACATATCCCGCATCCTGGCGATCGAGGACGATCCGGTCCTGGGTGCGTACCTGCATGAAGAGCTGCAGCGTGGCGGCTTCCAGGTCACCTGGTGCCGCAATGGCCTGGATGGCCTGGAGGCGGCCGGTCGGCAAAGCTTCGACGTGGTGCTGATGGACATCCTGCTGCCTGGCCTCAATGGCCTGGATGCCCTGGCCCGGCTGCGCCAGCATAGCGCCACGCCGGTGATCCTGATGTCGGCGCTGGGCGCCGAGGCCGACCGCATCAGCGGCTTCCAGCGTGGTGCCGATGATTACCTGCCCAAGCCCTTCAGCATGGCCGAGCTGCAGGTGCGGATCGAGGCGATCCTGCGCCGGGTCGCCCTTGAGCGGCGTCATCACCCGCCGCTGGCGCCCGCCGCAGACGCGCTGCATTTCCACGAAGGCCTGTGTGACGTCAGCCTGGGTGGTCAGCTAGCCGGCATGACCCCCAGCGAATACCGCCTGTTCGACGTTCTCTACCGCAATGTCGATGAAGTGCTGAGCAAGCCCTTCCTTTATCAGCAGGTGCTGCAGCGCGGTTACTCGCGACACGACCGCAGCCTCGACATGCACGTCAGTCAGATCCGCCGCAAGCTCAAGAGTATCGGCTATCACGAGCGAGAGGTCCGCACTGTGTGGGGCAAAGGCTACGTGCTCAGCGTTGGCGAAGCGGAGTAGGCCATGCTCGATCGCCATTCGCTGTTCTGGAAGCTGGCCATCCTGCTGGTGGGTTTCTGCCTGTTGATGATCGGCCTCAGCTACACCTGGGGCCGCCACATGGAAACCCAGAACGCCTTTCTCGATGAGTCGGCCCGCAAGGTGCTGCGCAACTATGCCAGTGAGGCGGAAACGGCCTGGCGTGGCGGAGGGCGGGAGGGGCTGGACCGTTGGGTGGCGGCGATGCAGCAGCGCGAACGCGGCTGGGTCGGTGTGCTCGACCTCAACCTGCGGCCCCTCGACAGTGCCATTCTCGGCCCCGAGATCATGCAGCGGCTCACCCGCCTGCGTGGCGTCGACTGGCCCATGAGCCGGCGCAGCGTCGACCAGCCGTGGCTGCGCATTCCGTTCCCCGGCGCGCCGCAACAGGGCATGCTGGTGATCGAGCTGCCACAACGGCTCAACCCGGGCCACTACCGGCTGGCCTGGCAAGTCGTTACCAACGGCATCATCCCCGGCCTGTTTACCTTGCTGCTGTGTGCTGGCCTGTACCGCATGCTGATCGTCCCGCTAAACCAGCTGCGCGAGCAGGCCAATGCCTGGCGTGCCGACCAGCTTTCGGCCCGCCTGGATTCACGGACCACGGCCCGCCATGACGAGCTGGGCGAACTGGCCCGAGCTTTCGATCAGATGGCCGAGCGCCTGCAAAGTACCGTGGTGATGCAGCAGCAGCTGTTGCGCGACCTGTCCCATGAGATGCGCACGCCGCTCAGCCGCCTGCGCGTGGCCTGTGACGGCGAGACCGACCTTGCGCGCTTGCGAGAACGCCTGGGGCGTGAGGTGGACTGCATGCAGCAGCTGGTCGAGAACACGTTGCAACTGGCTTGGCAGGACGCCGAGCGTACGCCGATGAACCTAGAACCGATCCAGGTCAAGGCACTGTGGGGCCTGCTGGTCGAGGACGCCAGCTATGAAAGTGGCTGGTCGGCCGAGCGGTTGCGCTGCGAGCTGCCGAGCAGTTGCTGGGTGGAGGGCAATCTCAACCACCTGGCCCAGGCCGTGGAGAACATGCTGCGCAATGCTATCCGCCATTCGCCGGAAAATGGCTTGGTGCGGCTGGGTGGGCAGCGCGAGGGCGGGTATTGGCGTTTGTGGCTGGAAGACGAGGGCGGGGGTGTGGCCAATGAAGACCTGGAGCGGATCTTTGCACCGTTCTCCCGGCTCGATGGCTCACGACCGGGAGATGGCGGTTTTGGTCTGGGGTTGAGCATTGCCCGCAGTGCGATCCAGCGCCAAGGCGGAACCTTGTGGGCGGAGAATGGCAAGCGCGGGCTGCGGCTGTGCATGAGGTTGCCGATTCATGTGCCGGCCTCTTCGCGGGACAAGCTCGCTCCTACAGGGGCAACGATAGGCTGCTCGTAACTTATGGCTTATAGCTTGTAGCTATAGCAACCACAGATTGCGTGATATGGCCGGGAAGTGTTTGCCGGTATGATAGGCACCCCTGCCGTCCGGATTGTGAAATACGCCATGACCTTGCAGTACCCAACCATCGCCGATTGCGTCGGCAATACGCCCCTGGTTCGCCTGCAGCGCATCGCTGGCGAAACCAGCAATACCCTCCTGCTCAAGCTCGAAGGTAACAATCCAGCCGGCTCGGTGAAGGACCGCCCGGCACTGTCGATGATCACCCGCGCCGAACTGCGCGGCCAGATCAAGCCAGGCGACACCCTGATCGAAGCCACCTCCGGCAATACCGGCATCGCCTTGGCGATGGCAGCGGCGATCAAGGGTTACAAGATGATCCTGATCATGCCCGACAACTCCACCGCCGAACGCAAGGCAGCCATGACCGCCTACGGCGCCGAGCTGATCCTGGTGACCAAGGAAGAGGGCATGGAAGGCGCCCGCGACCTCGCTGAGAAGTTGCAGGCCGAAGGCCGCGGCCTGGTCCTCGACCAGTTCGCCAACGGCGACAACCCGATCGCCCACTACACCAGCACCGGCCCGGAAATCTGGCAGCAGACCCAGGGCACCATCACCTATTTCGTCAGTTCCATGGGGACCACCGGTACCATCATGGGCTGTTCGCAGTACCTCAAGGAACAGAACCCCAACGTGCAGATCGTCGGCCTGCAACCGATGGAAGGCTCGGCCATTCCGGGGATCCGCCGCTGGCCCGAGGAGTATCTGCCAAAGATTTTCGATGCCACCCGTGTCGACCGTGTGATGGACATGTCCCAGCAGGAGGCCGAGGACACCACTCGCCGCCTCGCGCGCGAAGAGGGCATTTTCTGTGGCGTGTCTTCCGGTGGTGCGGTGGCAGCCATGCTGCGCCTGTCCCGCGAAGTGGAAAACGCCGTGATGGTCGCGATCATCTGTGACCGCGGCGACCGTTATCTGTCCACCGGCCTGTTTGACCCGAGCTAAATGTCCAAGAAAAAGAGCAACAGCGGCCTGCGCTTCCAGCCGGCCGGCGGCAACCGCACGCCCCAGGTCCCCGTGGGCAAGAAGCAGCGTCTGGATATCGAGCGCCTGGCCGGTGACGGCCGTGGCATCGCCTTCCTGGAGGGGCGCACCTGGTTCGTCAGTGGCGCCCTGGCCGGTGAAGCGGTCGAGGCGCGGGTGCTCAACGCCCGCGGCAAGGTCGTCGAGGCGCGCCTGGAGCGCGTGCTGCAAGCCAGCCCCGAACGCCGCCAGGCGCCGTGCCGCCACTACGAGCGTTGCGGTGGCTGCAACCTGCAGCACCTGCCGCACGACGCCCAGCTGGCGCTCAAGCAGCGCACCCTGGCCGAACAGCTGCAACGGGTGGCCGGCGTGCAGCCCGAAGAATGGGCCGCGCCCCTGAGCGGGCCGGAGTTCGGCTACCGGCGCCGGGCGCGGGTGGCAGTGCGCTGGGATGTGAAGGCAAAGCACCTGGATGTCGGCTTGCGCGCCGAAGCGAGCCAGGAAATTGTCTCCATCGATGACTGCGTCGTGCTGGTACAGCCTTTGCAATCTATTCTTCGCCACTTGCCGGCTGTGCTGCGCTCGCTGGGCAAGCCACAGGCGATCGGCCATGTGGAGCTGTTCAGTGGCACCGCCGAAGCCGTG
The DNA here is from genome assembly GCF_049325675.2 of Pseudomonas sp. HS6-2. Lineage (NCBI taxonomy): Bacteria > Pseudomonadati > Pseudomonadota > Gammaproteobacteria > Pseudomonadales > Pseudomonadaceae > Pseudomonas > Pseudomonas sp. HS6-2. Next base: position 4,849,021 of record NZ_CM143906.1, on the reverse strand, counting down.
CTGGTGCGCCATGTGGCGCCGCTGTCGGCGGACGACCTGGCACGCTTGCAGGCATTCTGTGACGAGGCCAAGGCCCAGCTCTGGCTGCAGGGCGAGGGTGAGCCGGCCCCTGTGGATGCCGAGGCGAAACTGGGCTTTGCCCTGGCGCCCTGGCAGCTGGAACTGGCCTGGCGCCCGGGCGATTTCGTCCAGGTCAACGCCCAGGTCAACACGGCGATGATTGAGCAGGCCCTGGCCTGGCTCGCACCGCAGGCTGACGAGCGCGTGCTGGACCTGTTCTGCGGCCTGGGCAACTTCGCCCTGCCGCTGGCGCGTCAGGCACGTGAAGTGGTGGCGGTAGAAGGTGTACAGGCCATGGTCGATCGGGCCGCGGCCAATGCCCGGAACAACGATGTGCATAACGCCGCGTTTTTTCAGGCCGATTTATCGCAGCCTTTGGCAGGCGCCGGATGGGCCGCCGAGGGCTTTTCTGCGGTACTCTTGGATCCACCGCGCGACGGTGCATATGAGGTGGTGCAAGGCATCGCCCGCCTCAACGCCAAGCGCTTGGTGTATGTATCGTGCAACCCGGCCACGCTGGCGCGAGATGCCCAGGTGCTGGTCGGTCAGGGGTACCGGTTAAAAAGGGCCGGGATTCTCGACATGTTTCCTCAGACGGCGCATGTCGAAGCCATGGCGTTATTCGAAGCGGGCTAGCGAACTGGCCCCTTGGTGCGGCTTCCACGGAAGGGAAGCTGCACGGTGATAGCCAGTGCACCCGTGTGGTGCGCTGTATGGAAAGGTAAAACAAAGATGGTACAGGTGAGAGTGCACCAGCCGGTCAACACAGACGGCAGTATCAATCTCGAAGCATGGCTGGATCACGTGGTGAGCGTCGATTCGGCACTGGATCGCGTGGCGCTGAAAGAAGCCTGCGAGTTCACCCAGGAAATCGAAAAGAAGGGCAACTCGGCCAAGCATTCGTGGGCCGACGGTACGTCCAGTTATCAGGCCGGCCTGGAAATCGCCGAAATCCTCGCCGACCTCAAGCTCGACCAGGATTCGTTGGTTGCGGCGGTGATCTATCGCTCGGTACGTGAAGGCAAGGTGACCCTGGCCGAAGTCGGCCAGCGTTTTGGCCCGGTGGTGTCCAAGTTGATCGACGGCGTGCTGCGCATGGCCGCCATCAGCGCCAGCCTGAGCCCGCGCCAGTCGCTGGTGCTGGGCTCGCAGGCGCAGGTCGAGAACCTGCGCAAGATGCTCGTGGCCATGGTCGACGACGTGCGCGTGGCGCTGATCAAGCTGGCCGAGCGTACCTGTGCGATCCGGGCGGTGAAGTCTGCCGATGACGAAAAACGCCTGCGTGTGGCGCGCGAGGTGTTCGACATCTATGCGCCGCTGGCCCACAGGTTGGGCATCGGCCATATCAAATGGGAGCTGGAAGACCTGTCCTTCCGCTACCTGGAGCCTGACCAGTACAAGCAGATCGCCAAGCTGTTGCACGAGCGCCGGCTGGACCGTGAGCGCTTCATCAGCGACGTGATGAACCAGCTGCAAAACGAATTGCTGGCCACCGGGGTCAAGGCTGACATCAGCGGCCGGGCGAAACACATCTATTCGATCTGGCGCAAGATGCAGCGCAAAGGCCTGGAATTCAGCCAGATCTACGACGTGCGTGCGGTGCGCGTGCTGGTGCCTGAGGTGCGTGACTGCTATACCGCGCTGGGTATCGTGCACACCCTGTGGCGGCACATCCCCAAGGAGTTCGACGACTATATCGCCAACCCCAAGGAAAACGGCTATCGCTCACTGCACACTGCGGTGATCGGCCCCGAGGGCAAGGTGCTGGAAGTGCAGATCCGTACCCACGGCATGCACGAAGAAGCCGAGCTCGGTGTCTGCGCCCACTGGCGCTACAAGGGCACCGACGTCAAGCCGAGCTCCAATCACTACGAAGAGAAGATCTCCTGGCTGCGCCAGGTGCTCGAATGGCATGAAGAGCTGGGCGACATCGGTGGCCTGGCCGAGCAGTTGCGGGTCGATATCGAACCCGACCGGGTCTACGTGTTCACCCCTGATGGCCACGCCATCGACCTGCCCAAGGGTGCCACGCCGCTGGACTTTGCCTACCGCGTGCATACCGAGATCGGCCACAACTGCCGTGGCGCCAAGATCAACGGGCGCATCGTGCCGCTCAACTACAGCCTGCAAACCGGCGAGCAGGTGGAGATCATCACCAGCAAGCACGGCAACCCGAGCCGTGACTGGCTGAACTCCAACCTCGGCTACGTCACCACATCGCGGGCGCGGGCCAAGATCGTCCATTGGTTCAAGCTGCAGGCGCGTGACCAGAACGTCGCTGCCGGCAAGACCTTGCTCGAACGTGAACTGAGCCGCCTGGGCTTGCCGCAGGTGGACTTCGAGCGCCTGGCCGAGAAGACCAATGTCAAGACCGCCGAGGACATGTTTGCCTCGCTCGGTGCCGGTGACCTGCGCCTGGCGCACCTGGTCAACGCCGCCCAGCAGCTGCTCGAGCCCGAGCGCATCGAGCAGATCGAGCTGGTGCCGCGCAAGCCTACCGGCCCGCGTACCGGTAAGCGTGGCGACATCCAGATCCAGGGTGTCGGCAACCTGCTCACGCAGATGGCCGGCTGCTGCCAGCCGCTGCCAGGCGATGCCATCGTCGGCTACATCACCCAGGGCCGCGGCGTCAGCATCCACCGCCAGGACTGCGCTTCGGCGCTGCAGCTGGCCGGGCGCGAGCCGGAGCGGATGATCCAGGTAAGCTGGGGGCCAATCCCGGTGCAGACCTATCCGGTCGACATCGTCATCCGTGCCTACGACCGCCCAGGGTTGCTGCGCGACGTGTCGCAGGTGCTGCTCAACGAGAAGATCAACGTGCTGGCGGTCAACACCCGCTCGAACAAGGAAGACAACACCGCTTTGATGTCGCTGACCATCGAGATTCCGGGCCTGGATGCGCTTGGGCGCCTCCTGGGCAGGATTTCGCAGTTGCCGAACATCATCGAAACACGGCGTAATCGAACCCCTTGAGACCGCGGCGCCTGCTTCGCGGGTAAACCCGCGAAGAAGGCACCACCGAAGGACCTGCTTAAATGACCTATACCCTCGAAGATCTGCTGCACCTCATGGCCCGCCTGCGCGACCCGCAGTACGGCTGCCCGTGGGACCTGAAGCAGAACTACGCGAGCATCGTGCAGCACACCATCGAAGAGGCCTACGAAGTCGCCGACACCATCGAGCGCGGCGATTTCGAACACCTGCAGGGCGAGCTCGGCGACCTGTTGTTCCAGGTGGTCTATTACAGCCAGCTGGCCCGGGAAGAAGGGCGTTTCGAGTTCGATGGCGTGGTCGACAGCATCACCCGCAAGCTGATCCGTCGTCACCCCCACGTATTCCCGACGGGCGAGCTGTACGCACCACTGGACACCCCAAGCCTCAACGAGGCCCAGGTCAAGTCGCGGTGGGAGGAGATCAAGGCCGAGGAGCGCGCCGAGAAAAGCACCCCTGAACAACTGTCGCTGCTCGATGACGTACCGGCGGCATTGCCGGCGCTGTCGCGGGCGGCCAAACTGCAGAAGCGCGCGGCCACCGTCGGTTTCGACTGGCCAGCGGCACTGCCGGTGCTGGACAAGGTGCGCGAGGAACTCGACGAAGTGTTGCAGGCCATGGCCGACCACGACGCCGACGCCCTCGAGGATGAAGTCGGCGACCTGCTGTTTGCCGCCGTGAACCTGGCCCGCCACCTCAAGCAAGACCCGGAAAACGCCCTGCGCCGCGCCAACCGCAAGTTCGAGCGGCGTTTCCGCTTCATCGAACAGGCATTGCGTGACAGCGGCCGGCCGATTGAACATTGTAACCTTGACGAGCTGGACGCCCTTTGGGGTGAAGCCAAGCGTCAGGAAAAGAACCTGCCCAGCTGCGGCTGAGCTGTTGCATAAGTGAGTGAACATTCATGAGCCTTTCCCTTCGCGACCAATTGCTCAAAGCCGGTCTGGTCAACCAGAAACAGGTCTCGCAGACCAACAAAGCTGAAAAGAAACAGAAGCGCATGGAGCACAAAGGCCAGGTCGAAGTCGACGACAGCCAGCAGCGCTTGGCCAAGGAAGCCATGGCCGAAAAGGCCAAACGTGACCAGGAGCTGAATCGCCAGCAGCAGGAAAAGGCCGAGCAGAAGGCCCGCGTGGCACAGATCAAGCAGTTGATCGAAGCCACCCGCCTGCCCAAGCTGACCACCGAGGACTACTACAACTTCGTCGACGACAAGAAGGTCAAGCGCATTGCCGTCAACGCCCTGATGCGCACCCGCCTTAGCAACGGCGCGCTGGCCATCGTGTCGCATGCTGGCGGCTACGAGGTGATCCCGCGCGAGGCGGCGGTGAAGATCCAGGAGCGCGACCCGAACCGAATCCTGCTGCTCAATACCCATGTCGAGGAAGCGGACGAGGACGATCCGTACGCTGCCTACAAGATCCCAGACGATCTGATGTGGTAAGCACGAAAAACCCCGCCTCGGCGGGGTTTTTTATTGGAAGACTGTGTAAAGGGGTCTGGCTTATTGCGTGGTGCGCTGGTTTTCCAGCTCTTCGAGCTCTGCCCGGTACTGGTGAGCTTCATGTTCCTGGTGGAACATGCCGACCAGTTGGCCTTGCTGGTGCACATCCCAGATCCGCACGCCAGCGGCCAGGCCTTCGTGGGACATTTTCGATTCGTCGCGTTCGGTTACTTGGACTGTCATCGGTAAACTCCACTGCTTTGAGTTGACTGCGACACTGTGTCGCACAACCCCTTTATAGAATTTGTTAGCAGGCTAAGTAAATAAAACAGGCATGAAACAAGTTTCATGAAAGCCGGGCAAAAAGAAGCCCCGCACAGGGCGGGGCTTCGGATACTGCGGGCTGCAGGGGATCAGTTACCCTTCACCGTCCTGCCGTCGACCGTGCCATCCTGCAGCACGATCACGTACTCCTTGCCATCGGTCTCGACCTGGCGCAGCTGCACCAGCAGGTAGTCCCAGTCCTTGGCGAACCATAGCTCGGTAACACGCTTGTTCTGGGCTGGGGCACGCACGCGTTCGACCTTCACCGCCTCGACCTGGCCGGTCTTGGTGGTGATCTTCTCGGTGCCGAGCACGCGGAAGTCGTAGTTGTCGATCTCGTCGCCATCGACTACCTGGTAGGTCATGCTCTTCTTGCCAGCGGCCACATCGTGCTGCAGTGCCAGCTGGTAGGACGACTTGTCCAGCACACCGCGGTTGAGCGGCAGGTTGATGGCATCCTTGCGGTCGGTACCGGTGATCTTCTTGGCGTTCCAGTCGAAGGTCAGGTCGACGGTCTTGGCCTTGCCCAGGCCGCCACGCTCGAAGTGGTACTTCTGCGGCAGCAGGGTGTCGTTGTCCATGCGCAGGGTGCTTTGCTCGGTCAGGCTGGCGATCATCATGGAAGCCTTGAAATTAAGGTCCCAGGTACCGTTGGCATTTTTGACCAGGCTGCGCTCGGCGGTGCCGCTCATGGGCAGTTGCTTCCAGTCGGCGGTGTAGCTGGCCGAGAATGGCTTGAGTTCAGCTGCCTGGAGGGGCAGGGCGAGCACGGCGAGAGCCAATAGCAGGGCACGACGCATAAATTCTCCTAGGGTCGGATCAAGTGACCACTGGCCGGCAGCGGCAGGTCATCCAGTAATGCACCCTGTTCACCCAGGCGCAAGCGCCCTTGGGCAAACCAGTGCACCGCCAGCGGGTAGATCTGGTGTTCCTGATGGTGGACCCTTTGGGCCAGGCTTTCCACCGTGTCTTCAGGCAGCACCGGTACCACAGCCTGTACGACCAGAGGCCCGCCATCGAGTTCCTCGGTGACGAAGTGTACGCTGCAGCCATGCTCGGCGTCGCCTGCCTCCAGTGCCCGGCGGTGGGTATGCAGGCCCTTGTAGCGGGGCAGCAACGACGGGTGGATGTTGAGCAGGCGGCCTTGGTAGTGGCGCACGAAGTCGCCACTGAGGATGCGCATGAAGCCGGCGAGCACCACCAGGTCCGGGGTGAAATCGTCGATACGCGCCATCAGCGCGGCATCGAAGGCTTCGCGGCCGTCGAACTGGGTGTGGTCGAGCACCACGGTGTCGATACCGACCGCCTGGGCCCGTTGCAGGCCATAGGCATCGGCGCGGTTGGAGACCACTGCGGCGATGCGCACCTGGCTGTCCTGCACACGGCAACTGTCGATCAACGCTTGCAGGTTGCTGCCGGAACCCGACAGCAGTACCACTACATTGCAGGGCTTGCTCGGCATCAGTGTGCCTTGAGGTTCTGCAGCTCGACCTGGGCGGCGCCTTCGGCGGCTTCGGCGATGCGGCCGATGACCCAAGGCTGCTCACCGGCGGCGCGCAGTTCGTTCAGGGCAGCTTCGACCTGGTCCTGGGCCACACAGATGACCATGCCGACACCGCAGTTCAGCACACGGTGCATCTCGTGCTCGTCGACGTTGCCTTTTTCCTGCAGGAAGTCGAACACCGCCGGGCGCTGCCAGCTGGCCACGTCAACCACGGCTTGGGCATTCTTAGGCAGGACGCGCGGGATGTTGTCCAGCAGGCCGCCACCGGTGATGTGGGCCATGGCCTTGACTGCGCCAGTGTTCTTGATCAACTGCAGCAGTGGCTTGACGTAGATGCGGGTCGGCGCCATCAGCAGGTCTGTCAGCGGCTTGCCGTCGAGCTGGGTGTTCTCGATATCGGTGCCGGACACTTCGAGGATCTTGCGGATCAGCGAGTAGCCGTTGGAGTGCGGGCCGGAGGACGGCAGGGCGATCAGCGCGTCACCGGTGGCAACCTTGGAGCCGTCGATGATCTCGGCCTTTTCCACGACGCCGACGCAGAAGCCGGCCAGGTCGTAGTCTTCGCCTTCGTACATGCCCGGCATTTCGGCGGTTTCGCCGCCGACCAGGGAGCAGCCAGCCAGTTCACAGCCAGCGCCGATGCCGGTGACCACGGTGGCGGCCACGTCGACATTCAGCTTGCCGGTGGCGTAGTAGTCGAGGAAGAACAGCGGCTCGGCGCCGCAGACCACCAGGTCGTTGACGCACATGGCGACCAGGTCCTGGCCGATGCTGTCGTGCTTGTTCAGGTTCAGTGCCAGGCGCAGCTTGGTGCCGACGCCGTCGGTGCCGGAGACCAGCACCGGCTGCTTGTAGCCGGCCGGGATCTCGCAGAGGGCGCCGAAGCCACCCAGGCCACCCATGACTTCAGGGCGTGCGGTGCGTTTTGCCACGCCCTTGATGCGTTCGACCAGTGCTTCGCCGGCGTCGATGTCTACACCGGCGTCCTTGTAGCTCAGGGAGGGTTGCTTGCTCATTGATCCAGGCCTTTAAGAGGGAGGGATTCGTAAAAACGACCATGACGGCCAAGGCCGGCTGGAAAGCGGCGGCTGCCTGAAACGTCAGTGGTCTGTGAAGGCGCGCGATTTTATCAGGGTTGCCGTGCAGCGGCCATCCTCAGGCCGACGGGCAGGGCGGTAAATTGCTGAAAAAGGTGTGTGGGTGGTTGATGCGCCTCCTTCTGTATAAGCTGCAAGCCACATGCTTCATGCGCAATCGGACAGGAATCCCCATGCGACTATTCAATTATCTGGCAGCAGGGTGCCTTGCACTGGCCTGCCTCACTGCGCAGGCCGAAACCGTCTCCGGGCTTTATCAAGTGCGCGAGCCGGTCGAAGGGCAGGGCGCCGAAGCCCGCTCCGCAGCCACTGCCAAGGCCTTCGATACCTTGGTACTGCGCCTGACTGGCGATCCCAGGGCGGCGCAGAACCCGGCGCTGGCCGACCTGCGCAAGGCCCCGCAACAAATCATCAACCAGGTCGGCACCGAAGCCGGGCCGCCGGAATCGGTGCTGGTCGAGTTCGACCCTGGCAGCACCGAGCGTGCCTTGCGCAAGGCCGGCCTGGCGCTGTGGGGCAGCAACCGGCCCTCCATCCTCGGCTGGTGGCTCAATGACAGCGCCGAAGGCAGCAACCTGGTCGGCGACGGCCAGGCCAGCGCCCAGCCGCTGCGTCGAGCGGCCCAGCACCGAGGCTTGCCGCTGCGCTTGCCGCTGGCCGACCTGCAAGAGCAACTGGTGGCCAACGCCAAGCAGCTCGAAGGCAATGATCCGGCACCCCTGCGCGATGCTGCGCAGCGCTACGGTGCCGACGCCATGCTGGCGGTGCATGCCCATGAAGCCGATGGCAAATGGCAAGGTACATGGCAGCTGTGGCTGGGCGACAAGCGCGAGCAGGGCAACGCCGAAGGCGCTGACCAGGCGGCTCTGGCGGACGCCGTCATGCTGGCGGTCAGCAACCGTCTGGCGCCGCGCTATGTGGTCAAGGCCGGTGCCAGCAGCCAGTTGCAGTTGCAAGTGCAAGGCATGAACCTGCAACGCTATGCCGAGCTGAGCCGTGTGCTGGAGCCTTATGGCCCACGCCTGCAGCTGGCCGAAGGCAGTACCTTGACCTATGCGGTCACCGGTAATCGCGAGCAACTGCGTGCCCAACTGGGCTTGGCCAAATTGCAGGAGGTGCCACTCGAGCAGGCTCCGCCGACACCGGCCACACCTGCTCCGGCCCCGGCTGCCGCTCCAGGCCAGCCGGCGGCACCCACTCCTGTCGCCGCCAAGCCGTTCGACGGCTTGCGATTTCGTTGGTAAGGGCGCTATCCATGACTGACATGCGTCGCTGGATTGGCTGGGGTGCTGCACTGCTGATCGCTGTGCTTCTCTATAGCCTGCACAACATCCTTACGCCGTTCCTGGTCGGCATCTTGCTGGCCTACCTGGCTGACCCCCTGGTCGACCGTCTGGAGCGCGTTGGCCTGTCGCGTACCTGGGGTGTGGTGGTGGTGTTCGGCCTGTTCACCCTGGTGCTGCTGGCCTTGCTGCTGGTGCTGGTGCCGCTGCTGGCCAAGCAGTTGCTACGCCTGTACGAGTTGGCGCCGCAAATGCTCGACTGGCTCGAACACGTGGCGCTGCCCTGGGTGCAGGGCCGTCTGGGCCTGGCCGATGGCTTCTGGAAATTCGACAAGATCAAGGCCTCCATCGGCGAGCACATGGGCCAGACTACCGACATCGTTGGCATGTTGTTGTCCCATGCCACTGCCTCGAGCCTGGCGCTGATCGCCTGGCTGGCCAACATGGTGCTGATCCCGGTGGTGGGCTTCTATCTGCTACGTGATTGGGACCTCATGATGGCCAAGCTGCGCGGCCTGCTGCCGCGTCAGCGCGAACCGCAGGTGGTGGGCCTGGCCGGTGAATGCCATGAAGTACTGGGGGCGTTCGTCCGTGGCCAGTTGATGGTGATGCTTGCGCTGGGCGTCATCTATTCCGCCGGCCTGATGCTGGTGGGGCTTGAGCTGGGCCTGCTGATCGGCATGCTCGCGGGCCTGGCGGCCATCGTGCCGTACATGGGCTTCATCATTGGTATCGGCGCGGCGCTGGTAGCCGGGCTGTTCCAGTTTGGTGGTGACCTGTACCCGATGCTTGGCATCGTTGCCGTGTTCATGGTCGGGCAAGCGCTGGAGGGCATGGTGCTGACCCCGCTGCTGGTGGGGGATCGCATCGGCCTGCACCCGGTGGCGGTGATCTTCGCCATTCTTGCCGGTGGCGAACTGTTCGGCTTTACCGGGGTGCTGCTGGCGCTGCCGGTGGCGGCGGTGATCATGGTACTGCTGCGGCATGTGCATGATCTGTACAAGGAATCGGACATGTATGCCGGGGATGTCGACCCGGATCTGTGACCTGAGTACCGGGTTGCGTCGCCTCAAGGTGGCGCAACTCGTTGATTTTGCTTGCGCTCTGCGCCTGCATGATTGTGCGCCCTGCAATGCGGGTATAGACTTTGCACATTGTTCACCAAAGGCCCCCTGCGGTCGTGACGACCGCCCGCGAGCATGAAACCACCGATCCAGTTGCCCCTGGGTGTGCGCCTGCGCGATGACGCCACCTTCATCAACTACTATCCGGGCGCCAATGCCGCGGCGTTGGGCTATGTCGAGCGGCTATGCGAAGCCGACGCCGGCTGGACCGAGAGCCTCATTTACCTGTGGGGCAAGCAGGGCGTTGGGCGCAGCCACCTGTTGCAGGCCGCCACCCACCGTTTCCAGCAGCGCGGCGAACCCGCCGTGTACTTGCCATTGGCGCAATTGCTCGATCGCGGCGTGGAGCTGCTCGATTACCTGGCTCAATACGAACTGGTATGCATCGACGACCTGCACGTGATTGCTGGCAAGGCGGACTGGGAAGAGGCGATGTTCCATCTGTTCAACCGCTTGCGCGACAGCGGTCGGCGCCTGTTGTTGGCGGCCTCCGCTTCACCTCGCGAACTGCCGATCAAGCTGCCCGATCTCAAGTCGCGCCTGACTTTGGCGCTGGTCTTCCAGATGCGCGGCCTGTCCGACGAGGACAAGCTGCGCGCCCTGCAATTGCGTGCTTCGCGCCGTGGCCTGCACCTGACTGACGAAGTTGGCCATTTCATCCTGACCCGTGGAACGCGCAGCATGAGCGCGCTGTTCGACCTGCTTGAGCGCCTTGATCAGGCCTCTTTGCAGGCCCAGCGCAAGCTGACCATCCCCTTCCTGAAGGAAACGCTTGGCTGGTAAGGCCCGTTAACACTGGGCTCTGAGGTGCAAAACGAAAAAGTCACATCTTTTTCGATAAAATTTGCAAATGGCCATGATAGAGGGCATAGTTTCACCCTTCTAAAGGATTACAGACACGGTCGTGCCCATGCTGAAGCGCTTCGCACCCCTCGTGCCACTCGCACTCGTGACCCTGCTTTTTGGCTGCGCGGCCCACGGCCCGGATTCCCAGCCCCAGGATCACACCCCGATTGCCTCGCAATCGGTCAACAAGGCCAAGGCTTCGCCTTCGTCCGTTTTCGGCGAAGAAGAACAGGCCACTGAAGATGACCTGGAGGCCTTCTCCAGCAGCAAGCCTTATCAGCTCCCGGTGCTGGCAGACAGCATCCTCGAGCGTGGCATGTCGCTGATCGGCACCCGCTATCGCTTCGGTGGTACCTCGGAAGCCTCCGGTTTCGACTGCAGCGGTTTCATCGGCTACCTGTTCCGCGAAGAGGCTGGCATGAACCTGCCGCGCTCGACCCGCGAAATGATCAACGTCGATGCGCCCAAGGTGGCCCGCAACAAGCTCAAGCCAGGCGATTTGCTGTTCTTCAGCACCAATGGCCGTGGCCGTGTCAGCCATGCTGGCATCTACCTGGGTGACAACCAGTTCATCCACTCCAGCAGCCGCCGCAGCGGTGGTGTGCGCATCGACAGCCTCGGTGATCGCTACTGGAGCAAGACCTTCATCGAAGCCAAGCGTGCCTTGGCCATGGCGCCGAGCACTAATATCGCGCGCAACTGATATCAAAATGATATAACCTGCCACGGCGGCGTAGCTTGAAAAAAAGCTCGCCGCCGTGCGCATTTACAGAAAGCGTCTAATCTAAATTCTCAACTCTTTTCGGCTGCGGCCGTTCGGTCTCAGACAGGAAGTTCTGGCCATGGCGATGATGGCGCGCTTCGCATTCCTTTCCTTGGTGGCATTGCTTGCCGCCTGCTCCAGCCGTGCCCCGGCACCGGCCCCTGTGGTACAGCCACGGGTTACCTACAGCCAGCCCGAAGGCTCGCCCCTCGCCGACGACGTGTTGATCCGTGCGATCGGCCTGGTCGGCACACCCTATCGCTGGGGTGGCAACACACCGGATTCCGGATTCGATTGCAGCGGCCTGATTGGCTACGTGTACCGCGATGCTGCGGGCATCAGCCTGCCGCGCTCGACACGCGAGATGATCGTCATGCGCGCGCCAACCGTGGACATCAATTCACTGCAGTCGGGTGACCTGGTGTTCTTCGCCACCGGTGGTGGTTCACAGGTCAGCCATGCCGGCATCTACGTCGGGGAAGGGCGCTTCGTGCATGCGCCTCGCACAGGCGGTACAGTACGCCTGGATTACCTGTCCAACAGCTATTGGTCCAAAGCCTACCTGCAGGCCAAGCGGGTTATCCCGCAAGAGCATCTGGCACAGAACCCCTGATTTCTCGCCTGCCGCGGCGACGACGCCTTCCCTCACCATGCTGCAGCGGCAAAGCCGATACACATTCGGTGAGGGGGACGGGCCGCATGGTTCAGGCCTGCTTGAGCAGCAACGCCACGCCCGGGTAGTACTGCCCTGTCTCGTTGTGCAGCTTGCGGTAGGCGTACGGGAAGTACCAGGCGATGGCGCAGGCCGTGTGCTTTTGCAGGTCGTCCACCAGATCCTGCAACTCCTCGGGGCTGGCATGTTGGCCAACCTTCCAGGGGGTGATGAACAGAGCGCCCGCTTTCAGTTGGCTGGCATACGCCTTGTGGCGGGCGAGGGCAGTCGTTTCCTGCAGTGCCGGCGCCATGTCCAGCCGCGCGACTTTCGGCCAGCGCTGGCTGACGCTCAGGTATAGCGTTTCATCTGCGCTGCAGATTGACAGGTCGCAGCGCCCCTCCTGTTCGCCTTCGTCACGCTGTTTCTTGCTGGTGAACTGCTGCAGCGCCGCCAGTTCGGCCTGCCAGGCGGCCGCAGCCAGCATGCCGATGTTTGCTTGGGTGCCATGCCAGTAGGGGGACTCGGCATCGCCATTGAACTGGTTGAAGCGATCGATGCAGTCGACCCAGCGTTCCAGTACGGGGCGGAGGAATTCCAGGTTCGGGTTGTTGATGATCTGGCCTTGCATGCTGCGCACTCCTGTTATCGTTGTGATCGCGTTCAGCGCAAAATAATGGCTATGTGATATCACTGTGATCAGTGTGGCACAACCTGACAGATCGGCCATTGACCCAGGCCTGTTGCGCCGAAGTAAAAGGCCACGTTCGATTGACGCTCCCGGTGCAACCCTCTAACCTTCGCGCGTGTTTCAGGTGCCCTGCCAGCCCCGTCTGGGCGGGGTGAAACTGGGAAGCCGGTGGCCGCCAGCATGGCGCGATTCCGGCGCTGCCCCCGCAACGGTAGGTGAGAAGCAGCTGCGCAGGGCCACTGGGTAAAAGCACCCGGGAAGGCGCGCAGGTCTGGGCCGGATGGCCCGCTCACGAGCCCGGAGACCGGCCTGAAACTGCCAACGGCATCACGGAGGGTGATGCGCGGTGCATCGTGGCTCCGGTCACGGCTCCTGCGCGTTCTCCGGCTGCCCGCCTATTACCTGTCGCCGCTGTTCACGTGGCGTCAGCCTGCGGAGAACCCTTCATGAGCGAATCCACCGAACGCGACGAACGCCACCTGGCGCGCATGCAGCGCAAGAAGGCGGTCATCGACGAGCGCATTGCCAATTCCCCCAACGAATGCGGCCTGCTGCTGGTGCTCACCGGCAACGGCAAGGGCAAGAGCAGCTCGGCTTTCGGCATGCTTGCCCGCGCCTTGGGCCATGGCATGCAGTGCGGCGTGGTGCAGTTCATCAAGGGCCGCAACAGCACCGGCGAAGAGCTGTTCTTCCGCCGCTTCCCCGAGCAGGTGCGCTATCACGTGATGGGTGAGGGCTTCACTTGGGAGACCCAGGACCGCCAACGCGACATGGCCGCCGCCGAAGCGGCCTGGGCGGTCTCGCGCCAGCTGCTGCAAGACCCGAGCGTGCAATTCGTGGTGCTCGATGAGCTGAACATCGCCCTGAAGCACGGCTACCTCGACCTCGACCAGGTGCTAAGCGACATTCAGGCCCGGCCGCCAATGCAGCACGTGATCGTCACCGGCCGTGCAGCCAAGCCCGAAATGATCGAGCTGGCTGACACCGTCACCGAGATGGGCATGCTCAAGCATGCGTTCCAGGCCGGTATCCGTGCGCAGAAGGGCGTCGAACTGTGAGTGAAACGCGCAACTGTCCGGCGGTGCTGATTGCAGCCCCCGCCTCCGGCCAGGGCAAGACCACCGTGACTGCGGCACTGGCGCGCTTGCACCGCAACCTTGGGCGTAAAGTCCGGGTGTTCAAGTGTGGCCCTGACTTCCTGGACCCGATGATCCTGGAGCGGGCCAGTGGCGCGCCGGTGTACCAGCTCGATCTGTGGATGATCGGTGCCGAAGAAAGCCGTCGACTGCTGTGGCAAGCCGCAGAAGAAGCCGACCTGATTCTGATCGAAGGGGTCATGGGCCTGTTCGACGGTACCCCTTCGAGCGCCGATCTGGCCCGCCACTTCGGCGTGCCGGTACTGGCGGTGATCGACGGCACGGCCATGGCCCAGACCTTCGGCGCTCTGGCCCTGGGCCTGGCGCGTTATCAGCCCGATCTGCCGTTCGCCGGCGTGCTGGCCAACAGGGTCGGTAGCCTGCGCCACGCGCAACTGCTCGAAGGTAGCCTGACCGAGGGCCTGCGCTGGTACGGCGGCCTGTCGCGTGAGCGCGGCATCGAGCTGCCCAGCCGCCACCTGGGGCTGGTTCAGGCCAGCGAACTGAATGACCTGGATGCCCGCCTGGATGCCGCTGCCGAAGCCCTCGGCGCCAGCTGCGATGCTGCCTTGCCGCCGCCAGTGGCCTTTGCGGCGCCTGAACCGCAGCCGTGTGCTACGTCGCTGAGCGGTGTACGCATCGGTGTGGCGCGTGACGAAGCGTTTGCCTTCACCTATGGCGCGAACCTTGATCTGCTGCGCGACCAGGGCGCGCAGCTGTCGTTTTTCTCCCCTCTGCACGATCATGAACTGCCGGTGGTGGACAGCCTGTATCTGCCAGGGGGGTATCCGGAACTGCATCATCACGCATTGGCAGCCAATCCGCCGATGTGCGAGGCGATCCGTGCCCATCATGCCCAGGGCAAGCCATTGCTGGCCGAGTGCGGTGGCATGCTGTACCTGCTCGATGCGCTGACCGATGTCGCTGGCGAGCGTGCCAAACTGCTGGGCCTGCTGCCAGGCGAGGCAACCATGCAGAAGCGCCTGGCGGCCCTGGCCCTGCAGGCCGTGGAACTGCCGGAAGGCACCCTGCGCGGGCACACTTACCACCACTCGCTGACGACCACCGAGCTGGAGCCGATCGCCCGGGGCTTGAGCCCCAATGGCGGGCGCGGCAACGAAGCGGTGTATCGACTGGGCCGGCTGACCGCTTCCTACGTGCACTTCTACTTCCCGTCCAACCCTGAGGCGGCGGCGGCGCTGTTGCGGCCATGAGCGATCACGCCTACAGCGCCGACGAGCGCGCCGCCATCTACCGCGCAATCGGTGAGCGCCGCGACATGCGCCACTTTGCCGGTGGCTCGGTCGCGCCCGAGCTGCTCGGTCGCCTGCTGGCTGCCGCGCACCAGGCGCCCAGTGTCGGCCTGATGCAGCCTTGGCGCTTCATCCGCATCACTCAACGCGAGCTGCGCGGGCGCATTCAGGGCCTGGTCGAGGAGGAGCGGGTGCGTACCGCCGAAGCCCTGGGCGAGCGCTCCGATGACTTCATGAAACTCAAGGTCGAGGGCATCAGCGACTGCGCCGAAGTGCTGGTCGCGGCGTTGATGGACAATCGCGAGCCCCACATCTTCGGCCGCCGCACCTTGCCGGAAATGGACCTGGCCTCCTTGGCCTGCGCCATCCAGAACCTGTGGCTGGTCGCCCGTGCCGAGGGCCTGGGGTTGGGCTGGGTATCGCTGTTCGACCCGCAGGCCCTGGCCGCCCTGCTGGGTATGCCCGCTGGCGCCAAGCCGGTGGCGGTGTTGTGCCTGGGGCCGGTCAGCGAGTTCTACGCTCAGCCCATGCTGGTGCAGGAAAACTGGGCGCAAGAACGCCCCTTGAGTGAAATGCTGTTCGAGAACCAATGGGGAGAGCGCCCATGAGCGTGGCCTTGCTGACTGTGGTTGGAGTGGCCCTCGATGCGCTGCTGGGCGAGCCGCAGCGCCGGCACCCGCTGGTGGGCTTCGGCAACCTGGCGTCGAGCCTGGAGCGCCGGCTGAATGCCGGTGGGCGCGGCTGGCGCAGCCATGGCGTGAGCGCCTGGTTCGTGGCCGTGATACCGCTGACCCTGGTGGCGCTGATCCTGTCCTGGCTGCCCTATGTCGGCTGGCTGGTGGACGTGCTGGCGCTGTATTGCGCCTTGGGTTTGCGCAGCCTCGGCGAGCATGTGCTGCCGGTGGCCAACGCCTTGCGCCAAGGTGACCTGGAAGAGGCGCGGCGCCGTGTCGGTTATCTGGTCAGCCGTGAAACCCGCGAACTGGACGAGCCCGCCGTGGCGCGCGCAGCCACCGAATCGGTGCTGGAAAACGGCAGCGATGCGGTGTTCGCCGCGCTGTTCTGGTTCGTCGTGGCCGGTGCGCCGGGGGTGGTGCTGTACCGCCTGAGCAATACCCTGGATGCGATGTGGGGGTACCGCAATGCACGCTTCGAGCGCTTCGGCTGGTGCGCCGCACGCATCGACGATGGGCTGAACTATATTCCTGCCAGGCTCGTGGCGCTGACCTACGCGCTGCTGGGCAAGACGCGCCTGGCCCTGGCCTGCTGGCGCAAGCAGGCGCCGCTGTGGGACAGTCCCAACGCGGGGCCGGTAATGGCCTCCGGCGCCGGTGCGCTGGGTGTCGAACTGGGCGGCCCGGCGGTGTACCACGGTGAACTGCACGAGCGCCCGCGCCTGGGTGAAGGGCCGATGGCCGATACCGATGCCATCGAGCGCGGCTGGAGCCTGGTGCAGCGTGGCGTCTGGTTATGGGTACTGCTGATCTGCGTGGGAGCCTATCTGAATGCTTGAGCATGGTGGCCGCCTGCTGCGGGCAGTGCGGCAATACGCAATCGCCCGCGAAGACTGGCTGGACCTATCCAGTGGCATTGCCCCCTGGCCTTACCCGATTCCCCCGATTCCGCTGGACGCCTGGGCCCGCTTGCCGGAAGCCGACGACGGTCTGGAAGACGCTGCGCGACACTATTATGGCGTGCGGCAACTGTTGCCGGTGGCAGGCTCCCAGGCGGCCATCCAGGCCTTGCCCCTGTTGCGCCCGCTGGGGCGCGTGGGTGTGCTGACGCCGTGCTACGCCGAGCACCCGCATGCCTGGCAGCGGGCGGGGCATCACTTGATCGAGCTGGATGAAAGCCAGGTCGAGGCGCAGCTCGATCAGCTCGACGTGCTGGTGCTGGTCAATCCGAACAACCCGACCGGGCGGCTTGTATCCCGTGAGCAGTTGCTGGCGTGGCATGCGCGGCTCGCGAAGGGTGGCGGCTGGCTGCTGGTGGACGAAGCGTTCATGGATAACTCACCCGAACACAGCGTGGCTGAGTGCGCCGAGCGCCCAGGCCTGATTGTGCTGCGTTCGTTTGGCAAGTTCTTTGGTCTGGCCGGTGTGCGCCTGGGCTGCGTAGTGGCCGAGCTGCCGCTGTTGCAACGGCTTGCAGCGCTGCTCGGGCCTTGGACTGTCAGTGGCCCGACCCGGGTGCTGGCGCAAGCGTGCTTTGCCGACCACGCGGCTCATCAGGCTCAGATCGAGCGTTGCGCCCAGGCCAGTCAACGCCTGGCAACGCTGCTGCAAAGCTACGGCCTGGCGCCCAGCGGCGGCTGTGACCTGTTCCAGTACGTGCGCAGCGAGCGCGCAGCCCACTTGCATGACTTTCTCGCCCGCCGCGGCATCCTCGTGCGTCTGTTCGAGCAGCCGGCCGCCGTGCGCCTTGGCCTGCCGGCAACTGCCGCAGACGAGCAGCGCCTGGACCAGGCCTTGGCCGATTATCAGAAGGAAACGGCATGACCACCCTCATGGTGCAAGGCACCACCTCCGATGCCGGCAAGAGCACGCTAGTTACCGCCCTGTGCCGCTGGCTGTTGCGCCAGGGCGTCGGCGTGGTGCCGTTCAAACCGCAGAACATGGCGCTCAACAGCGCGGTGACCGCCGACGGTGGCGAAATCGGCCGTGCCCAGGCCGTGCAGGCCCAGGCCTGCCGGCTGGCACCGCACACCGACATGAACCCGGTGCTGCTCAAGCCCAACAGCGACACGGGTGCCCAGGTGATCATCCATGGTCGTGCGGTCACCAGCATGAACGCGGTGGCTTATCACGACTACAAGGCCATCGCCATGCAGGCGGTCCTGGCCTCGCATCAGCGCCTCAGTGCGGCCTACCCGGTGGTGATGGTCGAGGGGGCTGGGTCGCCGGCCGAGATCAACCTGCGCGCCGGCGACATCGCCAACATGGGCTTTGCCGAGGCGGTCGATTGCCCGGTGATCCTGGTGGCCGACATCAATCGTGGAGGGGTGTTCGCTCACCTGGTAGGCACCCTCGAACTGCTGTCGCCAAGCGAGCAGGCGCGGGTCAAGGGCTTCGTCATCAACCGCTTCCGCGGCGATATCGCGCTGCTGCAGCCGGGCCTGGACTGGCTGCAGCAACGTACTGGCAAACCGGTACTGGGCGTGCTGCCCTATGTCACCGACCTGCACCTGGAAGCCGAGGATGGCATCGACATCCGCCAGGGCTCCAAGCAGGATCGTGTGCTCAAGGTGATCGTCCCGGTGTTGCCGCGCATCAGCAACCACACCGATTTCGACCCGCTGCGCCTGCACCCGCAGGTCGACCTGCAGTTCATCGGCCCGGGCCAGCCGATTCCAGCCGCTGACCTGATCATCCTGCCTGGCTCGAAGAGCGTGCGTGGCGACCTGGCGCAACTGCGTGAGCGCGGTTGGGACAAGGCCATCGAGCGGCACCTGCGCTATGGCGGCAAGCTGATCGGAATCTGTGGCGGCCTGCAGATGCTCGGCCGCGAAGTTCACGACCCGCTTGGCCTCGAAGGCGCCGCCGGTTCCAGTCCCGGGCTTGGCCTGTTCGATTACGAGACGGTGCTCGAAGCCGACAAGCAACTGCGCAACGTGGCTGGGACCCTGAACCTGGAGGCCGCGCCGGTCGCCGGTTATGAGATTCATGCTGGTGTCACCGCAGGGCCTGCCTTGGAGCAGCCTGCGGTGCAGCTCGCCGATGGTCGCAGTGATGGCGCGGTCAGTGCCGATGGCCAGCTTCTCGCCACCTACCTGCATGGCCTGTTCGAGGGCAGCCAGTCGTGTGCCGCGCTGCTGCGCTGGGCGGGGCTGGAACATGTGCAGACCATCGATTACGAAGCCCTGCGCGAACGTGACATCGAGCGCCTGGCCGACCTGGTGGAAACGCATCTGGATACCGCGCACCTGCGCGCGCTGTGTGGAGTCGCCTGACATGCGCAACCTGATCCTCGGCGGCGCCCGCTCGGGCAAGAGCCGCCTGGCCGAGCAACTGGCCAGCGACAGCGGCCTGCCAGTCACCTACATCGCCACCAGTGAGCCGCTCGATGGCGAAATGAACGAGCGGGTGCGCTTGCACCGCCAGCGTCGGCCTGAACACTGGGGGCTGATCGAAGAGCCACTGGCCCTGGCGGGCGTGCTGCGTGCAGAAGCCGCCGAAGGCCGTTGCCTGCTGGTGGACTGCCTGACCTTGTGGCTGACCAACCTGCTGATGCTCGAAGATCCCCAGCGGCTGGCCGCAGAGCGCGATGCGCTGCTCGACTGCCTGGAGCACTTGCCTGGCACCCTCATTCTGGTCAGCAACGAAACCGGCCTGGGCGTAGTGCCCATGGGCGAGCTGACCCGCCGTTATGTCGACCTGGCCGGCTGGCTGCACCAGGCCGTTGCCGAACGCTGTCAGCGCGTGGTACTGACCGTCGCCGGCCTACCTCTCATGCTCAAAGGACCCGCTCTATGAACCAAGCCTGGTGGCGTGATGCCTGCCAACCCCTCGACAACGCCGCCATGGACCAGGCCCGCGCCCGTCAGCAGCAGCTGACAAAACCTGCCGGCTCGCTCGGCCAGCTGGAAGGCCTGGCCGTGCAACTGGCCGGCCTGCAAGGCCGCGAGCGGCCAACCCTGGATCAGGTCGCAATCACCATTTTTGCGGGTGACCACGGCGTGGTCGAAGAGGGTATTTCGGCCTACCCGCAGGCAGTCACCGGGCAGATGCTGCGCAACTTCGTCGGCGGTGGCGCGGCGATCAGCGTGCTCGCGCGCCAGCTGCAGGCCAGCCTTGAAGTGGTCGACCTCGGCACCATCGACCCTGAGCTGGAACTGCCAGGGGTGCTGCACCTGCGCCTCGGCACTGGCACCGCCAACTTCGCCCGCCAGCCGGCCATGACCGATGCCCAGCTGCAGGCTGCCTTGCAGGCTGGTCGCGACAGTGCCCTGCGTGCAGAGGCCAATGGTGCGCAGTTGTTCATCGGTGGCGAGATGGGCATCGGCAACACCTCTGCCGCTGCCGCGCTGGCCAGCACCTTGCTGGCCAGCCCGGCGCGGGAGTTGAGTGGGCCGGGTACCGGCCTGGACAGCGCCGGCGTTCGCCACAAGGCCGAAGTGATCGAGCGCGCCCTGGTGCTGCACGGCCTGCGCGCCGACCAACCGCTGCAGGCGCTGGCCTGTGTCGGCGGCTTCGAGATCGCTGCGCTGACGGGAGCCTACCTGGCCTGCGCCCAGCAAGGCATTGCCGTGCTGGTGGATGGCTTCATCTGCAGCGTCGCGGCATTGCTGGCGGTGCGCCTCAATCCGCAGAGCCGTGACTGGCTGCTGTTCGCTCACCAAGGCGCCGAGCCTGGGCACAAGACCCTGCTCGCGGCACTGCAAGCCCAGCCATTGCTGGCGTTGGACCTGCGCCTGGGCGAAGGCAGTGGCGCCGCCCTGGCGGTGCCGCTGATGCGTCTGGCCTGCGCCCTGCATGGGCAGATGGCGACCTTTGCCGAAGCGGCGGTGGCGGACCGCCCGGCATGATCCTTGACCTGCTGCGTCACGGTGAAACGGAGCAGGGCGGCGGCCTGCGTGGCAGCCTGGACGATGCCTTGACCGACAAGGGCTGGGGCCAGATGCGTGACGCGCTGACAGGTGCAGGCCCCTGGGATGTGCTGGTCAGTTCGCCGTTGCAGCGCTGTGCGCGTTTTGCCGAGCAGCTGGGCATGCCGGTTCAGCTGGAAGCTGATCTGCAAGAACTGCATTTCGGTGAGTGGGAAGGGCGCAGCGCCTTGCAGATCATGCAAACGCAGGCTGACGAGCTTGGGCGTTTCTGGGCCGATCCGTACAGCTACACACCGCCCGCAGGGGAGCTTGTCGCGGCCTTTGCCGAGCGTGTGCTCTTTGCCGTCGGGCGCCTGCGCCAGCAGCATGCCGGCAAGCGCGTGCTGCTGGTCACCCATGGCGGTGTCATGCGCCTGCTGCTGGCACGCGCCCGTGGGCTGCCCAAGGAGCAGTTGCTGCAGGTCGAGGTTGGCCATGGCGCCCTGGTGCGCCTGGCGGTGGATGAGAGCGGCGCCATGCACGAGGTGCTTTGACATGCTGCCGTTCTGGATTGCCCTGCAGTTTCTCAGCAGCCTGCCGGTGCGTTTGCCGGGGATGCCCGAGCCACGTGAGATGGGCCGCTCGTTGTTGTGCTACCCGTTGGTAGGGTTGCTGTTCGGCCTGTTGCTGTGGCTGGCCAACTACCTGCTGCTGGGGGCTGCGGCGCCGCTGCACGCGGCCCTGCTGCTGGCGCTGTGGGTGTTGCTCAGTGGCGCGTTGCATCTGGATGGCCTGGCTGACAGTGCCGATGCCTGGCTGGGGGGCTTCGGTGACCGCGAGCGCACGCTGCAGATCATGAAAGATCCGCGCAGTGGGCCGATAGCCGTGGTCACCCTGGTGCTGGTGTTGCTGCTGAAGTTCTGTGCCCTGTGGGTGCTGGTGGAGCAGGGCGCGGGCATGGCCTTGCTGCTGGCGCCGGTGGTGGGGCGGGCGGCGATGCTCGGGTTGTTTCTCGGCACGCCTTACGTGCGTCGCGGGGGCCTGGGGCAGGCGCTGGCCGAGCACTTGCCGCGGCGTACGGCCGCGTGGGTTCTGCTGGCCAGTTTGCTGTTGTGTTTGTTGGTGGGTGGCGCGCGCGCGATCTTGCCGATGCTGGCGGCGATGGCTGTATTCATCGGGCTGCGCCGGTTGATGTGTAAGCGTCTGGGTGGGACCACGGGTGATACCGCAGGCGCCATGCTGGAAATTCTTGAGCTAACTGTGCTGTTGGGTTTGGCGATTTAGGAAGAGTCCTACAGTTTTTGGCGAATATCCTTTCGGATAAGACTGGCTGCAGAATTGCGGAAAAATGCTGATAAAATTCAGGAAATGACGTCTTTTCTGCAACTATCTATGCTCGCGGTTTTCTTTCCACCGCGAAGGCATGGACAATGCGACGATTCCTGCTGGCCTTGTTGCTGGTCACCGTCAGTGGCTCCGTTACTGCAGCCGACCTGATCGACTTCTGGAACACCCCGCGCCACGGCGGCAACAGCTTCAATCGCTTGCCGCCGGACCAGGCTTACTTCGATGCGTTGAGTGCATATGGCGCGAGCTGGGTCCGGCTGTCCTACGACAAGTGGAAGCCAGCGCAGCGTGATTTCCTGTTGGGTGATGCGGACCGGTATGAGCAGTTGCCCGCTGCCGATCTCAAGCTATTGCGCGATACCCTGGATCGCGCGCACAGGGCAGGGCTCAAGGTGGTCATTGCGCCGCTATCGCTACCCGGCATGCGTTGGTCGCAAAACAACCAGGGGCAGTTCGATGACCGTCTTTGGCAAGGCAACGGTTACGCACGGCAAGCAGCCAGCTTCTGGCGCGATCTGGCGCGGGAGTTGAAAGATCATCCTGCCATCGCCGCCTACAACCTGATCAACGAACCTGCGCCCGAGAAACTTGGCGGCCTGGCCGAACATGCTGCGGCTGAACACATGCGGCAATGGTACGCCGAGGTGCAGGGTGGGGCGCGTGACCTGCCTGTGCTGTACGCGCAATTGATCGCGGCAATACGCGAGGTGGATGCCAAGACCCCGATCATGGTCGACGCGGGCTGGTTCGCCAGCGCCGACGCCTTCGGATACTGGCAATCGCCCTTGCAGGATGATCGAGTGCTCTACAGCGTCCACATGTATGAACCCTATGCGGCCACCAGTGCGCCGAACCTGTTGCGCAAGGCCCCCATCGACTACCCCGGCCCGGCGCCGTTCGGTGGTGAAAGTCAGCAGTGGGATGCCGAGCGGGTTCGTCAGTATCTGAGCCTGCCATTGGCCTGGATGGAGCGCATGAAGCTGCCGTCTTCCCGGCTGGTCGTGGGGGAGTTCGGGTGCATGCGCCGACTGCCCGGTTGCAGCGAGTACCTGGAAGACGTCCTCTCGGTCATGGACCGGCATCGGTTGCACTGGGCGTTCTACAGCTTCCGTGAAGACAACTGGGATGGTATGGACTACGAACTAGGGTCGGCAAAGGTGCCTTGGCGTTATTGGCAGGCGATCGAGCAAGGCACTCCTGACCCGTTGGCACGCAAGGCCACAGCGGAATTCGAGCCGATTCGGCGACGTTTGGCAGACTGAAACTTCTTGCAACAGCCTGGGTGCGGGTATATACACGTATTGATGTTGACCAGCGAATGCATCTGCACCCACCTGCGTCGCGCCGCCCGCGGGGTGAGCCGGCATTATGACGAGGCCCTTGCCGGCTTCGGCATCAATGTCGCCCAGTTTTCCCTGTTGCGCCACCTGCAACGGCTCGATCGCCCCAGTATTACCACGCTCGCCGAGGCCATGGGCCTGGAGCGCAGCACCTTGGGCCGTAACTTGCGCGTACTGGAGGCCGAAGGCCTGGTCGCCCTCGCCGATGGCGATGACCAGCGCAACCGTGTGGTGTTGCTGACCGAGGCGGGTGCAGCACGCTTGCAGGAGGCTCATCCAGCCTGGGAGCAGGCGCAATTGATGCTGGTCGAGCAGTTGGGCGAAGGACAGCGTGACGAGCTTGTGCGCTTGCTGGAGCGGCTTGCCTGAATCATAACGACTAGAAGCGGGTATATACCCGTAAAACCTTGCGATGTGCTGGAGATAACGACAATGACTTCGGTTTGGCGAACCAGCGGGTGGGTACTTGTGGGGGCAGCGTTGATCCTGGCGCTGTCCTTGGGTGTGCGGCACGGTTTTGGCCTGTTCCTGGCGCCGATGAGCGCTGACTTCGGCTGGGGCCGTGAAGTGTTCGCCTTTGCCATCGCCCTGCAGAACCTGATCTGGGGCCTGGCACAACCGTTTGCCGGTGCGCTGGCCGACCGCCTCGGCGCGGCGCGAGTGGTGATCATCGGTGGCATTCTCTATGCCGCTGGCCTGCTGTTGATGAGCACCGCCGATTCGGCCTGGTCGC
Source organism: Pseudomonas sp. HS6-2 (assembly GCF_049325675.2). Classification (NCBI taxonomy): domain Bacteria; kingdom Pseudomonadati; phylum Pseudomonadota; class Gammaproteobacteria; order Pseudomonadales; family Pseudomonadaceae; genus Pseudomonas; species Pseudomonas sp. HS6-2. Next base: position 4,824,909 of record NZ_CM143906.1, on the reverse strand, counting down.
TGTCGCTCAGTGCCGGCCTGCTGATCGGTATCGGCCTGTCTGGCACCTCGTTCTCGGTGATCCTCGGGGTGGTCGGCCGCGCCGTGCCGGCGGAAAAACGCAGCATGGCCATGGGTATTGCCAGCGCTGCCGGATCCTTCGGCCAGTTCGCCATGCTCCCCGGTACCCTTGGCTTGATCGAATGGCTGGGCTGGTCGTCGGCACTGTTGGTGCTTGGCTTGCTGGTGGTGTTGATCGTGCCCTTTGTCGGGCTCCTGCGTGACCGCCCGCTGCCCAGTCATGGTGCGGAGCAGACGTTGGGCGAGGCCCTGCGCGAGGCGTGCTCGCACTCCGGCTTCTGGCTGCTGGCCCTGGGCTTCTTCGTCTGCGGCTTCCAAGTGGTTTTCATTGGCGTGCACCTGCCTGCCTATCTGGTTGACCAGCACCTGCCGGCGGCTACCGGCACCACGGTGCTGGCGTTGGTCGGGTTGTTCAACATCGTCGGTACCTACACAGCCGGCTGGCTGGGTGGGCGCATGTCCAAGCCACGTCTGCTCACCACGTTGTATTTGCTACGTGCGGTGGTGATTGCGCTGTTCCTGTGGGGGCCGGTGACTCAGGTCAGTGCCTACCTGTTCGGTATTGCCATGGGGCTGCTGTGGCTTTCCACCGTGCCTTTGACCAATGGCACCGTGGCCACGGTCTTCGGCGTGCGCAACCTGTCGATGCTCGGCGGCATCGTCTTCCTGTTCCACCAGCTGGGCGCCTTCCTGGGGGGCTGGCTTGGAGGCGTGGTGTACGACCAGACCGGCAACTATGACCTGGTCTGGCAGATTTCGATTCTGCTCAGTGTGCTGGCTGCCGCGCTTAATTGGCCGGTACGTGAACGGCCGGTCGCCCGCTTGCAGGTGCAAGCGGCATGAACCGCTACCTGGCCCGCGGGCTGGTGCTGGTAGTTGCGGCATTGTTGCTGGTGCTGGCGTGGTGGGGCTGGCAGCGGGGCGGGTTGGCGTTGATGCAGCTGGGCATGAGCGTTTGTTAAGCGCTACCCTGCAAGTTCGAGGAGAGTCTTGCCGGAGGAATGAATGATGCGTGCCCATTGGTTGACGATGCCGTTGCTGGCGCTGCTGGCTGCCAGTACCAGCTGGGCTACCGACTGCCCGGCGCTGTTGCAGGGCAGCCTGCCTGAATTGCGTGGCAAGGGGCAGGTCGACCTGTGCCAACGCTTCGGCGGTAAGCCGCTGGTGGTGGTCAATACGGCCAGCTATTGCGGTTTCGCACCGCAGTTCGAGGGGTTGGAGTCGACGTACAAGGAGTATCACGAGCAGGGCCTGGAAATGCTGGGCGTACCGTCCAATGACTTCAAGCAGGAAGACGCTGATAGCGAGAAGACTGCCAAGGTCTGCTACGCCAACTACGGTGTAACCTTCACCATGACCAAGACCCAGCCGGTTCGCGGTAAGGATGCGATACCGCTGTTTGTCGAGCTGGCGCACCAGAGCAGCGCGCCGAAGTGGAATTTCTACAAGTACGTGGTGGATCGCCGAGGCAATGTGATCGGCAACTTCTCCAGCTTGACCAAGCCCGATGATCCCGCCTTCAGGGCCGCTATCGAGAAGGCGATCGCCTCGCATCCATAAGTGACCCATCGTAGGGGGAAGGTGTTCGCGTAGGGGCGGACACCTGTCAGTGTGGCTGCACCGTCATTGCCACCAGCTTCAACACCACCGGCCTTACCATCAGCACGCACACAAATGCCACTGGCATCGCCAATTGGTATGCCTTCAGAACATTGCTCAGGTAGTCCGGGTTCACCCCGGCATTCGCCGCAGTGATCACGAAGCACATCAGTAGCGCCATGATCGACGACATGTAGAAGGCGAACACGTACGGCGTAGCGCTTGGGCGTAGCTTGCGCCGGCTGCGCGTGTGGGACAGATTGCTCATGCGATCTCCTGAAGGTTGGCTGAGGGCGCAGGTTAGCAATGCCTGCGGCACCGGCTGTAGACCGGCTGGATTGAGTTCTTTATAAAGAGATTCTTACGAATCGAAGAGCTTGCCATGGATCTGCTCAACGCCATCCGCAGCTTCATCAAGGTGGTCGAAGCTGGCAGCATCGCCGCTGGCGCCCGCAACCTCGGCCTCAGCCCGGCGGCGGTCAGCCAGAACCTGGCGCGACTGGAAGGGCACCTTCACGTGCGCTTGCTCAGCCGTACCACTCGCAGCATGGCGCTGACGCCTGCCGGTAGCCAGTACTATGAGCGGGTCAGGCACATCGAGCGCGACCTGGCCCTTGCCGAACAAGCGGTCACCACGCCCGACAGTGAGCCACAAGGGAGGCTGTGCATCGCCTCGACCTCTGCTTTTGGTCGCCATGTGCTGGCGCCGCTGATCCCGGCCTTCAGCGCCCGCTATCCACTGCTTTCGATAGAGTTGATAACGACTGATCGCAAGGTCAATCACGCCCGCGAAGATGTCGATGTCAGCTTGCGCATCACCCCGCAACTGGAAGACCAACTGCTGGCGCGGCACATCGCCCGCATCCCGTTCACCTGCTGCGCGTCACCGGGTTACCTCGCCAGTGCCGGTTTGCCGACCGCCCCGGAAGTGTTGCGGGATCATCGCTGTCTGGTCTTCCGTTATCCGGTGGACGGCCGTTTCCTGCGTTGGGGCTTTGTGCGTGATGGCATGCGTTTCGAAGCGGAATTCGGCACCGTATTGATCAGTGATGACATCGATGCCCTGACTCAGATGGCCCTCAACGATGGCGGCATCACCCGCTTGGCTGAGTTTATCGTCAGGCCGCATCTGGCCTCGGGGGCACTGGTGCCGCTATTCGAATACCGCGACAGCGGCCAGGCCTATGCCCAGACCGAGCCAATGGATATCTACCTGTGCGTAGCTGACCGTTTCGCCATGACCGCAAAGGTGCGTGCGTTCATGGACTACCTGCGTGAGTCGTTGGGCGATAGCTGGCAAGTGCAGGCATGAAAAATCTATGGTCACCCCATTTTTTGCAATACTGATTAACGGATGAAATGGATGGCTTGCTTAAATCTATCCGGCGTCAAATTGGGGCAAGCCCCGCGCCACGATGAGAGCCGCGCCTGACGATCCTTAAAAACCGCTCGGCTTCGAGAGCCGATTTTTATGTCAGGATCCTCGTCAGGCCGGTAGGCCGTTTATTTCATCTATTGCTCAGCTATCGCAAAACCTGAAAGGTGAATCGTGGTACAGCAACAACCACAGGGTCAGGCGTTCAAGGCGCCTGGCCCTGTTTCGTATTGGGAGTGATGAGCAGAAATCGCCCAAGCTATGCGGGCGAATTTATTGGCCAGTGCACAGGCGACCACGTTTGAGTGTCGGCGCGTCATAAGCGCTCGCACCCAGTCCGCCAGAGCCCCCTTCTGCCGCGCCAGGTTCTGCATGTAGACCCTGGCGCATTGCACCAAAAGGCGTCGCAGATTCTTGTCGCCTCGCTTGCTGATCCCTAGCAAGTTAGCTTTGCCGCCAGTGCTGTACTGCCTGGGCACCAAGCCTAGAGAAGCGGCAAAATCGCGACTGCAGCCGTATTGCTGACCATCGCCCATTTCCACAGCCAGCAGGCTGGCGGTGATCGGCCCGACACAGGGCATGCTCAACAAACGACGCCCTAGATCATCGTCGGCCAGCTGGCCAACCAGCTCTTTATCCAGTGCCTTGACCTGCTCGTCCAAATAGGCGAAATGGTCATGCAGACGTTGCAGCAGCACTGTCAGCCGAGCAGGCAGCTCGTGCTCCGCTAGAACAGCAGACAAACGCTTCATGACCGCCAGGCCCTGAGGCAAGCTGATGCCGAACTCAAGCAAGAACCCATGCATCTGGTTGACGGCCTTAGTGCGGTCACAGATCAGTGACTCGCGTAGGCGATGTAACACAGAAAGAGTCTGCTGAGCTTCGGTCTTGGGCGAAACGAAACGCATCGAAGGGCGCGAAGCGGCTTCGCAGATAGCTTGCGCATCGACGAAATCGTTTTTGTTGCCTTTGACAAAGGGCTTAACGAACTGAGGAGAAATCAGCCTCGCCTGATGCCCCAGGGCGGTCAGCTCAAGAGCGACGAAATGTGCGCCGGCGCATGCTTCCATCACCACGGTGCACGCTGGCAGGTTGGCGAAGAACCGCATCATTTGCTGTCGTGAGAGCTTCTTGCGAAACAGCTCCCGGCCGGGCTTATCCTGGCCGTGCAGATGAAAGGTATGTTTGCCGAGGTCGATACCGACCAGCGCCAAATCGCTCATGATGATGGCCTCCGGAATGAAAACACCCTGCGAAAGCGTAGCCCTCGCAGGGTGTCGGGGTGACCATCTCATTAACCGCCACGAGGGCGGTTTTTCATGCAACGGTACGAATCAGAAGCGGTAGGTGAGCGAGGCACCGATACCGTGCGCGCTGTTTTCGTACTTGGCCTGGTAGCGGCCCTTGGTGGGGCTTGCCAGGTTGACCTTGGTGTCCTCTTCCCACAAGTAGGAGTAGGCCACATCGATGGTCATGTCGTCGGTTGGGCTGTAACCGGCACCGATGCTGATCGCCTTGCGATCACCCGTAGGAATGCGCGGCGAGCGGTCGGTGTTGTTGGTTGGCGACTGGTCGACGGAGAAGCCAGTACGCAGCACCCACTCCTTGTTCACCTTGTAGGAGGCGCCAATGGCGTGAGCCCAGGTATCGTGCCAGTTCTGCTCTTCGGTAATGGTACCGAACTGGGCTCTTAGCGGTGCCGGGACGTCGTTGTTGACGGTGATGTTCTCCAGGCGGCTCCAGCGAGTCCAGGTGCTGCCTGCATACAGGGTCCACTGGTCGTCCAGTTCGTGGGTGACCGAGAAGTCCACCGACTCAGGCGTCTTGATCTTCAGGGTGGCGTCGAACTTGCTGCCACTGAAAGGCCCGATCAGGGCGTTGTTGATCTTGGTATCGCCTTCGAGTTTGTAGTCGACCATCGAGTGGTAGGTCAGGCCGACGCGGGTGCGGTCGGTGGCCTGTACCAGGATACCGACGTTGTAACCGACGGCGGTGTCGTCACCTTTGATCTTCACCTCGCCATCGTTCACGCCTGGAGAGCGCGGGTTGATGGTGTTCGAGCCCAGCTCGCCCTTGATGCGGTTGATGGTCGGGCCGAAACCGATCGACACCTTGTCGTTGAAGGCGTAGCTGACGGTAGGCTGGAAGGTGATGACCTCGACGTGGCTCTTTTTACCCCAGTAGCGAGCGGCGTCGCCGCTGCCGTAGTCGGTCACCAGGCCGTATGGGACGTAAACACCAAAACCGACGCTCCAGTGCTCATCGATCGGTTTCACGTAGTAGCCCATTGGTACGCCGACGGTAGGCACCATGTCGCCGTCGGTTTCGCCTGGCAGTGGGCTGCTGCCCGGGCCCGAAATGTCAGTCTTGGCGATTACAGCTGCTCCGCCCACGGTCACTTGCTGACGTTTGAGGCGCGACATGCCGGCCGGGTTGCCATACACGGTGCTGGCGTCATCGGCAGAAGAAGAACGACCTGCGAAACCTGTTCCCATGCCGCTGATGCTTTGTTCGTTAAGTGCGAAGCCGGCAGCGAACAGTTGGCTTGATGCCAGGGCAACGGCTACGCCGAGGGAGGTTTTGAGCATTGCTTTTTTCATTATTAGAAACTCCTTGTGATCTCCGGGGCGAAAAGCTACCAACAATTTACGCGCCGCGCTATAGCCTGGATCACAGGAGATAGCGCGGTTTTGTAGGACAATCCGACCAAAATTCCATTTTTTCCGGTAATGGTGTAGGACGCTTCTTAAGATGCCTGTGGCAATTTCTGCTCAATGCACAATTGCCAGGCCTGTGTGAAGTCGCGCAGGCGACCTTGAGGGTGGAAAATCTGCCGCCAGATACGTGCGAGGCCGAGCAAGTCGTCGGCCGCTGGCAGCGCCATGGATTGCTCTTCGATGAGCATCCAGGCGATGGCGGTGGAGTAGCGCAGGTTCACCGTGAGCTCCAGATGCGGCCCGCCGAGGAAGGCGTGCTGGCTGGCCAGGCCACGTACCAGGCTGGCCAGTTCCGGGTCACGCGCAAGAAAGTGGTCCCAGACGGCCTGGTGACGGCTTTCGCCAATGCGGTAGAGGCCGTGGCCACGGCGGTCGTGCAAGGCTGAACCAAGTGCCGACTGGCAGGCCGCGATACCGAGCAAAAGGGCCTCGGCACTGGCGCAGTGACGATTCAGATAGACCAGAGTTGGTCGAATCACATACTGACACAATTCATTCGCCGCAATACCCATGATGCCCTCGAGCAGTAAAGGGCCGACGGGCGCTGGAGCTTGGCAGCTGGAAATTGGTCAGGCCCGCCGGAAGCGGTAAGGACCGCTCGAGTTGAAGTGTAGTGTGATAATCGTGGTGTAAAGGGCTGTTTTTAAATCGATTGCTGCCTGCGGTCCAGCGCTATATGCCTTGCAGCACTTAGGCCAAGAACGATCAGGCAGCATGTGGCAGGTGCCATTCAGTCTCTGAATACCCCGATATTCGCCAATCACGCGGTGAGCGATTGGCGGGTGCGGGCGATCACCGCCTGCAGCGGTTCCGAGCGGTTGTACTGTTCAGGGTACAGGCGTTCGGTGTGGCAGGCGACGCCGTGCTCGTCCACCAGGGTGAAGCTGAAGTTGCCCTTGCGTGGGGCGGTGATCAGGCACTTCAACGGCGAGAAGGCCTGGGAGAGGGTGCCAATGGCAGCCTGAATTTGATGATGAGTTTGCATGTTGTTGGAGGTTCCTGCTTTAAGCACGGGAGATATGATCCGTGCATGATAGAAACGTTCCAGTGACGCCTTTATTAAGGGACGAACGAACCTGACTGGAACAGGGCAGCCAGAGATAGCGCATTCAAAGTGTGGGCGCTTGGGCTGACTGGTAGGTACTTCAGAAGGCAGGCAGCACGCCGGGGCCAAGGTTCTAGGCCGTCGAGGTGGAATCCTGATCAATCTTCCGGTTGATTCGTGCTTGAACAGCGCTGGGCTGGCGAGTGAATCATCGAGTGGGGCCGGTCCTGGTTTCAGCAGCGATCGTTTGGGAGAGCGATGGGCTGCAAGGACGCTTCTGGCCAGAATTGACTTTCAGCTTGGGTACTAACGGTGCGCACCTTACCGAAAATGTAAGACCTTTGCAAGCTTTGTACGTTTCTTCAGGTGAGCCGCGCAGTATGGCCTCTCTTTCGCCTTATGGGAAGAGGGGGCACCTGGCCTCCAACCGGCCTGATGTGCCATTTTCGTGCATCCAAATGCGGGCTTTCGGTGCACTTGTTCACATTCGAGGCGTGACTTGTAACAGCCTGGCAACAGCCCTGATCAGGCCCGCCAATGACTTGACTGGCACCTTAAGTCAATGAAAAAAAACACTAATTTTTGCTGGTGAAAAAATCGTCAGTTTGACTGTAGGCCCCATTTCATGGGGGTTTGCGGGCTCATTGGAGGGGTTGTCCACCGAGTTATCCACAGGAACTGTGGATTGTCCCGAGCGCTTGCTCTAGGACGGGCGTGCCAGCAAATTAGAGAACTGTCCGACAATCGACAGGCATCAGTCGACCAGCCAGTCATCCACTCGGAAACGTCAAGAAAAAATCATCGAAAAAAAATTTCAATCCTCCGGAAATCGACACGTCATGCACGAAAAAAAGGAGTAGAGTGGCGCGCCTTTCGAGTTGCCATCCCTGTCGGTCATGAAGTTTCGCGGTAAATCCCTCGCCAGCCCCGCTGTTGCCTCGTCAGCCCCCTCGCCCAAACGCTTTTCCCTGAAAGTGGCCCTGTGGCTGCTCGACAGCCCGCGCCTGGGTGAAAAGCAGCAGGTCAAGCACATCGCTGGGCGCCTGCTCAAGCAGCCCGCGCGTGAAGGTGTGGTGGTTGCGCAGAGCCGGTTGGGGCAGATGCTCTGCCGTGATTGCGGCAATGCCCGCGACCGACGCATCGGCCATGAACTGCTGCGCCAGGCGGCGCGGGCCGGGGACCGGCGGGCGCAGCTGGAGTATGCGCGGCTGTTCCAGGCCGATGCGCCGGAACAGGCGCCCGCCCCAGCAGACTGATAAGCTGCACTCAACTCGCAACAGTGATCGGGGTAAGCATGGCAGTGGATCTGACCAGCATTCTGCTGGGCTTGGTGGCAGGGGCCTTGCCTTGCCTGGGTTGGGTCATGCAGGTGCAGCGCCGTCAGGCCGCACGCCAGGGCGAGCAGGCCCTGCTCGAGGAGCGTCTGAGCAGTGCGCAGCTGGCTCAGGCCGGCCTGCAGGCGCAACTGGATGCCAGCCGCGACGAGATCAGCGACCTCAGCGAAGCCAACACCGTCAAGCAGACTCAACTGGCCGCCCAGGGCCGTGAACTGGAGCTGCTGCAGATCGACCGCGACAACGCCCGCGATGCCGCCCACGCCTGGCACCTCGAACGCGCCACTCGCGAAGCCGAGCTGCGGCGCCTGGAGGCCCAGACCGCACGCCTGGAGGCCGAGCTGCGTGAACAGCAGGACAGCCACCAGCAGCGCCTGGAAGACCTCCAGGAGGCCCGTGATACCCTGCGCGCCCAGTTCGCCGACCTGGCCACGAAGATCTTCGACGAGCGCGAGCAGCGCTTCGCCCAGACCAGTCAGCAGCATCTGGGCCAGTTGCTCGACCCGCTCAAGGAGCGCATCCAGGCGTTCGAAAAACGCGTCGAGGAAAGCTACCAGCAGGAAGCCCGCGAGCGCTTCTCGCTGGGCAAGGAACTAGAGCGCCTGCAGCAACTCAACCTGCGCCTGTCCGACGAAGCCACCAACCTCACCCAGGCACTCAAGGGGCAGAAAACCCAGGGCAACTGGGGCGAGCTGATCCTCGAGCGGGTGCTGGAGCATGCCGGCCTGGAAAAAGGTCGCGAGTACCAGACTCAGGTCAGCCTCAAGAGCGCCGATGGCGAGCGCTTCCAGCCTGATGTGCTGATCATGCTGCCCGGTGACAAGCAGGTGGTGGTCGATGCCAAGGTCAGTCTCACCGCCTACCAGCAATTTGTCAGCAGCAACGATGAAGCCGCGCTCAAGCAGCACGTGCAGTCGCTGCGCAGCCACGTCAAAGGCCTGTCGAGCAAGGACTACAACCGCCTCGAAGGCCTGCACAGCCTGGACTTCGTGCTGCTGTTCGTGCCGATCGAGGCCGCCTTCTCGGCAGCCCTGCAGGCCGAGCCCAACTTGTTCCAGGAAGCGTTCGACCGGCAGATCGTGATCGTCAGCCCGACCACCTTGCTGGCCACCCTGCGGGTCATCGACAGCCTGTGGAAGCAGGAGCGCCAGGGCCAGAACGCCCGCGAGATCGCCGAGCGCGCCGGTTGGCTGTACGACAAGTTCGTGCTGTTCATCCAGGACCTGGATGAACTGGGCAACCGCCTGCAACAGGTCGACAAGGCCTACGCCGCAGCACGCAACAAGCTGTGCGAAGGGCGCGGCAACCTGGTCAGCCGCAGCGAGCAGCTCAAACTGCTTGGGGCCCGTGCCAGCAAGAGCCTGCCGACCGAGCTGCTGGAACGGGCACTGTCAGACGAAGCAATGGCCGACGAGGCGGTTACTGAACCAGGCTCAGATGGCGATTGAGCAGGGCGCGCAAGGCCGCCGGTTTCACCGGTTTGGCCAGGTAGTCCAGGCCGGCGGCATGCACGGTGGCCAAGGTTTCCTTGCTGCCGTCGGCGCTGATTACCACGCCGGGCACCGGCTCGCCCAGGCGCGCACGTAACCAGCCCATCAGCCCGGTACCGGTTTCGCCGTCATCCAGGTGGAAGTCCACCAGCGCCAGGTGCGGGCGCATGCCCTTGGCCAGCAGCGCTTCGCATTCGGCGCGGTTGCGCGCGGTCCACACCTGGCAGCCCCATCGGCTGAGCAGGCTGTTCATGCCAATCAGGATGCTGTCTTCGTTGTCCACGCACAGTACCTGCAAGCCGGCCAGCGGCTGGCTCGCGGCTTCCACCGGGGCGCTCGGCGCTGCTGCGGCCTGGTGGGCTATCGGCACATTGACGCGGAACACCGTGCCCTTGCCGGGCCAGGAGCGCACTTCCAGCTTGTGGCCAAGTACCCGGCACAGGCCGTCGGCAATCGCCAGGCCCAGGCCCAGGCCTTTTTCGGCGCGGGTCTGGTGGCTGTCCAGGCGCTTGAACTCCTGGAAAATCACCTGCAGCTTGTCGTCGGCAATGCCTGGGCCACGGTCCCACACCTCCAGCCACAGCTGCTCACCGTGACGGCGTACCCCCAGCAGGATCGGGCTCTTGCCGTAGCGCAGGGCATTGGTAAGGAAGTTCTGCAGCACCCGGCGCAGCAGTTTCATATCGCTGTCGACCCGCAGGCGGCTGCCGCGCAGGCGGAACTCCAGGCCCTTTTCGGCCGCCAGCACCTTGAACTCGGCGCCGAGGGTGTCGAACAGTTCGTTGAGGGCGAAGGGTTTGGCGTCGGGGGTGATCTTGCCGTTTTCCAGGCGCGAGATGTCTAGCAGGTCGCTGATCAACTCTTCGGCCGAGCGCAGCGAACTGTCCATGTGCTGCACCAGCTGCTGGGCCTCTTCGTTCATGCCTTCGGCCTGCTGCGACAGAGCAGCGGAGAACAGCCGCGCAGCGTTCAGCGGCTGCATCAGGTCGTGGCTGACTGCAGCCAGGAAGCGGGTCTTGGATTTGCTCACCGCTTCGGCCTGGCTCTTGGCTTCCGACAGCGCCTGATTGAGTTGCGACAGCTCGTGAGTCCGCTCGGCCACGCGCTGCTCCAGGCCTTCGTTGGCGTCGCGCAGCGCCTGTTCGGCCTCGCGGAAAGGGGTGATGTCGGTGAAGCTCATGACAAAGCCGCCACCGGGCATCGGGTTGCCGATCAGCTCGATCACCCGGCCATTGGGGAACAGCCGCTCGGAGGAGTGGGCTCGGCCCTGGCGCATCCAGTGCAGGCGCCGCGCCACGTGGACTTGCGCCTCGCCAGGGCCGCACAGGCCACGCTCGGCGTTGTAGCGGATGATGTCGGCGATCGGGCGGCCGACGCTGATCAGCCCGTCGGGGTAGTTGAACAGTTCCAGGTAGCGGCGGTTCCAGGCCACCAGGTGCAGGTTCTGGTCGACCACGCTGATGCCCTGGTTGATGTTCTCGATGGCGCCCTGCAGCAAGGCCCGGTTGAACTGCAGCACCTCGCTGGCTTCGTCGGCGATGCGCACCACGTCCTCGAGCTGCATGTCGCGGCCCTCGATGGCGGCCTTGACCACGGCGCGGGTCGAGGAGCTGCCAAGCACACCGGCGAGCAGGCGTTCGGTGTGCTCGATCCAGTCGCCGTCGGCGTTCTGGTTGGGGTTGAAACCCTTGCCCTGGCGGTAAGCGAAACGGATGAAGCTCTGCCGTGCGCGTTCCTCGCCGACAAAGCGCGAGGCCAGGTTGAGCAAGTCATCGATCTGCACCGCCAGCAACGGTTTGCTGCTGGGCCGGGCGCTGGTCTGCTGGCCGATGAAGCGGCCCGCTTGCCAATGTTCCGACACGCGGGTGCGCGACAGCATCGACACCCACACGAACAGGGTGAAGTTGCCCGCCAGCGACAGCACCACACCCTGGGTCAAGGGGCTGATCGGCAGGTCGAGCGGGTTGCCGTGCAGCCAGGCCAGGCCCGGGAACAGCCCCAGCGACAGGCCCAGGCTATGGGCGATGATGGGCAGCACCAGGGTGTAGAACCACAGGAAGATGCCCGCCGCCAGGCCGGCAAACACACCACGGCGGTTGGCCTGCTTCCAGTACAGCGCGCCGAGCATGGCTGGCGTCAGCTGGGTGACGGCGGCGAAGGCAATCTGGCCGATGGTGGCCAGGCTCGCGGTGGAGCCGAGCAGGCGGTAGCTGACATAGGCCAGCAGCAGGATCACCACGATGGTCACCCGGCGTACCGACAGCATCCAGTGGCGGAACGCCTCGAACGGCCGCTCGGCGTTGTTGCGGCGCAACAGCCAGGGCAGCAGCATGTCGTTGGAGACCATGGTCGACAGCGCCACGGCCTCGACGATGACCATGCCAGTGGCGGCCGAAGCACCGCCGATGAAGGCCAGCAGGGCCAGGCTCGGGTGCGCTTCGGCCAGTGGCAGGCTGATGACGAAGGAGTCGGAAATCACCGTGCCCGGCAGCAGCATCTGCCCAGCCAGGGCAATTGGCACCACGAACAGCGCGGCCAGGGCCAGGTACAGCGGGAACACCCAGCGCGCCAGGCGCATGTCCTGGGCTTCGATGTTCTCCACCACGGTGACATGGAACTGCCGTGGCAGGCAGATGATCGCCATCATCGCCACCGCGGTCTGCACCACCATCGACGGCCAGTTGATGGTTTCCTGCCAGTAGCTGTCCAGCTGCACCGACTGGCGCGCCTGGGTCAGCAGGTCGTCGAAGCCGTCGTACAGGTTGAACACCACGAACACGCCCACGGCGAGGAATGCCAGCAGCTTGATCAGCGACTCGAAGGCAATCGCCAGGACCATGCCGCGGTGGTGCTCGGTGACGTCCAGGCTGCGTGTGCCGAAGACGATGGCGAACAGCGCCAGCACCAGCGACACCACCAGCGCGGTGTCCTGCACGCGGGTGCCGGTGGCGTCGGCATTGGCGCCGATCAGCAGGTTGACGCCGAGCACGATGCCTTTGAGCTGCAGGGCAATGTAGGGCAGCACGCCAACCAGGCAGATCAGCGCCACCACCACCGCCAGGGACTGCGACTTGCCGTAGCGGGCGGCGATGAAGTCGGCGATCGAGGTGATGTTCTGCTGCTTGCTGATCAGCACCATCTTCTGCAGTACCCACGGCGCGAAGATCAGCAGCAGGATCGGGCCAAGGTAGATCGGCAGGAACGCCCAGAGCTGTTCGGCAGCCTGGCCGACCGCGCCGAAGAACGTCCAGCTGGTGCAGTACACCGCCAGCGACAGGCTGTACACCCAGGCACGCAGGCGCGGCGGCAACGGTGTGCTGCGGCGGTCGCCGTAGAAGGCGATGGCGAACATGATGGCCATATAGGCCAGGGCGACCACGGCGATCAGCCCGCTGGACAACGACATGAAAACTCCGGAGCAAAAAAGATAACGCGGTCCCGATCAATCAGTCTGGCACGCGGGCGGCGGTTCGTCAGCGCCGACGATGGTCGCAGCGGCGAGTCGTCGCAGGCAGCATCAAGCTCGACGGGTACCCAGCCAGTAGAACACCCCTGCCAGTATCACCGACATCACCAGCAGGTAGAAGATCACCCCCGGCCACCATCGCCCCAGGGCAAACCCCACCAGCACCGGCCCCAGCGCTGCCCCGAGGTTGGACAGGTTCTGCGCCCCGTAATACACCCCGCGCAGGTGCTCCGGTGCAATCAGGTCGATGAACATGTACTCGGCAGGGATGACGATGATCTCGCCCAAAGTGAATACCAGCATCGCCAGGCACCAGGCCACGGCCGACCCGGCCATGGCGAACCCCAGCAACCCGGCGATGAACAACGTCATGCCGGCCAGCAGCCAGGGCATCAGCTGCTGGCGGGCAATGCGCCGGCCGATCAGGTACTGCAGGGCAATCACCGTGACCGCGTTGGTGGTCACCAGGTAGCCGACCAGCCGCGCCGCCTCGCTGGCGCTGCTGGTCACCACCAGATATTGCGACAGATAAGCGGTGAACTGGCCGAACACCACCGCGCTCAGTACGCCGCCCAAGGTGAAGCACACCAGCCGGCGGTCACGCGCCAGCCCCAGCGCCACCTGGCTGAACCCGACGCCCGGCTGCTCTTGGGCGCTGGCCTGCAGCCCACGGTCGCCGAGCCGCCAGTAGGCCAGGCACATGCCCAGGCCGGTCAGCGCCGAGGCAATGAAAGGCAGGTGATCGTCCAACTCCAGCATGGCCACGCCGAGCAGCGGGCCGACGGCATAACCGACGTTGCTCAGGGTGTACTTGATAGCGAACACCTCGGCCCGTTGCTCCACCGGCAGCAACGCGCAGAAGCCGGCCTTGGCGGCGATGTCGACCACTGCCAGGGCCAGGTTGATCAGCACCAGGCAGGTGAAGAACAGCCACACCGAACGGCCGGCGATGGCCGCCACGAAGGCGAGGGCGAAGACCAGGGTGCTGGCGCTGACCAGGGTGTGGTTGCGCACGGTGTCGACCAGGTGCCCGCCGTACAGGCTCAGCAGCGAGGCTACGATCAATGCGCCACCGATCAGCAGGCCGATCTGGCCGACCGACAGCTGGAAGTTGTCAGCCAGGTAGACGACCAGGTAGGGCAGGGTGAGGGCCCGGGCCACGGTGAGGGTGAAGGTGGTGGCCAGCAGCAGGCGGACACTGGCGGGGTAGCCTTTCAGGGCGGCGAGCATTACCACGTCCTTGTTGTGGGTTTTTGCGATGCTTGAGGATAAGTGAGGCCGGCAACGGCGACCAGCCGAGGATTGACAGCCCTGACCTTGCGGGGGAATACTCTCCGAAAAATTCATATATATGTCTACATAACAAGACGAGAGCCGACCCATGCACCCACTGTCCGGTGATGCTCGACTGCCACGCTATCAACAGCTGCGCGATCACCTGATCGAGCAGATCGCCAACAACCGCTGGCGCCCTGGCGAAGCCATTCCGACCGAAGCCGCCCTGGCCACCGAGTTCGACATGTCCGTCGGTACGGTGCGCAAGGCCGTGGACGTGCTGGTCGCCGAAGGCGTGCTGGAGCGTCAGCAGGGCCGCGGCACGTTCATTCGTCGCCCGCAGTTCCAGTCTTCGCTGTTCCGCTTCTTTCGCTTTGAAAGCGCCACCGGCGAGCGACTGATGCCGGAAAGCCGCATCCTCTCGATCGAGCCGGTACCGGCACCGTCGGCCGTTGCCGAAGCGCTGGGCCTGGCCGCCGAGGCCGAGGTCATTCGCATTGTCCGTACCCGTCTGCTCGGCGCCCAGCCGGTGCTTGCCGAGGAAATCTGGCTGCCGCGCCAGACCTTCCAGCCGCTGCTCGACGTCGATCTGGACAGCAAAGGCCCGCTGCTCTACCCGATCTACGAGGAGCTGTGCGGCCAGGTAGTCGCCTACGCCGAAGAGACCCTGACCGCCGAAGCGGTCGATGCGGTCCATGGTCGCTTGCTGCAACTGCCGGCCGACAGCCCGGTGGTGGTGATCGAGCGCCTGGCCCGCGATTACGCCGGCAAACCGCTGGAATGGCGCCGCTCGCGCGGTCACGCGCAGCACTTCCGCTACCGCGTCGACATTCGCTGAGCCGTTAAACCGGCCGCGTTACCCGTTACCCGTCTGCGCCGTTCTGCCACGGCGCAGTGGCTTCGCCTGCCCGCAACACTTACAACTAGAAGGATAACAATCATGTTCAGCTGGTATCGCCAGATCACTTCACGGGAACGCAAGACGTTCTGGGCCTGTTTCGGTGGCTGGTCGCTCGATGCGCTGGAAGTGCAGATGTTCGGCCTGGCCATCCCCGCGCTGATCGCCGCGTTCTCCCTGACCAAGGGTGATGCCGGCCTGATCAGCGGCCTGACCCTGGTCACCTCGGCGATCGGTGGCTGGCTCGGCGGCACCCTGTCGGACCGCTATGGCCGGGTGCGGACCCTGCAGTGGATGATCCTCTGGTTTTCCTTCTTCACCTTCCTCTCGGCGTTCGTCACCGGCTTCTACCCGCTGCTGTTCGTCAAGGCCATGCAGGGCTTCGGCATCGGTGGCGAGTGGGCGGCTGGCGCGGTGTTGATGGCCGAGACCATCAACCCGAAGTACCGCGGCAAGGTCATGGGCACTGTCCAGAGCGCCTGGGCCGTGGGCTGGGGCCTGGCGGTGGGCCTGTTCACCCTGATCTATTCGCTGGTGCCGGCTGAGTACGCCTGGCGGGTGATGTTCTTCGTCGGCCTGCTGCCGTCGCTGCTGATCATCTGGGTGCGCCGCAACGTGCCGGAGCCAGACAGCTTCCAGCGCCTGCAAAAGGACAAGGCCATTCCCGGCAGCTTCTTCAAGTCAATGTCCGGCATTTTCCGTCCGGAACTGCTGCGCGTTACCCTGCTCGGCGGCCTGCTGGGCCTGGGTGCCCACGGTGGTTACCACGCGGTGATGACCTGGCTGCCGACCTTCCTCAAGACCGAACGCAACTTGTCGGTCCTGAACTCCGGTGGCTACCTGGCGGTGATCATCTTCGCCTTCTGGTGTGGTTGCGTGGCCAGTGGCCTGCTGATCGACCGTATCGGCCGCCGCAAGAACATCCTGCTGTTCGCGCTGTGCTGCGTACTCACCGTGCAGGCCTATGTGTTCTTCCCGCTGACCAATACCCAGATGCTGTTCCTCGGCTTCCCGCTGGGCTTCTTCGCCGCCGGCATCCCGGCCAGCCTGGGGGCGTTCTTCAACGAGCTGTACCCGGCCGACGTGCGCGGTGCCGGGGTCGGCTTCTGCTACAACTTCGGCCGCGTGCTGTCGGCGGTGTTCCCGTTCCTGGTCGGCCACATGAGCGAATCCATGTCGCTGGGTAGCGCGATCGGTATCGATGCTGGCATCGCCTACGGCGTGGCCATGCTAGCCGCGCTGTGCCTGCCGGAAACCCGTGGGCGCAACCTCGAAGCCACGCCTGCGCCGGCAATGGCTGGCGCTGTTGCCAAGTAACCTGTCCTGTGATGACCATGCCCGACGTTCCTGTTTCACACCTGACCGCCATCGACAGCCATGCCCACGTGTTCAGGCGTGGGCTGAACCTGGCCAGCGAGCGGCGTTACGCGCCCAGCTACGATGCGCCGCTGGGCGATTACCTGGGCCAGTTGCTGGCCCATGGTTTCAGCCATGGCGTACTGGTGCAGCCCAGTTTCCTGGGCACCGACAACCGCTACTTGCTCAGCGCCCTGCAGAACGTGCCGGGGCAACTGCGCGGGGTGGTGATGCTTGACCGGGGCGTCGAGCGCGAGACCTTGCAGGAGATGGATCGGCTTGGGGTCAGGGGCGTGCGCCTGAACCTCATGGGCCAGGGCCTTCCAGACCTGACGGGCGACGAATGGCGGCCCCTGCTGGAGCGCATCGGCGAGCAGGGCTGGCATCTGGAACTGCACCGCCATGTGGCGGATATTCCTGCGCTGGTGCGCGCGCTCGAGCCTTATGGCCTGGATATCGTCGTCGATCACTTTGGCCGCCCCGATGCCCGTCTGGGCTTGGGGCAGCCGGGCTTTGCCGAACTGTTGACGCTGGGCGGCAAGGGCAAGGTGTGGGTCAAGGTGTCGGGTATCTACCGGCTGGAAGGCACGCCGGAGCAGAACCTGGCGTTTGCACGCCAGGCCCTGTGTGCTCTGGAAACTCACTACGGTGCCGAGCGGCTGATGTGGGGCAGTGACTGGCCGCATACCCAGCATGAGTCAGCGGTGAGCTTTGCCAGGGTAGTCGAGCAGTTCGATGCCTTGGGCTGCTCGGCTGAATTGCGCCGGGCGCTGCTGGTGGATACCGCGCGGAAGCTGTTCGGGTTCGAGTGATGTAGTGTTTGTGCCGGCCTCTTCGCGGGGCAAGCCCGCTCCTACAGGTTTCGCATTGTCCCTGGGGCACGCGCAATACCTGTAGGAGCGGGCTTGCCCCGCGAAGAGGCGGCACAGGAAAATCAGAAGCGGAACCGGCTGATCATCTGCTGCAACTGCCCACCCAACCGCGCCAGCTCCACACTGGACACCGAAGTCTGCTGACTGGCCTCGGCGGTCTGTTCGGAAATATCCCGCACCGTCACCACGCTGCGGCTGATCTCTTCAGCCACTGCGCTCTGCTGCTCCGAGGCCGCCGCAATCTGCTGGTTCATCAGCTGAATCGCCGACACACGCTGGGTAATCCCCTCCAGCGCAACCCCGGCCTCACGCACCAGCGCCACGCTGCTTTCGGTCAGGCTCTGGCTCTGCTCCATCAACTCGCTCACCGAACGGGTGCCGTCCTCAAGGCTGCCAATTGCCGACTCGATCTCCAGTGTCGACGCCTGGGTACGCTGTGCCAGGCTGCGCACTTCATCGGCCACCACTGCAAAACCACGGCCCGCTTCACCGGCCCGTGCCGCTTCGATGGCGGCATTGAGCGCCAGCAGGTTGGTCTGTTCGGCCACGGCCTTGATCACGTCCATGACCTTGCCGATACGCTGGCTCTCGGTGCGCAGTGCCCCCATGGCTTCGCCAGTGGCCTCTACCTGGCTGGCCAGGCGACTGATCTGGGCCACGGCGCGGTTGACCACGCCGTCGCCTTCACGGGCTTCTTCGTCAGTGGCGCTGGCGGCCGCAGAGGCTTCACCGGCATTGCGCGCCACTTCATGCACGGTGGCAGCCATTTCCTGCATGGCCGTGGCCACCTGGTCGGTTTCCACCTTCTGGCTGTTGGCACCGGCGCTGGTCTGCTCGGTGATCGCCGAAAGCTCCTCGGTGGCGCTGGCAATCTGCGAAATGCCATCGCGCACCTGGGCGATCAGCTCGCGCAGGTTGCGGGTCATGCCTTGCAGTGCGTTCTGCAACTGGCCGACTTCGTCGCGGCGGCGGCTGGTGGGTTGTTCGCTAAGGTCACCGGCAGCGACCTGTTCCATGGCCTTGAGTGCCTGACGCAGCGGCTGGCTGATCTGCCGGGCAATGACCACGGCAGCCAGGGCGCCGATCAGCAAGGCGAGCAGGGTGGTGGCGATTTGCAGGGTACGGGCGAAGTGGCTGTCCTTGGCGACCAGCACAGCCTGGTCATCCAGCAGTTGGCCGATGACACCATTGAGGGTCTCGATGTCGTTGGCCATGGCGGTGCGGTAGCCCACCAGGTGGCTGACCTCGCCACGGAATGCCTCGACGGCCTTCGCATAGGCTTGTACCTGCTGCTCCAGCTGCTGGAACTGCTGCGGGAAATTGCCGTTGAACCGGGCGACTAGCCCGGGCAGGTCATCCACCGTGGTGGCGATCTGGGCGTTCATCAGCTTCTCGGTCTCGGCGTTGGTGTTACCGGTATAACCGCGAACGTGGTAGCGCAGCAGAATCAGGTTTTCGCGAATCTGGTTGATCGCCTCAATGCGCACGAACCGCTGCTCGGCATCGGGCAAGGCACGCACCTGATTGCGAATCAGCTCGATGCTGGCGAACGACTGGGTGGCCAGCACGCCCATTTCCTTCTGCGCGGCGCGCATCTTTTCATAGGAGCGGAAACTGGCGGCCTGGTTGCTGCTGTAGCCCTGCAGTGCCTGGTCGGCGGTATTGAGCAGCGCATGGGTCTGCGCCTTGATCATCACCTCGCGCAGCTTTTGCAGTGTCGGCTTGAAGGCCTCCAGCGCAACCTGCAGTTGCTTGCTCTCGGCTGGAGCGCCGTTGGCCATGGCGTGACGCAAGCGCGCTTCGCGCAAGTCGCCGAGGGCGTCGTTGAGGCGCGAAACATCGCTGACCACCTCGCTGCGCCGTACCAGGCTGCCCAGGCCGTCCCAGCTGATCAGCGACTGCACGAGTGTCAGGCACAGCACCAGGCCGAAACCGAGGAAGAGTTTATGAGCGATCCTGAGGTCGCCAAACCAGGTAAACATTACTGCCGAGCTCCTTTTCTTGTGCGTTGGAGGAGACCTGAGGTCTGTTCCTTCTGCTAGATATAGTCATCTATATGAATTATCGGCGTGAGTGACTTAATCTGAACAGTGATTGAGCGGAAATTAATATCACTGTGATATCAAGGTGTGAGCGGGTTCCTGAATTGCCTCGTGTTCCTTGCCATGCGCAAGCATTCCCATGCAGATTTGTGGCTCGCAGCGCTCCGCGTGCCTCCAATGACAAAAGACACTCAGGAACAAGGACGATGAGTCACCCCTCGCAATTCACCTTGCTTCGCAAGCGGCGTTTCCTGCCGTTCTTCGTCACCCAGTTGCTGGGTGCCTTCAACGACAACCTGTTCAAGCAGTCTCTGATCCTGGCGATCCTGTTCAAGCTCAGCCTGGGCGACGGCGACCGTTCGATCTGGGTCAACCTCTGCGCGCTGCTGTTCATCTTGCCGTTCTTCCTGTTCTCGGCGCTGGGCGGGCAGTTCGGCGAGAAGTTCGCCAAGGACGCGCTGATCCGCGCGATCAAGCTGGCCGAAATCGTCATCATGGCGGTCGGCGCCATCGGCTTCGTCACCAACCACCTCACACTGATGCTGGTGGCGCTGTTCGGCATGGGCACCCACTCGGCGCTGTTCGGCCCGGTGAAGTACTCGATCCTGCCCCAGGCCCTGCGTGAAGAAGAGCTGGTCGGTGGTAACGGCCTGGTGGAGATGGGCACCTTCCTCGCCATCCTGGTCGGCACCATTGGCGCCGGGGTGATGATGGCCCACGACAGCTACGCCACGGTGGTGGCCGGTGGCGTGGTCGGCACCGCCGTGCTGGGCTACCTCGCCAGCCGCTGGATCCCACGGGCCGCGGCCGCTTCGCCGCAGATGGCGCTGGACTGGAACATCTTCAAGCAGTCGTGGGTGATCCTGCGCATGGGCCTGGGGCAGACCCCTGCGGTGTCGCGCTCGATCGTCGGCAACTCGTGGTTCTGGTTCGTCGGTGCCATCTACCTGACGCAGATCCCGACTTATGCTCAGGAGTGGCTGCACGGCGACGAGACCGCCGTGACCCTGGTGCTGACCCTGTTCTCGGTGGGCATTGCCCTGGGTTCGCTGCTGTGCGAACGCCTCAGCGGGCGCAAGGTGGAAATAGGCCTGGTACCGTTCGGCTCGTTCGGCCTGACCCTGTTCGGCCTGCTCTGGTGGTGGCACTCGGGGGATGTACCGGCCGGCGCCCAGCCGCACGACTGGCTGGCGCTGCTGGGCATGCACCAGGCCTGGTGGATCCTGCTTTCGATCGTCGGCCTCGGCGTGTTCGGCGGCTTCTACATCGTGCCGCTGTACGCCCTGATCCAGGCACGCACCGCCGAAGATCAGCGGGCCCGGGTGATCGCCTCCAACAACATTCTCAATGCCCTGTTCATGGTGGTCTCGGCAATCTTCACCATCGTCCTGCTGAGCGTGCTCAAACTGAGTATTCCGCAGCTGTTCCTGGTGGTGTCACTGCTGAACGTGCTGGTCAATGCCTACATCTTCAGGATCGTGCCTGAGTTCACCATGCGCTTCCTGATCTGGCTGCTCAGCCATTCGATGTACCGCGTGCAGCACCGCGACCTCGAACGCATCCCTGACGAAGGCGCGGCGCTGCTGGTGTGCAACCACGTGTCCTTCGTCGATGCATTGCTGCTGGGCGGGGCGATCCGCCGGCCGATCCGCTTCGTCATGTACTACAAGATCTACAACCTGCCGGTGCTCAACTTCGTGTTCCGCACGGCGGGCGCCATTCCGATTGCCGGGCGCAATGAGGACCAGGCCACCTACGAGCGAGCCTTCGCACGTATCGCCGAATACCTGGCGGACGGTGAACTGGTGTGCATCTTCCCGGAGGGCAAGCTGACCGGCGACGGCGAGATCGATGTGTTCAAGGGGGGCGTCAGCCGTATCCTCGACGAAACCCCGGTGCCGGTGATTCCGCTGGCGCTGCAGGGCCTGTGGGGGAGCTTCTTCAGCCGCGACCCGGCCAAGGGCTTCTTCAAGCGCCTGTGGTCGCGGGTGACCATCGTGGCCGGCGCCGCCATCCCGGTGGAGGCGGCGCAGCCAGACGCCTTGCGTGAGCAGGTCAGCCGCTTGCGCGGCGGCCTGCGTTAAGGCATGGGAATCAGCTGGCGCTGACTTTCAGGCCGATCAGGCCGGTGACGATCAGCGCCACGCTGGCCAGCCGCACCAGGGCCATCGATTCGCCGAACAGGATTATCCCGGCGATCACCGTGCCGACGGCGCCGACGCCGGTCCAGATGGCATAGGCGGTGCCCAGCGGCAGTTCCTTCATGGCCAGGCCCAGCAGGCCCAGGCTGATGGCCATGGCGGCGACGGTCAGTACGGTAGGCAGGGGTTTGCTGAAGCCGTCGGTGTATTTCAGGCCGACGGCCCAGCCGACCTCGAACAGGCCGGCGAAGAACAGGATGATCCAGGACATGATGCGTCTCCATCGTTGCGAATGATGGGGCCGTCCCCAGGATGGTCACGCGGTGCGTCGTGAGGTCGTCCTCACAGTGGCCATCAGGGTACACATCAATGCCTGGCTGGCTCAACCTCTTCAACTGCGGCCGATGGGGCTTCCATTCGCCGGAACCAGGTCGACAGCAGTGCCCCGGAGATATTGTGCCAGACGCTGAAAAGCGCGCTCGGCACCGCTGCCAGCGGCGAAAAATGCGCCGCAGCCAGCGCCGCTCCGAGCCCCGAGTTCTGCATCCCCACCTCCAGCGCCAGCGACTTGCGCTGGGCCAGCGGCAGGTTGCAGAGCCGGCCGGTGAGGTAGCCCAGCAGATAGCCGAAGGTGTTGTGCAGCACCACCACCGCCATGATCAGCAACCCCGATTCAGCGATCTTGGCCTGGCTGGCCGCCACCACCGCACAGACGATCATCACGATGCTCACTACCGACACCAGCGGCAGCACCTGCACCGCCGTCTGCACCCGCGCGCCCAGCAAGCGCTGGGTCAGCACGCCGAGGACGATCGGCAGCATCACCAGCTGCAGGATCGACCAGAACATGTCCATGAAGGACACCGGCAGCCAAGCCGAAGCCAGGAACCAGATCAGCGCCGGGGTCAGCAGTGGGGCGAGCAGGGTGGTGACCGCAGCGATCGCCACCGCCAGCGCCAGGTCGCCCTTGGACAGCCAGACCATCACGTTCGACGCCGTGCCGCTCGGGCAGCAGCCGACCAGGATAACGCCCACGGCGATTTCCGCCGGCAGGTGGAACAGCTGGCACAGCAGCCAGGCCATGCCCGGCATGATCATGAAGTGCGCCACCACGCCCAGGGCCACACGCCAGGGCTGGCGGGCGAGGGCGGCGAAGTCGTCGAGCTTGAGGGTCAGGCCCATGCCGAACATCACCAGACCCAGCAGTGGAACGATGGCGACCTTCAGGGCGATGAACCACTGGGGCATCAGGAAGGCCAGCACGGCGAACACCAGCACCCACAGGGCGAAGGTGTTGCCGACGAAGCGGCTGAGGGCGGCGAGGGCACGCATGGGGCAATTCCTTTTCTATTTATAGCTTTATGAATTTCACTTGTCCCGCGAAAGGGCCGGAACTGGCGACAACCGAACATCAGGCCAGCACCGGCATTTCAAACCGAATCAGACCCCTTGCGGAATCTCTTCGCCACCGAGCACTTCGAACAGCGCCGGCAGGAACTCGGCAAAGGTCATCATCATCAGCTGGAAGCTGGCATCGAACTGCTGCGCAGCCTCCTCGCCACCGTCCTGCTCGGCCTGCTCCTGCAGCAGCTCCTCGAACTTCAGGCGCTTGATCACCATCTTGTCGTCGAGCACGAACGACAGCTTGTCCTGCCAGGCCAGGGCCAGCTGGGTGACCACCTTGCCGGTGCTCAGGTGCAGCTGGATTTCCTCGCTGGTCAGGTCCTGGCGCTTGCAGCGCACGATGCCGCCGTCTTCTGCGGTGTCGCGCAGCTCACACTCGTCCAGCACGTAGAAGCCTTCGGCAGCCTGTTGCGACTTGACCCAGTCGGTCATGGTCGCGGTCGGTGCGATCTTCACGGTGACCGGGCGCACTGGCAGCGAGCCCATCACTTCGCGCAGGGTCGACAGCAGGTCTTCGGCGCGTTTGGCGCTGGCCGAGTTGACCAGGATCATCCCTAAGCGCGGGGCGATGGCGGCGAAGATCATCGAGCGGCGGATAAACGCGCGCGGCAGGAAAGCCTGGATGATCTCGTCCTTGATCTGGTCGCGCTCTTTTTTATAGACCTTGCGCATCTGCTCGGTCTCGATCTCTTCGACCTTTTCTTTCACCGCATCGTTGACCACGCTGCTCGGCAGGATGCGTTCTTCCTTACGCGCGGCAACCAGTAGGAACTCGCCACTGACGTGCACCAGGGGAGCCTCTTCACCCTTGCCGAACGGCGCGATGAAACCGTAGGTGGTCAGCTCCTGGCTGGCGCAGGGGCGGGCTGGCTTGGTGGCCAGCGCGGCTTCCAGCGCTTCAGGCTCGAACGGTACTTCCTGGGTCAGGCGGTAGGACAGCAGGTTCTTGAACCACATGGGGGGCAATCTCTCCTTAATGCATAAGGCGGGCATTATTCTCCGAGCAGTGCCCGCAGGCCAACCCTGTCAGAGGGCCAGTAGCCGTTTATAAGGGAAGAAAAGCCCAGGCTGCGCTAGGTCTTTGAAAGGCTTGGAATTTTTTTTGAGAAAAATTAAAAAAGTGCTTGCCAGGGTGGCAGGCCCTCCGTAGAATGCGCGCCACACCGAGACGAAGGGTGATTAGCTCAGCCGGGAGAGCATCTGCCTTACAAGCAGAGGGTCGGCGGTTCGATCCCGTCATCACCCACCACTCGATGTATAGCGCAGCGGTAGTTCAGTCGGTTAGAATACCGGCCTGTCACGCCGGGGGTCGCGGGTTCGAGTCCCGTCCGCTGCGCCATATTCCACTTCCAGGGCCCACTGAACACCCGGAAGTATCAAAGAAAGCGACCTTAGGGTCGCTTTTTTTGTGCCTGGAATTTGCGATTGAGATTTTTTGCGAAAAAGTTGCATCAATGGCTTGCCAGGCTGCTGGTTCGTCCGTAGAATGCGCGCCTCACCGAGACGAATGGGTGATTAGCTCAGCCGGGAGAGCATCTGCCTTACAAGCAGAGGGTCGGCGGTTCGATCCCGTCATCACCCACCACTCGTTGAATAGCGCAGCGGTAGTTCAGTCGGTTAGAATACCGGCCTGTCACGCCGGGGGTCGCGGGTTCGAGTCCCGTCCGCTGCGCCATATTCCGCTTCCAGGGCCCACTGAACACCCGGAAGCCACAAAGAAAGCGACCTTAGGGTCGCTTTTTTTGTTTCTGCTCTTACTGGCTGCGCTCTTCTTCGCGCAACGTCAGCACCTCGACCCCATCCTCGGTCACCGCTACCGTGTGCTCCCACTGTGCC